>NZ_CP113517.1:1271666-2543333 GCF_024360925.2 Methylomonas rapida | reverse complement strand
CGGTATCCACTCTGGAATAGCCATCGAGTTTCCTGGCCCAAATGGTGGGAATTGGGATTTTGGTGGTTTCTTCGGTGCCGATTTCGCTCAAAATGTTGGTTTAGGTAAAGCCACACTAAATTTAGGATACGATAAAGGTGGTATTTGCGACCTTGCAAATACCTCAGGCGAGGCTTCGGCATGGCTCTCACAGATTTCCCGTGGTTAACCACAACCGATAGCGCACATAAACAGCCTAAGATCACTACATATAGTGTCTACCACGGCAATTCTTGGAGAGCCTTCGGCATTAATAGGTGCTGGAGAATTAGGTGCAAGTTTTGATCCTGTGACCGGCAATTTAGAAGGTGATCATGTTGGTATAGGATTGGCGCCAGGTAAGGTTATAAATATTTTAAAAGACATATCTAAAGCCTGAATCCGTGACTTAAAAGCCCGCAAAATAGATCTATACCAATGATTCATAAGGATTATTTTGGTATAATTCGCCTATTCTATTCTTCACCCAGCGAGTGATTCATGAAGCGGTTTATCCTGGAACAATCTGACACTGAATTTTATACCAGTCACTCTGGATTAGCCTTGGTCGGTTTATGTTTAAATCGTTATGGTCAGCTCAATCAGGCCTTGGAAAAAGGTATTCCATTACGGCACGGTATAGTATTTCTCACGCGGATATTATCAAAAGTATCATTGGCACGCTTTGCCTGGGCAAAAGTGATTTCGAGGCCATTGAAAACCATCGCAATGACGACTACTTCAAAGCTGCGCTGTCGATTCAGCACGTGCCCTCTAGCGCTCGCCTCAGACAGCGGCTGGATGAACACGCCGACGCCTTATTACCGATCATTTATCAAAGCAACCTCGATTTTCTGGCTCACGCCCAGGTGCCGGTAACGCCGTTAGCCGGCCATGTCGCGTTGGATATCGATGTTTACCCCATGAACAACGAAAAAACCTGCAAAGAAGGCGTCTCCCGAACCTACAAAGGTTTTGACGGCTACGCCCCGATTGCCCTCTATCTGGGTAAAGAGGGCTGGTGTATTGGTAATGAACTGCGCGAAGGCAAGCAGCATTGCCAATACGAATTCCGCTATGCGCTGGAGCGCGGACTCGCCGCCGCGAAACGTTTGACGACTTTGCCTTTGTTGGTCCGGCTGGATGGCGGTCACGACGCGCTCGACAATCGCATCGACTTACACGAAGCCGATCAGGTCGATTTCATCATCAAATGGAACCCGCGTAAACAAGATGCCGACGCCTGGCTGGCCTACGCCGAACAACACGGCCAGTGGACCACACCGCGCGAAGGCAAACGCGTGGCCTTGTTCAGTGTCATGGAGCAACACACTCGCAACGGTAAAACCTATACCTGTCGCCGGGTCATGCAAATCACCGAGCGCACCATCACGGCTCAAGGCCAAGCCCTCGTGCTACCGGATATCGAAATCGAAGGCTGGTGGACCAGTCTGCCGGTGGCCGATTACGACGATGCCATGGTTATTGCCCTCTATCGCGACCATGCCACCGCTGAACAATTCCACAGCGAATTCAAGACCGATCTGGATATCGAGCGCCTGCCATCCGGCAAGTTTGCCACCAACGACCTGATCATGAGCCTCAGCGCCTATAGCTACAACATCCTGCGCTGGATAGGCCTGATCGGCTTGCTGGGCGAACAAAGCCCGGTCAGGCATCCTGCCAAGCGGCGGCGTATCAAAACCGTGATCCAGGAGCTCATGTACCTGGCTGCACGACTCATCCGTACCGGTCATCGGCTCAAGTTGCGTTTTTCGCAGGCTTGTCCCGGCTTCATTGCCTTCGAATCCACTTATGCCAAACTCGCCGTCGGCTAGACGCTGATTGTTACGCCATCGTCAGCTCGCCACTTAATCACCGCAAAAACATAGCGGTGAGAGAACCCTACGCTTAAAATCCCGCCACTTTATCCAGGCCCGGAAAATAGTCTTGAAAATAGGCTTGTTTTTTAGACGTTAAACTCGGTTGCGACGGATGCCCTTTTAAATACAGTCCAATTTCGGAATGATTTTGCGAAAAAAGGGCCGACAATATTTAAAGTCACGGATTCAGGTAAAGGTAATGCTATTGCGAGTGCATATTTAAACAACATGATCTCCGTTGGTGGCTCACAAAATGTGAGAGTGAGCAGTTTAAGAAATCAATGTGGATGCTCTAACAATTAATCATATATTAATACCGTTAGGAGTCTTATAACTATGTTAGATTTTTCGAAGTTTGTTGATGTTTTATGGAGATTAAACTTATCTCAAATCGTTTTAATAATTCTTTCTGCATTACTAATATATTTTGGCCCTGTTTTGGTAAAGAGGAAATATCTAAACAGGGTTGGGCTTGAAATTGATGAGAGCATTGAAGATAGGAATTCGTGGATACTTTATCCGAATAAATATGATTTTAGCGAAAAATTCCTAATGATTTTAATCTATTTATGTTCTTTTTTAATGGTTGTCTTGGCGGCGAATGTTACTGGGCTATAAAATCGGCTCTTCCGTATTTTGCGGAGAAACCACTACATGTAGTGCTATAGTCTTTGCCTGCCACAGTGAGTTTTGCTAAGGTCGACAATTTAACGCTGGAGTATCGTGATGACACAGTCGCTACTTCAAATACCGCTGGATATACCTGATGTTTGTATCGAAAAAGTTGAAACCACCGCCAAAGGCGAGTTCATCATCACGGTCAGTAGTACGTTAACCAGTGCAACCTGCCATCAATGCGGCCAGAGGATCGATAAGTTTTATGGCTATGGCAGAGAAATCACCTTGCGTCATTTGTCGATTTTCGATCGGCCGGTTTGGATCAAGCTAACCCCCAAGCGCTATCGATGCCCTGACTGCCCCAAAGGTCCGACGACCACGCAACAATGTGGCTGGTATAACTGGAAAAGCCCCCATACCAAAGCGTATGAGCAGTGGATATTGCGTGAATTGATCAACAGCAGCGTGACCGACATGGACGTGAAGCACGGCATCAGCGCCGAAGCGGCGGAAGGGATTATCAATCGGCACGTGGCCCAACAAGTTGATTGGTCTGCCATCCAAGGCATTCGCTTGCTGGGACTGGATGAAATCGCTTTGAAAAAAGGGCATCAAGATTTTGTGGTCATCGTGTCGGCTATCGATACCGAGGACCATAAGCGGATTCTGGCGGTGCTGCCCGACCGCAAAAAAGAAACGGTTAAAGCCTTTTTGCAGAATATTCCCGAGGCACAGCAACACGCGTTACAACGCGTCTGCGTGGACATGTATGAAGGGTATCGCAACGCCGTCTATGAGACATTGCCCGGCGTCGAGGTGGTGGTTGATCGCTTCCATGTCGCCAAGCATTATCGAGACGGCGCCGACCAGGTCCGCAAGGCGGAAATGAAAAAACTCAAGAATACCCTGTCTGCCGAGGATTATGCCAAGCTGAAAGGCGCGATGTGGGCTTTTCGGAAGCGCTGGATGGAACTCTCTGCCGATCAGCAAACCGTTTTGCTTTTTCTATTCCAGCAAGCCCCCATTTTGCGAGAAGTCTATATCCAACGGGAGCTTTTGACGGGTATTTTTGAGCGCCGACTCAATAAGGCTGAGGCCGAAAAAGCCTTGGATCGCTGGATGGAGCATATCAAAGTCTTGAAGTTGAAGGGCTTTGATGCGTTTGTCAAAACCTATCAAAACTGGCGAAATGAAATCACCAACTATTTCATTCGCCGGGAAACCAGTGGCTTTGTTGAAGGGCTTAACAACAAAATCAAAAGCATCAAACGACGCTGCTTTGGCATTTACAATACCGTCCGCCTGTTTCAGCATATCTGGCTTGATATCGAAGGGAGACGGTTGTTCGGTTATGCATAACCCTATATGTCGGGGCTACTCCGCGAAATACGGAAGAGCCATAAAATCAATGATATGCAATTTTTTTGGCTCTCCCAGATTTTCCGTGGTAATAGCTTATCGATACTGATTGCAGATCGAACAAACCTGCCTCATAAAAGCTATGCCATTGAAATAAAAGCAATTATTTTTTATTGCTAATCTTTGAAATCTCAGTTTTAGTCCGAGATCATGAACTACCACGGCAAATCTGGGAGAGCCATTTTTTCCGCTCCATTTTCTAGTGAGTTACAGCTTAATTCTGGGCTTTCCAAGAATTGCCGTGGTAGACACTATATGTAGTGATCTTAGGCTGTTTATGCGCGCTATCGGTTGTGGTTAACCACGGGAAATCTGTGAGAGCCTAATTTTGGGTCACAAATTAGAGCGGGCGGTAGCTTGCAATTACAAGCAGACTTCACATTACGTGATGGTATTAGCGTGGTTAATACTGCGATTCAAAATCTCATTGGCGAGCCTAAATAGTCATGAACATAGTTGATTTAGCAATTTTCAGTTGTGTGACTTTGGGGTTTATTGCCATTTTTTATATCTTAGTTCAGGTCTTAAGGCTGGGGTGGGCTATATACAAGATGTCCACTCCTGCGGTAAGGCAAGTTTTTCCAATCGCATAGGACTTACGCATTGACGATCAAGCAATAACTATGTCATAGGAAGTACATTTAACAAGAACGATTCAGGGATGATAAGAAAGCCTAGCCGCCCACCGACAGCGCGTTGCACCTTGCCAATGTATATGGGATTTTTGATGAGCGAACCGAAATCAAGTACCTGCACCCGTCTTTCCGAGGTGATGAACATTTCCCATGACAGCGTGAATCGTTTCCTGTTACGAGAAAGTTACGAGCCGAAAGACTTGTTCAATGAGGCAAAATGTCTGTTGAACTTGGTGGGCGGGACGCTGAACGTGGATGACAGCACCTTAGACAAACCCTACAGCCAACGCATGGAACTGGTTGGACATTTTTGGTCTGGCAAGCATCATCGCGTGGTTAAAGGCTTGAATCTCATCACGTTATACTACACTGACCCGCAAGGCCGCAGCCTGCCCGTTAACTATCGTGTATACGACAAGGCAGAAGGAAAAACCAAAAATGATTATTTCCTCGACATGTTGGGCGAGGTGCTGGCTTGGGGATTACAACCGAATTTTATGACCGGGGATAGTTGGTATTCCTGTGTGGACAACCTTAAGACGGTAAAAAACCACCGGATGGGGTTTATGTTTGCGGTGGAAAGCAATCGCCGGGTGTCGACGGAAAAAGGCACCTGGATCCAGGTACAAAAACTGGACATTCCTGACGACGGCATGCGGGTCTGGTTACGTGATTTTGGCAACGTGAAGCTGTTTCGGACGCGGTTAAAAGACCAACTGCGCCATTACGTGGTGTTCCTGCCAGAGGCTGAGGCTTATGATGCCTTTAAGCAATCCGATTTTCAGAAACTGCACGACCAGCATTGGCAGATCGAGCAATACCACCGCATGATCAAGCAGGTTTGCAACATCGAGAAGTTCCAAGTCCGTAGCAAAGTACCGATACTCAACCATATCTTTGCCGCTTTATGTGGCTATGTTCATCTGCAGCGAATGCAATTTACTGAAATTATTCGCAATGCTTACCAATGGCAAAGAACGTTGTATCAGGATGTGATCGCCGCATTCGTCAACAGCTTCATGGTCGGCAAGGAATATTTGAACCCACAGTTTCAGGCTTCCGTCAATGCGTAAGTCCTATCGCATTGTTTTTAACTCCCTCTTTGTTGCCGGCTGGAAGCACCAATCTAAGAAAAAAAATTTATAAATTTTTTTTTATTGTGGAGTGCAATATTATTTGTCATGCTGTTAGTAAGACTCGCTTTGCTGAGAAGCTGATTGGAAACTCCACCACTAAGCCTTTCGCCTCATATAATGGCGCTAGTTGATAATGTCCGCCAATTCCTCTGCGGTTAGTTGGCGACGAGGTAGCAGATGTTTCAGCGCCGTCACTAAAATCGTTGAATGACAACATGGAACACTGCTGGCGCCCCGCTTTTTTTCTGCTTGACCAAAAACAAGGTTCCCACCATGACCAATGCCATATAATGCCAATTGTTGGGATGTCGGCGTATCACTCGTTAAGGTGACAAGCGTTTCCGGGATGAGGTTATAATGGCTTTTTTCCTAAAAGCAAAAAGGCATTTATGCAAATCACTGATAAAACAGCTGTTTCCATACACTATACCCTAACCAACGATGTCGGAGAACAGTTGGACAGTTCCCGCGGTGAAGAGCCGTTGGTGTATTTGCATGGTGCCGGCAACATCATTTCTGGCTTGGAAGCGGCTTTGACCGGCAAGTCCGTCGGCGACAAGTTCGATGTTTCCATTCCGCCGGCCGAAGCTTACGGCGAACTGGTGCCGGATATGGTGCAAGTGGTTTCCAAGAAAATGTTCGAAGGCATGGATGTCGAGGTGGGTATGCAGTTTCACGCCGACGTGAGCCATGGCGCCGGCATCATCACGGTGACCGACATCAACGGCGACGATGTGACCATAGACGGCAATCATCCCTTGGCCGGAGAAACCCTGAATTTTGCGGTCGAAGTGGTCGATGTCAGACCGGCTACCGCCGATGAACTGGCGCATGGCCATATTCACGGCGCGGGTGGTCATCATCACTGATGCTGGAGGCCCGGAGTGCGCTTTTCGCTCGCTTCGGGTGCTGATTCCATTTGAGGTACGGAGGTTTGCATGAACGATCCTAAGATATGGTTTCAGCGTTTCAGCATGGCCTGGCCCTTGTCGCCTCAGTCTATCTTTCTACTCTTATTGTTGCTGATAGGGCTGAATATGTCGTTTTATACGATCCCGGCGGAGTCGGAGGGTGTCTTGCTGCGTTTTGGCCGGTATATCGACAAAGTGCCTTCCGGTTTGCATTTCAAGATTCCGTTCGGCGTCGATGCCGTCATCGAAGTCCCGACCCAGCGCCAGCAAAAATTGGAATTCGGTTTTACCACGCCTGGTTTCACCAATCGCGATCAGGCCAGCGACGAACCCGAGCTGGAAAGATCGATGGTCACCGGCGATCTGAATTCGGCTCTGGTCGAATGGATAGTGCAATACCGGATAACCGATCCCGAAAAATATTTGTTCGATGTACGCGATCCCGGCCTGACGCTACGGGATATTTCGGAATCCGTGATGCGCGAAATAGTCGGTGACAGGACCGTCGATGAAATCATTACCATCGGTCGCCAGGAAATCGAAGACTCTGCACTGGCTGGCATGCGCGAACTGGCCCAGCGCTATAACCTCGGCGTATCCATCAATCAAGTGCAGCTCAAAAACGTCAATCCCCCGGTGCCGGTTCAGCCTTCGTTCAATGAAGTGAACCGTGCCCAGCAGGACAAGGAAAACGCCATCAACATCGCCAATGGCGAATACAACAAAGCCGTACCCAGGGCGCGTGGCGAAGCCGATCAGGCCATACGCGCCGCCGAAGGCTATCGTTTCAAACGCATCAATGAAGCCGAGGGTGATGTCGCCGCCTTCAATCAGGTGTTGGCACAATACCTGAAAGCCCCGGAAGTCACCCGGGACCGTATTTATCTGGAAACGCTGGGTGAAGTATTGCCGCAAGCCAGGCAGCAAATCATCGTTGATGATACCGTGCAACAAATCTTGCCGATGCTGCCGTTTTCCGACAAACCGCTGGGGGTAGCGCCATGAAACTTTCCGCGACCACGGGCGGTTTGCTTGCCATTATTTTGCTCGGCTTGTTTTTGTCGGCCTACACGGTCAATCAAGCCGAACAAGTCATCATCACTCAATTCGGCCGGCCTATCGG
Source organism: Methylomonas rapida (assembly GCF_024360925.2). Classification (NCBI taxonomy): domain Bacteria; kingdom Pseudomonadati; phylum Pseudomonadota; class Gammaproteobacteria; order Methylococcales; family Methylococcaceae; genus Methylomonas; species Methylomonas rapida. The sequence continues at coordinate 2,535,590 of NZ_CP113517.1, read as the reverse complement.
CGACCCGGTGACGGACCCCGGCCTGCACTTCAAACTGCCGTTCGTGCAACAAGTCAACAGTTTCGACAAGCGCTATCTGGCTTGGGACGGGCCGATGGTGGAAATGTCGACCAAGGATAAGACGTATGTGCAGGTCGATACCTTTGCCCGTTGGCGGATTACCGATCCGATGCGCTATTACTTGCGTCTGCGCGACGAACGCAGCGCGCAATCTCGGCTCGAGGATATTTTGGGGAGCGAAACCCGCACCGCCATCGCCCGCCACGAGTTGATCGAAGTGGTGCGGACCGAGAAGGAACGCAAACCGGTGATGGATGAAAGCTTGGGTAATTTGGCGGGCGAGGGCACTTTGGGCCAGCTGCGGCCTATTCGCGTTGGCCGGGCGAAAATCGAACAGGACGTCTACGATGCCGCGGCCCCCAAGCTGGAGGAATTCGGCATCGAGTTGCTGGACGTGCGTCTCAAGCGCATCAATTACAACCAGCAGGTGCTGGAGCGTATTTATCAACGCATGATCAGCGAACGCTTGCAGATTGCGCAACGCTTCCGTTCCGAAGGCGAAGGAGAGGCGGCGAGGATCAATGGCAACCGGGAGCGTGACATCAATGAAATTCGTTCGACGGCCTACAAGCGGGTGCAGGAAATCCAGGGCGAAGCCGACGCCAAGGCCACCGAGATCTATGCCAGGGCTTACGGGCAGAAGCCGGAAGCCGCGAAGTTTTACAACTTTCTGAAGAGCATGGAAACTTACCGCAAAGTGATCGATGGCGATACCAGCATCGTGATTTCGACCAACAGCGAATTGTTTGATTTATTGAAGAGAGTGCCAAAAGAATGAGGCTAAAATATGCCCAATCGGGCAGATAAAAAACCTTCTGGCAAACGCACCAGGACTACACGGTTGTAGTCTTTTATCGTCATTCATTTTTTTTCCATGCCACTGTATTCCTACAAAGTCGTCAACAACCAGGGTTTGGCCGAAGAGGGCGTGCGCGACGCCAAGGATGAGCAAGCCTTGCTGCTGGAACTGCAAAATCAGGGTCTGATTCCGATTCGCATCGAGCCAGCCAAGGACCAGACCTTTCTGGGTTTCAGGCTCAAGTCAGCGGCCTTGCGCCTGTCTTACAAGGAAATCGGCATGTTGACGGGTGAACTGGCGACGCTGTTGGAATCCGGCTTGCCGCTGGACAGATCATTGACGATTTTGCTGCAATTGACCGAGGAAAATGCCAAGTTGCATAAATTGGTCGCCAATGTGCTGGAAAAGGTCAAGGCTGGCAAGGCTCTGGCCGATGCCTTGGAGAGTCAGGGCGAGGTGTTTTCCAAATTCTATTTGAACATGATCCGCGCTGGCGAAATGGGCGGCAATCTGGGCGGGGTGTTGCAACGCCTTGGCGATTATATGGAACGCAGTCAGGAGCTCAAGGATACCGTCAGTACGGCGTTGATTTATCCCGCCATTTTGTTGGTGATGTCTCTGGTTTCGTTGTTCGTGATGCTGACCTTTGTGGTGCCGCAGTTCAAGGAAATGTTTGAAAGCGCGGGGCAAGCACTGCCGCTTCCGACCCAAATCGTGGTCGGGTTGGCCGAGTTTCTGCAAAGTTACTGGTGGTTGCTGCTGTTGCTGATAATGGGGGGCGTGCAGTTCATGAAGGCGCAATTGGCCAATCCGGTCAGTAAAAAGGCATGGGACGGACGTTTTTTGCGGCTGCCCTTGTTCGGCGCTATCGTCATCAATATGGAAACCGCCAATTTCAGCCGTACCTTCGGTACCTTGCTGGGTAACGGCGTGTCCATCCTCAAATCCCTGGGTATCGTGCGTGAAACCGTGACGAATGGTGTCCTGGCGGACTTGCTCGCGGACGCGGAAGATCAACTGAAACAGGGACGCACCATGTCGGAAGCGCTGTCCAAGCAAAACCTGTTTCCCAAATTGGCCGTGCAAATGATTAAAATGGGCGAGGAAACAGGCCGGCTGGAGGAAATGCTGATGCGGGTCGCGGTGATTTACGACAAACAACTGAAAACGACGATACAGCGCATGCTGGCGTTATTGGAGCCCGCCTTGATCATTTCCCTGGGCTTGATGATCGCCGGCATCATTGTTTCCATTTTATTAGCCATTTTGAGTGTCAACGATCTTGCCGTCTAAAGGAGGAGCAATCATGCAACACACTATCCGCCGCTCGCGCGGTTTTACCTTGCTGGAACTGTTGGTGGTTTTGGGGATCATCGCGCTTTTGGCCGGTATCGTCGGCCCGCAAGTGATGAAACACATGGGCGCTTCCAAAACCAAGGCCGCCAAAGTCCAAATCGAGGATCTGGCGGCGGCACTGGATATGTATAAATTGGATGAAGGTCGCTATCCCACCCAGCAACAAGGTCTGAGCGCGTTGGTCGAAAAACCGTCCGACGCCAAGCGCTGGAATGGGCCGTATTTGCGTAAGGAAAAAATTCCGCAAGACCCCTGGATGAACGATTATCACTATGTCTATCCCGGCCAGCACGGCAGTTTCGATTTGTTCAGCTACGGCGCCGATGAAAAAGAAGGCGGCGAGGGCGAGGATCAGGATATCAATAGCTGGGAATGATGCTCCGTGCCGTTTGCGGTTCAGAGCCAACAAGGCTTTACGTTGCTGGAGCTGATCATCGTCTTGTTGATCAGCGTGCTGGGCTTTGCGGTCGTCGGCAGCAATATTTCTTCCGGCAATCCAGGCACCCGCTTGCAGGCAGCCGCAAGGGACATCGCATCGGCCTTGCGTTATGCCCATGGCCAGGCCCTGGTGACTCGCAAGCCTGTCAGTGTGGCGGTCAATCTGGACGGTAACAGTTATCGCATCAGTAATCGTGACAAAGTCTACCAACTGGATGCGCAAATCGAGATTTCGCTGACCGTCGCCGAGGAGGAATTCAGCGAAGAGCGGGAAGGTAGCATTCGGTTTTTCCCGGACGGTTCCTCGACCGGTGGCCGCATTACCCTGGAATGGGGCCGGCAAGTCCGCCGCATCGATGTCAACTGGATCACCGGCGCTGTCGTCATATCTTCTGTAAAGATCCCCGGCATTGCTCGATTTTTTGTGGCACGGCAGGCTGTCGATGCGCAAGTATAAAGGCTTTTCCTTGCTGGAGATTTTGGTGGCCTTCGCCATCATGGCAGTGGCGTTGACCATCGTGCTTCGCATCTTTGGTTCCGGCGTCAATGCGGCTGTCGTATCCGAGGAATACACCTTGGCGGTTCAAATCGCCGAATCACTGATGGCGCGACTGGGCGTGGAAACGCCGTTGCAGAGCGGCGAGTTTTACGGGACCGAAGGCGATAAATACGATTGGCTCGTCAGAATGGAGCCGGTCGCGGGGCCCGCGTTCATCGGCAAAAGATTCGGTTCCCGGCCCGAGCAGGAACAAGACCAAGCACCGATTCCGCTGCAATTGATGGCCGTCAAGGTGAGGGTGAGTTGGGGCGAGGATGACGACAATCAGCGTGCGCTGGAATTGCACGCGCTCAAGCTATTCCGGGAACCGGCCTTGTGAAGTCGGTTCGCGATAACGGTTTCACATTGATAGAAGTATTGATCGCCATGACACTGTTGAGCGTCATGGTGGTTTTGCTGTTCGCCAGTTTGCGTATCGCGGCCGAGAGCTGGAACGCCGGCGAAAGCAAGGTTTCCGCACTGAATAACAAGGCCGTCGTTTACCAGTTTTTCAAGCGCCACCTGACGACTATTCGTCCGGTACCAATGCTGGATGAGCGGGGCGATCAGGCAGCCGATGGCCAGCAGGCCTTCCAGGGCTTGATGCAGAGCCTGCGTTTCGTGGCGGCATTACCCGCCAGTTCCGCCCGTAAAGGATTGCAGATTTTCACGATAACCTTGGCTCCCGACGATCCTTCAACCTTATGGGTAAACCTAACGCCTTATCGTCAGGCCGATGCCGATGCGGAAGTCGATGCGACACCCGCGCGGCCGGAAATCTTGCTGGAAAATATCGAGGAATTACGATTTTCTTATTTCGGTAAAACAGAGGATGTCGCCGAGTTGCAGTGGCGCGATGAATGGACCTTGGCCGATCGCTTGCCCAGTCTGATCAAGGTTTCCATCATTCTCGCCGATGGTAGTTATTGGCCCGAAATGGTGTTCCCGGTAAAAATCACACAACTTGCCACCCCGGAGGCGGTAGCCGAAGGCGAAACGAGCGACGATGTCCAGTAAGCGCATGTCTTTGATTCGCTCGCCCCAGTCGGGTTTGGCATTGGTCATCGTACTCTGGGTTTTGACCTTGTTGACTTTGATGGCCGGCAGTTTTGCGATGACGATGCGCCGGGATAACAGTGTTAGCCTGGCGTTGAAAAACAATGCCGAGGCACTGGCGCAAGCCGAAAGCGGTATAATATTGGCTCAATTCATGCTTGCTCAGACTGAGCCGGAACTGCGCTGGCAAGCCGATGGCACGGTGTACCGGTTGCTCAAGCCAGACAGCGAGGTTCGCATACGCATTCTGTCGGAAGCCGGCAAAATCGACATCAATACCTCGAACGAAACGCAATTGACTGCATTGCTCGCCGCGGTAGTCAAGGATGATTGGGAACAACAACGGCTTTTGAACGCCATCCTGGATTGGCGTGATGCCGATGACGACACCCGGACGCTGGGCGCGGAAAGGCGGCAGTATCAGATGGCACGATTGTCTTACGGCCCCAGCAACCAAGCGTTTCAGACGCTCGAGGAGTTGCAATTGGTCTTGGGCATGAATGAAGCGATATTCACCGCGATACAACCCTTCATTACCCTTTATTCCGGACAAGCGGAAGTGAATATAAACACGGCGAGTCCCGAATTATTGAGCTTGCTGGCGAGTGAGTTGAAAAAACGAAACATTCAGGACGTCGCCCTGGAAAACCGCTTGGCGAAGACAGGCGAAGCCAACGGCGATGCTGAAGCTGGAGCTGGCTTGGCTGGCGAAAGCGAAACCTATACTATTCTTGCGGAAGCGATGGTGCATGGCGAAGCAGTCGCCGGCTTGGAGGTTGTCGTGAAAAGCCAGGGCGGCGAAGCGGACATGCCTTATCAGATACTCGACTGGAAACAAAATGTACAAGGGCCGTCGTTATTCGACGAGGCAATGGGATACGCGGTAATCACGATTCAAGATGAATTTAGATACGACGATAGATATTGATCTGAAGGGATTTTTCCAGTGGTGGGGGAAGGAATTGGCCTTTCTGGCGCCGAAAGCGCTACGTCGTCAGCTCCGCGACCGACACGGGAATGTCATTTTTACCCCCAATGGACAAGGTTTCGATGTGGTGTTTTATGACGATGATGGCAACACCGTCACGCAACGCCGCATCGAGCCAGCCGACATCGGTCATTATCAGCAGTTGAAAAACCAATATCCCGCCATCGAGAAAGCCGAACTGGTATTGCGCTTACCGGCGGATCATGGCTTGCATAAATCGGTTTTCCTGCCCGCCGCGGCACAGGAAAACCTGCAACAAGTCCTTGGGTTCGAACTGGACCGCTACACGCCGTTCAAAATGGACCACGTTTACTTTAGCGCGATCCTCATCGGTAACACGGGATACGGTCAATTACAGGTATTGTTGATCATCGCGCCGAAAAAACGGCTGGATGAACCCTTGGCCTTGCTGGAGACATGGGGCGTGCGGCCGCGACGCGTCGATTATCTGCCGACCACGACGGATTTTCCGCAGTACCATAATGCCTATAACCTGCTGCCGGAGCGTTATCGCCAAACAGGCGGTACATTGAGGCAATCCGCGCATTGGCTGATGAGTGTTCTGTTATTGTCATTGCTGTTTGGCGTGCTGGTTTTGCCGGTCTGGATGGAAGGCCAGGCCGTCGAAAGTCTAAAGACCCGCATCAGGCAATTGGAAAAACAAAATCAGGTCGTCGACGCGCAACAAACCGAGATCGATGCTTTGCGCACGGAAACGCAAAGGTTGATAGACACCAAACGCCAGGCGCCCGCCTTACTGCCGGTATTGAATGAGCTCAGCAATCTGTTGAACGACGATACCTGGTTGACGCACATGCAGTTTTCCGGCCAGCACATGCAAATACAAGGTCAATCGCCCGCCGCATCCGCTCTGATCGCCGCCTTGGAAACTTCTGAATTCTTCAGCAACGTCAGTTTCGTTTCACCGCTGACGCAGGACAAGGTGACGGGGCGCGAACGTTTTCAGATCGGCATGGATATCACGATGCCGGCTTCCACGGACGCTGTCGACGGTGAATCTGCTAGCGATAGGTCGGCCAACGCAACAAGCAACGGAGAAGACATGCCGGCGGGCGAGGCGGCCCTGGAAGAGGAGGCGGCCGGTGAATGATCCCCGTTTTCAGCGCTGGCTGGCTGTCGGCTTATTGCTCGGCGTCATTGGCGTCATTCTCTTTGCCGTCTTGCTCCCGTTGCTGACGACCGGCCTGGCCTACCACGAAGAAAAAAATGACTTGCTGTTTCGCCTGCAGCGCCAGCAAACCATTGCGGGTCGTGAAGGGCGGGTTGCCGAAGCCCTGGAGACCATCAAGCAGCAATTCCAGGAGCAAGGTTATTTCAGTACCAGCAGCACCGAAGCATTGGCCTCCGCCGAATTGCAGAACATCGTCAAGACCGCCGTGGCCGATGCCGGGGGGCAGTTGACCAGCACGCAGGGCTTGCCGGGCAAGTTGGAGGATGGTTTCTTTCGCATCGCGGTCAAAGTGCGCATGACGGCGAACATGGAGGCCCTGGTCAATGTGCTTAATACACTGGAAACGGCGGTACCGATATTGATCGTGGATCAACTGGACATCAACCCAGTGCGCGGCATACGCAATCGAGCGACCAATAAAATCGACCCGAGCGGACAGCTGAATGTGAGTTTTCAAGTGGTGAGTTTCATGCGGGGGCAGACGCAATGAATCGCACGCTTTTCAAATGGCAATTGATCAGCGCTGCAATCTTGCTCTTCGCGTTGTTCGTGGAGTGGAGTTTTGCTGAATTCAGCCGCGGCGAGCTGCAGGAGATACTGAATCAGACCATTGCAGCCGATTACCAGGCCGAGCCCTTGCCCAGTCTGGAGCCGCCCAAGCAGCTGTCGGGCAATTTCATGGGTGTCGTCGAGCGGCCCTTGTTCATCGAAGGGCGAAAACCCCTGGCTGAAACCGTGGAAACCGGTGTGGAAACGGCCGCGGAAACCGGACAAATCGATGATTGGCTGCTGATTGGCATCTATAATAGGGACAAGCGCCAATGGGCATTGTTTCGAAAACAAAACGAAGCGAAAAAGTTTTTGAAATTGAATGAACAGCAGATGATTTCTGGCTGGCGGCTGAAACAGATCCAGTTTGACCGGGTGATCTTGCAGCAGGGCGCGCAGGAAAAGGCCTTGATGCTGAGAAAACCGAGAGAACAAGGGAAAATACCCGAGCCGGCGAAAAGGCCGCCACCTCCCGTGAAAGCCGTGCAACCCAACGTAACACCGCCAAATAACAATCCTTCCGAGAATATCAACAATGACGGTTAACACACGCAAAGCGCCCTTGATAATGGCGCTGGCCTTGACGGTGGCGGGCTGTGAATACATCGGCCCGCAACTGCATAAAAAAATGCCTCTTCCGGCTGCCAAGCCGATTGAGGAAGGTCAGACCTTGCCCTTTGAAGACAAAACCGCCAGTAGTAAAGCCGCCAAAGTGGAAGTTTTTCCCAATGACGAAGCCAGCATCAGCGCGCGCAAATCGGCCACGCCCGCCAAAAAAGGCACGGGTAAGGGCGAATACAGTCTGAATTTCGATGATGCGGACCTGGGCGAGGTGGCCAAGGTCATTTTGAGCGAGATCCTAAAAAAGAACTACACGATCAGTCCGCAAGTCAGCGGCAAGGTTACCTTGCAAACCACGGAACCGCTCAGCAAAGACGAGCTGATTCCCACGCTGGAAATGTTGTTGAGCGTCAACAACGCGGCTTTGTCGGTAGAAGACGGCATGTACATGATCAAACCAGCGAACGAAGCGGTTTACAGTGCGTCTTTTCAATCGCTGGGTACGAGCCGTTTACCTTCCGGCTACCAAACACGGGTCATTCCGGTAAAGAATGTGGCGGCCAGCGAAATCGCCGAGATACTGAAACCGCTGTTGCCGGAAAAGGCGCTCGTGCATGTCGATCCCAATCGCAATATCTTGTTAGTATCGGGTTCTGGCGCCGAATTGAGCAGGGTCATGGAAGTCGTTGGCACGTTTGACGTGGATGTGCTGAGAGGGCGTTCGTTTGCCTTGTTCACGCCGGCGCATGTCGATGCCTCGAAAATCATCGAAGAGCTGGAGCAGGTTTTCCAGCGGGTGTCTGACGATGATAAAACGGGGCAAACCAGCTTTTTCCGCTTCATAGAAATAGAGCGCCTCAACGCGATCCTGGCCATCACCCATAACGCCAAATATTTGCAGGACATCGAAAGCTGGGTGTACCGACTCGATCGCACCAATGCCGATGCCAGTGGTGGTGTGCACGTCTACCGGGCGCAACACGTCTCGGCGGTTGACTTGGCCGATACCTTGGGGCAGATTTTCGGCGGCGGCACTTCGCGACGCTCGAAATCGGCGTCTATCGCCTCTGGGCGCAAGGCGCTGTCGGCGTCCAATAGACAAGAAGGCGGCGCTACAAAAGATTCCACGATGGACAAGAGTTTGAGCGACTCAAGAACGAAAGACCGCTCGACCACGTCCAATCTGCTTGGTGGAACCACGGGCGGAATGTCCGGCAGCAGCAATGCGGAAATGCCCAATGTCAAAATCATCCCGGACGAAGGCAACAATGCCCTGGTCATCGTCGCCAATTCGGAAGAATATGCAAAAATCGAAAAGGTGATCAAACAACTGGATGTGTTGCCGCTGCAGGTGTTGATCGATGCGACGATTGTGGAAGTGTCCTTGAAGGACGACCTGGAATATGGCATTCAATGGTATATCACTCACAACAATGGTGGTAACAACCTCATCAGCGGCGGCGGCAGGGATAGTGGGATCAAGCTTGACGATATCGCGAAGGGCTTCTTTAGCGGCGGTTTTACCTATGCATTTTCGAGCAATTCCAAGGACATCAATGCCATCCTGAAAGCAGCCGCGACAAACGATAATATCAATGTTATTTCGTCGCCGTCGCTGATGGTACTCAACAACCAGGAAGCCTCGATCAAGGTTGGGGACTCGGTGCCGATGCGAACTTCGCAATCGACCAATACCAATGATGCAACCAACCCCATTCAGACCAGCGGCATCGATATGCTCGATACCGGTATTAGTCTCGAGATCAGGCCGCGCGTAAACGCGGGCGGATTGGTTTTAATGGACATCTTGCAGACGGTTAACGATGCCAAACAGACCGAGTCGTCCGATATTGATTCCCCGACCATCAGTAAACGCGAAATTCAGAGTAGCGTGGCGATTCAAAGCGGAGAAACCATCGTGTTGGGCGGGCTGATCAAGGAAAACAATGACTATCTGCGCTTTGGCGTGCCGCTCCTGCATGAAATTCCGTTGATTGGGCCGTTGTTTGGCAGCACGACGCGCAACAAAGATAAGAATGAGCTCGTGATATTGATCACGCCTCGCGTCATCAACAGCCGGCAGGATGCACGTTCCATTACCGACGAATTCAGGCGCAAACTATCCTCGATTTATGAAGTGCCTTATGAGGTCAGCCGTGAAAATGTACACTAGCGGCCGTGATGTTTCGGCAACCGGGGCGGCGTTAAGCGGAAAAAGCTGAAGCTTTTCCGCTAAAAACCTGATCCCTGTTTTATATCCCCCTCATCCTTGCCTTCTTACGGCGGGCGGCGGGTTAAGGCATTTTTCATCTTTTGCGACGGGCTCCATAGTGGGTGGATGAAAGTTCTAGCTGTAGGAGCGACGCATAGTCTCGAATTGAAGCCATTTATCGCGACTGTGCGTCGCTCCCACCATGACTTTCAGAGTAAAACGGCAGTAAGTCCGCGAAAATCATGAAATACACGAAGAAATCATTGCGTTATGAAGTTTATCGATTCACCTGTTAGGTGCTGCTCTTAGGTGTGATAACTGTTTGAAACTTTTTGTGATTTTCGTGTGTTTCGTGGACCAAATGATTTTTCTAGGATAAATCGCTTAATGTCCGCGCACTGCCTCAAAGCCCGCGCCGATGTCCAGCAACTCCGCGTCGATCGCATCTTGGCGTTGGGTACGAAATTCGTATACCAGTTCGTCCATTTTTTCTTCGATGTTTTTTTCCGCGGCCTGCATCGCGCGAAGACGCAGTTGATTTTCTGCCGTCAAGGATTCCACGATGGCGCGATAGACGCTTGCGAACAGATGCTGGCGTATCAAGGCCGCCAACAGACGCTCCGCGTCCAGACTGAAGGTAGGTAATACCCTGGACGGCCAAGGCTCTTCCATGAGTCTGTCGAATTGCTTCAAATCGACAGGCAGGAGCGGGAATAGTTTGGGAGTGCCGGATTGGCTGTAAAACAACAGGACCTGGCCTATGGCCTGCTTCTGCCAGAGATCGAGCGTGGTTAGGATTTGGCCGACAGCCGCGGCAATGCCAGCCGGCGAACTTGGCGTTGACAGGATAGCCGAGACCGGCTGGCCAAGTTCGCTAAGGCGCGCTTCGATTCTGGCACCGACGGCCAAAATGTTTAGGCCGGCTGCTCCCGACCGGCCATGCAGTTGTTCCAGCGAGAAGGCGACCAGTTCCTCATTGAAACGCCCGCACAATCCGACATCCGAGCCAAAAATCACCGCCGCCAGCGGCCCCGGCTTTTTTGCACGGTTCACTTGCTCCAGCACGCGGCCACGCAGCGTCACCCGCAAGCCCATTTCCACGGGCCGCGCATAATCCTCCAGGGATTTCAATATCGCCTCATATTGACGGCCGCTGACCGCTGCCAGCGCTTTCATGGTGCGGACAATGGCGTGTAATTCGCCCACGGTTTTGATGCGCCGCCTAAGTGTTTGCGCGGTTTCCATCCGTAACCTCGCCGGTTGATACTTGTTTGCAGGCCTGCAATATCGCCATGCGATCCTCCGCGTTCAGCGATTCGCCTTCATAAATGCGCCGGCCTATGTCGCCAAACTGCCTGACGACCAGGCTGCACAGCCTTTGCTCGGCTTCCGGGATTCTTACGGGCGGCAGATCGTCGAACAAGCCTTCGGTGACCGCCAGCAGCACGACGATTTGTTCGAAAGGGCTTAGGGCCGTATGTTCATGTTGCTTGAGGATTTCTCGCACGCGTCTACCACGCTCGAGCAGGGCGCGGGTTCTGGCGTCCAGTCGGGTACCGAAGCGGGCGAACATTTCCAGCTCCTCGAATTGGGCGTAATACAGCTTCAAGGCGCCCGCCACCAGCCGGTAAGCCGGCAATTGCGCCTTGCCGCCGACCCGCGACACCGATTTGCCGACATCGACGGCCGGTAACAGCCCCTTGTGGAACAGCTCGGGGGACAGATAAATCTGGCCGTCGGTGATCGAAATCAAATTGGTGGCGATGTAAGCGGCCAGGTTTTCGGCTTCGATTTCGACGATCGGCAAGGCAGTCAAAGAGCCGCCGCGCGCCAGCCGGGTCGAGCGCTCCAATAAGCGCGAATGGATGTAAAAAATATCGCCGGGATAGGCTTCCCGGCCGGGCGGCCGGCGCAACAACAGCGACAGTTCCCGATAGGCCAAGGCGTGATGGCTCAGGTCGTCGTAAACGATCAGCACGTCGCGGCCCTGTTCCATGAAATATTCAGCCATGCTGGTGGCGGCGTAAGGGGTAATGTATTGCAGGCCGGGCGGTTCATCGGCGCCCGCGACGACGAGTATGGTCTGCTCAATGGCGCCTTGTGCGCGCAGCGTATCGATCACCCGCGCCACCGCGTCGCCGCGCTGGCCGATTGCACAATAAATGCAGATGACGCCATGCTGGCGTTGATTCAGAATGGTGGCCAAGGCAAGCGCGGTTTTGCCGGTCTGGCGGTCGCCGACGATCAACTGCCGCTGCCCCCGGCCTATCGGGATCGTAGCGTCGATGACCTTGATGCCTGTTTGCAACGGCTGATTGACCGGGGCGCGTTCCAGAATGGCGGGAGCCTCACGCTCGATTGCCAGGCGTTGACGGGTTTGCAAGGTACCTTGTTCGTCCAGCGGTTGACCCAGTGCGTTGACGATACGACCGAGTAACGCATTGCCCACGGGTACATCCGCTACGCGGCCGGTGCGGCGAATCTTGCTGCCAGCGGCGATGTCCTGGCTGGTGTCGAGCAAGACCACCCCGACCTGATCGGTATCCAGGTCGAAGGCCATACCGAATTGGCCACCGGCAAACTCGAGCAATTCAAGGGCCTGCACGTTAGGCAGGCCGTCCACCCAGGCGACGCCATGGCCAACATGACGGACGCTGCCGGTTTCAACCAGGGAGAATGCGGCGCTATGTCGTTCCAGCAGGCGGGTCATGACGGCGGCGGCATCCTTGAGTGCTTCATTCAGCATCGGTGTTGAATGGCTTGGTACCGTTGAATGCGCCATCGAGTTCCGCCAACAGATCGGCGAAATACTGCTCCAAGCGCCATTCCAGGGTATAACTCGGACTGGACAGCAGCAAACCTAATCGACTATCCGCCAGTGAGGTGAAGCGGACGGACAAAGCCGGTGCCAGCACGTCCCTGACCGCGTTCGAAAACCGGTCGCGCAGCGATGGACTGAGTTCAAAGCTGCTGGCCAGCTCGATGTGGTTCCCGGCGGAGGCCGTCAGCAAACGTTTGTCGGCGTCCGGCAAATCTCGCAGGCGCTCGAGGAAATTCTCGAACAAGGCCTGTTCCAGTGCTTGACCGGTCAGGTCTTGCAGGGCTTTACGGGCGGTGTCGAGGGATAGACAGCCCAATTGATGTTGTAGTTGTCGTTGCAGGTCGTTTTTTTCACGCTCGAACTCGCGTCGCCATTGCCGGCTCAACGTCTGGGTTTCCTCGCGGGCCACCGTGATCAGGCGCTCGCGTTCCCTGTGTGCCTCTTCGCGAGCTTCTGCCAATAGCTTCGCGCGTTGCGCCTCCAGTTGCGTGAGTTTTTCACGATAGTCTCGCGCTTGCTGTTCGGCTTGCTCGATGCTTAGCCGGGCCTCCTCGCTGCGAGCCTCGATATTTTGTTGCCGCCTGTCCATGGCATCGATGATGGGGCGATACAGAAAGCGCTTCAGCAGCCACATCAGAACCAGAAAATTGATCCATTGCGCGCCCACCGTCAACCAGTCGATCCGCACGCGTCAACCTCCGGCCTTGGTGATGAAATGATCCCAGAACGGGTTGGCGAAAATCAGGATCATGCTGACCACCAGGCAATAAATGCCGGTCGATTCGACCATCGCAATCCCGACAAACAGTGTGCGGGTCAGGGTTGGGGCCTCGTCCGGTTGCTGGGCAATGGCCTGTAGCGCTTCGGCCAAGGCGCGCCCCTCGCCGAGCGCCGGCGCGATACTGCCGATAGCCATCGTAATACCGGCGGTAAAAATGGAAACGACGGCAACGATGACGTCGGCTGTGATCTCTGTCATGTCAATCTTCTCCTGAATGGTGGTTTTGTGTCGGGCTGTCTTGAGTGGATTGGGCCGAGGCGATGAACACCATCGCCAGTACCGCAAAGATATAGGCCTGGACTATGCCTGTAATCAAACCCAGAAACTGCAAGACAATCGGGAAAAACAACGGGGCGATGCCCAATAAAATGGCGCCTATGATGGTGCCGTTCATCATATTCCCATAAAGGCGCACGGCCAGGGCCAGCGTCCTGGACAATTCGCCCAGGATGTTGAGCGGCAGCATGATGAGGGTGGGTTCCAGATAATTGGCCAAATAATTTCCCAAGCCGTTACGGGCGACGCCGTAAAGCGGTACCGCGGCGAAAACCGCCAGCGCCAGCGCCGTGGTGGTGGACAACGAGGCGGTCGGCGGGATGTAGCCGGGGACGATCGCCAGCATGTTGGCGGTGGCGATGAACAAAAACAGTGTGCCGATGAAGGGCAAATAGGGACCGGGTTCCTGGCAACTGGCCTGACGTATCTGCTCGCGCAAGCCGCTGACCAGGATTTCCAGCAGGTTTTGCCAGCGCGTCAGCTTTGGGATATCCTGCAAACGCCGCGTGATCAGATAGGAGCCCAGCACCAGGATCGCCATCACCAGCCAGGTGTAGGCCAACGTGGCGTTAATCGGTAGTGGTCCCAGCCAGGCCAGAATGTTGTCGTCGGGACTGATCTTCATCGGACGAGCGGTTTGGGGGCCATGCGCCGGAGCCACCACCAGCGGGCAACCAGTAAACCCGGCAATGCGGCCGCATAGCGTTGCCAGTGACCATCCGCCAACAGATACAGGCCGGCGCCGACCAGGACCATCCGCAAACCCAGGCTTGCCAGCATGCCCAGAGCGGGATAACGCCAGCTCCGCACGCGACGGACCGTCAGCCATAAACCGCCAAAAAAAACGCAGCCCAGGCCGAATCCGGCGGTCGCCGCCAGCAGACATTCCGCGATCAAAGCCATCTCATTTTTCATCATCGTTACCTTGTCTTTCGCGTTCTATCCAATACCAAGCGTTGCGGCAACCGACTATCACACCCAAAAACAACAGCGTCAAGGTCCATGATACCCGGCCCGGCCACTGCTTATCCAGCCAGATGCCCAAGGCAATGCCCAGCAGCGTCGGGATCATGACGGACCAGCCAACCAGACCGAACATGCCTAGTCCAAACCACAAACCACGCTCGGGCCGGTTGCGCGCCTTTCGGCGGCGAACGGCCTTGTCGCCTATGTTGTCGGCCAGCGCTTTGGGCGGCTTCACGGTTTTGGGCATCAGCGCCTCTTTTGTAATTCCAGAAAATGCTTCGCTACGCCGGCCTCCAGACGCGCCAGCACGCCGCGGGCGCCGCGCTCGTGTTCATCGAGCCGTTTCGCGCGATCGAGAATGGCCGCTCTCAATGTGTCCGGGTTGTCTCCAGTCACGGCTTCCCGCGTCGATATTCGCACTTCGCGGCCACATTTCACCAAAACGCCTTCGTCCATACCGACGCACCTTTCGACGCCGTCAGCGGTCACATACGTCAGCAGGCCTGGCGCCAGCGCGGAAACGAAATCGATATGCCTGGGTTCCAGGCAAAACGAGCCATTTTCCGCTTCGGCGATGATCTTGCTGACGGCGACATCCAGCAAAACTTCGCTCGGCAACACGATTTTCAAGCGCATCTCGGGCCTAATTTCCATCATTATCAAGCCTGGCCTCGCTTATGCCGCCTATCATGTATAAGGCATTTTCCGGGCTATCGGCGAAACGATCGGCGAGTATTTGTTCACAGCCGTTCAAGGTCTCGTCCAGGCTTACCCAGCGGCCAGCTTGGCCGGTGAATTGCTCGGTGGCGAAGAAGGGTTGAGTCAGGAAGCGCTCCAGGCGGCGGGCGCGGTTGACCGTGCGCCGGTCGGCTTCGGAGAGTTCCTCCAGACCCAGCATCGCGATAATGTCCTTCAAATCCTCGTATTCGGCCAGGGTCCGGCGCACTTCACCCGCGACCCGGTAGTGCCGGTCGCCAACCACGGCCGGATTCAACATTTTGGAGTTCGAGACCAGCGGGTCGATGGCGGGATAAAATCCTTGCGCGGCGCGCTTGCGCGATAGCACCACCGATGCCGACAAATGCGAGAAGGTATGGCTGGCCGATGGGTCGGTGAAATCGTCGGCCGGTACATAAACCGCCTGCACCGACGTAATGGCGCCGGTTTGCGAACTGGTGACGCGCTCTTCCAGTTCGGCCAGTTCGGTTGCCAGCGTGGGCTGGTAGCCGACGCGGGACGGGATTCGGCCCATCAAGCCAGAGACTTCGGTGCCGGCCTGGATGAAACGAAAAATGTTGTCTATCAACAGCAATACATCCTGTTTTTCGACGTCGCGAAAGTATTCGGCGATGGTCAAGGCGGCATGGCCGACACGAAAGCGGGCGCCCGGCGCTTCGTTCATTTGCCCGAATATCAGCACCGCGCGCTGCAGCACGCCGGTTTCCCGCATGTCGCGAAAGGTTTCCTCGGCCTCGCGGCAACGCTCGCCGATGCCGCAGAATAGGCTGACGCCTTGATAACGGCCGGCCATATTGTGAATCAATTCGTCGATTACCACGGTCTTGCCAACGCCCGCGCCACCGAACATGCCGGCTTTGCCGCCGCGCTGCAAGGGTGACAATAGATCGATGGCCTTGATTCCGGTTTCGAACATTTCCAGTTTGGCCGAACGCCGGGCCAAGGGAAGTGGTGGCTGATGAATCGAACGCCATTCGCCGTCTTCCAGCGATTCACCACCATCGATGGCGGTGCCGAAAACATTCAGCATTCTGCCCAATAAACGTTTGCCGACCGGGATTCGCAAGGGCTGGCCGGTGGCTATCACCGGGGCGCCGCGCGACAGGCCCTGAGTCGTGGTGAGGGCAATGCCGCGCACCGTGTCCGGGCTCTGATGAGCAGCGACTTCGATGATGACACGTCCGTCTTCACCGGCCCGCAGGGCATGATTGACCGCGGGCAAATCGCCCGGAAAACGCACGTCGACCACGCTGCCGCGTATTGCCGTCACGCGCCCTTCAGCGTTCAGGGGCGAGGCATCGCCGCCGGAACGGTTTTCTGGCAAGCCCTTCGCCAGAGCAGCGCTGGTTTTAGGGCGAATGCTCATGCGCGAGCGCCAGATTTATGCCGTTGCGGGCGCCTTGCTTGACCGCATACAGGGCTTTGTCCGCCAGCCGCATCAGTTCCTTGTGACTGTTCAGGACCGGGCTGGAGCCGGCGACGCCGATACTGATGGTGATCGGGCGGGTCAGCTTTAAGGTTGCCGGTTGTTTTTTTTCGATCGTGGCGCGGATGCGTTCAGCCAGCAGCAGGGCGGTTTCGCCATCCGTGTTGGTGGCAATCACCAAAAACTCCTCGCCGCCCAAGCGGCAGGCAATGTCATTCGAGCGGACCGCATGCTTTATCAGACCCGCGATATGAGCCAATACCTGGTCGCCGGCGTCGTGGCCAAAGGTGTCGTTGATCGATTTGAAATGATCCAGATCCAGCATCAACAAGCTCAGCGGGCGATTGTAACGGCGTCCCGCTTCAAATTCCTGGGCCAGGCGATTCAGCGCGTAGCGCCGATTGGGTAAATTGGTCAGGATATCGGTGTGAGCCATCAATTCCAGACGACGGTTGGCGGTGAGCAACTCCGCGGTATAGCGTTGGACATCGCGGCGTTCCTTTTCCACCTCCTGTTGCAGCAGGACAATGCGTTGGCCCGCGCGCAGCCTGGACAACAGCACTCTCACGCTAACGGGTTTGGTGACATAGTCATCGATGCCGGCATCGAAGGCATCCACCAATTCATCCTCGCTTTCGGCGGCAGTCAGCATGATGATGTAAATGCTTTGGCCAAACGCCGTGTTCCGCAAGGCCTTGCACAGCGATAGGCCATCCATGGGTTGCATGCGCCAGTCCGTAATCAACAAGGGCGGCCTATGCTGGATGACGTATTTCAGTGCGGATTCGCCGTCCCGGCAGACGGCGACCTGATACCCGGCCTCGCTGAGTTTCTTGGATAATTGACGGGTAATGATGGGATCGTCGTCGACCAATAATAAATCCAGATTGGCGGCTTGCGATATTGTTGGTGCGTTCGATCGACTCTCCGAATACCGAATATCGGTTTTGATGTCGATTTCCTTGCCCCATAGATGCCATCTTTCGACGATTTCATCCAGTACTTGTTGCAAGGTGTCGGCATTCATCGCGTGATGACACACTTCTTTTTCCAGCGTCGGCATCAGGGCAGCCCGGCTGTCGCTGTCAGCCAGGCAATACTTGGCGAGTTGCCGGCAAAATATCAATTGTCTCGCAAGGCGGCCGACTCTGGACGCCTCGGTCACCTCATGGGCAAAACTCAGTTTCGTTGCTTCCAGGAAGGGTTGCGGCAAGCCCCAGTCCGCCAACAGCATTTCAGTCAGAGTCCGGTGCGTGATCGCGAAACGTTCCTGTTCTAATTTGAGCAAATGCTTGTTCCTGGCCTGTTTCAGGCACTCGCCGTAGGCGTCCGGCCAGACACTGGCCAATGCCAGGCGGCCTATGTCGGACAACAATCCCAGCGTAAAGGCTTCTTCCGGAGGCACGGAACGTTCTCTTGTCGTCAATGCCGCCAGCGCAACGGCGCGCGCCAGCGAGCGGGACCAAAAAAAGGGATAGTCGAATGCCGCGCAGTCGCCTTGGCGATTGTCATCCAGCAAGGACAAGCTCAGCGCGAAATTACGCACCGCATCAGTGCCGATCATGAATGCCGCGTCTTCCACGCTGGCGATGGCGCGGCGTGCGCCGAAGGCCGCGGAATTGGCGAAACCCAGGATGCGCCCACTCAATGCCGGGTCGGATTTGATCAATTGCGCTACTTGCTGCACGGTTGCGTCTTCGCGCTGAACCAGCTTGATGATGGCTAAAGCGACTCCGGACGGCGAGGGTAGGCGGGTCGTCTCTTTCAGCACATTGAAACTGGATTCGGCATTCATGTCTAAGTCTGTGTTTTGCGGCGTAATGCCTCGTTCAAGTGTGCGACGGCCTCGGCCAGTTCCATCGACAATCGGTGCAATTGGGCTGAATCGCTTTGTCGAGCGCTCTTTTCCAGGCTATAAGCCAGCGAACTTACCGATTCCGCGAAAAAGCTGCTGACCATGCTTTTGATCGAGTGAGCATGCTGCGCAACAGCACTGGGGTCCTGTTGCAATACCGCGGCATGCAGCGCGCTTAGCATGGCGGGGATATTGTCCAGAAAGAGTTGTATCAGTTCGAGCAGTAGCTCTTCGTCGCCTTCCAACAATTTCAAAGCCGCGGCGGCGTCCCAATAAGCGATTTCAGCATTTTTGTGGGGTGATTGCGATGCCCCAGAATCAGGCTGCTTGCCGATAGCGAGCCATTTGGTCAAGAGGTTGGTCAGGATGTGGTAATCAATCGGCTTGCTAAGAAAGTCATCCATGCCCGCATTCAGGCCGATGCGTCTGGCTTCGGGGGAGTCGTCTGCGCTTAGCGCGACAATGGGGGTTGCGGGAGCTTGCCGTTGTGCCTCTAGCAGCCGATAAGCGCGAGTGGCGTCATAACCATTCATCACCGGCATTTGGCAATCCATCAATACCAAGTGATAGTCTTGTTGCCCCATTAATTCCAAGGCCATTTGCCCGTTTTCGGCGACATCGGCCCGCAGTTGATGTTTGGCCAGCATGGCCAATACGATTTTTCGGTTCACGGCATTGTCGTCCGCAACCAGTATTCGTCTCTCGCCTTCATTAGGCTGCATCAATGGCACTGCCGACACTCCAATAGCGAACGGAAATGAATGGTACGTTTTTCGCAGCGGCTCGGATATTGCCATTGCATCAAACGGCTAGAATCATACACAACCAACCCCTGTCTAACAACGGCTCACCGTATCGAGACACCGAAGAATCGCGTTCTTAAGACGGCATCGTATCGATGTCGGTACTGCATGGATGTTGCCGATAAAATATTTCTACACGGATTTGTACAACAAGATTGCATAAATCGCGTATTTGTTTGATAATAAGCGGATAAATTCAAATCCGGAGAGATGGCCGAGCGGTCGAAGGCGCACGCCTGGAAAGTGTGTATACGGAAACGTATCGAGGGTTCGAATCCCTCTTTCTCCGCCAATTATTTGGCTATAAGCCCTTGATAAATACATGTTTATCAAGGGATTTTCTTTTCATGCCCCCCACTTCAGGATTGATTCAGCAATAGATCAAGCCACTCCATACTTATTCATACCGCAACCAGCGGAAAAATAGTAACGGTGAAGTCGTTGTCCTTTATCTCGACAAAGCTGGCGAGATAGGCGTATTTATCCTCGCTTTCCCGTGCCTGATAGGCGGCGACGATCTTGTCGATGTCCGATTGTCTTAGTCTGTTCTGATATTCGCGGCTGGATTAGTAACGCTGGTTTCAATCCACGCGCCCACGCGGGGCGCGACGAGCGCCGGCTAGACGAGCGCCTGGCCGTGGGGTTTCAATCCACGCGCCCACGCGGGGCGCGACGGCTAAAACCGGTCCCCTCCACGCCGCGCGTTGTTTCAATCCACGCGCCCACGCGGGGCGCGACGGCTAAAACCGGTCCCCTCCACGCCGCGCGTTGTTTCAATCCACGCGCCCACGCGGGGCGCGACATACCCCAGTTACGATTGCGGCCAGTGCTAGCGGTTTCAATCCACGCGCCCACGCGGGGCGCGACAATACTGGCCTGATCCGGCGGCAACGGTGATGTCGTTTCAATCCACGCGCCCACGCGGGGCGCGACTTTCAGCGTATCGTCCGGATCGAGTACCGTGCGGGTTTCAATCCACGCGCCCACGCGGGGCGCGACCTTGATCTTGAAGGCCACGGCCTGATCTTTCTGTTTCAATCCACGCGCCCACGCGGGGCGCGACATCGCCTGGTCCATCATGCACGCCCTGATTTATGTTTCAATCCACGCGCCCACGCGGGGTGCGACCCGGACGCCGAGCGGCAATTTATCCGTCTGCTGGTTTCAATCCACGCGCCCACGCGGGGCGCGACGGGGTCGTAGCCCATAGCCACCGGCTTGTTGCCGTTTCAATCCACGCGCCCACGCGGGGCGCGACATGTGCGTGAAAACGTGTTTACCAACACTGCCGCCGTTTCAATCCACGCGCCCACGCGGGGCGCGACATAGCTGCGCAACATGTTATTGAGCGTATGTGAGTTTCAATCCACGCGCCCACGCGGGGCGCGACATTTACTAAGCGTTTGAGTCACGAATATCTGGCGTTTCAATCCACGCGCCCACGCGGGGCGCGACGGCCAGAGGCAAATAAATCTTTGGCCAGAGCATGTTTCAATCCACGCGCCCACGCGGGGCGCGACTATAGGCCGGGTCGGACTCCACCAAGGCGGAAGTTTCAATCCACGCGCCCACGCGGGGCGCGACCAGTTGGCACATCAGCGAGTATCGGCGGGTGGCGTTTCAATCCACGCGCCCACGCGGGGCGCGACGAAGGCGAGGTGGCGATTCATGACGACGAGTTGTTTCAATCCACGCGCCCACGCGGGGCGCGACTTCCGCTTTCATGCCAACGGCGGTACCTTGATGTTTCAATCCACGCGCCCACGCGGGGCGCGACGGCCATGATCGCTATTATTTGATCAACGATAAGTTTCAATCCACGCGCCCACGAGGGGCGCGACATTCTTCAAAAGCATAGCTAAGGCCAATGCTAGTTTCAATCCACGCGCCCACGCGGGGCGCGACCGGTACGTTGGTAACGATGGGCCGCCCCTCTTGTTTCAATCCACGCGCCCACGCGGGGCGCGACTCTACGCTACGGACCAATTGGCGCGAAGATTGGTTTCAATCCACGCGCCCACGCGGGGCGCGACATATTTAGGATCATAGGCAGGAGGTAAAGCCAAGTTTCAATCCACGCGCCCACGCGGGGCGCGACGTGTGGTCATGTCTACTTTCCCCATATATCTATTGTTTCAATCCACGCGCCCACGCGGGGCGCGACTAGTAGGTAACGGCGGCAGGTTCGGGTCTGACTGTTTCAATCCACGCGCCCACGCGGGGCGCGACAATAACTGGTCTAGGCAAGGGGTTTAAATTCAATGTTTCAATCCACGCGCCCACGCGGGGCGCGACATCGGCAGGCACATAAAAGATAGGATCTTGCAGGTTTCAATCCACGCGCCCACGCGGGGCGCGACGACACATAGAGGAACATCGGACCCCGGCGTCATGTTTCAATCCACGCGCCCACGCGGGGCGCGACAGATTGTCCATTTGCAAACGTTCGTCTGATTCGTTTCAATCCACGCGCCCACGCGGGGCGCGACAACCGTCAGGGCATTCGGTGACAGGACACAATGTTTCAATCCACGCGCCCACGCGGGGCGCGACTTTGCCCGTCCATTTGTCATGTCCTGGATGCACGTTTCAATCCACGCGCCCACGCGGGGCGCGACTTCCAAGCCGCGAGCAGTGGGAACACGATAAAGTTTCAATCCACGCGCCCACGCGGGGCGCGACTCCAACCCGGTGCCGTTGATAAGACAACGGGCGTTTCAATCCACGCGCCCACGCGGGGCGCGACGGCCGAGCGCCTTTTGCTTTTATGGGACTCGAAGTTTCAATCCACGCGCCCACGCGGGGCGCGACGCGAGCCGTCCGTAAAGGTTCAGATTCTTGGGGTTTCAATCCACGCGCCCACGCGGGGCGCGACGCCTTGAAGTTTGCTGATTTGACACCGGGCCAGTTTCAATCCACGCGCCCACGCGGGGCGCGACATGCTGTTACACAACATTCCGCCTGCGGTACGGTTTCAATCCACGCGCCCACGCGGGGCGCGACGGCTTGCTCGATTTGCTCCATCGGGTATTTGCTGTTTCAATCCACGCGCCCACGCGGGGCGCGACTCGGCGGTATGGATGGCTAGCTTAGTGCAAAAGGTTTCAATCCACGCGCCCACGCGGGGCGCGACCAATCGCCCCCTTGGTTATGACAGTTGGAGAGTGTTTCAATCCACGCGCCCACGCGGGGCGCGACGCCCTTTGCCGTAGCTTTGATAATTTGGGGTTGTTTCAATCCACGCGCCCACGCGGGGCGCGACTTTTGACTGCAAAAGCTCTTGGTGTTTCGCCAGTTTCAATCCACGCGCCCACGCGGGGCGCGACAGTGAGTATGTTCCCCATCACGCCCCCAGTACGACGTTTCAATCCACGCGCCCACGCGGGGCGCGACACCTTGACCGGCAATCACAACACCATCAGCTGGTTTCAATCCACGCGCCCACGCGGGGCGCGACAAAGCCGAAGCCCATAGCGGTGATATTTACGCGTTTCAATCCACGCGCCCACGCGGGGCGCGACCGTAAGCCTCGTGGCTGGTGGCGGATGGGGTGGTTTCAATCCACGCGCCCACGCGGGGCGCGACCCAGCCGTCTTTCAGGTTTTTGTGCGATACGTCGTTTCAATCCACGCGCCCACGCGGGGCGCGACCACTTTGCGCAGCTTTTTAAACTTTGGTATCCAGTTTCAATCCACGCGCCCACGCGGGGCGCGACGGTAAGGCATTGATGTTCAGTTTCGGCGATCCGGTTTCAATCCACGCGCCCACGCGGGGCGCGACTTGGAGGTAACCGCGATGCAACAAGTGTTTTTGGTTTCAATCCACGCGCCCACGCGGGGCGCGACATTCCTCGCTCAACCATCCGGTCGAAACGATGGTTTCAATCCACGCGCCCACGCGGGGCGCGACCTACCAATTCGGCGACGCCACCAGCATCACGGTGTTTCAATCCACGCGCCCACGCGGGGCGCGACCTAATGCAATCATTGGGGGCACAGGCTCTGGAGTTTCAATCCACGCGCCCACGCGGGGCGCGACTGCCGTTGCTGCGCGGGATGTTCAGATACAACGTTTCAATCCACGCGCCCACGCGGGGCGCGACGGCCAGCGCACCAATACCAGCCCCAACACCGGGTTTCAATCCACGCGCCCACGCGGGGCGCGACATACGACTGCGCGGTGTTGCTGTTGGTGGATAGTTTCAATCCACGCGCCCACGCGGGGCGCGACCATCGACCGAGGGTGCGGTAAAGGGCTGCGGTTGTTTCAATCCACGCGCCCACGCGGGGCGCGACTTCGGATTCAAGGCAAAGCGGCCGATCTGGCAGTTTCAATCCACGCGCCCACGCGGGGCGCGACAATTTACGCTTTTCGGCTTTCCCTCTTTCCCTGGTTTCAATCCACGCGCCCACGCGGGGCGCGACCCTGGTCAATGTAAACCTGCAACTGGAGCCGGTGTTTCAATCCACGCGCCCACGCGGGGCGCGACATCCCATCAGCGAATCGGATCAGTTTATCTGCGTTTCAATCCACGCGCCCACGCGGGGCGCGACTACGCGGTGCGTACCCTACGCTGTTGTTAGTAGTTTCAATCCACGCGCCCACGCGGGGCGCGACACAGATTTTGCTTTTTTCCTGCAATATGCCGTGTTTCAATCCACGCGCCCACGCGGGGCGCGACGGCCAATCTGGTGGCGTATGTGTTCAATATCAGTTTCAATCCACGCGCCCACGCGGGGCGCGACGATGCAGGTTGACTTGTACATGCCCGATAAGCGTTTCAATCCACGCGCCCACGCGGGGCGCGACACATATAATTCTGTTGCTTGTGCTTGTGGTAAGTTTCAATCCACGCGCCCACGCGGGGCGCGACGGTCACAAAGGCCATGCCGTAAAAACAAGCATAGTTTCAATCCACGCGCCCACGCGGGGCGCGACGTCCTAGCCTTCTTGTGTTGCTTAGATGCCACGTTTCAATCCACGCGCCCACGCGGGGCGCGACCTTTATAGCCAGTTCTTTTCTGGGTATGGCTTGTTTCAATCCACGCGCCCACGCGGGGCGCGACTCATGTACTCAATCGTCAACAATTCTCCGAGCTGTTTCAATCCACGCGCCCACGCGGGGCGCGACCAAGACGCTACTCGCAAAGCTCATGCCGATGAAGTTTCAATCCACGCGCCCACGCGGGGCGCGACGCCCGATCATGGCTTGACCGCCGATTATCTATCGTTTCAATCCACGCGCCCACGCGGGGCGCGACACGCCCAAGCGCTTGGTGGATACCGGTACTCAGTTTCAATCCACGCGCCCACGCGGGGCGCGACCGCGGCCACGCCGTAAGCGACCGCTGTTCTTTGGTTTCAATCCACGCGCCCACGCGGGGCGCGACGCGCGTGGATCTCTGCCGGTGCGGCGGAGACGTTGTTTCAATCCACGCGCCCACGCGGGGCGCGACAACATTGTCAGCAATCCCAACCTGCAAGATCTGTTTCAATCCACGCGCCCACGCGGGGCGCGACCGGTCGGCGATGATATTGAGTTTGACTTTGCGCAGGTTTCAATCCACGCGCCCACGCGGGGCGCGACAAGTGGCTTTTTTTGGCGACGCCTGGCGGCCAGTTTCAATCCACGCGCCCACGCGGGGCGCGACCGCAAGGTGGCCAGCCTGATTTTGCATGCCGTTTCAATCCACGCGCCCACGCGGGGCGCGACCTTGTTTGATGGATATTACCAACAACAGTTGGGTTTCAATCCACGCGCCCACGCGGGGCGCGACACCAGCCGTCTTTCAGGTTTTTGTGCGATACGTCGTTTCAATCCACGCGCCCACGCGGGGCGCGACGGCACAACGAAAACCACGGGCATTATCGTCGCAGTTTCAATCCACGCGCCCACGCGGGGCGCGACGGCTTAGTAAGGTTGAGACAAGAAACAAGACAGTTTCAATCCACGCGCCCACGCGGGGCGCGACTTTCGGTAGCGGTGAATCGGCGGCCGAAGGCTTGTTTCAATCCACGCGCCCACGCGGGGCGCGACTGGCGATCAACTCAATTAATAGAGCGGTCGATGTTTCAATCCACGCGCCCACGCGGGGCGCGACCAAATCAGACCAAAATCGCCGATCGTCTAAGCGTTTCAATCCACGCGCCCACGCGGGGCGCGACATCTTGATAGGTTTTGCCATGCGCCACTCGAAGTTTCAATCCACGCGCCCACGCGGGGCGCGACAATGGCGGACCGCCTGCCGCGCCACGAGTTTCAGTTTCAATCCACGCGCCCACGCGGGGCGCGACATGAGCTGTTTCGTTATCTGCACGTAGACAAAGTTTCAATCCACGCGCCCACGCGGGGCGCGACGTGTTCTGGTTTGGCAGCGGTTGCGCCTCGCCGGTTTCAATCCACGCGCCCACGCGGGGCGCGACTGATCCAGCAAAGTGGATTCTTTGGGATCTTCGTTTCAATCCACGCGCCCACGCGGGGCGCGACAACTAATCAGTTCATCCAGCTTGGGTTTTATCCCGTTTCAATCCACGCGCCCACGCGGGGCGCGACCAGACGAACAAGAGGGATAAACCTTGTTAATTGTTTCAATCCACGCGCCCACGCGGGGCGCGACCTGCGTCATTGGCGATACCCTATGTCTGGGATGTTTCAATCCACGCGCCCACGCGGGGCGCGACTTCTTGCTGCCGGTTTGACTACTCGCGCGGCCATGTTTCAATCCACGCGCCCACGCGGGGCGCGACGTCTTTAATCGGTCTCGGTTAATTTGTTTTCATGTTTCAATCCACGCGCCCACGCGGGGCGCGACTATTTCAAATAGACAAGCGCCAGGTCAAAGACAGTTTCAATCCACGCGCCCACGCGGGGCGCGACATAGATGTCTTTGACCTGACCCTTATCTATTTGTTTCAATCCACGCGCCCACGCGGGGCGCGACTTTTCCTGTTGTAAGCCAATATGCGTACTCGGGTTTCAATCCACGCGCCCACGCGGGGCGCGACGAAAAAGCACCGACGCTTTTAGATGATCTATTGGTTTCAATCCACGCGCCCACGCGGGGCGCGACCGCTGGGATGATTTCTGCCCGCCGGATACCGTGGTTTCAATCCACGCGCCCACGCGGGGCGCGACGTTGTTTCAAAGCCTGGAATTGCTGATTTGCTGTTTCAATCCACGCGCCCACGCGGGGCGCGACAAGCCGCTGGAACATGCCGGCGGTGAACTCACGGTTTCAATCCACGCGCCCACGCGGGGCGCGACGGCCAGATTACCTACGCCTCCAGCCGCAGCGTCGTTTCAATCCACGCGCCCACGCGGGGCGCGACCGGGTCGAGTTCGACGTATCGCATAAAAACCTGTTTCAATCCACGCGCCCACGCGGGGCGCGACACAACAACCACGCGCACAAAACCCTACATTATGGTTTCAATCCACGCGCCCACGCGGGGCGCGACATTTTTCCGATGGTTACGGTTGTGGTTTTGTTGTTTCAATCCACGCGCCCACGCGGGGCGCGACACAAAAAATACGGATGGCATTTGATTTTTTTAGTTTCAATCCACGCGCCCACGCGGGGCGCGACTCATTTCAATTTGACCTGGCAGGAGGTTGTCACGGTTTCAATCCACGCGCCCACGCGGGGCGCGACGCCAGCCTACAGCAATAAGCACAGGCGCAAGCGTTTCAATCCACGCGCCCACGCGGGGCGCGACAAAGGTAGGTTGGGCTGAAGGTAAAAGGTAATGTTTCAATCCACGCGCCCACGCGGGGCGCGACCGCGTTATAGCTACCGGTTGATTTTCAAGACATAATCGCCCTGTCCACGCGAACCAAAAGCATCCAACGCAAAAAACATTTTATTCCAATTTGGCGAGTTTTAAGAGTTGTTTTATTTTCAGTAATTTAGTGCGATTGCGAAACTACCGATATTATTATGATCACTTGTGGTTCGCATCACATCAGCAATAGGCCGTTCAAATCCAACACCTTTTTTGCGCCGATGTGTTCGACCTTGCGTTCCCAATTACTGCCCAGGTAATAAATCCGCAGACTATCTTGCTCTTCGTCCATCACGTTGACCAACTGGTTCTTTAGTTCGGTCCATTGCGCCATATCCACTTCGATTTCGAATACCGAATACTGGACCCGTTGCCCAAATACCTGACAAAGCCGGGCTATGCGTCTTAGACGCTTCGGGCCACCTTCATCTTTAAAACTGACGTCGTAGGTTACCAAGATCATCATCGATAGACTTCCAGTTTATTTCCATAAAAACGGTACATAACTGTCACAATCGCCGCGCAGAAATCGAGCGAGAATCTGTGCCTGAGTCCAGGGCAGCATGCCGATTGGCACTGATTCTTCAAACCAGGGGTGCATTAAGGTGTCCTGTTTGCGATCTTGCCAGGCTGCCAGCAGCGTGCGGCGCGGCTCTTCCTTTAAGGTAAACGAACCATTGGGCCATTCTTCAAAATCCTTGAGCGACAATTGACGTTTGTTGATCAACGACAGCACGAAGCGATCGATCATCGGCCGTAACTCTTCTGCCAAATCTAGTGCCAATGATGGCCTGCCACTGCGTAACTGGTGCAAAAAACCGCTGGCTGGGTCGAGGCCGGTGGTTTCCAATGCCGAACGGCAGTCATGGGTCAGCAAGGTATAGCAAAAAGACAGCAAAGCGTTGACCGGATCGGTTGGTGGCCGACGTCGGCGGGCGTCGAATTGGAAATCCGGCTGGCGTATCAAATACTGGAACACGCCGAAATAGACTTGAGCCGCTTCACCCTCCCGTCCCATCAAGGTATCAATAGCATCGCAGTCGGCTAATTGATTTAAGCAGCGACTCAAACGCTTTTCCGCTGTCGTCAGTTCTGCCGCCATCGCCTGGCCGTCGGCCTGGTCACCGTAATCGCGCAGATAACGACGCAATACCGCGCGTTGGTTGTAGAGTTTGCCGGACAACATGGTGCGGGCAATAGCTACGCTTTTGTCGCGGTCGGCGCCGGTTAGATGCTGGGTGCGGCGCAGCAAGACATTGCCGCTGACCGGGCCTTCGACGCGGGCCAGAAATTTGCCGAATTGATTCAGATAGGTAATCGTCACACCGTTTTCCGAGCAGTGCGCCATCAAGTATGGCGAAATGCTGACTTGGCCAAAACAGACCAGACCTTGCAGTTTGTGTATCGGCACACGGGCTTTGATCTCGTCGCCGACCTTCATTACCAGATTGTCGTTGTCCTTATGTACCCAGGCATTCTGGGTCTGAATGTAAATCACGTTGCGTAATGGTCGCATGGCTTAGTTCTCTGTCAGTTGTTGCGCCAGCCAAACCGATGCCGGGCGGGTGAAATCCTGCGGATGACATTGTTCGATCAGCGAACAATTGCGGCATTTGCCGGCTTTGTAAACGGCCTTGGGCGTCGTTTTGGATTGAACGATGTCCCGGCAGGCCTGGATGGTTTGTAAAGTCAGCTCCCGCAACGTCGCGTCAAAATAGACGACATGCCGGCGCCGTACCTCGCCATAAAACAAAGCGCCTTCCGGCACCAGCAGTCCTTCCATGTCTTCGAGACACAAGGCCTGTGCGCACAACTGCACTTCGTCAGCGCGATGCTGTTTGGGTTTGCCGCGTTTGTATTCGATGGGATACGGCTGTTCGCTGCCGTCCGGCTGTATATGGTATTCCACGACATCCGCCACGCCTTCTATGCCCAGCGCAGCATGCGATAAACGCAACGAGCGTACGCTACGAATGTCGCCACGCTTTTGTTTGTCGGGTTGATCCACGCGTTGATGTAACACTTTTCCCTCGGCGGTGAACTGGTTTTCGACCCAGACGTCTTCCAGTTCGATTAACGCAAACTGTCGGGGACAGTAGAGATAGTGTTGCAGGCGCGAGAGGTAGATGGGTTCCGGTTCCATTCGGTTTTCCTGTTCTTAGCCAGTTTTGCGGATTTAAACTTTCGAACCAAGCATGACGTTCAATCCCCGGAATTCATTAACAGCAAATCAGTTTGGGAAAAGTCGTTGCCCTTGAATAGCAAGGGTTTATTCAACTGCTTGGCCAACGCGTAACTACAGCAATCGCCGAAGTTCAATTTGGCCGGATGGCGGCCTTTGCCATATTCGCGCCATGCCATTCTGGCTAGCAAGGCTTGCTGGTGATCGAATGGAACAATTATTGGCATCAACTCGCCCAATAATTCATCCAGTTTGTCGGCTCCGGCTTTACCCTTTTTGTATTCAATGACCATTGCCGTTTCTAGCAAGCTGGCCGGACTGAGAAAAAGTTCGTCTGCCTCGGCCAGTTGCTGTAAGAACTGCTCGGCACCGGGCTCCATCAGCAATACGGCAATCAACACCGATGAATCGACGACCATCAGTCGCCACCCCATAAACCCAACTCATCCCCCGCATAGCCAAGAATTTGCTCCGCCGAACGTTGATCAAGAGTTGGCAACTGCGCGCATTCTTGGGCAATGCGTAGCAGTTTCGCTTTACTATGCGACTTCTCCGTATCGACCGCTTGAGTAGATGCTTCTATGGTGATGTCATCAATCGGTATTTCCGTATGACTGGAAATGACCGCCAGCAAGTGGTCGACATAAACATCTTTTAGTTTGATTTGGATGGTGGTCATGGTGAGTCCAATGTTTGGTTAATTTACCAGTTCATGCCGGGATCAAAAGCCGTCGATTTCTTCGGGGGTTAAACCTTGCAATGATGCAAGCTAACCATAGCCATCGATACATAAAGTAATCGGTTCAAGGGTTACATCAGTAACTTAGAATTTTTCCTCTATGGTTACACCCTGAAGATTGGTTTTGTCGATGCTGATTTTATAGTCGCTAAAACTTGAGGCCGGTGTGTCTTTTTCGCCGTTAATGCGATCAACTTTTACCCGTTCGAATAATGCATGCGCCGGAACATTACCTAAGGCATCGTTATGTTTAAAGACGACCAGTTTACGCGCAGCCATTTCACCACGAGCGGCAGAGCGGTCGTGTTCGAACATTAACGCCAGGGCTTGCCAGAATTTTTCCAGATCGGTTTCCGAAAACCCGGTTTTTTCCGCCAGCTTGGCGGAAATAAAACCATGCACGCGATACAAACCATAAGGCACGATGTGTTTGCGCCCCATCGTTCGGTTTCCGCCCGCCTGCTCCTCGGCCTCTTTTTCAGTGGTTACCGCCATGCGGGTGATGGATATTTCTAGCGGGATAATTGGGTCTATTGATTTGGCGAAGGCCAGTTGGACCGGTCCGCGAACTTGGCCGCAATTGACCTCGGTGGTCATCACCGCGCCAAAAGCACGGATGTCGAAAAAGTGCTCGCACATCCAACTGGTTATCTTATTTGCGTCATTAATATCTTTGGGCAATTTTTTCGACACATGCTCAATTCCAAGTGCTTTATAAGCTTCGTTATTTTGCAGATTTAATATGCTTTTTTCTTTGACATAAATTTCATAGCCGGACGTTTTCTCATCGGTCAATTCAATGAAATTACGGATTTTTCGCTTTAAGCACACGTCGGTAACCAAGCCTTTACTGGATTCGGGGTCCAGGCGGGGCATATTGCCAGCATCGGGATCGCCATTGGGATTGCCGTTGCTTACGTCAAATAAATAAACAAATTCATAGCGGTTTTGAATGGTCATTATGGTTATCCTTGATTGTTTGATGATTCGTTAGATTCGTCCACGACGGCATCGGCTTTTTTGCTGCTTTCAAAATAGCTTTGCTTTTGGTGGTAATAGCCAATCGCAAAGCGTCCTTGTTCTTCGACAGATAAATGCCTTGGAAAGCTGTTTTCTATGCCAGCAATAATTTCAGCTAAATCTTTTTTCAGATTGACTGCGTAGCCGGGCTTGTCTTTACGTAGGCTTGTTAAATGCTTTTGACTGCCAGCCAGTAAGCGGGGGAAAACAGAAAAAGGCACACTTGACGCTGTGCCGTAATATTTATCGGTGACTGTGCTATTCAAATCGCGTCCTAAAGCGGCTTCCTGGATGCGTTCTATGACGGCAAAAAGCCTTCCCAAACGGTAGGCGGTATGAGTGCTGTTTAAATTTAAACTCATAGGTACTTCCTCCTGTATTAATCCTTTACGAAAATCGCGTTGAATAACGGCTTTTATCATCGCCACTCGAATGCCGTTAATATCACCATCCGAGCGGATTCTTTGAACCAGTTGTGCCAACAACATGCGCGGATAGGAATGCCCGGTAATAATGGCGCGCATTAATTCGCCAGCTAATTGGGGTGGTATGTTTTCACTTTTGCCTTGCGTCGCTGTTTGGATCAGTAGACGCCAAACGGAAGGTGGTTCGCGCCAAGGCAATGGATTTAAGGATAAATCCTGGAAGTGTTCTCTAATATATCCCGCTAATTGTCCAAAGGTGGTATCTAGCCAATAACGAATCGATAGCCGAGCGGCGTTGGGCGCTAAGCCCAGCACGAAAAAGCGAGTTTCGGGATCAAGATTAGGCGCAAACTCTTTTAATGGTCGGCCTTTGGCTATTTTGTCCAGTATTGGTTTTATTTGTGTTATTTGATTTCCATCGTCTACGGGCATGTTCAGCATAAACGCAAACAAGGACTCAGCTTGCTGCGCTGTTTGTGCATCACTAGCAACCGCCCAAAAAACCGTGCTGGTATCGCCAATAGAAATGCACTGGTTATTCTCTCGCCTCAGCAGATAATTTAAGGCCGTGGTGTAAGCAAATGCAGCCATTTCTGAAACAGGCGCATTCTCGCCTTGCGATTTTCCGTAGGAGGTGTAGGCATCGGCATTAAAGGAAACAATCGAACCACCTGAGCTTTGTCCACCGTACACGCCTTTTATTGATGGATGTAAGCGAGCTAAGGCGGCGTTTTTCCCCGTTACCAAACAACATGCGGTAACAGCATCGTCATCTGGTGCCACCATTTTCGCCCATAAATTCTTGGCGGCAGAGCTTTGGTGAAGAAACTGAGCTTCGCCATCCAGCTTAAAAACCAGATTGGCATCGATCATTTCAGTTGAGCATGGTGCTTGGTTAAAATGTTCCGGTTGCCAATTTTGCAAAAATAATTTCAGTGCTTGTAATCCGGCATCGTCAACATCTGCAAGTGCCGTCAGATGCAACTGTTTGAAGGCTTCGAAATTTTTTTGAGCAACTATCCAGGGATTTTGTTGAGCGGTTGCTTTGTCTTTATTGCCTTCAATGCCAAGAACATAAGCCGTTTTATCCCACAAAAAATTCGATTTAATGCCTGATGTTCGTTTTTCAGGGCGCGGCACGCTAACCAACTTGGGCTGAGGCTTTTTGCCACTGGTATCCATGTGATTTTGTACATCAAGCAAACTACCATCACGCGACAATACCAACGCATAACTAATTTTTTCATCGCTAAACCCATAAGACGGTACACGCGCCTGTCCTGTAATTTCATCGGATGTATCCGAAAGGCGTTGATAATATTGGGCTAGGGAACTCAGTATCATGCTTTCACCTCGTCGCTATAAAAGTCTGGCACTGTGATTACGCCGCTTTTAAGTTCGGCTTTGAAAAAACGCGGCATCATGCCGTTGTCGAAATCAATATCGTGCAGCATCCAGCCTAAATCACGGTTAAGTTGTTCCGGCGCCAATCCTGATTCCGGCAAAGGCTGTTCCGGTTCTATCAGCGAAAAATAAGCCGGAAACTCGCGAACACCCATGCAAGGCTGTTGGAAGCATTGCCCTTTTCGCGCCCTGCGGTTGAATATATCTAGGTGCTTACCTTCGTTATCTTCTTCTCCGGCTAAATCGGTTAACTCAAAATGGGCTTCGATAACATAAGCGACATTGCGCAGTACGGTTGATGCGCGTTGCTGGCGCTCTTTGGAATCGTCCGCGACGAGATATAAATCCTGGGTGCTTTGATTGCGGATGGCGGTTTTGATTTTAGCCGCGGAAATTTTGCTACCGACTTCGTTGCGCCGTATCGACTCGAAACGCACGGGGTGTAAAACATGAATTTTGTCGATAACCCAGCGAATCGCCGGTTTCCAGTGAATTGCCTCAAGTATGCCCCGAGCCGCTGAGGGCGTGATGACATCGTAAGACACACGCTCCACCTTCATTTCCGGGCGTGTAAAACATGCGTAATCGCCCCAGATATGCAACTTTATACCGTAAGCCATAATGATTAACCTTACTCCGATTTAAATTATTGTTTTCTCAGATTCCATGAAAACTAAGGTTGCCTGATCCCAACTAAGCCCTGCCTCCTTATCATAGAGATCGCGATCTGTTAAACGCCAAAACTGATCGCCGAACTTCTCCGGTTTTATGGGTTTGATAGCCCCAACTTTTAACAGTTCTTTAAAGCCATGTTCGGGAATTTGAACCAGATAAACCTGCAACCGGCGGGCGATGCCGCTTGCATTTTCAGCAAACTCTAAATCATGCAATAGTCTTTCCGCTTCGTCGTCAAATTCAATGATTACTGGCTTGAGCATGGTTTCTATCATCCGAAAGTCACGGGCGATATTCTGAAAAGGGAAACTCAATTGCCGGCAGTGATTGTTATGTGCTTGCAGAATTTTCTTCTTGTCAAGCTCGTCACCTTTAGACCAGTACACAGCACTGAAATAGCTCGTTAACGCACCGGGCGACAGCACATTCCCGCTATGGTTACGCATAACTTCGCGCATATTGCCGGCCAATTGCTCCAGTTCAGGCGGCGCATGCCAATCGGGGCTTTGAAATATCAAGACTTCACTATCTTTACGCTCGCGCTTGCCTTCACGGTTACAACGTCCTGCGGCTTGAGCAATGGAGTCCAACCCTGCTTCGGCGCGAAGTACACATGGAAAATCGACATCCACACCCGCTTCTATCAATGATGTTGAAACTACTCGGCAGGGCTTGCCAAGCTTCAAGTCTTCATTCACTTTTTCCAAAATCTGCGAGCGATGCTTGGCGCACATCAAAGTAGTCAGATGAGTCGCGCCCTCCAGTTTCAACTTCTTCATGCTGTCATACAAACTACGGGCATGACGGCGATTGTTGACGATGATGAGTACCTGCTCTTTTTCCTGTAAATGGCTCAGCAGTTGCTCGTCAGATTGCTCGCCGATGTTTTTTATCGTTACCCGTTCAAGTTCGGTAAACAAGGCGAGCGGATCGGGCGAAATTTCACGGACATTTTCAAATCCATTGACGAAGCCCTCCGCTTTTTTTAGCGCAGGTTGCGTCGCGGTACATAAAACAACGCTGCACCAGTAATTCAATGCCAGTTCATCGATCGCCGCCATGATTGGCCTCAGCAATTTAAGCGGCAAGGTTTGAGCTTCGTCGAGAATAATCACGCTACCGGCAATATTGTGTAGCTTGCGGCATTGGGAAGGCCTGTCGGCAAACAGGGATTCAAAAAACTGCACGGCGGTAGTGACAATCACGGGCGCATCCCAGCTTTCCATTGCTAGTTTCAAGGTGTCGCGAGCCTCGTTATTCGGCAGTTTGGTATCGTCAAAAGCGCTGTGATGTTCCGTGATCGTAGAGGCCAAATCGTCACCAAACGCTTCGCGGAAGACTTTGGCGTTTTGTTCAATGATGCTGGTAAACGGGATGACATAAATGATCCGCCGCAACTGATGGGTAATGGCATGATCCAATGCAAAAGCCATTGAGGTATAAGTTTTTCCGCCTCCGGTCGGTACGGTGAGTGAAAACAGACCGGGACGCAATTCCGCTTGTTTGCGACTGTGGTCAAGTATGCGTTGCCGGAGTTGATTAATGTTTTTCGGCGGCTGGCTCTGGCTTGCCAGCGTCCGCTGGATTGCTTCTAATTTGGCATTGAACCGCTCTCGCAAAGTAGACAGCGGCGGATAGTTTGATTCAGCATTTCCTTTGCCCTCCAATCGACGGTAATAGTTGTTGGTGTCTTTTCTGTCAGCATCGATCAAGCATGAAAAAATCATGCGGGTAAAAAAAGCCAATTGAAAACCGGGCCAAATTTTGTGGAGTTTTAAGACTGGTGGCGTTAAGTGCGTAGGCAGATTTATTTCCTGCAGCCATACCGGATCAAGATCAGGAATATCTTCGCCGAACTTAAGCTTCAAACGCTCATCCAGTGTTGAACGCTGCTGTCCTTCATCAATGCCATTTGCTAAGCCGGCATGATGTCCTGCGATGCAATAGGCAAGCAATTTTCCCATTTGTTGCCAGCGCTCATTAGCTATCTTTGCCCCGGCAGTGGCATGGTCTACCCTGATTTTTCCGCCTTGTAGGCGCTTCAGAAACTCAGGGCAATATTTGCCGAGATCATGAAGCAAGCCGGCATATTGGGCTAATTCTTCAGCCCCAAACCACTGCGCGTTTTGCCCGGCAATTTCACTTACCGTAGCCAGGTGATCGATTAAGGTTTGGCCATCGGACAAATCTTCAAGAATGCCTGAGTGGGCGTAGTAGATCGTTTGATTGGAATGTTGTATTGGCATTATGTGGGTTTGTTTAAGCTCTATTAAGCAAGTCTGGATTGAATGCGTTTATCAAATGAATCTTCCCCATCCACTGCCAAATTATCAATCAAGCCACCGTGATGAGAGGCTATGCACAAGGCTAGAATCTGACCGCATAACATGCCCTCATCGTGATTACCGTTTCTAGCGAATTTAGAAAGCGCGTTCCAAACCCATTGCGCTCCGGCAGTCGAATGATCGATTTTTCCTTTTTGATTGCTTGGGGTGTCTGCATCCGGTTCAAGTAAACCGGTTTCGGTGCGCATATAGGTTTGAAATGAGGCACTGTATTTACCGAAATCGTGCATGAGGCCAATCAGCGCCCCCGCATCAGCAATACCGAGCTTTGCAGCAAACAGTCTCGATAATTCCGATGCTTCTTGCAGGTGACTATCCAATGTCTGGATTTTCTTATCGTCGTTTCGGATATGGGCTATGTATTGCGTCATAAGGGAGAAAACTGAATCATCCTGGTTGATTTGCTTTAGCCATACCTCAATGTACAAGAAAGTCTCATATAATCCAAGCCAACACGCTCCCACTCGTTATAAAGCCACAAGCCTATCACTGTCTTGGCCTATCAGTTCGTGCAAACATTGATAAGCACCTGCAAGCCCATGGCATTCCGAGCTGCAAATCAGCAACAATCTGATTTAAAAAGGGTTTTTGAAAATGCATGTTAAACTTAACCGTGTAAGGTGTGCTGTGGATTTATGTAAGAAAGTGCGGATTAGACAAATGAATGTATCAGCGCTATGGAATTAAAAGACTTTCAACAACAAAGGCTGGAGACATTGAAGCTTTATCTCGATATCGTGAACGACAAGATCGCGCAAGCCAGCGTCAACGAAGCCAATCCGGAATTGTTGCCTCCGGTGCCGGATTTTGTCGAGTCGGCGTTGATCGATAAGGAAACGCTGGCATGCCCCGCATCGTTTTAGGCATCGAATACGACGGTAGCGCCTATGCCGGCTGGCAATGGCAGGCGGGTAAACGCACGTTGCAGGGCGAGTTGCAGGCAGCCTTGAGCAAGATCGCCGCTGAGCCGGTCACGGTGCATTGCGCGGGCCGCACCGATGCCGGCGTGCATGCCCTGGAGCAGATCGTGCATTTCGATTGTGAGGTGCCGCGGGACTTGCGCGCTTGGCTGATGGGCGGTAACAGCCAGTTGCCGGACGATATCCGCATTATTTGGGTGAAGCTTGCCATCGGCGATTTTCACGCCCGTTACAGCGCGATTGCCCGGTTTTATCGTTATGTGATCTTGAACCGGGCCATGAAGTCGGCCCTGCTGCGCACGCAGGCGACCTGGTGTTATCAGCCGCTCGACGCCGACAAAATGCATGAAGCCGCGCAACATTTGATCGGCGAGCACGATTTTTCGTCGTTCAGGGCGCAAGGTTGCCAGTCCAAAAGCCCCAATCGATTGATGCATTTCATCGACGTTTATCGGCAGGATGACAGGGTCATCATCGACATCTGCGCGAATGCGTTTTTGCATCACATGGTTAGAAATATCGCTGGCGTGTTGATCGAGATCGGCAGCGGCAAGCAGCCGGTCGATTGGACCGCCCAGTTGCTGGCGATCAAGGATAGGGCGCAAGCAGCGATGACCGCGCCGCCGCACGGCTTGCACCTGGGTGGCGTGTTTTATCCCGATTGCTACGGGATTGCGAAACATCCCTTGTTTAATAAATTACCGGTGGATGCGCGACGGTTTGATTGATCCTGGAAAAGCTAATTGGTCCACGAAACACACGAAAATCACGAAAAGTTTCAGCAAGTTATTGTTAAAAAGGCGGACACCCGGCAGGTGACTGAATCTCGTGGCGTAACAGTCTTTTTATTTCGTGTCTTTCGGTGCGCTGAGTTGATCGAAGCGCGAGCGGCTTTTACGCCCAACCTATTGGGGGAGCATTTCAATTCCCGGCCATTCCTCGACTGGGCTCGGGATGAACGGGAATTGAAATTTTTCCAGGTTAATCGATGGTCTCGGTCCAGCGGCAGCGTTCGTTGACGATGGGCGCGGTTTTTTCGTTGGCGATGCCATTGGCGATCAACGCAATTACGCGATCATCGGTATCGTAGCCGATATGGGCGTCGAGCGGGTTGGCCAGTCTGCCCAGTCCAAACGCATCATAGACTTTGGCAACATTGATGTTGATGTTGGTGACGTTGACGCAAAGCCTGGAGTCGAGGTATTTGTTGACGAAACTCAGCGGCAGCGAATAGCTCAACAAATCATTGGGATCGCTGAAGGCGATGATATTGGTGTTTTTCAGGATGCGGTCGGCATATTTTTCCCCCGTGGGTTGACAATACGCCCCGGCCTGATTGGTGATTTCTGGCAGCGTCCGTCCCAGTTGCAACATCGGCAACTGATTGGACATCATGTAAATGGGCACTTCCTTGTTCTTCATGACATTCGCGATGGCCGTGTAATAGGGCGCATTTTCGCTAGAAGTCCAGATCGAGGCGATGCGTTGCAAACCGTCTATCGTGATACGGCTACCCAAGCTATGAGATACGAAGGCATAGCTGTCGTTATAAAATGGCGTGACATTTCTGGATGAACACACTTGATGCACGTCGTCCGGCAGGCTGTCCCAGTCGCCGTTGATCATCCAGCAAAAGGATTGCGCAAATGCGGTCAGAATGTCCTCGCGCTTTTCTCCAAGATAAATGATCGGGTCGGGGCCGGTGTCATTGGAAAATTTTTTCAATAAATCATTGACTTCGGCGCGGCGAAACGAATATTCGCCGGAGTTGTCGTAGGACAGGACTTCCTTGTCCTGAGCGGTGATCTCCGACCAGCTCAATTCGTAAAACAGCAGTTCCTGGGTTTTTTCTTTATTCAAATAGCGATGGATACGCAAGTTACCCAGGTTTTTGTTAGGATCGACGGGTCCCGCCAATTTGATGTTTTTGTGCGCCTTGGCCATGACCGTCAGATCCAGTTCCTTGGCCAGCTTTTCCAGAAACTCCGTCGAGTAACCGGGCAGGTGATTGCCGACCCCATGCACCATCAAAACTTTCATTTTTCGACCGGGGGCTTCCAGCTGTGGCTTCAGACCATTGAACTTATTGCCGGTAATCTCGCATACACGGGTGTCTTCGGTATCCTGTTTTTCCAGAAAGGCTTCTGCAATGCCCTTGCCGAAGCTGGCGCAGCCATTCAGAACTATCGAAACAAACGATATGGCTACTAGGCTAGTGATTTTTTTCATGATGTCTGGTTGAGGAAACAAAATTCAACTGATTACTAGGGGCGCCATGCGGACCCGTTACAGCATGGCCTCGATTTTACCCCATAACTGTTTGTACTCGGTCGACTGCCAAACCGCATAGTTCAGGTTTTTAAACAGGCCGGTCAGTTGCGTAAAAAAGTCTCGAACATGGCTTTGGTCGCTAAATTGACGTTTTGAACCGATGATTTTGACGATCAGCATAAAAGTCTCTTTCTGCCGCTCAAGTGGTACGGACACGTCCACAGGATCGAACGCATCCTGCTGCAAATAAACCATGTCGACAAATGTGGCTTGCTGGTAAATGACAAAGTCTTCCATTGTCACGCCTTCTTCACCAGCAACCTGAATCATTTCATGGACGCTGTTACCACGCGAAAGGAGTTGCAGAACCTGTTGCGCGTGAGTCGTCCAATCCGGCGCCAAATGGCGTTGATACCAAGGGTTTAATTGCTCCAGGTAGCGCGACCATGACAACAAGGGATCGACTGCGGGGTAAAAGCGTTTATAGGCGCGGTCCGCGCTCAAGCCCAGGAAGGCTTTCACGGTGTTCAAGGTCGATTGGGTAACGGGTTCCTCGAAGTTGCCGCCCGCCGGTGAAACCGTACCTATCATGGTCAGGCTTCCGCTGCTGCCATCGGCATTCGAGATGACCCCAGCGCGCTCATAGATGTTTTTGATCGAGGAATCCAGGTAAGCCGGAAAGGCTTCTTCGCCGGGAATTTCCTCCAGCCGACCCGAGGTTTCCCGCATCGCCTGCGCCCAGCGCGAGGTGGAGTCTGCCAGCAACAGCACATTCAATCCCATTTGCCGGTAATACTCGCCCAGCGTAATGCCGGTGTAGATCGAAGCTTCGCGGGCGGCGACGGGCATCGACGAGGTATTGCAGATGATGATGGTTCTATCCATCAACGAGCCGCCCGTTTTGGGGTCGGTCATCAACGGAAATTCGGTGATGGTTTCGACCACTTCGCCGGCCCGTTCGCCACAGGCGACCACGATGACGATGTCGACTTCCGAATTGCGCGCGATCAGGCTTTGCAAAACGGTTTTGCCGGCGCCGAAGGGGCCCGGAATGCAACCGGTTCCACCGCGGGCAATGGGAAAGAAGGTATCGACCAGGCGCAAATGCGTGATCAAGGGTTCAGTAGGGTATTGTCTTTGATTCAAGTTATTGCGCAACAAATCTTGCGACAAGGGTTTGCGCACCGGCCAGCGTTGTTTCAGCATGACCGTTTGTTCCTTGCCATTGGCCAGGCGTATTTTGGCCACCGGCTCGTCTATCGTGACATTGCCGGCCTGTATCCAGGTGACCTCGACTTCGCCGGCGATATCGAACGGCACCATGATCTTGTGCGTGAAACGGCGTTCCTGCACGGTACCCAGGGCCGCGCCCGCGTGTAATTTCGTGCCCAGTTGCACGCAAGGGGTGAAGGCCCATTTGCAATTATGATCCAGTGAAGGCAAATCAACGCCGCGCGGCAGAAAATATCCGAATTCGGTGGCCAACAAATCCAGCGGATTTTGCAAGCCGTCGAATACCTGCCCCAACAAGCCAGGCCCCAATTCCACCGATAACAATTGACCGCTTTGCTCGACCGGATCGCCGACCGCGACTCCCAGTGTGCTTTCGTAAACCTGTGCGTCGGCCCGGTTGCCATAAATGCGCAATACCTCGGCTTTCAGGCGTTCTTGATGCTTGGTCTCGCAGCGGCTTGGCAAAATGTAAACGACCTCGTTCTTGGTCAGCGGCGTTTCGCCGATGGCTTCGAGCGAGATAATGTCATCCTGCACGGCGATTACACGGGCAGTAGCTGCCGCAAAGTTTTGTGAGTTCATGGTCTTTCTTCACACTCCAGCGAAACGTCGGCCATTCCGGCGCTAATCAATTCATTAAAACGTAACAAGGCTCTATCCGCGTCGTAACTGACCCAGCGATCGATCACATACCAACGCAGCACGTACAGCACCACGGCCGGAAAATCGAAGGTATGTCCCAGACTCAGGCGCGCATAGTACTTCCAATTGAGTTCCAGCATCAATTTATCCAGTTCCAGGGTCTTGTTTTCCGACAGCAATTGCCAGGCTTGTTTCAACCAGGGCAGTGACTGGCCCAGGCCGAAATCTGACTTGTGCCAATTGCGGCGAATGAACTGCAGGCGATCGCCAAAACCATGGTAAGGCTGGTCGAGCGGCAAGATTTCGCCGGCGTGTTTTCGGCGCAAGGCGTTGATCAAGGTTCTAAGTTCCAGGCGCCATAACACGATCTGACGTAAGAACTCGCTGCGAATCAACGCCATTTCGGCATGCCCGTGCGTGACGATGTTCACGTCATCGGCTTCCTGCATTTTTGACCAGTGCAACAATCTTTCGATACGCGCCAGATCAGCGGCATCGTCCGCATCGAGCAAGCTGAGGCGTTTATCCAGCTGTATGCGCGATATAGGCAATATCTTTGCCGAAAACAGATCGACCGGTTGCGGCGGCAAGCTGGTCATCAACAGCGTGTATCTGAAATGCCGGTTGATCACTTGACGATGCCTTGCAGCAATGCACGGAAACGAGGCTGCAAATGGTGTAATAACAAAGTAGCCACCGCTTCGTCGGTGAAATCGATTTGCATCGCGTTATTTTCCAGTTTGATCACTAGTCCCGCCTTGATTTGCTCGCTGACTTCGAAGGTCACACCCTGGCGTAACAAGTCGCCTGCAATAGAGGCACTCAGGTGGGATAGAACGCCCTGTTTCAATTCTTCCGGATTTTTGCGTAGTTCCTCGACACCAATGACATCCTCCGGTAAAACCAGGGCGATGTGTTGTCGTTCGTCCAGCCCGGTTTTGTCGCGAACCCTGCCGGCCAGCGCCAGGATGATTTGTTCGATGAAGGCGGGTTGCGCCATTTTATCGCCGACCACGCGCTGCACTTCCTGGCTGAAACTACCTAGCAAGGTGTCGCGCAATTTCAGCAAGGCGTCGCGGGCGGCCAGGTTCAGCGCATCGATGCCGGCATTTTTTAACGCATCCGCCTCGGCTTGCGCCTTGGCAACGATGCGCTTGGCTTCCTGTTCGGCTTCATCGATTAGCCAAGTCGCGCGTTTTTGCGCATCGGCGACGATGCTTTCGGCTTTGGCCTGACCGGTATTGATGGCTTGCTCCCTTAAGCGTTCGATCAGTTGGTCGACGCCCGAAGAGGCGATATCTGCTTTTTCCTCTTTCATGATGACGCCCGCTCAGGTTTGGGGGATGCCGCCGCTAATCACGAGCGCAAAGATGAAGGAAAATACCGCGAAACCTTCCACGATGGCGGCCGGCACGACAGATAAGCCAAAGATTTCCGGTTTGGCCTTGGCGGCATGAATGGCCGCCGCGCAGCATTGGCCTTGGTAAATCGCGCTCAACATCAAAGCCAATCCGGCCAGGACTCCGACCGAAAACAAGCCGGCGCCATTGGCCAGCGTTACGGTGCGATTCAACGTGAACA
Organism: Methylomonas rapida; assembly: GCF_024360925.2. Classification (NCBI taxonomy): domain Bacteria; kingdom Pseudomonadati; phylum Pseudomonadota; class Gammaproteobacteria; order Methylococcales; family Methylococcaceae; genus Methylomonas; species Methylomonas rapida. Next base: position 2,492,956 of record NZ_CP113517.1, on the reverse strand, counting down.
TCACGACGATGCCGAAAATAACCTGGGATGACGGCATCGCCGATACGCCGATATAACGGCCGTGACCGGTCTCGGTATCCAGCATCGCGCCAATCGCGGCCTGGCCGGCAATCGAACAACCTATCACACTGCCGACGGCGCCCAGCGCCATCGGCGCATACAACCCTATCCAACCTAAAACCACAATTAAATCAGCCATTAATGGACTCCTTTTTTGGAAAATGCTTTAAACGGGTAACCTTCATCGGAAACGCTCCAATTGTAAAATTCGATGAAATTCAAGCGCAGGCCATGTACCACGCCACTCAAGATGCATAACAACAAATTCAAGCCGTGCCCAAGCAGCAATATCATTATGCTGAAAAACAAGCCGGGGCCGGGCAAATTGTGGTGAACCTGTTCGGCCAGATGGTTGAAGGTAAGCGCCAGCGAAGCGCTGGCCAATCCTAGCGCAAACAGCCGCATATAGCTCAGCACGTCGCCGAATAACTGCGTGATGCCGATCAGGCTCTTGAGTCCATCCAGCAGCCGCAGAAACCAGTCGCTCCAATGTTTGATGCGCCGATGGCTATTGAACAACACCAATAATACCGCGCCTACAATCAGCAAACTTTTCCCGAAAATACTCAATATGGCTTGCTTGTCGGCTGGCGATAGCCACAGGCAAAATCCGCCCACGACCAGACCGACCCAGCCGATTGGCCCCAGCGCCTGGCTGGACGGCATGAGCTGATAGGCTTTGATCAAATTCGCCATCGCAATATGCACGACGCCGATCGCGATGGTCAGGCGCATCATGCCGCTAAAATCGTTGAGGTCGAAAAACTTGAGTTCGGAAAATACGCTTTCCGGTTTCGGCGCATAGCCAAAGTAGCTGCCGCACAACACTCCCCAAAGCAGGGATAGAAAAATGGTATTGGCGGCCAAAACCCGGATACGGCGGCCTTTGACATTTTTGCCCAGTTGTCGCCATTTGAATAGCAAAAATAGGGCGAACACCGCCGCATAACCGGCATCGGACAGGATCAGGGCGAAAAACAGCGAAAAAGAAAAGAACACCATCGCCGATGGGTCCCAGCCGCCATAGTGCGGGGTTTGATAAAAATTGACCAACTCTTCACCGCCGGCCAATTGCGGCGGGTTTTCCAGGAGGGTAGGCGGTCTGTCCTCTTCTGTCGGCTCTTCTATCAGCAAGGCCAGGCCTTGTTGTTCGGCAAACGCTTGATAACGTTGTAGGTGCTTTTCTGGCAGCCAGCCTTGTACCGCAAACACGCTGGTTTCATCTCGCGTCAGGATTTGCGCCTGTTGCAAGTTATCAAAATTCCACGCTTCGTTGCAATGCAGGGTTAGCAGGTATGTCCAGCGCGTCAGGGATTCGCGTTGTGCTTGCAGGTCTTCCAGGGCCAATTCCAGCTCGTCACGCTGATGCTCCAGTTCCGACAAGGCTATCGAACCGGTATGGGTCCTGGCGACAGGTAGAGCGTTTTCGGGTGGTTCGGTCTCGGCGATGACGACCACGTAGCAAAAAAGATTGTCTTGATGCACCGTTTGCCAAGTGTAGTCGCAGTCTTTGAGCTTGTTCATCATGCGTTTGGGAATGATGTAAAACCAAAAGCGCTGCCCAGCCAACAGACCGGTCTCGGGTAATTGAAAATCGCCCCAGGGCTCCAGTTCCTTGATGCGTTTTTGCAAGGCATCGTACTTGTCGGTCAATTCCCTGGTTTTGCTTTTCAATTTCAACACCTGATCGACGACATGATCGCTATTGAAATTTTTGGATCGTTTGACTTGATGACGCTTGTTGGGGCTGCTTCGCAAGTAACGCAAGGCCTGCATCATTTGCTCGGACTGCTTGCCGCCTTCGCGTTCGCGGGAGCGGCGGGAAGGCGTCAACGGAATCAAATGCAAGTCACCCATGGTTTGCAACTGATCCAATACGCGCGCCTTGTCCTCGATCAAGCCGCAAAAGGTCATTTTTTTCAGTTTGACGATGGCCATTTAGTCCCCCGCGGCGGCTCTGAGCTGTTTGGTGAGCTTTGAGCGTACCACATCGGCACGCTCGGCATCGGAGAGGAAAATGCGAATTTTACGGATGTTTTGTTCGGTCTTCGGAATCAAGACTTTGTCGAACAGATTCACCTTCTGGGTCACTTTCTTGACCGCTGAACTCAACAAGTCAAGACGTTTTTGCTGAATCCGATGTTGACATTGCAGTTCCAGCATCAGCCGCAGCTGGACGACCACGGCATCGACCCAATGCGGCTTCAAGTAAGGCGAATAGGGTTTGCAGGTCAATTCCACTTTTTTCAATACCGGCAAATTGATGCCGACGATGTTTTCGTTGTCGAGTTCCAGGCTTTTCACCGCGACCAGATTGCTTAAATCGATGTCGCGATTGGCCATCATCGGCAGCGATTGGGCTACCCGTTTTTGACACGCGGCGATGCGCTGCTGGGTTGCTTCGAACTGCGTCCAGCTTTTGGCGCGTTCCGCCACCAGCTTTTGCCGTTTCAGTTCCAAAGAAGGCAGATATTGCCGATAGCGCTTGAGTTTGCCGCTTTCTTTGTGCAGTGCGGCTTTATTCAGCGACAGCTTCGCCATGGCGGGCCTTTGGGAAATATTTGTCGATCAGGGTTTGTTTCATCAACAATTCGCTTGCCGAGAAACATTCCGCCAGGGTTTGCCAGCTCAAATCCAGCGCTTGTTCCAGCGGGATGGAGACATTGATGTCCATGAAGCGTTTTCGGAACAGTTTGCCGAATTTCAGCAGCTTGCGGTCGTAATCGGATAAATCGAAGGCCATGGCCTGTTTTTGTTCGGCGTCGTTGGCGGCGGCATAGAAACGGATCATCGTGTTCATGATCTGGGCGTGATCTTCCCGGGTGACCTTGCCGATCACGTGTTGCTTCAAGCGCGACAGCGAACCGAAGGGATCGAGCATACCGTCGTGCAAATAAAACTGGCCTTCGGTGATGTAGCCGGTATTGTCCGGCACCGGGTGAGTGACGTCGTTACCCGGCATCGTGGTCACCGTGAGTATCGTCACCGAGCCCGCGCCTTTGTAATCGCAGGCTTTTTCGTAGCGACGGGCGAGCTGGGAATACAGGTCGCCCATGTAGCCGCGATTGGACGGGACGTGCTCCATCGAAATGCCGACCTCTTTCATCGCGTCGGCATAGGCCGTCATGTCGGTCATCAGCACCAACACGCGTTTGCCTTCCTCGACGGCAAAGCGCTCGGCTACCGCCAGCGCCATGTCTGGCACCAGCAAGCGTTCCACGATGGGGTCGGAAGCCAGATTGCAGAACATCACGGTTCTGGCAAAGACGCCGGCCAGTTCGAATTGCGAACGAAAATAATGAAAGTCGTCGAAGATCAAGCCCAGACCGGCAAACACGACGATGTCGGCATCGGATTGTATGCCGACCCGCGCCAGAAAGGCGTTGAAGGGTTCGCCCGCAATGGAAAAGATCGGAATCTTCTGGCTTTCGACCAGACAATTGAACAGGTCGATCATCGGTACATCGGTACGGATCATCTTGGAGGCCAAAATCCGTTTCATCGGATTGACCGAAGCGCCGGTGATGGTGACTTTGGGATCGGGTTGCAAGTCAGAGCCGCCGTCGATCGGTTCGCCCGTACCATTGAAAATGCGGCCTAAGATGTTGGTCGAGTAGGTCACTTGCAGGGCGTGGCCCAAAAATCGTACCGAGGCCGCGGTGGAAATCCCGCGCGTACCGGAAAACACCTGTAGCGATACCTTGCTGCCATCGATTTTGATGACTTGGGCCAAGGATTGGCTACCGTTGGGATCTTCGATACGGGCCAGATCGCCAAACCGGGTGGTGATGTCCTGGTGGGTGGTAGCGCTGGCGACATTCACGGTGATGATGTTTCCGACGATAGACAAGATATTGTAATGTCTGATCATGTGTTCGATCATGCTGCACTCCGTTCAACGCGCGCCAGCTGTGGCGCGATAGGCATAAATAAGGATTCAGTCCAAAATAACGTCCGCATTTTGCTCCCTCGCTCTCTGGAGGTCGTAAAAGCCCCCTGTCCTTGCGGGAGAGGGTGAGGGGAACAAGATTTATACCCTCTCATCCTAACCTTCTGCCGGAGGAAGAAGGATCTGTTTTGACTTTTACGACACCCTCCTTTGGGAGAGGGGGGAGCAAAGTAATAAACAAGCCGGTTATTCTTGACCATATCCTAAGCATCGAAAAACTCAATGGACTCGCCATGTTTCATGAATCATCCGTCTGTTTGGCCAAATTCGTCAGTTTTTCACGAGTCTGTTCGAATTGTTCGAGATCTTCGCTCCTGATGGTGGCATGCGCCACTTTGCGGCCTTTGCGCGGTGCTTTGTCGTAAAGGTGCAAGTGCGCGTGATCAAGCTTCAATATTTCTTCAGTCTGTGGCAAACCGCCGATGAAATTTACCATTGCTGCGAAGCCGCGGGTTTGCGTAGAGCCCAGGGGTAAATCCAATATCGCGCGCAAATGGTTTTCAAACTGACTGGTTTCCGAGCCTTCTATGGTCCAATGCCCCGAATTATGCACCCTGGGGGCGAATTCGTTGGCCAATAGCTGGCCACCGACATCGAACAGTTCCAGCGCAATGACACCGACATAATCCAGTTTTTCCAGCAAGCGCCTGACGTAATCCTCGGCCATGCCTTGTTCGGCATCATCGGCGCAGGCGCTGGCCACGCGCAGAATCCCGCCGCTATGACGATTTTCGGACAGCGGATAAAACACGATATCGCCGGATGGTCGTCGCGCCGCGATGATGGAAACTTCGCGGCGAAATGGCACGAAACCTTCGACGATGGCCGCCGCGCCTTGCATGGCTTCCCAGGCGGCGGCCAGGTCGCCAGCGGACATCAAAACAACCTGGCCCTTGCCATCGTAGCCCATGCGCCGGCTTTTTAAAATAGCCGGATAGCCCATCGTGGTCATGGCATTTTTCAAGTCCGCCAGGCTGTCAACCTGCGCGTAGGGCGCGGTGCCTATGCCCAGTTCCTTGAAAAAGTTTTTTTCCAGCAACCTATCCTGTGAAACCGCCAGTGCGTTGGCGGGTGGATAGACCGTGGTGTGGCTGGACAGAAATTCGGCCACATGTGCCGGCACGTTTTCGAATTCATAGGTGACTACGTCGGCTTTTTCCGCCAGTTCGGCCAGCAAGGCCGGATCGTCGTATGCGCCGTGCAAGTGTTCACTCAAGCCCGCCGCGCCGGCGTTTGGATCCGGATCGAGCACGATGAATTTCAAGCCCAGCGGGTAGCCTGCCAAAGCGATCATTCTGGCGAGCTGGCCGCCACCCAGGATGCCTACTTTCATTGTTGCACCTGCCTCGGGTCAGGATTGGCGTTGACGTTATCGGTTTGTTGTTGACGATAGGCGTCCAGGGCAGGGCGATATTGCGGATGTTTGTTGCTGACGATCGCGGCCGCCAACAGGGCTGCATTGATCGCGCCGGCTTTGCCGATGGCTAAAGTGCCCACGGGAATACCGGCCGGCATTTGCACGATGGACAATAACGAGTCCATGCCGTTCAGTGCCTTGGATTGTACCGGCACGCCCAAAACCGGCAACACGGTCTTGGCGGCCGTCATGCCGGGCAAATGGGCGGCGCCGCCAGCACCGGCAATGATGACTTCCAAGCCCTTGCTCTCGGCGGTTTCGGCGTATTGAAACAGCTTGTCGGGGGTGCGATGCGCCGATACCACCTCGACTTCGTGCGGGATATCAAGATGTTCTAGGGTTTGCGCGGCATGTTGCATGGTATCCCAGTCGGACGTGGAACCCATGATGATGCCTATCAATGCGGTCATGCAAAATCTCCGGTGCGATGCAGTAATCTAAAATAAAAGGATTATCGCATAAAGGATATTTTTTCTGGCTACGCAAGTTTGCGGTGATTCGGCATCAAGCCAGAATGATCAGATTCGACGGCGGTCGATTGACTGGCCCAAAAGGTGTATGTCGGTAGGGATGAATATTTAGTCTTCCATGTCACGGGCTGGCAGAGCGGGCTTTTCCTGGTGTTGACGGGTATCAAGATGCCGCGCCGGGCTTTGTTATTTTTGCGGGCGGGGGTGAGGCTTGGTGACGGTAAAATTCCTGATACAAAAAGAAAGGCCGGTAATTTGCAATCGATGCGCTATTTGTTGATAAGATAAGCGGCTTTGAATATTTGGATTCGTTGCGGTAATGGAACACACAAACCCAGCCGAACTCGCTGTCGTGGATTTAGCCTGCGGGCGCGACGACAGGCTGCTGTTTTCCGGCTTGAGCTTTGGTCTGCGTCCCGGTCAGGTTTTATTGCTGGAAGGGAGCAATGGCAGCGGCAAGACTACCTTGTTGCGCACCTTGTGCGGTTTTCGTGAAGCCGATGAGGGCGAAATTCGTTGGTGTGGCCAATTGCTGGAAGAGAGCTCTTATTATGCGGATATGGCCTATGTCGGCCATGCCGAGGGCATCAAAAAGGAATTGACGGTTTTGGAAAATTTGCGCTTTGCCCTGGCGTTGAGCCAGCCGGGCCATTACGGCATCGACGAGGCACTGCAAAAAGTACAATTGGCCGGTTACGACGATAATCCGGTGCACACCTTGTCCGCCGGGCAAAAACGGCGTTTGTCGCTGGCCCGTTTGCTGATCACGCACAATATTTTGTGGATACTGGATGAACCCTTCACCTCACTGGACAGGCAAGGCATCGATTTGATCGAGACGTTGATCGATGCGCACGTCAAACAAGGCGGCATGGTGATTTTGACTTCTCATCACGATCTGAGCCTGCATCATATCGGCTTGCAACGCATTCATTTGGATTCATGTCTTTGACTCAGGCTTTTTTGGCGATCATCCGCCGTGATTTGCTGCTGGCTTTTCGGCGCCGCGCCGAAATGGCCAACCCGCTGCTGTTTTTTGTGATGGTCGTGACCTTGTTTCCGCTGGCGGTGGGCGCGCAACCCAACTTGTTGCAGGCGATGGCGCCCGGCGTGATCTGGGTGTCGGCCTTACTGGCGGCGTTGTTGTCTTTGGACAGCCTGTTTCGCTCGGATTTCGACGATGGCTCGCTGGAACAACTGCTGTTGAGCCCGCATTCTCTGCCAGTGCTGGTGCTGGGCAAAATCGTGGCGCATTGGCTGGTGACCGGCCTGCCGTTGCTGTTGGTCGCGCCTTTGCTGGCATTATTCCTGGGTTTGCCGGAACGCGCCATGCCGACGCTCTGGCTGACCTTGCTGTTGGCGACGCCAATGCTTAGCTTGATTGGCGCCATTGGCGTGGCGTTGACCGTAGGCTTGCGTCGTGGCGGCATGCTGTTGTCGCTGTTGGTGTTGCCTTTGTATATCCCGGTATTGATTTTCGCCAGCAGCGCCGTCGACCGCGCCGCCAGCGGCTTGCCGGTTACCGCGCAAATCAATATTTTGCTGGCCATGCTGCTGCTGGCTTTGGTATTGACCCCGCTGCCGACGGCGGCGGCGCTGAAGATGAGCGTGAATTAAACCGACTAGTGTCCACGAAACACACGAAAAGCACGAAAATGGAAAGAGGGATTTTTTACCAGGAGGAGAGCTATCGAATTCAAGGCGCGGTGTTCGAAGTGTATCGTGAAATGGGCTGTGGTTTTCTTGAGGCGGTATACCAAGAATGTTTGGCTCAGGAATTTTCAAAGCGAAAAATACCCTTTCTTGAACAGGAACCACTCAGGCTTTTCTACAAAGGAGAGCCTTTAAGGCAAACTTATACACCCGATTTTATTTGTTTCGATGCAATAATCGTTGAATTGAAAGCACTTTCCAGTATTTCGCAGTCTCATAAAGCACAGGTATTGAATTACCTAAAAGCGACCAAAATGCGCCTTGGGTTGTTGGTTAATTTTGGCGAATATCCGAAAGCAACGATAGCTCGAATTGTTCTATGAAAATTTTCGTGTTTTTCGTGTCTTTCGTGGACAACTATTTTCAGTAAACAAGCTTATGTCTATCATTCCCGCTTCTGTCAGTCGCTTTTTTCACCGCACCGCTTCCTCGCCGCATTTTTATGCGTTGGCGGATAAGTTCATCCCGTGGCTGATCGTATTGTTTTTATTGCTGCTGATTCCCGGCTTATACGGCGGCCTGGTGATGGCGCCGGCCGATTATCAGCAGGGTGATAGTTACCGTATCATTTATATCCACGTGCCGGCCGCCTGGATGTCGCTGTTCATTTACGTGCTGATGGCGATCATGGGCGGCATTGCGCTGATCTGGCATATGAAACTGGCCGAGGTGATGCTGATCAGCAGCGCGCCGATAGGCGCCGGCTTTACCTTCATCGCCCTGGTGACGGGGTCGTTGTGGGGCAAGCCGATGTGGGGTACCTGGTGGGTATGGGATGCGCGTTTGACCTCGGAACTGATCTTGCTGTTCTTGTATCTGGGTATCAGCGCTTTGTACGGCGCGATCGAGGACAAGCGCAGTGCGGCTCGGGCAGTGTCAATCTTGGCGCTGGTCGGTGTCGTCAACATTCCCATCATCCATTATTCGGTGGAATGGTGGAACACCCTGCACCAAGGGCCCACGGTCAGTAAAATGGACAAGCCATCCATCCATATCAGCATGCTGATTCCGCTGTTGTTGATGGCGGGAGCATTCAAGGTTTATTACGCCATTGCCGTGTTGCAGACCGCCAAATTGGAATTGTTGAAACGGGAAGCCACGGCGCAATGGGTCAAAAATTTGCTGGAGAATAAAGCATGACACTGGAAAGTTTTTTACACATGGGCGGCTACGCCTTCTACGTCTGGACCTCCTATGGCATTACCACGGCGGTATTGCTGTGGAATTTGTTTGCGCCCATCGTGCAACGCAAACAGTTACTTAGACAATTGGCCCTGAAACAAAAACGCGCGCAACGATGAAAGCACACCGCAAACAACGACTGATTCTGATTGTACTGATGCTGATTGGCATCGGCTTGGCGGCCACTTTTGCGTTAAAGGCCTTCAACGAAAATCTGATGTACTTTTTTTCCACCACCGATGTCGTCGAAGGCAAAGCACCCAAGGATACTTTGTTCCGATTGGGCGGCATGGTTGTCAAGGGCAGCGTGGAGCGACCGGGCGCCGATATGCTGGTACGTTTCAAACTCAGCGATTTCAGCAAGGAAGTCACCGTCGAATACAGCGGCATCCTGCCGGATTTGTTCCGGGAAGGGCAGGGCATCGTCGCCAAGGGACGTCTGGATCAGCGTGGCGTTTTCGTGGCTGAGGAAGTGTTGGCCAAGCACGATGAAAATTACATGCCGCCGGAAGTGGCGGGCAGCTTGAAGAAAGCGCCGGAGGCCAAATGATTCCGGAAATCGGACACTTCTCGCTGATTCTGGCGCTGTGCATGGCCCTGATTCAGGGTACGCTGCCTTTGATCGGTGCCTGGCGCGGCATCGTCGGCTGGATTTATGTCGCCAAACCGGCGGCCTACGGACAATTGCTGTTCATGGGCTTTGCCTATGCCTGCCTGACCTACAGTTTCATCAGCCATGATTTTTCGGTGGCCTATGTGGCACAAAACTCCAACACTGCTTTACCGTTTTTGTATTTGGTATCCGGGGTGTGGGGCGCGCACGAAGGTTCATTGTTGTTGTGGGCCCTGACCTTATCGATCTGGACCGGATTGGTGGCTTTGCTGAGCCAGAACATTCCCGATCAAACCCGCGCCAGAGTATTGGGCGTGATGGGCTTGGTTGCGGTCGGTTTTATCTTGTTTTTGTTGTTCACGTCCAATCCGTTTGCGCGTTTGTTCCCGGCGCCGTCCGAAGGGCGTGATTTGAACCCCTTGTTGCAAGACCCCGGCTTGGCGATTCATCCGCCTATGCTGTACATGGGTTATGTCGGCTTCTCGGTGGCTTTTGCGTTTTCGATTGCGGCCTTGATCGAAGGCAAACTGGATGCGGCTTGGGCGCGCTGGTCGCGACCCTGGACCACGGTGGCCTGGATGTTTTTGACCATCGGCATCACGCTGGGTAGCTGGTGGGCCTATTACGAACTGGGGTGGGGCGGTTGGTGGTTTTGGGACCCCGTTGAAAACGCGTCCTTCATGCCCTGGCTGGTCGGCACGGCTTTGATTCACTCGCTGGCGGCGACCGAAAAACGCGGGGTGTTCAAAACCTGGACCGTATTGCTGGCGATTTTCGCGTTTTCATTGAGTCTGCTCGGCACGTTTTTGGTGCGTTCCGGCGTGTTGACCTCGGTGCATGCCTTCGCCAGTGATCCGGCGCGTGGTGTCTTTATCCTGGTGTTTTTGGCCGTCGTGGTGGGCGGCTCGCTGTTGCTATATGCGATCCGCGCGCCGGAAGTCAAAAGCAGCGCCCGTTTCGAACTGGTATCGCGCGAGTCTGTGTTGTTGGTCAACAACGTATTGCTGGTGGTAACCGCCGCCAGTATCCTGCTCGGCACCTTGTATCCGCTAGTGATCGACGCGTTGGGCCTGGGCAAATTGTCGGTTGGCCCGCCGTATTTCAACGCGGTATTCATTCCATTGATGGCGCCGTTGGCCATCGTGGTGGGTTTTGGCGTATTGCTACGATGGAAGCGTGACGAACTCAAAATTATCGGCCAGCAGGTTTGGCTGCCGGCGTTGGTTTGTCTCGTTGCGGCGGTCTTGTTGCCATTGGCCATGCCGTTTTATTCCTGGGCTGCCGTGTTGGGATTGGCCTTGGCTTTATGGACCACCGCAATTGCCGTCATGGCTTTCCAGCAACGCCTGCAAAGCTGGTCTTGGGCTCGATTGAAACAAATTCCGGCCGGATTTTACGGCATGACCCTCGCGCATATCGGCATCTCGGTGTTCGTGGTCGGCATTACCTTGACCTCGGTGTATAGCATAGAACGCGATGTGCGCATGGCGCCGGGCGACACGCTGGACATGTTCGGTTATGTGTTCAGCTTTCATGGGGTCAAACAAACCGAGGGCCCCAATTACCTGGCGCAGCAAGGTTATCTGACCGTCAACCACGACGGCGAAACCGTGGCGGAGCTCCATCCGCAAAAACGCGTCTATCGGGTGCAAACCATGCCGATGACCGAAGCCGCGATCGACGCCGGTCTGTTCCGGGATTTGTTCGTGGCGATCGGCGAACCGTTGGGCGAAGAGGGCGCCTGGAGTCTCAGGGTTTATTACAAGGCTTTCATTCGCTGGATCTGGATGGGCGGCGTGTTCATGGCCGTGGGCGGTATGCTCGGAGCCTTGGATAGACGTTATCGCGTGTTGAATAAAAAAGCGGTGTCGACCGATGCTTAAATTTAAATATTTGTTGCCGTTGGCATTGTTCATCGTACTGGCTGTTTTTCTGGCGGTCGGCCTGCGCTTGAATCCCAAGGACATTCCGTCGCCGCTGATCGACAAACCGGCGCCCGCATTCGCCTTGCCGATATTGGGCACGCCGGAAAAAAAACTGAGCAATCAGGATTTGCAGGGCAAGGTCTGGCTGTTCAACGTTTGGGCTTCCTGGTGTGTATCCTGCCGGCAGGAGCATCCGCTGTTGCTGGAACTGGCCAAACTCAAGCTCGTCACCCTCGTCGGCTTGAACTACAAGGACGAAGCACCGGCGGCGGCTCAGTGGTTACGGCAATTGGGCAATCCTTATGATGTCAGCATCATGGACGTCGATGGTCGGCTCGGTATCGATTATGGCGTGTACGGCGTGCCGGAAACCTTTGTGGTCGACAAGCGTGGCATCATTCGTTACAAGCATACCGGACCGGTGGAGCCGGGCGACATCGAGCGCCTGTTTTTACCATTGATCCGCCAACTGCAACAGGAGCCGGCATGAGAGTCTGGTTGTTGAGCTTGTTGTTGCTGATCTCGCTGTCCAGCCGGGCGGCGGTGGAATACCATCCCTTCGAGGACCCGGAACAGGAAGAAGCCTATCAAACGCTGATTTCGGAATTGCGCTGCCTGGTCTGCCAGAATCAGACCATCGCCGATTCCAATGCCGATCTGGCCAAGGACTTGCGCCAGCAGGTTTACGAAATGCTGCAGCAGGGCAAATCCCGGCAGGATGTGGTGGATTTCATGACCCAGCGCTATGGCGATTTCGTGTTGTATCGGCCGGCATTCAACCTGAAAACCGGTTTGTTATGGCTGGGCCCGTTATTGTTTTTGTTGATAGGCATCATTACGGTCGTGATCCTGGCGCGCGGCAAAAAGGCCACCGACCAGGCCGCAGCGCTGGATGTCCAGCAACAAAGCCGTCTCGACGATATTTTGCAAAAAGGTGAAGAGGATTGAATACGCTGTTCTGGATTATCGTGGCCGGCTTGGTGTTGTTGGCACTGGCGCTGATCGTACCGCCATTATTGCGGAAAACCCCGTTGCCCGATGACGACCACAGGCAACGCAACATCAAAATCGCTCGCCAACGCTTGGCGGAACTGAGGCAGCAATTACAGGACGGCGTCCTGGATCAAGTCCAGTTCGACGAGCAATACGCGGAATTGCAGTTGATGTTGAATGACGACTTGCAAGCGAGCGAGGCCGGCAAAGCGCCGGAACGGCAGGGGCGCTGGATCATCCCGATTTTGCTGGTTCTACTGCCTATGCTTAGTTTGTTGCTATACGTCAGCTTGGGGGACATCAATGCGCTGAGCAAGGTCGAGTTGCAGCAGACCCAAGTCAAAGCGGCGGAAAACATGGCCGGTATGATGGGCAAATTACAGCAGCGCTTGCAACAGCAGCCAGACGATGTCGAGGGCTGGATCATGCTGGGGCGCTCTTATGGTTTTCTACAACAGTATCAAGACGCCGCCGATGCGTTTGCCAGGGCCGATAAGCTGAAACCCGATGACGTCGAGATCATGCTGCAATATGCCAACAACCTGGCCATGGCCAGAGGTGGCAGCATGAAGGGCGAGCCCGAGCAATTGATCGCCAGGGTCATCGAAAAAGCGCCGGATAATGCCAACGCCTTGTGGCTGGCGGGTATGGCAATGGCGGAAGCGGGAGATTTTGCCAAGGCCAAGCAATACTGGCAAAAACTGTTGCAACTGTTGCCGCCGGATGCCGAAGGATTATCCCAAGTCCAGCAAATGCTGGCGGCGGTGGATCAAGAGCTGGAAAAACAACGGTCAGCCGGCCCGGCCATCGAAATCAAGGTCAAGGTGACTATCGATCCGGCACTGAAAGCCAACCTTCAGCCGCAGGATGCCGTCTTCATCTATGCGCAGGCGGTCAATGGGCCGAAAATGCCGTTGGCGATCGTGCGTAAACAGGCGTCTGATTTGCCGACCGAGGTCGTCTTGAATGATCAAATGGCGATGCAGGGTAGTAGTCGCCTGGGCGAACAGCAGCAATTAAGAATCGTGGCCCGTGTATCCAAATCCGGCCAAGCCATGACGCAACCCGGCGATTTGCTGGGCAGCGTGGAATTGGCCCAGCCTTTTGCCGGCGCAACGGCTAATGTGTTAATCAATCAGGAAGTCAAATGATCGATCAATCCATCAAATTCGATCTGGATCTGATCAAGCGTTACGATAAAGCCGGACCGCGCTATACCTCGTATCCGACCGCGCTGGAATTGCACGAAGGGTTCGGCGAGGCCGACTATCGCCGGCATATCGAACGGTCCAACGCCGCTGGCGGGCCTTTGTCGCTGTATTTCCATATCCCGTTTTGCGACACCGTTTGCTTTTATTGCGCCTGCAACAAGATCGTCACCAAAAATCGCGCCCACGCCGAGCCTTATCTGGATAACTTGTGCCAGGAAATCGCGCTGCAGGGCGCGCTGTTTGACAAGAACCGTAAAGTCGATCAGTTGCATTGGGGCGGCGGCACGCCGACCTTCTTGAGCTACGGACAAATGCAGCGCCTGATGGCTGTCACCCGCGCGCATTTCAATTTGCACGACGACGATAGCGGGCAATATTCGATCGAAGTCGACCCGCGCGAAACCAACGACAGAACCATTGCGCAATTACGCGAACTGGGGTTCAACCGCATCAGCCTGGGGCTACAGGATTTCGATGCGGAGGTACAAAAAGCCGTCAATCGCTTGCAAAGCCGGGAACAAACCTTTGCGGTATTGGAGGCCGCACGCAAGGAAGGTTTTCGCTCCACTAATATTGATTTGATCTATGGCTTGCCGCTGCAAACCGCGGAAACCTTCGCGCGTACCCTGGAGCAAGTGTTGGCCTATGCGCCGGACCGGTTTTCGATCTTCAACTATGCGCATATGCCCAGCCGGTTCAAGACTCAGCGGCAAATCAACGAAGCCGATTTGCCGTCGGCCGCCTTGAAGCTGGACATTCTGCAAATGGTCGGTAGAAAATTAACCGAGGCCGGTTATGTGTATATCGGCATGGACCATTTCGCCAAACCAGACGATGAACTGGCCGTGGCACAACGGGAAGGCAAGTTGTATCGCAATTTTCAGGGTTATTCGACCCATTCCGACTGCGATTTGATCGGTTTGGGCATCACCTCGATCGGCCGGGTGGGGGATGCCTACATTCAGAATTACAAGGAGTTGGACGAATACGACAAAGCCATTTCCGCAGGGCATTTGCCGGTCTATAAAGGTGTCGAGCTTGACGAAGACGACAAGTTGCGCCGCACCATGATCACGCAGCTGATTTGTCATTTCGATCTGACCTTCAGCAGCATCGAGCAAACGTTCAATATCGTATTCGCGGAGCATTTCGCGCCGGAACTGGAAAATCTCGAGATCATGCAGACCGACGGCCTGTTGCGCATGACGGCGGACGGTATTCAGGTATTGCCGGCAGGGCGCTTGTTGATCCGCAATATCTGCATGGTGTTCGATAAATACCTGGCGATAAAGCAGCGGCAGTTTTCACGGGTCATTTGAAACGCCAGCCTGCCGCGAGGCGTTACTCTGAAAGTCACGCGGCAACCCCAAAAACAGACTAACGACATAACAAAGTTGACTTTCATTTGCCGGGGCGATGCCAAGCCTTCATGAGCGTTACTCTAAAAATCACGGTTGACCATGGGATGAAGCATCGGTCATGGTCAAATCTATCCGGATATTCTCCGCATTCTGTGCTCGATCAGTCCGCAAAATCGTAGACTTTGTAGCGCTGGACCAGAGGTTTCAATACTTCTTGGATGATTTTCTGGTGTTCCGGGTGTTTCGAATAATTTTCCAGCGCGGTTCTGGATTCGAAGGTGGCGGAAATCGCGATATCGAAGCTGTCATCCAAAGACGGACTGGGTTTGTCGTGTTTGATGTCGGCGACAGGGCCTATCTCGTAACTCAGTACCCCGGGTAATTTAGCCAGGCGCTTGCTGCCTTCCATGTATTGCTGGCGAGCCTTGGGATCGCCGTGTTGTTTTAGCCAGACCACCACCAGGTGATGGACTTTGCCACTGCCCGTAACGGCAGATTCTTCGGCGTAACCGGCATTGCCAAAGACTAGCATCACTAACAGCAAGAACAATTGTTTGAGCCGCATTGATTGCATTATGAACCCTCCTGTGAAATTGCATGATTACGGCCAAAGTTTAACAGCAAACACGAGTCTATCCACTGAAATTGGCGCGGCCGCTCGTTTTTTTGCTGAATGTTATGACTCATGCCATACTTGACCCAGGCATGGCGCTTATGCCTGCTTGTCGTTCAGAATCCAAACAACAATAGATATAAGGAGAGCTGTCATGAGTATGCTGCAAGAATTCAAAGAGTTCGCCATGAAAGGCAATGTAGTCGATATGGCGGTAGGTGTCATCATCGGCGGCGCATTCGGTAAGATAGTGTCCTCTCTGGTGGCCGATGTAATCATGCCGCCGATAGGGGTGTTATTAGGCGGTGTCGATTTTTCCGATTTGGCGATTACGATCCAGGAAGCCTCAAAAACCGCGGCGGGAGTCGACGTGCCGGCTGTAGTAATCAGTTATGGCAAATTCATCCAGACGTTCATTGATTTCACGATTATTGCGGCGGCTATCTTTTTGATCATCAAAATATTGATGTCATTTAAGAAAAAAGTCGAGGAAGCCCCCGCTGCGCCACCCGCACCCAGCAACGAAGAAATTCTGCTTACCGAGATTCGCGACCTGTTGAAAAACAATCGTGGTGGTCCCGGCGCCTGAGTGATTTGCCTCAAACCTTGAAAGTGTGAAAATCCACGAAAGTCACCCTGTCGCCACATCAGTCCAATCGAGAATATTCGTCAAACGGAAAGTTTCGCAAATTGGGTTGTGACTGTGTTTTTCGTGGATGATTGTTTCCACTTCGACCGATCGCTGGCTCCGCAGTTCGGATTTCATTTGATCGTTTTGAGCATTTTGAAATCATCCATCACAAAGCCTGCGCCGATGTCTTTGCTTATATTTCCAATGTTCATGAACCCATTGCCCAGATAAAAGTCTATGGCTTGGTGATTTTGGCGGTTGACGGTCAGCCAGAGTGAATGAAAATCATGCCGCTGACAATAGCCTTCCAGGTAAGCAATGATCCGCCGGCCCAGTCCAAGGCGTTGCCAGCGTTTGCAAACATAAAGCTTGCCAAGGTGTAGCGATTTATTTTCCAGGTCCGGCAATGTCGCAAAATAGGCCAATGCTCGCTGCTGGTGTAAGGCCAGGTAATAGCGATAACCTGCGTTGATTTGCTCGGCTATGGCCTCGGCGGTCTGGAAGCGCGCCAGCATGTATTCGATCTGCGTTGCGCCTATGATGGGCATATAATGCTCTCGCCAAATTTCGCCGGCGAGTTGGCTGACCGACTGCATGTCAGCCAAATCAGTCACTGACTGAAAATTCAATTCTATGGTTTCGGCATGTGGTTCGCTTATGTCATCTGGTTTTTGCATATTGTTTCGCTCACTTAGGGTATGTCGCGCCGTTTCGGTGTTTCTGTTGCTGGGCTTATCGCTATCGGGCTGTACGCCGGTCATGATGGTTTCCGGGCCCACGCTTGGTGTTAGCCGTCTGACCGACCATGTCTATATCGCAGCCGACGGTACCGAATTACCGCTAAGCACCTGGTCGGCAACCGATCCCAAGGCCATCATTATTGCATTGCATGGCTTCAACGATTATCGGCATTTCTTCCATTCGACCGCCGAATATCTGCGGCAACGGCAAGTTTTTTGTTACGCCTACGACCAGCGCGGTTTTGGCCAGAGTCCCAATAAAGGGTTTTGGGCAGGCAGCGATACCTATGCGGGCGATTTGGCCGAGTTTACCCGTCTGGTTCAGGAGCGTCATCCTGGTAAACCGGTTTACTTGCTCGGTGAAAGCATGGGGGGAGCGATCATCATCGATGCGATGGCCAGGCCGCAAAAACCGGATGTGGCGGGTATCATTCTATCCGCGCCCGCGGTCTGGGGGCGGCAAACCATGCCGTGGTATCAGACTTCGTTGTTGTGGACGCTGTCGCATACTTTTCCTTGGCTGACACTGACCGGCAAGGGCGTGGTGCAGGTGACACCATCGGATAACATCGAGATGCTGATTGCGCTGGGCCGCGATCCCTGGGTGATCAAGGAAACCCGCGTCGATGCGATTTATGGCTTGACCAATCTGATGGATGCGGCGTTGGATTCGGCGGAAAAATTAGACGAGAAAATCTTGCTGCTATATGGTGAAAAAGACGAAATCGTGCCGGCGGAGCCGACAGCGATGTTTGTACGGGGGTTGTTGAACGAGCAAGCGGACAAGAAAACCGTGGCTTATTACAAAAACGGCTACCACATGCTGCTGCGCGACTTGCAGGCCCCGTTGATCTGGCAGGATATTGCCCATTGGATACTGGATGACGCGAAGACTTTACCCTCCGGGGCCGACCGTAATATCGGCAAGTTGGTGCGGCAGAGCGATGAAACGCCCGCGGAGCAAAACCTGCTGGGCCGACTCGATGCCGATTGATTCAGACTGCTGCTAGCCTCGTTCTAACGATAGCCATCCGGATTGTTGCTTTGCCAACGCCAGGTATCGGCCATCATTTGCTGCAAATCCCTTTTGGCTTGCCAATCCAGTTTCCGTTTCGCCAGGCTGGGGTCCGCATAACAGGCCGCGACGTCGCCCGGGCGTCTGGGTGTGATTTGGTAAGGCACCTGCTTGCCGGTCACTTGACTGAAGGTGTTGATCATGTCCAGCACGCTATAGCCGTTGCCGGTGCCCAAATTTATCGCATCGCAGATGGCGGTATCTTTCGATTGCGACATCAAATATTGCAAGGCCTTGATATGGCCTTGCGCCAAATCGACCACATGGATGTAATCGCGTACGCCGGTACCGTCGTGGGTCGGGTAGTCGTTGCCGAATACCGACAGAACCGGTAATTTGCCGATCGCGACTTGCGAGAGATAAGGCATCAGGTTGTTGGGTATGCCGTTGGGATCTTCGCCGATCAGGCCGCTATGATGAGCGCCGATTGGGTTGAAATAGCGCAATAACGCGATTTTCCAGGGTGTTTGGGTGCCGTTCAAACCATCGGCAATACTGGCGTCACGCAAGATTTCCTCGATGAACAGCTTGGTGCGGCCGTAAGGATTCGTGGCGGACAGCGGGAAATCTTCGGTGATGGGCACGCTGTGCGGGTCGCCATAAACGGTGGCGGAGGAACTGAATACCAGATTCTTGATGCCCTGTTCAGCCATGATCTCCAGTAGAACCAAGGTGCCGTTGATGTTGTTTTGGTAATACTTCAGCGGCAGTTGGCAGGATTCGCCGACGGCTTTCAGGCCGGCGAAATGAATCACCGCCGCGATGTCATGTTGCCGAAAAATATCGCTGAGTGCCGTGGCGTCATTGATGTCGGTTTGATGAAACCTGACGGCCTGGCCGGTGATTTGTTCTATCCTGCGGATGGATTCGATTTTGCTGTTGCATAGATTGTCGACGACCACGACCTCGTAACCGTGCTCCAGCAGTTCCACGCAGGTGTGGCTACCGATATAACCGGCGCCGCCCGTTACCAGGATCGCGTTTTTCATGGTTTGTTCCGTTTAGTTAGCGTTCGAGGATATCCAGTCCAGGTTCGTCCGAAACCGTGCGCGGCAGATTGGCGTCGGGATCGATGCGCAAGCCGGCGAAGTCGAACAAACCGGGGTCAAGCATTTGCGACGGTGCAATGTTTTGCAGGCTGGAGAAAATGGTTTCCAGGCGGCCCGGAAATTGTTTGTCCCAGCCGGCCAGCATTTGCTTCATGGCTTTGCGCTGTAGGTTTTCCTGCGAGCCGCACAGGTTGCACGGGATGATCGGAAATTGCTTGAAGGCGGCGAAGCGATTGATGTCTTTTTCCCGGCAATAAGCCAGCGGCCGAATCACGATATTTTGCTTGTCGTCGCTGAGCAACTTGGGCGGCATGGCTTTCAGCTTGCCGGCGTAGAACATGTTCAGGAAAAAAGTCTCGATGATGTCTTCGCGGTGATGGCCCAAGGCGATCTTGGTAACCTTGTGCTCCTTGGCAAAACCGTACAAGGTGCCGCGGCGCAGCCTGGAGCACAAGCTGCAGGTTGTTTTGCCTTCCGGGATGATGCGTTTGACGATGCTGTAGGTGTCGTGCTCGATGATATGGAACGGCACGCCGATAGACGTCAAATATTCCGGCAATACGTGTTCGGGAAAACCCGGTTGTTTTTGATCCAGATTGACCGCGATGATTTCGAAATCGACCGGCGCGGTTTTCTGCAAATTCAGCAGGATGTCCAGCATGGTATAGGAATCCTTGCCGCCGGACAGGCATACCATTACCTTGTCGCCGTGTTCTATCATGTTGAAATCGGCGATGGCTTCGCCGACGCTGCGGCGCAGACGCTTCTGCAGTTTGTTGAACTGGGTTCTGGATTTTTGTTCTTGGTTGGACATAAGGACAGGAGAGGGCGACCAACGCACTAGGCGTTGGTCGGAAACGATTAGCCGTTATAACGCTGGAAAATCAACGTGGCGTTAGTGCCGCCAAAGCCGAAGCTGTTGGACATGATCGTGTTCAATGTCACGTTGTCGCGGTATTCACGGACGATCGGAATGTCGGCTGCATCAGGATCAAGATCGTTGATGTTGGCCGAGGCGCTGAGGAAATTTTCCTGCATCATTAGCAGCGAGTAAATCGCCTCGTTGACCCCGGCAGCGCCTAAGGCATGACCGGTCAGCGATTTGGTCGAGCTGACGGCCGGCACGTTCGCCGCGCCAAAGACGGCGCGCATGGCTTCCAGTTCCCGGGTGTCGCCAACCGGGGTGCTGGTACCGTGGGCGTTGATATAGTCGATTTTGTCGTGCACTGTCGACATGGCTTGCAGCATACAGCGTACCGCGCCTTCGCCGGACGGTTGCACCATGTCGTAACCGTCGGAGGTCGCACCATAGCCGACCAATTCGGCATAGATTTTCGCCCCGCGCGCCTTGGCATGCTCGAGTTCTTCGATGACCAGGACGCCGCCGCCACCGGAAATTACGAAGCCGTCGCGGTTGGCGTCATACGGTCTTGAGGCGGTAGCCGGGGCATCGTTGTATTTTGAGGACAAGGCGCCCATCGCGTCGAACAATACCGACATGCTCCAATGCAATTCCTCGCCGCCACCGGCGAAGACGACATCTTGCTTGTTCAGCTGAATCAATTCCATCGCATGGCCGATGCAATGCGCGCTGGTCGCGCAAGCGGAACTGATGGTGTAGTTGACGCCCTTGATTTTGAACGGCGTGGCCAGACAGGCGGTATTGGTGCTGGACATCGCGCGCGTCACCATGTACGGGCCGACTTTTTTGACGCCCTTGGCGCGCAAAATATCGGCTGCATCGACTAGGTTTGAGGTAGATGGGCCGCCTGATCCCATCACCAGGCCGGTGCGAAAATTGGATACATGCTCTTCTTCCAAACCAGAATCAGCGATGGCTTGCTCCATTGCCAGATAATTGTAAGCCGCGCCGTCACCCATGAAACGTTTGATCTTGCGATCGATGGCCTCGTCCAGATCCAGATTGATCGGGCCGTGAACATGGCTTCTGAAGCCGAGTTCTTGATAAACCTCGGAATGAATGATGCCGGAGCGGCCGCTTCTTAGCGAGGCAACCACTTCGTCCCGATTATTGCCGATACTGGAGACTATTCCCAAACCTGTTACAACCGCGCGTCTCATGGCCAAATACCTTAAAAATCCTGAGTAGAAGTGAATAGGCCAACCCGTAAGTCGGTAGCCTCGTAGATCTGTTTGCCGTCCACTTCCATGGTGGCGTCGGCTATGCCCATCACCAGCTTGCGCAGAATCACGCGTTTCAGATCGACTTTATAGGTGACTTTCTTGGCAGTCGGCAGCACTTGTCCGGTGAATTTCACTTCGCCG
Source organism: Methylomonas rapida (assembly GCF_024360925.2). Lineage (NCBI taxonomy): Bacteria > Pseudomonadati > Pseudomonadota > Gammaproteobacteria > Methylococcales > Methylococcaceae > Methylomonas > Methylomonas rapida. The sequence goes on along the minus strand of NZ_CP113517.1, from coordinate 2,471,668 downwards.
CAGCCTAACGCGCGGCCTTTACCGGGACCACCCATCCAGCAAAGATAAAATCCGACCAGTTGCCACATCGCGTCCAAGCCCAAGCAGCCAGGCATGACAGGGTCGCCTTGGAAATGGCAATCGAAAAACCACAAATCAGGATTGATGTCGAGTTCCGCAATAATTTCGCCCTTACCATATTTGCCGCCTTCGTCGGAAATATGAACGATGCGATCCATCATCAGCATGTTGGGAAGGGGGAGTTGCGCGTTTTGTGGGCCGTATAACTCGCCTCGGCCCGACATCAGTAATTCTTCGCGCGTGAAACTATGCTGTTTCTCCATCTAATTATTTACCTGGTTTGTAAGCTGAAAACACTGCACATTATCCAATAGTCGAGTCAAAAAATCAGCTCAATTTTTAGCCGGGGCCTACTTCTTTCAGAAAATCAGTGACTTTCAACCCCGTTCTCTGCAGGCGCTGTTGGTAAATCAGCGCATAGGCAATCACCGATGTCACATAAGTCCGGGTTTCTTTGTAGGGTATGGTTTCTATCCAGATATCCGCGGGTAATGTCTGGTTTTTGGGTAACCATTGCTTGACCCGCTGACTACCGGCATTGTAAGCGGCGATAGCCAGTGCGGGATGTCCATCGAACCGATTCAGGATTTTTTTGAAGTAATGACTTCCGTATTTCAGATTGACCGCCGGCATCACCAGATTGAAGTCATTGTTCCACGGCTCCTTTAATTCGCCGGCAATCTGCCGGGCGGTTGCCGGCATCAGTTGCATCAAACCGATTGCGCCGGCTGAGGAACCGGCAAATTCATCGAAGGCGCTTTCTTGGCGAATCAACGCAAACAGCAGGCTGGGGTCGAGTGCCTGTGCATTTGCTTGTTCGATGATCTGTGTGCTGAACGAAAGTGGGAAGCGTAAATCCATGTCATCCCATTGGTTGGCCTTGGCGATGGTTGCAATGGCCAAGGCCGGCCATTGCGCATGCTCGGCCAGTTTGGCCGCCACGGTCAGTTGATGAGGGCTCAGGCCGTTCATGGCATGCCACCATTGTCGGGTGGCTTCGGGCCTGCGATCGATGGCGAATAACTCGTTTACCACCAGAAATTCGTTGTTGCGACGCAACTGCTCAAGATCGTTTTCTGCCACGTTGACGGCTTGATGGTTCAACTCGATTTTTTGTTGTAATCGATCGGCGGCCATGAAGCCGTAAAAACTACGTTGTTTGGCGAGTTCTTCCAGCAAAACCTGCGCTTCTTGCTTGAAAACGGTCGCCGCCAGGGCCCTGGCGCGCCAATAACGCCATTTGTCTTGGGTTTTCAACGCCTCGCCGAGGTCATCCAACGCAGCGAGCACATCGGCCCAGTTTTGTCGAATCAAGGCGCTACGCACCCGCCATTCCTGCGCCGATGGATCGGAACCGGCAAATTGAGTGAGTCTGGCATAGGCACGCGCATCGCGCCGCAAAGCCAGGCCCATGGCCAGGCGTCTTTCGATCTCCGCCTGAAGGGCTGGGGCAATGTCGAAGCGTTGTTTTTGTTCATCCCAGGTACGCACGGCCGCCAGCGGATCGTTGTCTGTCCAGCGTGCGATGGCATGGGCGAACAATGCCCCGGCTTTGGCGTAATTACGTTTCCAGGCAGCCGGTTCTTTTACCAGTTGTGGCCGTTCATGCAATTTGAGCCAGGTTTCCGCCATTATTTGCTCGGCGGCGGGCAGCAAGGCCAGCGTTTGTTTTGCCAGTGGAGCATTGTTTTGACGGAGCGCGTTTTCAAAACGCTGCCAAATCAGTTCCGCATCGTAGTCCGGCCAATCTCTCAACCAATCAAACAGCCTGTCGCAGGCTGCCGGCAGCGTTTTTCCGCTCAACCAAAATTGTTTGGCGGCCGCCATTGCTGCTTGGCCTTGGCCGGCTAGATATTGGGCTTGGGAAAAATAGCATTGCAATGCGACATCATCGCTTTTTTGATATTGCCGGATAAAGTTCAGCCATTGTTGCTTGTGCCCGAGATGCGATAGCCATTTGTTGTGCAACAATGCGGTGTAACGGCTGTGGGGATAGTCGTGCAAGAACGTCGTTATCGCCAGCTCTTCATCGAGATGCTTGCTCAGCCACTGGTAATGCAGATAGGGATAAAGCGGATAGTTTTTTAAGGTATCGGACAAGGCGAAATAGTCATCGTCACGGTCCGTCTTGATATATTGCTCGGCTTGCAGAAAGGTTTTGCGCAGCGCGCTCAGGGAATGCGCCGAATCGGCCGCAAAGCTGATACCGGAGGCCAGCAGATTGGTTAATAGCAGCAGCCCGATGGCAAACCTCATATAAAATTCCCCAAAAATCGCATGTCGAGAATGGTTTTTGCTTAAAGCGGAAACCATTATAATCGCCACAGACTAATCGATCTCATCCCTACATTGAAAAAGCCGCGTTCGTCCAGTAAACAACACTATTCCTGGCATTACATTTTTCGCATTGCCCTGCTGCATAAAAAACAATTGGTGATGGGACATGTCATCGCCATTCTCGCCACGGTGGCCAGCGTGCCGGTGCCGCTATTGATGCCGCTCTTGGTCGACGAGGTGCTGCTGAACCATCCCGGCCTGGTGTTGAATAGCGTCAACCCGTTTTTACCGGCGGATTGGCAGCAGCCCATCGTCTACATCGCCGGTGTGTTGCTCGTGAGTCTGGCGATGCGGCTGTTCGCGCTAGTGTTGAATATCATCCAGACCCGGCAGTTTTCCAATATTGCCAAGGATGTGATTTTTCACATGCGCTCCGATATGGTCGATCATTTGCAATATATTTCGATGTCAGAATATGAAAGTCTAGGCAGTGGCACCGTGACCGCGCATATGGTGACCGATCTCGATACGCTGGATAATTTCATCGGTAGCACCATCAGCAAACTGCTGGTGGCCTGCTTGACAGTGCTGGGTACTGCCGTGATTTTATTGTGGATGCATTGGCAGCTGGGATTATTCATCATTTTTCTGAATCCGGTCGTGATTTATTTCGCCAAGGCCATCGGTTCCAAAATCAAGGACCTGAAAGCCAACGAAAACAAGGCCTATGCGATATTCCAGCAGGCCTTGAGCGAAACCCTGGAAGCCATCAATCAGATTCGCGCCAGCAACCGCGAACAACATTACTGCAAGCAATTGATCAATAGTGCCTTGGCGGTCAAGGAACATTCGACCGCGTTTGCCTGGAAAAGTGATGCCACGGTCCGCCTGAGTTTTTTGACATTTTTGTTTGGCTTCGACATTTTTCGTGCCACGGCGATGTTGATGGTGTTGTATTCGAGTCTAACCATAGGCGAGATGCTGGCGGTATTCGGATACCTGTGGTTCATGATGGCGCCGGTGCAAGAGATATTGAATATCCAGCAATCTTTTTACGCCGCCAAGGCTGCCTTGGCTCGGGTCAATCGACTCACGCAGTTGCAACGCGAACCCCAATATCCGCATTTGCACAACCCATTTCTGGGCAAAAAGACCGTGTCGGTCAGTGTCAAAGATCTGCATTTCAGTTACAAGGACGAACCCGTGTTGAACGGCATTAATCTGGATATACCGGCCGGTGAAAAAATCGCGCTGGTGGGTGCCAGTGGCGGTGGTAAATCGACCTTGGCGCAAACCTTGATCGGTTTGTATCCACCCGATGAAGGCATGATTTACTTTGACGGCGTGCCGCTGGATCGTATCGGCCTGGATGTGGTGCGTGAGCATGTGGCCACGGTATTACAACATCCCGCCTTGTTAAACGACACCATTCGCGCCAATTTGACCTTGGGCCGCGCCATCGAGGACAGTGAATTGTGGTATGCCCTTGAATTGGCGCAATTGAAAACGACCGTGGCCGAACTGGATAAAGGCCTGGATACCGTGGTCGGCCGGCAGGGCATGCGCTTGTCGGGTGGGCAACGCCAACGCCTGGCCATCGCGCGGATGATAGTCAGCAAGCCCTCGGTGGTGATACTCGACGAGGCCACATCGGCGCTGGACAGCGAAACCGAATACAAGCTACACCAGGCCTTGAACCAATTTTTACATGGCCGTACCACGCTCATCATCGCCCACCGTCTCAGCGCCGTGAAGCAGGCTGATCATGTCTACGTGTTCGAAGAAGGCCGCATTTGCGAACAGGGACGGCACGAAGCCTTGATTCAACAAAAAGGCTTGTATGCCAAACTTTACGGCGAATATCAATGAGCTCAGAAGTGTACGATTTGCACTGTCATTCCACCGCGTCGGACGGTGCATTGTCGCCGACCGAACTGGTTAGGCGCGCGCATCGGCAAGGCGTAACCGTGCTGGCCTTGACCGATCACGATACGACCGATGGCTTGGCCGACGCCGCGCGAGTGGCTGACGAAATAGGGTTGAAGCTGATTCCGGGCATCGAGTTGTCGGCGACTTATGCCAATCAGTGTTTACACATAGTCGGATTGAATATCGATCCCGAGCAGAAGGATTTGCGGGAAGGCCTCGCCACACAACAAGCCATTCGCGATCAGCGCGCACTGAAAATCGCCGAAAAACTGGAAAAAAAAGGCATCAAGGGCGCCTATCCGGCAGTTAGCCAGGCGGCGGGTAGCGGCGAGATCACCCGTTCCCACTTCGCCGATTTCCTGGTGGCCGAAGGGTATGTCGTCACGCAGCAGGAAGCTTTCGACCGCTATCTCAGCAAGGGTAAACCGGCTTTCGTGCCTACGCAGTGGGCCGCTTTGGACGATGCGGTCGCCTGGATACGGTCGGCGGGTGGTGTCGCGGTGCTGGCCCACCCCTTGCGTTATAGCCTGACCCATAAGTGGATGAACCGTGCGTTGAGCGCATTCAAACAGGCTGGTGGTCAAGCCGTGGAAGTCGTCACCGGCAGGGCATCGGCGGACGATATTCAGCTGAGCATGCAGTTTGCGCTGCGGCATCAGTTACATGCGTCGGTGGGGTCGGATTTTCATACTCCGGACAATCAATGGGTGGAACTGGGAAGATTGGCGCCGTTGCCGACCAATCTAACACCGGTGTGGGCTTTGTTCGATTGAAGCGGGCGCAAGCGAAGGTTTCTTCGTCGGCCAGGCTAGCTAAAGCCCCTACAGGGGACTAATTGGCGCCGCCCTTAACCGCCGCGAGCGCCTAGTCATACCCTTCGATGTTATATTTTTTTCGCTTTCGCCAAAATGTGACCCGGCTCATGCCGGCATAGCTGGCCGCCGCCTCCAAATTGCCATTGGCCATTTTCAACGCATCACGGATCAATTCCGCTTCATGTTTGTTCCTGGTCCGGCTGATGGTCGGCACGGCGTCAAATGCCGCCAAGGGCTTGGGTTCACGAAATTCCGGTGGTAAATCATCCAGACGCAGTTCGTTTCCGCGTCCCACCGCGAAAGCGTATTCGACGACATTGATCAACTCGCGCACGTTACCGGGCCAGGCGTGATCCAGCAAACGCCGCATCGCCTCCGGGGCGATGCTGTCGACATGGCGTTTACCATGGAGATTATGCAGATTGATTTGATGCCAGAGCAGCAAGTTGACGTCCAGCCGCCGCTCCCGCAGTGGCGGCAAGAAGACGGGAACCACCCTTAAGCGATACATCAAATCCTCGCGAAACCGTCCCGCTTTTACTTCCTCGCGGAGCGAGCGATGCGTGGCGGCGATGATACGGACATCGACGCTAATGGCCGAATCCCCGCCGACCGGGATGAAGCTTTGTTCTTGCAAAACCCTGAGCAATTTGGCCTGCAATTCCAGCGGGAGTTCGGCGACTTCGTCCAGAAACAGGGTACCGCCATGCGCGCGCGTGAACAGGCCGGCATGGTTGCGCACGGCGCCGGTGAACGCGCCTTTGACATGACCAAACAGTTCGCTTTCCAGCAAGTTGGGACTTAGCGCCGCACAGTTGATGGCCAGAAAAGGGCGATGGCGGCGTGGGCTTTCTTGATGCAATGCACGCGCCACCAATTCCTTTCCAGTACCCGATTCGCCTCGAATCAGCACGGTTGCTTCGGTCTCGGCGACATTGCGGATAATCTTGATCGCTTCCAGCATGGCCGGGTCGCGGGACAGAATGCCGTGAAAGCTTTCGCTATTTCCCTGTTTTCCTACGAGCGTTTCGGCCGATACTTGCGGGTGGAGAAATTCCAATGCGCCGGCAAATTGGCCCTGGGCGTCGAAGAAGGCGCGCGCAGTGCGCTGACAGGTCAGGCGGCCACCCGAAAGGCGTTTAACCTGAACGCTTTGCGCCTTGATCGAACCCAGTTCGGCCAAGCCACAAGGGTCCTGTCCTTGATCGCAACCCAGAGCCTCGGCGCAGGATTTACCAAGCACCATGTCCGCCGTTTGACCAAACAGCTTTTCCGCGCCCTTGCTCCAAAACAAAACCTTACCGTCGGCATCCACCGCGAACACCGCACCTGCATCCACGAGTTCCGTCAGGATGGCCACCACCTGATCCGGGCCGATCCGGCTGAGCCAGCGATTGAAAAACGGGGAGAATTGACTCATCAGAATATCAATGTTGTTTCAAGGATGTTGCAATTGTAACCAAGATGTTTCCGTGTTTCAAACTGAAACATGCTTGGGGCGGGAAAATCGCCCATGCCCCTGGAAAACAGGCGCCGCAACGGGATAAAGAGAGCTGGCATGTAATTTGATATAAGAATTTCAGGTATTGCTTATAAACGAATCGATCCTCGCTTTCGCTGCTTTGACGGCGAAAGTTTATCCGGCCGTCGAAAGCAGGGTTATCGTGACGATTCGTTCGTGGGGCTGTCGGTTTTCCCTTAGGTTACACAGCGGTTTTACCCAATGCTGTCCGCCAGGCATCGAGCAAACATAATTGAGCATAAGAAATGCCATTAACACTGACAAAAATTTTATCTATCGATCAGGAGTAGACTCATGGCAAAAATAGTAATCGTAGGCGCGGGCATCGGCGGTATCCCGATGGCACTGGAAATGAAGGAAAACGCCCGGAAAGAAGACGAGGTAGTGGTGATTGCCGATACCCCGACTTTTCATTTCGTGCCTTCCAATCCCTGGGTGGCGGTGAACTGGCGCAAGCCCGAAGACATCAAGGTCGAACTGGCGCCGATGTTCAACAAAAAGAAGATTGGTTTCATTCAGCAAAAAGTCACCCGTTTCCACCCGGACAGCAACCAAGTCGAATTGGCCGATGGTGCCAGGGTGGATTACGATTATCTGATCATTGCCACCGGTCCGAAACTGGCTTTCGACGAAGTGCCCGGTTTGGGGCCTGACGGTTACACCCAATCGGTTTGTCATGTCGATCACGCGGGCGAGGCAGGGGAGTTTTGGGACAAATTCGTCGAAGATCCAGGCCCCATCGTCATCGGCGCCGCTCAAGGCGCATCGTGCTTTGGCCCGGCATATGAGTACATGTTCATCGCGGAAACAGACTTGCGCAAACGCAAAATTCGCGACAAGGTCAAAATGACTTACGTGACCTCCGAACCCTATATCGGTCATCTGGGATTGGGCGGCGTCGGCGACACCAAGGGCATGCTGGAAAGTGAATTGCGCAACAAGAGCATCAACTGGATCTGTAACGCCAGAATCGACAAGATCGAGGATGGCATGATGTACGTCACCGAAGTCGACGAAAACGGCCAGGAGAAAAAGAAACATGAGCTGGCTTTCAAACACAGCATGATACTGCCGGCCTTCAAGGGGGTAGACGCTTTGCAGGGTATCGACAAACTGGTCAACCCGCGCGGTTTCGTGATTGTGGACGAGCATCAACGCAATCCGACCTATACAAACATCTATTCCGTCGGCGTTTGCATCGCCATCCCGCCGATCGAACAAACACCGGTGCCAACCGGTACGCCGAAAACCGGCTACATGATCGAGTCCATGGTGACGGCCACCGCGCACAACATTCGCGCCGAGCTCGACGGTAAAAAACCCAAGGACAAAGGCAGCTGGAATGCCCTGTGTCTGGCCGATTTCGGCGACAGTGGCGTCGCTTTCCTGGCCATGCCGCAAATTCCACCGCGCAATGTGCAATGGTCTTCCAGCGGCAAATGGGTGCATTTGGCGAAGATAGGCTATGAAAAATATTTCATGCGCAAGGTGCGCAAAGGCATCAGCGAGCCCTACTACGAACGCTTGACACTGAAAATGTTCGGCATCATGCGCCTGAAAGGCTAAAGGGCAGAGCCAAGCAGCGGTGGCGGCCAAGATAGCCGCCCGTTGCTTGGGCGTGACCACGGCATCAAACCTCTGCCGCGGTTTTGTCATGTCCTATCATTTGACCCTCGCAACAACAAAATTTGAAATGAGACTGAGAGTTTTTTGGCTAATGGCGCCGGTGTTAATGCTGGCGGTCAACCCGGCGCGGGCCGATTCGGGACAGCCTGCTTACACCTTGCAACAAACCCTCGATTATGCGCTGGAGAACAATCCGGAGCTGGGGGTATTGCAGGCGAGGATCGAGCAGGCGGATGCGCAATTGGGCGAGGCGTTGGCGGCGTTTTATCCGCAAATCAAGGCGAGCCTGTCGTATCTGCACAGCGACAATCCCTCGCAAGCCTTCGCGATGATCATCGCCCAGCGGCGGCTGGATTTTGCCAAGGGGGACGGTTATTTCAACCATCCGGGCGGGGTCGACAACTACCGGCCGGAAGTGAGCGCCAGTTATGCCTTGTTTCGCGGTGGTCAGGACTATTACCGCAAGCAGGCGGCGGAGTGGGGGATAGAGACCGCCGAGCTGGAAAAAACCGCCACCCGGCATCAGCTGATCGACAACGTCACCGCGACCTACTACGGCTATTGGGCTGCGCAAGACGCGCACGCCGTGAGCCAGCGCTCGATCGAAGCCGTGCAGGCCCAGCTGGGGCAAAGCCGCACCCGTTTCGAGGCCGGCACGCTGTTGAAATCCGATGTGTTGTCGCTGGAAGTGCAATTGGCCGAAGCCCAGGACGCGGAAATCCAGGCGACCCATGCGATCGATATGGCCAAGGCCATGCTGAAAACCCTGATGGGCTTGCCGGCGGCACAGGATTTTGCCTTGGCGACCCCGCTCGAGCAAAACCTGCCTGAAACGCCGGCCGGGTTCGAGGTCTTGCTGGACCAGGCCCTGCGTCAGCATCCCGGCTTGCAGGCCGCCCAAAAGCGGGTCGCCATCGCCGAGAAACAGCTCGACATGGCCGAAGCCGGGCATTTACCGCGCGCCGACGCCTTCGTCAGCTACGGCTCCGACAGCCAGGACCTGGCCTACAGCACCCGCCGCGACAACGTCACCGCCGGCGTGACGCTCGAAGTCGACGTGTTTTCCGGCTTCGCCACCCAGGAAAAGATCAAGCACGCCGAGCACGCCGTGACCGCCGCCCGCGAAGCCGCCCGGCAAATGCGGCTGCAGGTGGAAAACCAGGTCAAGACCGCGCACCTGAAATTACTGGAAGCCCTGAGCCGCGAACGGGTGACCGCGGTCGCGGTGCGGGCCGCCGAAGAAGCCCTGCGCCTGGTCAACGAACAGCGCAACGCCGGCGTCGTCACCGTAACCCGTTATATCGAAGCCGAAGTCGCGCGCGACAAGGCCCGGACCCGCGACATCGCCGCCCGTTACGACGCCTTGCGTGCCGACGCGGCCTTGAAACTGGCCACCGGTTTTTGGAACTGAGCACATAGGATACCTCACATGTCGGAACACAACGCTTCCCGCCAGCCGCGCTGGTTGCTGCCCGCCGCCGCCATCGGCGGCTTGATGCTGGTGATCTTGTATGCCCTGGGCATTTTGGGCGGACCGGACAAGGTCGAGCCCGGTGTCAGCCCGGGGCCGGGCCAAACCCTGCCCGCCGGCGCCAAAACCTTTAAAGTCGGCGCCCAGGCGGCCGTCAATACCCTCGCCTGGCAAGGCCGCGTGCGCTCGCGGACCGTGGCGAACCTCTCGCCGAAACTGAGCGCGCGCGTCCTCGAAGTCAACGTGCGGCCCGGCGACAGCGTCAAGCAGGGCGACGTGCTGGCCCGGCTCGACGACCGCGAGTTACGCGCGGCGCATGAGGCCGCGACAGCCGCGTTGGCGGCCGCCCAGGCGCGGGCCGCGCAAGCCACGGCCGACGAAAAGCGCGCGGCCGCTTTGTATGACAAACAAGCCGCCACGCAACAAGACTACGACGCCGCCCTTGCCCAGGCCAAGGCCGCGCGCGCCCTGGTCGGCCAAGCCGCCGGCGCGGCCCGCCAGGCCCAGGTCCTGCTGGGGGACAATAGCCTGCGGGCGCCGTTCGACGGCGTGATCAGCGAGCGCTTGAAAGAACCCGGCGACATGGCCATGCCCAGCGAAACCGTCGTCACCCTGTACCAAGCGCAAGCGCTGCGCTTCGAAGCGGCGATTGCCAGCCAGTGCGCGGCCTCGGTCAGCCGGGGCATGACGGCCACGGTACGCCTGGACGCCCTGGCGCCAACGCTCAGCGCGCAAGTCGACGAAATCGCCCCGGACATTGACCCGCACACCCATACCCGCCTGCTCAAACTCAGCTTGCCCGCGGCCGCCGGCGTGCGGCATGGACAGTTCGGCTGGCTGGAACTGAGCTGCCAGGCCGAGCGCCAGGCCTTGTTGATACCGCTCGGCGCGGTCCTGCAATACGGCCAGCTGCAAGCCGTCAAAGTGGTCGAAGACGGCCGCCTGCATACCCGTCACATCCGCACCGGCAAGCGCTACGGCGATCAAATCGAAGTCCTGTCCGGCCTGCGCGACGGCGAAACCCTTCTGGCTGACGGCGGATTGGCGTTATGACGCAGAAGGCCGCAAACACAAAAGACAGCCTGACGGTCGCCATCGTCAGACTGTTCACCACCTCGCACCTCTCGCTGTTGTTCCTGCTGATCTCGCTGTTGGCCGGCGCTGCCGCCCTGATCTTGACCCCGCGCGAGGAAGACCCGCAAATCATCGTGCCGGTGATGGACGTGTTCGTGCAATACCCCGGCGCCAGCGCCGAAGAAGTCGAAAAACGCGTTGCCACCCCGCTGGAAGTGCTACTGAAACAGATCCAGGGCGTCGAATACGTCTATTCCGTCTCCAGCCCCGGCCAGGCCCTGGTCACCGTGCGCTACGAAGTGGGGCAGAGCATCGAAGACAGCCTGATCAAGACCCGCGACAAACTGGACGCCAATCTGGACATCATTCCGCCCGGCGTCACCGACTGGGTGGTCAAACCGGTGGAAATCGACGATGTGCCGATCTTGCTGCTGAATCTGTCGCTGCCTAAGGCCTGCGAAGACAACCTGGCGTTGCGCCGCATCGCCGAAGAACTGATCGAACGCCTGCGCGCGATCGACGACGTCGGCAAGAGCTGGGTCATCGGCGCCGCACCGCGGCAGATTTCGGTCTATCCGCAACCGGCCAAGCTCCAGGCGGCCCAACTCAGTCTGCTGGACATTCGGCAAGCCCTGGCGCAAAGCAACCTCAAACTGTCCGCCGGCGCGCTGAACCAGCAAAACCAGGAAATCCTGCTGGAAGCCGGCCCGCACTATCAAACCCTCGACCAAGTCGGCGCCACGGTAGTGAAAAACGTCGACGGCCGCTTGCTCTATCTGCGCGACGTGGCCGAGATTCAAGACGGCCCGCGCGATACCCCGTACTACACCCGCATCGGCTTCGGTCCCGGCGTCGCGCACATGAAAACCGTCGGCCAGGCCGCCGGCCCCTGGCCGGAAATGGGCGAAGAGCGGCAAACCGCCACCCTCGCCATCGCCAAGCGCCGCGGCAGCAATGCGGTCGGCGTCGCCGAGCAGGTCCTGGCGCTGACCGCACAACTGCACGGCACGCTGATTCCCGACGACGTCCTGGTCACGGTGGCGCGCGACTACGGCGAAACCGCCGACCACAAAGTCAACGAACTGGTCATGCACCTGGGCATCGCCATCGCCACCATCATCGTGCTGCTGGCCTTGTCCCTGGGCTTCAAGGAATCGCTGATCGTCTCCCTGGCGGTGCCGATGACCTTCGCGGTGACCTTGCTGCTGGACTTGATCTTCGGCTACACCATCAACCGCGTGACCCTGTTCGCGCTGATCCTGTCGCTGGGCTTGCTGGTGGACGACCCCATCGTCGACGTCGAAAACATCCATCGCCATTACAAGCTGCGCAAGGAACCGCCGCTGCAGGCCCTGCTGACCGCGGTCGACGAAATTCGGCCGCCGACGATACTGGCGACCTTTGCCGTGATCATGTCCTTCGTGCCGATGTTCTTCATCACCGGCATGATGGGCCCCTACATGGCGCCGATGGCCTTCAACGTACCGATCGCGATGCTGATGTCGCTGATCATCGCCTTCAGCGTCACGCCGTGGGCCAGTTACCGCCTGCTGAAAGGCGACTACGGCAAGCAGCACGGCCCCGAATTCGACCTGAAACAAACCCGCGGTTTCAAGACCTATCAAGCCATCATGGCGCCGCTACTCCACAGCAAGCCCCGCGCCCTGTGGTTTTTGCTGGCGGTATTCATCGCCTTCGTCCTGTCCGCGCTGATGGCAGTGACCCGGGTGGTGCCGCTGAAACTTTTGCCGTTCGACAACAAAAACGAACTGCAACTGGTGATCGACATGCCGCGCGGGTCTTCGCTGGAGGCGACCGACGAAGTCGCGGCCGCCCTCGGCCGCTACCTGGCCAGCGTCAACGAAGTCAGCCACTACCAGACCTATGTCGGCCTGGCCTCGCCGATGGATTTCAACGGCATGGTGCGGCATTACTACCTACGGCAGGGCGCCTATGTCGGCGATGTGCGCATCGTCCTGGTCGACAAAACCCGGCGCGAACAACAATCGCATGCGATTGCCTTGAGGATGCGGCCCGAGATCGACAAAATCGAACGCCGCTACGGTGCCAACATCAAGATCGTGGAAATGCCGCCGGGGCCGCCGGTGCTGTCCAGCGTGGTCGCGGAAATCTACGGCCCACCGGAAGCCCGCTACGCCGACATCCTCCAGGTGTCTAACCGCGTGCGCGCCGACCTGGAACACAGCGAAGGCGTGGTCGACGTCGACGACTACGTCGAAGCGCCGCAAGCCAAACTGCATTTCCGTCTCGATCAGGACAAGGCCGCCTTGCTCGGCATCAGCAACCAGCAAGTGGCCCACAGCCTGAAACTGGCGGTCGAAGGCGGGCTGGCCGGCACCCTGCACGTCGAAAGCGAGCGCCAGCCGCTGCGAATACAACTGCAACTGCCGCGCGCCGCCCGCTCGTCGGAAGCCGATTTGCTGGCCTTGACGGTCAAGTCCGCCCGCGGCGACATGGTCCATCTGGGCGAGCTCGGTTATTTCGAACACCAGACCGGCGACCAGAGCATCTACCACAAGAACCTGCAGCGGGTCGCCTACGTGCTAGCCGAGATGGCGGGGCGCAGCCCGGTGGAAGCGGTGTGGGACTTGGGCGACAAGCTGGACGAAAAACCGCTGCCGCCCGGCTACCACGCCGAAATGGCCGGCGAGGGCGAATGGAAGATCACCGTCGACGTGTTCCGGGATTTGGGCCTGGCCTTCGCCGCGGCGATGGTGATGATCTACATCCTGCTGGTTGGGCAGACCGGCTCCCTGGGCGTGCCCTTGATCATGATGATCGCGATCCCGTTGACCGTGATCGGCATCATGCCCGGCTTCTGGTTCATCAACCTGTTTGCCGAGGACGTCGGCGCCTATGCCGACCCCATCTATTTCACCGCAACGGCGATGATCGGCATGATCGCGCTGGCCGGCATCGTGGTGCGCAACTCCATCATCCTGATCGACTTCATCGAGAGCATCTACCGCGGCAACCCGGCCATCTGCCTGATCGACGCCATCATCGAGGCCGGTGCCACCCGCCTGAATCCGATCTTCCTGACCGCCGCCTCCGCGGTGCTGGGCTCGGTGATGATCGTGCTCGACCCAATCTTCTCCGGCCTGGCCTGGAGCTTCATCTTCGGCATCATCGCCTCCACCCTGTTCTCGCTGGTGGTGATTCCCCTCGTCTACTTCCTGATCAATCGGGATATGGCTAAGGATGTTATTGCCGATGAATAAGACTGTTGGGTCTGCCGGCGTCGTGTCGAAAAGGACATTGAAAAAACGCCTATCCCGTCGGATGGTTGCTTACCTTTCGTCGTTGAAGCGCTTGGTTTACGTCTAATGCGGATTAGACGGGGTGCCAGCTCGCCAGCAACGACTGGAGTTGCTGTTTATTCGGCAAACCAGGACGAGCGCCCATTTGCGTGCAACAATAGGCCCCCGCGGCGCTGGCGTAACGCAAGGTTTCAGGCCAATCCATATCGGCGGCAATGGCTGCCGCAAAGGCGCCATGAAAAGCATCCCCGGCACCCGTGCTATCGACGGCTTTGATCGGCGGCGCCGGTAATTGCCCGCATTCTTGTCCTCGTTGCCAGATCAAACCACGCTCCCCCAAAGTAATGACCACCGTGGGGACGATGGCTGCCATTTGTTGCAAGGCCGTCCGTTCATCGCCGGCATACTGCAAGGCGAATTTTTCCGAGCAGACCAGGTAATCGACTTTATCCATCAAAGCGCGCGTGCCGGCATGCAGCGAACCGGCATCGAGCACCGTGGCCGTATGGGTAAGGTCGCGTTGATTGAGTAGCTGCAATGAAATATGCGGCTCGTGGCCGTCGAATAATATGCATTTCGCCGAAATACCGACAAAATCGATGCTTTCGGTAGGCAATGGCTGGGTGTCGCCTTTGTAATTCAACAGCGCGCGTTTGCCATCGGGTTTGACCAGGACGGCGGACAACGGTGTTGGCGAATCGCCGCGAATCACGAAGCGCGTGTCAACCCCCGCCAGTTGCAATTCCTGCAAATGGCTTTCTCCATAAACATCGCGTCCTAGATAACCCGCAAAGGCGGATTTGAATCCCAATCGGGCGACTATGACGGCGGCGTTGGCGGCAGGCCCGCCACCGCAGCCCAGCAAACTGTCGGCGAATAGTTTTTCGTCTTCGGCGGGATGATGCGGCACGGAAAACACCAGGTCATAGCTGGCGTGGCCCAGGCAGAGTACGGCAAAATCGATGAGGGTTTCTGACATGTCTATCCTGTTTGAATCGGCGAGTTGATTTTCGTTAAACGAGAGAATTTTGCATGCCTCTGGCGGCTTTTTATGGAGCATTTATCCTAACGCGTTTTGTCGCCGACAGCATGGGATTTGGCGTATAAGATTGTTTAATCGAGAGGTTTTGGCGATAATGCGGCTTAACTTTGTATTAACGGATGGATCGGAATGAACGAACTCGTGTCGGCTGGAATTGAGCTCATGCTGATTGGCATGGGCATGGTCTACGCTTTTTTGGCGATGTTGATCGTCGCAATCAGGCTGATGTCGTCGGTATTGTTGCGGTTTTTCCCGGAACTTCCGGCGGGCCAGCATGCAGGCAATCATCACGGCGATGACCTCGGCACGATCGCAGCGATCAGCGCAGCGGTCCATCAGTATCGTAAAAAATATCAGCAAAAAAATTAACAGTCGTTCTGAATCCTGATTCAGGCGCATCGGCGAAATTCCCGCAAGGTATGGCTGCCGGACCCAAAAGGCATCATAAGGAGAAACAAGAGTGGCAAAGGTAAAAAAACCTTTAGGCATTACAGAAGTCGTGCTACGCGACGCCCATCAATCGATTCTGGCAACCCGTTTGCGCATTGAAGACATGCTGCCCATCTGCGAGCAGCTGGATCAAGTCGGTTACTGGTCCATCGAGTCATGGGGTGGTGCCACGTTCGACGCTTGTATTCGTTATCTCGGCGAAGACCCTTGGGAGCGTTTGCGCCTCTTGAAAAAAGCCATGCCCAACACGCGTCAGCAAATGCTGTTCCGCGGCCAGAACATATTAGGTTATCGCCATTATGCCGATGACGTGGTCGATAAATTCGTCGAACGCTGTGTCGTCAATGGCATCGACGTGTTCCGCATTTTCGATGCGATGAACGACATGCGCAATATCGAACGCGCGGTCAAGGCCGTATTGAATACCGATGCGCATGCCCAAGGCACGATTTCCTACACCACCAGTCCGGTGCATACCATCGATAAATGGGTCGAGCAGGGTCGCATCATCGAGGACATGGGCGCGCATTCGATCTGTATCAAGGACATGGCCGGCTTGTTGACGCCCTACGCCGCTTACGAACTGGTCAGCAAGCTGAAAAAAGCGGTTTCGATTCCCATTCATATGCAATGCCATGCAACGACTGGTTTGAGCGTGGGCACTTATGTCAAGGCGGTCGAGGCCGGCCTGGATAATGCAGATACCGCGATTTCATCCCTGAGCATGACCTATGGTCATAGTCCCACAGAAACCATCGTCGCCAGCTTTCAAGGACAGCCGCAAGATACCGGTCTCGACTTGGGCAAACTGGAAAAAATCGCCGCGTATTTCCGCGAAGTGCGGAAGAAATATGCGCAGTTCGAAGGCAGTTTGAAAGGCGTCGATGGTCGTATCCTGGTCTCGCAAGTGCCGGGCGGCATGTTGACCAATATGGAGAGTCAATTGAAGGAACAGGGCGCCGCCGATAAATTCGACGAAGTGCTGAAGGAAATTCCGCGTGTGCGTGAAGACTTGGGATTCATTCCGTTGGTGACCCCGACTTCGCAAAT
This sequence comes from Methylomonas rapida, assembly GCF_024360925.2. Classification (NCBI taxonomy): domain Bacteria; kingdom Pseudomonadati; phylum Pseudomonadota; class Gammaproteobacteria; order Methylococcales; family Methylococcaceae; genus Methylomonas; species Methylomonas rapida. Next base: position 2,455,071 of record NZ_CP113517.1, on the reverse strand, counting down.
CGTCGGCACCCAAGCCGTATTGAACGTGTTGTCCGGGGAACGCTACAAAACCATCAGCAAGGAAACCGCCGGCGTCTTGAAAGGCGAATATGGCGCTTCCCCAGCGCCTGTCAACAAGGAATTGCAAGCCCGCGTGCTGAACGGCGCGGAGCCGATTACCTGTCGCCCGGCCGATTTATTGCAGCCGGAAATGGACAAATTGATCGCCGAAGTCAAACGCAAGGCCACGGCGGAAGGCGTTAAATTGGCGGAATGCGTCGAAGAAGACGCCTTGATCGACGGCATGTTCGCGCAAGTCGGCTGGAAATTCTTGCAAAATCGCGGTAATCCGGCGGCGTTTGAACCCGCGCCCAATCCCGAGGCCTCCAGTGCGGTCGCCGCAGCGGCCAGTCAGCCGGTTGCAACGGCTGGACCGACCGAGCTTTACACCGTCAATGTCGACGGACGCAATTACAATGTTGCGGTAGGACCGGGTGGGGCCAACCTTTCGATACAGGCATCCGCAGGCACGCCTGTCGGACCTGATTTGGTCGTAACGCCGCCGATAGTCAGTGGTCACGGCGTGGTGGTATCGCCCTTGGCCGGCGTGGTGCTGAAGGTTAAAGTCAATATCGGTGCGCATATTGCCGAAGGCGATGTGGTAATGGTCATGGAGGCAATGAAGATGGAAACCGAGATTCGCGCCAAAGTGGGCGGCATCGTCAGCGCGGTCAACGTCAAGCAAGGCGACAGTGTCGCGGTCGGCGACGTACTCGTCACCCTTTAATAACTTCTTGTGGCGGCGCTTGGGCTCCGCCATCTAGTCTGAAACCAATAAAGATCATTCATGGAAAATCTAAGATTGTTGTGGGAAAGCACAGGCCTCTACAACATCAGTGGCCCGCAGATCATCATGATGTCGGTGGGCTTTTTGCTGCTGTTTTTGGCGATTCGAAAAGGTTTCGAGCCTTTACTGTTGTTGCCGATCGGTTTTGGCGCGATTCTGAGTAACATTCCTGTCGCCGACATGACCGAAGAAGGAGGGATACTTTACTATCTGTATGGCGGCATCAAATCCGGCATGTTCCCCTTGTTGATTTTCATGGGCGTGGGAGCCATGACGGACTTTGGCCCGATGCTGGCCAACCCCAAAACCCTGTTATTGGGGGCCGCCGCGCAGTTTGGCATTTTTGGCACGCTGTTCGGCGCATTGGCATTGAATGGTGTGCCGGGCATGTCCTTCGATTTGAAACAAGCGGCGGCGATTGCGATCATCGGGGGCGCGGATGGTCCGACGGCGATTTATGTGGCCTCCAAATTGGCTCCGGAATTATTGGGTGCGATTGCCGTGGCCGCTTATTCGTACATGGCCCTGGTACCGTTGATTCAGCCGCCCATCATGCGGGCCTTGACCACAGAAGACGAACGTAAAATCGAAATGCAGCAACTGCGTACCGTCAGTCAAACCGAAAAAATCGTGTTTCCGCTGATGCTGGTTACGTTGACGGCGTTTTTGCTGCCATCTGCCGCGCCCTTGGTAGGCATGTTTTGTCTGGGTAATTTGATGAACGCCTCTGGCGTGGTGGATAGGCTCAGCAAAACCGCGCAGAATGAGCTGATCAATATCGTGACGATATTCCTGGGACTTTCCGTGGGTTCTAAACTGAGTGCCGAGGCTTTTTTGAAACTGGAAACTCTGGGCATTCTGGGACTGGGTGCGATTGCTTTTTCAATCGGTACTGCGAGTGGCGTATTGATGGCCAAAGTGATGAACCGCTTTAGCAGCACGCCCATCAATCCCTTGATCGGCGCCGCGGGAGTATCCGCTGTGCCAATGGCCGCACGGGTAGCCAATAAAGTCGGCCAGGAAAGTAATCCCTACAACTTTTTGTTGATGCACGCGATGGGGCCTAATGTGGCCGGCGTGATCGGCTCGGCCGTGGCGGCAGGTGTTTTGCTGAGTTTGGTGCGCTGATATTGGACAGTTTCGGCGAGACTGGGCCAGCAAAATGCTAGAATATCGCCTTATTTTCACTTGAATAGATTTGAGACATGACAGAAATCAAAATTGAACACAACCCCAGCGAAGAACGTTTACAGGAACTGGGCGTCTCCAACTGGGACATTTGGGAAAAAGAAGTTTCCAAATTCCCGATCGATTTCGACGAAACCGAATGCGCCTACGTGCTGGATGGCGAAATCCTGGTTACCCCAGCGGGAGGAGAGCCAGTACGTATTGTGCCGGGCGACTTGGTGGTATTTCCGGCCGGTCTCGATAGCCAATGGGAAGTCGTTAAACCGCTGCGCAAACATTACAGCTACGATTTCCCCAACGGCATTTAAGCCATAGTTATCTCTTGGTGCTACGATACCCGCCTTGCTGCGGGTATCTTCAGAGCCATCGAAGATAAAATCGCTCATCCATGCGGATTAGTGCATAAGGCATGGATTGAACTAACAAAGACATCTTCGGGCGGTTTTGCATCCAGCAAAGCCGCCATTTATAACGATTGTATACATGCCCCGTTGTCATTTTCGCCATAGAGGCGCAATCACGGTATGCAGGTTCCTGTTTTCCCATACAACGCTCGCCGAATGCTCATAGCCGCCAAATAAAATACTCTGCTCAATGGCTGTGGCCGAACAATTTCTGCTCGCTAGGAACTGCCTGAGTGTTCGTGGTTTCTCATCTTTCGATGATTAACTGTATCAATAAGGCAGATAATCTTTCTAAAAAATACTGACTTAAAAACTTGGTTGCAAGCACATAGCCCAGATGTTATATAGCGAAAAAATTCACCTTCGCTAAACCTATCCGTAAGGTAGGGACAGAAAGTCACGGATCCTCCAGAAATAGGAAAGCCGTACTGCCGAGAGAGACAGCGTAAAAGTCTCATCTCGCGGTTCGGCTTTTTTATGTCCAAAATATCAAAGGGGAGTGCCATGGCAACACATGCGAAATTTTTCCGGAACACAGTGAATGCGTTTTTTTGTTTGGCATTTTTTTGCGCCGGACAGGTACAAGCCGCATTTGTGGCTGCTTCCAGCAACATGGCGATCAACAACCTAAGATTTGCCTTGAGCGATACCAGCGCACAACTGCAGTGGACTGATGTCTGGTACGGTGATGTCAGAGCGCATGCGGCGGATTCCGACAGCGTTCCTGATAATGACAGCAATTCTTTATTTGGCAATGATGGCTCAATCCAGGCAATTGCAAACACAGCCCATGTCAGCTCCTTGGCTGACTATACTGTGGAAAATGGCACTCAAATTGGCCTTGATCCAAACGCCGGCATAACCGGCACGACGCATTCCGATCTTCACTTGGAACGCAAATACATGCAGGCCGATGGCTTTGCGGTGTCTGCCTTTGACAATTTCTTCACGATCACCAATCCCAATGCGACCGAAACCAGTGTATGGGTCGATTTTTTATTGGATTATCAAGGCAGTATTTTGGGAACGGCTGATGCTGAAGGCTTCTTTGTCGACATCACCCACATCGCTACCCTCAGACTATTTGACATCAACGGACTGTTGTCCTTTGATCAATTCCAGGATTCAATCTCTGGTACTAACACGACCATCCTGCACGAAAATCAAGGTACCTTAAGGGTTTCGTTCCTGCTCGATTACAACAAGACCTATCAAATCAGCGCGGAAGCAGACTCCGAAATATACGGCTATACGGTACCCACGCCGGCGACACTGCCCTTAATTTTATTGGGAGTAACCATCATGCGCCGTTTTCACAGGTGTTAGGCAAATTATCAATTCCGTCTGACAACAAATCCTTACCCCAACGGCAAGCAGGCGAAAGCCTAAAGGAGTTCATCATGAACCAAACTGCCCGGATTTTCTTCTTTGTAGCCACTTTTTTCACTGCCTTGGTTTTGCTTTCCAGTCCCGTCGAAGCCAAATTCATCGGTGCCAAACGGGTTTTCTGCATAACAGGCGCCACAGGTTTCACGTGTTCAGCAAAATCATGCTCAGATTGCCCTGAACAATGCAGTTCTGATGGCACAAGCCTCAACGGCCCCAGTAGTGAATGCTCAACGAACAGTTTCGTTTCTAATACCGAAGGGCTCTTTGGTGAAACCTACCCTGTCCTGACGACATCCAGTACTAACGAAGAAGGCTTGTCTCTATCCCTGCGTTATGCCAGCAACAATGCCAACGGCGAAAGCGCATCCCTGGACACCGTATTGGGCTTTGGTTGGAGTCACTCCTACAACATCTTTCTGTTCACCCAAGGCAGCGATGTATTCAAAATGAGTCCGGGCGGGATCGTCACCAAATATCAACGCTCGGGCAGGAGCGGTTCACTTTCATCCATTTCCGGCACACAGCAAACCGTCATCCAAAATTCCGACGGTTCGATCGATATTACCAATCGGCAGGGCGGCACAAGCTTCCACTTCGAAAAAATTCCCGGTAATCCGCTAAGAATCGCTGCCGTTGAGCCTTGGATGCTGAAATCCATCACTGACCGCAATAACAATAAAACAGAACTCTCTTACCAAAACGGCTTATTGGCCCTGGTGACCGATGCCTATGGCCGACAGTTCTTATCGTCGAGTGCTGTGTGGCTCATCCAGGTTTTTAAGGTGTGCACGCTGAGATTCAATTCATCAGCGATGGCTTGTATGCTGCGATTGCCTCGGCTATAGACTTTGGCCAAGGCTTGTTCTTTGAATTCATCAGAATAACGGGTTTTTGAATACTTCATGTTTAAATCTCAAATTTCATACAGTCTGAAAATTTGAGGCGACAACTATTCTGACGCAGGGGGATAGCAACCGAACTCAACAGCGGCACCTATTATTTGACGCTAACCGTCCAACGCTGGTATTACCTGTTCGATCGCTTCAACCGCTGGCAAATATTGGCGGATTCGTTGCGCTATTGCCAGCAGCAAAAGGGTTTAGAGCTCAATGGCTACGTGTTCATGCTGAATCATTTGCATCTGATCGTGACCTCGCCGGATGTAGCTGGTTTTCTGCGCGACTTCAAACGCTTTACCTCGAAGAAACTCAAGGAAAATATCGAGACCCATGAGTCGCGGGTTTTGGAGTTGTTTATCGACGAATCAGGAAAATACCATTTCTGGCATGATACCAATGCGCCAAAGAAAATCGAGAATCCGGCGTTTTATCTGCAGAAACTGAACTACATCCACGAAAACCCGGTTCGCAAAGGCTATGTCGAGCGACCCGAGTATTGGCGGTGGTCGTCCGCGAATTCGTCATCGGCACTGGTTGTGTCGTTTTTATGATCGTTCTTCTTTATGCCAAGACGATCGCTATGGTTCACACTGAGCGGTTTTGGTTGCAATTCTTGCACCGCACGAAGTTGGTAACCCCGTCCCGACATTTCGGCCTTTTTTCAAGCTTAGCCAAAACGTTCGAGGCGGGTTGAATAACCCGCCCCGCTGAGGTGTGATTGCTTTTTATAGCGCTCTATCTATTTCCCGAGGATATTTAATCCGGGCAGCCAGCTCATGTCCCGCATAGGCTATGTGATTATCTAGCCCGTGAATTTCGCAGTGCCCACCACGCTCCTTATAATCCGCTTGAAACGCATCGACGAAGTCCATTACGGTATGGTCGATCAAATAGATGTCGGCCAGATCAAAAATCACTTGGTGTCTATCCGGTAATGTCGCCAGTGCGCTCTTCAGCGCAATGAAATTGGAAAAAACCGCCGAACCACGAATAGTGACTCTAAAACGGTCGTCTTGTTGCTCAATCTGGTAAGAAATTTTCAGCAAATTCCTCGGGGAAACGCCGCGACTCAAGTGGATCAGCAGTTTTGCGATGATGCCGATAAACACCCCGACTAGTAGATTGCTGGCAATAACACCCAGGATAGTCACGACGAATATGAATAATTGCTCTTTGCCAACATCCAGTGTTTTGGCGAAAGCTTGAGGCGAAGCCAGGCGAAAGCCGATGTAGACCAGCAGCACAGCAAGAGAAGCCAAGGGGATGGTCGCAATTATCCCTGGAAACAAAAGCATGAATAGCAATAAGAAGGCACCGTGAAAAAAATTCGACCAGCCGCTTTGTGCGCCATAATCAATGTTTGCCGAGGTACGCACGATTTCGGTAATCATCGGTAAGCCGCCGAGAATGCCTGACACCAAGTTGCCGATGCCGAGCGCCCGCAGGTCACGGTTCAAGTCTGAATAGCGTTTTTGTGGGTCCAGCCTGTCAGCGGCGGCGCTGCTGAGCAAGCTTTCCAAGCTGCCTATCAGCGTGATCGAAACGACGCTTTCCCAAAAAGCCAGGCTAGCGACTTTTGAAAAATCCGGAAAATGGAAGCTGTCGAACAAACTATCAGGAATGGATACTAGAAACGGGCCGTCAACGTTGATGTTGGCTGGAACTTTAAATAAAGGGTCGGGCTGAAAATGGGTAAGATCGAAAGCGTAGCCAAGCAAAATACCGGTCACGATCACCAGCATAGGGGCTGGAATTTTCTTAAGCCAAGGATGCGGCAATCTCGGCCAGCCTATCAGAATACAGGCCGCCAGTAACGCGATCATACCGATCTTGGGTGCATAGAATGCTTGCGCATGTATGACTTCAGTGATGCCGGCCAGCACGGTCGGCGTATTGGCAATCTGCACCCCCATCGTCATGGATAATTGCTTGATGATGATAATGATGCCGATGGCGGCTAGCATGCCATGTACCACCGAAGCGGGAAAAAATACCGCAAGCCGCCCCGCCTGATAATAACCCAGCACGATCTGCAATAAACCCGAAATCACGATTGCGGCCAACGTATAACCATAGCCCGCCAGCATATCCCCTTGCCCTAGATTTTGAACCGACGACAGGATGACCACGATCAAGCCGGCCGCCGGGCCGGTGATGGTCAAGCAGGAACTGTTGAGCCTCGAAACCAGCAGGCCGCCGACGATGGCGGAAATGATGCCGGCCATCGGTGGAAAACCCGAGGCCACCGCGACACCAAGACATAAAGGCAGGGCTATCAGAAACACCAAGAAACCGGCGGATAAATCGGCTTCCCAGTGCCTGCGCAATTGGCTCCAGGTGTCATTTGAGGGGTTATTTGGGGATGTTGAATTTTTCATCGTTTGCTTGGTTCTGGGTCGCTGATAATTGCTCCTCGCGTTTTACTATTAAAATAGTAAAAAGTCTAGTGTGATGTTATTTTAATGGTTGTTGCTGTGGCAGCATGCCCGTCATGACGAGCTGTTAAGGCTTGACAGGGTGGCATGTTTTTGCTTTCAGGTAGAGCGAGCAGCGGAATGCATTCCAGGTTACGAACGCATGTTCACTGAAACCATTAGAACTCCTTTAAACGGACCCAAGCGCGGCGGTCTGCGGTAAGATCAAGCCCACAGGGCTTGCACATTTTTTTCACATTTTGCTGACCATCGATTTGCTACAATCGTTTCCCCAAAACATTGTTATGTATGCGTTTATAAAGACATATAAATAACAATGATATACAGGCATCTTCGGATGCCTTTTTCATTGAGGAGTACCTTTGTTCAGATTGGAGTGCGCTGTTTACCAATGAATGTATCTATCAAGCAAGGGAAGACTCGCGGTCAATACGGGTTGATGGTTGTGTTGCTGTTGATTGCGGGTATCGGCGCGTATCTAGGATTCAAGCCGAAGGAAAACGATCAAAACAATCAAGCCACCGTCAGCGTGATCGTCGACGACATCGAGGAAAACGTCACCGCGCAGGGCAAGCTGGAGCCAAAGGAATACGTCGATGTGGGGGCGCAGGTTACCGGCCAGCTGCAAAAGCTGTACGTCGACATCGGTGATGACGTCAAGACCGGTCAATTGTTGGTGGAGATCGATCCGCGTGTCTATGCGGCCCGCGTGGCGGCCGACGAAGCCAATATCAAGAATCTGCAGGCGCAACTTGCGGGGCAAGAGGCGAATGTGGTGTTCGCGCGCCAGCAATTCGAGCGCTACCGTGAATTGATGAAGAGCAAGGGCGTCAGCGAACAGGATTTTCAGAACAGCGAGTTCAACCTGAAAAAAGCCGTCGCCACCGCCGCAGCCATCCAGGCGCAAATCGAGCAAGTGCAATCGACCTTGCAAGGCGATCGCACCAATCTGGGCTTTACCAAAATCTACGCGCCGATCGATGGCACGGTGGTCACGCGTACCGCGCGCCTGGGCCAGACCTTGAACGCCAATCAAACCACGCCGATGATCCTGCAACTGGCCAAGCTGGATGCAATGACGGTGCGCGCCCAGGTGGCAGAAGCCGACGTCATGCGTCTGAAGCCTGGTTTGCCCGTGTATTTCACGACGCTGGGCGCGGGCGATAGGCGGTGGCATGGTGAAGTCAGGCAAATTATGCCATCGCCAGAAGTCGTCAACAACGTAGTGCTGTATAACGTGCTGGTCGACGTCGATAATCACGATCGACAGTTGATGTCGGGTATGAGCACGCAGATGTTTTTCGTACTCGGCAGTGCCAAACAAGTGCCTTTGCTGCCGATCGCGGCGCTGGGGGCGAGGGTGCCCGAGGCCGACAATGACCAGGGACGCGCTTATCGAGTCAAGGCAATGACGAAGGCCGGCGAAGTTCTGGAAAAAGTGGTGCATGTCGGCCTGCGCAACCGACGCTTTGCAGAGATCCGCGACGGTATCGACGTTGGCGCCAAGGTGTTGAGCCAGGCAAGGAACGGCCAGCAGAACGACGGCAAGAAAAAGGACAGGGGCTATCCGACCGCCGGAGTGCCTCGCCTATGAGCCCGGATGTACTGGACAGCGAAACGCCGTTGTTGCAACTGCAACAGATTCAACGCTTTTATCCCAACGGCGACACGGTAGTACGGGCGCTCAACGATGTGTCGCTGACCATCTGGCCCGGCGAATTCGTCGCCATCATTGGCCAATCCGGTTCCGGAAAATCCACCCTGATGAATCTGATTGGTTGTCTGGATAAGCCCAATAGCGGCAGTTACCGGGTACTAGGGCGCGATGTGGCGGCCCTGGATGCTGATCAATTGGCCGCCTTGCGCCGGGAAACCTTTGGTTTCGTATTTCAGCGTTACAACCTGTTGACGACTGCCACGGCCGCCGAAAATGTGGAAATCCCGGCCCTCTATGCCGGCATGACGAAAAGCGCCCGAGAAAGCCGTGCTCTGCAATTGCTCCAACATTTAGGTCTTGGCGATCGCAGTGGACATCGACCGATGCAGATGTCGGGCGGTCAACAGCAACGCGTGGCGATTGCGCGGGCCCTGATGAACAATCCGCCGGTGATTCTGGCGGACGAGCCAACCGGCGCGCTGGACAGTCAAAGCGGCAAGGAAGTGATGGCCTTGCTGGCTGAATTACATGCTCGCGGTCGCACGGTGTTGTTGATCACTCACGACGAAAAGGTCGCGGCCCATGCCGAGCGTATCATCAGCATCAGCGACGGTAGAATCGTCAGCGATAGCGGCGAGCGTCGCGGCCAAAGACCTTTGGAAACGCCCGAACATCACGAAATGACGGCGACCGGCTTGGTTTCTGAACTGCTGGAAGCAGCCAAAACCGCCTTGCGCTCGTTACGGGTCAATCTGTTTCGTACCGCCTTGACCTTGCTGGGCATCGTTATCGGGGTGGCCGCGGTCGTGGCCATGATGGCGGTGGGCGAGGGCAGCCAGAAGAAGGTGATGGACCAAATGAAGGCAATGGGCACCAATGTACTGTCGGTAAGACCCGGCGCGCCGGGCTTGCGCGGCAGTTCCGATGTGGCTACGCTGATACCGGCCGATGCGGATGCGATCGCGGAACTGGACAACGTGGAATGGGCTTCGGCGGAACGCAATGCCAGATTGACGGTGCGTTATGGCAACATTGATTACGCCACCAGCGCGCAGGGCGTCGCCCCCAGCATGCCCACGGTGCGCGACTGGCCGGTGGCGGCCGGCGATTTCTTCAACGACGAAGACATGCGCCGCTATGCGCCGGTATTGGTGCTTGGGCAAACCGTCGCCCAGATTTTGTTTCCCGATGGCGCCGACCCGCTGGGTAAATATGTGCTGGTGCACAACATTCCCTTCGAGGTGATTGGGGTGATGAGTGTCAAGGGGGCATCGGCGATGGGCACCGATCAGGACGACACGGTACTGGTGCCGCTGACGACCGGCTTGATACGCCTGTTCGGCCAGAATTACCTGAACGGCATCACGGTACGGGTCGCGGATGTCGCCAGGATCGAGGAAACCCAGCAGGCGATTTTCGATTTGCTGTTGGCCAGGCATCAGGCCGAGGATTTTCGTATCCGCAACATGGCATCCATTCTGGAAACCGCCGAACAAACGCAAAGCACCTTTACGATGATGCTGGGTATCGTCGCCGCGATTTCGCTGCTGGTCGGCGGGATTGGCGTGATGAACATCATGCTGGTCAGCGTCACGGAGCGCACACGGGAAATCGGCATCCGGATGGCGACCGGCGCGAGGCGGCGGGACATTCTGCTGCAATTCAATACCGAAGCGGCGGTTGTCTGTACGCTGGGTGGTGTGTTCGGGGTAGCACTTGGATTTGGGATTGGCAGCTTGCTGCGCTATTTCGACATGGCCGTGGTGTTCTCGCCGTTGCCGGCTATTCTGGCCTTTTCCTGTGCGTTTGGCACCGGCTTGCTGTTTGGCTATTTGCCTGCGCGAAAAGCCGCCCATCTCGACCCGGTCGTGGCGTTGGCGGCGGAGTAAACATGAACAGCAAAAGTATTCGTTCGTATCTTTCTGATTTACCGGTGGTTTGCGGAAACAGCGGCTTTGGTGGGAATGCCAATACCCGGCGATGCGAGCCTTTCGCAGCCAACTTGAAGCTAGCCGTTTTCGCACTGCCTTGTTTGCTGACGGCTTGTAACCTGGTGCCGGATTTTCAACAGCCCGTGGCCGAAGTTCCGGACCAGTGGCGGGAAGAAACCGAGGCCAAACCGAATAGCCAAATCCAGCCCGATTGGTGGTCAACTTTCGGCAGCGATCAACTGAATCGTTTGGTACAGGAAGCCTTGTCTTATAACAACGATCTGGCGGCGGCCGGGCAACGCATCGAGCAAGCACGCGCTCAGGCCAAGATCGCCGGCGCCGATTTATGGCCGGCAGTGGGGCTAGATGGCGATTACGCCGGCACGCATAACGAAGGTGGCGAAACACGCGTCAAATCAGGCCGTTTTTCGGTATCTTACGAAGTGGATTTATGGGGCGCCAATCGGGCGAGGCGGGATGCCGGCGAAGCACGTTTGCTCGGAGAGGTTTACGCGCGCGATGCCTTGCAATTGGTGGTGATGGCGGATGTTGCTCAAGCGTATTTCGATTTGTTGGCGATCAAGGAGCGCAAACGTATCGCGGAGGATTTTTTGCGCAATGTCGATGATGTGTTGGACATCGTCGACGCGCGTTTCAGGGCAGGCGCGGTATCGGCGGTCGATCTGGCTCAACAACAGACCGAGCGTGCCACCGCGCGCGCCAACCTGGATTTGCTGATCCAGCAGCAGGCGCTGGCGGAAAATACGCTGGCCATTCTGCTCGGTCATCCGCCTGCCAGCGTCGAGCCGGGCAACGAACGATTCGCCGATATCGTGATGCCTTCGATTCAACCGCAACAGCCGGCGGCCTTGTTGCAACGGCGACCCGACGTGCGGCAGGTCGAAATGCAGTTAAAGGCCGCCAATGCCGATGTGGGTATCGCCTTGGCGGCCTTTTATCCCAAGCTGCAGCTGAATCTGGATACGGTGCTGGCCAATCCGCAACCCGCGGGCGTGGCATTGGCGATGGCGGCCAATCTGGCTCAACCCTTGTTCCAGGGGGGGCGCCTGGAAGGTGGCTTGGCCGATGCCAAGGCGCGGAATGCCGAGTTGGTGGAAATTTATCAACAAACCTTGCTGACGGCGTTCAAGGAAGTCGAAGATGCGGTGGCCATACGCAGCAATTCACGGCGCCGGTTGCAAGCCTTGCGGCTGGCGGTCGAGAAAGCCCGTGAAGCCTTTCAAATATCGCAAGAACAATATCGGGTAGGGGCCATCGATTATCAAACCTTGTTGAACACGCAAAGGAGTTTGCTGAGCGCCGAAAACAGCGAAGTGCAGGCTCGACTGGATGTGCTGGTGGCCTTGGTTCAATTGTACAAGGCCTTGGGCGGCGGCTGGAGTCCCGAAGTCTGAATGCGGAAATTGGTGCAATAGCCGAAGCTATTGCACTCCCGGATTACGGCTAGGAGTGAAAAAGCTTCAGCTTTTTCAGGTATTTAAATTTGGTAGTAATCTCGAAACCAGCTGACGAAACGCTCTATGCCTTGTTCTATGCTGGTATTGGGCTTATAGCCCACATCGGTGACCAGGGCCTCGACGTCGGCATAAGTATCGGGCACGTCGCCAGGCTGCAGTGGCAACAGATTTTTTTCCGCAGTCTTACCGAGGAAGCGTTCCAGGGTTTCGATGTAAGCCATCAATTCCACGGGATTCTGATTGCCGATGTTGTAGACGCGCCAGGGGGTCTTGCTGGTACCGGGGTCGGGTTTTAGCCCGCTCCAGTCCGGATTGGGTTCGGCGTTGTGATCCAGGGTCCGGATCACGCCTTCGACGATGTCGTCGATGTAAGTAAAGTCGCGGCGGTGTTTGCCGTAGTTGAAGACATCGATTTTTTCGCCGGACAGTATCGCCTTGGTGAACAAAAACAAGGCCATGTCCGGGCGCCCCCAAGGGCCGTAGACGGTAAAAAAGCGCAGACCGGTGGTGGGCAAGTTGTACAGATTGCTGTAAGTGTGCGCCATCAATTCGTTGGCTTTTTTGGAGGCCGCATACAGGCTCAACGGGTGATCGACATTGTCATGCACCGAAAACGGCATCGATTCATTGGCACCATAAACCGAACTGCTGGAGGCGTAGACCAGATGTTCGACGTTGTGATGCCGGCAGCCTTCCAGGATATTGATGAAGCCGACGATGTTGCTGTCGACATAGGCATGCGGGTTTTGCAGGGAATAGCGCACGCCGGCTTGCGCAGCCAGATTGACGACTTTTTGCGGTTGGTGTTTTTTAAACACCTCTTCCATGCCGGCGCGGTCGGCGATGTCCAGACGTACGTCGGTGAAATTGGCGTGATCTTTGATACGGGCCAGGCGGTCGATTTTAAGGCTGACTTCGTAATAGTCGTTCAGATTATCGATGCCGATGACTTCGTCGCCGCGTTCGAGCAATCTCAAGGCCAGATGGTTGCCGATAAAACCGGCCGTGCCGGTGACCATGATTTTCATCGTTCGTTATAGCCTCGCATCGGTTTGGTTGGCGGGGAACAAATATTTCAGATCGTAAACAATCGATTGCGGCTTACCCAAAGCGCGGATCTCGGCGATGGGCATTTGCTTGAATTGCTGGTGAGCTACTGCCAGCATGATGCCGTCATATTTATTTTGCTCCAGTTTTTCGACTGGGCGGATGCCGTATTCTGCGAAAGCTTCATCGCCATTGACCCATGGATCGAAAACATCGACGTTGACGCCATAGCTTTGCAATTCCGCCACGATGTCAACCACGCGGGTATTGCGGATATCCGGGCAGTTTTCCTTGAAGGTCAGGCCCATGACCAGCACATTGGCGTCCTGAACATGAAGGCGTTTTTTCAGCATCAGCTTGATCAATTGCGACACCACATAAGCGCCCATGCTGTCATTGATGCGGCGTCCGGACAGAATGACTTCCGGGTTGTAACCGATGGCTTGCGCTTTATGGGTCAGATAATAAGGGTCGACGCCGATGCAGTGGCCACCGACTAGGCCGGGGCGGAACGGCAGGAAGTTCCATTTGGTGCCGGCGGCAAGCAATACTTCTTCGGTGTCGATGCCTAGTTTATTGAAAATCAAGGCCAATTCGTTGATCAAGGCGATATTGACATCGCGTTGGGTGTTTTCGATGACCTTGGCGGCCTCGGCTACTTTGATGCTGCTGGCTTTGTGCGTGCCAGCCGTGATGATGCTTTTATACAGCTGATCGACTTTTTCAGCGGTTTCAGGGGTTGAGCCGGAAGTAACCTTTAAAATGTTGATGACGCGGTGTTCTTTATCGCCGGGATTGATGCGCTCAGGGCTATAACCGACGAAAAAGTCTTTATTGAAAGTCAAGCCGGAGACTTTTTCCAAAATGGGCACGCAGACTTCTTCGGTAGCGCCCGGATAGACGGTGGATTCGTAAATCACGATGTCGTCTTTTTTCAGGACCTTGCCCAGGGTGTCACTGGCTTTTTGCAGCGGGGTCAAGTCGGGTTGCTTGTGCTCATTGATGGGCGTCGGCACCGTGACGATGTAGATGTTGCAATCGGCGATCTCGTCCAGTTTAGCGGTGTAGCTCAGGTGTGTGGCTTGCGCAAGTTCTTCCGGGCTGACTTCCAGTGTATGATCGCTGCCGGCGCGTAATTCGTCGACACGATGCTGATTGATATCGAAGCCGACGGTCTGATATGTGCGGCCGAATTCCACGGCCAGCGGCAAGCCAACATAGCCAAGGCCTATCATGCCGATCTTGATGTTATTGAGCATAGTCGTCACTCCTGATGATTGCGCATGCAAAGGAAATTCTTGAACAAAGGGGATTATTTTTTAGCGATAGCTCCCCAGGCCGCCATCCATACTTGCGATTCATAGCAGTCCGCTGATTTTGGCAAGGCGCCTTGCAGTACCATGATTAAGGTCTGGTTGATGATGCCAAAAAAATAACAATAAGCGAGCATGGGATCTAGCGCCTTAATTTCTCCCTCCTTGATCCCGTTTTGCATGATGCGTTTGATTTTGTTGAACGCGGGCGTCTCCAGTAACGCAGTCGAGCCGGGGATGAAATCCTCGGTTTTTACGAACAATAAAAACTGGATAATGTCGGGTGCGTCGTCGGTCAATTTGAACAATAGATCGACGATCTCTCGCAACTGCTCGGATGCCTTGCGGTTACGGCGGCGAATGTCATCGATGGAGATGCTCAAGCTATCGAGGATGTTTTCGCGCAGCGTCTCGGCAATGGCTTGTTTGGTTTTGAAAAACTGATAGATGCCGCTGGTGGTTTTTAAGCCTACCGCATCCTTGATATCAGTCAGCGAAGTATTGAAATAACCTTTTTGCGCGAACAGTTTTAAGGCGGCCTGTAAAACTTGATCCTGGCTTAAAGGTTGATTGGGGGTTGTTTCTGTTTCTAGTTCTTGTTCCATGCTTTTATGTACAGCTTTACCTGCTGTTTTGCTCTCTGATGGTTGCAGCATAGACTGCATTTATTATTGTTCTGTAAGTGTGGAAAGTGCGGCAATTAGATAATTGACCATGGACCATAAGGTTAATACCGCCGACAAGTATAACAGCCAGTAGCCCATCTGATTGATGGGGAGGCCGAATAAATCATCCCGATATAACAATAAACTGATCGCCGCCATTTGGGCCGTGGTTTTCCATTTGCCCAGTTGCGATACCTTGACCTTGGCGCGTTGACCGACTTCCGCCATCCATTCTCTGAGTGAGGCGATGGTAATTTCCCGGCCGATGATGACAGCTGCGGCAATGGCCAGCCACGGGCTGGCTTCGGCCTGAACGATCAATACCAGCACGAAGGCCACCATCAATTTATCGGCCACGGGGTCCAAGAAGGCGCCGAAGGCCGTTTCCAGGCCCATTTTGCGGGCCAGATAACCATCCAGCCAATCGGTCAATCCGGCCAGCAGAAAAATCGCCGTACAGGCTATTCGGCTAAGTTCCCATGGCAGATAAAACACGATAGCCAATAACGGAATCATGCCGATGCGTAAGAATGTCAGATATGTCGGTAAATTAAATTTAACTGCCATCTTGATGGTGGAATGTATCGTAAATTCTTTGCGCCAATTGCCTGCTGATACCGTCTATACTGGCTAACGCATCGACACCCGCACTGGAAACCCCTTGTAAGCCGCCAAACTGTTTCAGCAAAATCTGCCGCCGCTTGGGGCCTAACCCTGCAATATCTTCCAAGGTGGATTGTCGTTTTGACTTACCGCGGCGTTGCCGATGTCCGGTAATGGCAAACCGATGCGCTTCATCACGAATATGCTGTATCAGGAGTAGAGCGCTGGCTCCTGGGGTTACATCCAAGGGCTGCTCCTGGTCCGGCAAAATGATTTTTTCCATGCCCGCTTTACGATCCGGTCCTTTCGAAACGCCGACTATCATAACATTGTTTATCTCCAATTCCGCTAGCGCCTTTTGCGCCGCGGCGACTTGGCCCTTGCCGCCGTCGATCAACAAAATATCCGGCGCCGGATGTTCGCCTTGTTTTTGCCGCTTGAAGCGACGCAGTACTGCTTGATGAATCGCTGCATAATCGTCTCCGCCGGTCACGCCTTCGATGTTAAAACGCCTGTAGTCGGATTTGACGGGGCCTTCACGGTCGAAGACGACACAAGACGCGACGGTCTGCTCACCTTGCGTATGACTGATGTCGAAGCATTCCAGTCGTTTTGGCACCTCACTACAGCCGAATTCGTGTTGTAGACTCAGAAAGCGTGCGTATAGACCTTGTTTGTCCGCAAGTTTGGTCTTTAAGACGTTGTCGGCATTGGTCATTGCCATCTGCAGCCATTTTTGTCGTTCGCCTCGGACGTTGGGGCTGATGGCGACGTTGCGTTTGGCTTGGGCGCTCAAGACTTCGTGCAATAACGCCGCTTCCGGCAACGGATGGCTGACGATCAATTCGTTGGGCAGGGATTTATCCAAATAATATTGACTGATAAAGGCCTGCAAGATCACGCCAGGATCATTATCGTCGGCTATTTTCGGAAAAAACTGACGATTACCCAAGTTTTGCCCGTTACGGATGAAAAACACCTGCACGCAAGCCAAATCAGCTTGACTGGCGCAGGCGATGATATCGACGTCTCCTTTTTCACCTTCGATGAAATGTTTTTCCAATACGGCGCGTAAACGCTGAATCTGGTCGCGGTAAGCGGCAGCCTGCTCGAATTCCAGTCTTTCGGCCGCTTGTTCCATTTTCTGTACCAGTTGTTCGATCAACTGGCCGCCTTGGCCTTCCAGAAACAAAATCGTGTTGTCGACGTCGTTTTTGTAGGTTTCACGACTGATCAAGCCAACGCAGGGAGCGGTGCAGCGCTCGATTTGATATTGCAAACAAGGCCGGGAGCGGGCGTTGAAATAAGAATCCTCGCATTGGCGCACCGGGAAGATTTTCTGTAACAGCTTCAAGGTTTCTTTGACCGCACTGGCGCTGGGGTATGGGCCGAAATATTTGCCCTTGCGCTTTTTCGCGCCGCGGTGATAGGACAGCTGCGGAAAATCGTGAAAACTGGAAATGAAGACATAAGGATAGGATTTGTCATCCCGCAGGCTGATGTTATAGCGCGGTTTATGGCGCTTGATCAGTTGGCTTTCCAGTAAAAGCGCCTCGCCTTCGGTATGGGTCACGGTAACCTCGATCGAAGCCACTTTGGCAACCATCGCGGTTTGCTTGGGCGAAACGGATTGACCGCGAAAATAACTGGAAACCCGGTTTTTTAGATTTTTGGCTTTGCCGATATAAATGATCTCGCCTTTGTCGTTCAGCATCTTATAAATGCCGGGACGCTGGGTCAGCGTCTGCAAAAAGGCTTTGATGTCAAATTCTTGGGGCGTAGCGACTTCGGTCAAGATCAATCAGCAAGCAAATTCTTAATGGTAACAAAGACTTCCGCGAGCATCTCCATGCTCAGGCGTTTGGTCTGTACGTTGTAACGGCTACAGTGATAAGAACTGACCAAATGCTTGCCATCGGGCAGCACGAATATTTTGTGATGACCGAAAGGCGCTGCGTTGGCTTTCAAGCCATAGGCGCGCAGCACGGCCTGGTGAGCGATATTGCCCAGGGCTAGGATCACGGATTTATCGGGCAAGGTTTTGATTTCTGCCGTCAAGTAGCGATTGCATTGTTTGATTTCATCGCCGGTGGGTTTATTTTGTGGCGGCAGGCATTTGACCGCATTGGTGATGCGGCAATCGTGCAATTGCAGGCCGTCCTGCAAACCGGTCGATTGCAGTTGATTGCTGAAACCAAAATCATACAAGGCCTGATAGAGCAATAGACCGGCGTAGTCTCCGGTAAAAGGGCGGCCGCTGGCATTGGCACCATGCATGCCGGGCGCCAATCCCACGACTAAAAATCGCGCGTTCGGATCGCCAAAAGGCGCTACGGGCAGGGCGTGATAGCTGGGATGCTTTTGTTTAACCTCCGAAAGAAAGGCAGCCAAGCGCGAACATTCTTTGCATTCTAAATTAAAATAGTTTTGTAACATTTTGATTTATATTTTTTCTGTTTAGGGTTTGCGTAATGTCATGCCTGCCAATTTGCTTCTGTTCTCTGGCTAAAAAGTAACGAATCTTTCGTTCAACCGGCTGTTCAATTTCACTGCGCCACCTACACTAGGTTAGCATGATTGCCCTGATGGCAAGGCTTGAAAATTGACATAAACAATGAACCAAATTAGAATGCTTATTCAACAGATGCCTCGGTGGCGAAATTGGTAGACGCACGGGACTTAAAATCCCGCGGAGTAAAATCCGTGCCGGTTCGACTCCGGCCCGAGGCACCATAAAATACAAGGACTTAGGTTATTAGCCAAGTCCTTTTTTTATGCTTGGTGGTTTCTATGAGGCACTTCAAAATATGTAGCGCGGCGAGATATTTGGCGTGATTTTGCGCGATATTTGGCGGAAGATTTATTTGCAAATTACGCGAGTTAATTGCTCGTTTCGCCTTCGATTCGAGTCGTAAACCCAGACGCTGAAAAATCGTGTTCAACCTTGGTGGCGGTCCATTGGCTACCGTCGTACCAGCTCTAAATCCAATCAATGTCATGGGCGATTCGGCGAACAGGTTTGCGTTGCCGACGGCCAATGTCACTTCCACCGTTGTCGCGCCTTTATCGAGTTTCTTTTGTTTGGCCTTGGCGGCCACGATGGCGGATTCCTCGTCGTTATAGGTATGACGTAAGGTATAGGACGTTTTACCGCTGCCGGTGCTGACCGCGACTTTTTTAAGACGGTGAAAAACCACCGGATGGGGTTTATGTTTGCGGTGGAAAGCAATCGCCGGGTGTCGACGGAAAAGGCACCTGGATCCAGGTACAAAAACTGGACATTCCTGACGACGGCATGCGGGTCTGGTTACGCGATTTTGGCAACGTGAAGCTGTTTCGGACGCGGTTAAAAGACCAACTGCGCCATTACGTGGTGTTCCTGCCAGAGGCTGAGGCTTATGATGCCTTTAAACAATCCGATTTTCAGAAACTGCACGACCAGCATTGGCAGATCGAGCAATACCACCGCATGATCAAGCAGGTTTGCAACATCGAGAAGTTCCAAGTCCGTAGCAAAGTACCGATACTCAACCATATCTTTGCCGCTTTATGTGGTTATGTTCATCTGCAGCGAATGCAATTTACTGAAATTATTCGCAATGCTTACTAATGGCAAAGAGCGTTGTATCAGGATGTGATCGCCGCATTCGTCAACAACTTCATGGTCGGCAAGGAATATTTGAATCCACAGTTTCAGGCTTCCGTCAATGCGTAAGTCCTAGCGTATTTTTCAGTTTATCGCGTTTTTCAATGAAACCTTCGCCAAACCTTTTCGCTGGACCTACACCGAATACTTGCATGGATTATTTCATGTTCATTCCTATGCATGATTGGGGGGTCGTTGGACGGGGAGGCTGACCAAGTTGATGGATGTACTGCAAAGCTGTTTGAATCGACCCAGAGGATCAATTGAGTATTTCTCCAATCACCACCGAAGAGTTCGAGTATTTTCGACGCATGATTTATGACTACGCCGGCATTTCGTTGACGCCGGAAAAAAAGGTCATGGTGGCCAGTCGTCTGGCCAAGCGCCTGGATTATTACGGCCTGTCCACTTATGGCGACTATTACCGCCTGGTGACGGGCCGCGAGCACCCGCAGGAGTTTCAAACCCTGGTCAATATCTTGACTACCAATGAAACGTATTTTTTTCGCGAGCCCAAGCATTTCGAGTTTTTTCGGGAGCATATTCTAAAACCATGGCGGGGCGACCATTTCCGGGTCTGGAGCGCCGCCAGTTCCACGGGGGAAGAAGCCTATAGTCTGGCGATGGTGATGGCGGAAAACCTGGGGATGCGCCAATGGGAAGTGTTCGGCTCCGATTTGAGCACCCGCGTGCTGGATGCCGCCCGTAAAGGTGTTTACCTGCTGGATAGGCTGGAACACATGGATAATCAGTATTTGGAAAAATATTGCTTGAAAGGGGTGAGGTCGCATGCGGGGTTTTTCAGGGTGGATGGCAAAATCCGCAACCGGGTCACTTTTGATCAGGTCAATCTGAAATCGCCATTGCCGCCCAATTTGGGCAAATTCGACGTGATTTTTTTGCGTAACGTGCTGATTTACTTTGATCAGGATACCAAAAAGCAGGTGGTCGAGCGTCTGGTAACGGCGCTAAAGCCAGGCGGTTATTTTTTTGTGAGCCATTCGGAAAGTCTGTATCGTGTCACCGATCTGTTGCAGATCGTCAAACCCTCCATTTATCGCAAGCCATGATTGCGCAACCTTTCAAGAATACCCGGCGCATCATTATCGATCCGGGCGAATATTACGTTAGTCGCGAACCGGAAGTGATTTCCACCTTGCTAGGCTCCTGCGTCGCGGCGTGTCTGTATGATCCGGTCAATCGGGTGTTTGGCATGAATCATTTTTTGCTGGCCTATCGTCATCATGCTCATAACGTGCCCATCATCCAGTCCGATGAGGGTCGATATGGCGTCTATGCGATGGAATTATTGATCAACGGCTTGATGAAACTGGGGGCCAACAAACTGCATCTCAAAGCCAAATGTTTTGGCGGTGGCAATGTTTTGCGCTTGCGCGAGGACAAGGACAATCAAAAAACCGTCGGCGACGTCAATGTCGAGTTCATCAAGGCATTTTTACAAAACGAAAAAATTCCGCTGGTCAGTTCCTGTTTGGGCGGCAGTCATGGTAGAAACGTGTACTTTGTCGGCACCGATTTTTCCGTATTCATCAAAAAGATCGCCGATAACCAGGAACGCCAGATCGAGAAAGAAGAGCGTCGTTACTGGAAGAAAAATATCGACGAACGTGAAAAAGCCAAAAGTCAGGCTGATTTCTTTTAGGATTTCGTCAGAAATAACTTCCGCTTGATGAGCCCGGAGCGCGGGAAATTATTTTCAACCAAATCCTTAACTGATAGCCAGATGCAAGCGGGGATGCAAGAGCCTATGACAGACATCAAAGTATTTATCGTGGACGACTCAGCCGTGGTCAGACAGGTTTTGACCGGATTGGTTGGCGAATTGCCTGGCATTCGAGTCATCGGCGCCGCGCCAGACCCCATTTTTGCGTTGAAACGCATGGAAGTCGAGTGGCCGGATGTGATCATTCTGGATATTGAAATGCCGCGCATGGATGGCATTACCTTCCTGAAGAAACTGATGCAGGAACATCCGACACCGGTGATCATCTGTTCGACCCTGACCGCGAAGGGCGCCGAAGTGACGATGCAGGCCATGAGCGCCGGCGCGGTGGATATCATCACCAAGCCTACGGTCAATCTGAAAGGCTTTTTACAGGATTCCAAAACCTTGCTCGCCGATGCGATCAAAGCCGCGTCCCATGCCCGCTTCAGGACTCTGTCAACCGCCGCAAAGCAAACACTGGACGTAAAGCCCAAATTGAATGCCGATTCGGTGATTGCGCCCAGCGGTTTGGTGCCGATGTCGGAAACCACTGACCGCGTGGTCGCCATCGGCACCTCGACGGGCGGCACCCAAGCGCTGGAATATATCTTGACCCGGCTACCCCGCAGCGTGCCGGGTATCGTCATCGTCCAGCACATGCCGGAAGCGTTCACGGCCGCGTTTGCCCAGCGTTTGAACAGTCTGTCGCAAATCAACGTCAAGGAAGCCGAACAGAACGACCGGGTCATTCCGGGGCTGGCGTTGATCGCGCCTGGCGGCAAGCACATGTTGCTGCGACGAAGTGGCGCGCAGTATCGGGTGGAAATCAAAGATGGCCCTCTGGTGAGCAGGCATCGGCCCTCGGTTGATGTGTTGTTCCGCTCGACCGCGCAAGCCGCCGGCAAAAATGCCTTGGGCATCATCATGACCGGCATGGGTGACGACGGCGCGCGCGGCTTGAAGGAATTGCACGATACTGGCGCATTGACCGTCGCGCAGGACGAGGCCAGCTGTGTGGTGTATGGCATGCCCAAGGAAGCCGTCAAACTGGGCGCGACCGATGGCGAAATGCCACTGTCGGCGATTCCGGAACTCATCATCCGAGCGCCAAACCGGGCCAGATTTTTGAAAGGCTAAATGCCATGCCGATAATCCCTGCTAGCCGATGCGGTTCGAGGCATTCATGGATGCCGTAAACAGCAATACGCCCGAATCGGCAAATTTCGACGTAACGTTTCGTAGTCAGGAACAAAGTCTGACACTGACTTTGTCGCCCGAGGTCAATATGCGGCAGGCGTTGGATCGCACCGAACTCAGGGTGCGGGCGGCCTGCGGCGGCTTGGGGACTTGCGGCGCCTGCTTGATACAAATCGTCAGCGGCGAATTCAATCCGCCCACCCTGGCCGAGCAGCAAAAAATCTTGCCGGACGACTTGGCCAAGGGCATGCGCTTGGCCTGCCAATTACGCGCGAACAGCGACGCGGAACTGTATCTGGAAAATCCCGCGCCCAAATCGGATTGGAAAAGCCTGGATGCTGACCGGCTTTACCAGGCGGTTTCCGGGAATCCCGCCATTAACCGGCATGTCTATGGCGTGGCGGTTGATTTGGGTACCACTCACATTCGCTTGTCATTATGGAATCGGCAGAGCGGCCGCCGCATCGCCAGCCGTTTCAGCATCAATCCGCAAGTCGCGCATGGTGCGGACATTCTGACTAGGCTGGACGCCCAACGTCTAACGGATGATGACAATCGGGTGATTTGCCAGGAAGCACGCAAGGCCATCATCGATGGGATTCGCGACATATTGAGCCGGGATGTCGGCGAAATCAGCGCGATTCTGCAAGCCATCGGCGCAGTCGTCATCGTCGGCAACACCGTGATGCTGACGCTGGTTTGCGGCCATAGCGGCGACAATTTGTATGAATTGGAAAACTGGATGCAAGCCGTCGCCTGCATCCCTCAAGATCTGGACGCCTGGCGCGGTGCCTGGCGCATGCCCAATGCCGAGATCAGGATTACCCAGCCATTGGCGGGTTTCGTCGGCTCGGATCTATTGGCCGATCTGCTCGCCACCGGCATTACTGAACAATCGGCGCCCATGCTGTTGGCCGATTTCGGCACCAATACCGAGATCGCGTTGTGGGACGGACAGATGCTTTGGGCGACGTCGGTGCCCGGTGGGCCGGCTTTCGAAGGCGTCGGCATGCGCAACGGACTGCCGGCTGAAGCGGGTGCGATCAGCAAGGTCGTATTGCAAGAGGGTCAATGGCAGTTGCACACCATAGGAGCCGTGCCGGCGCGCGGCTTTTGCGCCAGCGGTTTCATCGATGCGGTGGCTGGGCTGTTGGAACAAAAGCTGCTCAAACCATCCGGCCGCTTTACCGAGCCGCAAGCCGATGGCGGTTATTGCCTGCAAGCAGACAATCCGTATTCGGCGATTTATGCTGGCGACATCGATGTTTTTCAACGCGCCAAAGCCTCTTCCGCGGCCGGCATGATGCAATTGCTGGTTATGGCCGGTTTGAAGGTGGATGACCTGCAAGCCGTCTGGATATGCGGTAGTTTCGGCCAGCATTTGGATCTGAACAGCGCGATGCGGGTCGGACTGCTGCCGCCGCTAACCGCCGCCAAACTCAAATTGATGCCGAATGCCAGTCTGGCAGGCTGTGAAAAACTGCTGCTCGATTCGGGCGCCGATGCTCTATTATCCATCATCGTCGAACGCGCAAAAGTCGTAAACTTGGGCAGTATCGCCGATTACGAAGACCGCTTCATCGACCATTTACGCTTGCAACCCGTGCGATTTCCGGAGCCCACATGATGCGAACCAACTACATCGAAGCCTATAACGAAGCAGTGTTCGAGACCGACAAACAGGCGGCGCTGGCCGTGGTGGAGCAGGCCTTGAGCGATGGTTATACGCCCGAAGATATCGTGTTCAATCTGGTAATCCCGGCGGTCGAAGCCATGATGATCAGGATAGAGCAAGATACCGACTCGAATCTGGCCCAGCATTTCATGACCGCGCAAATCGCCGCCGACGTCACGGAAAAAATGCTGGAAAAATTCAGCAGACCACCCGAAATCATCGGGCGGGTCGTGATAGGGGCGGCTTATGGCGACTTGCATTCGTTGGGTAAACGCATCGTGATGGGCTGTCTGAAATCGATGATGATCGATGTGATAGACCTGGGTATCAACATTCGCGCGGAACAATTCGTCGACGCCGCGGTGGAACACGAGGCCCAGGTCATTGCGATCTCGGCGATGATGGTACATACCGCGACCGGTGAAAACGGCAGTCTGAAGGTCAGGGAGCTGCTACATGAGCGCAGTTTGGAGCATAAGATCAAACTGGTGGTCGGCGGCGCGCCTTATCGCTTCGACCCGGCACTTTACGCCAAGGTCGGGGCCGATGCCTGGGCGCCCGACGGCGTGACGGCCGCCAGGGTCATAGCCGAACTGATCAGGGAGGTGAAAGTATGACGCCTTTGGAAATATTGGGTGCGGCGATCAACGGTACGCCGGCTCCGCGCATCCCCATTTTTTGCAATTTGCTCGATCAAGGCCCGAAATTGCTGGGCATGCCTGCCAGGGATTATTTCAGCCAAGGCGAGTACGTCGCCGAAGCGCAACTGAAGCTGCTGGAACGCTACGGCCATGATAACGTCTGGAGCCTGCATTACGTCGGCAAGGAGGCCGAGCTGTTGGGCTGTAACGACATTCTGTTTGCCGACGACGGTGTGCCCAATGTCGCCGATTTCGTCATCAAGCATCTGGACGACATCGCCAAACTCGAAGTGCCCGCCGACATCACCCGGCATCCGGCCTGGCAGGCCGTGGCCGATTGCATGAGCGTCTTGCGCCGCGAAGTAGGCAATACGCACCCCATTTGCGCCTACATTACCGCTTCGACCACCTTGCCGTCTATGTTGATGGGCATGGACAAATGGATGGAATTGTTTTTGTTGGGACCGTTCGATTTGCGCGATGAGTTATTGCGCAAATGTTCGGATTTCGTCCAGCAGCACATTGCCGCGCTGCGGGCGGTCGGCGCCAATGTACTGGTGTATTCCACGCCGTTCGGGTCGCCGCAATTCGTCAGCAAAAAGATGATAGAAAGCCTGGTGTTGCCTTGGATGAAGCGGGACCTGCAAGGCGGGGCAACCGATGATCTGGTTTATTATTGCGGCATGTCGCCCTTCAACGAGGTCATCGACATGGTTTTCGATGAACTGAGTATCAAAACCTTTTATATCAGCCCGTTGGCCGATTTGCCCGAAGCCAAACGTTTGATCGATACCCGCGGCCTGACCTGCGGCGTCATCGACGACATCAAGATGATTCACTGGACGCCCGAACAAACCCGGGAGGAAGTCAAGCGTATCCTCGACATCGGCAAGCCCGGCGGGCATTTTCTGTTCGGTACCGGCGTGGTGTCGTTGGCGGTGCCGGAAGCCAATATCCGGGCCATGCTGGATGCCGCCCATCTCTATGGGAGTTTGCGATGAAGCATTTTATCTTGCATCCAGAAAACCAAACGCCGTTGACCATGGTGGGTTGCGGTATTTTGCGTAAGGAAGTCGATCGCTTGATCGAAAAAAATCATTGGAACGTGCATACCCAATACCTGGATTCGGCGTTACACAATTATTTCAATCGCTTGGCGAACGAGCTGAATACAAGCTTATCGGAACGCGAACAGCGCGGGGAAAAAACCGTGGTGCTGTATGGCAGTTGCCATCCCTTGATGGAAAACTTTTTACACGACCACCATACCTGCCGTACCGAGGGGCAGAATTGTATCGTGCAATTATTGGGTTACGAAAAGTTCATGGAAGAACTGGAGAAGGGCGCCTATTTTTTGCTGGAAGATTGGGCCTTGACCTGGAAGCCGATGATCACGGCGTGTTTTGGCGATAACGTCGAGGTGATTCGGGACATTTTTCATAGCAGCCATAAATACATGGTCGCCGTGCGCACGCCGTGTAGTGGCGACTTCACCGAAGCGGCGCAAATTGCCGCCGATTTCGTCGATCTGCCGCTGACCTGGATGGACGTTACGCTCGACCACCTGGAACAGGTGCTGGCCGATGCGATACAACAACGTCTCAGCCAAGACGCATGAATCCAGAACCCACTTATCAAGAATTGCAAGAGCGTGTCGCCCATCTGGAACACCGCGTGCGCAAATTGTCCGAACAAAAAGCCAATTTATTCTTGGTCTTGCATCTGGTCGAGCAATTGAATCCCGTGGCCGGCGTCGACAGTTTTCTGGAAAGCTTGATGCTGGCGTTGTGCGCGAATTTGGGCGGCAGCGACGTGGAAATTTATTATCTGGACGACGGCGTGATTCACTTCGCCAACTTGTTGGGCGAGCGCCGCGTCGTCCAGATTTTGGAAGATCCGTTGGTGGCGCAAGTATTTCAGCATCATCGCTTCATTGAACAGCTCAGCGATTTGAATCATACCCTATTGAAAAACAACCGAGCGGCCGTCGCTTGCACCTGGGTGATGCCCTTGCTTGTAGGCAAAGAATTCATCGGCGCCATCAAGATGGCAGACTTGGTCGGCACGGCGCAGATGCGCGAATACCTAAAGCCGTTTTTTTCGCACATGGCGCTGATTTTCAACAATCAAATCAAGACCCGGATCGCGGAAACCGCCAATAAGGCCAAAAGTAACTTTTTGGCCACGATGTCGCATGAGATACGCACGCCCTTGAATGGCATTCTGGGGATGGCGCAATTGTTGGCGGCGCCGCAATGTGTCGATGAAAAGCGCCGGGAATGCGCGAAAACGATTTTATCTTCCGGTAATACCCTGTTGGCGCTGTTGAACGATGTGCTGGATTTGTCCAAGATAGAAGCCAATCGCCTGGAATTGATATTTTCCGCGGTCAATCCGCGCCAGGTGCTTCAAGACGTATTGGCATTGTTTCTGGGGAGCGCCCAGCAAAAAGGTTTGCGAATCGATGCCGTTTGGCATGGCGAAAAAAATGTGGATTATAGGCTGGACCCTTTGCGCATCAGGCAAATGTTGTCCAATTTGGTCAGTAATGCGATCAAATTTACCGATCACGGCGCAATCAGTATCGCAGCCCGCGAATTCGCGCGGGAGCATGGCCAGGTCGTTTTGGAATTCAGCGTGAGCGATAGCGGCATCGGCATCGCCAAGGATAAGCAGCATGAATTATTCAAACCTTTCAGCCAGATCGATAGCGGCTCCAAACGGCGGTATGTCGGCACCGGCTTGGGTTTGTCGCTGGTGCAACATTTTGCCGAGTTGATGCAAGGTCAATCCGGGGTCGACAGCGAGTTAGGCCAGGGTTCCCGTTTTTGGTTTCGCATTCCGACTCAACGCGTCGAAAAAGATGAGCCAAATTTTTCATGGGCCATGCTGGAGCCCCAACAGCCTTGTTCGCCCGAGCCGGCTGAATATTCGATATTGCTGGTCGATCGGGATCAAGCATTTTGCGCCCGCGTTCAGGCAATGTTCGATGTTCCGGGAATTTCTGTTACTTGCGTGACCAATGCCGAAGCTGCCTTGGACTGCATACCCAAAATGCAGGGTCATGCCTTGATCTTTTTGCCCTGCCGGATGGATGACAGCGAAAGCTGCGACTGGGTGCGCAGAATTCGTGACCAAGAAGCGGTAAAAAGCCTGGCTCGC
Organism: Methylomonas rapida; assembly: GCF_024360925.2. Taxonomy (NCBI): domain Bacteria; kingdom Pseudomonadati; phylum Pseudomonadota; class Gammaproteobacteria; order Methylococcales; family Methylococcaceae; genus Methylomonas; species Methylomonas rapida. Next base: position 2,427,189 of record NZ_CP113517.1, on the reverse strand, counting down.
GTGTCGATTCTAGGGCTGCTCGACGCTGACAATGAGGTTGAGGTTGAGCGTGAACGCGCTCGGCAAGCCGGAATGGACGATGTGTTGATCAAACCATTGGATCGGCGTGTTATAAACCATGTTTGTCTGAAGTATTTTGCCCATCCCCTGTTGCCTGAAGCAGTCGAGGTACCCTGTCTTGGCGAAGAAAGGCTTTTTATGGCCAGGCATCCGGAAATGCATGATTTACTGGATGAACTGGAACGATTATTAGAAAAACATATGTTCAATGCCGTCACTCAATTCAAACTCATACAAAACCTGCTGGATGGCAGTCCGGTCGCCCCTCGCTTTGAGACATTGGGCAAACTAATCAACGAAATGAAATTCGAGCAAGCACTCAAGCACTTGGGCCAGCTTCGCGCACTTTTGGCTGATCAAGGAAATTGACGCCGTGATTGAAAAAAAGCCCAAAATTCTCGTCATCGACGACACGCCCGCCAATCTGGCTTTATTAGGTTTGGCGCTGCAAGACGATTATGTGGTTCAGATTGCCACTTCCGGAGCAAAAGGACTGGAGTTGGCCGGGGAAGATCCGCCTGCTTTGATTTTGCTCGACATCATGATGCCGAACATGGATGGTTACGATACCTGCCGGCATTTCAAGGCCGACCCGGTGTTGCAGCATATCCCGGTTGTATTCGTAACGGCATTGAGCGAAATGAACGCCGAGATTTTGGGTTTATCGCTGGGCGCCGCCGATTTTCTGGTCAAACCCTTCAATATCGACATTGCCCGCCTGCGTATCCGCAATTTGTTGGAACGGGAGCAATTACGCCAAGAGTTGCAACGCAAGGAAGCCGAGCAGCGACTGGCGGCCAGCGTCTTTGCCCATAGCCACGACGGCATCGTGATTACCGATGCCGAAAACCGCATCATCAATGTCAATGCAGCCTTTACCCGGATCAGCGGCTATCAACTGGAAGAGGTGGTAGGTAAAAACCCCGCTGTCCTCAAATCGGGACGGCAGTCGGCCGAGTTTTACCAGGCGATGTGGCAAGCCTTGGCTAACGGCGATCATTGGAGCGGTGAAATCTGGAATCGCAACAAGCGTGGTGAAGTCTATGCCGCATTGACTTCTATATCCGTCGTACGAGATGACCAGGATCATATCCATCATTACATCGGCTTGTTCTCGGACATTACCCGCCTGAAAAAACAGCAACACGATCTGGAGCGGATCGCGCATTTCGATCCTTTGACCGGCATTCCGAATAGGGTGTTGCTGAACGATCGCATTCAGCAAGCGCTGGCCCACACCCGTCGCGCCAAAAAATTGCTGGCGGTATGTTATCTGGATCTGGATGGTTTCAAGCCGATCAACGATCAGTTCGGCCATGAAACAGGCGATCAGTTATTGATCGATGTCACCAAACGCATCAAGGAATGTTTACGGGCCAGCGATACCCTGGCGCGCGTGGGCGGCGACGAATTCGTACTGTTGATATCGGATATCAACGATGTTTCGGAATGTAAGTCGGTATTGGATCGAATATTGATCAAGGTAGCGCAGCCCGGTGTCATTTACGGGCATGGCGTAGCGGTGTCGGCCAGCTTGGGGTTTACGTTTTATCCGGATGATTTCAATGACGCGGAAACCCTGATCCGGCATGCCGATCAAGCCATGTACGTGGCCAAGCAGCGGGGCAAGAATCGCCATCATTTGTTCGATCCGCAACAAGACCGGATAGCGCTGGCGCGCGGTGAAAGCTTTGCCCGGATCGAGGCTGCGTTTGCCGCGGATCAATTTGTCTTGCATTTTCAGCCCAAGGTCAACATGCGCCAGGGAACGCTGTTGGGCGCGGAAGCGCTGATCCGTTGGCAGGACCCCAAAAGAGGCTTAATAGCGCCTGGCGAGTTTTTGCCGGAAATCGAAGGTACGGAGCTGGAACTTGCGATCGGCAACTGGGTATTGGCGACCGCGCTGGAGCAGTTGGAACATTGGCGGCGTCAAGGCTTGAATATCAAGCTGAGCATAAACGTAGCGCCCTGTCATTTGTTGCATGCCGATTTTTGCCAATTGTTGGCGGTTAAATTTGCCGAGCATCCATTGTTGCAGCCAGGCTGTCTGGAGCTCGAAATCGTCGAGACTGCCGCATTGCAGGACATCGAACGTGTATCCAAGATCATGGATGAATGCCAACGATTAGGGGTTCATTTTGCACTGGATGACTTTGGCACGGGTTATTCTTCGTTGACCTATCTGAAAGCATTGCCGGCGCAGGTGTTGAAAATCGATAAATCCTTTGTCATCAACATGCTGGATAATTCCGACGACTTGGCGATCGTGAAGGGCATCATCGACCTGTCCACGACGTTTCGCCGGCAGTTGATCGCGGAAGGGGTCGAAACCGTGGAGCACGGGCTGCGTTTATTGGCCTTGGGTTGCGAAAACGCTCAGGGTTTTGCCATTGCCCGTGCAATGAGCGGAACGGATCTGTTGGACTGGATCAGAAATTGGGTGCCCGACCCGGCCTGGCTGCGGACTTGAATGCGCGAAAGACACAAAAAACACCACATATTTCCAGGATCATGAAAATGCGGCATGACTTCGGAAAACGACATTTTTGTATTACGAGATGGGGCAAATCATACCGCCTCTTGTTGTCGCAATTTCCTCATCGGCATGAGCCTATTCGGCTGCTTCAGATCCTTACTATTAAAGTAGTAAAAAATATAGTACAATGCCATTTTAATGGTTATTGCTGTGGCAACTTGTACGTCGCGACAACTTGCTCAGGCTTGACAGGCTAACGTGTTTCTCGCTTTCAGTTGGAGCGGTTGAGCGGATGGTCATATCCAATACCCAAGTTTGTTTTTTCAATTGGAGTGCCGTCATGTTGACGCTTGTTGTAAGAGGTTTGCCCCCTACCGCCACCGAATCCGCCGTGCTTGATCTGTTTGCCAGTTACGGCAAAGTGTTTGGCATGAAAGTCAATCAGGACTTTTTTACCGGTCAACTCAAGGGTTTTGCGATGATCGACATGGAGGGACATGAGGCCCGCGCCGCCATTGCTGGTTTGAATGGTCGGGATTTTCAAGGCAAGACGATTTATGTCGACATCGACAAGGGCACAAAAGGCAAGCGAGGCCGCCGCTAAGGATTTCGTCAATAACAACTTTCCGCCGCAGGGTACGTCATGCGTACCTTCTCTCGATCGCGCAGAATGAGCCGGCGGAATGTTTGATGCGAAGATGGCGCGATTCTTGATCTTTACTGTTAAAATAGTAATTTCTCAATGTTTTGCCGACCGGCATGAAAAAAACAGCGAAAAACATCTCGGATTCACAGCAAAAAACCGACGCCCGGTTCGAGCCAGACACTGATTTGCCGACCATGGGCACGCGAATCAGGCATTATCGTGAACGATTGGGCCTGAGTCAGGATGAACTGGCGTTGCGTGTCGGCGCGGCCCAGCAAACCATCCAAAGCCTGGAATCCGGCAAAATCAGAAAAAGCACGTTTTTACCGCAAATCGCCAAGGCGCTCGGCGTCGACTTCGATACCTTGCTGTTTGGGCAGAGGGCGGATGAGCCGGTTCGAGCCTTGCGCCCGTTGTTGACGGCAACCGCTCGGCGCGTGCCTTTATTCACGACTCGCGATTGCGCCTGGGTGCAAGCGTTCCTGACGGATCAGGCGGTGCAATCACCCAGTGGCAAATGGGTGTCGATGGATTATTCCTTACCCTTTGCCGAGTCGGGCTCCCGACTGTTTGCCTTGAAATTGGGCTTGAGCGACGAGACATTCCAGCCCGAATTCCGTCCCGGCGATCAATTGTTGATAGACCCGGATGCGCCGATTCAACCCAGCGATCCGGTCGTGGTGCTGCGACCGGAAGCAAAGCGCCTGAGCTTATTTCGCTATCGCGTATTGTCGCTGTCGGGCGAGTCTGTCGACTACGAATTGGTGGCCATGCATCCCGATTTTCCCAGCATCAGCGGCGCCGAATTGCAAGCCGTGCAAATTTTGGGACCGGTGATTCAGATGCGCCGGCCCATATCGAGTCGGGTGCGGCTAGCCGTACTGGAAGAGCAGTCGCGTTAGTAACGGTTCAGTGCGTTCCTGGTTTTAGTTTTTAATCCAACCCAAGCAGCAGTGATGAGTAATTTACCCAATTGTCCAAAATGTAATTCTGAATATACCTATAACGACGGTGCCATGAACATTTGCCCGGAATGTGGGCACGAATGGGCGACGGACGCTCAGGCGGATGATGGCAACGACGAACGCGTGATCAAAGACGCGCATGGCAATGTGTTGCAAGACGGTGACAGCGTGACCGTGATTAAGGACCTGAAAGTCAAGGGCTCGTCGTTGGTGGTCAAAGTCGGCACCAAGGTAAAAAATATTCGCCTGGTGGACGGTGATCACGACATCGACTGCAAGATCGACGGCATTGGCGCAATGAAGTTGAAATCGGAATTTGTCAAAAAAGCTTGATCCGCCACCCATCCCCGTATTTTCGTCGTTCCCCGCCTTCGCGGGGACGACCGCTTATCGAATATTCAGCCCACTCTCTAGACGGCATAATCCTCTGGTTCCGTTCAAACCGAAAAGTGTTCGACGATTGGATGCGACTGGCTATCAGGGTATAAAGGAAAAAGCGTATAAACCGATATGGCACAAAGTTATTTAACATAGTTTAAATAAAGTTTTTGCGTATTGGCTAAGTTTTTGCTTTAGAAATCAAGTCTTCCAGGTGTCATTCGTCGTACTGCAAGCAGGTTGGCACGATAGTTGATACAAGACGATAGTCTAACGCATGAACAGCGTAGATATTGAATTCCTATTTGGCTCAGGACCGCTCATATAGAGTGATTTTGGAGTAAATGGGTACATCAAGCCAATAACTGCTTTTACGAGGAAAAGATGAAGAGAAACACTAGGAAGTACGGTCTGCCTGACAAAATCCTGTTGGCTTCGTTGTTATGCCAATTTGCGCTGGCTGCCACAAGCGCCAACGCTACCGTGCTGGACGCAACCGCTGGCGGCAGCGTAACCTTCAACTACGACAACGCGGCATTTGCTCAATACGCAGGTGGAAACAGCAGTAATCCAGGGTATTACCTGGCAAATTTCTGGGATGGCGCAGCTTCCGACCCTTATGACGCTAACAATACCACTGCCCATTTCGCCGCGAACTTAGGAAATACGCAAATTTCGATGCCATTGGTGCATGACATAACCCCGGTGGGGGCCTATGCCGGAACTCAAGCCACCGGCCGTCATGTTCAGGGTACTTCGGCCCATTTCGCCATCGATTCAGAGACCTTGACCGGTATAAGCGGTGAGCAGATCGGTATGACCGGAGTACAGGGCTATTACCTGCCTAATTTTCCCGCGCCTTACAACTATGTTATTGCCGGTGATTTTTCACTTGCCTATGATCCTTCGGCACGCGCCAGCGAATGGGGAACTCAAGCCGGCGCGCCAACCGGCTGGTATATCAAAAACAACCTGGGTTTCGGCTTGGTGACTTACGATTTGGCGAATTTGAGCGTGGTGTTCGCCGATGCGCACAACTGGAAATTAAGCGGCAGCCTGCTGATGGCTCCTGGTTATGCCGATATGCTGATGGGGCCCGCCTTCGTCAATGTGGGCACTTTCGATTTGGGTGTCGGGTCGTATGCGGTATCGAATGTGCCGTTACCGGCCGCGGCATGGATGTTCATCACCGGTTTGATGGGCTTGCTGGCCGTCAGGCGTAAACCGGTGCTTGCATAACAAACGTCCCATTGCTCCTGATAGCCAGGGAGCTTCCATCACAAATGCATGCTTCCCCGCCTGTCTCCTGGCGGGGGTATTTTCTCCCGATTACCTCGTCTTTCTTCTTCGCTTGGTTGTGTTTCGCTAAATCTGGCCATTTTCGATCGCCAAAATTCTGTCGACGAGCATGGCCCACCGTATAATTCAGCTTTATCAACTCGTTCAACAACCGTCGATGATCACCACCTTAATTCAGATGACCGTGCTGATGTTATGCGGAGCCGGTTGGCGGCTGTTTGCTCTACAAGGCTTGTCCGCCGACCAGACCCGGTTGGCGCTGACCAGTGTGGTGTACTATTTTTTTCTGCCGGCCATGGTGCTGGACGTGCTATGGAAGGCCGACATCGGCTGGCAATCCCTGCAATTCAGCGCATTGGGCTGTTCGACCATTTTGCTTGGCGTGTTGTTGAGCTGGCTGATCGCCAAATTGCTCAAGTTCAAGAACGCCCAAACCGGCGCGATGATCTTGGCCACGGCGTTTCCCAACGTCACCTATCTGGGCTTGCCGGTGCTGGAACAAACCTTTGGCGCCTGGTCGCGCTCGGTGGTGATACAAATCGATCTATTCGCCGCGGCGCCCATGGTTTTTACAGTGGGCATCGCCCTGGCCCGTTATTACGGTACCAATGCCGAGGAAAAGCCCAAATCGTTGTTGGGGTTTGTCAATGCGCCGCCTTTTTGGGCCGCCTTCGTCGCGGTGCTGCTTAACCTGAGCCATATCCCGGCGCCGGATTGGCTGGCGGGATTGTTGCAAAAACTGTCGGCGGCGGTCGCACCTTTGATGATTTTTTCGTTGGGTTTGGCGCTGAGTTGGGGGGCGATCAGGTGGCGTAATTTGCAGTTCATGCTGCCGGTAGTAACACTAAAATTGCTGGTGCTGCCGTGGCTGGCCCTGTTTTTGGCCGATGTCGTGCAGCTGCAGGGGCAATACAAAGCCGCGGCCGTACTGGATTTGGCCATGCCCAGCATGGTGCTGGGCGTGGTGCTATGTGATCGTTATGGCTTGGATAGTTCCTTGTACGCGACGGCGGTGACGTTGACTACCGGCCTGAGTTTGATCAGTTTGTCGTTCTGGTTTGGCGTGCTATGACGGTCATTGCGGAAATTTTTTCCCAGGGCGAAGAGGTCGTCAGCGGCCAAATCGTCGACAGTAATGCGACCTGGCTATCGCAACAGCTGAACGAACTGGGTTTTGCGGTCAAGCGTCATACGGCGGTCGGCGACGATCTCGATGACTTGGTGGGCCTGATTCGGGAGATCGCGGCTCGCGCCGATTGTTGTATTTGCACCGGTGGCCTGGGGCCGACCGTCGATGATTTGACCGCCGAAGCCGTCGCCATCGCAGCTGGACAGACACTGCGTTTCGACGCCGAAGCCATGCGCCAAATCGCCGCTTATTTCAGCAGCCGGCAACGCGAAATGCCGGCCATCAACCGCAAGCAGGCGTATTTTCCAGAGCAGGCGATACGTATAGACAATCCGATTGGCACCGCGCCTGGATTTGCATTGCAAATCCAACGTTGCTGGTTTGTGTTCTTGCCCGGCGTGCCGTCGGAAATGAAAGCCATGTTCGGCGCGCTTCGTGAGCGATTGTTGCGGCGTTTTCGCTTGCAGCCTGATGCTTTGGTGGTTCTACGCAGCTTAGGCATAGGCGAGTCGACCATTCAACAAGCGCTGCACGATTTGACCTTGCCTGAAGGCGTGCGACTGGGCTTTCGCGCCGCTGTCGACGAGGTGCAGACCAAACTGTCGTTTCCTGCGAATCATCCACTCACAGAAATGCGAAGCTTGACGCGCGTGGTCGCCACGCGCATCGGCGATCATGTGTTCGCGATAGACGGGCTGCCCGATGAAGCGGGCGGCGATTTGTTGACGGTAGTCGATCGTTATTTGAGGGAAAACGGCCATAAGCTAGCGGTGCTGGAAACCGCCAGCGGCGGGATGCTGGCGGCCAAGTGTCACGGCCGGGAATGGCTGGCCTCGGTGACGATTGCGAAAGATCTGCAGCATGCCGGCAGGCTATGCAACACCGAAACCATGGGCGACATGGCTCAAGCCGCTCAACAATTGGCCAATCGCCTGAAACAACAGCAAGACGCCGATCTTGCGCTGGTGCAGGTTTATCTGGGCTCGGCGGACGATTATCGCCGGCCGAGTGGCCGCATAGTCCTTTATAATTGCCTTTTGACCGATACCGGCGTTTTTCATAGCCAACAAAATTTGGCCGGCGCCGCCCAAACCAAGCAAAACCAGGCGGCCTTGTTCAGCCTGGACTTAATCAGACGCACCTTACAAAACTCATGCCTTTAATCCGCTTAACCAACGTTTCCATCGCCTTCGGCACCCACGCATTACTCGACAACGCCGCCTTTCAACTCGATGCCGGCGAACGCGTCGGCTTGCTCGGGCGCAACGGCGAAGGCAAATCCACCCTGATGAAAATCATCGCCGGCGACATTTCGCCCGACCATGGTGAAATCTGGCGGCAACCGGAATTGCGCCTAGCCTGGCTGGAGCAAACGCCGACTCTGGACGAAGACGATACGATCTACGAAGCCGTGGCCGGTGGTTTTGGCGAGTTGGGGTGTTTGATCGCCCGTTACCACGAACTGCTGACGCACATGGACGGCAGTGAACAATCCCTGCAAGCCTTGGGCGAAGTGCAACACAAACTGGAAGCCGACAATGGCTGGCAGTTTCAGACGCGTGTCGAAGCGGTTTTAAGCAAACTGCAGTTGCCGGCGGATATCAAGGTTGGCAGTCTGTCCGGCGGCTGGAAACGCCGAGTGGCCTTGGCGCGGGCCTTGGTGATCGATCCGGAAGTATTGTTACTGGACGAGCCGACCAACCATCTGGATTTCGAAAGCATCAGCTGGCTGGAAGAGCAGTTATTGGCGTTTCCAGGCGCGGTGCTGTTCGTGACCCACGATCGGGCTTTTTTGCAAAAACTGGCGACCCGCATTATCGATCTGGATCGCGGCCAGTTGACGTCATGGGCCGGCAATTATCAGGATTATCTGACCCGGAAGGCGGCGGCGCTGGAAGACGAGGCCAATCAAAATGCCGAGTTCGATAAAAAACTGGCCAAGGAAGAAGTCTGGATCCGGCAGGGCATCAAGGCCCGCCGCACCCGCAACGAAGGCCGGGTCCGGGCGCTGAAAAAACTGCGGGCGGAACGCGCCGAGCGCCGAAACACCCAGGGCACAGCCAAATTGAGTTTGAACCAAGGCGAAACTTCCGGCAAAAAAGTCATCGAAGCGGTCGATGTCAATTTCAGTTACGGCGACAAAACCATCATCAAGGATTTTTCGATACGCATCGATCGCGGCGACAAGATCGGTTTGATCGGCAACAACGGTGCCGGAAAATCCACCTTGTTGAAGCTGCTGTTGGGACAATTGCAACCCACGACGGGCACGATAGAACTTGGCACCAACTTGCAAATCGCCTATTTCGACCAATTGCGCGAACAGCTCGACCCGGAACTGTCGGTAGCCGACAGCGTGCTGGATGGCGGTGAATTCATCGACCTGCCGGGCGGACGCCGCCACGTAATGAGCTATCTGGCGGATTTTTTGTTCGCGCCCGCCCGCGCCCGTTCGCCGGTCAAGAGTTTGTCCGGCGGCGAGAAAAACCGCTTGCTACTGGCCCGTTTGTTCACCAAACCGGCCAACCTGATCGTAATGGACGAGCCGACCAACGACCTGGATCTGGAAACCCTGGAAATCCTGGAAGAAAAACTGGTCGAGTACCAAGGCACCTTATTGCTGGTCAGTCACGACCGCGAATTTCTGGACAATGTCGTTACCAGCGTATTGGTGTTCGAAGGCGAGGGCAGGGTAGGCGAGTACATCGGCGGCTATGCCGACTGGTTTGCGTTGAGCGAACAAAACAAAAAGGACGAAGTCGCTACCGCCAAAGTGGCCGCCGAAGCTGCCAAAAAAGAAAAGCCCAAATCGGCGCCGGCCAAGAAACTCAGTTACAAGGAACAGCGCGAACTAGAGCAACTACCGGAACGCATCGAGCAACTGGAATCCTTGCAGGCCGAACTGAGCGCGCAAATCGGCAGCGCCGAGTTTTACAAGCAAAGCCAGGATAAAGTCTCGGAAGCTCTGGAACGATTGAAAACCACCGAAGACGAACTCGCCCAGGCTTATGCACGCTGGGATGAGTTGGATGCATTGCAGGGATAGGGTGGTGACATTTCTGTCTATATCAAGGAATCATGGCCAATATGCAGGATTTATTCATTATCCAGGCAAAAGTGCCTGAAAAGCCGGTAAATATTAACCTGAATCCGTGACTCCACATATTGCCAGACCTTTTATTCGTCATACTCTTCCAAAATTCGCTGAATTTAAAAGTGTGGTCCGGGCAATCGAGTTTAACGGCTAGAAATGCAGCGTATTATCTGGAATATTTTCCCTGCATGATTCAATTTGATGGACTTTAGGCGCAGGATTCCCAAGCCACTGTGAATTTGCGGCGTTGTGCTATCGATGGCAGAGCGATCAGTCGCTAGCCGGCGGCGAGTTTGGCGTAGGTGGATTCAAAAGCGATGAAACCGGGACAGCTCTGTGAAAAGCGCAGCTTCAGCCGGTGCCCGCTACGGATGAGTCGCGCGGCCAGATACATCAGTTCCTGGATCACGGTTTTGATACGCCGCCGCTTGGCAGGATGCCTGACCGGGCTTTGTTCGCCCAGCAAGCCGATCAGGCCTATCCAGCGCAGGATGTTGTAGCTATAGGCGCTGAGGCTCATGATCAGGTCGTTGGTGGCAAACTTGCCGGATGGCAGGCGCTCGATATCCAGATCGGTCTTGAATTCGCTGTGGAATTGTTCAGCGGTGGCATGGTCGCGATAGAGGGCAATAACCATGGCATCGTCGTAATCGGCCACCGGCAGACTGGTCCACCAGCCTTCGATTTCGATATCCGGTAGCACGAGGGCTTGGCCTTGAGCCGTGATGGTGCGCTCGGTGATTTGCATGACCCGGCGACAGGTATAGGTTTTACCGTTGCGAGTGTGTTGCTCCATGACACTGAACAAGGCCACGCGTTTGCCTTCGCGCGGTGTGGTCCACTGGCCGTGTTGTTCGGCGTAGGCCAGCCAGGCGTCGGCATCTTGTTTACGCGGGTTCCATTTGATGATGAAATCGACCTGATCGGCTTCGTGTAAGTCGATGCGATTGTCGAGCGCGTCGTGACCGCCATCCAGCCGGACCAACAAAGGCAAAGTCGTCAAACGTTTCGCGGCGGCGAGTCCGCGCTCCAGCGCATAGCGGAATTCGTATTGGCAATGCTGCTTGCCTTCGCGCAGTTCATTACCAATACACCAGCCCTCTTTACCCAGATAGAGGGCAATCGGGGCGTAGCCGTCAAAACCTTTGTAGGTTCGGGAGACGCCTTCTTTGCAGGTTTTTTCGTTGTTCATGGGGTAAACATCGATATCCAACGCGACATGGCCTGTGGCTAACGGCGTTACCGGCACCTGGGCGTGAGCCAGAAAATCGAGGTTGCTTTGATAAATGATCGGTAATAAGGCGTCGGCGTGTTCATCCAGTCGCTGTCTGAGGCGGGCGCTGGAGGGTACTTGATGAATGGCGAGCGCGGCTTTGAAATAGTCGTCGTCGCGATGGTTTTCGATGGCTTCGAAGTCGCTTTTGCCCAGGCTAAGGGTGCCTATATAGCTTTTGATAATATCGGCGTGAGCAATACCGTGCCGTAGCGGAATACCTTTTTCCAGCGCCTGATTGAGCTGGCCATATTGATTCAAACATAAACCGACCAAGGCTAATCCAGAATGGCTGGTATAAAATTCAGTTTCAGATTGCTCCAGGATAAACCGCTTCATGAATCACTCGCCGGGTGAATGGAAGAATAGCGGTATTATCCCAGAATAAGCGTTTTAAATCATTGCGTTGCGGCCGTGGATGGCCTTTTAAGTCACGGATTCAGGTATAAAAAAACAGACCTATGAATCCAAATACCACTAGCAAGATTACCCAACGAATATTATTTCTCATCTTGCCCAAAACCCATCATCCCAAAAACCCACGCTCAGGCCCTAAGGCCTTTTCCTTTGCATCAGTTGGAAACTGGATTCTGGCTCTGTGTAGTGAATCAATCCAGCAATATCTGTATTTATAAGAACACCTTCCCCCAGATATTCCCAATCCTTCTTGGTGAACTTATCTGAATACTCTTCATCATCTATCGAACAAACAACCTCGCCAACACAGCCTTCCCACAGCCTAAGCTTGTCCCCAACTTTCATTTTCTGTCCGTTTGGATAGTTCATGCAATTTTCCTTAATTCACAAACGGCTCTATAGGAATTGCATCAGGCGGCAACTCATGGGGCTTCAGAACATATTTTTGTTTTTGCCAAAAACATTGGCAATTATTTGGATTTTGCTTGGCAATGAAAATATTATGATGCGACCCTGCAACTCCATGTTGAATCACGTCATCAGGCAGCACATCCAATGGTCGGTACCCCATCGTACCGACAGGGACAATACGGCCACTTACAGTTTTACACGGCGGGCAATCGTCATCCCTACATATATCACCAATTGCATCGATAGTATTCTCAATCACATCTGAAATCGGTTTCGTGCAATTGGTAGCAATACATGCCCCAACAATGATGGTTCCGCCGATGATGGCATCATCAGCTATAGCCACATTTCCGGTCGGATCAATATATCTGTTTGGATTTGCATTCGCGTAGAGATAGGTATTTAAGCCCCCTTCCAGTCCTATGGGATCACTCTGGACATATCTACCCGTGCTAGGATCATAGTACCGGTTCCAGTTGTAATACAACCCCGACTCCCGGTCGTAATACTGCCCCGGAAACCGCAAGTCGTTGTCGAGGGTTTCGCTGGTGACCACGGTTTGTCCGAACGGCGCGTAACTCGCCTGCCAGACGATATTTTGGTCTTGGTCGGTGATGACTTGCGGTGTTCCGAGGTGGTCGAGGTGGTAATAATAGGCGTTTAAACTGCGCTCGCGTTCGTCCAACCGGTACTCCTGGGGATGGCCCTGGGTTTTGTCCATGATATGGGCGAAGCCTTTGCCGTCTTCGGGCAGGTGCATCCAGCCTTTCAATGCCTGGTCCGCGCCTTGGCCGATGGCGAAATGGTAGACCGTGCCTGCGCCGGTGGTATCGATCTGCCATAAGGCGGCGTCGATGACGGTATCCAACACACTGCTGTCTTCCCGCAGCAGACGGATGCGCCGGGTGTTAATGTCGACACTCAGCTCGGCATCCCGGTGCGGTTGCGTGGAGAGAAAACGGTAAACGCCTTCAGGGTCGGTTCGATATTGAGCCAGCGGCTGTCCTTGCCAATACAGGGTGTTGTGCAGCAGTTCGCCGCCGCTGTTCAGTTGGGCGATGCGCCGGCCTTGCAAATCGTACAGGCTGTACTCGTTGCCTTCGCCGGTTTGTTTGACTACGCGTTGGCCTAGGCCGTTGTATTGGTAGGCGGCAATTTGGCTCTGGTCGCTTACGATGCTGGCCAGCCGGTTGTGCGGATCGTATTGGTAAGTATATCCGGCGCTACCCGCAGTTTTTTCGATCAGGTTGCCGGCGGCATCGTAGGTCAAGGCATTGTTAAGCCCGGCATCAGAGATAGACTGTAGCCGGTTACTGTCAGCGTCGATATTATAGTTTTCGCTATTTCGGACGGTGCGGTTGCCGTTGGCGTCGTATTGGTATGTGCTTGGAAACGGTCCGGCCGTTTGGCTTAGGCGATGCAAGGCATCGTATTGGTAAGTGCGGTTTTGCAGCGGTTCGAGCAGGTCGCTGATTGCGGCTATGTCGGAGGCCGGCGTGTACTGCCATTGCCGGTGGAATAGCGTTTGTTGGCCGGTCAGCGTCAGCTCGGCCAACCGGCTCAGGTCGTCCACTTGGCGTTGGTAATGAATGCCGTTGCCATATTGGAAGGCGGCGATGCCGTCGGCCGCGACCGGATGGTAGCTGACGCCGGAAACAACCGGAGTTTTGCCGCCGCCCGCCGTGCTGCCTATGCTCTCGACCCGGCCGTGGTTGTCGTATTGGTAGTCGAAGACTTGGCCGTTCGGGTAGACGTGTTGGGTCAACAGCCCTTGGCCCGGTTCGTAGCGATAGTCGTAGGCGAATTGTTGGCTGAAGGTTTTGCCGCCCAACGCGCTCAAGCCGGTATCCTGGCGTGCGATGTCGCCATAACGGTTATACTGCCATTGGGTTTGACCGGTCGGATCGCTCATTCCAGTGCGTTGGCCGATCGCGGTTTGACGCTGCTCGGTGCCGACGGCATCGCCGTAGTTGTCGCCGTCGTAATACCAGAGCAGGTTGTAGCTGCTGTCGGCATAGGTGACTGCAGTCAAGCGATTCAAGGCGTCGTAATGGTATTGGCTGAGGATGCCGCGGGCGTCGGTTTTTTGCACCGCTTGGCCGAGCACGTTATAGGCATAAGCGGTCAAGCCGCTGTCCGGACTGTCGGTTTGCAAGGTATTGCCGACTTCGTCCAATTGATAGCGGGTGACATGGCCGTTGGGGTCGGTCACGGCCACCAAGCGATTCGAGCGGTCGTAGCCGAAGTCGCTCGCCCCCTGGTCGGCGTCTATCATACTGGCCAAACGGCTCGTGCTTTGTTCGTAAACGTACCGGGTTTTGTGGCCGTCGGCATCGATCATCGCGGTTTTGCGGCCTTGGATGTCGTATTCGTAGTGGGTCGCGTGGTTTAACGGATCGGTAACCGTCAGTAAACGTCCGCTGGCGTCGTAGGCATAGCTGGTTTCCCGGCCCAGATGATCTTTTTCGCTGATTTTGCGGCGCAGCGCGTCGTAGGTGTAATGAGTTTCCCGGCCAAGGCGATCGCGAATTTTGACCAGGTCCAGCTTGTCCCAGGTGTATTCCACCGCGGTGCCGTCGTCATAACCCACGCTGAGCAGCCGGTTCAAGCCGTCGTAGTCTTGCGTGCGGGTGTGGCCGCCGGTATCGGTGTAGGCGACGACGCGGCCGATGTCGTCGTAAGCATATTGTTCGGTTTTGCCGGTCGGATAGCTTACTTTGACCAAATAGCCCAGCGCGTCGTATTCGTAGCGGGTAACATGGCCCAAGGCGTTGCGGCGGGTCAGTATTTGACCGGCGGCATTGTAGATGAAGGTGGTGCTATGGCCTAAACCGTCGGTGGCTCGGATCAGGTTATGATGGTCGTCCCATTCGAATTCGGCCACGGTTTCTTCAACGCCGTTACGCCATTTGACGATTTTCACCGGATCGATTTGGTTGTCGGCGTAGAGATAGCGGGTGACATGGCCTAACGGGCTTTTTTCCAGGGTTGGTTTGCCGAAGGCGTTGAATTCGCGGATGAAGATTTGCGAGCTGCCGTCGTCCAGTACCCGGCCAAGACGCGAAGGGTTTTCCTGGGAGATATTGTTTTCCGTTATAGCGGAGGTTTGTCCCGGATAGTTGAACCACACCCGATGTTCCAGGGGTTTTTTGAAGGTTTCCAATAAACCGCTGGTTTTGCTGTCCGGCGTGTGCAGCCAATGGGAAATTTCGGCTTTGGACATATTCCGCCCGTAGTCTTTATAGGTCTGTTTGTCCCAGTAGGCGGTGTTGCGGTAGTTGTGGTAAGCATTCAGG
Source organism: Methylomonas rapida (assembly GCF_024360925.2). NCBI lineage: Bacteria > Pseudomonadati > Pseudomonadota > Gammaproteobacteria > Methylococcales > Methylococcaceae > Methylomonas > Methylomonas rapida. The sequence goes on along the minus strand of NZ_CP113517.1, from coordinate 2,411,745 downwards.
GTTAGGATGTTGCCGGTCGGCATGTCCGGCACGCTGCCGGATAGGCCTAGCGATTGGCCGTATTCGATGCGTTCTTGTTCGCCATAGGGATCGGTGACGATCAAGGTTCTGGAGGTACCGTTACCGTTATAAGCGAATCGGGTATCGCCATAGGGTGTGGTCATGACGTTGATGAAGTCGCCGCTGTCGTAGCCGAAGGCTGAGACGATGCCGACCGGGTCGGTAATGCTGGCTAAACGGCCGTTATTATCGTATTGGATAATCGCTTCTCGACCGAAGGGATCGCTGACTCGGGTGATCAATTTGGGGTTAGTGCCATGTTCATAAGACAGAATGGTCGTTCGTCCCACGGCATCGGTAATACCGGTCAGGCGCAATTGCGCGTCGTAGGTCAATTGTACGGCTTGGCCTTGCGGGTCGATTTTTTCGGTTAGGAACACCCGGCGTACCCCGCTGACGGCACCGTCGCTGAAACCGTAGATTTCTTTGGAGCCATCGGGTAACCGCCGTTCGTAAACGATCGGATTGCTGGAAACCCGGTAGAGCCTGGCGTTGTCCGCAACGCCTTTTTGGAATTCGCCGGTCGCCGTGTTGTAGTGTGCGTAATCGATAGCGCCGCCGCCGGCCGCTATGCGATTGACGACGGCGGACGGATTGGTCGGCACGTCTTGGATGTAGGTTAACCAGTTGTGGGTCCATTTGGGTCCCAAATTGCCGAAAGTAAAGTTGGCCGGCTGGCTGGCTTCGCGTTGATTGTAGGTGAATGTAAAGCGAATGGGATCGCCCAGCGGCGGCTTATAGCTGATCGGTGTATCGGTGATATTCAGGCTAACCAGCATGGTATGCACGTCGTAATAGGCCATGCCACCGCCAGTTCCATTCGGTTGATCGACGTTGTTGCACGGTTGTTGGGATATTTTGGCATCGCAGGTGGTTGTGCGGTTTGGATCGCTGCTGGCCGTATAACCTTGGCCGTAGACGTTCTCGGCTTGAGCGATGGGGGCCGCTTGCCAATCGCCGCCTAACCGGATGTCGCCTTCCGGTACTAAGAAATAGCCGCTGGCTTGGGCGTTGATGGCATCGGCGGTAAACCAGAGGTCTTGCCCGAAGGTCGGGTCTTGGATATGGTAAAGCTCGCCTTGCTTTTCGACGATGGCGGCATAATGGTTGACACGCCAATGGATCACGGACGGCACCGGAATATTTTGCCCGGCAGCACGATAGACCGTCCGGTAATGCATTTTTGCTTGTTCGGCCAATTGGCCTAATTCAATCAAATTAACGCCGTTGACGCCCGAACGGTAAGCATCGAGCACTTGCAACCCTTCCGCATCGGGTTGTTGCCATTTGAGCACGGAGTAAAGCGCCTTTGGACCGCACAAATAAGTGATGCCAGGATTATTACGCATCATCCACAAGCCTTCTTCGGCGCCGGCAACAGCAGCGGTGGCAGGTCCTGTGAACGCGCGGCCTTTGACGGAGGCCAATAAGCTTTCCACCAGGTCCGCGTGGCCCAAGCGAGCATGCATGCGGATGAGTTCGCCGAAGGCCCGGTCGGCTAAGGCTTTCGCTTCAGCTTCCTGATAGTCTTTGCTGAGTGTCCACGCCTGTTCGAAGGCGTCGAAGGTTTGGCTAAAATAACCGCTGCGGTAATAGGCCAAACCTAAATTCAACTGAATGGAGGCTTCCCAGGGCGTATTGCGGTTGAGTCGCCAGTATTGGGACAAGCGTTCCAAGTCAGTCGCTTCGGGCCGGATTTCCGGTTTTACCAGGGGAATCCAATCGGCTGTCGCCGCATTGAGATAGATCAGCGGTTCGTCGAATCCGGGAACCACGACGGGTTGCACAACGGAAACGGCATTCGAGGCATTGGTCCGCGTCGCACTGGGTGTGCAGGCCGCTAAATAGACCCCGAAAAACAAGACGAACAAACCTTGATAGAAATCCTGTGCTTTCATGAAACGCTTCCTTACTTCGATGGTGAAGGGCATTACCCGATTTTGGCAGAGTAATTTGAGCCGGTTCCGAAGCTCCTTCACCAAGCTCCGTGCCGGTTCGTTGAACGTCGCGCCGTTCCGATATCTGGACGGTACGTGACGAATGCCGTCAGCTTATATCATGCGCTAGGCGAGTAACGCAAGAACGCCGAAGGATGACAGTGAATTCAGAGATAAACCAATTGGTCAACTTGAAATCGATCTTTTTGCTGCAAGCCAGTGATCCAAAGGTTTCGGCGGAGTGCGGGGACAAACCGTTCTTTTGGTTAATTAACCCCGATATCTCCTCTTTTGCGGCCTGAAATTCTCGCCGGTATGCTTGGTGGCGAACGGGCGCTTAGCCATTTTTGAGGGTTGCGGCGCCGTTTCGCCCGTTTTGGGCTGAAAACTCGGGACCAAGTGGTGCTTGCCGTTGCCGATCAAATCGGCGCGGCCCATTTGTTTCAAGGCTTCGCGCAGCAGCGGCCAGTTTTTTGGGTCGTGGTAGCGCAAAAAGGCCTTGTGCAGTTTGCGTTGCTTCATGCTGCGCGGAATCGCGATGTCCGGCACGTTGCGACCGATCTTGTGCAAGGTATCCTTGCCGGAATGATACATCGCCGTGGCAATCGACATCGGCGACGGCAAAAAAGCCTGCACCTGGTCGGCTCTGAAGCCATTGCGTTTCAGCCACAAAGCCAGGTTCAACATGTCTTCGTCGGTGGTGCCCGGATGAGCCGCGATGAAGTACGGGATCAGGTATTGTTCCTTGCCGGCTTCTTTGGAATACTTGTCGAACATGGCCTTGAAGCGGTCGTAGGTGCCCATGCCAGGTTTCATCATTTTCGATAGCGGGCCTTGTTCGGTGTGTTCCGGGGCGATTTTCAGGTAGCCGCCGACGTGGTGGGTGACGAGTTCTTTCACATAAGCCGGGGTTTCCACGGCGATGTCGTAACGCAGGCCAGAAGCGATGAAGATTTTCTTGATGCCGGGCAGGGCGCGGGCACGACGATACAGCTTGATCAGCGGCGTCTGGTCGGTGTTCAGATTGTGGCAGATGCCCGGATAGACACAGGACGGTTTGCGGCAGGATGCCTCGATTTTCGGGTCCTTGCAGGCCAGGCGCCACATGTTGGCGGTCGGGCCGCCCAGGTCGGAGATATTGCCGGTGAAGTTGGGCGAGGTATCGCGGATGGTTTCGATCTCGCGGATGATCGAGTCTTCCGAACGATTCTGGATGATACGGCCTTCGTGCTCGGTGATGGAACAAAAACTGCAGCCGCCGAAGCAGCCGCGCATGATCAGCACCGAATGCTGGATCATCTCGAAGGCCGGAATGTTGGCCTTGCCGTAAGACTGATGCGGCAGGCGGGAATAAGGCAGGTCGAATACGCCGTCCATTTCCGGTGTGGTCAAGGGTAGCGGCGGCGGATTGATCCAGACTTCGCGGTTGCCGTGGCGCTGGATCAATGCGCGGGCGTTGCCGGGATTGGTTTCGCCATGCATCACGCGTGAGGCGTGCGCGTACAAAATCGGATCGTCCTTGACCGCATCGTAATCGGGCAGCCTAATCACGGTTTGCGCGCGGTTTTTGTTGGCGATGGGTTTGAATTGGATGACGTGTTCGTTCGGCTGTTGGGCGAATGAATTTGCCCCTACAGCCGGTTTGTCGTCACATGCCGGCATCTCCTGATAAGGATTCTGATGCACGATCGCTGCGCCGGGCTTGTCGATGTCGGTGGAGTCTTTTTCGATCCAGCCTTGCGGCACTTGCTTGACGAAATGCACGGTGCCGCGGATGCCTTTCAGATCATGGATGCTTTCGCCCTTGGCCAGGCGATGGGCAATTTCGACGATCTGGCGCTCGGCATTGCCGTAGACCAATAAGTCGGCTTTCGAGTCCAGCAGAATCGATTTGCGCACCTTGTCCGACCAGTAATCGTAATGGGCGATGCGACGCAGGCTGGCCTCGATGCCACCGATGATGATCGGCACGTTTTTATAGGCCTCGCGGCAGCGATGCGAATAGACGTTCACGGCACGGTCCGGACGCTTGCCGGCCTCGCCGTTAGCCGTATAGGCGTCGTTAGAGCGGATTTTCTTGTCCGAGGTATAGCGATTGACCATCGAGTCCATGTTGCCGCCGGTGACGCCGAAAAACAGCGTGGGCTGGCCGAGTTTTCTGAAGTCGGAGGCCGAGTGCCAGTCCGGCTGCGAGATGATGCCAACCCGAAACCCTTGCGCTTCCAATACTCGGCCTATCACCGCCATGCCAAAGCTTGGGTGATCGACATAAGCATCACCAGTCACCAAGATGATGTCGCAGGCGTCCCAGCCCAGTTGCTGCATTTCTTCCAGGCTCATCGGCAGTTCCGGCGCCGGACCGAAGCGGTGGGCCCAGTATTTTTTGTAGCCGAAGATGTTTGGCGCGTTGTGTATCATTTATGAATTACTCGGTTGATGACGCTGGGATTATTGCGTTTGAAATCTTGTAAAAAGGTGGAAAATTCCAGTTGGTATTGTTGTTCCAGGTGTTTGGCTTTTTCGCTCAAGTCCTTCATGCGCGGCTTGGGGAAGGTCTCGCCAAAGGCAAAGCCGATCACGTTGCCGCGGCCACGTACCGGTAGAAACAGGATGCGCCAATTGAACATGCGTCCCATGTTCCAGGTCACTTGCTGGAACATGTCCTTGTCGGTGCCCCACAAATTGATCACTAGCAGACCGTCTTTGCTCAGCAAGGTTCGGCAATTGTCGAAAAATTTTTCGCTGCTCACTTCTGGCGCCATGCCGGCATGATCGTAGGCATCGATCAGCATCAGATCATAGCGTTCAGCCTGTTCGCGGCTTTCGTGCCGCACATGTTGGGCGCCGCAGCCGATCTTGATTTTCAGGCGTGGATCGAAGGGCAGGCCGAAATGGCTGCGAGCGACTTTGAGCACGCTGCCGCGAAACTCCACGACTTTCAGGCGGCAGTCGGGGAACTGGTGCAGCATGAACTTGGCGATGGTGCCGCCGCCGAGGCCTATCATCAGCACTTCGCGCGGCTGGTCGTGAAACAACAGCCCGGCCATCATCGCTCTGGCATACAAGGAATGCAGGCGGTTGGGATCGGCCAGCAGCATGCTGCTTTGCCGGGAAGTTGAGCCGAAGTGCAGGGCGCGTTCGCCGTTGTTTTCGACGACTTCTATGATGCCTTCGTCGTCATGGCTTTGGTGAATGACCAGGCCGTCGTATTTGTACATGCGATGCAGCGAATAATGAAAAGCCGCCATTTTCCTTGAAAATCCGGCGCTTGTCTTGCGATTCGTTCGGTTTGAGAGAGATTTTCGCGACTGGCTGTGTCCGGCAATGGCCAAGGCAATCGATCAGTCACCGATATTCATTTCCGACAAGGAAGACGGGGGAGATGTTTTTTTTTGCATATAGGCATAACTGACGATCACCTTCCAGCTGTGATCGGGGCCGAATTTGATCGAATCCCAGGCGGCGATCTTGTGGGTTTCGCTGTCGCCGTCACCGATGGAGTAATAGCCGATGCTGTCATCGTCGGTCAACATCAGGCGACCGAAGGCCTGCAGGGACGGCGAGCGGTAGTTGTCGACGTCGGTGAACAGATTGGTGGCGATATATTGCGGCGACTCATCAAACAAGATCAGGCCGTCGTTGCGCATGATCCAAATGTTACGCCGATGCTTATCTGATTGCGTATTCAGCGGCAGGAAATCCGGCAACACTTTTTCCGGATACAGACGGGCTTCCAGATACTGGATTACCTGGCCGTTCCTCAAAACAGGCACCCGGTAAATCAAGGCCAGGCGCTGGTTTTCGAATTGCGTGATCGGCCGCTCGACGGTTTGCGCGTCGTCGCCGTCCTTGCTGAATAACAGTGAGATTTCGTCCGCGTTACGCAATGAAAACGATTCGAAACGGGGATATTGGCGATGCAATTGCGTCAGCAAGGGTTCGTTGGCTTGCGGTTCGGCCGTATCGATTTGACGCGCGGCTTGTTTCAAATCGGTAAAAAGACGGCTTGTGCGGGTTGAGATAGCCGCCGCGATGTCCCGTGCCTGTTGTTGCGAGCGTTCACCAAAAGCCGTCAGTACGACCAGGGATTCCTCGGCCTGGAGTTTGGCCTGCTCCATTTGTTTGGCGTAATAAAGCGAGAAACCGGCGCCCGCCAGAACGGTGCACATCAACAAACCGGCCATCACGACCAGGGTTTTGTTCTGATTCAGAAAACGGCGCAATAACTCCTGCCTGGAATAGGCATAGATGTTGACCATGCGGCCTTCGCGAAAGGCTTTTAATTCCGCGGCCAATTCGCCGGCATCGGCAAAACGTTCTTCAGCCTGTTTGTGCATGGCTTTGTCACATATCGCGATCAATTCCGGTTGCGCATTGGGATTGGCTTGCTTTGCCGACGGCGAGTTTTGCGGGGAGGCGATTTGGTTTTTGATGTCTTCCAGGGTTCCGTGATAGGGCAGTGTGCCGGTCAGGATGCGGTACAGAATGACACCCAGGCTGTAAACATCGCTGGCCTTGCTGGCAAAACCCTGGAATTGCTCCGGCGCCATGTAGGCCGGGGTGCCCATGACTTCAGACGTGCTTTGGTCGCTGAAGGTGTGGCGTTGATGAGTCAGCACTTCCCGGTAGAAATAGGTGTTGTCGCGATCTTCGACCACTTGCGCCAATCCCCAATCCAGCACGATGGTTTCGCCATAGCTGCCGCTGATGATGTTGGCGGGCTTCAGGTCGCGGTGTATCACACCCTTGGCATGAGCATAGGCGACCGTGTCGCAAACCGCGATCAGTATGTCGAGTAATTTCAGGCGCCTGGCGAAAGCCGTCTCGTTTTCAGTGGCCACGCATTTTTTTAGCGATCTTTCCAGGGTTTCGCCTTTGACATAGCGCATCACATAATACGGCTGGCCATCGCTACGCTTCCCCAGTTCGTATACCGGCACGACACCGGGATGTTCCAGCTTGCCGGTGATTTTGGCTTCATGGATGAAGGTATTGGTGACTTCGGCGTTGGCCGGATCGTTCAGCGCATATTCATCCAGCAGCTCCTTGACGGCTACCCGGCGGCCTATGGTTTCGTCGTAGGCCAGCGAGACGCGGCCGATGCCGCCTTGGTCGATCAAATCCAGAATCGTCAAATGATCGGAAAGCCGAAGTTTATGGTTTCGAACGCCGGCCGGTGTTTCGGGAGGCAGAACGGTCAGGTCATCGTCCGCGACTGGATTCAAGGTATCAAGGTTAGGGAAGATCATTGGCTGAAAGTCATGGCATCTTCAAAACAAGCTCCAGGCCGACGTCAGGCCTGCCATCACGATAGCCACCATGCTCATCAGCTTGATCAGGATATTCAAGGAAGGGCCCGAGGTGTCCTTGAACGGGTCGCCGACGGTATCGCCAACCACGCAGGCTTTGTGCGCGTCCGAGCCCTTGCCGCCCAAGTGACCTTCTTCGACGTATTTCTTGGCGTTGTCCCAGGCGCCGCCGGCGTTGGCCATGAAAATTGCCAACACGAAGCCGGTCGAAAGCCCGCCTATCAATAAACCCATCACGCCGGCAACGCCGAACACGACGCCTGTAAGGGTAGGGACTAGCAAGGCCAGTACCGAAGGCAACAACATTTCTCTTTGCGCGCTTTGCGTGGAAATCTCGACGCAACGCGCATAGTCGGGTTTAGCGCTGCCTTCCAAAATGCCCTTGATGTCGCGAAACTGGCGGCGCACTTCCTCCACCATTTTTTGCGCGGCGCGGCCGACCGCATTCATCGTCAAACCGCAGAATACAAAAGCCATCATCGATCCCAAAAACATGCCAATCAACACCTTGGGATTCATCAACGAGACTTGATAGTAATTCATGAAGTCGATGAAACCAGCCTGTTGGGTAGCTATCGAATCGCCGTGGGTAAATGTCAGCGTGGTTTGACCAAGACGCAGCAAGCCGATTCTGATTTCTTCGATATAGGATGCAAGCAAGACTAGTGCCGTCAGTGCCGCCGAACCGATTGCAAAGCCCTTACCGGTAGCGGCCGTGGTGTTTCCCAAAGCATCGAGTGCATCGGTACGTTTGCGCACTTCCTGGCCCAAACCACTCATTTCGGCGTTGCCGCCGGCGTTATCCGCGATGGGCCCGTAAGCGTCTGTCGCCAGCGTGATACCCAGGGTCGACAACATGCCCACGGCGGCAATACCGATGCCATAGAGCCCGAGGCTTAAATTTTCAGCGCTCAATAGATGTTGCACATCAAATTCGATGGCGCATAAAAAAGACGCCATGATGGCGGCGCCAATGGTCATGACCGGTAAAGCCGTTGAAATCATGCCAATGCCCAACCCGGAAATGATCACGGTGGCGGGCCCGGTTGCCGAGCTTTCGGCGATTTTTTGCGTCGGACGATAGGAGTGCGAAGTGTAATATTCGGCGCCTTGACCTATGATGATGCCGGCAATCAGGCCGCAGACGACGGCGGACGACAAACCCAGCCAATTATGCAGTTCAATGCCGTACAGTATTCCGTAAACCGCCAGCGCCGTTAGCAGCGAGCTGAGATTGACGCCGCGGTTCAAGGCGCTCATCAATTGTTTCATGTCGGCATTTTCGTGGGTTTTGACCAGCAAAATCCCGAGGATGGACAATAAAACGCCCGCGGCAGCGATCAGCATCGGCGCAAAAACCGCTTTCAGTTGCATTTCCGGGTTCAAGGCAAACGCCGAGGCCCCCAGGGCTGCCGTCGCCAAAATGGAGCCGCAGTAGGATTCGTAAAGATCGGCTCCCATTCCGGCCACGTCGCCCACGTTATCGCCGACATTATCGGCAATGGTTGCCGGATTGCGTGGATCGTCCTCAGGAATGCCCGCTTCCACTTTGCCGACCAGATCCGCGCCAACGTCGGCCGCCTTGGTGTAAATGCCCCCGCCGACCCTGGCAAACAAGGCTTGAGTCGATGCCCCCATGCCAAAGGTCAGCATCGTAGTGGTAACGATGATCAACTTATGCCCCGGCTCGTTGTCATCGATGAAATAATCCAGCACCCAATACCAAGCCGATATGTCAACCAGCGCCAGACCGACCACGACCAAGCCCATCACAGCGCCGGAACGGAATGCGATTTGCAGCCCTTGGTTCAGTGATTTAGAGGCTGCATGAGCGGTACGGGCCGAAGCATACGTCGCCGTTTTCATGCCGAAGAAACCTGCCAAGCCTGAAAAGAAACCGCCGCTTAGAAAAGCGAAGGGAACCCAGGGGTTTTGCACGCCAAAATAGGCCATCAGCGAAAACAGCAGAGCCAGTACCATGAATACGATAAAAACCACCTTGTATTGCTGCTTCAAATAGGACATGGCCCCCACTCGCACATACCCGGCGATTTGCCGCATGGTGTCGTTGCCTTCGCTTTCTCGCATCATTTGTTTGAAGAAAAAGAATGCGAAAGCCAAGGCGATGATGGCGGAAGCTGGCACTGCAAGGAAAATGATGTCAGTCATAGGGTTCTCGAAAAACGAATGAACGGGCTGTTGAAATACTCAAATTCACCGCCACTTCTCACTATCGGGTTGCAAAGCTGCGGGATGCGTAGAGGATAATACTGGTTGTCCAATGTCTTATCCACCGATGTAATGCAAGACTTATGAAAAAACGAGTCACCGATACCGATTCTGGTTGTTCGGTGAAAATAGGATAAAAGTGACAAATCATTGATGTAATGAGCGTTTTACATAGTGCTTACCGTGATGTATTCACGCGTCCATTCGTCGACGAACCAAGCCAGTTTGGTTTGAATACGCTCAAGAGTTGGGATATTTCCTGGCTTTCCGTGAAGGGGGGACGCGCGACTCTGCCGCGCTTGGTTGTCGCTTTTTGGCCGCATCGCGTAAAATCCCCTGTAAACGATTTTTAAGCCATGGAGTTAAGTAATGAAATATTCATTAATCGCTGCGCTGCTGTTAGCTGCCAATTTGGCTTTCGCCGCAGACGCTGCTGAAGAAGAGTGGAATGAAACCAGTTTGAACGAGGAAACCATCCAAAAGATTCAGCAAGCACAGTTTATCTATAAAAAATGCGTGGTCGATGCGATGCAAAAACCGGAAGTTGCCAAGATGGAAAGCCGCCATGCCACCGATGAGATCATTAAATCGTGCGAACCAAGCCTGGGCGAGATGCGCAAAGTCTATATCGATGTCAAGGTGCCTGGCGTCGTGGCCGATCGGCATATGAAAAAATTGAGAATCCAGGTCACTCGCAATTTGCTGCAGGAACTGATGTACCAAGAAGCTGCAAGAAAATCCGGCCAACTACAATAACTGACTTGACTTATGAATACCTATATCATTGATTTATCCTTGCGACCCACCACGTTCGATTTGTGGCACGTCTGTCTGGCCGGCACCGTTGCCGTGCTGGCCTTGTTGTTGATCGTCGTGCTGATTTCGGTAGTGCTGGGCATGCGTCGTTGCAGACGCGCCGAACCCGTGTCGCAACCCGTGCCGGCAGCGCCGGTCGTCAAGCCCGAGCCGGAAATAAAAATCGTCGAGAAGATCGTCGAAGTCGAAAAAATCGTGCAGGCGCCGGCGCCGGAACCCGTAATCCTGAAAGAAGCCACTCCCGATGCAGCCTTGCAATTGTTGAGTCTGCTGCAAAAAGAAGCCCGCTTCATCGATTTCATCAAGGAAGACGTCAGCGTATTTTCCGATGCCGACATCGGCGCGGCGGCGCGCGTCGTGCATCAAGGCTGCAGTAAGGTGATCAAGGAACATTTCACCTTGGCACCGGTCAGCCAGGATCAAGAGGGCAGCCGGGTCACACTGAACAAAGGCTTTGATGCCGCCTCATTCCGTCTGACGGGCAACATCGTTGGCGAAGCGCCTTTTACCGGTACGCTGGTGCATAAAGGCTGGCAAGTGACCGACTTGCGTTTGCCGAAACTGACCGAAGGTCATAATGCCAGGATCATCGCCGCTGCCGAGGTGGAGCTATGAGTAACCCAGCGCGTTATTCGGTCGGCATCGATCTGGGCACCACACACTGCGTATTGTCCTATGTCGACTTGACGGCGGCCGACGATCAAGTCGTGTTGACGGTCATGGCCGTTCCGCAATTGACGAGTCCGGGTACGATAGAAGAAAAGGCCCAATTGCCGTCTTTTACCTATTTGGCTCACCCCGCCGAAATCGGCGAAGGCGAAACCAGCTTGCCCTGGACCGCGAAACCGGAGCATCTGGTCGGTGAGATTGCCCGCAATATGGGCAGCAAAACCCCGATCAGATTGGTCGCCAGCGCCAAGAGCTGGTTATGCCATGCCGGCGTCGATTGCAAGCAGGCCATTTTGCCGGCCGAGGCACCGGAAGACGTGCAGCGGATTTCGCCGTTCGCGGCGACCAAGGCTTATCTGCAGCATTTGCGCGATGCCTGGAACCATCAGTTTCCGGATTACCCTCTGCAACAACAGGATGTAACGATCACCGTGCCGGCCTCGTTCGATCCGGCGGCGCGTGAATTGACCGTGGAAGCGGCGCGCCATGTCGGTTTGGGGCAGGCGGTGCTGCTGGAAGAGCCGCAAGCGGCCTTGTATAGCTGGATAGAAAAAAGCGAGGGCGACTGGCGTAATCACGTCAAGGTCGGCGATGTGATCCTGGTCGTGGACGTCGGCGGCGGCACCACCGACCTGTCCTTGATAGCGGTGACGGAGCAGGACGGCAATCTGCAACTGACCCGGGTCGCGGTCGGCGATCATATCCTGCTGGGAGGCGATAACATGGATTTGGCCCTAGCCTACACGGTCAAAGCCAAACTGGAACAGGAAAGCCAGAAAAAACTGGAATCCTGGCAACTGCAGGCCTTGACCCATGGTTGCCGCGAAGCCAAGGAAAAATTGTTCAACCAGCCAGATCTTGTCAGCATGCCGTTGGTCGTGGCGTCTCGGGGTTCGTCGTTGATCGGTGGTACCTTGCGCACCGAATTGACCCGCGACGAATTGAACCAAATACTGGTCGAAGGCTTTTTGCCGCGAGTGGCGGCTGGCGACAAGCCAGTGGTCAGGCCGCGTAGCGGTTTGCGCTCGGCGGGTCTTCCTTACGCGCAGGACGCCGGGATCACCCGTCATCTGGCGGCGTTTTTATCCAGGCAAAAAGACGCTACCATGGAACTGGGGCATACGCCGGCGGAAAACGCCAGCTTTCTGCACCCCACCGCGGTGTTGTTCAACGGCGGTGTATTGAAAGCCGGGGTTCTGGCCGATCGATTGATGGCTATCTTGAACGGCTGGCTGCAGGGCGAGCAGGCCCCGGAGGCCCGTTTGCTGCAGGGTGCCGATCTGGATTTGGCCGTGGCGCGCGGCGCGGCTTATTACGGTTTCGTCCGTCAGGGCAAAGGTGTGCGCATCAAGGGCGGCACCGCCGCGTCTTATTATGTTGGCGTGGAAAGTGCGATGCCGGCCGTTCCGGGTTTGCCGCCGGAAATCGAAGCCTTGTGTATCGCGCCGTTTGGCATGGAAGAGGGTACCGAGCAAGAGCTGCCGAATGACGAATTTGGCTTGATCATCGGTGAACCCGTGCGTTTTCGGTTCTTCGGCTCGAAAACCCGCCGTGAAGACACGGTGGGGGCGCGGCTGGAAAGCTGGAACGCAGACGAGCTGGAAGAGTTGGACGAGATTGAAATCACGCTGCCGGAAGAAGGCGGCTCGGCGGGCGAGATAGTGCCGGTGCATTTGTCCTCGGCGGTGACCGAAGTCGGTACCTTGGAGCTGAGGGCTGTCTCCAATCGCGACGGCAAGCGCTGGAAAATCGAATTCGACGTGCGAGCCGGCGAGGAGTGATCGCGGTCAATCCACACGGTTGAATTGCCCGGAGTGAAAAAGCTTTAGCTTTTTTGCAACTCGAATCTGAGGGCTTCCAACAGGCTAGCGCGGCGGAAACGACAACAAAAAAGCCGGGTCGAACAAACCTCAACCCGGCTTTTTTAGGTCCGTGCGTTAGCTATCAACGGTAATAAGGATAGCTTTGCTGCGGGTAGTTTTGTTGCTGGTAAGGCTGCTGTTGCTGTGGATACTGATATTGTTGTTGCGGATATTGTTGCTGAGGGTAGCCCTGCTGCGGGTACTGCTGTTGTGGATAGCCTTGTTGTGGATACTGTTGTTGAGGGTAACCCTGTTGCGGATATTGCTGTTGCGGGTAGCCGCCTTGAGGCTGCTGATAGCCTTGCGGAGCTTGTTGCTGTTGCTGCTGTTGACTGGCGCCGGCATTTTGATTGGCAATGATGGACAATTCTACCCGGCGATTGACCGCGCGGTTGGCATCGCTAGTGTTGGGGACTTTAGGCTGGCTTTCCCCCATGCCTTGCTTTGAAATCCGTATCGGATTGACGCCGCGTTGAGCAAGATAATTGGCGACGCTGGTAGCTCGCGCTTCCGATAGACGTTGGTTATCGGCGTCCGAACCCACATCATCGGTATGACCGGCGACCATGATGGTTGAATCAGGGTAGTTGTTCAGTACTTGCGCCACGGAATTCAGAGCGTTTTGCGCTTCGAAGCTCAAATCGGACTTGGCAAAGGCGAAGGTCACGTTACTGGTGCTGGGCATGTTCAGCGTCAAGGTATTTTCCGCCGTGCGCTGTACCTGAATGCCGGTGCCTTGCAACGATTGTTGCATTTCTTCTTCTTGTTTATCCATGTAATAACCAACACCCGCACCGAGTGCAGCGCCGGCCAGCGCACCCCAACCCGCGTTTTGCAAGTCATTGCCGCCAAATAAAGTACCCGCGCCGGCACCCACGGCGGCGCCGATACCGGCTCCCTTGCCCAGGTTGCTGATGCTGGACTGGCCGGTGTAGGGATTGGTGGTACAACCCGCCAATAAAGCCACGCCGATGCCGGTTAACAATAATTTTTTGTTCATGTCGTTGTCCTGATTTTCAGTTAAAAAAGAAAAAATGAAGCCAGTCCTGCGGTATCCGACGCTGTCTTCGTATGTCTTGAAGTTGGGGGGATTTTTATCAAGCTTGCTTAACTTCTGCTTAATATTCGATTGTGTTAATGGGCTACCGAAACGCCACGATTTCAAAATTCCACGTTTACGGGAGGTTGTCGGCTGCCTGTTTCAAGAACATCGACAGCATTGCCGACCGCGAGTTCGCCAAGGCTGTCGTGCAGGGCATTTTGCCCGAAATATACCCGGTTTTCCCATTTGCGCAGTCTGCTCAGCATAAGCAGCGTTTCCTTGTCACTGATGGCCGTATCCGGATTTATGCCGGGTACCGAACAGCGCGAACAGGGTTTGGGCAGCCGGAATTCGATGTCGTTGACGCGAATTCTGCGCCAGCTGTCTTCGGCATAACGGTCGCAACCCGAAATCACCAAGTTCGGGCGAAAACGGTTCATGCCGATTGCGAACGGCATGGCTTCGTTCAGTGCTTGCAAAGAACTTTCAGCGGTAATCAAAAACGGAAATCCGTCGGCAAAAGCCGTTTGGTCATCGCGCTTTGCGTAACGTTGATCGACTTGGCGCGTGCTGCCGTCGGGGTGATAAACCAAACTGCATTTTGTATTTAGGAACTCGCTGAACCATTCATCCGCCTGTTTGGAAACGATTTTTGCGGCGCAGCGGTCGTGCCAGATAATGACTTCGATGTCATCGCCGCCATCGGGTTGCAATGCCAAACGCATGTCCTCCATGCCGGCAGCCGAGACAATCAGATGGTCTTGTTCGATACGGGTCTTGATCAATGCCATTTGAGGTAAGCGGCGTTGACTCATGAATTGGCCATCTTCATCAACCAGCATCCATTTGCGGTCATAACGTAAACCGTTTTTGTCCACCAGCCAGCTTTGGACTTGGATGCCTGCCAAGGATTTGATCGGGTAGAGAAAGATTTGACTGAGAATCGGCATTTGATGAGCGCCAGATTTAACCGAATTCCAAATCGGTTTGGGTATGGAGCAGATGTTCGGCGAGTTCGCCTTGATACAGGTCGAATTTCAAGCCATAACGCGGTGCCGAATGCACATGTGCGACGGACGCATTGATGGTGAAGCGTTTGCCATCGGCAAATTGTAAAAAGAACGTAATGCGGGATTTGAGTTTTAATTTGTTATCGCTTTGCACGGCGGCACCTTTGCTACTGATGTCGATTAAATTGACCCGGAACAGCTTCGGAAAAAACAGGCTGTGGGTTTTTATCATGGCTTTGATGTCATTGCGGCGATAGCGCACGGAAATGCGCTTGTTCAACAACAGGCTGTCAAGCTCTATGTCATGATTCAGGTCATCAAAATCATCAAAGTCGTTGTTATCAGGCATTTCGATCGGACCGAACCAGAGAAATGGGCTAAGTATTAACGCTTGGGTGGCAAATTTCAATAGCGGCTTTCAGGATTATTCGGGAAGCTGTCACAAGATTTATCCGTTAAAATTGGTTTTCCAAAAATTCTTGCAGACGACAATGACTAAAAAGTTTCCAGTCCTGTTAATGTTGGTTGGGCTCATGTGGCTGTGTACTGCCAATGCCGCCGATAAACAAATGATTAAAATTGCCTATCTTTCCCAGGAAAGGGCAGTGCCCGCGGCCCTGTCCAACCTGGACCCCTTCATTCAGAACAAAGGTCAGCTCGGCGCCGAATTGGCGATCAGCGATAACAACACTACCGGTCAATTTACTGGCCAGCATTATGAACTGAAAAAAGTCGTGGTGCCCATAGATGGCGATCTAATGCAGGCATTCAACCAACTGGGGGATGATATTGGTCTGGTCGTGTTGAATGTCAATGCCGCTCAAATCAATCAACTGGCCGATTTACCCGCCGCTCAACATAAATTGCTGTTCGACGCCGTAAGTCGCGATGACGAATTGCGCGGCACGAATTGCCGTCATCATGTCTTGCATCTATTGCCCAGCCGGGCGATGCGCGCCGATGCGCTGGCGCAATACATGCTGAAAAAACGCTGGCAAAAATGGTTTCTGGTGGTGGGGCCGACTGGCGAAGATCAATTGTTCGCCGCGGCGATCAAGCGTGCCGGCAAACGTTTCGGCATGAAAATCGTGGCGGAAAAAGCCTGGGACAATACTTACGATGCCCGCCGAACCGCTCAATCCGATGTGCCGGTATTTACTCAAGGCGAAGATTATGACGTATTGGTGGTGGCCGACGAACAAGGCCTGTTCGGCGAGTATCTGGATTACCGCACCTGGCTACCGCGTCCCGTGATCGGCACGCAAGGCTTGATCGCCACGGCCTGGCACCGGACCCATGAACAATGGGGCGCCGTGCAGCTGCAAAACCGTTTCAAGGAGCAGGCGGGGCGCTGGATGGAGGAAGAAGACTATGCTGCTTACCTGGCGGTACGGGCAATCGGCGAGGCCAGCGTTCGCGCCAAATCCAACCAAGTACAGGCGATCAAGGATTACATGCTATCCGATGCCTTTGCGTTGCAAGGTTACAAGGGCAAGCCCTTGTCGTTCCGTCCGTGGGACAATCAGCTGAGGCAGCCGATTTTACTGGCCGCTCCGCGCTCATTGGTCGGGGTGGCTCCACTGGATGGCTTTTTGCACCCGAAATCCGAACTCGATACCTTGGGTTACGATCAACCCGAAACCAACTGTAAATAAGGAATGACCATGCAGATATTCAAACCCACCGCGCTTGCGGCCGCCTTACTATGTGCCGGTTTTGCCGAAGCCGAAACCGTGTTTGTCACGCTGGAAAAAGACAACGCTATAGCCGTGGTCGATCCAGCGGAGGGAAAATTGCTCAAAACCGCGCCTGTCGGCCAGCGTCCACGCGGCATCGCGATCAGCCAGGACGGCAAGACGCTGTTTGTCGCCACCAGCGACGACGACACCATCAAGATCATCGATAGCGAAACGTTGAAGGAAACCGGCAAGTTGCCGTCCGGCGAAGACCCGGAAACCTTCGCCGTCAGCCCGGATGGCAAACTGATGTATGTGTCCAATGAAGACGACAGCGAAGTCACTGTGATCGACATCACCAGCAAGAAAGCCGTCGAAAAGATCAAGGTCGGTGTCGAGCCGGAAGGTATCGCGGTCAGCCCGGATAATCAATGGGCGATCAGCGCGTCGGAAACCACCAACATGCTGCACTGGATAGACACCAAGAGCCGCAAAATCGTCGAAAATACCCTGGTCGACCCGCGTCCGCGCGCCGTCAGCTTTACCGCCGACAGTCAACAGCTCTGGGCAACTTCGGAAATGGCCGGCACCGTGATGGTGCTGGATACCGCCAGCAAGCAAATCCTGCAAACCATCAAACTGCAGGTTCAAGGGGTAAATGACGAGCAGATTCAGCCGGTCGGCGTCGTGATCGATAAAGATCGCCGTTACGCTTATGTGGCGATGGGGCCGGCCAACCGGGTCGCGGTGATCAACGCGCAAACCTTGCAGGTTGAAAAATACCTGCTGGTCGGACAAAGGGTCTGGAATCTGGCGTTTTCGCCGGATCAAAAACGGCTCTATACCACCAACGGCGTCAGCAATGATATTTCGATCATCGATCTTGAGGAGCACAAGGTCACCAAATCGGTAGCCGTTGGGCGCTATCCCTGGGGCGTGGCGGTCAAGCCATGACGGATTTTGCGTTGGAAGTCCAAGGCTTGAGCTTTGCCTATGGCAGCAAAAAAGCCCTGGATAACGTCAATTTCACGGTCTCGACCGGCGAATGCACGATCTTGCTGGGGCCGAATGGCGCCGGCAAGAGTACACTGTTTTCGCTGATCACCAGACTTTACGACGCGAGGGAAGGGCGGATCGCCTTGTGCGGGTACGACGTCAAGAAACAAAGCCTGCAAGCGCTGGCTAAGCTGGGCGTGGTGTTCCAGCAGACCACGCTGGACCCGGATTTGTCGGTGACGCAAAACCTGCGTTACCACGCCGCCCTGCACGGCATCGGACGCAAAGCCGCCGACGCGCGCATTCAGGAAGAATTGGAAAGGCTGAATATGTTCGATCGGCGCGGAGAAAAGGTCAGGCAACTGAACGGTGGCCACAAACGGCGGGTGGAGATCGCCCGCGCTTTGTTGCACCATCCCAGCTTGTTGTTGCTGGATGAGCCAACCGTGGGTTTGGATCTGCCGAGCCGTCAAGCCATCGTTGCACACGTACATGAACTGGTCAAACAAGAACAACTGGCGGTGCTGTGGGCCACGCATTTGATCGATGAAATCGCCGCCGACGACAGCCTGATCGTGCTGCATCAGGGCCAGATCAAGGCCAAAGGAAAACTGGCCGAGGTATTGCAAGCCACGAATAGCGCCGATCCGGGCGAGGTATTCCACAAATTGACTCAAAACCCTCCAGGGCACAAAGGTCCAAAAGCATGAGAGTGTTACATTATTGGCGGGCGATGGCGGGCATCGTAGGCCGCGAACTGCTACGTTTCTTGCACCAGCGCGAACGCTTCGTTTCCGCGCTGGTTAGGCCGCTGGTGTGGTTGTTCGTGTTCGCGGCCGGTTTCCGCGCCGCGTTGGGCATCGCGATCAGTCCGCCGTATGAAACCTATATTCTCTACGAGGTGTACATCACGCCCGGCTTGATCGGCATGATCCAGTTGTTCAACGGCATGCAAAGCTCGCTATCCATGGTGTACGACCGCGAGATGGGCAGCATGCGCATGTTGATGGTTTGTCCGTTGCCGCGTTGGTTTTTGCTGTGCAGCAAATTGATCGCCGGCACCGCAGTCGGTGTATTGCAATCCTATGCCTTCTTGGGGATTGCCTGGTTGTATGACATTCAGGCGCCGTTGATGGGGTATGTCTGGATTCTGCCGGCCTTGGTGTTGGTAGGTATGATGCTGGGGGCCTTGGGCTTGTTGTTGTCATCGTTCATCAAGCAACTGGAAAACTTTGCCGGCGTGATGAATTTCGTGATTTTTCCGCTGTTTTTCATGTCCACGGCGCTTTATCCGCTATGGAAAATCAAGGAATCCAGCGAGATTTTGTACACGCTGGCGCAATACAACCCGTTCTCGCAAGCCGTCGAATTGATCCGCTTCGCGTTGTACGAGCAGTTCAACGCACAGGCCTTGATCTTTACCAGTGCCGCGTTTTTCGTGTTCATCGGCGCGGCCATCCTGGGGTACAACCCCTCCAAGGGCATGATGGTGCGCAAGGGTGGTGGAGGCTAAACTGTTCGTGCATTCGACGCCATTACCACCATCTTCCAAAACTGTTAGCGGGGGGGCAATGGCGTACAAAGCCTCAATGGTATTTCAGGACTTGAACGGATACAGCGGCGGGTTGAATTTAAAACCAAAATGCTGCGGATCTTCGCCAATCACGGCGGCGGAAAAAATCATGAAGACATAATCCCGGGTTTCCGTGGGTAATTCGTAGCGTTGCAGGAAAGTCCAGAAATTCCGCTCCTTGGGATTGTCCGGCATCTGCCTGATCAACTCCCTGACCCGGTTGTCGCCATAATTGTAACTTGCCATCACCAACAGACCGGAAGCTTGGGCTTCGGTGCCGTATATCTTGCGGATGTATTTGATGGCGGCTTGCGTCGCCAGGGTAAAATCGAAACGGCCGTCCTGCTCGTCGAATTCTCGCAGATTCGCTAACGGCCCCGGCGCAACGCCGAAATCCTGGGCAGTGCCGGCCAACAGCTGCCAAGCGCCCTTGGCGATACCGAAGCGGGTTTCCGGGCCGATCGCGCGGATATCGTAATTGCTTTCTTGCAATGGCAAATAAATAAAATACAGCGGCAGGCCGTATTTCTGCAGCGCAGCGACGACCGGCTGTAACAGATTGTTTTGTTCAACGGTGCGTATGCTATTTTGTAGTCGAGAAGTGCCTTGCCAATAACCGATGTATTTGCGGACTTCGCCCACGAAGTCCTCGGGCAGTTCCAATTCGCTTTCGCCCAAATCGCGCGCAACCTTGGCGATCAGTTGATTCTCATACTCCGTATCGGTTGGGAACCTCAGGCGCATGCTGTTGGCTTCTTCCACATATTGCCGATACTTGGCTTTCATCTGGGCCAGCCGCTCCCGTTCCAGACGCATGCGCTGTCTTTCCGCGGCAATTTGCTCTTGTTGCGTCTTTAATTGCTCCTGCGAAATGCGCAGTTTTTCCTGATTGATGGCTTTTAGGGTGTCTTCCAATACCGTCGCGCTTTCTTCGAGTTTGATGTCGGCCTGCGATAGATTCACCTCCAGGGTTTTGATGTCGTAAAACATATCCAACGCGAGCTTGCGAGTATTCTCCAGTGCAAAATGTTGATAGGTAGCCAGTCCCGCCACAACCAGACAAACGCCCAGCAAACTCCAGATGACTTTCTTATAGCTTTTTGCCTGTTTTACCCGGTCTTGGTGAATCACCCGTCGGGCCATCATGGTGTAGTCACCCATGTCCGGTGGAGCTTCCTCTGCCAACAAGCGTGCTTCGATGTCGTTCTGTGAAAGGGTACGGTGCACAGAGGGAAGAGGCTCTGTTGTGGAGGGTGCTGAAGTTTGTGGCGTGGGAACCAAGGTTGCATCGGTTTGCTGTTGCAGGACTCGAAGATAAAAACCGCCGACACCGATACCGATCAACACCGGCAAATGCAAGGGTTCCCGGTCGGCTATCAAGCGACCATCAATATAGGCGCCGTTGGTGCTGTTGAGGTTATACACCCACCAGGCGCCGGCTTCGGCTTTGATTATTAGATGATGCCGGCTGACTACCTCATGTGAAATCACAATCGCGTTATCCTGGCCTCGACCGACGCTAATCGGTGCCGATAGCGAAAAATGCCCGATTTGATTGCCCTGAGCATCCAATAAATCGATCTGCAGTGCTTCATGGATTGGACGCAGTAAGGTCGTGCGGTCGTCGTCGATACCGGCATTCAAGACGGTAGCTGGTCTGATTCGGGTTTTGTCGTCATCCATCGTCGGATACGGAGCTCATGAAATGGGCTTGATTGTATGCCTAGACCGGCTAGAAGACAAAGAGGCTTTGAATGTGTGCCAGCGATACCGGAGACCTCAATAAATTAGTTCGCATAATGTGACGAGAATATGTATAAAAGCCCTGTTGGAAAATGACTTCCCAACAGGGCTTTTTTATATATTCTGCATTATGCGAAGTTTCCCTTTTCGAAGCCTGCCAGCTGTCCGGGAGAGTCCACGTACTATAACCAGTGGACTCTTGGTCCAAAGTTTCAGGAAAGTCTTTTTTTATCAGTTACATGGTTTTTCTCTAATATATCTCTATTTTCCCAATCCACTCAGTTAAATCCGTTAGACTATTTGTCTTTTCCTAATGTTTTTAATTCTTCAACATTCACTTCTTCCAGGCCTCTCTTAATCACATAGGCTAGTACTTCTGTTTCTTTGATTGGTTTTTGGGTTGCTATAACAGTTTTTACTGTTAAGTCCTGAATTTTTCTCCATGTTTTGTCGTCGATGTGTTTGCTTGGCATGTCTTTGTTCTCGTGTTCTTTAGTTCTCATATTCTGCATTCTGTTTACTTTTTTCTTGACTTCTAATTTCTAAGAATGTAAAAAAAGCCTCGTTTCTAAGTTCTAAGAATCATTGAGGCCAACCGATGAACACTACCGATCACCAAGACACTCCCGAACAACCTCAAGCTGTTACGGATTTCCTTAATCAAATCTCGAATTTTGAAATCGAGCGTAAAGCGGTTTTATCTGTTGGCGTTCCATCGTTGAAACGCTTGTCTATCATCGCTAAACGTGACACCGGCCAAGCCGCCACGGTTCGCTTGTTTTTACTGGGGTTGTATAACGGCCATCGCTTCCCGTTCGACCTGACCAGATTGCGCGGTTTGGATTCCGATTTATTCACTGCTTGTATCGATGTCTTGACTATGGACGCGCGTGCTACGGTGCAAGAGATTCATCTTTATTTTGACAATGGTTCTGAACTGTTCGAAGCCTGGGCTAAAGAGGTTTCAAAATGAACATTCCCCAAAAAACCATTAAAGAAACCTTGGATTTCATTGTTGAAAACTGTTTTCGCTCTTTGTGTGAAGAAAAGTTACAACCCATTCCTTTTCGTCAATCCATTTGTGATCTTCACATTTCCCGCCTGGATGGCATTCGCTTGTTGTTTATCGATTTCCCTAAACTGCAATCGCTTGTCGATAAATCCATTCAGGAAATTCAATTTTTTAGAGCTGGTATAGCGGACGTTGGCCGCTCTCCTGTCCAGTCCGCCGAATCAGTAGGGCAGGAGAGCAACCTATGAACGAATGCCTATCTGCTATTGATATTGCTGTTCAGGGTTCCTATCTGGCCGGTATTTTTATCGGTTTAGTCATTGCCTTTGTGGTTGGTCGAGTGACCGGCTATTTCTTGCCATTTTTGGAACTCTATCTGCATGACCAACGCTTAAAGCGTGGTTTGGTTTGTCACTGTGACGAATGCGAAGAACGTCCTCGTTCTGGTATCGATAACTGATTTTTAGTCATGATCGACATGCTTGTCCTTCGTTTGTGGTTGGTCGAGTGACCGGCTATTTCTTGCCATTTTTGGAACTCTATCTGCATGACCAACGCTTAAAGCGTGGTTTGGTTTGTCACTGTGACGAATGCGAAGAACGTCCTCGTTCTGGTATCGATAACTGATTTTTAGTCATGATCGACATGCTTGTCCTTCGTTGCCCATTCCGCCAAGTGTTTGAATCCGGATTGACCGAAAACGGCTTGCCTGTGTTGCATGAAGTGCAAAAAACCCGTATCAGCCTTTCTGATTTGAAAATTCCGCTGGAATCCTCCCTTGATGCTCATGGCGAAGAAATCGCCTTGACGCATCGCTGGGAGTCCATCCCTTCCAGTCTTTCGACTATGGCCTTCAAGGTTTTCGACTTCCGCGACAGTTTCAAGAAAAACGCCGATGTTCAAGACTTTTTCATCGAGATCAAAGCCAGCCCGGCCAAACTCATCCAAGGTCATAACCTGTTCGGTTCTGACAATATTTGGTACTGCGCTGAAAAGATGATTCATTTGTTGATCGATACTTATCCGCATCTCATCGAGTATTTAGAGCAAAAGCATTGGTCGGTTGAACAGGTCGATATTACCTATCACTCTTGGTGCAAGACGGAAAACGAAGCCTTGCAATTCGTCAACGCCTTGCAGAATGTCAGTAATGGCCAAACCCGCGCCCGTACCGGTTATGCCGGCACCGCCTATTTCGGCAAGTCCAACAGCCGTATCAAGAAAATCAAGGTTTACGTCAAGCTCCTGGAAGTCATGAACCAATTAGCCAAGCTCAAAAAGCGTGGCGACAAGGTCTCCGAGCATTACACCGATGCTTTGCTCGATTGGGCTAAAGGCATGGTGCGATGGGAAGTCAGCTTGAAAACCCGTTGGTTCGAGCGGCGACAGATCGATAACAACTTATTTTCGTTGTCCAGGGTTTTCAACGCCGAAAAATATTGGAAAGAAGCCACACAAGACCTATTCAAAGCGTTAGAGGGTAAACAGATGAGAATCATTAGAGATGAAGAGATAGAGAAAGCATTAAAAGCCAAATTTCCCACCGTAAACGCTCGTTCCGGCAAGATCACTTACGGTAAAGCCATGTCCGCGTATCGTGTTTTTCGATCTATTAAAGCCGATGGATGGATTGAAGCAAGGCGTACCGCTACATCTGAAAACGTTTTCTGGGGTGCTATTGAAATGCTCCACGAAGTTGGTCTTTCGCGCGCCGTCCTGCAAAACCTGAAAGGCGATGGCCTGCAATGTGAAGTCATCCCCTTTATCCGTTATGTCGAAATCAATTTCGGCGAACAGTTCCCGCCGTTTTACAAAGCGGCCTAACCACCACTCCCGTTGAGGAAAAACCATGCATATTGAAATCGAGACAGAAGACCTTTTAGCCGATCAGTTGGTTAGCCGCAAAGATGGCACCGTCTATTACACGCTGGAACAACCGGCTTTGATGTTTA
The DNA here is from genome assembly GCF_024360925.2 of Methylomonas rapida. NCBI lineage: Bacteria > Pseudomonadati > Pseudomonadota > Gammaproteobacteria > Methylococcales > Methylococcaceae > Methylomonas > Methylomonas rapida. Next base: position 2,387,859 of record NZ_CP113517.1, on the reverse strand, counting down.
CCGACCAAAGCCGTTATCCCTTGCAGTTCAAAATTCGTCATGCCTTCACCCAGAACCGGGAAGAGCGCGACAAGATAGGCCCGATTGCCAAGGGCAAATATCTGTTGGGCGATAACGCTTTTCAGGTTGGCCGCTTCGGCTCGCTCGAACTCGCCGAAATCAACATTAAGCATTTGCGGGTTGTCGTGCCCAAGGCGGCAACCAATGCAAGTGCCTGAATTCGATTCTGATGGTTATTCATTGATCGTCAGGCCCGATCCGGTGTTATTCACGCCATGCACACCGACCCAAAAAAAGCGTGGTTTTTATCAATCCCAATTAGGAGTTTTACTTATGAAACTGAATAAAAAAATTGCCGCTGGTACCGCCTTGGTTTCCGCGTCTATCGGTTCGGCTTTTGCTGCTGTGCCTGCCGATGTTTCAACCGCCTTGGAAGATGCTAAAACCGATGCGTCTACTGTGGCCGGCTTGTTCCTGATCGCCATTATCGCGATTGCTGCCTTCAAACTCATGCAACGTGGCGCAAGCTAATCTTGCTGATGGGCGGGGGTAAAACCCCGCCTTTTTTTTTGGAGTTTTTTATGATTCAAGAAGCTATTACCGATCAATTAACCGGCATGGTGCCGGATTTGATCGCCGTTGCGGCTGCTTTTTTGGTCGGCATAATTATCATGCGCTCATTTAAACAAATGGCCTATGCCGCCGAGTTCGATAAACAATATAAAATCGCTGCCGGCAATGCTCATAAAGCCGGTGATAAAGCCTTTTTTAATATCGATGGCAAAGCCTGGAAGCAAGAATACATTGCTAATCGTTCGGGTGGTGTTAAACGTCAAATTCAGCAAAAAAGGCAACGCGCGGCTTTTAATTATTCTCGTCCTGGTTCATCGGCCTTTAATGCTCCCGCAAAAACACAAAAACCTAATACTAATCAAAAGCCTAAAACCAATAATATTGTTCGTGAATTAAAGAGTTTTAAGCAAATCAAATCAAAATACGGTGTTTCACATAAACAGCTATCCCGTTTTCAACAGCACCAGAAAAATTCAGATGAATACTTTAAGAATTTTGAATCGAATTTTCAAAAGAACAATCCTCAAATTAAATCGCGTTTATCGTTAAGAACTGGAAAATTCAAAAACTATTAATATGCCTAGTTTATTTGAAGGATATTGTTATTCAACAACCCAGGAGGCCGCCGATGCTGATTTGTCGCGCGGTCTTATTGCGGTTGATACGGGTCTATTGGGTGGCGTAGCCGTTACCAATATCAGCGGCACGACTGCCGATCTGACTTTCAATTATCAACCCTTTGCGGGTGGATTGCCCGTGATTGTTTCCATTACTCGCGCTTATCCGTCCTGTTCGTCGGTCGGTTATCACCATAACTATTCTGGCTTGACGCTATCCGATGTGGTTGAGGTGTCTTGGATGGTGGTCTTGGTTTGGGCGTCCGCCTGGGCTATTAAAAGCATGCGGGCTAGGGGGTAAATAATGACGCCTGATTTTTACCTGAATCCGTGACTCCACATATTGCCAGACCTTTTATTCGTCATACTCTTCCAAAATTCGCTGAATTTAAAAGTGTGGTCCGGGCAATCGAGTTTAACGGCTAGAAATGCAGCGTATTATCTGGAATATTTTCCCTGCATGATTCAATTTGATGGACTTTAGGCGCAGGATTCCCAAGCCACTGTGAATTTGCGGCGTTGTGCTATCGATGGCAGAGCGATCAGTCGCTAGCCGGCGGCGAGTTTGGCGTAGGTGGATTCAAAAGCGATGAAACCGGGACAGCTCTGTGAAAAGCGCAGCTTCAGCCGGTGCCCGCTACGGATGAGTCGCGCGGCCAGATACATCAGTTCCTGGATCACGGTTTTGATACGCCGCCGCTTGGCAGGATGCCTGACCGGGCTTTGTTCGCCCAGCAAGCCGATCAGGCCTATCCAGCGCAGGATGTTGTAGCTATAGGCGCTGAGGCTCATGATCAGGTCGTTGGTGGCAAACTTGCCGGATGGCAGGCGCTCGATATCCAGATCGGTCTTGAATTCGCTGTGGAATTGTTCAGCGGTGGCATGGTCGCGATAGAGGGCAATAACCATGGCATCGTCGTAATCGGCCACCGGCAGACTGGTCCACCAGCCTTCGATTTCGATATCCGGTAGCACGAGGGCTTGGCCTTGAGCCGTGATGGTGCGCTCGGTGATTTGCATGACCCTGCGACAGGTATAGGTTTTACCGTTGCGAGTGTGTTGCTCCATGACACTGAACAAGGCCACGCGTTTGCCTTCGCGCGGTGTGGTCCACTGGCCGTGTTGTTCGGCGTAGGCCAGCCAGGCGTCGGCATCTTGTTTACGCGGGTTCCATTTGATGATGAAATCGACCTGATCGGCTTCGTGTAAGTCGATGCGATTGTCGAGCGCGTCGTGACCGCCATCCAGCCGGACCAACAAAGGCAAAGTCGTCAAACGTTTCGCGGCGGCGAGTCCGCGCTCCAGCGCATAGCGGAATTCGTATTGGCAATGCTGCTTGCCTTCGCGCAGTTCATTACCAATACACCAGCCCTCTTTACCCAGATAGAGGGCAATCGGGGCGTAGCCGTCAAAACCTTTGTAGGTTCGGGAGACGCCTTCTTTGCAGGTTTTTTCGTTGTTCATGGGGTAAACATCGATATCCAACGCGACATGGCCTGTGGCTAACGGCGTTACCGGCACCTGGGCGTGAGCCAGAAAATCGAGGTTGCTTTGATAAATGATCGGTAATAAGGCGTCGGCGTGTTCATCCAGTCGCTGTCTGAGGCGGGCGCTGGAGGGTACTTGATGAATGGCGAGCGCGGCTTTGAAATAGTCGTCGTCGCGATGGTTTTCGATGGCTTCGAAGTCGCTTTTGCCCAGGCTAAGGGTGCCTATATAGCTTTTGATAATATCGGCGTGAGCAATACCGTGCCGTAGCGGAATACCTTTTTCCAGCGCCTGATTGAGCTGGCCATATTGATTCAAACATAAACCGACCAAGGCTAATCCAGAATGGCTGGTATAAAATTCAGTTTCAGATTGCTCCAGGATAAACCGCTTCATGAATCACTCGCCGGGTGAATGGAAGAATAGCGGTATTATCCCAGAATAAGCGTTTTAAATCATTGCGTTGCGGCCGTGGATGGCCTTTTAAGTCACGGATTCAGGTTTTATTTAATTGCGGTTTATATGGCTATTACGGGTGCGGCATGGATCATATTCGGCTTACATTAATTTATATTTTTATTTTAATTATTCCTGTTTCTTCTTTTGCGTCGGGTCTTTTTCCCAATGGCTCCGGTGTTTATGTTCTCAACAATAAAGATGCAAATGTCTCTTATAGTGATGTTCTAAAACCTAAGCCCTCTGTTTATAACTCTGCTACGGGTGGCGCAAAAGGTTTGGCCTCTTTTGATTTATCCGTTGCCGGAAAAAAGGTGGCGGCTACGGTTTCTAAGGCTGTGCCCACTCAAGCTATTATTCAAGCTGCTGCCGGTTGTATGCTTAATAAACTCGCCTGTGCTGCTGCTGTTGCTGCTGTTATAGATATAAGTTATGTCTATAATGAAATTCTTGAAAAAGTTACAACGCCTGACCCTACTCAGCCACAAACTACAACAACGCCTCTTGGTCAATATTGCGTAGCGCAAAATATTGCTTCTGGCCCTTTTTATTGTGATGGTTCGTTTAACTCTGCCTTCAAAAAAGTTTTTCCAAACTTAAGCCTTTCTTCATCGGCCTGGTCTTCTCGTAATACAGCCTCTCAAAAAGATTATTATTCACTCTATTCTAGTGGAAACCTTATTGGTTACATGGGAATAATATCGTATTCTACTATGTGTCCTGCGGGGTCTAATTGGGACAAAACACAGGCGATATGCGCTATTGCCCCAACCTGCACAGCGCCGTCAACATACGATAGCGTTACCGGAATGTGTGTTGGATCGGTCATCAATGAGCCTGCAAACCGTCAAACTCTCGAGGCTGATATTGCCGAAACATTAAACGGGCCAAATAAAGAGCAAAAAATCCCGTCTTTGCTTGATGAATTGATTGGACAAGGATTTCCGCCGACTACTGACGAAGAGCCCAAAGCAGAATCTGCTGATCCTTCCACTGTCACGGCTCCGCCTACAACTGAGACTCGCTCATATTTTGATCAGGCAACCAGCCACCCAATGACGGCGGTGACTACAACAACCGATACCTATTCAATCGCACCAACCGCTGCCGGTGATGCTTTCGACGTGTCTAAAACTTCTGCCCAAACTCAAGCTATAACGGATGGCGTTACAGGTGTTACCACAACCTCAACCTCGGCTATTGCCTACGGTAGCGACACATCAACAAAACCTGTCGAATCCGAACAGTTGACCGATTGTGATAAATACCCTGATGCCGTTGGTTGTTTGAAACTTGGCACCATTCAATCTCCTGAAACCTTGACTACTACCCCGGTTAACGCTTCTTTCACTTCGACAAGCTGGGGATCTGGCAGCTGCCCCGCCGACGTTGCTGTAGCAGGTCACTTTCTCTCGGGTGCGGTTTTTAGTTACGCGCCGGTTTGTCAGTTTCTATCGTCATTAGCACCGGTCTTGATTGCCGTGGGTTGGCTTATGGCTGGCTGGTTTGTTTTAGGTGGGGTACGTGATTGATGAATACCATTGCAGCTTTTTTGCTATCTATTACCGGCACTTTGGCCGCTCGTGTCCTGGTATCCCTTGGCTTTGGCTTGATTTCTTATGCGGCTTTGACTGCCTTTGCTTCGTCTGTTATTGCCCAGGCTCAAGCCAAGTTCGCCTTGATCGATCCAACTATCTTGCAATTGCTGAATTTGGGCGGGGTAGGGCAGTTCTTGGGCATTTTGGCTGCGGGTTTGACTACCCGCGCCGCCATGATGGCTATTAAAAAATTGAGGCCTTTATGATTACGTTGATTACTGGCACTCCTGGTGCCGGCAAAACCGCTTGGACCGTTCAGGAACTTACTCGCTTGCCTTCTCAGCGCAAAATTTATGTGCATGGTATCCCTGATCTTAAAGTGGCCCATGAACCTGTTTTTTGTACGTCAGAACTTTGTGAGCATTGCCGCTCTTTCGATCTAGAGCAAATGCAGAATGAGGGCAAAGTTATTTACCTGGTCGAAGATTGGCCTTATTGGGCCACCGATGGCAGTTTAATTGTTCTTGACGAAGTGCAGCGGGTTTGGCGTCCAACCAACTCCGCGTCAGCCTTGCCTGAAGAAATTGCCGCGCTTGAAACGCATCGGCATAAAGGTCTTGATTTTTGGCTGATCAGTCAAGGCCCCCATCTCTTTCATTCTAATGTGCGTTTGCTGGTAGGTCGTCATATTCATCTGGTCGCCAATTGGCGTGGTCGCACGGAATACGAATTCCCCGAATGCCGGCAAAATGTGACTTCTCGTGGTGATGCGGTCATCAGGCCTTATAAGCTCCCCAAGCAAATCTTTAAACTTTACAAGTCCGCATCACTGCACACCAAGCTCAATAAGCGCAAGCCTTTGAGCTTTTATGTGTTGTGTTTTTGCGCCTTGGTATTGGCCATTATTGGCTATCGGATTTATCACCGGATCAATGAATTTTCAAACCCTAATCAGGCTATCCAGCCGGCGTCTACCGACAATCCGTCCGCGGTGGGCGTGACACCCGCGACAGCGACGGCAGGAGCGGGCGCGGGGGGCGCGTCCGCCGTACAACCGATGATCAAGACGCCGGACTTTACGCCGGCCGTTCCTAATCATCCTGAAACGGCTCCTGCTTATGCCGAGTTGCTCAAGGTGACCGCCGTTCCGGTTTTAGCGGGTTGCATTGCCACTAAAACCTCGTGCAAATGCTACACACAACAAGCCACGCCTTACCCTGTCACTTGGGAGCAATGTCACGAACACATGATGAATTTGCATTTCAATCCTTATGTCGGCTTGCAATCATCCCCGCATTCGGCTGACATGCCGGCAAAAACATTACCGGTTTCCCAAGTAGCCGAGGTTAAGCCTGTACAGCCTTAATTAACGTAACGTTACCTTAATTACCGTAGACCTTCGGGAGGATCGCCGAGCTTTAGCACGGCGATCCGCGGGCCTCGCATCCTTTCCGCCGCATACATTCCACCCTAAAAACCCTTTTGAGAGTGATCGTGTTCGCGCCTTAACGGGCTAGCAGCCCGTCCTTGCTGTAGCGCCTGACGGATTGGCTACACCGCTTGCGTTTTCGCGCAAAATAGCCCGCTCGTAGTTATTTCGTGCCATTTCCCTAGCCGGGCGTAAACAGTGAGGCGGAAGCCGAACAGGACTTTTTAGCGCGAGCTTTTGGAGACTTACTGCTTCATCGATGCGCGTTTACGCGCGTCGCGATATCTACCTTGAAAACGCTTCAAAGGCCTGACCAGGTCAGATTTCGCCGGCGCCGGCTACTTCGCATAATGTGACGAGAATATGTATAAAAGCCCTGTTGGAAAATGACTTCCCAACAGGGCTTTTTTATATATTCTGCATTATGCGAAGTTTCCCTTTTCGAAGCCTGCCAGCTGTCCGGGAGAGTCCACGTACTATAACCAGTGGACTCTTGGTCCAAAGTTTCAGGAAAGTCTTTTTTTATCAGTTACATGGTTTTTCTCTAATATATCTCTATTTTCCCAATCCACTCAGTTAAATCCGTTAGACTATTTGTCTTTTCCTAATGTTTTTAATTCTTCAACATTCACTTCTTCCAGGCCTCTCTTAATCACATAGGCTAGTACTTCTGTTTCTTTGATTGGTTTTTGGGTTGCTATAACAGTTTTTACTGTTAAGTCCTGAATTTTTCTCCATGTTTTGTCGTCGATGTGTTTGCTTGGCATGTCTTTGTTCTCGTGTTCTTTAGTTCTCATATTCTGCATTCTGTTTACTTTTTTCTTGACTTCTAATTTCTAAGAATGTAAAAAAAGCCTCGTTTCTAAGTTCTAAGAATCATTGAGGCCAACCGATGAACACTACCGATCACCAAGACACTCCCGAACAACCTCAAGCTGTTACGGATTTCCTTAATCAAATCTCGAATTTTGAAATCGAGCGTAAAGCGGTTTTATCTGTTGGCGTTCCATCGTTGAAACGCTTGTCTATCATCGCTAAACGTGACACCGGCCAAGCCGCCACGGTTCGCTTGTTTTTACTGGGGTTGTATAACGGCCATCGCTTCCCGTTCGACCTGACCAGATTGCGCGGTTTGGATTCCGATTTATTCACTGCTTGTATCGATGTCTTGACTATGGACGCGCGTGCTACGGTGCAAGAGATTCATCTTTATTTTGACAATGGTTCTGAACTGTTCGAAGCCTGGGCTAAAGAGGTTTCAAAATGAACATTCCCCAAAAAACCATTAAAGAAACCTTGGATTTCATTGTTGAAAACTGTTTTCGCTCTTTGTGTGAAGAAAAGTTACAACCCATTCCTTTTCGTCAATCCATTTGTGATCTTCACATTTCCCGCCTGGATGGCATTCGCTTGTTGTTTATCGATTTCCCTAAACTGCAATCGCTTGTCGATAAATCCATTCAGGAAATTCAATTTTTTAGAGCTGGTATAGCGGACGTTGGCCGCTCTCCTGTCCAGTCCGCCGAATCAGTAGGGCAGGAGAGCAACCTATGAACGAATGCCTATCTGCTATTGATATTGCTGTTCAGGGTTCCTATCTGGCCGGTATTTTTATCGGTTTAGTCATTGCCTTTGTGGTTGGTCGAGTGACCGGCTATTTCTTGCCATTTTTGGAACTCTATCTGCATGACCAACGCTTAAAGCGTGGTTTGGTTTGTCACTGTGACGAATGCGAAGAACGTCCTCGTTCTGGTATCGATAACTGATTTTTAGTCATGATCGACATGCTTGTCCTTCGTTTGTGGTTGGTCGAGTGACCGGCTATTTCTTGCCATTTTTGGAACTCTATCTGCATGACCAACGCTTAAAGCGTGGTTTGGTTTGTCACTGTGACGAATGCGAAGAACGTCCTCGTTCTGGTATCGATAACTGATTTTTAGTCATGATCGACATGCTTGTCCTTCGTTGCCCATTCCGCCAAGTGTTTGAATCCGGATTGACCGAAAACGGCTTGCCTGTGTTGCATGAAGTGCAAAAAACCCGTATCAGCCTTTCTGATTTGAAAATTCCGCTGGAATCCTCCCTTGATGCTCATGGCGAAGAAATCGCCTTGACGCATCGCTGGGAGTCCATCCCTTCCAGTCTTTCGACTATGGCCTTCAAGGTTTTCGACTTCCGCGACAGTTTCAAGAAAAACGCCGATGTTCAAGACTTTTTCATCGAGATCAAAGCCAGCCCGGCCAAACTCATCCAAGGTCATAACCTGTTCGGTTCTGACAATATTTGGTACTGCGCTGAAAAGATGATTCATTTGTTGATCGATACTTATCCGCATCTCATCGAGTATTTAGAGCAAAAGCATTGGTCGGTTGAACAGGTCGATATTACCTATCACTCTTGGTGCAAGACGGAAAACGAAGCCTTGCAATTCGTCAACGCCTTGCAGAATGTCAGTAATGGCCAAACCCGCGCCCGTACCGGTTATGCCGGCACCGCCTATTTCGGCAAGTCCAACAGCCGTATCAAGAAAATCAAGGTTTACGTCAAGCTCCTGGAAGTCATGAACCAATTAGCCAAGCTCAAAAAGCGTGGCGACAAGGTCTCCGAGCATTACACCGATGCTTTGCTCGATTGGGCTAAAGGCATGGTGCGATGGGAAGTCAGCTTGAAAACCCGTTGGTTCGAGCGGCGACAGATCGATAACAACTTATTTTCGTTGTCCAGGGTTTTCAACGCCGAAAAATATTGGAAAGAAGCCACACAAGACCTATTCAAAGCGTTAGAGGGTAAACAGATGAGAATCATTAGAGATGAAGAGATAGAGAAAGCATTAAAAGCCAAATTTCCCACCGTAAACGCTCGTTCCGGCAAGATCACTTACGGTAAAGCCATGTCCGCGTATCGTGTTTTTCGATCTATTAAAGCCGATGGATGGATTGAAGCAAGGCGTACCGCTACATCTGAAAACGTTTTCTGGGGTGCTATTGAAATGCTCCACGAAGTTGGTCTTTCGCGCGCCGTCCTGCAAAACCTGAAAGGCGATGGCCTGCAATGTGAAGTCATCCCCTTTATCCGTTATGTCGAAATCAATTTCGGCGAACAGTTCCCGCCGTTTTACAAAGCGGCCTAACCACCACTCCCGTTGAGGAAAAACCATGCATATTGAAATCGAGACAGAAGACCTTTTAGCCGATCAGTTGGTTAGCCGCAAAGATGGCACCGTCTATTACACGCTGGAACAACCGGCTTTGATGTTTACCGACCAAAGCCGTTATCCCTTGCAGTTCAAAATTCGTCATGCCTTCACCCAGAACCGGGAAGAGCGCGACAAGATAGGCCCGATTGCCAAGGGCAAATATCTGTTGGGCGATAACGCTTTTCAGGTTGGCCGCTTCGGCTCGCTCGAACTCGCCGAAATCAACATTAAGCATTTGCGGGTTGTCGTGCCCAAGGCGGCAACCAATGCAAGTGCCTGAATTCGATTCTGATGGTTATTCATTGATCGTCAGGCCCGATCCGGTGTTATTCACGCCATGCACACCGACCCAAAAAAAGCGTGGTTTTTATCAATCCCAATTAGGAGTTTTACTTATGAAACTGAATAAAAAAATTGCCGCTGGTACCGCCTTGGTTTCCGCGTCTATCGGTTCGGCTTTTGCTGCTGTGCCTGCCGATGTTTCAACCGCCTTGGAAGATGCTAAAACCGATGCGTCTACTGTGGCCGGCTTGTTCCTGATCGCCATTATCGCGATTGCTGCCTTCAAACTCATGCAACGTGGCGCAAGCTAATCTTGCTGATGGGCGGGGGTAAAACCCCGCCTTTTTTTTTGGAGTTTTTTATGATTCAAGAAGCTATTACCGATCAATTAACCGGCATGGTGCCGGATTTGATCGCCGTTGCGGCTGCTTTTTTGGCCGGCATAATTATCATGCGCTCATTTAAACCTGAATCCGTGACTCCACATATTGCCAGACCTTTTATTCGTCATACTCTTCCAAAATTCGCTGAATTTAAAAGTGTGGTCCGGGCAATCGAGTTTAACGGCTAGAAATGCAGCGTATTATCTGGAATATTTTCCCTGCATGATTCAATTTGATGGACTTTAGGCGCAGGATTCCCAAGCCACTGTGAATTTGCGGCGTTGTGCTATCGATGGCAGAGCGATCAGTCGCTAGCCGGCGGCGAGTTTGGCGTAGGTGGATTCAAAAGCGATGAAACCGGGACAGCTCTGTGAAAAGCGCAGCTTCAGCCGGTGCCCGCTACGGATGAGTCGCGCGGCCAGATACATCAGTTCCTGGATCACGGTTTTGATACGCCGCCGCTTGGCAGGATGCCTGACCGGGCTTTGTTCGCCCAGCAAGCCGATCAGGCCTATCCAGCGCAGGATGTTGTAGCTATAGGCGCTGAGGCTCATGATCAGGTCGTTGGTGGCAAACTTGCCGGATGGCAGGCGCTCGATATCCAGATCGGTCTTGAATTCGCTGTGGAATTGTTCAGCGGTGGCATGGTCGCGATAGAGGGCAATAACCATGGCATCGTCGTAATCGGCCACCGGCAGACTGGTCCACCAGCCTTCGATTTCGATATCCGGTAGCACGAGGGCTTGGCCTTGAGCCGTGATGGTGCGCTCGGTGATTTGCATGACCCGGCGACAGGTATAGGTTTTACCGTTGCGAGTGTGTTGCTCCATGACACTGAACAAGGCCACGCGTTTGCCTTCGCGCGGTGTGGTCCACTGGCCGTGTTGTTCGGCGTAGGCCAGCCAGGCGTCGGCATCTTGTTTACGCGGGTTCCATTTGATGATGAAATCGACCTGATCGGCTTCGTGTAAGTCGATGCGATTGTCGAGCGCGTCGTGACCGCCATCCAGCCGGACCAACAAAGGCAAAGTCGTCAAACGTTTCGCGGCGGCGAGTCCGCGCTCCAGCGCATAGCGGAATTCGTATTGGCAATGCTGCTTGCCTTCGCGCAGTTCATTACCAATACACCAGCCCTCTTTACCCAGATAGAGGGCAATCGGGGCGTAGCCGTCAAAACCTTTGTAGGTTCGGGAGACGCCTTCTTTGCAGGTTTTTTCGTTGTTCATGGGGTAAACATCGATATCCAACGCGACATGGCCTGTGGCTAACGGCGTTACCGGCACCTGGGCGTGAGCCAGAAAATCGAGGTTGCTTTGATAAATGATCGGTAATAAGGCGTCGGCGTGTTCATCCAGTCGCTGTCTGAGGCGGGCGCTGGAGGGTACTTGATGAATGGCGAGCGCGGCTTTGAAATAGTCGTCGTCGCGATGGTTTTCGATGGCTTCGAAGTCGCTTTTGCCCAGGCTAAGGGTGCCTATATAGCTTTTGATAATATCGGCGTGAGCAATACCGTGCCGTAGCGGAATACCTTTTTCCAGCGCCTGATTGAGCTGGCCATATTGATTCAAACATAAACCGACCAAGGCTAATCCAGAATGGCTGGTATAAAATTCAGTTTCAGATTGCTCCAGGATAAACCGCTTCATGAATCACTCGCCGGGTGAATGGAAGAATAGCGGTATTATCCCAGAATAAGCGTTTTAAATCATTGCGTTGCGGCCGTGGATGGCCTTTTAAGTCACGGATTCAGGTTATATTTTTATTTTAATTATTCCTGTTTCTTCTTTTGCGTCGGGTCTTTTTCCCAATGGCTCCGGTGTTTATGTTCTCAACAATAAAGATGCAAATGTCTCTTATAGTGATGTTCTAAAACCTAAGCCCTCTGTTTATAACTCTGCTACGGGTGGCGCAAAAGGTTTGGCCTCTTTTGATTTATCCGTTGCCGGAAAAAAGGTGGCGGCTACGGTTTCTAAGGCTGTGCCCACTCAAGCTATTATTCAAGCTGCTGCCGGTTGTATGCTTAATAAACTCGCCTGTGCTGCTGCTGTTGCTGCTGTTATAGATATAAGTTATGTCTATAATGAAATTCTTGAAAAAGTTACAACGCCTGACCCTACTCAGCCACAAACTACAACAACGCCTCTTGGTCAATATTGCGTAGCGCAAAATATTGCTTCTGGCCCTTTTTATTGTGATGGTTCGTTTAACTCTGCCTTCAAAAAAGTTTTTCCAAACTTAAGCCTTTCTTCATCGGCCTGGTCTTCTCGTAATACAGCCTCTCAAAAAGATTATTATTCACTCTATTCTAGTGGAAACCTTATTGGTTACATGGGAATAATATCGTATTCTACTATGTGTCCTGCGGGGTCTAATTGGGACAAAACACAGGCGATATGCGCTATTGCCCCAACCTGCACAGCGCCGTCAACATACGATAGCGTTACCGGAATGTGTGTTGGATCGGTCATCAATGAGCCTGCAAACCGTCAAACTCTCGAGGCTGATATTGCCGAAACATTAAACGGGCCAAATAAAGAGCAAAAAATCCCGTCTTTGCTTGATGAATTGATTGGACAAGGATTTCCGCCGACTACTGACGAAGAGCCCAAAGCAGAATCTGCTGATCCTTCCACTGTCACGGCTCCGCCTACAACTGAGACTCGCTCATATTTTGATCAGGCAACCAGCCACCCAATGACGGCGGTGACTACAACAACCGATACCTATTCAATCGCACCAACCGCTGCCGGTGATGCTTTCGACGTGTCTAAAACTTCTGCCCAAACTCAAGCTATAACGGATGGCGTTACAGGTGTTACCACAACCTCAACCTCGGCTATTGCCTACGGTAGCGACACATCAACAAAACCTGTCGAATCCGAACAGTTGACCGATTGTGATAAATACCCTGATGCCGTTGGTTGTTTGAAACTTGGCACCATTCAATCTCCTGAAACCTTGACTACTACCCCGGTTAACGCTTCTTTCACTTCGACAAGCTGGGGATCTGGCAGCTGCCCCGCCGACGTTGCTGTAGCAGGTCACTTTCTCTCGGGTGCGGTTTTTAGTTACGCGCCGGTTTGTCAGTTTCTATCGTCATTAGCACCGGTCTTGATTGCCGTGGGTTGGCTTATGGCTGGCTGGTTTGTTTTAGGTGGGGTACGTGATTGATGAATACCATTGCAGCTTTTTTGCTATCTATTACCGGCACTTTGGCCGCTCGTGTCCTGGTATCCCTTGGCTTTGGCTTGATTTCTTATGCGGCTTTGACTGCCTTTGCTTCGTCTGTTATTGCCCAGGCTCAAGCCAAGTTCGCCTTGATCGATCCAACTATCTTGCAATTGCTGAATTTGGGCGGGGTAGGGCAGTTCTTGGGCATTTTGGCTGCGGGTTTGACTACCCGCGCCGCCATGATGGCTATTAAAAAATTGAGGCCTTTATGATTACGTTGATTACTGGCACTCCTGGTGCCGGCAAAACCGCTTGGACCGTTCAGGAACTTACTCGCTTGCCTTCTCAGCGCAAAATTTATGTGCATGGTATCCCTGATCTTAAAGTGGCCCATGAACCTGTTTTTTGTACGTCAGAACTTTGTGAGCATTGCCGCTCTTTCGATCTAGAGCAAATGCAGAATGAGGGCAAAGTTATTTACCTGGTCGAAGATTGGCCTTATTGGGCCACCGATGGCAGTTTAATTGTTCTTGACGAAGTGCAGCGGGTTTGGCGTCCAACCAACTCCGCGTCAGCCTTGCCTGAAGAAATTGCCGCGCTTGAAACGCATCGGCATAAAGGTCTTGATTTTTGGCTGATCAGTCAAGGCCCCCATCTCTTTCATTCTAATGTGCGTTTGCTGGTAGGTCGTCATATTCATCTGGTCGCCAATTGGCGTGGTCGCACGGAATACGAATTCCCCGAATGCCGGCAAAATGTGACTTCTCGTGGTGATGCGGTCATCAGGCCTTATAAGCTCCCCAAGCAAATCTTTAAACTTTACAAGTCCGCATCACTGCACACCAAGCTCAATAAGCGCAAGCCTTTGAGCTTTTATGTGTTGTGTTTTTGCGCCTTGGTATTGGCCATTATTGGCTATCGGATTTATCACCGGATCAATGAATTTTCAAACCCTAATCAGGCTATCCAGCCGGCGTCTACCGACAATCCGTCCGCGGTGGGCGTGACACCCGCGACAGCGACGGCAGGAGCGGGCGCGGGGGGCGCGTCCGCCGTACAACCGATGATCAAGACGCCGGACTTTACGCCGGCCGTTCCTAATCATCCTGAAACGGCTCCTGCTTATGCCGAGTTGCTCAAGGTGACCGCCGTTCCGGTTTTAGCGGGTTGCATTGCCACTAAAACCTCGTGCAAATGCTACACACAACAAGCCACGCCTTACCCTGTCACTTGGGAGCAATGTCACGAACACATGATGAATTTGCATTTCAATCCTTATGTCGGCTTGCAATCATCCCCGCATTCGGCTGACATGCCGGCAAAAACATTACCGGTTTCCCAAGTAGCCGAGGTTAAGCCTGTACAGCCTTAATTAACGTAACGTTACCTTAATTACCGTAGACCTTCGGGAGGATCGCCGAGCTTTAGCACGGCGATCCGCGGGCCTCGCATCCTTTCCGCCGCATACATTCCACCCTAAAAACCCTTTTGAGAGTGATCGTGTTCGCGCCTTAACGGGCTAGCAGCCCGTCCTTGCTGTAGCGCCTGACGGATTGGCTACACCGCTTGCGTTTTCGCGCAAAATAGCCCGCTCGTAGTTATTTCGTGCCATTTCCCTAGCCGGGCGTAAACAGTGAGGCGGAAGCCGAACAGGACTTTTTAGCGCGAGCTTTTGGAGACTTACTGCTTCATCGATGCGCGTTTACGCGCGTCGCGATATCTACCTTGAAAACGCTTCAAAGGCCTGACCAGGTCAGATTTCGCCGGCGCCGGCTACTTCGCATAATGTATATTATGTTAAATAATGTGCCGAAATGCACCTTATTTTTTATTCGGCTTTGCTGATATGCTATATTGGCAATTAATGAGAACCATTATTAATTACCTTTTGGCTAAAGGCGGTAGCAAATGCTGATGTCATTAAAGATGCTGACGGCTGGCGATTCTGGCCGTATTGTGGGATTTGACCAGTCTGGTGGACCCTATCGAAAAAAATTACTGGCCATGGGCTTAACCCCTGGTACTGAATTTACCATCACGCGCTTTGCGCCCATGGGAGATCCCGTCGAAATCAAACTGCGTGGTTTTTCGTTGTCTTTACGTAAGAACGAAGCTTCAGTCTTGATGATAGAAAAAATATGAGCGTTGATTTTACTATCGGTGTCGTTGGGAACCCCAATTGCGGTAAAACTACGCTGTTCAATGCCTTGACCGGTTCGCGTCAGCATGTCGGTAACTGGCCAGGCGTCACAGTAGAAAAAAAGACCGGCGAATATCAATTCCAAGGTAAACGCATCGCCGTGGTTGATTTGCCTGGCACCTATTCACTGGAGGCCGATGATGACAGCGTGTCGTTGGACGAAAAAGTGGCGCGCGACTATGTTGCGTCCCGCGAAGCGGATTTGATCATCAACA
The DNA here is from genome assembly GCF_024360925.2 of Methylomonas rapida. NCBI lineage: Bacteria > Pseudomonadati > Pseudomonadota > Gammaproteobacteria > Methylococcales > Methylococcaceae > Methylomonas > Methylomonas rapida. Next base: position 2,372,311 of record NZ_CP113517.1, on the reverse strand, counting down.
TCATCGATGCCTCGAATATAGAACGGAATTTATATCTGACCTCGCAATTGATCGAAATGCGGGTGCCGATGATCGTGGTGTTGAATATGATGGATGCCGTGAAAAAACGCGGCATTAAAATCGATCTCACCTCATTGTCTTCCCTGTTGTCCTGCCCGGTTATCGCCGTGACGGCCGCTACCGGCCAAGGTATCAAGGAATTGCGACAAGCCATTGACAAGGCCTGTCAGCACCCCTCCATTCCCGCACTCAATGTGGGTTATCATCCTGCCATCGAGAGGGCTGTGACCGAGTTACAGCCACTATTGACCGAGCATCAAGCCCAATGTGATCTGCGCTGGTTGGCATTGCGTTTGTTGGAAAATGACACACTGGCCAAGCGACTGGCCGGATCGGAGCTACAAAACGCCGCGGAAATATTGCGGCAACGCATAGAACAGGAAACGAACGACGAAATCGACATTCTGGCCGCCGATGCTCGTTACGGCTTGGTCAATAAACTGGTCCAAACGACCGTATGCAAGCTGAATGAGGTATCACGCCATACCACCGATAGGATCGATGCGGTGGTCCTGAATCGTTTCTTGGGCATACCGGTATTTTTACTGGTGATGTACACGATGTTCATGTTCACGATCAATGTCGGCAGCGCCTTCGTCGATTTCTTCGATCAAGCGGTCGGCGCCTTATTGGTCGACGGCATGAGCGCCCTGCTCACTTCATTGAACTGGCCGGATTGGTTGGTGGTGCTGTTGAGTAATGGCATCGGTGGCGGCGTGCAAGTTGTGGCTACCTTTATTCCCATCGTTGGCTTTTTGTTCATCTTTTTGTCGATGCTGGAAGACTCCGGTTACATGTCCCGGGCTGCGTTTGTGATGGACCGCTTCATGTGCGTGATTGGCTTGCCGGGGAAATCCTTCGTACCGATGATCGTTGGTTTTGGTTGTAATGTGCCCGCCATTATCGCCACCCGAACGCTGGAAAATCCGCGCGACCGGATTTTGACCAACCTGATGAATCCTTTCATGTCCTGTGGCGCGCGTTTGCCGGTCTATGCGCTTTTTGCCGCGGCATTTTTCCCGGTTGGCGGACAAAACCTGGTTTTTGGCTTGTATTTGTTGGGTATCTTGGTTGCCGTTTTGACCGGCTTGATCATGCGCCATACCTTATTGAAAGGCGAACCCACCCCGTTTTTGATGGAGTTGCCCACCTACCACCTCCCTACCCTGCGCGGTATCTACATCAAGACTTGGGATAGGTTGAAAACCTTTATCTTCAATGCCGGCAAGCTCATCGTACCTATGGTCTTGATACTGAATATCCTCAATTCCCTGGGTACCGACGGCAGCTTTGGTCGCGAGAATAGTGATCAATCGGTGTTAAGCCAAATCGGCCGCGCGCTGACGCCCGCATTTAGCCCCATGGGTATCAGTGAAGACAATTGGCCGGCCACGGTCGGGATTTTCACCGGCGTCCTGGCCAAGGAAGCCGTGGTTGGCACGCTGGACGCACTCTATAGTCAAATGGCGGCTGGTGCTCAAGAACAAACCGACAAGCCCTTCGATCTGGCGGAAGCCTTGCTAGCAGCTTGTCAGACGGTACCGGACAATCTGGCGGAAATTGCCGATAAAGTCCTCGACCCCCTGGGCCTGGGGATTGCCAACGTCGAGGATGTAGCAACGGCCGCCGAACAACAGGAAGTCAAACTGGCAACTTTCGGCGTCATGCAAAATCAATTCGATGGGAAGGCTGGCGCTTTTGCTTATCTGCTTTTCATTCTGCTGTATGCGCCCTGCGTCGCCGCCACGGCCGCCATTTATAAAGAAACCAGCGCCGGCTGGGCTTTGTTCGTGGTGTGCTGGACGACTTTCCTGGCGTACACTACCGCCACTCTTTTCTATCAAGGCATGAGATTCGCCGAGCAGCCAGCGACTGCAAGTCTGTGGTTTGGTTTGCTGGCGTTGCTGTTCGTGCTCGCGCTGTCTTTATTGCGATTCTATGGTTCCCGGCAACAGAGAGGGGTTTTATCGTGATTCTTTCGGATTTACGGACATACTTACAGAACAAACGCCGAGTCACATTGAACGACTTGGTCTTGCATTTTCATGTCGATGCCAATGCCTTGCGCGGCATGCTGGCCAAATGGATCAGCAAGGGCAAAGTGCGCATATCTCCGGCTGGCAGCAATTGTGGCACCAGCTGTTGTAAATGCGATCCGTTGCTGACGGAAATTTATGAATGGGTGGATTGATACGAGGCACGGCCGATGCGGCCCTGCCCCAATGAAACGCTTACTTATCGGCCAACCAGCCTTGTAATGCTTCGATCAGTTCCAACGCTTGTTTCTCGCTGGAAATGTTGAATTTGGATTTTTGTTGATATTCGCCGTTGCGTTTTTGGTAACGACGGATGCTGAATCTGTCTTGGCTATATTGGTTTTTACTGGGCTCCCAATCCTGGTAGCGATAAATCACGGTCGCCCAAGCCCCCTTACTCAATACTTTTTTGTCCAATTCCTTGACGGTTTCGATGCCGCCATCTTCATAACGAATGGTCAATTCTTCAACGGTTTCTGCCATAGCATTCTCAAGTGGAGTTTAATCGCGCGCAAGTTTATCACGGGCTGATGAATTCGCCGAAGGCACGACTGCCCTCGCCTGTTTTTATCGTATTCACGACTTCCAGTGTGTCCGCGTCGATCACCGACACGTTGTTATCAAACCAATTGGCGACATAAACAAAGCGTCCGTCCGGATGCGTGCTGATGCCTTCTGGTTTATCGCCGACCTGGATCTCCTTCAGGGTTTTCAAGCTTACCGTATCGATCACCGATACCGTGCCATCGTCTTGATTGGTCACGAACAACAGGCTGTCGTTCTTGGCCAGAGCTACCGCGTATGGCCTGGCGCCAACCTTGATGGTAGCCACACGCTTCAAGCGGCGAGTATCCAGCACGGTGACGTCGTTGCTTTCGACATTCGCGGTATAAAGCCGTTTACCATCCTTGTCCAGTGTAATGCCAAACGGGTGCGCGCCGACCTTGGTCGTGTTGCGGACGGTCAGTTTTTTCAGATCGATCTGGGACACCGAATCGTCTATCCGGTTGGCAACAAAAAGCCATTTGTTATCCGGGCTGATGGTCATGCCGGATGGTGATTTACCGACCGATAGCACCGCCGTTTTTTCAAAATTCTGCGTATCGAAAACCGCAACGGTATTTTCATACCAATCGGCCACAAACACTTGTTCACCCGATTTGTCGACCGCGATACCCAACGATGCTCCGGCCACCTTCACGGTTTTCCGGACTTTGAACGAACCGTTGTCGATCACCGCAAAACCGCCCCCTTCCGGCGTGCTGATATAAATCTGTTGACGTTGCGGATTAACAGCGACCCCTGCGGGTTTGCCGTTGACTTTGACCGTTTCCACCACTTGTTGGCGCTCGGTATCGATGACGGAAACCGAGTTATCCAGCTGATTCGTGATAAACGCATAAGGTCTGGCATGGGCGTTGCCGGTGAAAACAGACAACAACGCCAATACGACAATCGATTTATTGGGCATGTTTTTAGCTGGGAAGAAGATGCGAAACGGTTTCCATCAGCCGATGGAAACCGTGATAGGACGGATTTTTAACGTTTCAGGTCGATTTTGACTTCGGCGGAACCGGAACCCACTTTTTTGTCCAGCGCTTTCAGGCCGGTCGTCAACACGTCGGTAACAGCCTTGTCAGCAGCTTCTTCATTCAATTCCGCAGGCGGGTTGTTGTTGACATAAGCGCGGTAGTAAGTGGCTACCCATTCCACTTCGGCCTTGCCACCTTTGTCTGCAACGGACAGTTCTGCGGCATAGTTACCCACTGGCAATACCGGAATTTCCTCGTCTTGACCGGCGTGTTTGATGGTGCCGGTTGAGCTCATATCAGTGATTTTATATTTGTAGGACATTTTGCTGTCATCATGCGATTTCAGTTCTTCGGTGATCGTGCCACCATTGGCCAAAGTCAGCTTACGAACCGCGCCTTTTTCGTTGTTACCGCCTTCGACGCTTTTGATGCTGGGGTGCCAGGACATATCGTTATAATTTTTAATGACTTCCCAAACTTTGACGGCCGGCGCGTCGATGACGACGGTTGCAGTCATTTTTCCTCTGACCGGCCCGTGGGCATTGACCATGCCGGTAAACATCAGCAAAGCAGCCGAAACAAATAGCGAGGTTTTTTTCATAACACTTTCCTATGGTGGTCACATAAAATTGAATCCTGAATTATAAAATAAATTCCTTGATCGGGTAGCCGCAAAAGCTCGATTGCGGAAAAATTCCCAATTACCTTACTCTAATCAGGATGACACGATGAGCACGGCGACTTATTTCTGGCACGATTACGAAACCTTCGGCACAGATCCGCAACGCGACCGGGCCTGCCAATTTGCCGGCATTCGCACCGATCTGGATTTCAACATCGTCGGCGAACCTGTCATGTTGTATTGCAAAACCGCGGACGATTACCTCCCCAATCCGGAAGCCTGCCTGATCACCGGCATCACCCCTCAACTAGCCGATGAAAAAGGTATTTGCGAAGCAGAGTTTATTGGCACCATCCACGCGCAACTGGCCCAACCCGACACCTGTAGTCTGGGTTATAACTCCATTCGTTTTGACGACGAAGTCACCCGCAATTTGCTGTATCGGAATTTTTTCGATCCTTATGCCCGGGAATGGCAAAACGGCAATTCGCGCTGGGACTTGATCGACATCGCCCGCGCCGCCCGTGCCTTACGTCCTGCGGGCATCAACTGGCCAGTCAGCGAAGACGGCACGCCCAGTTTTCGCCTGGAAGCCATCACGCAAGCCAACGATATTTCGCATCAAGCCGCCCACGATGCGCTGTCGGATGTACACGCCACCATCGCCCTCGCCCGCCTGATCCGGCAACGCCAACCCAAACTTTACGATTACTTGTTCGCGCATCGTTCCAAACAAGCCGCGTTCAAACTGCTGCAATTAGGCAGTTTCACGCCATTGGTGCACGTCTCTGGACGCTTCCCGGCGCAAAAAAATTGCTTGGCGATCGTTTTGCCAATCTGCGCCCATCCGCGCAATAACAATGAAATCATCGTCTACGATTTGTCGGCTGATCCCGCCGCCTTGCTGGAATTATCGGCAAGCGAAATTCAACAACGCGTCTTTGTTTCCAACGATGCCTTGGCCGAAGAAGGCATGGAACGCATCCCACTCAAAACCGTGCATATCAACAAAAGCCCGGTGTTGGCGCCGCTCAATGTCGTGCGCGCTGAGGATGCCGAGCGGCTGGCGTTGAATATCGCGCAATGCTTGCGGCACGCGGAAGCCATTAAAGCCGCCGTTCGCCCGGAGCTGGAAAACAAATTGGCCACGGTGTTTAACCGCGGCTATACGGACAGCCCTCAAGATCCTGACTTGATGATCTACAGCGGTGGCTTTTTCAGTCAAAAAGACAAGCTTGCGATGCAAAAAATCCGCCAAACGCCCGCGCAGCAATTGGCAAACTTGACGTTAGACTTTGACGATGCCCGTTTGCCGGAAATGTTGTTTCGTTATAGGGGCAGAAATTATCCGGATACGCTCACGGCAGCCGAACGACCAATCTGGCGGGATTTCTGCCGTCAACGCCTGCTTCATCCCGACGCGGCAGGCAATTTAACCCGGTTTTATCAGGCCGTCGAAGCCTTGCAGCACCAGGGCGCAGATGAGCAATTGTTGGCAAAATTGATAGCTTTTGCCGATTTTAGACAACAGCAATTGGCCGAACCGGCAACGACCCGAGGTATTCAGCCGGCTCCTTGACTTTTCATACGGCGTCGCTAATGCCGCCCTACACGGACTCCAACTGATTATTGTATGTATTGGCCCGCGCGCTGGTAGCAAGGCGCCACCTTAATTTTTTGCCTAAGCCTCGGGCGTTGCTTGCTAAACTAGCGGCTTATTACCCCGGTTAGAGGTAACCGCCATGGAATATCAAGCTCACGAGTTTCAAAATGCCGCGGACCGCTTTGCCGGCCATGACCGGCGCACTTCGGTTCGCTTGCGGCGCTGGTTGGTGTTCTCGCTGATCTTCATACCTTGTCTTTTGGCATCGCAGATTTACATTTTCATGCAGCCGGCCATCTATCAAAGCGTCGCTACGGTGCTGACCATGGCCGCCACCGACATCGATCAAACCAGTCCCGCCGCCGATGTGCAACACGTCAATATTCAGAAGCAGATTTTGCTTGGCGCCATGATTCTGGAAAAAACCGCTGAACGCCTGCAACAGCTGCGACTCAACAGCAAGACCTGGTCCGCGGATGAGTTGAGAAGCTTGTTCGCGGTGATACCCCAGCCGGAAACCAATTTGGTGCAGTTGCAAGCCGAGGGACCCGAACCTCAAATACTGCAATTGGCGATCAATGCCTGGATAGATTCTTATCTGAAGGTTCGGGCCGGCTTTATCGCGGAAAATACCGAAAAAGTCGTCGCCGAATTAAACGAGCAGTTGCAGCGTATCGATCGACAAGTCGTGGAAAAACGCAACGAAATCGATCAGTTTCGGCTTCAAAACAACATTCTGTCCACCGAAAGCGCGGATAATCAGGCGCATGCGCGCCTGCAAGGCTTGAATGCTTCGTTGAATAAGGCCATGGAGGAAGAAGTCAAAGCTAAAGCCAAATTCGACGCCGTGTTGGCTGCCATCTCCAGAAATGAGACGGTTGTACCCGACACCGATTCGCAATCGATGGCGGTCTTGGTGCAACAGGCCGAGAAATTGCGCGATCAATTAGCCGCGATAGAAGGACAATACACGCACGATTACATTGAACTCAATCCCAGCCTGCGCCGGGTGCGGGAACAACTGATGGAAATAGAAGCGAAAATTGCCGAAAAAGCCACGGTCGGCAAGAGCTTCGCCCGGCAACAAGCCGAAAACGATTATGCGGCGGCACGGCAAGCGGTGATCGCCATCAAGCAGCAAATGGAAGCCCACAAGAAACTGGCGGCGGATTACACCAAGCAATTTGCCGAACACCAAGCCCTGCAACAGGAGTTGCTGAAACTGGAAACCTTGCAACAAGACACCAAGCAGCGTCTGGTCGATATCGATGTCAAACAGCGCCAAAAATATCCGCAAGTGGATGTGGTCGACTGGGCGACCTTGCCGGACAAACCGATCAGCCCGAATTATTTGCAACAATCCTTATTGGCCTTCGTGGTCAGTCTTGGACTGGCGTTATCCGCCGTCATCATCATCGATTATCTGAATCGGGAACCGCTGCCGATGCCGGCGCCGGCGCCGATGAATTTAGGCGGCATACATCTTCATCATCAAGCGCAGCCGATGTTAGACCTTACGCCGCCTCAATCCCGGGTTGCCTACGAACCGGCCAAGGCCTTACCCGTGGCGAACATTTCCAGGGCGTTGACGCATGAGGAAGTCCTGGCGCTATACCTGGCGGCGGACCCGCATATCAAACTGATCATTGGCTTGTTGCTGAACGGGTTATCGCTGTCTGAAATAGTCTCGCTACAGCCTGACAACCTGGACACGCAGAATGCGCTAATCCTGATTCCCGGCCGTCGAAACCTGATGATGACCCGGCAGGTTGCGCAGTTGCTCGCCCAGGAAGGCCCTGTGAACACTTGGCCCACCCTGGAAGACATTGAAACCTTGCTTTGTTGCGCCGCGATCGACAGCGGACTGCGGAATCCAGAACAAATCAATGCCGAAACGCTACGTTATGCCTACATGCTGTTTCTGGTGGAGCAAGGTATCAAGCTCACGGATCTCACCAAAATAGTCGGTTCTCTTTCGTCTGGCCTGTTATTGGAATTGGGACGATCTTCGCCGGAACAGTCCGGGCAGCCGCTGGAAAAAATCGATTTGAATTACTTCGGCTAAGGGATACGCCTCTTTTCAAAATACCTTTTTTGGCAAGGCGCTAATATCATATCGCCTCCTTTCAAAGGATGTCATTCAAACTGAGGCTACAATTTAAGGAAACGCACCGCGAAGCCTATGTTAAAGTCGGTTTTCGCACCGACAGGCGAGATACTTTTCTTTGCTTGTCCTCGGCAACAGCTCCATGCGTTGCCCTAACTCCTGCATCCATGCAGTCGAAAGAAAAGTATCCAAAAGAAAAGACACCCCGCATACCGCCTTGAACCTGCGCGTCTTGCCGTTGCCAAGGGTTTTTCGAAGGGGCATCCCAGCCTATGCGAGAAACGCGCAGCCTCCTTGCTGCGCCCCTTTCGGGCTATTCTTGCCAACGGCGGCGATGCTCGGGGCGGTATGAGGGGATTCAGGCCTGCCTTCGGCAGCTTTCCGCTTCGCGGGATTTTTAGGTCTGCGGCCTCCCTAAAACCGTCGTCAACCTCGGTCATCGGTCTTGTTTCGGCCCAACCCGAGTATGCCAAAAACCAAGATTGCGGCGACTATCATGCCGGTGTAAACCATCTGAATTCGAGATACGTCAAACAAAGACGCCACGCCCGCGCCCAAACCCATCGCCAGCCCGGTAAAGGCCAAGCTGCGCATGAGTCGGCAAAATGAACAATCTTCACGGTATTGCTTCATCGCAGCTGCAACAGGTCGTTCATGACAGGGACTCGGCGCGCATCTTGTTTTGCTGCAATTGCTGCCATTGCCGGCGCACGACATGCTTGATCAGCAGTTCCTGGTCTTCTGCTCGGATGTGCGTATAGTCGACGCTGATCGAATACTGGCCCTCTCCTAGCTCCTGGCAATTGACGACCTTGCCATACACGAGAATCAGCGCTAGCGTCGACGGCAAATACATTTCGATCGCCAAATTTTGCCCGATGTCCAAAAGGCTGGATTGTGCAAAAGCCACGCCGGACGCACTCAAGTTCACATCCCGACAATTTTGCGCGTCGACATCGCTACAGGCGAACATCATGGCCTGCGCCAGGGTATTGATTTTTGCATCGAGCACTTGATAAAGCTCCAGCCATTCCGGGTTTTGCTTTTCGATTCTCAGCATGATGCGCTGCGCTTCTTGCGACAAAACATCGAGCGTAGCGGCCACCGAAAATTGGCGGGATAACGGCTCCATTGCCTTGAGGCCAGCACTCGCCGTTTCTGGGTCAATCAAGCGATAGCTAATGCAAAGGGTATCGTCGATTCTAAAAAATCGCCGTCTCTCAGTGTTTGCGGTGAACATGATAAATATCCAGCTTAAAGGGGTTTGTCTGGAAAACTGTCCGTCTGGATGACCCGTAACGAAGGATCTTGGTCTTTCAGTAAGGCCTCATCCTGAGCAATGACGATTTCCACCCGACGATTGGCCGCGCGGTTTTGCTGACTATCATTGGGAAACAAGGGGTGTGTGTCGGCGTGGCCTTCGATCAAAAATCTCTGAGGATCGATTTGATTCTTTTCCAGCATATATTGCACGACCGTCACGGCGCGGGAAGAGGATAACTCCCAGTTGGATCGATACATCGCGGTCTTGATTGGAACGTCGTCGGTATGGCCGGCTACGATCACTTTACCGTGCGATTCTGCAATCGACTGCGTGATTTTATCCATGACCGGTTCGAAACCGGGTTGCAAGATGGCGCTGGCCGAAGGGAAAGAGCCTTTTTCGTTGATGCGAATGACAATTCTGAAACCCTTGGTGCCCACGGTAACCAGGCCCTGGTCTATTTCAACCTTCAGGCGATCCTTGATTTCCTCGGCTTGATCGGCGATTTGCTGCAGATTTTCCGCGATCACTTGCTGCTTGGCCCGTTCCATGGTGTCGGGTGACTCATCCAATTGCTCGGTTTGCTGTTGCGTCGATTGCTGAATTTCTTCCAGCGGCGTCGGCTGCGTTTGTCCAGGACTGAAATGCTGCTCGATAACGCTGGTACCCAACGGGATTTGATCGACCTGGATCAGACGCTGCACGCCGAAAGCATTTTTCATCGAATCCGCAATCTGCTTGAATTTCTGCACATCCATGCTGGCCATGGATAACAGCAAGACGAAGAAACACATCAATAACGACATCATGTCGGCGAAGGTCGCTAACCAGGCCGGCGCGCCGGGTGGCGGACATTTTGGACATTTGGCCATCGGCTAGTCCTCCGGGCGTTTTTTCTCGGGAATATAGGTGTTCAACAGGTTTCGCAGGATTTTCGGGTTGGTGCCTTCCTGGAGATTGGTGATGAAATTCAGCACCAGTTCCTTGTTGGTTTTTTCGTAATTCAAGACGCTAGCCAACTTATCGATCATGGGCAGCGCGAACACGTTGGCAATCAACGCGCCGTATAAGGTCGTCAACAAGGCTACCGCCATCGCCGGACCAATGGCCGACGGGTCGGACATATTGGCCAGCATCTGTACCAGACCCACCAAGGTACCTATCATGCCCATCGCCGGCGCCAGATCGGCAACCCCTTTCCACATCGATTGGCCTATCTCGTTTCGGCTCACCATTTGATCGATATCTTGCTGTAGCAGATTTTGCACGAATTCCGGCGTATAGCCGTCAACGCATAAACTAATGCCTTTTTTCATGAAAGGATCGGAAACTTCGGCAGACTCCAGCGCCAACAAGCCGTTTTTACGCGCCAAGTCCGCCAAGGTTACAGCCTCTTCGATCAATAGCGCCGGATCGGTTTTTTTGTTGAAAAACGCTCTGCCGACCACCGCGAACGACCGCAAGAAATCATCCAATGACAAACGCATCAACGAAACCCCGAATGTGCCGCCAAACACCAACAAAATCGACGGCACATCGATGAATAGCATGAGGCTACCGCCGGTCAAAATCGCCGCCGCAACCAAAGCCACACCAATTATAAAACCGAGTACGGTTGCAATATCCACGTTATTTTCCTCTATCGCCAAACCATCGACGTTCTAAACCCGGCAGAATAGCCTAAACAAGGCATAAACGAAAAACAAAAATAACTCGCGATGAATTCGGCAAAAGCTTGCACGAAGATGGCCTTATTACCATACGTTTCCAGCAAGCGGGACAAGGACGCCAGGAGGTTTATCCGCGCCGAAGTCGCGTTTAACCCACCCAAACTCGTGCATTTCTGAACATCCGCATCCAGGCGCCGTCTTCCTGCCAATCGGCGGGATGCCACGAGTTTTGTACCGCGCGAAAGCACCGCTCTGGATGCGGCATCATGATCGTGAAACGGCCATCGTTTGTCGTCAGTCCGGTGATACCCATCGGCGAACCGTTAGGGTTGGCCGGAAAAGCCTCGGTTTCATTACCCCGGTTGTCGACATAGCTGATCGCGACTGTGGCATCGGCCGGGTTTTGCGAACCGAATTCGGCGCGTCCTTCGCCATGGGCAATGACCACCGGCAGCATGGAACCGGCCATGCCTTGGAAGAAAATCGACGGCGATGCTTGCACTTTGACCATCGCCACCCGTGCCTCGAATTGTTCAGACAGATTGCGTTTGAACTGCGGCCAATGTTCGGCACCGGGTATGATGTCTTTCAATCCCGACATCATTTGGCAACCGTTGCAGACGCCCAGACCGAAGGTATCCGTGCGCGCGAAAAAGGCCGCGAATTCGTCGCGCGCTTTCGGGTTGAATAGAATCGACTTGGCCCAACCGCCGCCCGCACCCAATACGTCGCCATACGAAAAGCCACCGCACGCCACTAGCCCGGTAAATTCGCTCAAGCTGACCCGGCCGTTGATGATGTCGGTCATATGGATGTCGATCGCCGCGAATCCAGCCCGGTCGAAAGCCGCCGCCATCTCGACATGGCCATTGACGCCTTGTTCCCGCAGGATCGCAACTTTTGGCCTTGGCTGGCCGGCAAAGCGCGCGGCAACGTCGTCGTTGACGTCGTAACTCAACGTGACCGACAAGCCCGGATCGCTGTCATCGGCGATGCGCTCGAATTGCTGACGAGCGCAATCCGGATTATCGCGCAGGGCCTGCATGCGATAGCTGACTTCCGACCAGGTTTGCTGCAACGCGGCACGATCCGCGCTGAAGATTTCCCGGCCATTATGCGCGATGCGCAAGCGCTGCCCCTCAACTACCTTGCCGATCACGAAGCTGCAATCATCCAGTCCTGCTTGATCCAGCAGGCGCGCGACATGATCCAGCTCACTGGTTTTGACTTGCAGCACCGCCCCCAATTCTTCGTTGAACAAGGCCGCCAAGGCATCATCGCCCAATTCGGCGATCTCCAACTCCACGCCTTTACGGCTGGCGAACAACATTTCCGCGACCGTCGCCAACAAGCCGCCGTCCGCCCGATCGTGATACGCCAGAATCAGGCCTTTTTCATTCAGCATTTGAACGGCGTCGAAGAAGCGTTTGAATAATCCCGCGTCATCCAAGTCCGGCGCCCGATCGCCCAGTTGATTGTAAACCTGGGCCAGTACCGAGCCGCCGAGGCGGTTTTTGCCTTGTCCCAAATCGATCAAGAGCAACACGCTATCTTCGTGCTTCAGTTCCGGTGTCAGGGTTTTGCGTATCTCCACTACCGGCGCAAAGGCGGTGATGATCAGCGACAACGGCGAGGTCATGGTTTTCTCGCCCTGTTCATCTTTCCAGACGCTTTTCATCGACAAAGAGTCCTTGCCAACCGGAATCGCGATGCCCAAGGCTGGACACAACTCCATCCCGACCGCCTTGACGGTATCAAATAAAACCGCATCCTCGCCCGGACTGCCGCAAGCGGCCATCCAGTTGGCGGATAATTTGACATCGTTCAGCGTGCCGATACGCGCGGCGGCCAAATTGGTCAAGGCTTCGCCTATCGCCATGCGCCCGGAAGCTGGGCCGTCGATCAAGGCCAACGGCGTGCGCTCGCCCATCGCCATCGCTTCTCCCGTATAGGCGGAAAAGCCGGATGCGGTGACCGCAACGTCGGCCACGGGCACTTGCCACGGACCGACCATCTGATCGCGCGCCACCAAACCGGTGACCGAGCGATCGCCAATATGGATCAGAAAACTCTTGTCGGCGACGGCCGGAAATGCCAATACCCGTTTGACCGCGTCCGCCAGATCGACCGATTCGAAGTTCAGTGTCGGCAAGGTTTTGTGTAAACGTTGCACATCCCGATGCATTTTCGGCGGTTTGCCGAACAAAACCGACATCGGCAGATCGACCGGTTTGCCCCCCAGCCATTCATCGCTCAGCGTCAGATGCTCTTCGTCGATGGCCTCGCCGATCACGGCGTACAAACAATGCTCGCGTTTGCAGAAGGATTCGAAGAGTTCGAGCGATTCGGGTTTGATAGCCACGACATAACGTTCCTGCGCCTCGTTGCACCAGATTTGCATCGGCGACATGCCTTTGTCGGCATTTTGCACCTTGCGCAACTCAAAACGGCCGCCGCGGTCGCAATCGTGGATGATCTCCGGCACCGCATTGGACAAGCCGCCGGCACCGATGTCGTGTATCGAGATAACCGGCGTATTTTCACCCAATGAATTACAGTGGTTGATGACTTCCTGGCAACGCCGCTCCATTTCCGGATTCTCGCGTTGCACCGAGGCAAAGTCGAGTTCCGCCGCGCTTTCGCCGGAAGTTTGCGACGAAGCCGCGCCGCCGCCCAGGCCGATCAGCATGGCGGGGCCGCCTAAAATCACGATCAGGGCGCCGGCTGGAATCGGTTGTTTTTCGACCAGCATCGGGCGGATGTTGCCCATGCCGCCCGCGATCATGATGGGTTTGTGATAACCGCGGTATTGGTTGGCTTCTCCGGTCTCGACGGGTTGTTCGAAGCTGCGGAAATAGCCGGCGATATTGGGGCGGCCAAATTCATTGTTGAACGCCGCGCCGCCTATCGGACCCTCCAGCATGATATCCAAGGCCGTGGCGATGCGATCGGGCTTGCCGTTGTCGCTTTCCCAGGGTTGGGTGAAACCGGGGATTTTCAGATGAGAAACGCTGAAACCGGTCAAACCCGCCTTGGTGGCCGACCCACGCCCGGTTGCGCCTTCGTCGCGAATTTCACCGCCGGAACCGGTCGCGGCGCCGGGGTGCGGAGAAATCGCGGTCGGGTGATTGTGGGTTTCCACTTTCATCAGAATGTGCGCTGCTTCGTCGACATAACCGTAGACGTGCGTATTGGCGTCGCGAATGAAAACTTTGGCTTGCGGCCCTTGCACCACCGAGGCATTGTCCTTGTAAGCGGACAGAATGTTGTGGGGATTTTCGTTGTAGGTGTTGCGTATCATCGCGAACAGCGATTTGGCCTGCTCTTCGCCATCTATGGTCCAACTGGCGTTGAAAATTTTATGCCGGCAGTGCTCGGAATTGGCCTGCGCGAACATCATCAATTCCACGTCGGTCGGATTACGGCCCAATTGGCTAAAGCTGTCCGTCAAATAATCGATTTCGTCAGCCGACAAAGCCAGGCCCAATTCGGTATTGGCTTTGACCAAGGCTTCCCTGCCCCGCTCCATGATGGCCACGGTTTGCAGCGGCTGAGGTTCGTGCTCGGCAAACAGATCCAGTTCGGCTTCGGCGAAAACCACCTGTTGTGTCATACGATCATGCAACAAGGCCGACAATTCATGCAAAGCATCCGCGCTCAATGCCGAAGAGCAGGTAAAACGATATTCGATGCCGCGTTCCAGGCGCTTGACCGCCGTCAAACCGCAGCGCTCGGCAATTTCCGAGGCCTTGCTGGACCAAGGCGATATGGTACCCAAACGCGGAACAACCCATAACTTAGCTACGATTTCTTCGGCATCCGGCTCCGTGGTATCGGCCGCATAACCATAATCCAGCAACCGGGCGAGCATGCCGTGATCCGCGTCAGATAAATCGCCCTCCAGCTGCACGAAATGCACGAAACGCGCTCGAACCGCCAGAACCTTGTCATCCAGACTTTGCAATTGGCTGAGCAGTTTTTCGATACGAAATGACGATAAGGCGGGGGTTCCGGGAATGGTCAACATGATGATTTTAAAAAGTGTTAAAGCGAATTATGTAAGGGTATATCGGAAATCAGGCGGTAAGTCCGGCCGAAATCCTCTCATTGGAGGTTATCGTAAAAGTCCCTACTCCTCGCGGGCGAGGGACTGTTTTGATTGTTACGAAACCCTTCATTGCGGAGAGGGTTCGGGCGCTGCCTCTTCGGGTGCATTCTGCTCCGATGGTTCTTCGGTCATATCTTCAGCGGGCGAAGCGACAGACTGATTGATGCCGTCGGTGATCAATTTGAGCAATGCATTGGCCACTTCATTGGAAAGGGTTTTACCATCACTGTCTTGAATGGTGACTTCACTCATTTGTTCGCTGATCTGCCGGACGGTGATGCGGTATTCCTGTTCCTGGCTGGGGTCGTCGCCAAACATGAAGGTGAATTCGTCCCAGATACTGTCGTCTTTGACTTCTATGGCATGGGGGTCGAATTTGACATAGAAATAACCCTTGTCGATGTTACGTTCGACGATTTCCATTTTTTGCCGACTCAGCGCACGTCCCACCATCCGAGTGGCCTGGGTTTTGGGTTGATCGACTTGAAGACTGCTGGCACCGCTGGCGACAGGCGCAACCCCTTCGGCATGCTCATCTGCTGTGCCGGCCTGCTGAGTCGTGTGATCCGCTGAACCGGTTTCCGTCTGTTGTTCGGCTACACTGTCATCGGCTGCGCTTGACGCGGCTTCCGACGCCGTGTCGCTGGCCCGAGGCGACGGGGCGGCCAAACTGGCCAAACCTTTGTTTTTCAGGTCATCCGGTACGATCAGCTCGGGAATCTCCGAGGTGAATTGATAGTCCCTCTCTTTGTCCGGGAACCAACTTTTGATGGTGCTACAGGCCGACAATCCCAATAGCAGCACCGCACCGGCGAATGAGCGCAGGATGCGTGGATTATGCATGTTTATAATACGCCGGCCTGTTGCATCGCGGCGCGCACTGTTGGCACACAATCCTCGGTTAACCAGGTTAGCGGCAAGCGGATACCCCTGCCCATCAACCCCATTTCCGCGACCGCCCATTTGACCGGAATCGGGTTGGACTGAATGAACAAGCCGTTATGCAGTCCTTGCAATTTGGCATCTATCGCGGCCGCGGTTTCACGATCCCCTTGCATCGCGGCGGACAGCATTTCGTGTACCAGTTTTGGCGCAACGTTGCCGGTAACGGTAATGCTGCCGTTGCCGCCCAGCAGGCAAAATTCCATGCTGGTGGCATCGTCGCCGGTATATAACGCAAAGTCGTCGCCGCATAATTCGCGGATCTGCTTGACGCGCTCCAGTTTGCCGGTGGCTTCCTTGACCCCGACGATGTTGGGGATTTTCGCCAGGCGGCCAATGGTTTCCGGCAGCATGTCGCAAGCCGTGCGTCCGGGTACGTTATACAAAATTTGCGGAATGTCGACGGCTTCCGCGATGGTTTTGTAATGCAGATACAAGCCTTCTTGCGTCGGTTTATTGTAATACGGCGTGACCAGCAAGCAGGCGTCCGCGCCGGCCTGTTTCGCTCTTTCGGTCAGCTGAATCGCTTCGCGGGTGCAATTGGCGCCGGTGCCTGCAATCACGGGAATGCGTCCTGCCGCATACTCGACAACCGCTTTGATCACATGGCAATGTTCGTCTTCATCGAGTGTCGCCGATTCGCCGGTAGTACCCACCGCGACCAGTGCATCGGTGCCCTGCTCGACATGAAACTCGACCAGTTTTTTCAGACTGGTGTCGTCGACTGCGCCGTCTTCCGTCATCGGGGTTACCAAAGCAACGATACTACCTTGAATCATGCAAATCTCTCGTCAGAATTTTAGGAAAAACAGCGACTATTATAACAAGCTCGCCGGCAAAACCCAGCCCGTTATGATGCACGATGGGCCAGAAAGCGATCCAGGGCGTTGGCAAAATTCTGCACATCCTTGGCGCTCATTGCCGCGGCTCCGCCCGACAGCAAGCCGCAATCACGCATGTCCGCCATGAAATTGCGCATCGCCAACTTCTCGCCGATATTGTCTTGACTGTAAACTTCGCCACGCGGATTCAGCGCAAAACCCTGTAGCCTGATGATTTCGGCGGCCAGCGGAATATCGGCCGTAATGACCAAATCGCCTGCCTGCGCATGCTGAACGATATAGTCATCGACAACATCAAAACCGCCGCCAACCCGTATCGCCGCGATGTATTTTGACGGCGGTACCGCCATGAATTGATTGGCGACCAGACGCAGATTCAATTGCCTTTTTTGCGCCGCCCGGAATAGCACGGTTTTGATCAGGTTGGGACAGGCATCGGCATCCACCCAGATAGTCGGTTTCATGCGTTATGGTCCGGCCTGGGCTGTCCCGGCATTACCCGGATAAACCAGCCGTAATATAAGGAAAAAGCCACCAGAAACACCAAATAGCCGGACCACAAAATGTCCGATAAAAAATGCGAACCCGATGTCATCCGGGTGAAGCCCATGATCCAGGCCAGCGCGAGGGTCAGAATCAAATAAAACGTTTTGTGGTTTTGCGATAAAAAATACAGCGCAAAAAAGGCATAGCCGACCGAACAGTGGCCGCAAACGAAAGATTTATCTGGCGTATGACCAACTTTCACTGGCGGGACATAAGCATATTGCCCGCCAAAAGTCTGAGTATGCAACGGGCGTGGCCGCCCCCAATGATCCTTGACGACCAGATTGACCAATACGCCCGGACCTAACGCGATCACCAGCAAGATATACAAGGCCCGGCGGCGGAATTTGCGCGTGCGGGCATGAAAATGCCCAACGATGTAAATCACCAATGCCGTCAAACCGCCGATGACGGTGAACGGAAACGCATAATCGTAGAGTAGCTTGAAGGGCGGCCAGTATTGGTAGGGCCATTCGGCGAGGGAGTGGCCGGGGTGATAGAACAACGCGGCCAATTGAGAATCCAGGTCCGTCAGCCAGAATAACAAGGTGGTCGATAGCGCAAGAAAAACCAACACCAACAATTCTCGCTTGGCGCGCTTTATTGATCGATTCGGCATATCAGTCCTTTATGACATCTTGTTTGGTAGTAGCCGGCCAACTCAGCAGATTCTCGGCCAGATAGATAGAATATGGCGCATCCGGCTTGTTTGGATTGACAACCTCAGCAAAAAAAGTCAGGCGCATGAAAGCGTTTTTCAGGGCTTCCGGCACCTTCGCTTGCCGGCCTTCGCCGACGATGAAGGCATTCTTGCCGACGAAATCCCGCGGCCCCGGCCATACCTCATATTGGCTGATGACCTGCCCCGATTCTTCGAAGCGATAGACCTTTGGATGGTCGGGCAAATAAAACGCCAATTGACTGGCCAGATAGCGATGCCCCAATGCGACGACGAAGGTGTCGTCCAGACTGGCTTGAGCGATCAAGCGCTCAAAATGCAGATTCAGTGCCAGTTCCTGCCAACTTTTAAAACGCTTGGTAGGATCGAATTCGCTGTCTTTTAAATGCAGAATCTGCAGTAGTAAAGGTAATACATAGGTCATCATCACCATGAGATAACCCAATGCCAGCGCAAATTTGACGGTCTTTTGCCAGGCGCCCGCCGCCCATGTGCCGGCGAACAAGATTAAGGCACTGATATAAAAAGGCATCGGCCAGTTGCCTTGTACTTTTTGCAGTACACTGAGCAACAATACTCCCAACAGCATTAATGGCCCCATTAGCCAGAGGAATTGTTGTTCTGAAGACAGCTTGTTGAAGCCCAATATGCCCTGCAAACTGGTAAACAGCAGCAGCAAAAATATCAGTGGCGATAACAGCAACAACTGATAGAGCAGAAAATCTAGCGCGTGCTGTAAATGTTTCAGCCAACTAGTTGCTTCGTGATCACCAAAGTGAGACTTACTATGGCCAAACATCACCCAATCATGTTGCTGATTCCACAGCAATATCGGCACTGCGGCTAGCAACATCGGCAACACATACAGCCAGTATTCGCGCTTCAAATACTTTCGGTGCGGTGAGGATATCAGCAAAAACAGCAACAATATCACCGGCAAAGCTATGGCGACTTGCTTGCTGAGCAAGGCCGCGGCGCTGGCGCATCCGGCCCACAGCCAGGCTTTGGCGTCGTGATCGAACAAGGCCTTGCGCAGGTAAAAAAGCGCCATGACCCAGAAACAGTACAACGGCGGATCGATGGTCATCAAAAAATTGGCCAGCACGTTGATAGGTGTCGCCAAAATCAGCAGCAAAGCCATGGCCGCAGCCCTAGGCCCGTAGAATGCTTTTGCCGTGGCATGGAAATAAGCCAGGAAAACCGTGCCGAGTAGCAAAGTCGGCAAGCGCACGACGGCCGTATAGTCACCCAATAACCAGGTAAATGCGCCGATCAGCCAGGCCACCATCGGTGGCTTGCTGTAATAACACCAGTCCGGTTGCCGCGACCAATCCCAGTAATAACTTTCGTCGCCAATCAGATCCAGTCCGTTGCCAAACAAGAAACCAGCACGTAATACCAGTACCGCTGATAACAGCCACAATAAGTGGCGATCGATCCAAGCCAAGGTCTTGTCCAACATAATGGGATCACTCCATTTTTTCCAAGTACTGCAATTGCAGCTGCAAACTACGCTGGCCGCGATATTCATTGATATCCAGTTTATACACCGCGTTGACCTTGCGGCAACCCAACCAACTTTCCGGTTTATCCGCAAAGAAAGCGATGGCGTCGATCAATACATTGCTGAACGGCAATTTCAACACGAATTTCAGATGCTGCTTGCCGACGATGCGGCATTGATACACGTCGAAAATGCCGTCGAACGCCGGTTCCGGAAATGCCTGCCCCCAAATGGCGACTTGCTGCAATTGTTCGGCAAAGGCCAGCGTCAAATGTTCGGGATCGAGTTGCCCGTCGCTCCAGGCTTTTTGTTGGAGATCGGCCTGATGCAGTTTGTTGGCGACAATATCCGCAAACAGCAAGGCAAAATGGGGATAATCGTGCAGCTTAATACTCAGGCCAGCGGCCATCGCGTGTCCGCCGAATTTGCTCAATATTTGGGGATGCGTCGCGGCAATGTCGCTCAGCACATCGCGGATGTGTACCCCGGCTATCGAGCGCGCGGAGCCTTTGAGTTCGCCGTTATCCGCCGGCGCGAATGCGATCACCGGTCGATGCACCCTATCCTTGATCCGTGAAGCCAAGATACCGATCACGCCCTGGTGCCAATTGGCATCATACAAGCAGACGCCCGCTGGGACATGTTTTTCATCCAACGCCCGCATCTCGGCCAACAACGCCATGGCCTCGTTCTTCATTTGACCTTCGATTTCCTTTCTGTCCTGATTCAAGACATCGAGTTGCTCTGCAATGTCCTTTGCCAAGCCGGCATCGTCGGTCAGCAGGCATTGAATGCCCAGCGACATGTCATCCATGCGCCCGGCGGCATTGAGGCGCGGCGCAATGGAAAAACCGAGATCGGCGGCGTGAATGTTGGCCAATCGCCGGCCGGATACTTCCACCAGGGCCTTGATGCCGCATTGACACTGCCCGGAGCGAATCCGCAACAACCCCTGATGCACCAAAACACGGTTGACCTGGTCCAAGGCCACCACGTCCGCCACGGTACCCAGGGCGACATAGTCCAGCAATTGCGCCAGGTTGGGTTCGGCCATTCGCTTGTCTTCAAACCAGTGCAATTCGCGCAGTCGGATGCGCAAGGCCATCAGCACGTAAAACATCACGCCGACCCCGGCAATATTGCGACTGGGGAATTTGTCTTCGGGTAGATTGGGATTGACGATAGCGTCGGCCGCGGGCATCTCATGTCCCGGCAAATGATGATCGGTAATCAGCACCTTGATGCCGGCGGCCTTGGCGGCCTGTACCCCGGCCAAGCTGGAGATGCCGTTGTCGACGGTCAGGACCACGTCCGGCTGTTGCCGTTTGACCAATTCGACGATTTCCGGCGTCAAGCCATAGCCGTATTCGAAACGATTGGGTACCACGAAATTCAAACGTTTGACGCCAAACAAGGCCAGGCCCTTGATGGCCAGCGCGCAACTGGTCGCGCCATCGGCATCGAAGTCGGCTACGACCGTCAAGGCTTGCTGCTCTTTAATGACGGCGATGAGATGCTCCACCATCGTTTGCATGCCGCTCAACAACCAGGGCGAAGGCAGTTTCGCCAGACTGCGATCCAGTTCTTCGACGGTTTGAATGCCTCGACTACTGAAAATTCGTTGCAATACCGGGTCGAGACCCGTCAAATTGGCCGGTTCACCTTGATGCGGCCGCGGAGCAATGATTCTTTTGACGCCTTGTAAATACATATATCAAATAAAAAAGCCGGCAAACGCCGGCTTTGTTGCGAGTGCAACGATTACATCGAATCCAGGATGGCTTTTTTCACCGCGTCCATCGTCGCGTCAACCGTGACGGTCGGCGCGTCCTTGCATTGCATGATCGCGGTATCCGGGTCCTTGATGCCGTTGCCGGTCAAGGTACAGACGATCTTGCTGCCTTCTGGAATATTGCCATTGCCGATGTCGTGTAGCGCGCCGGCCAGAGAAGTGGCCGAAGCCGGTTCGCAGAAAATGCCTTCGTATTGCGAAAGCATTTTTTGCGCCGCCAGGATTTGTTCGTCACTGAACGACGCAAACCAGCCGCCGGATTGCTTTTGCGCGGTCCAGGCGCCGTCCCAGGATTGTGGATTACCGATGCGTATCGCCGTGGCTAGCGTTTCCGGATGTTCTATCGGGTGGCCGGCAATGAATGGCGCGGCACCGGCGGCCTGATAACCGCACATGACCGGACGTTTTTTCGTGATCGCCTTGTGAGTCGCGCTATCGGTCGAATATTCCTTGTAACCTTTCCAGTAAGCCGTGATATTACCGGCGTTGCCGACGGGTAGACAATGGAAATCCGGCGCATCGCCCAGTTCGTCTACGATTTCGAACGCGGCGGTTTTTTGTCCTTCCAGCCGGTAAGGATTGATGGAGTTGACGATGGTCACCGGCGCATGATCGGCAATCTGTTTGACGATGGACATGCCATCATCGAAGTTGCCGCGAATCTGAATGATCTTGGCGCCGTACATCAAAGTTTGCGCCAACTTGCCCAGGGCGATCTTGCCTTCTGGAATCAGCACGAAGGCGCGAATGCCGGCGCGAACCGCATAGGCCGCCGCGGATGCCGAAGTATTGCCGGTCGAGGCGCAAATAATGGCCTGACTGCCCTCTTCCACCGCTTTGGTCACGGCCATGGTCATGCCGCGGTCCTTGAAGGAGCCAGTCGGGTTCAGGCCTTCGAATTTGACGTAGATATCGACATCCTTGCCGATCAGGCGCGGAATGTTTTGCAATTGAATCAATGGGGTGTTGCCCTCACCCAAACTGATCACGCGGGTATCGGCCGCAACCGGCAAGCGGTCGCGGTAGTGTTCGATGAGTCCTGTATAACGTTTTTCTGTTGCCATGCTTTATCCTAAGGTTTCCAAGCGAATGCGAGCCACTTTGCCATTGACCGTGGTTAGCGCCTCGATTTCGGCAATCGCCGCGTTCATTTCTTTTTCCTGTGTCTGCTGCGTTAGCATGATGATAGGCACCGACGTCTCGCCTTGCGGCGGCTCTTTCTGAATCAAGGCTTCGATACTGATGTGATGGGCCGCCAGAATGCGGCTCACGTCCGCAAGCACACCGGGTTTGTCGTCCGCCATCAATCGTAAATAATAAGCGGTCCGGATATTGTCGGCGGACAGCACCGGGGTCTCGACGATGGCATCCGGTTGAAACGCCAGATGCGGTACACGGTTTTCCGGATCGCTGGTCATCGCCCGCACCACATCCACCAGGTCGGCCACCACGGCCGAAGCAGTCGGCTCGGCCCCCGCACCGGCGCCATAGTACAAGGTCGGCCCCACCGCATCGCCGCAGACCAGAACGGCATTCATCACGCCGTCGACATTGGCGATCAAGCGGCGTTTCGGAATCAGGGTCGGATGCACGCGCAGTTCTATGCCTTGTTCGGTTTTGCGGGCGATGCCCAGATTCTTGATCCGGTAACCCAAGGCTTCTGCGTATTCCACATCCAGACGGGTGATCTTGGTAATGCCTTCGGTGAAGACCTTGTCGAATTGCAGCGGAATGCCAAAAGCGATCGAGGCCAGAATGGTCAGTTTGTGGCCTGCATCGATGCCTTCGACGTCGAAGGTAGGATCGGCTTCGGCATAACCCAGAGCCTGCGCTTCCTTCAAGACATCGTCGAAATCGCGCCCCTTGTCCCGCATTTCGGTCAGGATGAAATTGCCGGTGCCATTGATGATGCCGGCCAGCCATTGAATGCGGTTACCGGCCAAGCCTTCGCGGATGGCTTTGATGATGGGGATACCACCGGCGACGGCGGCTTCGAACATCACCATGACGCCTTTTTTACTGGCTTCGGCGAATATTTCGTTGCCGTGCAGCGCAATCAGGGCCTTGTTGGCGGTGACCACGTGCTTGCCGTTGGCGATCGCGGACATCACCAGTTGTTTGGCCAAATCATAGCCGCCGATCAACTCGACGACGACATCGATATCGGGATCATTGACGATTTCGAAAGGGTCTGCCGTCAAGGCAATGCCTTGGGTATCGCAGATGCGCCGTTGGGTGAGATTGCGCGCCGAAGCCCGGCTGACCACGATTTCCCGACCGGCCCGGCGGGCAATTTCCTCGGCATTCCTTTTCAATACGTTGACGGTACCACCGCCGACGGTCCCCAATCCCAAAACACCCACTCTTACTGGCTTCAAACCCGACTCCTAGCGTTAAACCCAAAATACTCGTAATTATATAACGTTGTCTTTCTTCAGCATATTACGGATGCTGCGCAAGGCCTGACGGGTCCTGTGTTCGTTTTCGATCAGGCTGAAGCGGATATGGTCGTCGCCATATTGCCCAAAACCGATACCCGGCGACACGGCCACCTTGGCATCGATGATCAATTTTTTGGAAAACTCGATGGAACCCATTTCCTTATAGGCATCCGGAATCGGCGCCCACACGAACATCGTGGCTTTGGGTTTTTCCACATGCCAGCCCATGCCATTCAGGCCATCACAAAGCACGTCGCGGCGTACCCGGTACATTTCGCAGATTTCCTTGACGCAATCCTGCGGCCCTTCCAGCGCGGTAATCGCTGCGACCTGGATCGGCGTGAAGGTGCCATAGTCCATATAGGATTTGATGCGGGTCAGAGCCGCGACCAAAGTCGGATTGCCGCACATGAAGCCGACCCGCCAGCCCGGCATGTTGTAACTTTTCGACATCGAGAAAAATTCCACTGCGATGTCCTTGGCCCCCGGTACTTGCAGGATGGACGGCGCCACGTAGCCGTCGAAGACGATGTCGGCATAGGCGATGTCGTGCACGATCCAGATATTGTGCTCCTTGCAGATCGCGACCACTTTTTCGAAGAAATCCAATTCGACGCACTGGCACGTCGGATTGCCGGGGAAATTCAGGATCAGCATCTTCGGCTTGGGCCAGCATTCGGCGATGCCCTTGCGCAACTCTTCGAAGAAATCTACCCCAGGCGTCAACGGCACATGACGAATATCGGCGCCGGCAATCACGACGCCATAAGGGTGGATAGGATAAGCCGGATTCGGCACCAATACCACGTCGCCCGGCCCAAGGGTCGCCAAGGCCAAGTGAGACAAACCTTCTTTAGAGCCAATCGTGACGATGGCTTCGGTGTTGTAATCCAGATCGACGTCGAAGCGGTTCTTGTACCAGGTGCAAATGGCCCTGCGCAGGCGGGGTATGCCTTTGGAAACCGAATAGCGATGGGTTTCGCCACGCTGCGCCACTTCGATCATCTTGTTCAAAATATGCGGCGGGGTCGGCTGGTCGGGATTGCCCATGCCCAAATCGATAATATCCTCGCCCTCGGCTCGCGCCTTGGCTTTCAGCTCATTGACGATATTAAAGACATACGGCGGGAGACGACTGATGCGATGAAATTCTTCCATTAATGACTCTTGAGATTCAGGATTGAAGACGACGTGTAAGCAAAGCGGGCTAAGGTACTGTTATTACTGACAGTTGTCAATTTCGGAGAATACTTATAAACGAGCATGCACACAACAGTCTGCGTCCATGCTCGAGCGTTATTTTAGGCAAACGGACTTTCCAGCACGATGGTCTCGTTGCGATCCGGGCCGGTGGAAAGAATCGTGACCTTGACACCGACCAATTCTTCTATGCGCGCGATATAGGCCTTGGCGTTTTCCGGTAACTGGTCGAACTCGGTTATACCAGCCGTGGTTCCCGTCCAGCCGGGCATTTCCTCGATGACCGCTTCGCAGGCCGCATATTGATCCGCGCCCAACGGGGCGATCTCGGTGAGTTGGCCATTGATTTTGTAGGCCGTACAGATACCGATTTTTTCCAGGCCGTCCAACACGTCCAGTTTGGTCAGGCAGATGCCGCTCAAGCTGTTCAACTGGGCCGATTTACGCATCGACACCGCGTCGAACCAGCCACAACGGCGTTTACGACCGGTGGTGGCACCAAATTCATGCCCTTTGACGCCCAGATGGTCGCCATTGCCGTCTTCCAGTTCGGTAGGGAATGGACCGTTGCCAACGCGGGTTGAATAAGCCTTGGTGATACCCAACACATAATCGATGGCCAATGGCCCAACCCCGGCGCCAGTCGCTGCGCCACCCGCCGTGGTATTCGATGATGTGACATAAGGATAAGTGCCGTGGTCGATGTCCAGCAGCGCGCCCTGTGCACCTTCGAACAGGATGTTATGGCCCTGGGATTGGTGAGCCTGTAACTCTTCGCCGACATCGGTCAACATCGGTTTGATGTGTTCGCCCAATTCCAGCGTGGTTTGCAAAATTTCTTCGTAATTGACAGGGTCTACATGGTAATAATTGACCAGCATGAAGTTATGGTAATCGACCAACTCTTTCAGGCGCTTGGCAAATTCTTCCGTGTTACGCAGGTCGCCGGCACGTAGGCCACGTCTGGCTACTTTATCTTCGTAAGCGGGGCCTATACCGCGACCCGTGGTACCGATCGCTTTGTCGCCACGCGCCTTTTCCCGGGCTTGGTCGATCGCGACATGCACCGGCAGAATCAAGGCGCAGGCTTCGCTGATTTTCAGCCGATCACGTACCGGTACGCCGGAATTTTCCAGAATGTTGATTTCTTTTAACAAAGCCTGCGGGCACAACACCACGCCGTTACCGATCATGCATTGCACACCCTCGCGCAATACGCCCGACGGAATCAAATGTAAGACAGTTTTTTCGCCATTGATCACCAGCGTATGACCGGCATTGTGGCCACCTTGAAAACGCACGACCGCCGCGGCCTGCTCGGTCAGCAGGTCGACCAGTTTGCCTTTACCTTCGTCACCCCATTGTGTGCCGATAACCACAACATTTTTTCCCATATCTTTTTCCAACCTTGAATGAATGCTTTAACGACTAGCCAATGGTCTGACGACCCACTGTTGATCTTGTTTTTCCAATACGGCGTTACAACCCAATTGCTCGGGGCCGCCTGTTTGACCGGGCAATTGCCGAATGACCCGCACGCCGGAGGCGCGCAGATCGCGAACGGTCCGCGACAGCTCGCAATCCTCCACGGCGGGCGCGAAAATGCTTTGTACCGGTGCTTCGTCTTCGCCTGCCAACAAGCCCGCCAACACTTTCAAATCCGCGCTGAAACCGGTCGCGGGTCTGGCTCTGCCGAACACGGCACCAATGTTGTCGTAACGCCCGCCCCGCGCGATTTCTCGTCCTATCGAAGGTACAAAAGCGGCAAAGACCAGACCGGTGTGATAATGATAGCCGCGCAATTCGGCCAGATCGAAACTGACGGTCAAAGACGGATAATCGCGTTGCAGTTTTTCGGCGATGACTTGCAAATCCTGCAAAGCGGTTTGAATGTCGCCATTGCCGATATCGAGCAGTTGGGCCGCTTTGGACAGGATGTCGATGCCACCGTTCAATTTGGGCAGCGCGTTGAAAATGTCCTTGAAATGAGCGGAAATCGCAAACCCTTCGATTAATTCCGCCAGTTCGGTTCTGGCTTTGCGTTGCAACACATCGAACAGTTCGGTTTCTTGTTGTTTGTTCAAGCCGGCATGTTCGACCAAGGCCCGATAGACGCCCACATGGCCCATGTCCAGATGCACGTTTTGAATGCCGCTAATGGCGAGCATTTCCAGCATCAGCTGAATCACTTCGTAATCGCTTTCGATGCCGGCATGACCGTATAACTCCGCCCCTATCTGCATTGGACTGCGAGTCTTTTCCAGCGGGTCGCCCACGGTGTGCAAGGTCGTGCCGACATAACAGAGCCGGGTCGGCCACTCGTGTTTGAGATTGTGCGCATCGATCCTGGCTACTTGCGGGGTCATGTCGGCGCGCACGCCCAACATTTCACCGCTCAATTGGTCGGTCAGCTTGAAGGTTTGCAGGTCAAGATCATGCCCGGAACCCGTCAACAAAGAATCCAGAAAATCCACGAAGGGTGGAATAACCAGCTGGTATCCCCAGCACGCGAACGTGTCGAGCAAATTCCGGCGCAGGCGCTCCAGATGCGCTGCCTCTTCCGGCAGTGCCTCGCTGATGCCTTCTGGTAACAACCAGGAGTCTTTTTTTTGCATTTTCTTTATCCCAATCGCAGAAAACGCCCCGCCTAGATAGCGGAGCGCTTTCCACCACGTTTCAAATGGTATGGCTTATTTTTGATGTTTGAAGAACTTGAAGAAATCCGAATCGGGTTCCAGCACCATGATGTTGCCGGATTTGCCCAGGCTTTGCTTGTACGCGATCATGCTGCGATAGAACGCATAAAAGTCGCTGTCCTCACTGTAGGTATTGGCGAAAATCTCGGCGGCCTTGGCATCGCCTTCACCGCGCAGGACTTCGGAGTCGCGATAGGCATTGGCCAGAATGATTTCGCGTTGCTTGTCCGCATCGGCGCGGATTCTTTCGGCCGCTTCCGAACCTTGCGAACGAAATTCACGTGCCACCCGGGCCCGCTCGGCTTCCATCCGTTGATAAACCGAGGCACTCACTTCGTTCGGCAAATCGATGCGTTTGACTTGGATGTCGACAATGTTGATACCCAGCTTTTGCGCATGCGGCGATACATTGGTTTTCAACGCTTCGCGAATGACGCTGCGATCGGTGGAAACCAGTTGTTTGATTTCCCGCTTGCTGAATTCGCTACGCGCGGCGTCCTTCATGATTTGATCCAAGCGGATGTTGGCTTGGTTTATATCGCCGCCCACCGAAGTATAAAACGCTTTTACGTCACCGATACGCCATTTAACGAACGAATCGACGATGACGTTTTTCTTTTCAGCGGTCAAAAAACGCTCGGGTGTCGCATCCATGGTCAGGATACGCGCATCGAATTTTTTGACGTTATTGATGAAAGGTATCTTGAAATGGATTCCCGGCTTGAAATCCGCGCCGACGATCTCACCCAATTGAAATTTAATGGCTCGTTCCGTCTCGGAAACGGTAAACACCGACATGACCAAACCAATAAACAGCGCACCAACGCCGACGATTATCTTGTTTCCCATCTTAGCGTCCTCTCACATCACGTTCACGGGCTGAAGCACGAATATCGGTTTTGACCGCTTCCTTGACGGGTTGCGAAACCACCGAAGTCGATTCATGGCTGACAGGCGCGACCGCCGGCTGCTCTTCACTCATTTTCGTGGTCATTTTATCCAGCGGCAGATACAGGATGTTATTGCCGCCCTTGACATCGACCAGGACGTTGTTGGAGCGCTCCAGTACCGACTCCATCGCTTCGATATACATGCGCTGTTTGGTCACCGCGGGGGCTTTTTTGTATTCCACCATCAATTGACCAAAGCGGCTGACGTCACCATTAGCCCGGGCGATGACTTTTTCCTTGTAACCTTCGGCCTCTTGCACGATGCGAGAAGCGGCGCCGCGCGCTTTCGGAACTACATCATTGGAATAGGCTTCCGCTTCGTTGATCAAGCGTTGCTTGTCTTCTCGGGCCTTGATCGCATCCTCGAACGCGCCTTGCACCTGTTCGGGGGGCTGAGCGTCCTGTAGATTCACACTGGTGATCAAAATGCCGGCCTTATAGGCATCCATCACGTTTTGAATCTCCGACTTGATCGCCATGACGATTTCACTACGCCCTTCGGTCAGCACGAAATCCATGTCGCTGGCGCCGATCACGCCGCGCTGCACGCTCTCGGTGACTTGTTTCAACGTGGAATTGGGGTCCAGTACGTTGAAGGCATAATCTTTGGCGTCCTTGACCTGATATTGCACCGCCAGACGAACGTCAACGATGTTTTCATCCCTGGTAAGCATCATGGATTCTTTCGGCACAGAGCCCATGGCCTGACCGCCGCCTGAGCGATAACCCACTTCGATGAAGCGTTGCTGCTCGACATTGATGACCTGAACCTGCTCTATCGGCGTCGGCACATGCCAATTCAAGCCGGGCGTCGTGGTTTCGACATAAGCACCGAAGCGTGTCACCACGCCACGGGTACCTTCATCGACGATGTAAAAGCCGCTCAAGCCCCACAGCACAGCGGCGCCGGCGGCGATGATACCGAGGCCGCGCATGGTGGAACCGTCCGAGGAACCGCCCCCAGAGCCGCCACCAAACAGACCGCCCAACTTGTCCTGCAAGGAACGAATCACTTCGTCCAAGTCAGGTGGATTATTTTGATCGTTACGACCACTCCAGGGGTCTTTGTTGCCACCACCGGGCTCATTCCAAGACATACCAAACGCTCCAATTGGATTGTAAACTGTGCATATTAGCGTTATGAGAAAAACCGCTTTATTTTATGCCGCGCCAAACTCGGTCATTCTATCGTAATTTCCCGCCATCCGGGCAACAAACTGGGACTGCCGTCGTCATTGATGCGGCACCGGAGCCACTTCCTCCACCCGAACATCCTTTAGCAACCCCAAGTGCTTTTTGTCGATCTCTATCGTCAATTCGCAATCGCCATGATCATTGACGGTTTCATCGATGAATCTGACCAGTCCGAACCATTTTGCCTTCAAACCAGCTTGTCCAGCAGACAGAAAACATTTTTTGATGACTTTTCCATCGGAAAAACATTCGATCAGAGCTTGTTGCAACAACTCGCATCCGGCCCCGCTTTGCGCGCTAATCCAGACCGCGACCGGCTTGCCTTCGGCGTCGTAATCGATATGCGGTGGAATGCCGTCCAGTAAGTCGATCTTGTTGAAAATCTTCAATTGAGGAATTTTGCCGGCGCCGATGTCATCCAGGACCTGATTGACCTGAAAAATGGTTTCATCCCTATCCTCGGCATTCGCATCGATCACGTGCAGCAATAAATCGGCTTCGCTGGCTTCCTGCAAGGTCGAACGAAACGCCGCCACCAGCTCATGGGGCAAATGCCGAATGAAGCCCACGGTATCCGCCAATACCACTTCACCATTATTCCCCAGGGGCAAATGCCGCAAAGTGGGATCCAGCGTCGCGAACAACTGGTCGGCCGCATAAATGCCGGCACCGGTCAGGGTGTTGAACAGGGTCGATTTGCCGGCATTGGTATAACCGACCAAGGAAACGGTCGGAATTTCGGCTTTTTTGCGTTTACTGCGCCCTTGATGGCGCTGTTTTTCCACCTTTTCCAAGCGTTGCTGAATTTGCTTGATGCGCACGCCCAACAAACGCCGGTCGGTTTCCAATTGGGTTTCACCGGGGCCGCGCAAACCTATCCCCCCTTTCTGCCGCTCCAGATGCGTCCAGCCACGGATCAAGCGCGTCGACAAATGCTTGAGCTGGGCCAGTTCGACTTGCAATTTGCCTTCGAACGTTTGCGCGCGCTGGGCAAAAATATCCAGAATCAGGCCGTTGCGATCGACCACCCGCACCTCGAGCGCACGCTCCAGATTGCGTTCCTGGCTGGGTGACAATGGATGATTGACGATAATGATGTCGGCCTGGTGCTCGGCGACCGCAGCCTTTATTTCGTCTACTTTGCCGATGCCGACGAAATATTTCGGGTCGGGTTTGTAGCGACTCCCGGTCACGACGTGAACCGGCTGCGCGCCGGCGGATTTGGTGAGTTCTTTTAGCTCGTCGAGATCTTCTTGTCCGACTTGCAAATTCAGGTGAACGAGAATAGCCCGTTCACCCGCATCAGGACGTTCAAACAAACAAAAACCTCTTAACTTTCATCACTGCTATCGGCATCGCGATGCATGCTGACATTTTTACTGGGGACGATGGTGGAAATGGCGTGTTTGTACACCATTTGGTTGACCGTGTTTTTCAGCATCACCACGTATTGGTCAAACGAATCGACACGCCCTTGCAATTTAATGCCATTGACCAAAAAAATCGACACGGGGGTATGCTCTTTTCTGAGTGCATTCAAAAAACTGTCCTGCAAATTTTGCGCTTTTGACATCCTCTTTCTCCTTATTATTGTTCAGGCTGCGGCAATACATTACCCGCTAAACCTGTTCATTTCAACACACTGTCATTGGGGTTTGCCAGACAGATACAAAGACAGAATTGGGACATGTCTTTGTCTTTTCAAGTTCCCGCATATATTTTGCTGTCCACGTCGTTCGGTAAACGTCAGCGGACAGCGCATTCAAGGCCGGTCAGCCGATTTTTTTGTATTTGATACGATGAGGCGTGTCGGCATCGATACCCAGACGACGATGACGATCGGCCTCGTAATCGGCATAGTTGCCCTCGAACCAGACTACTTCGCTATCGCCCTCAAAGGCCAGCATGTGGGTCGCAACCCGATCCAGAAACCAGCGATCGTGCGAAATCACCACCGCGCAACCGGGGAAGGCCAGCAAGGCTTCTTCCAATGCCCGCAAGGTTTCCACGTCCAGGTCGTTGGTGGGTTCGTCGAGCAGCAATACGTTGCCGCCGCTTTTCAGCAACTTGGCCAGATGCACACGGTTGCGTTCACCACCGGACAATTCGCCGATGCGTTTTTGCTGGTCCGGCCCTTTGAAGTTGAAGCGGCCGCAATACGCCCGTGAGGGTGTTTCATACTTGCCGACCGTGACCATGTCCAGGCCATCGGAAATTTCTTCCCAGACCGTCCTGTTATTGTCCATGTTGTCGCGGAACTGCTCGACATAGGACAACTGCACGGTTTGACCCATCGTGAATGTGCCGGAATCGGGCTTCTCGAAACCGGCCATCATGCGGAACAACGTGGTCTTACCGGCACCGTTCGGGCCGATGATGCCGACGATGCCGCCGGGCGGCAATTTGAAGCTCAGGTTGTTGATCAATAATCGGTCGCCAAAGCCTTTGCTGACATTCTCGGCTTCGATCACCACGTCGCCCAGGCGAGGTCCGGGTGGAATATAGATTTCCTGGGTTTCGTTGCGTTTTTGCACTTCGACCGACGACAACTCCTCGAAACGGGCCAGACGCGCCTTGCTCTTGGCATGACGGCCTTTCGGATTCGAGCGCACCCACTCCAGCTCGGCTTTCATGGCTTTCTGGCGGGAGGTTTCCTGTTTCTCCTCCAGTTCCAGGCGTTTTTCCTTCTGTTCCAGCCAGGACGAGTAGTTGCCTTCCCAAGGAATGCCCATGCCACGGTCCAATTCCAGAATCCAGCCGGCGACGTTATCGAGGAAGTAACGGTCGTGGGTCACCGCGACGACGGTGCCAGTGTAATCGTGCAGGAAACGTTCCAGCCAGGCTACGGATTCGGCATCCAAGTGGTTGGTGGGCTCATCCAGCAGCAGCATGTCGGGCTTGGACAGCAACAAACGGCACAAGGCCACGCGGCGTTTTTCACCCCCGGACAGCTTGGTCACATCGGCGTCCCAATCCGGCAAGCGCAGCGCGTCGGCGGCAATTTCCAATTGACGATCGAGATTGTGCCCGTCACAGGCGTTGATGATGTCTTCCAGCTTGGCCTGTTCGGCAGCCAGTTTGTCGAAATCGGCATCAGGATCGGCGTAAGCCGCATAAACCGCATCCAGTTTTGCCAGCGCATCCTTGATGTGCTGAACGGCTTCTTCGATGTTGCCGCGCACGGTTTTGTTGGGATCGAGCTGGGGCTCTTGCGGCAGATAGCCGATGTTGATGCCTTTCAGCGGAATCGCCTCACCTTCGATTTCCTTGTCGACGCCGGCCATGATGCGCAGCAAGGTCGATTTACCGGAACCGTTCAAGCCCAGTACGCCGATTTTTGCGCCGGGGAAGAACGACAAGGAAATGTCTTTCAGAATGTATTTCTTGGGTGGCACTACCTTGCCAACCCGATTCATGGAAAAAATGTATTGCGCCATTGTTTATTGACTATTGATTCTTAAGGGTTATTTTATCAGTCTGTTGTTTGCTTACGCCAAAAGCTACGCTGAATGACCGACTGTTGGACATATGATACCAGTTGGATTAAAGATCGCATTGAAGAATACGGATTTATAGAAGGTCAGGACTTTTTAACAAATTTGTTAAAAACTAATCGCCAAGAAACTGATGGCTTAAACCACAATCTCATTCTGCGTCATTGTCGGCGCTGGGCCTTCTATCCGCCCTGCCCGGATATACACCTTACCGCCCACCGTACCCGTGCCGCGCACGCTGACGACGCCGGCATCCAGCAGGGTCACTACGCTGGTTTCACCGGTAACGCTGGCGATGGTGCCGACTAGCAACGGATCGCGCGGCAATAGACTGGTGAATGCGGTCCAGATGTTGGCGGTTTCTTCGCCGATTTGAATGGTTTGGCTGACTTTGCTCAGACTCGCATCGATGCTGACGCTGTTGACGATACCTTTGATAATGTCGCTGCCGAGTGTGATTTGTACCAGGTCGCCTACGCTGGCCAGCGGGAATACATCGCCGTCGAGTGGCAAAGTGGCGGATTTGATGACGGGTTGTGTTTGCTGGCCGGCCAGGATGCGTTCGCCCAATAGCCTGCAACCAATCACGTCGGTCATCAGGCTGTTACTGATGGTCGGGGCCAGTTTCGCGCCGTCGGTGCCGGTGAGCCTGCACCATCCCAGCACGCCGCCGATTTCGCCGCCGTGCACGTAAACGCCGTTGGCTTGGGTGGCGATAGATGGGCGCAGGTTGACGCTGGTCAAGGCGTCTTCGGGTATTTCCAGATCGGCCGGAGCTTCGGCAAAGTACCATGGATAAACCGGATAGCGCGGCTGTACCGTGATGCTGCGCTGGCTAGGGTGCGGGACGGCGACACAGCCAATATCATTGACCAGGCCGGCCAAGACTTGGATCGGGGTTTGGTTGGTGTAGCTGAAGGCGCCGGCGGGAACGTTCCAGGTGGGTGCGTTCCAGACAATCGACCAGCCGACCGGCATCAATGAATCGGCTAATTGTTGCACGGCCAACGTATCGCCCATGGTGGCGCTGGTGGGCAGCAGATACGGCGCGCCCAGCTCTGCAGTCAGTGAGCGACCTTTCAGGCTGATAGAGTGTTTTGCAAACTGGATGCCGTGTTCGATGCTTTCGACCAGCACATGCCAGAGATAGCCGTCGATGGTGACGGCCAGCTCCACGGCGGTTTCGGCTTGCACCAATGCCAGCGCGGCGGCGTCCAGCAACGTGCCGCTGAATTGCCAGGCGAATGAATCTGCATCGTACGATAAGCTGACATTGCCCATCGGCACGTCGATGTTGCCGGGTACGGTTTTGACGCTGATAACGTGTTGCATGAGGTAAACCTGTTGAGTCGGGATGGTAACGGTGACGTGGTCGGGCGGCGGTTCGTACGGTGGCCGCTCTGGTTCCGGCATGATCGATTGGCCTGGCGGCGGCCTACGGGCTTGGTCGACCGGAATGCAGCGCTTGGTTTTGGTTTGGCCGGCCTGTTGGCGTGGCGCTAAAAAGCTCAGGCCGTCGATACCGACGACGTGACGCATGGCCAAGTGGATGCGCGGGACGACGTTGGGCCAGTCAAAAACCTCGGTAGGCGTATAGTCTGGATTCGCGAATAGCGAAAACGTAGAACTTGGCGTATAGCGCCACGGCGCTTCCGGTTCTGCGGCGATGGTCTTGATGAAATCGTGCCGAGTGGTGCCGCTATCTTGCACGGGATGCCGCCAATCGGGCGGGCGGATTTTGGTCATTTGCTGTACGACCGCCGCGGCGCTGGCGTTTGTTGGCTTGGCATCTTCGGCATCGCTCAGCCAATGCTTGGCCGCCCATTGCAATAAGTCTTGCACCGATTGGATATTGGCGTTTACTGGCGTGGCGTCAGCTACCGTGCCGCAACGCTGGATGTGGGTTTTGCTGGTATGGCCGTATGGCAAGCGAGTGCCGGGATTGATCGGCGTGGCAAGGGTATGCGGCAAGTCGGTGGCGTGATCGATGCGGGTGGTTTGATCGATGGGCGCTTGGGCGGCGTGGGTTAATGTGCCGGTGTCTTGTTGGCGGCTGCAAACGCTGCCCACAGTAAAGCGCGGGACGTTGGAATCGTATTCCGCGAACCAATAGCCGCCCACGCCTTGCAGTGTGGCGTTGATTTGGCCCATGTTGGCGACATTCAAACCCTCGAACGTGCCGGTGATGCCGGTCAGCGTGGCGTCGATTTGGCCTTGTGGGACGACGGCGGCGGCAAATTGGCCGGTTAAACCGCCTAGGGTGGCGGATAAAACGCCCTGCGCGGCGACGTTGCCGACCAGATCAGCCGACACGCCTTGCAATTGCCCCGCCAAAGCGCCCAACACGGTGCCGGGCGCGAATGAATACCCCGTGAACGCGCCGGTGATGCCGGACAGCGTGGCGGCTATCTCGCCTGCAACCGCTTCGCCGGTGTTGAAGCTAAACGTCGTGCCGGGTGTGTAGCTGCCCTGGCTAAAATTGAATGTGGTGCTGGGCGTGTAGGCCATTTAGCTGGGGATCAATGGCCCGTGGGTGATCGGCTGCACCAGGCGCTCTACGCATTCCCAGGTTACCGTGCCGTCGGTGACGGTTTGGCCGGGCGTGGTGGGCCAGTTGGGTTCTGTGGTGCCCGAGGTGCCGGCGACGGTGGCGGTGTAGTAGTAGGGTTTGGTGATGGGGTCGGTTGGGAATGTTTTGCCATTGAGGGCGTAGGCGGTCGAGGCTTTCCATGCCGCGCCGACATCGGGCTTGACAGTCAAATAATGGGCTTTTTCAGGGGTTTTGATGTCTACGGTAAAGGACGCGCCGGTAAAGACCTTGCGACCGGACAATGCGCCGTCGCTGGCTTGGTGCGCTTCGGCCACGAAAGTGGACGCTGCCAAGGTTTCGTCTACGGTGCCACTGATTTGGGTGTTGTAGTCTGGGAATGGTGCGGTGGGCGGGGTAAAGTTTGCTGTGTATCTGATTACGTCTAGCGTAATCCGGACATTGCTTATATACCCGTTAAACCACCACGTCCCCCAGTTATTATCGCCGGGTGAACCTCCGACAAAAAACGACAGGGCCTCATTCGTGATTGCGCCAACTACGCTGCCGAAATTCTGCCCGGTCAAAAATCCGGTTGTCTTTTGTTGCGCGTGATTATAGGTGTACGATATTAGTGACCACTGGCCTAAAGGTAAAGTGGGCGAATCTACGCCAACAAGCCCGTTTCCTAGAGAAACTACGTTGTTGTAAAAAACTATGTAAGTAGTGTTGGCTTGATATCCGGTTTTATTATAAGCGCTGATCACCACGCCGATGTGGGTTGATAATGGCTTTATCCAGGCATCCACAGTAAAGTTCCTGTTTTTTAGTCCTAACGCTACAAGTTGTAGATAATCTCCATTCCCATTAAAAGACCCCACCCCGGTATTGTTGCCAAACGGATCGGCCTGCGATGTGATGATTTTGGCATTGCCATAGGGCGTAACCACCTTCGGCACTCGCTCCAAATCAGTAAACGTCGTGCTATTGTTTGCGCCGATCATCGGCAGCAACAACTTGACGTTATCGTACCAATAGGGATCGCCAGCCATTACGCATTCCCCTCCGTCAACGACCCGCTCAATATCTGAATCACCCCGCCCGCTTGCACGGATAGCGTGTTGAATATCAGCTCTTGCCCTGAGCCAGATACCCCACAGCCCATATCCAGCACGAAATTACCATCGCTATCGACGCCCCGGGCAAAAGCGATATCGCCGGTGGCGTCGGCCAGCGAGTCTTCGGTAAAGGCGGCGAAGGTCAATACGCCATCGGTGACCGTGCCGCACGGATCTGACAACGTAATCGTGCCGAGCAAAACTTGATCAGTGATGGCCGCGCCGGTGGCCGGTCGGCCAGAGCCGGCGGTATAGAGCAGGATTTTGCCGGAGCCGGTACCGGCGTCGAAGGCGTCGACTATCGTCTGTAGTCGGTTGTTTCTAATGGTGGTTGATAGCCCGAGTGTCATTGCGTGTCCTCTTATTCTCGTTACCACGCTCTAGCGTGGGAATGCATACCTGTCTTTCAGGCCGGCATGGGTTCCCACGGCGGACCGCTCATCGTTATACACAAGTCCCTCAAAGACTAAACTACAAGGAGACACAGAAACAGGAGAAAGGCGATGAGCAACTGGGCCGAAGAAGAAGTGCAAACTGCCAATTTGGAAGATCAACGTCTAAACAAGAGATTGGCCTTGCTATTGGAGCAATTGGGCGAGCATCCACAACTCAGTATTCCGGCGGCCTGCGGAGGCTGGAAGGAGACGATGGGAGCCTATCGCTTCTTCAATAACGCTAAGACGACATTCGAGAAGATACTGGCGCCGCATCGAGATGCCACGATCGAGCGCATGAAGAGCAGCCCAATCGTGCTGCTGGCACAGGACACCACCGAGGACGATAAGAATATTTGCTTGGGGCCGAAGGGACTTGGCACAGTGAAAGACGTGGAGAAACACTTGCGCCGCCTGCATCCGACAGTTGCCTTTACGCCATCGCGTATTTGTTTGGGTGTCGTGAAAGCATCGTATTGGCCTCGAGAGATCCCAAGCCAAAGGAGTGAACGACTTCACAAAGGCGTAGACGAAAAAGAGAGTCGCCATTGGCTGGAAAGTTACCAGGACAGTTGCGCTTTACAGGCGCAAATGCCGGACACCCTGCTGATCAATCTTGCCGACAGGGAGGGCGATATTTACGAGTGGTTTGCCGAATACCATGACTACGCACCTGCGGTACGGGCTCAATGGATCGTACGTGCGGCGCAAAACCGAGTGTTGGCTTCGCCGGAGAACGGTACGAAATGCCTGTGGGCCGCCGTGGAGCAAGCTCCTGTATTGGGTTACTCTGAGGTGAACGTCAAACCGCGACCGAACCGCACGGCGCGACTGGCGCATATCACGTTACGCGCCATTACAGTGACCCTCAAACCGCCTAAGCGGATAGGGTATCGGCTACCGGAACTCACCATCAATGCGGTGCTGGCACGCGAAGATGCACCACCGTCTGGCGTGGAACGTTTGGAATGGCTATTGTTGACTAGCTTGCCGATCGATTGTTTCGAACAGGCGGCAACGATCGTCATGTGGTACGCCGTGCGGTGGTGCATTGAAGTGTACTTCCATGTGCTCAAGAGCGGATGCCAGATTAAGCGACTGCATCTGGAAACCGAGGACCGACTGCTACCTTGTTTAGCGTTGTACATGGTTATTGCCTGGCGGGTATTGTTCACGCTGATGTTGGGACGGACTACGCCGGACATGGATTGTGAAATTATCTTCGATCCACAGGAGTGGCGGGCTGCTTACATTGTGGTTAAGCTTTGCCCGCCGCCGCTTACGCCACCTCGCTTGGGCGAAGTGATTCTCTTGGTGGCGAGCTTGGGCGGTTATCTCGGACGCAAGCATGACGGGCCGCCGGGTGCCAAAGCCATGTGGATCGGACTGCAGCGTTTGCGCGATTTTGTCATTGCATTGGAAGCTCAGCAGGTTGTCGCACAGAGATGTGTATAACGATGAGCGGAGGACCGTGGGAACCAGTCTTTGCGTACCTTACACAGTACCGATGTCGCCTCTTATTTCGAGGCAAAAGGTGTAATCATCATCCGTCGCCTCGCCCTGCCCTATGGCCTGAATCACCCAGACCGGGGCATTGGCGGCGTAGGTGTTGAACCTGAGCACGTTACCTGAGGCCCAGCCGGAACCCCAGCCTTGATACGGTATCGTGAAGTACGGCAGGCCGGTGTTGGGGTTGATCGGTGCGGTATCGGCGGAGGTGTTGCCGCTGGCGATTTGGCCGACGTTTTGACCGATGACGTTGAAGGCGGTGGACGAGGTAAAGATGATCGCCCACTTTTCCTGAATGGCGCTGGCGTTATCGACGGCTATCGGGTATTGCACGTTGTTGTATTGCGCGGCGACCGATGAGCCGATTAAGGTATCGCTCCAGACATTGGTCCAGGTTTGCTGATCGAACGGAATGCTGGTCCGCGCATACAGCGTGCCCCAGATGATGGCATTGGAAACCAGCGTGCCTTCCTTGGGGAAGTTGTGGCTCAAGGGTTGCGACAAAGCCAGTTGCCCGGTGATTTGCACGTCGGTCAGCACCGCCATGTCCTCAATACGGTCGATGATAGTCAATGGTTGCGATACGCCGGATAAATCGCCCCATGTGATAGTACCGGCGTCAAGATCAGCCGTGTACTTGTTGGTAGGCAAGGCATTGCCGCCCAAATCGCGTACCGTCAGTTTGGCGAGGCGCACCCGGCCCAGGTTAGTGGTTGAGCTGCTGGTAAAGGTGCCGGTGGTAGTTTGGTCGTTGAGCACGACCACCACATCCCCCGGCGCATAGATCGGCACGCGGCCATCGGCAGGCAAGCGCACCGGATCGAGGCCCAGAATGGCGGA
Source organism: Methylomonas rapida (assembly GCF_024360925.2). Lineage (NCBI taxonomy): Bacteria > Pseudomonadati > Pseudomonadota > Gammaproteobacteria > Methylococcales > Methylococcaceae > Methylomonas > Methylomonas rapida. The sequence goes on along the minus strand of NZ_CP113517.1, from coordinate 2,332,601 downwards.
AGACAGCGGCAAATAGGTATAGGACACGGTAGTGTAAATAATGCTGTTGGCCAGCACCATCTTAGGCTTCCATATTTGGCCGTTTTCGACGTTTTCAGCGATGTACCAGTCTTCGCCCTCGTTGCCGGCTGCCGTGACCAGTTCGCCAAAGCGCAGCTTGACGACGCCGGTGTCGTATTCGATCTTGCCTTCAATCTGACTGGCCACAATATCACCTTGAGCGTTGGCAGTGGCTTCCAGTTGCGTGCCATCGGCGGCGGTCGCGCGAATCTGGAACACGCCTACCTTGATCGGCGCGGCCAAGGTGCGGAATACCGCCACTTCCACCGGTCGCCAGTTCATGCTGGTGGCCAGTGCCAACAGTGACGGCGTGGGCGATTGGCCCGAGGCCCAGGCACTAATGCTGCAAACGCCGGTGGTGTAATCCAGCGTGCCGCCCAAGGTGGCAGAGCCTGTGGCGCGGTCGATGTTGTAAAACAGCTGGCCCAGGCGGTCGAAGTAGGTGCGGCCGCCCAACGTGAACAGCACGCTGCCTGGGATGACGTTTTCGGCGTAGCCCGGCGTCAGGTCGATTTGCAAGGCACTGGCCACCAAGGTTTCTTGCGCCGCCGTGCCGGGGCTGGTTTTGCGGTAGGTGACGACGAATTCCGAAGGCGCGGTGGTGTTGGCTGAGTAATAGCCATAGTCGTAAATCGCGGAGTAGTGGCCAGCTTTATAGGGATTGGAACCCTTGGTGTACATCGCGCCTTTATAAATCCCCGACGTATTGTGATTGAATACCAGAATGCCTGTTGCATAATCAATCGTCGCAGAGCGCCCACCGATAAGGCCACCCACGCCATTATCTCTATCTTCCTGCTTGATACTACCGCTTGGCGTTGGAGATAGTTTGATAGGGTCAGCCGCCCACGGCGCATTCCACGCCACCGAAATCGAGCCTGGCACCAGATCGGTGTCCGCCACATCCAGCGTGACCTGATTACCGCTGATATTAAACGCGGTCAAGGTTTTGGTGATCGGCGTGCCCCAATTGTAATTGAAGGTAAAAGTGGTGCCGCCCAGCGGCAAACTGTTGGGGCTGAAGCTGACCACGCCCGTGACCAGGTTGACGTTACCGGTGGCATCGCCGCTGATCACGCCGCTGGCGTTGACAGTAGCCGTGCAGGCGCTGCCATCGTTCCAGGTGATAACCAGGGTTTCCGGGGCAAAGCCCATGTTGCCGAGCTGATGCGTGAAGGTCACTTTGCCTATCGCCAGATTAGAGCGATTGAAATAATCGGCGGCCTGCCCCCAGGCGAACATGATTTCAGAACCGACATCGGGCAAGGCCGCCGTGGTGATCGACACTCCGCCTGTCACGTAATTGACCGTACCCGTGCCGATGCCCGCTTCATCCGCTATCAAACCGCCGGAGCCGTTATCGCGCAGCTCATACCATTTATCCATGGCGCGGTAACTGACGCGCAGAGCGCCCGGCTTCGGCGCCGGCGTGAGCGTCAAAGCCCAGACATAGCCGCGATTGGCCGCCGTGACTGGAATGGCATCGGTATCGGCAGGCATGGCCGGCGCGGCGGCTGGCCGGAATACCACGGTTTTTGTACTGCCGTAGGTTGGCGATGTGGGCGCAAACGTAATCAGGCCCTCAGCGTAATCGATGCTGCCCACCACGGTACTGCCGCTGAGCACCTTGCCGGCATTGTCGGTCAAACTGGCACCGCCACTGATCACCAACGAGCCCGGCACGCAAGGGCTACCCAGGTATAAGGTGCTATTGGCCTGGAAGGTAATGCCGGTACTAAAGCTGGTGGTGGTTTGCGCGGCGTCCATCACCGGCGCCGCAATCGAGGCGGATTCTACGTCAACCAAGGCGCGTTCGGCCTGTGAGGCGGGCACGACTTGCGAGTAAACCGAATCGACCTTGATTTCGACGGCGTTGAGATTGGCCGCCAAGGCCAAAGGTCGGGCAGAATAATAACGGGCGGCATTGGCCACCACGGTTTTGTAGATTTTGGCCGCGGGGCTGAGCGTGTCGAATCGCGACATTTCCGCGCCGACGAAATCGCGCTGCAACACGTCGCTGATTTCGATTTCAATGATGCGGCGGGTAAAGGTGCCTTTGTCATCGGTGAATTGCTGGTCGGAATACTCCAGATCAACGATGCGGATATACTGACTGCCCCCGCTGGCGACCAGCAGCAACACGTCGCCGATGCCGGGCAAAGGCGCGGTCACGCCTTGAAAGATCGTGACCGCCCGGCTGCCCATGTATTGCGTGCCCCACAAGAAGCCAGCGTAGATGGGGCCTTGGGCCCGGTAGTTCTCGATGCGCGACGCGGCAACCGGCCGGCGGTCGAACCAGTCGCCGGTGTTGAACAGGTTGACGCCGATTTTCTGATCGCCCGGCAATTTGCTGATGATCGCATGAGCGCCGTAATATTTGTCTTGGTTGGCGGTTTGCACGGCACCGAAGGCTTTGCGCAGATGCACCGCGCCGTACACCCGATCCAAGGTAGACACGTCGTCGAACATGTTATTGGACACGCCGTCGAGGATCGGCTGGCCGGTCATGGCGCCGCCGCCTTCAGCCACGTCGGACATGGTGTCCGCTTTCATCAGTTTTATGTCGTTTGCTAGGATGGTCATTTTTTAACGCCTTGGAGATTTGCCGTGGATCGTATGGGACAACTGGAAAACGCTGTATTGAGCCAGCACAACACTATTAAGAAGCTCGTAAGCGAAACGCTAGCCCTTCGAGCGTTTGCGCTAGCCGTACTCGAACAGCCCGGCATAAACCTCGGGCTTTTGCGAGATGAGTTTGTAGAGCGCTGGGAGCAGGCTGTGCGGCAAGTTCCGCCCGAGATGCAGGACAAAGAGCAGCTACAAAAGCTGCTGATTGAGATTGAACATGTATTAAACCGTCCAGGCCGAGACGGCGCTTGATCCGCTCCGCGCGTGGCGGAATCCGCAAATCGACGTTTGCATAAACCCGGTCTAACAAGGCAATATCAGAAAATGGGGCAGTCATGGTCACACCGTAATCAATTTAATGGTCAGCGCGTAATGGTCGCTGTCGCCGGGGTTGTTGTAATCGACGATTTGCCGGGCCTGAATCGGCGTGGCGGCATGGTCGAACTTGACGCTGAAGGTTCTGGCGTCGTTGAGGGTCAAGGTCAGGGTGGCGTCGGTATCCAACGCGGCATATAGGGCCTTGACCGTGGCGCGGCTGGCCCAGCCGTGATTGTCGCCACCGGCTAAGGTAATCGGGCGGCCTGCCAGCATCTTGCCGGATTCGATGACCAAAGCACCCGTCAATGTGTAGTTTTTGTTTTGCTGGATCGGGGTCCAGTCGAATTCATCCGACCATAACAGATCCGATGGCAGTGTGATTGCGCCTAATGTGATTGCCATATCAAACCCCAGTCACTATCACGAGTTGTAATCGTCCCACGCGTAAAACGTGGCGGACTGTAATTTTATAAACCCCATTGCCCTGCGGTATAAATTCTACGGTCTTTGTGTAAAAACGCGGATCGCAAACCTCTTTATAGTCTTTGAACACGCTTATCGACATGGCCATTTATGCCCCCACCCGTGCGCCGGATTGTTTGAGGATGTCCAGCATTTTCGATACATCCGCTTCGCTGTTGAAGGCCGCCGCCACCTGCCCGGAACCATCCGGCGCCTTGAATTGCAAGGTGATGGTTTTGCTGGGCGGCGCCATCGTTGCGGATTCGGTGGTCGGAAGGGTGGGTATGCTGGGGATTTTGAAACCCCCATCGCCCAAGGTTTTGCTGGAGACCTTGCCCAAGTTGTCGAGCAGCGCCTTGAAGGCATAGCCCTCGCGTATGGATTGCTCCCGGATCGGTTCATTGCGCTTGTTTAAAAAGCCGGTGAAATCCAGCGAGGTAAAGCGGTTGGCCTTGAGCTGTTTGGCCTCGGGCACGTTGGCCATGGCTTCCCGGACTTGATCGGCGGTTTCCGGGTCCAGGCCGGCCAGGTTGATACCTGAGAGTGATTTTTCACGCGCACGATTGGCAAACAAGCTGCTACGCCCGCGAATGGCCTCGTAGGCCGACGCCGATTGCGCCGCAATCAGGGCTTGTTTGATGGCTTCCAGCTTGTCTTTCTTGATGGCCTCATTGACCGCGTCGCCAATACTGCCGCCCCAGCGCCGTTGCAGCGGCAACACGCCTTGATTAACGGCTTGCAGTACCGGCACGCCGAGCTTTTGCACGGCTTCCTTGCGCACGATGAATTCGCCCGGCTCAAGCAGGGCTTGAATCTTATCCCCGCCACCGTAACCGGCCAATTTGCCTTGCTTGCGGGCAAAGCCGCCGACGGCAAAGCCTGCAATGAGCGGAGCCGAATTGCGCCATGGCAGGCCGGTCGGTTGCCCTGCCAGTCCGCCGGTGGCTTGGCCGGCGGCGTTTTGGGTTTGGATGGTGATGATTTTGGTTGCGGGCGCCACCAGGTCGGCAATGATGGCCTGCGCTTTTTGCAGACTGTTGCGCTCGACTTCCACCACCACCTGCTTGGCATCGATCAGCTTTCGGTCGATGGCGTCAATGGCTTGAGAAACGGAACTCAATGCCTGTTGCGCGGATTCCATTTCGCCGCCAATGGCAACGGCATTTTCGTCATGGGCGGTTTTACTCTGGCCCAGGACTTCATTGAGATCATCATAAATCTCGTTGACCTGGCTGACGCCGGCTTTTGTGACTTGATCCGCTAGCCAACCACTCTTCGCCGCCTTGGCTTTTTCCACCGCGTTATTGGTGATCAGCTTGGCGGCGTCATTGGCCAGTGTATTTAGCTTCTCTTGGTCGGCCCCTTCCCCTTTGGCCAGCTCCGCTTTGAAGGTGGCGATTTTGGCGGCTTCCTCCTGCTCCTTGCTGCGCATCAGTTCCTTTTCGCTCATCGCGGCGCGCTGGATGGTCAAAATGGCCTGTTCGCGGGCGTTTTCATTGCCGACGATTTGTCGGGCAATGGTATTGGCCGCGTCCAGTTCGCGCTGGCGTTCGCTGACCAGGTTGGTGATATGCGCGTTCAGATCGGTTTGCGCTTGCGCGTAAACTTCGCGGCGGGCCTGCAAGTGACCGAGATCAAGCTGGGCCAGTTGCTGTTGCAGGGTTTGCCGCTTGCCCATTTCATCCGCATTCAAGCTGTCGAGTTGGGCTTGTTTGGCGGCGCGTTCCTGCTCGTGGTAGGCGTCCAGTTGCTGCAACTGCAAAGCCTGGAAGGCTTGGATCAGTTGCAGACGTTGGGCGCTGGCAGCCACGAAGGCTTCATTTTTGGCTTGCTCTTTTTGCTGTTCGCTCAAACCGGCATTGGTGGTAATGGCGGCCATTTCTTGCGCCAGTTTGGCGTCCAGCGCGGCCAGTTGTTCCGCATACTGCACTTTTTGCGCTTCGGTCAGCGCTTTCATGCTTTCCGACATTTTGGCAAAGGCCGCGTCATAGCCGGCCACTGCCGCGTCGAGCTGCGGACCGATGTTAGTGGTTTCCTGGTTAAGTTGCTGGGTCGCTTGTTGGGCCTGATTGGCGCCGCTGATCCAGCCATAAAAAGCCCTACCGGCTTCGAAAATGGCCAGCCCCAAGCCAACAAACGGCAAGGCGCGCAAGGCAACACTCAACGCCCCTGTCGCCAGCGTGGCGCCCGCCATCACAGGAATCAAGGCGCTGCCGATCGCCGATACCACCGGCGCTATCGCCAGCCGCCAGGCGGCAAAGCCCCCCGCCAGTGTCGCCAAGGCGGCAATGAAGGTTTTGGTAATCGGAGAAAATTTATTGACCGTTTCCAGCAATTTAGCCAGCGCGTTGGCCAGCACGGCCACGCCGCGCATGATCGCGCCATCGACCAAGCCCTGCTTGAATGCCAGCACGGCGTTATACAGCCGGTTGAAGGCCGCCGTGGCGCCGTTGGCCGCTTGCGGCAGCCCACCAGCCACGGAATCACGCAAAGCCTGGCCAAATTTGGGCAGAAAATCGGCGGCTAGGATTTGCCCGCTGTTGAGCATCTTGGTGAATTCGGCGGTAGTGACGCCCAAGGCCTTGGCACCGACTTGCGTGGCCTGCGGCAATTGGTCGCCCAGTTGTTGCCTAAACTCTTCCGCCGAAACCACGCCCTTGCCCATCATTTGCGACAGTGCATTAAGCACGCCGTTTGTGCGATCCGCCGATAGATGCATGACGGTAGACGCTTCGGCTACCGCCGAAAATACCTCTTTCAACGGTGCCCCTTCCAGTGCCGTGCCCTTGGCGGCAGCAGCCAGTTTGGCGAAGCCTTCAGACATTACGTCGGTGCGCTGGCCCAACCGATTAGATTCGTCCTGGATGTATTTCAAGGCGTCGGCGGTTTTTGCGCCGGAGCCCGTCACGGCGTCTAGCTGCGATTTGATAGCCTCCATCTTGACGCCGGCATCGATCAAGCCTTTGAACGCCACGCCAGCACCCGCCAAGGCCCCGGCAAAGGCCAGCCATTTGCCATTGAGGTTATCCAGTGCGCCGGTGAAGTTATTCATCTGGCTATGCAATTCGGCGGTTTTGTCCTTTAATTGCAGTTTGGCCTTGGCCAGTTCGCCCATGGACAGCTTGCCGGAGGTTGCCAGGTGATTATAAGCCGCGTTCAGGCTGTCGATTTTGGCCTGGATCTCCGAGAAGGGTTTGAAATCCAGGGTTTTGAAGCTATCGCCCAGCGTGCGGGCTTTTGCTGCGGCTTCGCTGGAACGCGCCAGTTTTTGGTAGGCTTCGGACAGATTGGCGACATCGACCCCGGCAGCGGTGAGCGCCGCGCGTTGCTGGCTCAAGCTGTTGCGGTAGGTGTCGAGCTTGCCGGATAAATCAGAAACGGTTTTTTTGGCTTTTTCGAAGGCGTTGGTCAATTCCTTCGACGGTGCATCGCTGGCTTTGATTTCACGCGCCAGGCGCTGGACGGTGTCCTGAGCCGCCCGAAAGTCCGATTGCGTATCACGCACTTTCCGCGATAATGCCACAAACGCATCCAGCGCTTCCTTATCGTCGGCACCTATTTTTATTTTGACTTCGAGATTATTGGCCATGGTTAAACGCTATCCGGATTATGTATTGGGGTTTTCGATTGCCGCCGCGTTGATACTGATCGATGCCTTGGGCGGAACGCCTCTTTTTCAGGGCTTGCTTGGCTTGGCTTGGGCCTTGATGCTGGGCTTTGGCGTCGGTGCGTTTTTGCTGGCTATCGGCCTGATGGCTTGGCACCGCTGACCGCTCGCATGAAAAACGACCACCCATAATCAAATACGCCGCCATGGCCGCGCTCGATCAAGCCGATACAGGTGATGTCGAGTTGTTCGACGGGGTTGGCGCCAGGTGTTCCAGCCCCACCATGGCGAAAAAATCTCGGTTTACCTCGGTAAAGGTGTCGATGATGGTTTTGGCATCGCCCAGACTGAAGTCGTCGAAATCTTCCCCTTCCGGCAATTGCACGCAGTCGCCCAACAGGCCGACCACTTCCGGGAATTTATCGCCCAGCATGTCCGGCAAGCCGACGCCGGTGAGATTGGCAATTAGGCGGCGGGCATCTTTGACCCGCAGTTCTTGCACGGTGGCCAGGCGGCCTTCGGATAGTTCTATGGTTTTGCTGTGTCTCATGGTTTACCACCAGCGGATGGCGGCAATCAAATCCGGCAATTCGTGCAACAGAATAAATAGCGCTATCAGCACCTGTAACGATTTATGGTTTGCAATAATTTCCAGCATCTTGACTACGCCGTTGTTTACGTTAAACTGCATGTATATTCATTCCTAGTTGGTTAGGTTTGAGTTAGAAACCCTCGACAGATGCCAGTCTGCCGGGGGTTTTGTTTTTTATGCCCTAAGCATTACCACTGCTGTTGTTCTCGTTCCCACGCTCCCGCGTGGGAATGCATACGGGTTGCGCTAATGGCATGAGTTCTAGTGTGCTCCAAGGCCGGTAGAGGTTCCCACGGAGGACCGTGGGAACCGGATCAAGCATTACCACTGCTCGATGATGTTTCACTCCACGCATCCAATCAGGACGCGACTTACCACTGCTCAATAATGAACGGTTCGGTTTTGCCGGACGGGGTTTCCAGCCGGCCCGATAAGCTGAACTCAGTCACGTCGTCGCCCATCAGGTCGAATTCGCCATCGGACACCAGCAAGCAGCTGTACGCCTCGAACCGCACCGACTTGTTGTTGATCAGGTTGCGGCCATCCAGGATCAAGCGGCCTTTGGCTTGCGGTGTGGTGGCGCCGCGCACTTTCCAGCCTGAGACCGCGCCGTGGGCGTAATCGACTTTGAGCGCTTGGCCGTCGGTGATGGTAGCTTTCGCCTTGATCATGCCCAACGCGTAATTGATTTCGTAGTCGGTGTTTTCGACATACGTTACGTCAGCCGCGCTATTAGTCACTACCACCGATGCCGCTGTGATATTACGCTGCGCCAGTTGCACCCAATAGCCCAGTTTGGCGGTCACGGCTTCATCGGTGACGGAACCGCCGCCTGCCGACAAGGTGCTGTAATCGCCCATCAAGGCCAGCGCCACGCCCTCTTTGGAGCCGTTGCGCAAGGCGACCGATAGCTCAGAGGGTTTGGGGATAGCCACCGAGGCGATGATTTGGCCGTAATAGCCTTTATCCTTGCTGGTCATGTCTTTGATGTCGGCGCTGGTTTTGATCGCCAGCTTGGCTATGCCGGGTAGCTCTTTCAAACCGAGATATTGGCCTAGATCGTTCAATCTATCGAAATAGGCGGTGCCTTCTAATAGAAAGCCGTCGTTTGCTAATGCGACCATGGGTTATTCTCCTAGAGTGTGGGTGTGCGTGTCTTGGGCGATGATGCCCAATGTTTTTAGCCAATCCGCTTGCGCCAGCGTGACTTTAATCGTGTCGTTTTTTTGGAAGCGTTCGCCGGCATGGCTATGCGGTGCTATCAAGGTGACAGTGACCAAGGCGCTATCAATCGATTCTTGTGTGTTGTTTTTTGGGCTCATTTACTGTCCTATCACCGCTGATGCGGTAAATGTCATGGGAAATTCGGCATAGCCCATGCTGTAACTGGGCGCCGAGCGGCCTTGGTAGACGAAGCCTTTACGCTGGTTGGGCGACGCTTTCCAGCCTTGCACGGCTTTGAATACGCCATCCATCAAACTGGCGGCCAGGCTTTCGGTCAGGCCGTGGGCCGCTTGCGTGTGCTGGTGCGCGACGATGACGACGATGTCCCAGGCCTGCTCTTCTTGTGCGGGTAAGGCATCGGCGGCTTTGACCACCGGTTCTGCCTTGCCCGGCACTACCAAGCAGGCCGGCAACAAGGGGCCAATCTGGCCCAGGCCGGCCATGACCGACGGATTGCCAATGGTCTTGAATCCGGATACCTGGCTTTGAATGCGGGCGATGAGAGCAGTTTGCAGGGTCAGCATGGCCAGCTCAATAGGCCCGTAAAATCAAGGTGGCCATGCCGGCGACGTCGGTATGGAGGTCTATGATTTGATAATCCAACCCGCGCACCCTGACCGTTTCCCGCAAGGCGATGCCATTGGCCGCCACGTGGGCTGTCTGCAGCGACAAGGTAAACACCCGGTCGCTGAGGCCGATGCCGCCGATCTGTTCCTGATCGATGCTTTCATCGAACACGCCTTGCAGCACCACGTCGCCCGCCGCGCCTTTGTAGGTAAACGGTTCGCCGAAGGTGGTCAGCACGCTATCGTTCATCTGCTCGAACATTAGAAGTCCTCATTGGGCAGGCCAGTACAAATGCCGTTTTCCGGAATATCCGGATCGCGTCTGCGAATGATGGCCAGCGCCGTGTTGCGAGCCGGATCGCCCGGCGCCGTGCTGCAGTAGCGGTCGACGGCGGCTTGCAAACGCTGCAGGCCGTCCGCGGCCATGTTCAGGCCGTCGCCGATTTGGTAACCGTCGTCCAGCGCCGTGGCGTTGCAACCCGACAGCAGCGCAATCAGTACTAAGCGCTTCATTGGTCTCCTCTCATTTTGACGCCGCCCCAGCGCCGTAGCACGTTGTCGGCGGCGACTTCCATCGTAAAAATAGCGCGGCTGCCCATGTGGGCGCAGATGCCAGTCAATACGGCGGTCATTTCCATGCTGAGCCGGTATTCCTGACACAAAAAGAAAGTCAGAAAACCGACGAAGCCGGAAATGGTGACTTCGCCGACCAGCTCCGCCAGCGAAAACCGGATGAATAATCCGGCCCGCAGTTTGCGGATATAACTGGCGACACCGCCCCAAGCGGAGACGAGGCCCACCAGCAGGTACGGCATCAGGTCTTTTTCCGGCATGCTATGGTCCATGTGGCGGTTAAGTACGTTTGGCGCGTTGCAGCATCAAAGGCCGGGTGCAGACGTGCATCGGGTAGCTGTACACTTCGATGTCCGCATACATGTCGCGATCGCGATCCGGCACGATCAATGGATACAGACGCTGACCCAATTGGCCGATATGCGCGAATTGTTCACCCGGGCTGAATACCTCTTTGAATACACCCGGCGAATTGGCAGGGAAAAATTTACATTTGTCGGTGCCGATGGCTACGCTGGTGTCGTCGTCGGTGCCCCAGTATTTGACAAACACAATGCCGCCGTATTCAATACGCTGCACGCGTCCAAGAATGCCATCAAGACCATCTCTGAAACCGCCCTGCAGCATGTATTGATAAACCGCCCGCACTTCTGGATGCGCAATCAAATCACGCCAAAACGCCGAGCCACACAAGCCGATGGGCAGCGTGCCAGTGTTCCATGCGCCTTTTGCCGCGCGGCGCATGCTATCTACCACGGTGTCGCACGCTTTCATCAATGCGCCGCTGGCAGGGCTTGCGTTATCTAAGTCAAAGTCGATTTCGTTGGGTTGATTGACACCAAAAACGGTGTACCAGTTAATAAGCGTTGACCCATCCGCATCTGGCACGATCCCCTGAATAGCGCCTAACCGCATATTTTCCAGCGTCAATTCGATTTCGTTAGCAAGACCGCCAGGGCCCATCAAGCGGCGGGCGACTTCTGTTTGCACTTGAAGAAACTCGCTTTCAGTACCAAATGCCCGAATATCGGCTAGTTCAGACGAAGTAATGCGGTCTTTTTTTGCAATCCGTACTGTTCTAAAGTCACGAATATCACGTTTTTCAGTCTCGCGGTTTTTAGCGGGTTCTCCGCGCTGAGAGGTTTGAATCAACGATAGCGTTTCGCCGAGCTTTTCAATCGATACTGTTTGCGTGCGTACCGGCGTTGGCGTAAAAATGCCCATTTGCCCCAGTTGCTGCGGCAGGTGATCAACTTCGTTGATCGCCGCCAGCATTGATTGCAGCTTGAAGGCATCCTGTCTAAAAATATCTAATGTTGCCATGTGTGTTTCTCCTGTTAGCGCAAGACAATGCCGCGTGATTTCAGTGACTCGATGCCGGCGGCTTTGTTGGCGTCGCTGATACCGGTTTTCCAGCCGATTTCGTCACCGTTGATTTCCGCATCGCGGACGATGGCCACGCCGTTTGTGCTGGCGGACGATGCATCGACCAAATCGAACAGAATCGCCGCGGCGACCTCGCGTCCATCGGTACCGGATGGATCGTGCAAGGCATAATGGCCGTTGCCGTCCGCCACGGTGATGGTGAAGGTATCGCCTACGGCAAAATCGGGATCGCCGTCGGCCAGGGTGAAAGACAAGCCGCCGCCCGAGAAGGCGACGCCGACCGTACCGATGCCCACTACGACGCCATCGGGATCCGTGACCTGGAAGTCGCCGGCGCCGGTGGCGGTCTTGATGATTTTTAGTGTGTAGTCACCCGGCTTGGCGGCATTGCTTACCGTAATGGCGCCCATGGCGCCCGCGCCGGTATTGGTACCGGCCACGGCCTTGGCGCTGCTGGCGGTGAGGGTGGTGCTGGCCACGGTTTGCGAGGCGCTGACGGTATATGTCCCCGCGCCGCCGGTACCGGTACCCAGCGCGGTAATGGTGGTGCCGGCGGTAACGCCGCTGCCGGCAATGGCTTGACCCACGGCCAGCTTGCCGGACGTGACGGCTGTCACGGTCAATACGGTAGCCGCAATCGACCCTGTGACCACGGCGGCATTGTTCGCGCGGGTGATTTGGCCCAGCACGTCGCCCGCTTGCAGGTTTTCACCCACATCGATGACAACGCCTTCGCGGCTGATCCAGCCACGGCCCTCGGATACCAGGAATTCGCCGGCATGCCGGCCTTCGGTTAAGGTAGTCATTAGCGTTTATCTCCTCTCAAGGCCACGACTTTCCCCATGGCGGCATGCCAGCCTTGGGTCGCTGCGGCGGTTTCGGGTTGTTCGTCGCCGCCGTCGGCACCGACAGACGGGTTTTTCTGTTTGGCCATGTACTGGCTGAACTGATCGCCTTGCGCGGCGGGCGCGGCCTCTTTGGGCGAAACGGCCAGTACTTTGGCGGCTTGTTCGACCGTCATGTCGGTGTCCAGCGCCAGGACTTTGGCTTGCGTTTGCCGGCCTTCGGCGGCTTCGTGGTTGAGAATGGCGCTGATGCGGGCGCGCTCTTGTTCCGCGCCGGCTTTCAGGCCGTCCTGTTTGCCGGCTTCAAAACCGGCCGCGCGGGATTGCTCCAGCGCAGCGGCATCGGCGGCGGCTTCGGGTTTTTGGGTAGTCATGTAACGACCTCCTGGGGATGATGAAAAAGATTGCTGCATCTCGGCCAGAACCTGGTCCGGCGTAGCGATACGATCGGCCAATCCGGCCTGAATGGCGTCCTGCCCTCGATAGATTCCGGCTTCCTGTGCGCGGATGGCCGCGACATCGAGGCCGCGATGGGCGGCCACGGTGTCAACGAATAGGGTGTAAAGGCCGTCGATTTCGGCCTGAAATTTGGCTTTGACGTCATCCGGCAAGGCGGCGAATTGATGGCCATCGATCTTTTGCGCACCGGCGAAGATGTGCGTGATGCTGATGCCTTGGTCGGCAGCCATTTTGGATACGTCAACGTGGCGCATCACGACACCGATAGAGCCTGCCAGACCGGTTTCGGCGATGGCAATGTCTTGCGCGGCGCTGGCAATCAGATAGCCGGCTGACGCGGCCAGGCTGGAAATCACGGCTTTGATCGGCTTGACCTGGCCGGCAGCCTGGATTTGCTGCGCCAGTTCGAACGCCCCGGCCACCTCACCGCCGGGGGAATCCATTTGCAGCAGTAGGCCTTGAACGTCGGGGTCGTTGATGGCGATATCGATTTTTTTCGACAGCCAGTCGTACCCCAATATATAGTTGCAATTGGCATCGAAGCTGCCGCGATGCGCCAGAATGCCAAACACGTCGATGACCGCCACGTTGCCGACGAGCTGGTACCCTGGCCGCCTGAATTCGCCGCTGGCGGTCAGGAATAGGTCGGGCTGCGGCGCATCGATGCCGAAACGCGGACCGATGCCGGCAATGATGGCATCCAGTTTGGCCGCGCCAATCATCAGCGGGGTGTTGAAGATGCGCGCGAACAGCGCGGGGTTACGCAGGGGCATTGGCTTACACCGATGGCTGAGCTATCGCCCGAACTAATGCCATGATGCCGGTCTGGATATCTGTCTTGCCTATTGCCGACCATCTCTGTGGCTCGGCGGCAATAAAACGACGAAATTCATGGCATTCATCTGACGCGCCAGTATGTTCATTGTAAGGAACACCATTGAACTCCTTACCTTCCATGGATCGGCGAGCACCGCTCAATTTAACGTCATGATCAGTAGAAAGGCGACCGGATAGCTCGGCATGCAAAGAAAGCAGTTCTTCACCCTTTACTTTGATACGGTTCATCAAGTCGATTTCTTCCTGACTTAATTCACGATAGCCTTTGATATGTCTATGTTGGTTTTCCATGTTCTTTACTCATTGCTTGATGTAGAGTTATTGTTCTGCTGAGGATCATCGTCCTGTTGCTGAGCGTCGTTGTTTTGGTCGTCTGCTACGTCATCCGGCATCGCATCCAGCGCCTGCACAGATGCCGAGGCCTTACCAGGCGCGGCGAATCCGGCGATGAGGTACGCGGCCTGTTCCGGCAGGCCTGCGGCTTCTGTCTTTTGGAACGCCTCCACCAATTCGCGGATGCGCTGGTCTTGCACTTCCTGATAATCCTTGCCTTGTTCGGCGCATTCGTCCTGTTGGGTAGACAACCCGATTTCCATCCGCATCTGTGAGGCCTTACTTTCTTTCACAGGGTCTACCCAGCCTCGGCCAGCAAACACCCAGCGGGCGCCGGTATAAGCGTGGAGGTTGTCGTAAAATTGCGGCGCATCGATACGGTTGGCGTTGACGGCTTCTTCCATCCAGCATTGGTAGATCGGATTCAACCAATGGTCTTGCAACCATTTGCGTTTAGACTGGAAAAACCGCCAGGCTTCCAGCAAAGCCGCTCTGGCGCTGGAATAGTTGGTTTTGGAGAAATCCTTCAGCAGCAGTTCATAAGGGATGTTCAGGCCGGCGGCGATATGGCGCAGGACCGACTCCATGAAGCCATTGAATGCGGTATTCGGGCGGTTGGGGTTGTAGCCTGACAACTTGGTACCGAGCGGCAGGTTCAACATCATGCCACCTTCCATTTTCTTGCGGTGCGTGGCGGCGCTAACCTGTTGCCAGTAGTCAGAGGCGGTACCGATGTCCGAGCCGAACAAGTCTGCAACGGTTTGCGGATCGAGATCGGATTCCAGAAAGGCCGCAATCAGTGCATTGGACGCCGCCGCCTGCAATTCGTGGCCGAGATAATCGCCGGCCACTTTGAATTCCCGCATGACCGAGGTAAAGATAGACTTGCCCCGGCTTTGGCCGGAACGGTCCTTGTCGAACAAATGAATGACGCGGCGGCGGCCGCTGGAGGTGAATGCGGGAACGCGCTCCCAATCGTCTTGCCCCGCCGGGCAATAGTTTTCGTCGCCCGGATGGCTTTTTTGGATCCAGTACGCGACCGGCGCGCCTAAATCGTCGATTTCCACACCGTTGCGCACATGCTTTTGATTGAATAGCCAGGGCGGCGTGGACAAACGATCGGCTTCTACGGTTTGCAAGCGGGTGGCCCACGGCGAGCCGACGCGCGGCAGCCACATCACCAACGCCAGCGCGTCGCCGTTCATGAAGGCGCTGCCGAGCGAAAGCGTGGTCAAGCCCTGCAGGGTTTGCGTGCGCGCGGCGTCGCATTCGGTCGTGTCGGCCCAGGTGGCGAATTGATCTTCGGCAATATTAGCCCAGTCGTTGGCGCGCTCTTTGTCCCAGTGCAGCAGGCGGTATTTGGGCTGGGCGGATAAACGCAACTGGCTGCCGACGATATTGTCGGTGAGCGTCTGCTTGGCGCCCGCCGCGATGGGATTGTTGCGTACTAAATCGCGGGCGCGGTTGGTGATGACCGGCAGCTCGCTCAGCAAATCGGCATCGGCCGATTTCATCGGCGGCACCCAGGCGGCTAAACGGGCATCCGACAGATCGGCGGCGACGTGCGAGGTCATAGATAGAACCTGATCGGTGAGCGCTTGCCGGTGCCGGCAGCCTTGGCCGCTTCCTTATCGACTTCGGCTTGCCAATGTTTGACCTGGCTCAACAGCGCGCCAATGTCGTGTGACGTGAAACGGCGGCCGCCGAATTCGACGGTCTGCCCGGCCAAGGCTTTTTGGTAAGCGGCCTGAGCCAGTGCCAAGGTTTCGGTGGCGAAGCTCATCTGGATGTAAGGCGGTTTGCGTGCGACATGGGGTTATCATGCCGAAAAGCCAGTCTCATTTTTAGTGAAAAATGAGACTATTTTTCCCGCGGTCGCTTTTTTCTCGTTCCCACGCTCCAGCGTGGGAACGCATATCGGTCTTACGCGTCGCATGGATGACCACGGTAAATCTGGGAGAGCCCTATTTTTTGTTGAGTCTATTGGCTTGAGAGTGGTACTGTTTTTTAGTACCATTCCACCATGAAACGCAAACACCAAAAAACCATCGAGGCGCTTTTCGCGCATCCTGTCGGCGCGAATATCCCATGGCGCGACATCGAGTCGCTGTTTCTGGAGCTGGGCGCAACGGTCAGTGAACGCGAAGGTTCACGGGTTTGCGTGGTATTGTTTGGCCAGGTGCGCGTTTTTCACCGCCCGCATCCATCGCCCAACACCGATAAAGGCGCGGTGGCCAGCGTGCGCGACTGGCTTAAATCTCACGGAGTACATCCATGATTAATCAAATGATGATAGCCGGCGTTAAGGCCGTGATTACTTACGATTCCGACCTCGAGTTGTTTCGCGGTGAGTTTGTGGGCTTGAGCGGCAGCGCGGACTTTTATGCCGCCGACGTGGCTGGATTGAAGCGCGAAGGTGAAATTTCTTTGCGCGTGTATCTTGAAGCCTGCCAAGAATCCGGCATAGAACCGTTCAAGGCCTTTTCCGGAAAATTCAACGTGCGCATCCCCGCCGATTTGCATGCCAGCATCGTCAGCGCGGCGGCGGCCCAAGGCAAAAGCATCAATCAATGGATTGGCGAGGCCTTGAGCCGCGAGGTGAATGCTTGAAAAGAACACGCCAGGCCGTAGGATGCGCTGAGCGATAGGTTTTCTCGTTCCCACGCTCCAGCGTGGGAATGCATATCGGTCTTCCGCGGCGCATGGATTCCCACGGCGGACCGCTCATCGTTATACACAAGTCCCTCAAAGACTAAACTACAAGGAGACACAGAAACAGGAGAAAGGCGATGAGCAACTGGGCCGAAGAAGAAGTGCAAACTGCCAATTTGGAAGATCAACGTCTAAACAAGAGATTGGCCTTGCTATTGGAGCAATTGGGCGAGCATCCACAACTCAGTATTCCGGCGGCCTGCGGAGGCTGGAAGGAGACGATGGGAGCCTATCGCTTCTTCAATAACGCTAAGACGACATTCGAGAAGATACTGGCGCCGCATCGAGATGCCACGATCGAGCGCATGAAGAGCAGCCCAATCGTGCTGCTGGCACAGGACACCACCGAGGACGATAAGAATATTTGCTTGGGGCCGAAGGGACTTGGCACAGTGAAAGACGTGGAGAAACACTTGCGCCGCCTGCATCCGACAGTTGCCTTTACGCCATCGCGTATTTGTTTGGGTGTCGTGAAAGCATCGTATTGGCCTCGAGAGATCCCAAGCCAAAGGAGTGAACGACTTCACAAAGGCGTAGACGAAAAAGAGAGTCGCCATTGGCTGGAAAGTTACCAGGACAGTTGCGCTTTACAGGCGCAAATGCCGGACACCCTGCTGATCAATCTTGCCGACAGGGAGGGCGATATTTACGAGTGGTTTGCCGAATACCATGACTACGCACCTGCGGTACGGGCTCAATGGATCGTACGTGCGGCGCAAAACCGAGTGTTGGCTTCGCCGGAGAACGGTACGAAATGCCTGTGGGCCGCCGTGGAGCAAGCTCCTGTATTGGGTTACTCTGAGGTGAACGTCAAACCGCGACCGAACCGCACGGCGCGACTGGCGCATATCACGTTACGCGCCATTACAGTGACCCTCAAACCGCCTAAGCGGATAGGGTATCGGCTACCGGAACTCACCATCAATGCGGTGCTGGCACGCGAAGATGCACCACCGTCTGGCGTGGAACGTTTGGAATGGCTATTGTTGACTAGCTTGCCGATCGATTGTTTCGAACAGGCGGCAACGATCGTCATGTGGTACGCCGTGCGGTGGTGCATTGAAGTGTACTTCCATGTGCTCAAGAGCGGATGCCAGATTAAGCGACTGCATCTGGAAACCGAGGACCGACTGCTACCTTGTTTAGCGTTGTACATGGTTATTGCCTGGCGGGTATTGTTCACGCTGATGTTGGGACGGACTACGCCGGACATGGATTGTGAAATTATCTTCGATCCACAGGAGTGGCGGGCTGCTTACATTGTGGTTAAGCTTTGCCCGCCGCCGCTTACGCCACCTCGCTTGGGCGAAGTGATTCTCTTGGTGGCGAGCTTGGGCGGTTATCTCGGACGCAAGCATGACGGGCCGCCGGGTGCCAAAGCCATGTGGATCGGACTGCAGCGTTTGCGCGATTTTGTCATTGCATTGGAAGCTCAGCAGGTTGTCGCACAGAGATGTGTATAACGATGAGCGGCGGACCGTGGGAACCAGGAAGCCGGGCTTAATCAGCGGCGCAGGCGGACAGACGTTTGGCGGTGGTGTACATCACGCCCGCCAGCATATCAATGGGCATCTGCTCGATCAGGGCTTGCAGCTCGGTGGGTTCGTAAGCGATTTGCTTGCGGAAATCCTGCCAGCTCATGACTTCTTGATCATCATCCAGCGTACAGCAGAGAACCATGTCGTCTCTGCCCTGCGTCACCAGCCAGCGGCGGGGTTGCTAGCCGTCGTCCAGCGGCGCAAAGCCCAGGGTGACACCGTAGCTGGATGCCGCCGGCAGGCGTGGCGCTCCAGGGTTTGCCGGGCGCAGCTTGGGCAAGGCTTCGGCCAGAATCCAGGTTTCGAAGGATTCGGCATCGGCCCGGCGCGACTTAATGATCATGCGGTACAGGTTGCCCAGGCTGATGAAACTGGGATACCTTGGCCCGATTTCCAGTGTGACCGGATAACGATGGGTAACGCCCTGACTACGACAGTGGTCTTTGAGGGCTTTGGCTACGCTGGCATAGCCCAGCACGTTGCAAACGTCATTGGCCATAAACCAGGGCTCGCCGTTTTCGTCAGCGACCAGCCTGACCGAGTGGTTGTGAAATTGGAGCTTGATCGGCGTGTTGGGCTGGCTGTTGGCTTGGGGTTGGCTGTTCGGCATTTCGACCAGGCCGTTGCGGAGTGAAGGCATGAAGTGGGTGGCCAACACCTTGAAGCATTCGCGCTGGTAGTCCAGCAAGCGGGGTTTGATCTCGGGCTTGACCCGTGAGGCATCGACGCCGAATAGCCAGCCGTTGAGGTATTTGATCGGCATCATCAGCATTTCGCGGAGCTTTCCATCTTCGGCAACTATTGCCATCATGGCAACGGTTGAATTCAAAAACTCGTTACGCTTGATGCGTCTAAACTGGGCCGTCCAATCGATACCAAGATTATCGCAAATCGGTTTTAAGGCCACGTGCGGCATATCGTTAATGAGGGCGGCGACCAAGGATTGATCGTGAAAGGGGATGGTTAGCGCTTGAGTTGTCATGTGACTGTCTCCGTTGAATATTTATTCACCGGCAACATGATGCCAATCATGGGTGCCGGACTGAGTAAGGTTGGCATACCGGCTTCAACGAGACCGGCCAGTCTTGCGACTGCCTCACCCAGCCCGACCTAATAACGAACTGAATGCATGACATAAAAAAACCGCATGACGCGGCCTATGCCGTTGAAATTTACCGGATGCCAATCCAGCGCCGCCCATGTGGGCGACGGGGTTAGATTAGCGCCCGAAATATGGATTGTCAATGAGTGTTATTTTCCATATTCAAATTTATACCTACCATCACCCATGAAAAAGGCCCAGTACGATCTAAAGACACAACACCATCTCCAATAGTGATTTTTGCTTTGTTAAAATCAACATAGTGGAATTCAAAATCCGGCAATTCATCGGATGGGGTATTTTTGTTGCTTTGTTTGCTCAGCATGACTTTTATGCCATGTGGGGATACCATGGTATCTATCATCTTATCAGCCATCATAATTCCTAATGCTTTGCCAGCCTCCTGCATAGAATCTTCTTTAGCTGATTTTTTATCAAGCGTATTCATTGTTTCAAGTAGGGTAGCTTTAAGATTCATTCTAAGCTTTTCAAAGTCAATATAACCAACCAAATCGCTAGCATCTTTTTCTATGGCTGTTTCGCGTAAATTTTTAAAAAACAGCGCTGGACTGACAAAAGACCACGTTGATGCCATTGCTAAAACAATCATGGCAATAGTTGGAAGATGTTGTCTAATTAATGCCGGCTCAGTAAGCACGGGTAATATGACAAGCCGAAGTTTTTCAAATGCATCAAAAATCCAATCTCTAATTTGCAATACCTTGATAGCTGTTAGTTCGATATTGCCTTGCTTGGTAACCTTGCTTGCTCGTTTTTGTGAGCCATTCATTCGGTCTTTGTTTTTGTGCTGCAAAAATTTTTCATACACAATCCCGCAAGCCGGGCATTGATAATCTGGCACTTCATGATCATCTTTTGGCAGGCGTTGGTAACCACATTTTGGGCAAACAGTTGTCATCTCTTCTCCTTTATGCATTCCCACGCAGGAGCGTGGGAAC
This sequence comes from Methylomonas rapida, assembly GCF_024360925.2. Lineage (NCBI taxonomy): Bacteria > Pseudomonadati > Pseudomonadota > Gammaproteobacteria > Methylococcales > Methylococcaceae > Methylomonas > Methylomonas rapida. Next base: position 2,312,400 of record NZ_CP113517.1, on the reverse strand, counting down.
GAGGGATAACCTATCCTTTTAATAATTTAATCAATGCCTTGGCAGATAACTTTTGTTTCCGCCCGAGGTAATCGTGTAACGCCCGCCGCGCGGGCCAGTGTGCACGGTTGAATCTCCGCCGCCATAAGAACTGTAACCGTCATAGTCACCGCCATTGCCCGATGTTATCGGTTTTAATTTAATCCTTTTCGACGGCTTGCTTGCCGCATGATATGTTTGGGGGACAACCTCGCAGCCGTCGCGTCCCCATTTATCTTTGGCCTTGCCTTCCTCTACGGTTTGCCATTGCATATTGCTCGGGGCATCGGTGCCACCGCATGCTAGAGGGGTGACATGGTCTATTACGTACCCTGGACACGAACCTGAACGATGGCCGTTGGCCGGACATGGATGCGTTGATTTGAAATCGTTTTTCGCCGATTCGCTGCGAACGATGCGGCCTTCCGCATCGCGTAATATGGTGGGCGTTTTGATGGATGCCGGAGAAAAGATTTTAGAGTAATCATCCGTCTTTTCGGATTCTTTTCCAACTTCCAGTATCGTTTCATCTTGGCTTGCGCTGCACGGACCTTGCTGGTAACTGACTTTGCCGCCAGCCATGCATTTGTATAACTCGGCATGCGCTGGCAGGGCCAAGATCAGGGCAATGGCGGCGAATAGTCGTTTCATTAAGCGCTCCAATGGTGATGAAAAAGGCCCAGTGTAGACCAAAGACGTTAGGGTTGGGTAGTATGTAGGGTACGCCGTGCGTACCCTACGGAACTTGTCTTTTGCTGTTTTTCTCGTTCCCACGCTCCAGCGTGGGAATGCATATCGGTCTTCCGCGGCGCATGGATTCCCACGGCGAACCGTGGGAACCAGGAAAATAAATTCTGGAGCAGTCTCTGTGATCTTTAGGGTGACCGTAAGGATTCGTGCGAAAATGGGCAATAGTAGCTAAGATCATGTGACTTATGTGTCTATGGTGCGTATTCTGATCGCTAATCCCTCACCGATTCCGCTACAAACCCAGCGAGACTTTGATCGTTCGGTTTCGGCCATAACCGGCCGCTGGTGATGCCGGCGAAATTTTCAATCATTAAGTTCGGCGAATGGCAGCTTTTCCGCAAGCAAATTGACTTTATGACTGCGCCACTACGGCCATAAGCGGGCTGCCACGTTTTAGTGGTATTGACAGCAGCTGATTCAATAGCCGCCGGTCAGTTTAGCTATCGATGCTTGATAACAAGACCTATATGACCCCGGATTTTTTTATCAAAATATTGCATGGGAATGCGGAATGTCAGCTTTATCATTTGATTTGCCGATATTAAATTCCAATAAAAATCGTTTGTCTTATATTAAATGAATTCCTATAGTTACCTATAATCACAGTCGCGAATTTGGCTAGCGGCTATGTGCAACTTTTTACGGGAGTTCATGTAGCCGAACCGGTAACGGTATGAGGCGGTTTGTATCCCAAAGAGCTACTGGATACCGGGGACGGTGTCCCCGCTGGTTGTGCGACAGGGCGTGCTCACAACATTGCCTTCCCAGTCTGAAAAACTGGCGCATGTTTTTGTGCGGGCATCATCCGGAAATGGTGCGGGTCACTAAAAGAAAAGCCTTTCTGGCAGACGCCGCGACGAAGAATCTCTATGCCGATGCGTTCAATGTCAGCCGGTATAGCATGTACTTGCGGCTATTTTTTGTGCTTTTTAACAAAAGTCAGGGGAGTTCGCCATGTCCAAATATACCGTCAAACTGAAATGCAACCGCGAAATTGCTGAAGGAACCATGGCGTTTCATTTTGAAAAGCCTCCCGGGTTAAGCTTCAAAGCGGGTCAATTCGGCAACCTGACATTGATAAATCCCGCTGAAACAGATGCCGAAGGCAATACACGAGCGTTTTCGTTTGCCAGCGCCCCTTACGAAGACGACCTTATTTTTGCGGCCCGCATGCGTGATACGGCGTTTAAGCGGGTATTAAAAACCATGCAGCCCGGCACCGAGGTGATGTTAGATGGGCCTTATGGCTCGTTCACCTTGCATAACAATGCCAGTGTTCCGGCGGTTTTTCTTACCGGTGGTATAGGCGTTACGCCGGTAAGAAGCATTGTGCTGCAAGCCTTGCATGATCGGGTTCCGCACCGAATTCTGGTCTTTTATGCTAATCGAAGACCAGAAGATGCGGCCTTTCTGGACAATTTGTCCGCAGCACACGCCACCAACCCCAATTATACCTTTGTCGGCACTATGGCCGAGATGGAAAAGTCCAGTCGCGAATGGCATGGCGAAACCGGGTTTATCAATAAAGCCATGCTGCTGAAGTTCATCGACGATCTGACGCTGCCCATTTTTTACATAGACGGTCCTGCCCCAATGGTAAAAGCGATGCGTGACATGTTGAGCAAAGCGGGGGTCGATGAAGACAACATCCGCACGGAAGAGTTTTCAGGTTACTGATGAAGGCTTGAAACACCATGAATGTTGCCGCGCAGCCCTTAATGAAAGAATCCCCTGATTTGTCTCCCTGGTGGCTGCGCACGGTGCTGATCGTGATGGTGCTGGGCTTTGCAGGCCTGATCGTCATAACATCGCTGGCCTATCGTAATGCTCCGCCGACTCCGGCCCAAATCGTTGATGCACAAGGTGTTCGCCTGTTTTCCGGTGACGAAATCAAAGAAGGCCAGGCTATCTTTCTCAAATACGGGTTGATGAACAACGGCAGTATCTGGGGTCATGGCGCATACTTGGGGCCAGATTATTCGGCCGAGGCATTGCACCGAATCGGCGAGAACACCGCCACTATCATTGCCCAGCAGCAATACCAACAGCCACTTTCCTCACTCACGCCCGGCCAATTGGCCGCCGTGTATGCACAAACCGCAGTCGAGCTAAAGACCAATCATTATGATGCCGCCAGCGCAACGTTGCGTCTGACCGTGCCGGAGACATCCGCCTATCGTAAGCAGATCGCTTATTGGACGGATTATTTCCTGAATCCTGAACGGAATGGCGGACTCAAGCGTGGATTGATCAGCGATCCGACTGAACTTCGCCAGTTTACCGCCTTCATCACATGGACTGCCTGGGCCTCGGTGGCCAACCGCCCCGGCGAGAACTACTCCTACACCAACAATTTTCCATACGACCCCAGCGTCGGGAATATGCCCGTCCCCGGTGCGCTGTTATGGAGTGCGTTGAGCCTTATCGTGCTGCTGGCCGGTATTGGAATCGTACTACTGATGTTTGGAAAATTCGATTATCTTGGCTGGATTAGCACAGGACATCATGTACATCCTCATCTGTTGCCTGGGCAAGCCAGTGCCGGTCAGTTAGCACTGGTGAAATTTTTCGTGGTGGTGGCGCTGCTGTTTCTTGCTCAGACCTTGGTGGGCGGTGCAACGGCGCACTATCGCGCCGATCCAGGCAGTTTTTATGGCCTTGAGCTGGAGAAGCTATTTCCCAGCAATCTGATGCGCACCTGGCATCTGCAAACCGCGGTTTTCTGGATTGCCACCGCTTTTGTCGCCGCAGCCTTGTTTCTCGGCCGTTCACTGCGCAATGATGAACCGCGCTGGTTCGCGGGCTGGATTCATCTGCTGTTCGGTGCTTTCGCCGTGGTCATAGGCGGCAGCCTGTTAGGCGAGTGGGCGGGGATTTCGCAAATCCTGGGTCAATGGTGGTTCTGGCTTGGCAACCAAGGCTGGGAATACCTGGAGCTCGGCCGCCTGTGGCAGTACCTGCTTATCGCCGGTCTGCTGGTGTGGTTTACGCTTTTATTTAAGTTGCTACAGCCTGATACCCTGAACGAGTCAGAAGCGAAACCGTTGGTCAGAGCGTTCTTGCTGGCCTCACTGGCGATTCCGCTGTTCTACATCCCGGCACTCTTCTTCGGCGCAAAGACCAACTTCACAGTGGTCGATACCTGGCGCTTCTGGATCATTCATTTATGGGTCGAAGGTTTCTTTGAATTCTTCGCCACCACGCTGGTCGCGCTGCTGTTTTATCAACTAGGGCTTACCCAGCGCAACGTCGCCCTTCGAGTGATTTACCTTGACGCCATCCTATATTTCGCCGGAGGCCTAATTGGCACCGGCCATCACTGGTATTTTACCGGCCAGAGCAGCGTTAATATGGCACTGTCGGCAATGGTTTCGGTGCTGGAAGTGGTGCCGTTGACGCTGCTGACCCTGGACGCCTGGGATTTCGTGCGCACCACGCGTGCCGACTGCGACGTCTGCGGCAAATCGGTAGCCATACCGCATAAATGGACGTTTTATTTCTTGATGGCAGTCGGCTTCTGGAACTTCGTCGGTGCCGGCATCTTCGGCTTTCTAATCAACCTGCCTATCGTCAGCTACTATGAAGTCGGCACCCAACTGACACCCAACCATGGCCATGCCGCGATGATGGGGGTATTCGGCATGCTGGCATTGGCGCTGATGGTATTCGTGTTGCGCCAGACCAGTTCCGATTTGCGCTGGGTCGGCGTCGAGAAATACGTAAGGGTCGGATTTTGGGGCTCCAATGTTGGCCTGGCTCTGATGTTAATCATGAGCTTGTTCCCCAGTGGCGTGTTGCAAGTCTGGGATGTCGTTCAGCATGGATACTGGCATGCTCGCAGCCTTGATTACATCGGCAGCGAAAGGTCGCGCCTGATCGAGTGGCTACGTCTGCCCGGTGATCTGGTATTTATCCTGTTTGGCGCCATACCGTTGGCAATCGCATCCATCAAAGGCTGGCTGGATGTGCATTAGCTTGTGTCTGATAAATTTAAACTTATGAGGAAAGATTCATGGCCACGCATCACGCATCACCAGGTGAAATTGTTGACTTGGCAACTTGGGCGCAAGACGTACCAAACGAAAAAACTAAAGTCATTGTGAAAACAGATGAAATGGAACTGGTTCGCCTGGTTCTTCCGGCAGGCAAAGAATTTGCTGATCACAAAGTTTCAGGGCCGTGTGTGATTCATTGTATAACCGGGGAAATTGAGTGCGTAGCAATAGGAACTACTCAACTATTGGCATCCGGCCAGCTACTTTATTTAATGCCCGATGAGCCGCACTCAGTTAAAGCAGTCGTTGATTCGGTTGTTTTGCTCACAATTATCTTTAAAGATTAAATTGTTAGTGCTTGGCCTGGCAATTTTCAAATATGCGACTGCACCATACCTCGTGATTACTCTTTTAACTCAACCGGCGAATCCAATTCACAAATGCAACAGCCAGAAAACCATAGCATCAAGATTAAAAGGGTATACGAATTGCCGGACCAGCATGACGGCCGGCGTATTCTCGTGGATAGGCTCTGGCCGCGTGGTTTGACAAAGGAAAAAGCAGGCATTGATTTATGGCTCAAAGATATCGCTCCCAGCACCGAACTGCGGAAATGGTTTGACCATGATTTTGGCAGATGGGAAGAATTCAAGGATCAGTATCTCGCTGAACTCAAGGACAATCACGAGCAAATCCGGCTCTTAAAACAAGAACTGGACAAGGGGATCGTCACGCTCGTCTATGCAGCTAAGGACGAAGAGCATAACCAAGCGATAGTGATCCAGGAAAATGACTGGCTTTTCCGTTAGCTGGAGAGCACGATTAATGTACCACTACGGTTTGTTCGCCTGTCGTGAGGAACGTCACCCATGAGCGCATTTGAATCTTTGCTAACCGAGGTGCAAGACTGCTGTATTTGCGCAGCATATCTGCCGCACGGCCCCCGACCCATTCTACAAATACACCCGCTGGCTAGAGTGTTGATTGCCAGTCAAGCACCCGGCAGAAAAGCTCATGACTCCGGAGTGCCTTTCGATGATGCCAGTGGTGAGCGTTTGCGTGAGTGGATGGGGGTGACGCGCGAAGTCTTTTACGACTCGAAACAGATCGCAATTCTACCACTGGGCCTTTGTTTTCCCGGCACGGGCAAATCCGGTGACCTTCCTCCACGGTCTGAATGCGCGGCGGCATGGCGCGGCCAACTTCTCGGTCACCTGCACCATCTTGAAGTGACGTTGGTTGTTGGGCAGTATGCACAGGCGTATCACATCGGCGAAGCACGCGCGTCACTTACCGAGACTGTTCGAGGTTGGCAATCCCATGGGCCCGAGATAATCCCCCTTCCGCACCCAAGTCCGCGAAACAATATTTGGCTTAGCCGAAATCCTTGGTTCGAGAAGGAGTTGCTCCCCATGCTTAAGCAGCGAGTAACCGAGGTACTTGAAAGATGAAGGCGAAGCTATCCTTTTTTCTTTTGGGCATCCAAAGCATTGCCGTGGACTGCTTCATCTACCCAAATTACTAATCCATTCTGGAGAATCATCATGGCCAATTTTAAAAAGTATCAGTGCCGGGAATGCGAACATATCTATGATGAAGCAAAGGGCGATCCCGATAGCGGCCTTGCTCCCGGAACCCTTTGGGCCGACATACCCAATGACTGGTCTTGTCCGATCTGTGGAGCACCTAAAGATTTTTTTAAACTGATGGAATAAGCCATCACTTCACTCGTGACAACAGATCTCGAAAATATCGGGCTTCTGTCTCTTTGGTACAACAGATTGAAAAGGTGAATTATGCAAGCAGAAAACACACCCAAGGCCAAAGGACTCAATGGCGCCGAAATCGCCAGGGTCAGCGAGTTGGTCAACTACCAGGACGGCTCAATCGTCAGCCGCGAAATTGTCAAAAAGCCAACGGGTAACGTGACCATCTTCGCTTTCGACGAAGGACAAGGCCTGAGCGAACATACGGCGCCCTTCGACGCCCTGGTGCAGGTGTTCGAAGGCGAAGCGGAAGTCAGCATCGCAGGTATACCCAATCACTTGCATGGAGGGGATATGATTCTCATACCCGCGCAGCAACCGCACAGTCTTAAGGCGCTGAAGCAATTCAAGATGATTCTTACGATGATTCGATCCTGAATCTGGATTATCAGAAGTCTCGACACGATGTAATTCAGTTCAGCTAAGCAACCGGGATCACCTCGCGAAGAAACGATGTTAAAAGGCGATCCAAAGGTGTTTTCTCATTGAGAGTATTTGGCTTTAGAATCGGAGAGCAAGATGGCAAACCCGAGAGTACTTGCGGTAGTATTGGCCGGTGGCGAAGGCACTCGTCTGAACCCGCTTACGGCAGAGCGTTCCAAGCCAGCAGTTCCTTTCGGCGGACGTTACCGCATCGTCGATTTTGTGCTCAGCAATCTAGTTAATTCCGAAATCCACTCGATCTATTTGCTGGTTCAGTACAAATCCCAATCACTGATCGAGCACATACGACGGGCATGGTCGGTTTCGAATATCATTGCGGATCACTTCGTTACTGTCGTGCCTGCCCAGATGCGCGGTGGCCCGGAATGGTTCCAGGGCACTGCTGACGCCGTCTATCAGAACCTGGGGTTGATAGAACATCACCGCCCCGACATAGTGGCAGTCTTTGGAGCCGATCACATCTATCGCATGGATATTAACCAAATGGTTCAGTTTCATTTGGACCATGAGGCCGATATGACGGTGGCAGCCTTGCCTGTGCCATTGGATCAGGGTCACAACTTTGGCATCATCACTCATGATAGTTCGTTCCGAATCATTGATTTTCAGGAAAAACCAGCGCAACCCAAGCCTATTCCTGGCGATCCGCAACACTGTTTTTCCTCAATGGGTAATTACCTGTTTAAGACCCATGTGCTCATTGATGCTTTGGAAGAAGCTCATGCTCGAGGAGAAAAAGATTTCGGCCATGATGTACTACCCAGACTGATTCGCACGCACAAGGTCTGCACTTATGATTTCACCTCCAACCGGATCCCAGGCGTCAAAACTTATGAAGAACCCTCTTATTGGCGCGATGTTGGCAACCTTGATGCCTATCATGCAGCCCATATGGACCTGCTTGGACTGGAGCCTCTGTTCGATACCTTCAATCCCGATTGGCCCATTTATTCTGATCACTATTTCGGGCCGGAAGCCAGGATCATTAGCGGTGAAATTCGAAACAGCATTATTGGCGGAGGGACCATTATCAATGGGGGCAATATTCGTAATTCGGTGATCCGGCATGAGGTAATGATCGAGCGCGACGTCGATATTGAAGATTGCATCATCATGGACTACAACTTCATAGGCAGTGGCACCCGTCTTCGTCGTGCCATCATTGGCCGATATAATCTCATCGAACCGGCCACTGTGATCGGCTATGACCCCACAACTGATCGGCAACGCTACCCTATTAGCCCATCCGGGATTGTAGTCGTACCTAAAGGTAAGCGAGGACAAATCCGAGTGTATTGACTGCCACGCTGGGTCAGGCAGGCCTGGAAGGATTCAATTCTCTTGCGCGATTTTTGCTATTTTGCCAACAGCAAACTGTGCCGCTGGATATAGAAAACATGACCTTCGATATTTGCATAGTCACCATCACAAAAGCCATGCAAAATGGGTTCGAAATTAACGAGGGTATTGGTTGTTGTGCGGCGGCTTTGAGAACTTAATGGCGACATAGCTGAGGTGGGTAGACTAGGCAGCTAAAGGCCTGTTGGACACAGTGACGAACGGCAGCTTTCCGGCAATGAATCTGAAGAGCAGACGGTCGCCAGGCGACCCTTAGCTGTCTGATCCGCTCTCATGACTAATGTCAAAAAACTTACCCTTACCAGTACCTATTCGTCTCTTTTTGGCCGACTGCCGGTGACCACGACAGACTGCTTTGTATAAGGGGTAACCGCAGAATTCGGAAAAAATAGTACGCTAAGCCTTTATGGTAAGAGTTTAAGAGCTGTAATGACAATCAGTTCGCAAAGCGGATAAGATCGTATGTTAGCGTCTAATCTAAGATCTATAGCTGCGGCTTACTTTTCCTCAATTTACGTCAAATTTCCACTGATTCGGTTATCGTGGCATGCCCTTATTCAGGGGGTGATGCGCAATGGAACGGAAAACTAAGTTAGCGACCAGTTTAATAGTCTTAGCTCTCACTTCGCGACCGATTCCGGTGTCCAAAATGCGTATGCTTAGATCAATTGAGCCGTCGAAATTATCGTAACTTACCGCGAGTGAATTTCCGCTTGCATAATTTGTTTATCACGATAAGATAGTAATTGATTACTATCTTTTTGAGAGCAACCGTGAATACTTATGTGAAACATCTTCCTGCGGATGAACGACGGGCCGTAACAGTCGAGGCGGTGGTTGAATTGGCGGGTTCGCAAAACCCCAGCGAAATCACAACTGCGGCTATCGCTAAACATATGAACCTGACCCAGGGCGCGTTGTTTCGTCATTTTCCGACCAAGGACGCCATTTGGCAGGCAGTCATGGAGTGGGTGGCGGAACGCCTTCTGGCCCGGATTGATTGCGCCGCGCAAGGTATTGAATCGCCTCTAGCCGCGATGCAGGCGATATTCATGAGCCACGTCGAGTTCGTGGCCGAGCATCCAGGGGTTCCCCGAATGATGTTTGGTGAATTGCAACGTGCCGAGCAGACCGCGCCCAAGCGCATAGTGCAAGCTTTGATCCGGCGTTATGGAGAACGCCTGCACCGGCTGATCGAGGCGGGCAAGGCCTGCGGCGAGCTGTCCGCCGCACTCGATACCGAAGCGGCGGCCACCCTGTTCATCGGCACAATCCAAGGCCTGGTCATGCAATCGCTGCTGGCCGGCAATGTGGAGCGTATCCGCCACGATGCACCACGCGTCTTTGCCATTTATCAGCGTGGCATCCGGAGTGCGCAATGAATCGCATGCCTCTACAAAAACGCACCTTGGCGCTTATGGCAGTTATTGTGCCGTTGCTTGTGCTTTTCGTCTACGTCGCCTTACGATCCGGCCCGCTAGCACCGGTAACCGTGACGGTCGCGGAAGTAAAGTCAAAGTCAATTGCCCCTGCGCTATTCGGTATCGGCACGGTGGAGGCGCGCTATACCTACAAAATTGGTCCCACGGTTGCCGGTCGCGTGCAACGTCTGGAGGTGCATGTGGGCGATCGGGTGAAGGGCGGTCAAGTGTTAGGCGAGATGGATCAGGTCGATCTCGATGATCGCGTCCACTCGCAGGAATCGGCATTCAAGCGTGCCGAAGCGGCATTGCGCGAAGCGAAGGCTCGGCAAGCGTATGCGAAGGCCCAGTTGCATCGATATGAACAATTGTTTGCAGTACGCTCGACCAGCGAAGAAATAGTCGACACCAAGCGACAGGAATTGCAGATAGCGGATGCTGTACTTACGGTTGCCCATGAAGACGTCGCTCGTGCCCGATCTGACCGGGAGGCATTGATTACGCAGCGGGGTAACCTGCGTCTGATCGCGCCGGCTGATGGCTTGGTCAGCTCCCGAGATGCTGATCCCGGCACAACTGTCGTTGCTGGTCAAGCTGTGGTGGAAGTGATCGATCCCGAAAGTTTATGGTTGAACGTACGCTTCGACCAGATCAGTGCCGCCGGACTTGCCGCCGGACTGCCAGCCCGCATTGTGTTGCGCTCCCGCAGTGGCCATGTGCTGGCCGGCCGCTTACTGCGGGTGGAACCCAAAGCTGATGCCGTAACTGAAGAAATGCTTGCCAAGGCGAGTTTCGATTTGCCTCCCGATCCATTGCCGCCTCTGGGTGAACTGGCCGAAGTCACAGTCGACTTGCCTGCCCTACCAGTTGCCCCGGTGATTCCCTATGCCGCCATCCATCGTGAGAATGGGCAAGCTGGAGTCTGGCAAGCTATGGACGGCGACCTGCACTTTACCCCCGTTAAATTAGGTGTTGCTGATCTTGATGGCCAAATACAAATACGCGATGGCCTCAAGGACGGCGACCAGGTAGTGGTTTACAGCGAAAAGGCGCTGACCACACACAGCCGAATTCATGTGGTTGAACACATTCCCGGTGCCGCACGATGATCAGCTTGGCGGGCCGCGATATTCTCCATTCCTGGGGTAAATTCGTGTTCACCGGCGTCGGATTAGGCTTATTGATCGGCGTGACGCTCAGTATGGCCGGCATCTATCGAGGCATGGTCGACGATGCACAGGTGATGCTGGACAATACAGGCGCGGATCTGTGGGTGGTGCAACAGGGCACTCAGGGGCCTTATGCCGAATCGTCCAGTCTGTACGACGATCTGTATCGCAGTCTGCTGAATATGCCGGAGGTAGAATACGCAGCCAATATCACCTATCTGATTATGCAGGTAGGTCACGGCGATCAGGATGTTAGCGCCATGGTGGTTGGCGTCACGGCCGGCAAGCCGGGTACGCCGGGACAGCCCCGGTATCTCGTCGCCGGGCGACATATCACCCGTAGCCACTATGAAGCCATTGCCGATATTTCCAGCGGATTTCAGCTCGGTGAGCGCATCCGAATCCGCCGCAATTTTTACACGGTCGTCGGATTATCCAAACGCACGGTGTCTTATAACGGTGATCCGATGGTTTTCATCCCGCTTAAAGACGCACAAGAAGCGCAATTTCTGAAAGACAACGATGCCCTGGTTCAGCAGCGCCGCCGCAATGCCGAGAACCCGGACTTCAATCGTCCAGGCATTCCCGATCTACTCGCTGTGGTGAACGCATCGCAAAGTACCAACACCTATGTTAATGCGGTACTTGTTAAGCTCAAACCCGGCACACTCCCTGAGGATGCAGCCGAAACGATTCGCCGCTGGACGCGCCTGCAGGTTTATACCCGTGCCCAGATGGAATCTATTCTGATGGACAAAGTAATCGATAAATCAGCCAGGCAAATCGCCTTGTTTTTGGTGATTCTGAGCATCGTCAGCGCGGCCATTGTTGCTTTCATCATCTATACCTTGACCTTGGGAAAAATTCGGGAAATCGCGGTGCTTAAACTGATCGGCACCAGGAACCGCACCATTGCCGGCATGATCATGCAGCAGTCGCTTGCGCTTGGCACTATAGGTTTTGTGGTGGGGAAAATCACCGCTACCTTTTGGGTGCCGATTTTCCCCAAGTATGTGCTGTTGGAGCCACTTGATTCCGTCGCCGGTTTTTTCGCTGTGCTGGCAATCTGCGCATTGGCCAGCCTTGTTGCTATCCGTATGGCGCTCAAGGTCGATCCGGCCGACGCCATAGGAGGCTAAGGTGAGCGGCAAAGGCATTCACATTGAAGGTTTAAAGAAACGCTACGGCGAGGGCGATACCGCTGTTCATGCCTTGAGGGGCGTGGACATGCAGGTTGCTCCTGGTGAAGTGGTAGGACTCATCGGTCCATCAGGTTCCGGTAAGAGCACCCTGCTCAAGTGTCTGGGGGCGGTGATCGATCCGACTGCCGGTCGCATGGTTCTGGGTGATGAGGTGATCTTTGACAACGATTGGAAAGTACGTGACCTGCGAGCCTTGCGGCGCGACAAGATCGGCTTCGTATTCCAGGCACCCTACCTGATTCCTTTTCTCGATGTGACCGACAACGTTGCACTGCTGCCGATGTTGGCAGGGATTCCCAATAGTAAAGCGCGTGCGAAAGCACTGGAGCTCCTCACCGCGCTGGATGTACAACACCGCGCCCGCGCCATGCCGTCGCAGCTTTCCGGCGGCGAACAGCAGCGCGTGGCTATCGCCCGTGGGCTGGTCAATCGCCCGCCTGTTATTCTTGCCGACGAACCCACCGCGCCGCTCGACAGTGAGCGGGCCATGGCCGTTATCCGTATTCTCAACGATATGGCACGCCAGTTCGAGACCGCCATCATCGTTGTCACCCACGACGAAAAAATTATTCCCACCTTCAAACGCATCTACCATATCCGCGACGGCGTGACCGATGAGGAAGCTGGCGAAGGACGGGGATTCGAGTGAATAAACAATGAAATTCAAGGCACTTTATGAAAACTGAAAACATCTTTACAGTCATTACTGCCGGCGTATTGCTTGCCAGCATCTACTCGCATGCTTGGGCCGATGGCGATACCGAAGCCAAGCCGTTAGAACTACACAGGATCATGCAGGAACTCGGTAAGAACATGCAGACCATCACTGACGCCATTTCTCGTGAAGATTGGGCTTTGGTCGCCAAAATCACGCCACGGATCGCCGAGCATCCAAAGCCGCCTGTCATCGAGAAGATGCGTATCCTGACTTTCATTGGCACCGATGTGGGCACGTTCGAAAGTCATGATGAAACAACACATCAAGCTGCGCGGGCGCTGGAGCAAGTTGCTGCTCGGAACGATGGGCAAGGCGTGATTGCAGCCTTTGCGAACCTGCAAAGCAGTTGTCTGGCCTGCCATCAGAGCTTCCGTAAATCGTTCGTGGAACATTTTTATGGACAACGTTGAAGGAATGCAGCGTCCCGGCACTGATCGTACGAAGACTGATCGCATTGTGGTCTGGACATATACAGCCTTGATTGTCGCCGGATTGCTGGCGGGTTGCACCGTAGGGCCCGATTTCAAAGCACCGGCCGGCCCCGATACGCCAGCCTACACCGCAATCCCTTTGTCGACTCAAACGGTATCCGCAGCCACGGCTTTGGGGAATGCGCAGCACTTCAAGATCGGCGCGAACGTGAGCGCACAATGGTGGCGTGAACTGGGTTCATCCAAGCTCGATGCACTGATAGAGCAGGCTTTTCAGGTCAGCCCCACCCTGGCTTCCGCCCTGGCCACGTTACGTCAGGCACAGGAAATCTATGCGGCGCAGGAGGGGGCGATGATGTATCCTCAAGTCGATGCCGGTTTCAGCGCTCAACGACAACGCTTTAATCCCATCGTATTGGGACAAGATGGCCAGGCGCGGGAATTCAGTTTGTTTAACGCCGGTGTTAACGTAAATTACCAACTCGATCTTGCAGGCGGTAACCGCCGCGCATTGGAAGCCTTAGCCGCCCAAACCGAGTATCGTCACCACGAATTGGAAGGTGCGCAGCTGACCTTGGCGGGCAACATCGTTACCGCCGCGATCACCCAAGCCAGGCTTGCGGCACAAATACAGACTACGGCGGCCATTCTTCGCGCTCAAAATGAACAATTGCACATTACCCAAGAACGCGTGCGTCTTGGCCAGGGCGCACCGGATGAGGTATTGGCGCTGCAAACCCAAGTGGAACAGACTCGCGCGGGACTTCCTGTGTTGCGCAAACAGAGTCAGCAGAATGAACATCTGTTAGCCGCACTCACCGGCCGTGCTCCGGGAGATGGGCGATTACCCGTTTTCACGCTGGAAGAATTCACCTTACCGTCCGATTTACCCTTAATCGTACCTTCCGAGTTGGTGCGCCGCCGCCCCGACATCCTGGGCGCAGAAGCGCTGTTACACGCTGCCAACGCGGAATACGGCAGCGCAATCGCCAAGCTGTATCCGCAGCTTAATCTCAGCGCCGATCTTGCTACGCAAACCTTGGTTGCAGGCGCATTGTTCGGCCCCGGTTCGGCAATATGGAATGTCCTTGGACAACTTACCCAGCCGCTCTTTAATCCCGCACTGCCCGCCGAAAAGCGCGCGGCATTGGCCGCGTTCGATGCCGCGGCAGCCAATTACCAAAGCGTGGTGCTCGAATCCCTGCGCAATGTGGCCGATGTCCTGCGCGCACTGGAGAACGATGCCCAGGCATTGGCAGCATTGGCCGGCGCCGATGCTGCGGCACAGGGCTCTTTGCAATCCGTGCAGAGGCAATATGCACTGGGTGCAGCCAGCTACGTTCAGCAACTGATCGCACAACAAGCGGCGCAACAGACCAGAATTAACTTGATCGCGGCTCAGGCGCAGCGCCTTGTCGATAGCGCAGCTCTGTACCAAGCTATGGGCGGCGGTGTCAGTTAAGACTATACCCTAACCTGATGTCAGGTTATGCACTGTTTTGACGTCATGATAGAGTATGTTTTTGCAAATATTGACACATGCCGCTAAAGGCTATAGATTTTATCCTGACACTTTTGGTTTTTTGAGGACAATTATTTGCAAGGGCATCGTATCGGTTACATCAGAGTCAGCTCGTTCGACCAAAATCCAGAACGGCAACTGGAACAGGTCGAGGTCAGTAAAGTTTTTACCGATAAGGCGTCTGGCAAAGATACCGAACGCCCCGCCTTGGACGAGCTACTTGCGTTTGTTCGAGAAGGCGATACGGTCGTCGTGCATAGCATGGACCGCTTGGCGAGAAATCTGGATGACTTACGGCGCTTGGTTCAGCAATTAACCAAACGCGGCGTGCGCATCGAGTTCGTCAAGGAATGCTTGACTTTCACTGGCGAAGATTCGCCGATGGCCAATTTATTGCTTTCTGTCATGGGGGCGTTTGCCGAGTTCGAACGGGCGCTGATCCGCGAACGGCAGCGCGAAGGCATTGCGCTGGCCAAACAGCGCGGCGCTTACCGGGGGCGCAAGAAAGCACTATCGACTGAGCAGGTAGCAGAGTTACAAAGCCGGGCCAGTGCCGGCGAGCAGAAAGCCAAGTTGGCCCGCGAGTATGGCATTAGCCGCGAAACCCTATACCAATATTTGAAGACCACTGAGTAATCATGTCCAGGCGCTTGGTTTTGTCCGCTATGGAACGAGGCAGTTTGCTGGCCTTGCCTGATACTCAAGACGACCTGATTCGCCATTACACTTTCAATGAATCCGACTGGGCTCTGATTCGACAGCGCCGGGGCGATGCCAATCGCCTTGGTTTCGCGGTGCAGCTTTGCCTGCTGCGCTACCCTGGTTACGCTTTAGCTGCGAATGCAACTGTAGCGGAATCGGTAATCCACTGGATCGCCGGCCAAATCAAGACCGATCCCGGCGCTTGGCGAAAATACGGCGAGCGCGATGAAACGCGGCGCGAACATTTCCAGGAACTGCGCGGCTATCTTGGAGTATCGGCCTTCGGATTATCCGATTTCCGGTTTCTGGTGAAAACACTGGCCGATCTCGCCATGCAAACCGATAAAGGTGTAGTGTTAGCGGCTCATGCTTTGGAAGCACTGCGCCAACGCAAAGTGATTCTACCGACGCTTACCGTGATTGAGCGAGCCTGTGCCGAAGCTATCACCCGCGCGAATCGCAGCATCTACCGGGCGTTGGCCCAGCCGCTCACGGCGTTGCATCGACAACGGCTCGACGAACTGCTGAAAATCAAGCCGGATTCCAACACGACTTGGCTGGTTTGGCTACGTCAATCGTCTTTGAAGCCCAATTCCCGCTATATGCTGGAACACATCGAGCGGCTGAAAACCTTTCAGGCAATTGCCTTGCCGGACGGCATTGGTCGGCACATTCACCAGAACCGGCTATTAAAAATCGCGCGCGAAGGTGGGCAAATGACGCCGCAGGACCTCGGCAAGTTTGAAAGCGAACGCCGATACGCCACGCTCGTGGCCGTAACCTTGGAAAGCACAGCTACCATTATCGACGAAATTATTGATCTACACGACCGTATCCTGTTGAAGTTATTCAGCGCAGCCAAGCACAAGCATCAACATCAGTTTCAACAACAGGGCAAGGCGATCAACGACAAGGTACGATTACTTTCAAAAATCGGCCATGCCTTGTTGGATGCCAAGCAATCGGATAGCGATCCTTACGCCGCAATCGAGTCCGTTATTGGCTATTTTTGCCCATCCCCTCGAAAAGGTAAAAATTAGCAATAACTAATGGATTAAGCTGATGGATGTAGTGACTAACATTGGAAATGACAGATCGCTTATCAACTCACCCAATGGTAAGAGTTTATTTTTACTATGACGTCTGAAACCAGTCCAATTTTTGATGGAGCGTAACTACCGAACCAACAATAATCAGTGTCGGAGGCTCCATATCGGCCTGTTCCACACGGTCTGGCATATCGGCTAGTGTTCCTGTTAATACCCGTTGGTTTCTGGTTGTTCCTGACTGAATGACAGCAATGGGGTGATTGGCCGGGCAACCGTGTTCCATCAGTGATCGGCAGATAGTGGCCAATCCTGCCAGTCCCATAAAAATCACAACCGTTTGATTAGGACGAGATAAATGCTGCCAATCGAGATTAATACTGCCGTCTTTTAAGTGCCCGGTGACAAATGTGCAGGATTGCGCATGATCTCGATGGGTTAAGGGAATGCCCGCATAGCTGGCACAGCCTGCCGCCGCCGTAATGCCGGGCACGACCTGATAGCTGATCCCGTGTGGCATAATAGACTCAATTTCTTCACCCCCTCGACCAAAGACAAAAGGATCGCCACCCTTTAATCGGGCGACCCGTTTGCCGGCCAGGGCTAAATCAGTTAACAATCGATTAATCGACTCCTGCGGCAGGCTATGATTATCTCGCTGCTTACCGACATAGATTTTTTCGGCGTCCCGCCTAGCCATATCAAGAATTTCGTTGGAAACCAGTCGATCATAAACGACAACATCAGCCTGCTGCAGCAACCGCAACGCTTTAAACGTTAATAAATCAGGGTCGCCAGGGCCGGCACCTATTAAATACACTTCACCCTGACTTACAGCAGGATCGGCCTGTTGCAGTTGCGATAGCAGCAGTTGTTCCGCTTCGTCCTGCTTGCCTACAAAAACTAATTCGGCGACCGATCCTTGTAAAATTTTTTCCCAGAAAATTCTCCGCTGACTCGGTTGTGGAATGCGTTGTTTGACCAATAACTTGAATTTTTCTGCCAATTGAACCAACAGGCCAAACGACGCTGGGATGGCACTTTCTATCCTGGCCCGTAATAACCGCGTCAATACGGGAGATACACCACTCGAAGAAATGGCAACAAGCAAAGGGGAGCGATCAATAATGGCCGGGAATATAAAAGAACACAACGCCGGATCATCCACCACATTAACCGGGATTCTTCGCTGATGCGCCACGTTGGAGACCTCGATGTTAGTGGTTCTGCAATTGGTAGCGGAGACCACAAGTCCCATACCGTCGACATCCTCATGCGAAAATGCTTTTTGGCGGATAACGATCGGGTTTGAATGCTGCATAGCGGCTACCGTGTTACCAATTTCTGTAGCAACCACGACGATGTTGCCTCCAGCGCGGATCAGTAATTCAATTTTTCGCGCCGCGATTTCGCCAGCGCCTACCACCAGGCACGTTTGGCCTTTAACTTTCAAGAAAAGCGGGAAATAATCCATGACGACTGGGTGTTACTGCTATGGAACCGGGCAAGCGCTTCGATGATAAATCAAATCCTCGACCGGCTTGCCGTCCAGCAAATGCTCATTGATGATACGCTGTAAATTGGCTTCATTGACGTTGTAATACCAGACGCCATCGGGTTGTACGCACATAATGGGGCCGGATTTGCAGGTGGCGAAACAGTGGGTGCGGGTACGTTTGACCCTGAGTTCGCCTTTGTCGATGCCCGCCGCTTTAAACTTCTCGCCCAGGGTTTCGAATAAGGCTTGGGCTTCACCATTTTCGGTGCAGCGTGGGCCGGTACAAACCAGCAGGTGGCGTTTGTATTCACCCATTTTTGGTTTTTCTGGCATATCAGTCATGGTGACAGGACTCCTCAGGCGTTGAGACGCCAAATTGTGTGCGGTCGTCGCGGTAATGCTGCAGAGCTGCGCTGTCGAAACCTGTTTCCCCGGCAACCAACCATAAATTGAACAAGGCCTCACCTTGGCTGTCCAGCACCTGAATGCCATGGGCTTGGTCCTGTCGGCTGACAAACCAGATCTGCTGCGCCTTACGCCAGTCGATGTGTAAATGAAAGCTGTCGTTGACGATACTCAGCCAGCCGTTTTTTTCCTGCAAATCGGCGGCGTTGATCAACAATTCCGCCACCGCTCCGCCTTCGCTACGAACCACGGCACGTAATTTACCCCACTCCTGGAGTGCGGTGAGTAAACGTTCATGACTGTCCGGCGCTGCCCGTTGCGCACAGAAAATGCCGGCCTGATCGTCCAATGTGGCATGGCCGACCGCATCGAGAACTTCCGACAACGGTTGCCCAAAATATTCCGCCGCCTGTTGTAATGTCACCTTGGGCGTGTCGCGCAGATATTGCCGAACACAACTTTTCCAGCCCTCCAGGCCCATGCTCAACGAGCGCCCCGCCTGTTCGCCTGCCCGGGTTTCGCCGGTCATGGCATTGTATTTATTGGCATAGCCGCGTGGCGTCACCATCAAACCTTCCCGAACAAAGGTGCTGCTGTTGCCGACCAAGACCGTGGTCAACATGCCGATGTCGCAATCGGCCATCTCCGCCAAACGCACCAACTGGATGTGTTGCCGGGCGCGGTAGCCCGATTTGACGATGGCCACCGGCGTATCCGGGCTACGATGGTGCAGTAAGATCGTTTGTGCTTCGACGATATGCTGGGTGCGTCGGCCGCTTTTCGGGTTATAGAGCGCCACCACGAAATCGCCACGCGCAGCGCTTTCCAGGCGGCGGGCAATCACCGGCCACGGCGTCAATAAATCGGATAGGGAGATCGAGCAGAAATCATGGGTCAGCGGCGCGCCGACCAGGGAGGCGCAACTCGACAACGCGGTGCTACCGGGCACCACTTCCACCTCAATCGGATCGTCCGGCGTCCAGCCGCTGTCCAGCAGCAGCTCGTAAGTTGGCCCCGCCATGCCGTAAACACCGATGTCGCCGGACGACACCATGGCGACGATTTTGCCTTGCTTGGCGTGTTCGTAGGCTTCGATGCTGCGATCCAGCTCTTCGGTCATGCCTTTTTTGATGACCTCCTTACCATCGAGCAAGTCTTGCACCAGCTTGATGTAGGTGCTGTAACCAATTACCACGTCTGCTTCCGCAATCGCTTGTCGTGCGCGAGCCGTCATGTGCTCGTGATTGCCGGGGCCGATACCGACCAGTAAAATTTTTCCCGCTTTCGTCATTGAATTCTCGCAATTGAAACGGTGGCGTTCTTGCCATCCGCGCCACAATATTTATGTTTTTCGACCAGCAACTGTGCCCAACCAACATTGGCGGCCTTCAACGCCGCCGCTTCCGCCACGGCTGGCGTGCCCATATATTTCATGACCACCTTGGAAGGATTCGGCACAGCGATGGCGGCCAGTTCCTCGGCGGAATAAAACATCAGCGGCCAGCTGTACGCAGCCGCCAGTTCTAATAAGGCCGCCTCGTCGTTTTTTTTGTCGATACTGGCCAGACCAACGACCGCCGATTTATCCAGCCCGCAATGCCACAAGGCCTGAGCCAACGCCTGCCGCAAGGTTTCCAGGCTGGCGTTGCGGTCGCAGCCCATGCCGACCATTACTTTCATTGCTCGAGCGGCGGCCTATACACCACCAATCTTTCCGCAAGCTGTTCCCAGATAGCCGGCGCTATTTCCCGCTGGGTCACCCATAAAATCGAGTGGTATTTCGCGGTATCCACGTCCTCGAAGCGCTGGAACAAATGAATATTGGTCGGTAACGGTGTGGGCCGCGTCCACCAGTTGGCACTGCCGGCTTCCTGCACGAAGGCAACTGGCTGCTGATTGACCACGTCCGCCGACACGCGGGTGATGTTGATCTTGGGAGCTTCCACTTGCCAGCCCAGCTCGCGTCCCAAAATATCCACCGGTATGGTTTTGCCGACATCCGAGGCCGTAGTCAGTACCGGCGTGGACTTCAACAAGACGGCGACTTTTTCCGCATAGGCATTGGCGCCGCCGACGTGACCGGACAATACCGGGATTACGAATTCGGCGGCATCGTCGATTACCAGCACGCCGGGGTCTTCGTCCTTGGATTTGAGATGCGGCGCAATCAAGCGCACCACCGCGCCCAGCGACACCAGAAAGATGATCTGGTCGTAAGCCGAGAACAGATCGCCGATTTGCGCGCTCAAGGCGCCTTGATACACCCGCCGCGGATTGGCAAATTCAGCCAAATGTTCGGCTTGCTTCTCCGATACCACCACCTCGGCTTCCGGGATTTGTGGCGCCAGGCGGCTGGCAATTGCGGCCCCGTGTTTGGTAATCGCCACGATGGCGACACGCACATCATTCATGGATTTCATCCTGCTTTTTACGGCAACCGCGCTGCATTTCGCCGCGCTGGCGGCCTGGGTTTTTGATAATCAGTAAAGACAGGTAATTGACCTTTTGCCCATATAGGCTGGCGAGGTCATGCACCATGCGCTCTTCCGGGGCACCGGCTTTCTCGACGAACCAACCGTGGGCCAGTAAATCGCGGCGGCGCAACAGATCGATAATGTCATCCAACAATGGTTTGACCTTGAGTAATACCAAGGTATCGAAGTCGTTCAACATCCGTTCTATCTGCGCGATGCCGTAACCGGCCGGCACAATGGCGATAGTATCGTCGACATCGGCCAAGGCTTCGCCCGCGCACGCGGCCGCCGCATGAAACGATGATACGCCGGGCACCACCTCGACCGTGACATCGGCTTGCAAAGCGCGAACGCTACGTTGTAAGTGGCCAAAGGTGGAATACGTTGACGCGTCGCCTTCCACCAAAAACAACACATCCTCACCGCCTTGCAGTAGGGCCAGCACGGTCTGTGCGGCTTCCAACCAATAGCGAGCCAGAATATCCGCATCGTGAGTCATTGGAAAATGCAGCGCAGTATGGGCTTGGGGACATTCAAGACCGGCGCGCAAGGCAATGTCCAAGGCATAACTGTCGCTATTTTTCTTGCGCACCGGATAGGTCCAATGACCGGCGCTGGAGAGTAATTCCCAAGCGCGACGAGTGATCAGGCCGGGGTCGCCGGGGCCGAGTGAGATGCCGTAGAGGGTGCCGAGTTTAGTGTTCATCGTGACCGCTTGATATGGGCTGTAAAGAATGGGTGGCCGACACGATCCACACCGGATTCTCGGCCTGCATGCGATGCATGGCCAGAATCGGGCTGCTGCGCGAGGCCTGAATTTGGCAGACGTCCCAGTCTGCGCCGAGTTGTTTCAGGGTTTCGACGGCGGTGGACAGGTTTTCCAGCGTGACGAAGTTCATTACCAGCCAACCCGCCGGGCGCAAACGCCCTAAACACAAGGCGATCAGTTCCACCAGTTCGCCGCCGGAACCGCCGATAAATACCGCGTCCGGGTCGGGCCAGGTATCGAGAAACTGCGGGGCTTTGCCGTGCATGAAGCTGTAGTTGCTGATACCCCAGGCGGCCTGATTCTGTTCGACATTAGCAATGTCATCGGTGTTTTTTTCGATGGCAAAGACATGACCCTCCGAACACAGCCGCGCAGCCTCTAGCCCGACCGAGCCGGAACCCGCGCCGATGTCCCAGACAATGCTTCGACGCGTCAATTGCATCCTCGCCAAAGATACCGCACGCACTTCGCGTTTGGTGATCAGGCCTTTTTCCGGTTTGCGCTGGCTGAAACTGTCGTCAGGCAGGCCGAATAATACTGGAAACGGCTGTGGCGTAGTGCGTTTCAGGATGACAACATTGGGATCGGGATAGTCGCTTTTCGCCGCCTCGGCGCAACTCAACCAGCCACTGACCTGCTGTTCCGGTTGAGTCAGCAATGCGGCAATAGCCACTTGAAACCTATCGGCCATACCTTCAATTTGCAGCATCCGGGCAATACGGGCCGGCGTGTTGTCCGGGCTGGTCAATATCGCCAACAAGTCATGTTGGCGGCAGCGTTGGGCCAATTCATACAAGTTATGTTCGGGTGTAGCGCCGCGCTGCCATTCGCCGGCGTCCTTGCTGTGCACGGAAACGATGCGGGCCGTATGCCAGGGCAATTTCAACTCGGCAAAGGCTAATTGTATGGTGCTGAGATTGGGCAGGATGCGCAGCCGGGATTTATCCAGCTTGCCGGCCAGGAAGCCGGCGATGCCGTGACATAAGGGATCGCCGGTCGCCAGCACCGCCACGTCTTGATTTTTTGCCAGGGCGGCTTCGATCCAGCCCGGCACCTGTTTGAGTCGTCCGGTCAGGTCGTAATGTTGGGCATGGCTAATATCGTCAGCCATGATTTCAAGCAGACGACTACCGGCGATGACGTGTTGGGCGGCATGCAAGGTTTGCAAGGCCTCCTGGCTCAGGCTGGCCGCACCGTTGTCGAGCACGCCGATAAAACTGCACATTGCCTGCATGATCAATTCCTTCCGGCTTCGGCCAGTTTGTTGCCGTCAAAGTCACACACCAGCACACTGATGTGAAAACGGCCGGGATACCGGTTTTCCAGCGTGGCGATTACCCGCCTAGCCAGTTCGACATGAAAGGCGTGTTCCAGCCCCAGTTCCGCCATGCATTCCGAAGCGTAACGGGCGGTTTCCTGCCCGGCGATAGCGTCGCATACATCGTTCGGCGCGCCAATGCTGCGGGCGATGTCGGCCACCAGTTCCACATCGACCGGTGCGCGACCGGCATGGGTAATGGTTTCGCCTTGCGCCATTTTGGTCAGCTTGCCGACCATGCCGCCGATGATGATGTTTTGAATGCCGCAACGCTCGGCGGCATCCAGTGCCGGAGTCAGGAAATCGCCCATTTGCACGAAACAGCTTTCATCCAGCTCGGGCAACTCGCGCATCACGAATTTCTCGGTGCGGCCACCGGTGGTCAGTACCACGCTGGCTTGACCTTGATTAGCCGCCACTTCCACGCCTTGCACCACGCTAGCCCGAAATGCCGCCGTGGAATACGGATGGACGATGCCCGTGGTACCCAAAATCGAAATACCGCCGATTATGCCCAAGCGGTAATTCAGGGTTTTTTTCGCCATCTCTTCGCCGCCCGGCACGGAGATGGTCACCTGTAAGCCTCTGGTTTTTAGGGCTTCACCGGCGATCAAGCGGATGTTATCTTCGATATTTTTGCGCGGAACCGGATTGATAGCCGGGCCGCCAATGGCAAGTCCTAAACCAGGACGGGTGATCTGGCCGATGCCTGCGCCGCCTTGCAAGATAATGGTATCGGGTTGTTCAATCCAAACTACATCCGCGGTCAGCCAGGCGTGGTTAGTGCAATCCGGATCGTCGCCCGCGTCTTTTTCGATCACAGCATGCGCACAATCGTTGTCTATCCAGCCTTCTTTGACGTTGAACGCCACCACTTGGCCGTTGGGCAGCTCACAGTCTATGGTTTCCGGCACACACCCTTCCAGCAAACCTTGTACGGCCGCCCGCGCCGCCGCCGCCGAACAGGCGCCGGTGGTGTAACCCTTGCGGGTGCCCTTGGGTTTGCGTTCCGGCATCGCCATGCGGTCAGCCGTTTTTCTGCCGGTTTTCCGCCAGACTTAGCAAGGCATGAATCGCCGCGACCACCAGTGTCGAACCACCTTTGCGGCCACGGGTGATGATCCAGGGCACATCGTGTAATTCGGCGAGTAAATCCTTGGATTCCGCTGCCGAGACAAAGCCGACCGGCATGCCGACGATGAGCGCCGGTTTGATGCCTTCTTCGCGGATCATCCGCAACACTTCCAGCAAGGCGGTCGGTGCATTGCCGACCGCGATGATGCCGCCATCGAGCAAACCTAAGTTGTGCGCTTTGCGCATAGCTTGCACCGCGCGAGTGCTATTGACTCGTTTGGCCGCGTCGATGACATCGTCATCGGCGATGAACTGGCGGGTACTAATACCGAAGTGGGCCAGACGCGGCTGCGACAGACCGACGCAAATCATTTCCACGTCGGCGACAATCGGCGCACCATTTAGAATGGCTTGTATGCCGCCTTCAACCGCATGCGCGGAAAACTCGGTCAGGCCGTTGAATTCAAAATCGGCGGTGGCGTGGATCATGCGTCGTACCACTTGCCATTGGCCATCTGAATAATAGTGCTCGCCCACTTCGCGGTCGACGATGGCAAAGGAGTCATGCTCGATCTGCTGTCCAGCTTGAGTAAGTTGTTCAGTCTGTGTATTTTGACTCATGGCGTAATCAATGATGGTGGTGATGTTCGGCCTGTTCGCGATACTGACAACCGTCGCATTCCAGCATGTTTGGTGCGGTCGGGTCGCAGGCTTCGCTCACCCGTTGATCGAGCAATTTAAAAATCGCCGGATCGAAACCGAAATAACTGCCGGCAGCGAAGGCAACCTGAGGGTATTGCCATTGCAAGCGCTCGACTTGTTGGCCGATGCGCTCGATCAGCAGACCGGTGAACAGGTAGTAAGGCAAAATCGCAATCTGCGTCATGCCCAGCCGCACTTGGCGTTGCACGGCGGTTTCCAGACGGGGATGGGTAATGCCGGTAAAGGCGATGTCGATCAATTCATGCTCGGTGACTTCGAACAGCCAACGCGCCAGTTTGGCCAGTTCGCCGTTGGCGACTTTGTCGGAGGAACCACGGCCTAATATGATCACGCCGGTGGTTTTTGGGTCCGGCATGGCCAGGGATTTGAGTGCGCCTTTCAGTTGTTTTTGCAGAATGGCCAGCAAGGTTTCGTTGCTGCCCAGATGCGGTGCGTAGATGAATTCGACGCCTGGGAATTTCGCGCGGGCTGCTTCGATATGCTCGGGAATCTCCATCTTCACATGGCCAGCGGCGCTGATGATCAATGGCACCACAATCACCCGCTCGGAGTCCTGCGCGGCGCGGCTCAAACCCTCCGGCAACAGTACATCGGCCAGTTCGATATAGCACAACTCTATGCGCCAGTCGGGGTGTTGGGCTTGCCATTGTTGCTGAAATTGCTGAATTTCATCGTTACCGGCCTGATTACGTGAACCGTGGCCAACCAGAAGGACGGTGGTTGTCATGCTTATTCCTGAGAAGTTGGCCGCTCGGCACGGCGGAAGCGATGGGTAAAACCGGCATCGTAGAGTTTGGATTTTTTTAACGTAGGCCACTGCCGCGCGCCCAGAGTGGGGCTGACCACAATCATGGCCTGGCTGTTGATTTTGGCGGCCCGGCAGCGTTCGCGGATATCGGCCAGTGTGCCGCGAATGATTTGCTGCTCGTCCGGCCAACTGGCTTTGTGCACCACCAATACCGGGGCATCATCCGCCCAACCAGCGGCTTTCAATTCGCGCTCGATGGTGGGCAGCAAGGTAATCGATAAAAACAGGCACAGCGTGGTGTGATGGCTGGCCAGTTCCTGCAAGGATTCGCCGTCCGGCATCGGCGTGCGGCCTTCGACCCGGGTCAGAATCACGGTTTGCGTCACTTCGGGCAAGGTCAGGCTTTCCACAGCGCAGGCCATCGCGGCAAATGCGGAGGACACGCCTGGCACCACTTCGACGGCAATCTGGGCTGCATCCAGCCGTTGCACCATTTCGATCAAGGCGCCGTACAAACCCGGATCGCCGGTTTGCAGGCGAATCACGGTTTTGCCCGGCCCGGCTTGTTCGATCAGCCAGTCGGTAATCTGCTCCAGGGTCATGTCTTTGGAGTCTTTGATCACGCAAGTGCTGGGCGCCCATTGGGTCGCGGCGGCCTGTACCAACGAGCCGGCGAATAAAATGGCATCTGCCTTGGCGATCAAGTCTCGGCCTTTGACGGTGATCAAATCCGGGTCGCCGGGGCCGGCGCCGACGAACCAGACTTTCGCCGGATCAGGCTGCGTGTTCATAGAAAAAACCCAGCCGCAACCTGCGGATTGAACGGAAAATAAAGGTGCAGATAAGATGCCTGCAACGAACCGACCCGGAAAAAGTTTTCGCTATGGCTACGCTGGCGTTGCGGGTTGGACATCGTGAATGGCTGCATAGTCGTTGTCAGTTGCGAATGATGAAAGCTGTGACCGCGAATTTCGCCTTGTTCCAGCTGCAAGCTGTGCATGCCCAGATTCACCAGCCGTTTCTGCATCTGCGCGCTGCCGGGTAACAGGCCGGCCATATTGGCGCAATGGCCATCATGGTCGGTCAATCGCTCCAGCAAATATAAAAAACCGCCGCATTCGGCGTAAATCGGCTTGCCGGCTTGATGATGCGCCTGCAAGACTTGTTTCATGGCAACATTGTCCGCCAATGTTTGCAGGTGCAGTTCCGGGTAGCCGCCGGGCAAATAGATGCTGTCGGCCTCCGGCAATGCGCTATCGGTCAGCGGCGAGAAAAACGCCAGCTCGGCACCCATCGCAAGCAAACAATCCAGATTGGCCTGATAAATAAAGGAAAACGCGGCATCGCGAGCCACGGCGATACGTTTACCGGCCAGTAAACGTGGCGGCGGTGAGGCCGTGATCGGCGCGAAGGCAACAGGTTCCGGCAATCGGCACAGCGCCAGGCTATTGAGCAAATCGGCAGCGCGCGCCAGGCGCAGATCGAGGTCGCCGATTTCGTCGGCCTGCAACAAGCCCAAGTGCCGGGACGGCAAGCCTACGCCATCGTCTTTCGCCATTGCCGCCAGCAAAGGCAGGTTTTCCGGCAAGGCCTCTAACAGCAATTTGGCATGGCCAGGGCTGCCCACTTTGTTGGCAATGACACCGGCAAACGGCAAATCAGCCCGGTAGTGGGCCAAACCATAAGCCACGGCGGCAAAGGTTTGCGCCATGCCGCCGGCATCGATGACCGCCGCCACCGGCACGTCGAGTGTTTGCGCCAAATCGGCGCTGCTGCTGTCACCGTCGAACAAGCCCATCACGCCTTCGATCAGAATGACGTCGGCATCGGCTGCCGCTTGATACAGCAGCTCGCAGCAATGCGCTTCGCCCATCATCCATAAATCCAGCTGATAAACGGGGTGTCCGCAAGCAAAGCTCAGGATTTGCGGATCGATAAAATCCGGCCCGGTCTTGAACACTCGCACCTTGCGGTTTTGTTGGCGATGGTAGTAGGTCAGGGCTGCGGTGATGGTGGTTTTGCCTTGGCCGGAGGCGGGGGCGCTAATCAACATTGCCGGGCAATGGTGCGTTGCCATGGTCTGCATCATGAAAATGTCACTTTGCGTAACGCCATGCCCGATAAAGCACCCAACGCCAGCCAGAAAACGGCGTTGTTGATGGCCGTACCAATGACGAATTGCTGTTGTAATGCTTCGGGAGCCAAGGCGTGGGCAACTTCCGGATGGGGCGCTCCGATGATATGCGGTAATACCAGCAAACCGACGCCACCGATTTGCAGCCAGCGCTGTCTGCTCAAAAACAGGCCAAACAAACCTCCTGCCGTCACCGCTGCGGTAAACAGCCACCAGGCCTGACGGCTATGCAACTCGGCGCTGTCGGTACCGGGCAGTTCTGGCGGCAGTCCCAATGACGGCGCGACAAAAAACACCCAGTAACCGGCCAAACCCCAGCCCAGCCCATACAGATAGCCGCGTTGATCGCGCCAGTACATGGCGGCACTGATCAACAAGGCAAAGCCGAAGCCGGTCAGGCTGTTGAACAGCCAGGTAAAGCCGTTACGCTGCCAGCCATAGCTCGGCTGCCAGTCATGCGCCTGTTCGGCCGATGGCGTTTCGAACTGTTCGGCGGCCAAAATCAACGGCAGGGTTTGATAATGTTGCAATACGCTGAGCAACAAGCCGCCCAATACGCCGGCCAGCAGCGAGACTGCGACCAGTTTGCGAAAATCCGCCATGTCAATGGCAAGGAAAGGCTGCGCTATGACGGCCGTCGTGGACGGCGTTGTGCAGTGTGTTATTGGCGTCCTGCAAGAAACCCAGACCCAAAACGACGCTCAGGCCCAATACAATGGCACTCAGGCCGGGCAGGAGTTTGGAGGAAACGATGGCAGTTGAGGCAGTGAGCGTTTTCATGGTTGGCTGTTCCGAATGAGGTGGACGGAAAAACAGCGGGAACGGCAAACCAAAAAAACCGATTTGACAGCTCGCCCTCCGCGACTGTTGCTAAAGTTTCAGGCCTGTCTCCGGGCTCGTGACGAATCACCTACCGTTGCGGGGGCAGCGTCGGCCTTGAACCGACTTCCAGTTTCACCCGCCAAAGCGGGAACCTAAACCTAGAGTAATTATACTCGATTAAGTTTGACCGAGCTAATTTGGATCAATCCACCGAAGCCCCCGAGAGAACAATTGGCACTCTAGAATTCGTGCATTTGTCAGCCCCAATTCAAATGCAATTTTACGTTTTACCAGAGCCATTCCGTTTCTCGGCCACGTAGGAGAAGAATTTTCGTCTCCCTACGCCGGTAATCTCACAAACCTCGGCGGCAGTTTTGTCCGAGTTTTCATAGAGGATTCTGGCATTCTCCAATTTTTCTGGGTCAGTTTTAGGTCTTCCACCCGTTTTGCCCCGCGCTTTAGCGGATGAACGTCCCGCTGCCGCCCGCTCTGCGCGAAGTTCCCGCTCCATTTGGTGAATAGCGCCCATCATCGACAAGAAACAACGGCCAGTCGCCGTGGTGGTATCGATATTTTCGCGCAATGACACTAAATTAATTTGCCGCTGTTCCAGCACCTTTGCCGTTGTCAGTAAATCCATCAAAGAGCGCGTCATGCGGCTTAATTCGCTGACAACCAAGGTATCGCCAGGGCGAGCATATTCTAAAAGCTGATCCCAGCCAGGTCGATCCATGTGCGAGCCGGTCATCTTGTCGGAAAATATTTTGCCGCACCCCGCTTTTTGCAGCGCATCAATTTGAGAATCCAGATTTTGGCCGATACTGCTGACTCGGGCATAGCCGATTCGATGAAGTGGCGTGGTGGTAGAGGTAGTATTGGTTTGCATAGTGCAAAAAGTTAACACATAGCACAGTTAAATGCATTATGATTTTGGCAAAGGTTTCTGCACTCAAAATTAAAGGAATTGAAATTGGAAAGGATCGGTGAACGTAGGGTGCAAAAAGTGTACTTTCTGCACTCGCCGAAAAGCGGCGCCGAATGAACGTCAATTCGCGCCGCCTGTCTATCCTGACGAAAAGTGAAATCGATGATCTATACGGGTTGCCTCGTTTCAGCGATCACGACCGCAGTCTCTTCTTCGATTTAAGCGTGATTGAACAGAAAGCTGTCGACGCCGTTTATGCCCGCTCATCGGCAGTCCACTTAATCCTTCAAATCGGGTATTTCAAGGCCAAGCAACAGTTTTTTGTTTACGGGCGGGAGGCCGTGCTCGACGACCTACACTATATTCTCCAGCGGTATTTCCCCGACCAGGCATTAGATAAGATCAAAACCCTTTCCAAGCCGACCCGGCTCGAACAGCAACAGATCATCCTCCAGTTATTCGACTATCGCCTATGCGACGGCGAGGCCAAGGCGGCACTGGAACAGAAAGCGCAGCGGGTCGCCATGCTGTCGACACAGCCGATTTACATCCTACGCGAAACCTTACAATACCTTACGAACCAACGCCTAATTGCTCCTGGCTACACTTATCTACAGGACATGGTGAGCCGAGTAGTGACAGGCGAACGTCGGCGGATTACGGACTTACTGAAAAAAGCCGTGACGCCGGATGTCGACAAGCAGCTCGAAGCCTTGCTTGAGTCCGAGGAAGGCATGTATCGCATCAGCCTACTCAAACACGAGCCTAAGGATTTCAGTTACCGCGAGTTACGCCAGGAGGTTGACCGCCGCAAATTTTTTCAGCCGCTGTATGAATTCGGGCAAAGCTTTCTGGGTACTGCCGGCCTGTCCAATGAGAGTATAAAATACTATGCCTCATTGGTTCCGTTCTACTCCGTCTACAAGCTGCGGCGCATGGCGGAACCCACAACACGCCTGTATTTGCTGTGTTTCGCCTTTCATCGCTTTCGGCAAATCAACGATAATTTGATCGAAGCCCTGATTTGTCTCATTGGCCAATACGAGAAACAAGCCAAACTTGCCGCCGACGAGGCCATGCAGCAAGCCATCAACGAGGCCGGCGCGAATCTCCAGGCGGCAGGCCAAGTTCTGGAATTGTTCATCGACGCTTCAATTCCTGATGAAACACCGTTTGCGACCATAAAGCAAAAGGCTTTCGATCTGCTCAACATCGAGAGCTTTCCAGTCGTATCCGATTTTATGCGCAACATCGAATTCGATAAAACCGCTTTTGAATGGTCGTATTACGGTACGCTGCGGCACAAATTCAAGCTCAATTTACGGCATTTGTTCTGTAACCTCGATTTCGTTTGCCTGGTGTCGGATGAGCCCCTGCTGGAATCTATCCTTTTTCTACAGGAGTTGCTGCGCCAGGGCAAGACACCACGACAGATGAACCCGGCCAACTTCCCGACCGGAATCATTGCAAAGAATTTGCAGCGGTATTTGTATACCAAGTCGGAAGAACATAAAAAGAAAACCCTAGAGGTTGATCGTTATGAGTTCCTGGTGTACCGCGAGCTACGGAAGGCGCTTGAAGCCTGTGACGTATTTGTTCGGGATAGCAACGAATTTCGCAGCTTTGATGACGACCTGATCAACGCCGCGCGTTGGAATAAGGATAAAGAGGCGATATTGCAAGAAATCGGCGCACCGATTCTGTTGACACCAATCCAGGATACGTTAGCCGCGCTCAAGCGGGAACTGGAAGCCAAGTACAAATCAGTGAACCAGCGTATTGAAAGCGGCGACAATAAACATATCAAAATTACCGGTACCGGGGAAAAACTTCGCTGGACGTTGGTTTATCCCTCCGAGGAAGAACCAACCAACAGTCCGTTCTATGGTCGATTGCCAAGTATCGGCGTGGCTGACCTGCTTTGGTTCGTCGCTGAAAGAACAGGATTCTTGAAAGCATTTGCCCACGTTTTGGAGCGCTACGTTAAACAAGATGCCGATCCGAGACTCATCCTGGCGTGTATTGTTGCCATGGGTACCAATATGGGCTTATGGAAAATGGCGGAAGTATCAGGTCTTAGTCATTCTGCGTTGCTGACGACGGCTCGCAATTTCCTGCGGGCGGAAACGCTACATGCAGCGAATGACGCCGTTTCCAACGCTACGGCTGCGTTACCTGTTTTCCAAGCGTACGACATCCACCATCAGAAACATTCTAGCAGTGATGGCCAGCATATAGTCACGCAGATCGACACGATCAATGCCCGACACTCCAGCAAGTTTTTCGCGCTAAAGAAAGGCGTAAACGCCATTACCTTGGCCATGAATCATGTCCCGATTAATGCCAAGATTATCGGTGCGCACGAACATGAATCACATTTCGTGTTCGACATCCTGTACAACAATACCACGGAGATCAAGCCGGAAAGGCATTCGACGGACACGCATGGCACCAATCAAGTGAATTTCTTTATCTTGCGCGTCTTCGGCTACCAATTTTCGCCACGATATCGTGACCTGCATAAAAAAATCGATAGCCTAGTTGGGTTCCAGCACCCAAGCCGTTATGGCGATGCCTTGTTTAAGCCATCGCGTAAGGCCTTTGATACTTTAATATGCAAGGAGTGGCCGAATATCCAGCGCATTCTGGCTTCGCTGGCTCAAAAAGATGTAACTCAAGCAACCATCGTGCGTAAGCTCGCCAGTTATAAGCGGCAGAACCAGACCAAAAAGGCACTATGGGAATTGGACAATATTTATCGGTCACTTCATATCCTTGATTTCATCGATGACCCGATACTCAGGCAGCGCATTCAAAAGGCGCTTAATCGCGGCGAGGCGTATCACCGTATGCGACGAGCCATTTCCTATGTCAATGCCGGCAAATTCCGGGTAAAAACCGAAGCGGAGCAGCAAATCTGGAACGAGTGTTCCCGGCTGATTGCCAACGCCATCATCCACTACAACACGCTGATCTTGTCGCGGGTGTATGAGCAAAAACTGGCTGCCGGTGACCAGGATGCTATCGAGATCATCAAAGGCACGTCGCCCGTCGCATGGCAAAATGTGAATCTGATCGGTAAGTTCGAATTTACGGAAGAAAACGCCAAGGTTGACATCGATGCCTTGGCGGCACGCTATAACGACCCTGATTTCTGGCGTAAGTCTGTGGGAGAAGGTAGCGACCCTTAATATTAGCTACTGCTAATTTTTACCTTTTCGAGGGGATGGGCAAAAATAGCCTTATTTCCTGGGACGATTTCCAGCAAAGCATCATCGAAGCGGATCAATTGGCCAAGCCCGCCGCATTCGATCACTTACACTTGATAGCTGAGCAATTCAGCACCCTCCGCCGCTATACGCCGGATTTCCTGGACGTGCTGACATTACGAGCGGCACCGGCGGCGCAGGATGTGCTGGATGCCATTGCAGTGATCCGCACTATGAACAATGCCAGTACGCGCAAAGTCCCGATTGATGCGCCGACGGCTTTCATCAAACCGCGCTGGAAGTCGCTGGTACATGCCGACCCAGGGCTTGACCGCCGTTTCTATGAAATCTGTGCGCTCACCGAACTGAAAAACGCACTCCGGTCCGGCGACATCTGGGTACAGGGTTCCAGACAATTCCGCGACTTCGACGAATATCTGTTGCCTTCCGTGAAATTCCAAGAACTCAAACAGGCAAAAGTATTGCCGGTTGCCGTCAATCCGGATTGCGAACAATACCTGCATGATCGGTTGCAGTTGCTTGAACGACAACTGAGCACGGTAAACCGTTTGGCATTGGCCAATGAACTTCCCGATGCCATTATCACCGATTCAGGGCTGAAGATCACCCCATTGGATGCCGTCGTTCCTGAAGCGGCACAACAATTGATCAACCACGCAGGCATGTTGTTACCCCGCATCAAAATCACCGAATTATTGATGGACGTGGACGACTGGACCGGCTTTAGCCGGCATTTTGTGCATTTGAAGGATGGAGAGCCGACTAAAGACCGCACTTTGTTGCTATCGGCCATCTTGGCCGACGCCATTAATCTGGGGCTCACCAAAATGGCCGAGTCTTGCCCCGGCACGACTTACACCAAACTGTCGTGGCTGCAAGCCTGGCATATCCGGGACGAAACCTATTCCGCCGGATTAGCCGAGTTAGTGAATGCCCAGTTCAATCATGCGTTTGCCGAAAACTGGGGCGATGGCTCGACCTCGTCTTCTGACGGCCAGCGTTTCCGGGCTGGCGGTAAGGCCGAGAGCTCGGGCCATGTCAATCCGAAGTATGGCAGCGAGCCGGGCCGATTGTTCTATACCCACATTTCCGATCAGTACGCCCCTTTTCATACCAAAGTCGTGAATGTCGGTATCCGCGATTCGACCTATGTGCTCGATGGTTTGCTGTATCACGAATCGGATTTGCGGATCGAAGAACATTACACCGATACCGCCGGCTTTACCGACCATGTTTTTGCACTCATGCATCTGCTGGGCTTTCGCTTTGCGCCCCGTATTCGCGATTTGAAGGATACCAAGCTGTATGTACCGAAAAACGGCCAAGATTACCCAGCGTTGCAGAGCATGATCGGCGGTAATTTGAATATCAAAAGCATCCAAACGCATTGGGACGAGATACTACGGCTTGCGACGTCAATCAAACAAGGCACTGTCACCGCGTCGTTGATGCTACGGAAACTGGGCAGTTACCCACGGCAGAATGGACTGGCTGTGGCCTTGCGCGAACTGGGCCGTATCGAGCGCACCTTGTTCATTCTGGATTGGTTGCAAAACGTAGAACTGCGCCGACGTGTTCATGCGGGACTGAATAAAGGCGAGGCCCGCAATGCCTTAGCCAGAGCGGTATTCTTTAATCGCCTGGGCGAAATCCGCGACCCAAGCTTCGAACAACAGCGTTATCGTGCCAGCGGCCTTAATTTGGTAACGGCGGCCATTGTGTTATGGAACACCGTCTATCTGGAAAGGGCTGTCGAAAAACTGCGGGGATTGGACAAGCCTATTGATGATGCGCTACTGCAATACTTGTCGCCGTTGGGTTGGGAACACATCAATCTGACTGGCGATTACATTTGGCGGCAGAACAGAAAGATTGAAGAGGGGCAATTCAGACCACTGCGGACCACTGAAAAATCTTAGCGTACTATTTTTTCCGAATTCTGTGGCTACCCCTATAAGCGAAATCCGAAAAACGATGTTTTGGCATACGACCGCTTTGGAGAAAGTCGTATGACGGGTTTGGGTCGATTGCTATAATTCGCCACTTCCAAAAGCAGTCATTCACTACTGGCGTAATCGTATCGGAACTGGTGGCGACTTTGGGGGGTATACGCATCCATGGTGCAAATTAGACTGCTTTAGTAGCACCGATGCGTTTGGTTTTAGGTGTTCAACTTCTACCAGAATCAGTGTTCAATTCAATCAGAATACGTTTGCGTCAATGAGCCATCCACGTCCAAGGGTTGATGACTTTTAAACCAACAGCCTCAAATGGCGACGTATCGCGAGTTGCTACCGCGAAACCATGCGCCACAGCAATTGCAGCAATATATCCATCTGCAGTAGCAATGGCCTGTCCAGCAGTACGGGCACGGGCACGCAATGTTGCATAAGCTTGCGATGCCGACTCATCGAAAAGCAGGATGCGTCCAGCGAATAACGGTAAAACTTGCTGCTCTAGGCTGGAAAAGAGAGTATCCCTGCGTTTACCCTCTGGCAGCACCGCGATACCAAAACGCAGTTCTGCAAGGCTGATTGTCGAGAGGTACAGTGTTTCGATGACTTGTTCATCAATCCAAGAAAGTACGCTTTTATCGCAGGACGCTTTTAAAGGCTCAGAAACGACATTGGTATCAAGCAAAATCATTCAAAATCCAAAGGTTCAGTAGGCGATTTATCACGCTCTATCTCAAGATCGACTCCGCCCACTTCAAGACCAATTTTGGCCAGCAAAGAACCAAGCTTAATTCGATTATCGGGCCTGACAGTATTATCTAAAATTGCCCTGATTTCAGCTTCTGTGCTATGACCATGCATAGCGGCACGCACACGCAAGGCGCGATGAGTTTCATCAGATAAGTTGCGGACAGTGACAGACGCCATTGCTTTCACCTCTTACGTTAAATATCAATGATAGCATTATAGGCTTTATGATGTCATTTTTATAGTGTCGTAAAACACTTGTTTTCCGGTTAGTCTGATAAAGCACAGCTATCGCGGCTTAAAGCACCCTCAGAAATGTACGAAAAACCCTGTCGCAATGATGTATCATGCGTAAACTAATTTTTAAGGGTTTTTCGTACATGCTTGTTGGTTATATGCGGGTATCATCTGACTCTGATCGCCAGACGACCGACTTACAGCGCGATGCGCTCATGGCGGCGGGCGTCGATAGTCGGCATTTATTTGAAGATCATGCCTCCGGCGCCAAAGATGATCGGCCAGGATTGTCAAAAGCACTGGAGTTCGTTCGCCCCGGCGATGTTCTGGTGGTTTGGAAGCTGGATAGGCTTGGCCGCTCATTGTCTCACCTGTTATCCATCGTCAATGCGCTGAAAGAAAATCAGGTTGCCTTCCGGTCGCTCACCGAGGGCATGGATACAACAACACCGTCCGGCGAATTATTGTTTCATGTATTCGGGGCATTGGCCCAGTATGAAAGAGCATTGACAAAGGAACGGGTTGTTGCTGGATTGGCTGCCGCTAAACGGCGAGGACGGATTGGCGGACGACCACCCGCCATTGTGGGTGAAAAATTGGAGGCCATCACTACAGCGCTAAAAGGTGGTATGTCCAAGGCCGCAGTTTGCCGTAACTTTGGCGTAAAACGTACCACGCTGATCGAAACCTTGGCTCGAATAGGCTGGTCGAGCGTTCAGTAATGAACGAGTTTCTGCCATGCTAGCGAGCGATACGGCCTACCCCAGATTAAAAACCTGCTTCAATACAGGCGAATTAGAGCGGTGGTACTCCCCAACCCCTGATGAGCGTGAATTTTGCACAAAGGTTGTGCGTGGACAGAGTAACCGATTCGGTTTTCTCCTTACCCTTAAGATCTTTCAGCGTTTGGGCTACTTTGTAACATCGGATCAAATTCCGGACGCAATCATTGCCCATTTGGCGGAAATCCAAAAAGTCCCCGTTGATCGGGAAGTGCTAAAGCACTACGACGATTCACGCTCGCGCAAAACTCATGTCGGTCTGATACGCAGCTATTTGAACGTTAGTCAGTTTAATAGCGAGGCAAACAAGCTGTTGTGCCAAGCGTTGGTTGACACCGCGCTAACCAAGGACGACTTAGCCGATATTATCAATGTTGGGATCGAGACACTGGTAAAGTATCGGTACGAGCTGCCAGCCTTCGGTACTTTGTTGCGAGAAGCCAAGGATCAGCGGTCGGCAACTTATCGAACGCTGTTCCGTGATGTCTATGAGCGTTTGAGTGACGCTGAGCGCACCCAACTTGATGCCTTATTTCTGGTCGGCGAAGACTGCCAAACCAGCCCGTGGAACGATCTGAAAATCGATGCACCCAAGGTGACACAGAGCGGTTTGCGAGAACTACTAACGCGCTATGACCAACTATCGGCCTTGGCTGGTAATCAGGACTTGTTACGCAATATCCCGGTTGTCAAACGGCAGCAATTATCCCTGGAAGGCTTAAGTCTGGACGCCGCCAGCATGGCGGATATGGAAGTGAAAAAGCGCTATACCGTTTCATTGGCCCTGATTGAGCGCCAATTAGCACGGGTAACCGACGATCTGTGCGATATGATCTGCAAACAGATGATGAAAGTTCAACACCTGGCTGATGCAGAACTTGAAGATTACCTGACGGCCAATCAGGACAAGACCGATGAAATTCTGCGCCGATTCGCCCAGCTCGATACGCTCTTACAGTCCGACCAACCGGTAGACGATCAAATTACCCAAGCCCGCCAACTGTTCACTGAACGACCGGATTTATGTGAGTTTTCGCGCGTTCACTCAGAGTTTGGCGGCAAAAACGAATGCCGTTTCATGTGGCGCTATTTTAAAGCTCGTCGGAGCGAACTGTTCCGAATCCTGGCCAAGCTTCGCTTCGTCGCAACCAGTCAGGATAAAAGCTTTGAAAATGCCTTGGCCTTCGTGCTTGCTTACAACCGTCGTCATTCCGACTGGATCACGTTAAACGGCAAGGGAGAAACTGTACTAACACCGCAGGATTTGGACTGGATGCCGGCGAAATGGTGGAAACTTGTCACCGGCGAAAGTGACTGCAAATTAGAGCCGAGTCGTGTAAACCGCCGTCAGTTCGAGGTTTGTGTCTTTCGGCAACTGGTTCAGGAACTGAAATCAGCCGACATTTGTGTGCCGGGCAGCGATACTTACTCGGATTCCCGCGATCAGCTTTTGTCTACTGATGAGTGTAACGAAGCTTTGGCTGAATATGGGGAGCTGGTTGGTCTGCCGGTCGAGAGTCAGGCATTCGTCGATCATCTTCGGATTCAACTCACTGATGCCGCCAATGCAGTTGACCGCGACTATCTGAGTAATACGAATTTCAATATCGTCAATGGCCGAGCAACACTGGCAAGGCTTATCAAAAAGCCTGAGCCGAAAGGGTTTAGGGTCGTTGAAGAAGCGTTGACGCGGAAATTGCAGGCACTCGACCTGTCAATGCTTGATGTGCTGGGCGATACAATGCAGTGGCTGAACTGGGGACAATTTTTTGGGCCGTTAAGTGGACACGAAAGCAAGCTGGAGGATGAAGATCGTCGGCAGATACTAACGACATTTGCTTATGGCACAGGGCTTGGGCCAACGCAGGTGGCAAAGAGTGTGTCCGGTGTCAGCGATAGGCAAATAGCATTCGTCAATCAACGGCATGTCACCACCGAAAAACTCGAAGCAGCTATCTGTGAAGTCATTAATGGCTACAATCGCTTCTGGTTACCCAAACTGTGGGGAAATGCAAAACGTGCGGCTGCCGATGGCACCCTGTGGGATCTTTACGAAAACAATCTACTCTCGGAGTACCACATCCGTTACGGTAGCTGGGGTGGAATCGCATACTATCATGTGAGCGACAATTACATCGCCCTGTTCTCGCATTTTATTCCTTGCGGCGTTTGGGAGGCGATCTACATTCTTGACGGACTGACCAAGAATAAATCCGATATTCAGCCGGATACGCTGCATGGCGATACACAGGCGCAAAGTACGCCTGTATTTGGTCTAGCTTATCTGCTGGGCATCAAACTAATGCCACGTATTCGCAA
The DNA here is from genome assembly GCF_024360925.2 of Methylomonas rapida. Taxonomy (NCBI): domain Bacteria; kingdom Pseudomonadati; phylum Pseudomonadota; class Gammaproteobacteria; order Methylococcales; family Methylococcaceae; genus Methylomonas; species Methylomonas rapida. The sequence goes on along the minus strand of NZ_CP113517.1, from coordinate 2,273,697 downwards.
TTGGAAAGATTTGAAGTGCTACAAACCCTCTTCGGATGAGGCTTATAACCATATTAGCGAGTTATTCGCCAAGGACAACATCAATTGGGCGCTGATCTCCCGGCATCTACCGGATATGCTACAGATTGCGTTGTCGATTAAAGCGGGCAAAATCGCACCTTCGACGATCCTGCGTAAGCTAGGCACGGCCAGTCGGAAAAACAAATTGTATTACGCCTTTCGGGAACTTGGCCGGGTCGTCCGTACCTGTTTCCTTCTGGAGTACGTGAATAGCGAAGAATTGCGGCGTCTGATTCAGAGCGCAACGAATCGGTGCGAGAGCTTTAACAAGTTCGCACAATGGATCTACTTCGCCTCTGACCTGATTCAAGAAAATGTACGGGATGAGCAGCTTAAAGTCATCAAATATAATCACCTGATTGCAAACTTACTGATCTTCCACAATTGTAAGAGCATGACGCAAGCACTGAAGGAATTGCAGGATGAAGGTATGATATTGACGCCAGACATATTGCGGGCTCTTAGTCCATACCGGCAACACCCTAGCCGATTCGGCATGTATGAGTTACGGGATAGCGAGGCGGGGCCGATAGACTATGATTTCCGGCTTGATCTGGAGAGCAACGAAGCCCAAATAAAATTAGCATAGACGCTATTGCCCATTTTCGCACGAATCCTTACGGTCACCCCTTTATATCCTAAGGCTTGGGCAATTTGCCCCACCCTTAGCCAAGGCTGGCCAGAGCGGTCAACGACATCGAATTGGGTGTTGGGCTTGACACTATACGGGAATCCCGTACACTTAGCCTGTGCGCACCGTGATCGAAACCCCAACCTTTCAAAAGCAAGCCGATAAAGTTTGGTCTGAATCCGAGCGCTTGGCATTCATCGATTGGATAGCCGCCAATCCATTGGCGGGCAATGTGATTCCGGGAGCAGACGGCGCGCGAAAAGTCCGCTGGTCGATAGCGGGACAAGGCAAGCGCGGAGGTGTCCGCGTGATTTATTTCAACTTTACCGAGCAAGGCACGCTGGTTCTGGTAGCGATGTATCAAAAAACGGATCAGACCAACCTCAAGCCCGGTGATATTCCAAGGGCGGTATAGCATGGATATTGAAAAAGTAGCACAAGCGATTGAGGACGACGCAGGCATGATGCTGGACGATTTGCGCCAAGGCCTGGCGGAAATGCAAACAGGCGAAGGCCGAATAACGACACCGGAACAGATTTTGGTACGCGCGGCGCGCGCTAAAACGGGTTTATCGCAACAGGCATTTGCCGAGCGCATCCAAACACCGGCAGCTACCCTGCGCGACTGGGAACAAGGTCGGTTTACTCCGCCGGGCGGGGTGTTATGCCTGTTGAAAATCATCATGAACCACCCGGACTTGATGAGCGAGCTGGATGTTGCAGCTTGAGGTTTCTTGAAAGAGACAGCGTTCTCAGGCTGATCCCGAAGCGTTGCAGACTTATCGTCATACCCGCTCGCTAATCGCCCGATAAAACGTGGCCTTGCTAATCCCAAATTGCTCGCAGACTTCTTCGCGGTTGCAGCCGTTGAAGGCTTCGCGGATCTGTGCATTGCGGTCAGCAGGTTTTTCCGGAAAGTAAACGGTATGTTTGCTTAACAGTTTGCGTAGTTTTTCGGTAATCGCGCCGGCCATGTCGCGCGATATGTCAGCGTCGATGCCGAAATACAGTACAGATTGCTGGATTTCGCGCAGAATTTGGCTGTAGATGTCGCTGTCGTCGTTCATGTGGGGATGAATAATTTGCTAGGCTTTATGCTGGGTATTGCCGATACATTGGCTGATGCTTTTACAGGGTTTTTAATCTGTGCCGGCTGGTCAGCATTTTGCGCTGTGTCTTGATTGTCCGGCAGGCTGAATACATCGCCATTAATGGGCTCGAATGTTTCTCTGAGCTTTTCCCATTCATTGGGCCTTTTTTTGTGCAAGCCCAAAAATTGGGCCATGGCGAGGTTGTAGACGCAAAGGTCTAAACATTCGTTGGCTTCGCCGGGCGTTTTTACCCATTCGCTGATGGCGTGGCCTTTGCGATAGCGAATCAGTTTGCGTTCGGCTGTGACTTGGTCGTAGAAGCTGTCTGGGAGTTCTTGGCTGAAATGGATGGCGCCGGCGCCGTCGGAAAAATTCCAGCGGGTGATGAGCCAGTCTTTGGCGGTGTCGCTGCCGACTATCCAGAGTTCGGCGCCGTGCTTTTCCGCGCGGCCGCGCCAGTTGATGTCGACCAGGCTGGGTTTGCTGGAGATGACGGGTTTGCCAGGGCGACTTGCGCCTTTGAGGGCTAGCACCTTGCGGCGCCGGCGCGGACGGACGAATTGGTAGACGTCTTGGGTGTAGTGGCCGCCGGAGTCGATGCCGCAGGCGCTGATAGCCATGGGTTTGCCGTAGTGGTTGTATAGCGGGGTTTGTAACAGGTGATCCAGTTCTTGCCAGACGCCATCTTCGGCGGGGTTGCCGGTGATGATGGTGTAGTCGATGACCCAACGTTCCAGGCCCTCGCCCCAGCCCATGATGATGACTTCGAGGCGGTTGCCTTGGACGTCGACGGCGGCTGTCAGCACCAAGGCGCCTTGGGGTACGCTGCGCAGTGGGTAGGCTTCGGCACGTTTTTTCAGTGCGTCAGCGGCCACGCGTTCGTCGGCGGCGTCAAAGCAAAGCGCCAGGCGGGTGTTATAAAACACTTGCATGGGGCCTTTGTCGCCTTTTTCCAGCGCATGTTTGGCTTTGATGTATTTTTCTACTAGGTTGGCCCAGCTTTGCCAGCCTAGCGGCGCGTAGAGTTGGGATATGCTGAAGCCTACGGTGGCGCCATTGGCGGCGGTCGGGTTTTCTGATCGCCATTCGCCTTGAGCCAGCATTTGGGTTTTGTGGCTTTCTTCAATCAGAGCGCCGCAGTCCGGGCACACCATCCAGGCTTCGCTAAGGTCTTCTGACCATTTCATACGGTCCCATTCTAGCGTATGCATGTGTCCGCAGTGTGGGCATGGCACATAGTATCGGCGCTGATCTGAGGCGCGATAGAGTTTGTCGATTAAGCTGATGCCTTCAATGGTCGGCGAACTGGAAAAGTAGATTTTGGCGTTGAAGCCGAAGGTGGATGTCCGGGCTTCGGCCAGTTCTATCGGGTCGCCTTCGCCGCCAACGTCGATCTCCCAACGGTCTAGCTCGTCGCCGTAGACGTAGCGGCAGGAGATTTCTGAGAGGTTTGAGGCCGAGCGGGCAGTGGCTAGGTGTAATGTGCCGCCGTCAAATTCTTTGGTGTCAATGGTGTTGCGGCTGTCGCGGCTGCGGGGCGCTGCTACGCGGTCGTTGAGCACGGTCACGGATTTGATGGCTTCGCCTATCCGGTGCGAGACGCGCTTGACGAGTTTTTCAGTGGGGAACAGCGCCAGGATATTGGCCGGTGCCTGGTGGATCGATGCCCCTATCCAGTTTAGCGCGACTTGGGTTTTGAGCATTTGCGAGGCGCCCATGACGATGACGCGGCGGCATGGGTGCGTCGGCGATAGGCAGCGCATGACTTCCCTGGCATAGGGTGTTCGGTCGGTGCGGTATGGGCCAGGTTCCGCTGCGCCGGATTTTTTGGGGATGACCATGTGTTGGTCTGCCCATTCGTCAACGTGCATGTCGGGATCGGGGCGCAATCCATCAGCAAATGCGGCCATGAAGGATAGGAAGCCGTCGGCTACATCAAGCCTCATCATCAACTCCTTCGGCGTATTGCTGGATCAGTTTATCCATGCCTGACAAAACGGTGCGGATTTCATCTCTAATCTTTTGTTCAATGATGGTGGTTTCGGTGATGGCCGAAAGTTCTGCCGCCAGCCTGGATGGCACTGAGAGTAGTTGGTCGCGTAACAGGCGCGCTACGGTTTTGGCACCGCGCTCGGCTTGGTCGCGGTAGATTAGGTTGCCAGCTTCGCGTTCTTGGTCTTGCTCGGAGCGTATGGCTTCGGCGCGTTCGCGGCGCGTCTTCCAGTGCATGTAATCCTCGACTACCGGCGAGGATTGGGCAAGCAACGTGGCAATTTGGTTGTTTTCAGCGTCGCGCATGCGTCCGCTATTGGCAGCGGCTTGTTTGACTTTGTCTGTGTTTCTTTCCCACTGAATGTCGGCGACCTCTGGATCTATCTTTCCATCGATCAATGATATGCGGCCAGATTTGATAGCTTTATGTACCGCTACCTTACTGACGCCGCGCTGCCTTGCATAATCAGCTTGAGTTAATAACACCATAGCGTCATGTTATCCGTTCAGTTAACACACCAAAACCCCAGCCGCTAGATAAAAGGCGGGGTTCGAATTACCCTTAACGGGCTTGGCCTGGAAGGACCCGCAATTATTCGGCATTGATCTTGGCATGGGCTTCGTCTTGTGTGATGGGACCGGTGGCGATGACGCCGAGCGGCATGCCGTCCAGCAGCTCAACTTCGACCAGCACCATGGTATGCGGACAATGCACGGCTACCTGGTTGTGAATGCCGGCATTGGCGATGGCTTCGGTCAATAGGTCGTAACATGCGTTGCATACTCTTGGCAGCAATGGATGCCGACTGGATCCGGTATCCAATAGATGCGCTACCAAACCTGATTTGTTGTTGTCTTGTTGCATGCTTACCTTGCTGTCTTGATAGCGTATTTCATGGCCTTGACCAGCTCACGTTCCAAGTTCTCATCGATCGCCTTGCGCCCGATGCCGAAGAAGTCCAGACGAGGCTCATAGTTGGGCGCCTTGACGAACCACAGCACAGGTTCCAATGGACCGCATATAGCTTGCCCTTTTGGCGAACGGCGTCTAGTTACCTGCCATTTGCCTTTGCTATCTTTGCCAATATCTCTTAACCCTGGTTTTCGCCTCGCAATACCTTGCGGGTTTTCTTTACCGCCAACGACAAAATACATTGCCCTATCTGGATTGCGCGCTATAGATCGTGCAGTGACGTTTGACGTCCACCCTAATGCATAGTCTGCTGCCTGCAAGCCAGACAGAATCTGCTTTACAAAACTTCCACTCATGTTCCCATACTTATCCAGCAATGCTTCTGCGCCCTTGGCGGGCGTGGTAAACATACTTGATCCCAACAAACCAGCATCACGCAAGCGTCTCTCCGAATTCCTGGCATTCCGCTGCCCGCCGAATATCTCAGGCCCCAGGTACTTGGTTGCCGGCGTGCCAACATTGCCTGACTTAGCGATGTCTTTTGGTTGATAACGACTCCAGTTCACCCCATCCTTTGTCATGGTTGCATAGGGTCCGGCTTTAACAACATCGTTCCCATCCTTCAGCCACACCACCGCTTCCAGCTTGTCCTTGTTCGACGGCGAGACATACAGGCTATTCAGCGTAAACGGCGTCGGCCTATCGAAGACCCGCTTCATTTCCGCCACGATCGCCTTCCTGACCAAATCCGCCGTGCGATTGATCGCCAATGAGGTGGCAAACGGAATCTGCGAACGATACCCATCCAGATGTCTGGCGATATCCTCAGGGCTTTTCCGATTCTCAAAATCAACTTTCAGCATCACCAACTCCCCATCTATGGATTAAAAACCTCAAGACCACCTAGACCGTTTTAAGACCAAAAACCCTTGAATTTACTGGCTTGGTCTAGGCGGTCTAATTGGTCTAGGGTAAATAAATAAAATAAAAAATATTGGCCGCTCTCTCATGCATCACACAAAAACACACCAAGCGGGCAATGTTAAAAACAGCCTGGACTGCCTAGACTGCCTAGACCGCCCCAGTAACCGCGCGGGTTTCAGGATTCGACCATTTAAGACCGGTCCAAGACCGCCAACCGGACCAACCTAATCATCACCCTCCCAAACCGAGGCTTCCACGCCCCACAACTGGCCAAAAACGCCCCTCGCCTCATCAATCGTCGGCAACACGTAGTAATAGGGCCTGTCGCCATTCTCACGCGGCCTGGTAGAACGCACGCCCCACTTGCGCAAATGCTCACCCACGGTATGCATCTGCTCGGAATGGGAGATATTGTTTTTCTTGCAATACGCCAGATACAGATTGCCCAGCACTTCCCGCTTGATCCGATCAGGCCAGACAAACTTATGCGCATCCGAATAGGCATCGCCGTCTTCAAACAGATAGCCCAGCATCAACGCCTCAAACCACCAACGCACGACACTATTGGCGCTCATCAGCTTCAAATCCAGCCCGCGCTTGATGATGTTGTCCGGAATCTGTCTTGGATGCCATGCGCTAATATCGCGGCCCAACAAATACGCCATCAACGCCTCGGTACCGCCCTCTTCCCGCATCTCCTTATTCAGCGCCTGAAAATACGCCCAATCACCCTTGCGCTCATCCGACACATCAGTAATCACATAGCGCCGATCGTCTGCACCTCGCGGAACCGCCCACTGCTCATTAGTCGCGAAAATGCAGCGCCGAAACGACCGCACCATCGACAAATCACGACCCTTGTACTCGATCGGCTGTACGGGATCTGTGATCATGCTTTTCAAAACACCCTGAGCGGACTTATCGCCGCCCCACACCGACTCATTGCAAAAAATCAGTAATGCATTGGCCAAATGCCCGGAAAAACGCCCAGTCACCTGATTCAAACTAGACAACATCAAATAATGTTCCTGCCCCACGATCCTGGCCAACGGCTCGATAAACGTATTCTTGCCTATCCCTTCCCGGCCCCGAAACACCAGCGCCGTTTCGGGTAATTCCTGCGGCCTTTGCACCAGATGCGCGCACCAATTCAAAATATAGTCATACAGATCATCATCCCCGCTGCAAATCACCTCATGCACAAAGGCCAAATACAAACCACACTGGCCCTCACCCGGCGCACATCCCCAGCCCTGCCACAGATTCAGATAACCCGGCTCATTTTCACCCGGCAAAAACACCATCCCCGCGTATTCCGCCCGCTCAGGATGCTCAAGCCAATAATCACCCCAACCGACCGACTCCCCGTTCATGAAGACTTTCTTATTGCAATACTTCAACACGAAGTCTTGACGGCTGGAAAAGGTCAAAAACTTCTTATGCATCACCGGGTCAAACTCCCGATTCAAAATCACCGTGCGGCCGCCCATCGGCAGAATGGCATGGATTTGATTCAACGTACCCACCACATCATCCTCGCTGACAGGCGTATCCGGCACGTTATCGCCAAACCGCGCCGACAGTGCCTTAAACTCATCCTGCAACGCCGCCTTCGTGGTATTCGCCTTTTTCGCGATCAACCCAATCAAGCGCTCGACCGCCGGCTTGCGCAGATGCTTTGCCTTAGCGATTTGCCGCAACAAAAACTCAGTCAGGTAATCGAAATCCTCGGAATCCTCGATCAGCTGCTCGAAATCCGCCAACGTGCGCGGCCCACTGGCATCCACCGGGGGGGACGGAGAATCCGGCGCACTGTCATCACTGAATAACGCCTGCTTGATGCGAGAATTGACCGCCGTCAGGCCCCGCGCTTGCGCCAAATCGTTAAAATCGGTCTGGCTCACGCCGCCTCCTCGGTAAAATCCGGCACCACATACCTAGCGCCAATCGCAGCAGCCGCTTCCATCGCCTTGGTCAAGCCCGGATTACCCTCGGTGCCAACATCGTTATCGCCGCAGATTAAAATCGTCATATCGGGAAACTTCGCCCGCAGCGCAAGCGCCACCGGCTTCAAATTCCCCGCATTGAATACCACAGCCACCGCGTAACCGGTCGCCTCATACAGACTGGCCCCCGTAGCAAAGCCCTCGCAAATCAAAATAATCGTCCCCGGCTTACCGATACTGTAATAACTGCCGGTGATCTTGCCGCCGGTCAAAAACCGCTTGGAGCCATCGGCACTGATAAACTGCAACGTCGTGATAGCGCCATCGGCATTACGCGCCGGCACCATCAACGACTGCCGCAGCGTTTTAAGCCCAAACGGCTTAATGCCCTTGGCCTGCAAATACGGATGATCGCCCGCCTTGGCCGGCCCGCCAGCATTCCACAAGCGATCCGCCTTGGCCGCCGCTTCCGCCCAAACCCTCTGCTGTTCGGCGTCCCGATCCCGCTTCACCTGCTCATAGCGCAGACGCAGCGACTCACGTTCCGCTGCCGAAATCTCATGCTTAGCCTTGCTGCACCAACTATGACTTTCGCCGGTTCGCCAGCTACCAAACGCCCCGGCGATGACGTCCATATTGCCGTACAGCACCAACCAACCGCTGGCCTTGCCGGCCTTATCGTCCTGCAACTTAAAGCGCTTGATCTTTTCATCTACGCTCAACGCCAACGGCTTGGCCGACGCCAGGCCAACAGCGGCCATGGCGTCCAACACACTGCGCTCTTGTTCCGTGGTCAGCATGGCGGCGCCTATGCCTCGACCATTGATCTTTTGACCGCATACACTAGCGGCCTACCGCCACCAAGCAGCCCGCGCGGCGCTTTAATGAGCAGAGTTTGGTGGTAAAACTTCAAAAACCCGCGATGCTTCAGCATTCTCGCCGTGGCAATAGCATCATAATCGCCACACAGCGCCGTCCAGGTGGATGAAAGTAAATAGAAAAACTCTTTATCCGCCGCATCAGCCCTCATGGGAATCTCGGCTTGCAACACCTCGAATGGCACGGTCAATTCCCGCTCTACGATCGCGGCAGGATTGGAAACCAACGCCGCATAAGGGTCATGGGTTTGCAGCAGCTTAGACACGTATTCCGGCGTCACGCCGCACTCGATCAAATACGCATGCCCCAGGCTTTTTGACATCTTGCACAGCTTTGACAACTGGCTACCCTTGACCCGTTGAAACGGCAGCAGCTCATTGGGCGCTTCAAACTGCGGCACGGAATCCGGCGCCGATGACCCCTGTGCGACGTAATAGCCATGCTTGCGGATCGAGGGCAATACTTCGGACGTAACCCATTTTTTAAACGCCTTTGCTTCTGGTTTGTGGCTACCGATAATGGAGGAGTACAAACCCGACTCATTGACAGTGGTCACACCTCGATTGCCAAAACCGACAATTTGTCGGTTTCGAACTTCGTCTTCGTCAAGCCTTCGCGTCATCGCTTGCGCATCGGTGTAATCGAGTATTTCTGCAACATCCATTGCAACAAACCACGGCTCGCCATTTTCATCGACCAGCATCCGCAGACTGTAGTTGTGGAATTGAAAAAATTGAATGTTTTGAGACATGGCCTAGCCCTCCACCGTGAATAAATGAGTCAACACACTGCGTTCTTGTTCCGTGGTCAGCATGGCTTGCCGCCCTCGTTGACGGTAAAGATTTCCCGCATCAGTTGAAACAATTGGAATTCGTCGCGGGAGATCAAGCGATGTTCGGGGTAAATTTCGCCCAAGCGCTGCGGCAATTCATTACGGTTGATCAGCTCATAACCGATTTGGCGCAGGTTGAACAACAATTCGTCGGTTTTGATGCCAAATGTCAGCCATGCTTTATCGCCTTCGATCCGGATACCGCCGCCGGCGTAGTGATCGCCAGACAAGCGGACGGTGTGAGGACGCGGCAAGGCCGGTGTGGCCGGTTGGGTGTGCTGCAGGGCATCGTAGGCGCGGATGACTTGCAGGTGGAATTTGGCGCTGATCCACATCGCGTAGGCGTAGACCAGTTCTTTGACGACGTAGGTGCCTTGGGCTTTGCCGCGTCCTTGGATTTTTGATAGCGGAATTCCGCTATCATCTTTTTCGAGTTCGGCAATCAGGTCTTTAGCCTGTTGGTTATCAAGCCAGTAGCGAGGCTGATGTTTTTGCAAACCACCAGATGCCTTATGCAGATCGTTCAGGCAATAACGGCCTTGATCGTCTTGGCGAATGGCAACGTGGGAAATTTCGATAGCGCTGGGCGCAATTGGGGTGTGCTTGCTCATGGCATGCTCCATATCTGCGGTTTTTAAACCACCGACCGGAGCGACCAAACTCAGGGCGGCGGATGACGTAACGGGTTGGTCGACCGGGATATGGAACCGGCAGGCCTTGCGGCCTCCCATTACGCCACCCGCCAAAGACGGATTTCGGGCGTAAAAAAAGCCACACGACTTGCGGCGCATAGCTTCTGCGCCATATCTCAACGGGCGACCAAACCCGCCTGTCCAATGTGGGACAGTGGGTACAGCATAGCCAAGCACGGCGGCGGTGTCAATCATGGGATTTACCACAGCGCTTATTCCATTTACGGCGAATTTCCTCAGCCGCCTCTTGGGTGAAGTGGCCGGCAAAGTCTAGCGCGCCGCAGCCCACCTGGAATTTCACCAGCGCATAGACCGACTGACCGCGATGCTGGTATTCGTCCTCACCCACACCTAAGCTGATGTCCAGTACGCCTTCGATCTCTTCGCCGGACGGCGTTATCAGCTGGAAATAACGCCCGCGCTCATCTACTTTTAATTGCAATTTCATGCTGGAGCCTCGCTATGTCTCAAAATATCGACGATTTCAACCGCTTTGCCGCCAAAATTCTTGAACGGATGTACGAAGCATTTCCTCAAGACATTTCTCCGCTGCTGCTGGACGGTATCCAAAAGGACTTGGACGACATAGAAAAGAAAAACCTGATCGGCACGTTCGATTTTTTGGCTACCGAAGGGTTTATCCGTTGCAGTTCGTTGTCTCAATCGGGCGATAGCTACAGCTTCGTCAAATTGACCGGCAAGGGCCTGTTGACATTGAATCTGGTACCGAAAACCCTGACCGGCAAAAAAGCCAGTTTGCTGGATAAGATCAAGGCGGCCAGCAAAGACGGCGGAAAACAAGCTTTGAATGCCGCCATTTCCCAAACGATAGCGGCATACGTTAGGATGCGTTGGGGGTAATTTGGCACAGCCTTGCGCCATGGCTGTGTCAATCTTGCAGTGCGTAACCTTGCGGGTTACAATCAACCCATGATTAAAAGTTTCACGCACAAAGGCTTGGAAAAGTTTTTCACCACCGGCAGCCAGGCAGGCATTCAGGCGATACATGCTAAGCGCCTGCGGCTGATTCTGGCGCTGCTCAACGATGCCCGCGAGTTGTCCGACCTTAACGCGCCTGCGCTGAAATTGCACGGGCTGAAAGGCGATCTTGCCGGATTTTGGGCGGTCACGGTACAAGCCAACTGGCGTGTGATCTTTCGTTTCGAGGACGGCGATGTTTATGTCGTCGATTATCTGGACTACCATTGAGGAGGTATCGTCATGCGCATGTTTAACCCCCCGCATCCCGGCGAAATCTTGGCCGATCTGTGGCTCGAGCCGTTGGGCCTGAGTATTACCGAAACCGCCAAAGCGTTGAATGTGTCGCGCAAAGCGTTGTCCGAACTGGTCAACGGCAAGACCGCACTCAGCCCGGAAATGGCCGTGCGTTTGGAACTGGCTTTCGGCAAGAGCGCCGAATCGTGGCTGGCTGCCCAGGCGGCTTACGATGTTTGGCAATGGGAGGCCAAACGGGATAGCTTGGGGGTACATGAATTGGCGGCCTAAATCCCAGCCAAGCACGGCGGCGGTGTCAATCACGATCAGCCGCCTTGATCAGTAAACCCGCCAAATAGCGGCATTGCTCCGGCGTGAGCATAAAGCGCACTGAGAGACCTGCATGCAAGACTTCCAGCGTGGCATTTCCATCCGTTTGCTCTATGATTGAAAGCTGATCGAACGACAAACGGGCTTTTAAGAGGCCGTCTTTTTCTATTTGCGTTTCATTAATCAACGAGGCTTTTATGGTTTCTGTATCGGACATTACTAAACTCCTGGACATGATTCCGTTATGGAAGCAACTGAAAACGCTGCCTGATCGCGTAGCCGCTTTAGAGCAGCAATTGCCGCTCATACCACGTTTGCAGGTGCATCTTGCGGGTTTCATAATCCATGCCGATCTGGATCAGCCCGGCATTGATCAACTGTAATTGATTGATTTCCTGCAACTGCCGCGCATCCAGCGCATCACGCACCTGGGTGACTTGGTTTTGCTCGCAAAATGGCTTGGCGCGCATGCCCAGCACGATCTTGTTGATCATTTCGCACTCGTTGGAAAAGTGATACGGCATGACAGGATCATGCGCTTTTTGAATGGCGTCGGTCAGCGGCTTGAATCCGGTCTTGGTTTCCAGGCGCTTTTGCCGCCAAATGCGCTCTTGTTCCAGCCTGGCTTCTGCCCATTTATGCAGATTGCGACGGAATATCGCACTACACCATCCCGCAAACTCAAAGGCCAATTCTTTGTGCAACCAGGTACCACCATATTTACCTTTTGTAATCCTGATTAGGTCATCGACGGTTTTAATGTCGGGAATTCCCGACTTTAAAATGGCATCGATGTATTCCGCAGTGGAGGAAAGCCTTAAAAAATCATCTGGCTTTTTGCCAAAATGCTTGGCCATGTCCGTCGCATTAAAAAACAGCTCTTCCGTTTTGCTCAGCAACGAAATATCAACCGTCACTTGGGCGTTGTCGATCTCGATCACTTCATACTTAGGTTTCATCACATCCTCCGAAACACTTTGCTTGCAGGACGGCGATCATGGCCAGCAATGCCGCCTTCATGCCAACTCCGATAACGCCTTCAACTCCTGGCACAGATTCAGTAACGCTTGCCGACGGGTATCCCGGTCGATCCCTGCGCCGATCAAAACGGCATTACGCATTTCCAGCGCCGTCAGCACTTTGAGCGAAACGGCATCCAGTCCCCGCCTATCCATGGCCGTGTAGGCACCGGTCATGGCGAAGTTGATCAGCTTGTGCTCGTTGGCGTAATGAAAACCCTCGGTCAACTGACCGGCCAGCTGCCGCACTTCGCGCAAGGTTTCGCACATCAACTGCGCCTCGATGGACGCCTGTGCGCGTTCGTGTATCCAGCGTTCCATCGATGTGAACTGTTTAACTAGCTGCTTTTTGAATTCGACGGTTTTAGGGTTGTTACGCATGAGCGTGATCAGGAATATGGCTTGATCACGATTGAGCAGGTACTCCTTGCGCTTTTGAATGCCACCAGGGGTTTCAAAGGGTACGATTTGAAATCGGACCCTTCCAAACTCTTCCAAGTCCGCTTTGTATTGTTTGATCAGTTTTAATGAAGAATCTTGCGTCACTTCCATCCCTTCCGAAATGACCACATGCGACGTCACCGCTTCTTTTTTCGCATTAACGAATACCAAATCATTCATCACCCGTTTTGCCCCCGTCAATCAGGTTCATGCCGCCTCGATCCGCTTGGGCTGGTATTTTTCGTACACGATCGCCGCCACCTTGGCGTTGTCGTCCAGCACATCGTAGAGTTTCAGATAATCGTCCATCACCCGCTCACGCACCGACAGCATGTCGGGCGACATGTCGTCTTTCTTGAGCATCTTGGGAAACCCGAACAGGTTGCTGACCGCTTTGTTGACCACGGTATTGGCTTTGATGTAACTCAGCGCTTCGTCGGCAAGATCATCGGGCAGCAAATGACTCAGCGCTTCCATGGCATTGAGTTGGTGCTTTTTGGTGCCTTGGCGGAATTGCACGACGCGCAGTTGCTCTTCCAGGTAACGCCAGCGCGCCACAACCTTGCGGCGCAGGCGAATCGAATAACCCGTGACCAACGTCAAAGTATGCTCTTCGTCCAGCCATATTTGTTTTGTCATGCCGTTTTCGGCAATCTCTACCGAAACCCCTTCAATATCAATAGAATCCAAATTTGGATTCTGAACCTCATATAGCTCGGCCAGTATTTCCCGTATATCACGGAGCACATGCGAATGATTTTTCCCAGTCAGCTCGGCAATTTCCAAGCTGGACATGGTTTCGATCTTAATCAGCGGTAAAAAAACGTTATTCATCACCTAGCCCCAACATAAACAACAAACAACACACCGCATGCCACAGGCCGAATTCCAGCACCCGCACCACCGGCCGCAAGCCTTTCCACGGAATCAGCGTCCAGTCCAATTTGCCTTGGTCATCTTTGCGGCTCACTGGCAATCCTCCCCATCCAGCCTCTTCCAGGCCCACAGTCCCAATTGGCACAGCCCCATGCCGACGGCCCACACCACGATGATGCTCACGGCTGTCAGGGCAATCGGCAGCATGACCAGCTGGGCGACGGCGTATGTGATGCCGGACTTGACTATCATTCAAAATCCCCGGCATGGCCCGCCAAGAAATCGATCAACCGCGTGCCGCACCACAGGCAGGCGGTCTTGAGCCGTCCCCACGCGATGCCGGCGTAGATGGAGACGATCAACACGATAACCGCCATGAGATTGGGTTTTGGCATGGTTCAGGCCCCCTCATCACACGTGAACGACACCATGCCGCGCCGAAACAAGGTAGCAATCGCCGCGCAGCGCGAATCGAATTCATGCTGCTGGCATTCCAGCTTGGCGTAAACGTGCTCCAGATGCTTGTGCACCGTGCACAGCTTGACGGCCAGGCGCCGGGCAATGGCTTTATTGGACAGCCCTTCGCAGAGCAAGGCGGCGATTTGGGCTTCGCGCTGGGTCAGCCCGTCCTTGTCTACCAGGATCGCTTTGATTCTGTGTGTCATCGCATCTCTCCTAATTTCTTTTGTCGGCCATGGGTGACAGACTGTTGCCATGCAAAAAAGGCTTATGGTTAGTAGGTCCAAAAAATTCCGGCCGCAATTCTTCTTTTGTGAGAAGCCCATTGGAGTGTTGTTCCAACAACACGCACAGACTTGCACTGGGCTTACGATGACCGCCAGCGACCTGATAAAAATACGCAACCGATGAGCCGACGGCGTTTGCTAGTCGTTCACGCTCCTCTTTTTTGGTTGATTTCAAGAAATCCTTCATGTCCATAAAAATAAGTTTAGCAGATGGCTAAAGCTTGTCAAAGTAATTTAGCATGCAGCCCATTTATCAAATAGCTAAAACCCGTTTTAATCTCGTTATGGCATTGACTATTAACGAAATTAGAAAAACGAACTTGCTCATCTTGATTGATGAGGTTGGCAAGAAATCCACTATTGCGAAGCTAGCGGATACAGACCCTGCTTATATCAGCCAGGTACTGAGTGAAAATCCGAAGCATTCTCGAAACATTGGCGAGGATTTCGCCCGCAAATTAGAAAATGGCTGCGGAAAACCAAGAGGATGGATGGACCAATACCATCCACGAAATGCCGTAGGGAATTTAAACGCCACGCTCGAAGGCGTCGGCGGGCATTTTCAGGGGCAGATCAATAATAACTTGGCGGCATTGATCGCCACGTCATCACCTAACACCCGGTCGATACTCGAAACCCTGGCCAAAGCGGATCAAGAGGGCTACTTGACCGACCAGGACTTGAAGCTGCTGGAATCCATCATTCAAAGACTAACGTCACCCCATCCTTTAAGGAAAAGAGAGAAACCGTCATATGGAAAATTGCTTGACGAGGCCCAAAAAAATCACTCTTCTGAATGAACAAAGCTACCGAATTTTTCTGAGCCATGCGCCAGACGGAATTGGCCATAATCATCAGGCGATTATCAATGATGGCCATCAGGATCACAGCGTATTCGCCAGTTTTTATCCCGCCGCAACTCATCCAAAAAGCTTGGTCAATGAAATAACGGCCTACCTTCTGGCAATGGCGCTGGGTTTACCGATAGCACCGAAAGCGTTCATTGTGTTGGTCAAAGCCGGTTATCTGCAATCCATAGATTCCAGACTGGCATTCCCGGATCAAGACGACTTAATTCCACTCTGGTGTACCTGCTCTATCCCTGGCTCCAGCCCAAAAATTCACTATAATTTGAAAAATGTGCATGAAAATCCGGTGTTCATCGCCGATATTTCCAAATGGAAACATGTATTGGATACGGTGGTATTCGATGAATGGCTAGGCAATAGCGATCGCAACGTCGGCAATTTGATCCGCACCGGCAAGCACTGCTATACATTGATCGATCATGAGGACATTGCCATACATCGAACCTGGCAAGCTGACTGGCTGGAACCCGGTCGAAAAATCCAGAATTTATTAGCTTACATTTTGTGGACCGATCGCGGACCGGCCGACGTCAAGCAGGTTAACGAAATGATGTATTTTTCCGAAAGCGCCATGACCGCCAATATTCAAGTCTTGCAAGAACTGGTGTATTGGTGGAAACTTTTGCTCGATAATAACGAGCTCACAGCCCTACATCGATTCATTATGAAACGCGCCACTATCTGCCCAAGCCTGATTGCCCAGCGTTTCGGCGCTTTGCTATGAAAGCCTTGCTGGAAGCAGCACGACAGCAACACAACGCCGAAAACAACGTCATCGGACGCTGGTACAAGATTGCCATGACACCCAACTTGCAAAGCGGCGACCGCTTTAATGTGGGCGTGGTTTTTTGCGATATTGAAGGCGCGCTGCATTACCGGTTTCTGGCGCATTACGCGCGGTTGCGCTGCCTTTATGGGGATGCCATCGAGGAACAAACCCGCTTTTTGCTGCAACTGCTGCGCGAACAACTGGTCAACGAAGAATCGCTGTTGGCTTTACCCAGCTACAACATCAACGTCGAAGGTCCTTTTCACGCGGCCGGTGCCAATATCGACGCGATTCTGAACAATCTCTACGATACCGTCATTCCCATCGGCAGAGCACCGGAAAACAAAGAGCAGCGAGAGGAAAGCGCATTCCAGGCGCTGACCAACCAGAAAGCCAGAGGCTTGATTTACGAACAACTGGATCATTTACACGGCCTCCATAAAACGCACGCCCTCATTGCGGAAACCGATTATCTGGAAATCGACACGCCAACTGGAAAACGCCGCCTGGATATTCCTTTGCAACCCATCGGCCATTACGGCAGCATCATCTCGGCCTGCTATAAAAATCCGGCCTCGGTGGAAAAGCATATCCTTAACGCTCAACTGGATCTCAATACCGCCGACCGCTTGAAACCCAGACCCGGTCAAATTGGTCTGTTCATCCTGCGTCCCCGCGCCGACATGCATTTGACCGCCAAAGAGATGGACGCCACCGACAATGTGCTGGATAAACTGTTATGGAAAATGCGCGATAAACACTGGCTGATCGAGGCCGACGACAGCCCAAAGCGGCTTGCGGAAGAGATTGCCGAATGGTCGGCGGCTTAGCATTCCTCGTTCCTACGGAAGCCTACAGAGGTTCCCACGGCGGACCGCTCATCGTTATACACAAGTCCCTCAAAGACTAAACTACAAGGAGACACAGAAACAGGAGAAAGGCGATGAGCAACTGGGCCGAAGAAGAAGTGCAAACTGCCAATTTGGAAGATCAACGTCTAAACAAGAGATTGGCCTTGCTATTGGAGCAATTGGGCGAGCATCCACAACTCAGTATTCCGGCGGCCTGCGGAGGCTGGAAGGAGACGATGGGAGCCTATCGCTTCTTCAATAACGCTAAGACGACATTCGAGAAGATACTGGCGCCGCCGCTGAAAATCTTGGAAACGGAGCGCCAGCGAAGTGAAGATTTTTAGTCCCCGATAGCCGTAGCGCCGGGCGGGTTTTCGCAGCGAAGCGAAGAAAACCTGCAAGGCATCGCGAAACGGCGTCAAGTCATGCGAGAACCAAAGTTCCGACCCCTTGCTGGGTCGGAACGAGGTGACGCGGACGAATCGGGGCGCCGAAGGCATAAGCGGTCGCGTGATTTTTGCCGATTTTTTCTAGCAGGATGCCCGAAAAAATCTTTCGGCAAAAATAGCGACTCTCCGGATCGAGATGCCACGATCGAGCGCATGAAGAGCAGCCCAATCGTGCTGCTGGCACAGGACACCACCGAGGACGATAAGAATATTTGCTTGGGGCCGAAGGGACTTGGCACAGTGAAAGACGTGGAGAAACACTTGCGCCGCCTGCATCCGACAGTTGCCTTTACGCCATCGCGTATTTGTTTGGGTGTCGTGAAAGCATCGTATTGGCCTCGAGAGATCCCAAGCCAAAGGAGTGAACGACTTCACAAAGGCGTAGACGAAAAAGAGAGTCGCCATTGGCTGGAAAGTTACCAGGACAGTTGCGCTTTACAGGCGCAAATGCCGGACACCCTGCTGATCAATCTTGCCGACAGGGAGGGCGATATTTACGAGTGGTTTGCCGAATACCATGACTACGCACCTGCGGTACGGGCTCAATGGATCGTACGTGCGGCGCAAAACCGAGTGTTGGCTTCGCCGGAGAACGGTACGAAATGCCTGTGGGCCGCCGTGGAGCAAGCTCCTGTATTGGGTTACTCTGAGGTGAACGTCAAACCGCGACCGAACCGCACGGCGCGACTGGCGCATATCACGTTACGCGCCATTACAGTGACCCTCAAACCGCCTAAGCGGATAGGGTATCGGCTACCGGAACTCACCATCAATGCGGTGCTGGCACGCGAAGATGCACCACCGTCTGGCGTGGAACGTTTGGAATGGCTATTGTTGACTAGCTTGCCGATCGATTGTTTCGAACAGGCGGCAACGATCGTCATGTGGTACGCCGTGCGGTGGTGCATTGAAGTGTACTTCCATGTGCTCAAGAGCGGATGCCAGATTAAGCGACTGCATCTGGAAACCGAGGACCGACTGCTACCTTGTTTAGCGTTGTACATGGTTATTGCCTGGCGGGTATTGTTCACGCTGATGTTGGGACGGACTACGCCGGACATGGATTGTGAAATTATCTTCGATCCACAGGAGTGGCGGGCTGCTTACATTGTGGTTAAGCTTTGCCCGCCGCCGCTTACGCCACCTCGCTTGGGCGAAGTGATTCTCTTGGTGGCGAGCTTGGGCGGTTATCTCGGACGCAAGCATGACGGGCCGCCGGGTGCCAAAGCCATGTGGATCGGACTGCAGCGTTTGCGCGATTTTGTCATTGCATTGGAAGCTCAGCAGGTTGTCGCACAGAGATGTGTATAACGATGAGCGGCGGACCGTGGGAACCAGTTAAATCAAACCAACCTGGAGTGCCTCATGGCCGATGATCAATTAAAAACGATGACAATGGAAAAAGCGAAAGAATACCGAGCGATTTATGCCAACGGTTTTATGCTCAATTCATCGCACCACGATGCCATGATCCGGTTTTTACGGGCAGAACCGGTGCAAACCTTTGATAATGAAATTCAGGGTGTCGTTAATTACGAAGAATGCCTGGTTACAATGCCACTAGACACACTGATCAATCTTCGCGACGCGATTAATGAGCAAATTAGAGTTAATCCGGCACTAAAATCAATGGCAACCAATGACAGCGATTGACCACATCCCACCGACAAATTACACATCGACTGTCAAACTGTCTGAGACTTATGCCACTAGCTATTCCAGGGCAATCGCGCTATGTTGCAGATGTTCCGAAGAGTAATTTAAAGCGATAGTTATCGTTCAAACATGCTCGCAACTTGCGGCGCTTCAAGCTGTCTTTAGTAGGTCCGTTATTTCGTAGTAAATTGAGTGCCATCCGTCGCATCAACGCCAAGTTTTCGGCGGAATGATCTGTTCTGGCGCGATTCGCATCTTCGCCAAACTGCACATCCAGCACCCAGTGCTGGGAATTTTCTATCGCCCAATGCTGCCGTACCCCTTCGGCAAAGCGCTGCAAATCCGTAAACGAACACAAATAGTAGCGACACTCAACCGAGGTCTTGTCACCGAGGGTGCGAATCGATTCAACCCGACCAATGGCTTGTAGCCCGGCCCAGTCAGGTTTTTGCGTCAACCAAGCAATCTCGCTACTCAAGCTGTAACGGCGTATTTCCAGGCGACCGTGATCTTTGTCGATGGTTTCGTAGACCGGTAAGCGGTCGTTGGCATTTTCAGTATCCAGCCACAACCTGACATCCTCGCAAAGGTTCGGATGATTATCCTTCAGTGCCAACACGTAATCCGCTTGCGCCGTAACGATGGTTTTCGCAATGGCTTTTTGACAACCCATGGCATCGATCGAGATCAGAGCTCCTTTGATGTCCAACATCGACAATAAATCGGGGATCGCCTTGATTTCGTTAGTCTTCTCATCCACCGCCTGTTGCGCCAACACCCAACGCGCTTCAGCCGCAAAGGCGCTCATCAAATGCACGGCCTTATCCCCTTCGCGGCTGCCGCGCAAGGTCTTGCCGTCCAAACAGACTTGCTGTCCTGAAAGGCTTGGCAATGCCGCCTGCACCCAACGTTGAAAGGTCTCGGCAAACGCTTGGGGATTCAGGCGGCCCAAGACATTACTCAGGGTATCGTGCGAGGGAATTCCATTCGGTAATTCCAAAAAGGTCCGCAGCCAATCTTCTTTTTCTTCGGCAAACTCTTCCATGCCGACCCAATCCTCGATGCCGCTCAATACTGCGCATAAGACGATCATCACGATATCCGTGAGTTTGTGGAGTTTGTTTTTGCCCTCTCGCCGCGGGTCTGTGAGGTCAGCAAAATAGGGGGTTGGATCTGGGAGCATCTGGGATATTAGGCAAAATCGCTATACTAAACCCCTTGCCCGTGCAAGTGCTACAAAGCGCGATTGCCCTGCTAGCTATTCTAACCATTCCAAAAATACCGATGTAGACTATGATCATGGAAATTCGTCTAAACCAATACTGTTTGCACCCATGAGCAGCGCCCCATCGAAAGAGTGGATCGAAAAAGAAATGGCCGGCCTCGATAACAAAATCAAGGTCAAAGAAGCAGACGCGGCTGCAAGATTCGAAAAAGCACTGGGCGAGTTCAATGCTAAATTCGAAAGAATGATGGGCGATTCCAATACCAAGTTTGCGCAGGTAGAGGCCAATATGGCCAAGGCCGAAGCCGCGCACACCAAATGGATGATCGGCATAGCCATTACCTTATTTGGCACCATTATCGCAGCCACTACTTTTTCTACCAATACGATTAAAACCGCATTACCGGGCATGATCCGGGCCGAAATAAAGGGCGACTTAGACCGAATCGACCACCAACTCGAAAAATTTGACTATCGGGTCGAAAAGATAGAAAAACACATTGATAGTATAGATTCGCAGTTGACCGATATCAAAGACACCCTAAAAGTGATAGCCAACAAGAAATAAGCCTAGCCCACAAACCTGAAAAGCCCGCCCCGCGCGGGCTTTCATACCGTCCTTTCTGGTAACTGCACATTCAGCTTTAGGCCTAGCGCATGAATCACCTTCAATATCGTGCCAAAGCTGGGGTTGCCTTCGCCGGATAAGGCTTTATATAAACTCTCACGGCCAAGCCCGGTATCTTTGGCAAGCTGGGCCATACTGCGCAATTTGGCTATATTTCCCAGCTCCCTACTAAACCCCTGCGCGTCATTGTTGTCCAACGCGGCTTGAAGTCTTTCTAGCATGGAGGCGTCGATCACGCAGCGGCCTGCAAGTTGGTTAATGGCAAATGAGAGATTGCCAGCGATTGAATGTCCGCATGCTGGCTAGCATGCTGCACATCAATTCCCACCAAATGCCCGTTCTCATCAAAGTCCAACACTACGCCGTCAGCGACTTCATCAGAATCGACAGACGCCTTATCGCTTAGGTGGATGTACAACGAATCGGTTTCAGGATCGTAACTCAGTTTCATGGCTTAAATCTCCTATCTGGGAAAGCATTATGAATGGTAACGCCATCGGCCAGCGTTACCACGCGCAAATATTTACCTAATTCCTCGACAAATAGCCAATACCTAATTCTGCCATCGTCTTGTATTTCGCGGCGTAACGGATGCTCTACAGCTTGTTGGCACCACTCCAGCCGAAGGTAAGGCCGTTTAATCAATACGTCGTTTTGAAAGTAGGCTGTCGTTTTCATGCTTATATTGTATCCTACTTTATACAAGCAACAATCACACGACCCGCTTCGGCGGGTTTTTTATTGCCTACGAAAAAAAACTTTAGCAATTTGCTTGACATCGTTTAGCTATTTGCTAAACTCATTACCCAGCAGCCACCGGCCTGTTGATGAGAAGAGCACTCAACCCCGGCTAACCCCGGGGTCTTTTTCCATCGCCGCCGCAGGCTAACAGAGCATCGGAGCCAAAGCCCGGCCTAACCAACCAGGCGGCCTGAATCGACAGGCGCACAGCGAGAACATCGCATCGCTGCCCGGAGCGGCTCCACGGGCATGAGGGAGAAAGGCGATAGCCGCCTGGGTGGTAACCAGGCGGCGACCAATCACGTCGTACAGAGGGAGACAGCCATGACCATGAGCATCAATGAGATAGCGAAGATTCTTGAACCCGTGCATGCATTGCACACCATCGGCGCCGGCAACGCCGGCTACCAGCAATGCCTGGCCCGATTGATCAAGGCATCGCGTAAGGAAGTCATCGATATGACGGTACTGGAGCTGATGGAACTGGATAGACGGGCAACCACGGAATATCACGGCGCGGCCGGCGCTTAACCGGCCCATCCGAAAAACCCTGTGCCGGGCAACCCTCTCTCGGCATACCTCGCAATACCGGCACGGGGTTTTTCGGATGACGCGCGGAGTCCTCGGGCTCCGAAAAAAGACCCGAGCCAGTGCCGAAAGGCGAACAGTTTTATTACATCGGCGAACTGTTACGTGTCATCAGACGCGCAAGCTTCTTTATTCAATTCGTTCCTTGCGCGCCACTCTTTGCACAAAGCGCCTTGACGCAGGGTGCTTTGTGCAAAGTGCTCGCTTTGTATGTCCTCCTTGGCTGCTTCGGCAGCCCTTTTTGGGAGGCCTGACACTCAATCGAGAGGATAAAGCCATGTCAACAGTCTACGAAATAGACCTGCCAGCCTTTAAGGCCGTGCTGGACCAGCTGGTCGAGGATTACGCCAGGAAAAATGCCTATCGCCCAGGAAACGTAATCTCATATGCCGAAGCAATGTCAGGTTTAAGCGCTGTTATGACCTTGATGCGTAGAAACAGAGGCTTTCTGTGGGACACAGAATTTGAAGCGGCATACGATCAAGCATTCGCAGCCATGCAAACGATTTTTAACCCAAATTATCAACCAGCCCACGCTGAGGAGGCCGCATGCTCAAGCCATGCGTAATCAACAACATGCTCAACCGCAACACCCATATCAACCATGCGCCGCGCATCGTGTACGACCCGGCGGAACGCCGCGCCAGGTTGGCGGCACAAGTCGCGGTCATGCTGCAGCGCTTGGGCTTTACCGAGTCTTACGACATCAACGCCTTTGTCCGCTTGGCTATGAACTATCTGCAAAACGGCCACAGCCCAGCCACGGCGCTAGACCAAACCCGCAAAAGCGCAACCCGCGTCATCGCGCAATTGCAAAAACCGCAACGTCATCACTAGGAGCACCTTTTCTGGTTCCCACGGTCCGCCGTGGGAATCCATGCGACGCGGAAGACCGATATGCATTCCCACGCCGGAGCGCGGGAACGAGAGAAACACAGATATGCGGCTTGGAAATCAAAAAACAAGCCGTTGCCGACTATCAGAAGAGGAAAAAAAATGGCAGATAATTTACAAAGCGCCATCGCACGCAAGCTTTCAGAATCGCCCATTGGCCTGTTTCGCTCACAACTGCTGGAAAAAATACCGCAGGAACTGAGCAACAACGACGCTGAAAAAATCAGCAGATCACTCAACGCCATGCTCAATGCTGGCCACGTCAGCAAAGGCGCCCGCCAAGGCATGGACGGCTGCCGTTGGACCATAACACCGCAAGGCCGCGCGGCTTATTCGGTTCTTCACGATGACGCCGATGACCCAGCCGCCGATGACAATGCCGTCATCGAGCCGCCCGCGGAACTGCCGATCAAAACCTATCCCCCGGCCATGCTGGAAACACTGCAACAGGAAACCGCCCCCGCCGGGCAATCGCTGCTGCTCGATCCCGCCTATGAAATCGACGCGGCCATCATCGCCCTGGTCAACAAAATCCACGCCATCGCCGGACCCATGATCGAGCGCAAGGCCGAAAAGCTGCAATTGCTGGAACGGATGGAAAACAACGACCTGCTGCCGGGCGACGTCAAGTCGCTGTTGTTTGGCATCAGGATGGATCTGGAAAAACTGGAGGCGGCATGAGCTTTAACATCCACCACGAAATCGAACAAATCCTCAAGCGCGAAGGCGGCTTTGTGAATCATCCCGCCGACCGCGGCGGCCCCACCAACATGGGCATCACCCAAAAAACCCTCACGCTGTGGCTAGCCCGCGAAGCGACGGTAGCCGACGTTGAAAAGCTCAGCAAACAAACCGCGCGAGACATTTATTACAGCCAGTATTACATCAAACCCAGAATCAACGACCTGCCGGAACTGATCCGCCCCATCGTCTTTGACATGGTGGTCAACAGCGGCAAGCGCGGCATCAAGCTGCTGCAGGATGCGCTGAATTGCCACGGCTACGACTGCGGCAAAGCGGACGGCCGCATCGGCCCCAAAACCAGCGCCGCCGCCAAAGTCGCCGCCCAACACATGGGCAATGAGCTGATCAAAGTCTTGGTCCGCCGAAGAGTGATTTTCTATGAGGGCTTGGTCAAAGCAGATCCTACCCAGCGCGTGTTTTTGTCAGGATGGATCAACCGCGCAGAATCCTTTTTGCCGACGGACGTCGCGTGATGCACAACATGACACCACTCCCCAACGACATCACCCGCTGTTACGGCATGCATTGCCCGCGCAAACGCCAATGCCAGCGATTTATCACCATCAAATTCGATCCCATCGAAGCCTTGCCTTACGTCAGCACCATGATTGATGACCAAGGCGGTTGCGACACGTTTATCGAAGACAAAACCCTCCAACAGGATTAAACATGAACGACATCATGATCGATTTAGAAACCCTGAGTACGCGGCACGATGCAGCGATATTGAGTATCGGACTCTGCCTGTTCGACATTACCACTGGGAAAATAGGCCAAAGCTATCAAACCAAAATCAACATGGAAGATGTGACGTGGTTTGGCCACATTAGTGCGGATACCGTCGAGTGGTGGCTAAAACAGCCAAAAGAAGCGCAGGCAAGACTGCTGGATGGCGAAAAAATTTACCTGGCCGAAGCATTGAACAGACTTTCGGCTTGGTCAAGAATGGCGCATAACATCTGGAGCAACGGCGCTAGTTTCGATTTGGTTATATTGCGCAGCGCATACGAACGCCACGGGCTAACGACCCCATGGCACTATTGGCAAGAACGCGACACCCGCACGTTGGTAGACATCGCCAAGCGTATCACCGGCATAGATGCCAAAAAAGAAACCCCGTTCGACGGCACCCAACACGACGCCCTGTCAGACGCAATACATCAAGCCAAGTACGTCAGCAAAGCCTTTGAGTTGCTGCAAACCGGTGTAACGCGATGACAAAACAACAAATCGCCCATAAATTGCGCCTGCTCCAGGACGACATGCTCGAGATCGCAACGGCAATGGACTTCTACGGCGGATTCAACCCGCTATACAGCCAGCATGGACGCGAATTGTCCGGCGCGGCTGGCTTGGTGGCGGAATGGGCGGATGAAATTGAAGCGGAGGCACACGATGAGCCTAACCAAACAACTGCCTAAACTCACCGACACCCAGATCCACGAGCTGCATAACCGCCTGCTCGAAGCCTGCACGGCCATGGAACTGGGTGGCGACTGGCGCGAAGTATTCCGCCGCGCCCGCCATAGGCGCACTGGCAGAATGCGCCGGCTGTACGAACTGTTATACAACGCCGACCGCGCTGACATCGATCGCGCGGCCAAACACTTGGTTGACCCTCTCAACGACGGACAATAACCCATGAAAGAGATTATTACCTGTGAACCCCTGGCAGTCAGCGAAGAAACCGCCGCCAAGCTGCTAGACGTGTCCGTATCGACCATTCAAAAACTGCGGCGCCAGGGTAAGCTGATTGGCAAGCTCGTATCAGACGGCAGCGTCAGAATCCCCTTTCAAATGCTGAAAGACCACCTGGAGGCGGCCCCCGAATCCAATCTATTGCCGCCGCCCAATTGCGCGGAAGGCGGCAAAACCAGCCGCAGCAACGCCAAGCGAAAGCAAATGGCGTTATCCGGCGCTGATAATGCCCAATTGTAGGGTACGCCGTGCGTACCCTACCACTTACCGCATGGCAGAGCGCGCCGCATCGGCCAGAAACCCTGAGCGGGTAGCGCCATGCGCCTTAGCATAGCTATCGATCTTGGCCAGTAACAGCTTGGGTAAGGTAATGTTGATTTTTTCCGCCGGGCCAAAGTATTTTTCAATGGGCGCGTCAACGACCGCCCAAATACCGCCGGCAAAATCAGGATTGTCTTTGTGCGCATCGATGGGCAAACGTGCCGGAATATCGCCGCCGTCTTCCAGCAATGTTTCAACATGCAGGTCAATGGCTTCTATGACGGATGACAGCGCCTCATCGATGCCGTCACCGGCGGAAAAACAGCCGGGAAGATCAGGCACGATGACCCCGTAATGATGACCATCATCAGTATGCAAAACAACGGTAAATTTCATGGGTGCTTCTCCTATGCAATTAACGCCAACCGGCTTGCCGGTAAATACTGTGCAACGTGGGTTTTGGAATGTCGCTGTCTGGATGCTTGACGGTGACCAAACCGGGTTTGGTGGGGTGCTTGAATTGGTGGTGTGAGCCTTTGACCCGCGCCAGATACCAGCCGTCTTGTTCCAGTTGCTTAATCAGTTGCTTGCTGTTCATGATGGTTATTATAACCACTTATAACGCGCAGAGTTTACCGGACAGCGGATTAACTGGAGAGATTCATGAGTGAAACGAATTTTGACGAAGACAAAGACTCTGAAAACCGCGCAGCTTCAGATGTTCCGGTGCAACGTGTGGTTATGAGGCTGCGCTATTTCAATGAATGGCGCCGAGGAGCCGATACAGAACAGCCAGACCCGAAGCAAGTTGGTTTAGATATAGATTTTGCCACTGACAAACTGGAACAAATTACACATGTTTGTACATCGCATCATGAAACAAAAGAGCAGTTCATTAGCAGAATTAAGCAAATATTAGATTCCGCATAACGCAAAGCTAACCGGGCGCGGCCCAGGAGACTGAGAAATGAATGAACCTTGCTTCCGCGCTCCGGTTGAGCGCCGAGTTATACGGCCTGGACAGATTGTTACGATACGGCGAGACCAGGATCGTCTCGGAAAACCCAAATATCCTGGGCGGGTTGGATTTGTTGATCGTGAAAATTCTGTTGCGTCCGGATGGTGGTACATAAAATTTAGGACTTACGCATTGACGATCAAGCAATAACTATGTCATAGGAAGTACATTTAACAAGAACGATTCAGGGATGATAAGAAAGCCTAGCCGCCCACCGACAGCGCGTTGCACCTTGCCAATGTATATGGGATTTTTGATGAGCGAACCGAAATCAAGTACCTGCACCCGTCTTTCCGAGGTGATGAACATTTCCCATGACAGCGTGAATCGTTTCCTGTTACGAGAAAGTTACGAGCCGAAAGACTTGTTCAATGAGGCAAAATGTCTGTTGAACTTGGTGGGCGGGACGCTGAACGTGGATGACAGCACCTTAGACAAACCCTACAGCCAACGCATGGAACTGGTTGGACATTTTTGGTCTGGCAAGCATCATCGCGTGGTTAAAGGCTTGAATCTCATCACGTTATACTACACTGACCCGCAAGGCCGCAGCCTGCCCGTTAACTATCGTGTATACGACAAGGCAGAAGGAAAAACCAAAAATGATTATTTCCTCGACATGTTGGGCGAGGTGCTGGCTTGGGGATTACAACCGAATTTTATGACCGGGGATAGTTGGTATTCCTGTGTGGACAACCTTAAGACGGTAAAAAACCACCGGATGGGGTTTATGTTTGCGGTGGAAAGCAATCGCCGGGTGTCGACGGAAAAAGGCACCTGGATCCAGGTACAAAAACTGGACATTCCTGACGACGGCATGCGGGTCTGGTTACGTGATTTTGGCAACGTGAAGCTGTTTCGGACGCGGTTAAAAGACCAACTGCGCCATTACGTGGTGTTCCTGCCAGAGGCTGAGGCTTATGATGCCTTTAAGCAATCCGATTTTCAGAAACTGCACGACCAGCATTGGCAGATCGAGCAATACCACCGCATGATCAAGCAGGTTTGCAACATCGAGAAGTTCCAAGTCCGTAGCAAAGTACCGATACTCAACCATATCTTTGCCGCTTTATGTGGCTATGTTCATCTGCAGCGAATGCAATTTACTGAAATTATTCGCAATGCTTACCAATGGCAAAGAACGTTGTATCAGGATGTGATCGCCGCATTCGTCAACAGCTTCATGGTCGGCAAGGAATATTTGAACCCACAGTTTCAGGCTTCCGTCAATGCGTAAGTCCTAAAATTGACTGCGAATAGTAAATCAAAAGAAACGATCGAATTATTTCACGAAAATGATTTTGACGTATAACGCAAAAACCTGAATCCGTGACTTAAAAGGCCATCCACGGCCGCAACGCAATGATTTAAAACGCTTATTCTGGGATAATACCGCTATTCTTCCATTCACCCGGCGAGTGATTCATGAAGCGGTTTATCCTGGAGCAATCTGAAACTGAATTTTATACCAGCCATTCTGGATTAGCCTTGGTCGGTTTATGTTTGAATCAATATGGCCAGCTCAATCAGGCGCTGGAAAAAGGTATTCCGCTACGGCACGGTATTGCTCACGCCGATATTATCAAAAGCTATATAGGCACCCTTAGCCTGGGCAAAAGCGACTTCGAAGCCATCGAAAACCATCGCGACGACGACTATTTCAAAGCCGCGCTCGCCATTCATCAAGTACCCTCCAGCGCCCGCCTCAGACAGCGACTGGATGAACACGCCGACGCCTTATTACCGATCATTTATCAAAGCAACCTCGATTTTCTGGCTCACGCCCAGGTGCCGGTAACGCCGTTAGCCACAGGCCATGTCGCGTTGGATATCGATGTTTACCCCATGAACAACGAAAAAACCTGCAAAGAAGGCGTCTCCCGAACCTACAAAGGTTTTGACGGCTACGCCCCGATTGCCCTCTATCTGGGTAAAGAGGGCTGGTGTATTGGTAATGAACTGCGCGAAGGCAAGCAGCATTGCCAATACGAATTCCGCTATGCGCTGGAGCGCGGACTCGCCGCCGCGAAACGTTTGACGACTTTGCCTTTGTTGGTCCGGCTGGATGGCGGTCACGACGCGCTCGACAATCGCATCGACTTACACGAAGCCGATCAGGTCGATTTCATCATCAAATGGAACCCGCGTAAACAAGATGCCGACGCCTGGCTGGCCTACGCCGAACAACACGGCCAGTGGACCACACCGCGCGAAGGCAAACGCGTGGCCTTGTTCAGTGTCATGGAGCAACACACTCGCAACGGTAAAACCTATACCTGTCGCCGGGTCATGCAAATCACCGAGCGCACCATCACGGCTCAAGGCCAAGCCCTCGTGCTACCGGATATCGAAATCGAAGGCTGGTGGACCAGTCTGCCGGTGGCCGATTACGACGATGCCATGGTTATTGCCCTCTATCGCGACCATGCCACCGCTGAACAATTCCACAGCGAATTCAAGACCGATCTGGATATCGAGCGCCTGCCATCCGGCAAGTTTGCCACCAACGACCTGATCATGAGCCTCAGCGCCTATAGCTACAACATCCTGCGCTGGATAGGCCTGATCGGCTTGCTGGGCGAACAAAGCCCGGTCAGGCATCCTGCCAAGCGGCGGCGTATCAAAACCGTGATCCAGGAACTGATGTATCTGGCCGCGCGACTCATCCGTAGCGGGCACCGGCTGAAGCTGCGCTTTTCACAGAGCTGTCCCGGTTTCATCGCTTTTGAATCCACCTACGCCAAACTCGCCGCCGGCTAGCGACTGATCGCTCTGCCATCGATAGCACAACGCCGCAAATTCACAGTGGCTTGGGAATCCTGCGCCTAAAGTCCATCAAATTGAATCATGCAGGGAAAATATTCCAGATAATACGCTGCATTTCTAGCCGTTAAACTCGATTGCCCGGACCACACTTTTAAATTCAGCGAATTTTGGAAGAGTATGACGAATAAAAGGTCTGGCAATATGTGGAGTCACGGATTCAGGAAAAAGTAACCCGCCGCGATAGCGGTCGGGTTGACTGACTGGTTATGCGTTTTTATTGGAGAAAAATTTGAGTAGTAAACAATGGGGCCACGGTTTTTACACTGGGCACGCAGAAGGTAAACGCGACGGTTATTTACAAAGCGTGGATGATAACAATGAAATAAATGTGATGCTTCATTTTTGGGCAATGAAGAAAACCGCAGAACAATTGATAAGGCTATCGCAAAGCGATAATGAAGAAGATAGGTTAGAGGTTGTTGGATTAGCTGAGGCGGTATTGTTGTTGGCGCGTTGTGCCTATAAGGCACAACTTGATTACAACAAGACGAACCAGAATGAGCCGCCTAACGCGCAGAGTTTACCGGACAGCGGATTAACTGGAGAACGATATGAGTGAAATAAATTTTAACGAAGACGGCGACACCGAAAACGACTTAGCTTTAGCTGTTCCGGTGCAACGTGTGGTTATGCGGAAATGCCTGGCATGTGCCGGGAGCGGTGAAGTCAAAACAGACTATGCCGATTTGCGTTTGTACGGTTTAGAGAGCGAATCGTGCCACAAATGCGGCGGAACTGGAAATGTGCCGCATAACGCCGAACTAAGGCGCGCCGCCGACTAAATTAAACAATACCGCGATGCTTCCGGGTGTCGCCTTTAGTGCCGTGTTATGCGGCGGGAGCTGAACAATGCTGACAGCATTAGACGAAGCAACATATGGTAATGAAGAAGCCGAGAATGAATTGCGGCATATCAGAAGGCTACTGACTTGGATTTTGTATCACCACCAGGGCGCAAAATCTCCAATTGGGCAAGCGTGCAGGAAAACACTTGGTATTGGAGAATTTGAACACCTTACAGATGAGCAAATTTTAGACGCAAAGAAAGCGATTGTTGATAACGCATAACCATTGATTAGCAGGCAAATATGCCTAATATTTTGATATTAGCCGGTAAATCGGGCAAATTTGCCTGCATATCTAATTTTCCTGGTTCCCACGGTCCGCCGCTCATCGTTATACACAAGTCCCTCAAAGACTAAACTACAAGGAGACACAGAAACAGGAGAAAGGCGATGAGCAACTGGGCCGAAGAAGAAGTGCAAACTGCCAATTTGGAAGATCAACGTCTAAACAAGAGATTGGCCTTGCTATTGGAGCAATTGGGCGAGCATCCACAACTCAGTATTCCGGCGGCCTGCGGAGGCTGGAAGGAGACGATGGGAGCCTATCGCTTCTTCAATAACGCTAAGACGACATTCGAGAAGATACTGGCGCCGCATCGAGATGCCACGATCGAGCGCATGAAGAGCAGCCCAATCGTGCTGCTGGCACAGGACACCACCGAGGACGATAAGAATATTTGCTTGGGGCCGAAGGGACTTGGCACAGTGAAAGACGTGGAGAAACACTTGCGCCGCCTGCATCCGACAGTTGCCTTTACGCCATCGCGTATTTGTTTGGGTGTCGTGAAAGCATCGTATTGGCCTCGAGAGATCCCAAGCCAAAGGAGTGAACGACTTCACAAAGGCGTAGACGAAAAAGAGAGTCGCCATTGGCTGGAAAGTTACCAGGACAGTTGCGCTTTACAGGCGCAAATGCCGGACACCCTGCTGATCAATCTTGCCGACAGGGAGGGCGATATTTACGAGTGGTTTGCCGAATACCATGACTACGCACCTGCGGTACGGGCTCAATGGATCGTACGTGCGGCGCAAAACCGAGTGTTGGCTTCGCCGGAGAACGGTACGAAATGCCTGTGGGCCGCCGTGGAGCAAGCTCCTGTATTGGGTTACTCTGAGGTGAACGTCAAACCGCGACCGAACCGCACGGCGCGACTGGCGCATATCACGTTACGCGCCATTACAGTGACCCTCAAACCGCCTAAGCGGATAGGGTATCGGCTACCGGAACTCACCATCAATGCGGTGCTGGCACGCGAAGATGCACCACCGTCTGGCGTGGAACGTTTGGAATGGCTATTGTTGACTAGCTTGCCGATCGATTGTTTCGAACAGGCGGCAACGATCGTCATGTGGTACGCCGTGCGGTGGTGCATTGAAGTGTACTTCCATGTGCTCAAGAGCGGATGCCAGATTAAGCGACTGCATCTGGAAACCGAGGACCGACTGCTACCTTGTTTAGCGTTGTACATGGTTATTGCCTGGCGGGTATTGTTCACGCTGATGTTGGGACGGACTACGCCGGACATGGATTGTGAAATTATCTTCGATCCACAGGAGTGGCGGGCTGCTTACATTGTGGTTAAGCTTTGCCCGCCGCCGCTTACGCCACCTCGCTTGGGCGAAGTGATTCTCTTGGTGGCGAGCTTGGGCGGTTATCTCGGACGCAAGCATGACGGGCCGCCGGGTGCCAAAGCCATGTGGATCGGACTGCAGCGTTTGCGCGATTTTGTCATTGCATTGGAAGCTCAGCAGGTTGTCGCACAGAGATGTGTATAACGATGAGCGGTCCGCCGTGGGAATCCATGCGACGCGGAAGACCGATATGCATTCCCACGCTGGAGCGTGGGAACGAGAAATAGATTTTTTGCTTCTCAAGGCTGAGAAGCAAAAAGGTCGTGGTGGTCATAATAAGATTGACTACCACCTGACCATAGATATGGCCAAAGAACTTGGCATGATCGAGCGATCTGAAAAAGGTCGACAGATTCGCCGGTATTTTTCCTGGTTCCCACGGTCCGCCGCTCATCGTTATACACAAGTCCCTCAAAGACTAAACTACAAGGAGACACAGAAACAGGAGAAAGGCGATGAGCAACTGGGCCGAAGAAGAAGTGCAAACTGCCAATTTGGAAGATCAACGTCTAAACAAGAGATTGGCCTTGCTATTGGAGCAATTGGGCGAGCATCCACAACTCAGTATTCCGGCGGCCTGCGGAGGCTGGAAGGAGACGATGGGAGCCTATCGCTTCTTCAATAACGCTAAGACGACATTCGAGAAGATACTGGCGCCGCATCGAGATGCCACGATCGAGCGCATGAAGAGCAGCCCAATCGTGCTGCTGGCACAGGACACCACCGAGGACGATAAGAATATTTGCTTGGGGCCGAAGGGACTTGGCACAGTGAAAGACGTGGAGAAACACTTGCGCCGCCTGCATCCGACAGTTGCCTTTACGCCATCGCGTATTTGTTTGGGTGTCGTGAAAGCATCGTATTGGCCTCGAGAGATCCCAAGCCAAAGGAGTGAACGACTTCACAAAGGCGTAGACGAAAAAGAGAGTCGCCATTGGCTGGAAAGTTACCAGGACAGTTGCGCTTTACAGGCGCAAATGCCGGACACCCTGCTGATCAATCTTGCCGACAGGGAGGGCGATATTTACGAGTGGTTTGCCGAATACCATGACTACGCACCTGCGGTACGGGCTCAATGGATCGTACGTGCGGCGCAAAACCGAGTGTTGGCTTCGCCGGAGAACGGTACGAAATGCCTGTGGGCCGCCGTGGAGCAAGCTCCTGTATTGGGTTACTCTGAGGTGAACGTCAAACCGCGACCGAACCGCACGGCGCGACTGGCGCATATCACGTTACGCGCCATTACAGTGACCCTCAAACCGCCTAAGCGGATAGGGTATCGGCTACCGGAACTCACCATCAATGCGGTGCTGGCACGCGAAGATGCACCACCGTCTGGCGTGGAACGTTTGGAATGGCTATTGTTGACTAGCTTGCCGATCGATTGTTTCGAACAGGCGGCAACGATCGTCATGTGGTACGCCGTGCGGTGGTGCATTGAAGTGTACTTCCATGTGCTCAAGAGCGGATGCCAGATTAAGCGACTGCATCTGGAAACCGAGGACCGACTGCTACCTTGTTTAGCGTTGTACATGGTTATTGCCTGGCGGGTATTGTTCACGCTGATGTTGGGACGGACTACGCCGGACATGGATTGTGAAATTATCTTCGATCCACAGGAGTGGCGGGCTGCTTACATTGTGGTTAAGCTTTGCCCGCCGCCGCTTACGCCACCTCGCTTGGGCGAAGTGATTCTCTTGGTGGCGAGCTTGGGCGGTTATCTCGGACGCAAGCATGACGGGCCGCCGGGTGCCAAAGCCATGTGGATCGGACTGCAGCGTTTGCGCGATTTTGTCATTGCATTGGAAGCTCAGCAGGTTGTCGCACAGAGATGTGTATAACGATGAGCGGTCCGCCGTGGGAATCCATGCGACGCGGAAGACCGATATGCATTCCCACGCTGGAGCGTGGGAACGAGAAACCGACAAGTCCATCACCGAGCGAGTTTACCGCCGCATCGGCGAGACAGTTCAGCCAGTGAAATAGCCCGCTTACGCCAGACTAACATCAATATGACGCCCCAATGCCTTGGCTGCAGACTCCAGTTGATCCAGTCGCGAAGCGTGCCCTAAATCAAACAGCCTATCCACTTGCGGCGCTTTCCAGCCCAAGCGGCGGGCCAATTCGGCTTTGCGCACGCCTTGATTCAGCATTTCCTGGTAAATCGCCAGCTTGATGCTTTCCAAAGCAGATGGCCGCACAGTGGGCAAATCATCACGGGTGGACGGTACTGGTAAAGGCTTGCGGTCGTCCACGTAAAAAGACAAGGCGGTTTCCAGCGCGTCAACCGCATGATTCAAGGCATCTTCCACATCTTCGCCCTGGGTGATAGCTTCTGGAATGTCCGGAAACGTGACAACAAAACCGCCTTCAGGCTGCGATTCAAGCATAACGGGATAAGCAAACATGGTTATTTTCCTTTCAGTCCGAGTTGTTTTTTGATGCCTTCCACCGTGCCTGTTTTCAAGTCGGAGTTGTGCATCGGTAGGATTGACTGCTTGCCGTTCAGGAATACTTTCAAATGAGAGCCCTTGCCCTCTTGGAAGGTTGCGCCCTGCTGCTCCAGCCATTTTTTGAATTGTTTCGAGTTCATGTGTAAAATAATAACACTTATGTTGTGTTTGTCAATAAAACGATACAGAAGTGTTTTGTTTTTGCGCAATGTTTGACACCTACCAGTAAAGTATCTATTTGGAAGCGTTTTGCCACCTGCGCAACGAGATACGGACATTCTCGATTGATCGCATCGTTGGCGATATGGTCAACGTATCTACGGGAAAATCAGTTAGAGTTGTTGATTTATGTGGTGATCTAATGAAGGATGAAGAAACTTTAGATATTTTGTTATTTGAGATTAAAACAGACCTGAATCCGTGACTCCACATATTGCCAGACCTTTTATTCGTCATACTCTTCCAAAATTCGCTGAATTTAAAAGTGTGGTCCGGGCAATCGAGTTTAACGGCTAGAAATGCAGCGTATTATCTGGAATATTTTCCCTGCATGATTCAATTTGATGGACTTTAGGCGCAGGATTCCCAAGCCACTGTGAATTTGCGGCGTTGTGCTATCGATGGCAGAGCGATCAGTCGCTAGCCGGCGGCGAGTTTGGCGTAGGTGGATTCAAAAGCGATGAAACCGGGACAGCTCTGTGAAAAGCGCAGCTTCAGCCGGTGCCCGCTACGGATGAGTCGCGCGGCCAGATACATCAGTTCCTGGATCACGGTTTTGATACGCCGCCGCTTGGCAGGATGCCTGACCGGGCTTTGTTCGCCCAGCAAGCCGATCAGGCCTATCCAGCGCAGGATGTTGTAGCTATAGGCGCTGAGGCTCATGATCAGGTCGTTGGTGGCAAACTTGCCGGATGGCAGGCGCTCGATATCCAGATCGGTCTTGAATTCGCTGTGGAATTGTTCAGCGGTGGCATGGTCGCGATAGAGGGCAATAACCATGGCATCGTCGTAATCGGCCACCGGCAGACTGGTCCACCAGCCTTCGATTTCGATATCCGGTAGCACGAGGGCTTGGCCTTGAGCCGTGATGGTGCGCTCGGTGATTTGCATGACCCGGCGACAGGTATAGGTTTTACCGTTGCGAGTGTGTTGCTCCATGACACTGAACAAGGCCACGCGTTTGCCTTCGCGCGGTGTGGTCCACTGGCCGTGTTGTTCGGCGTAGGCCAGCCAGGCGTCGGCATCTTGTTTACGCGGGTTCCATTTGATGATGAAATCGACCTGATCGGCTTCGTGTAAGTCGATGCGATTGTCGAGCGCGTCGTGACCGCCATCCAGCCGGACCAACAAAGGCAAAGTCGTCAAACGTTTCGCGGCGGCGAGTCCGCGCTCCAGCGCATAGCGGAATTCGTATTGGCAATGCTGCTTGCCTTCGCGCAGTTCATTACCAATACACCAGCCCTCTTTACCCAGATAGAGGGCAATCGGGGCGTAGCCGTCAAAACCTTTGTAGGTTCGGGAGACGCCTTCTTTGCAGGTTTTTTCGTTGTTCATGGGGTAAACATCGATATCCAACGCGACATGGCCTGTGGCTAACGGCGTTACCGGCACCTGGGCGTGAGCCAGAAAATCGAGGTTGCTTTGATAAATGATCGGTAATAAGGCGGCGGCGTGTTCATCCAGCCGCTGTCTGAGGCGGGCGCTGGAGGGTACTTGATGAATGGCGAGCGCGGCTTTGAAATAGTCGTCGTCGCGATGGTTTTCGATGGCTTCGAAGTCGCTTTTGCCCAGGCTAAGGGTGCCTATATAGCTTTTGATAATATCGGCGTGAGCAATACCGTGCCGTAGCGGAATACCTTTTTCCAGCGCCTGATTGAGCTGGCCATATTGATTCAAACATAAACCGACCAAGGCTAATCCAGAATGGCTGGTATAAAATTCAGTTTCAGATTGCTCCAGGATAAACCGCCTCATGAATCACTCGCCGGGTGAATGGAAGAATAGCGGTATTATCCCAGAATAAGCGTTTTAAATCATTGCGTTGCGGCCGTGGATGACCTTTTAAGTCACGGATTTAGGACAGAGATAAAGGCGCTTAAATTTTTCTCAAAAACAACTCGTGATAAATTCTCAAAAAAAGAACGAATACCAATTATACAATTTATCAAAGCCAATTCTAATGTTCATGGGTTTAGTGACGATGTGCTTTATGAATGGCTTGGTCAATTATGGTGTGGAGATGTTTATAGCTACAAACGCGATGGCGATATGAGTGAATATCTTAATTTGCTCAGTGGAATTAAACCTACACTAATGTCAAGTTGTCGCGACACTGCGCTAACGATAGCGAGAGGCAGCGGTCGGCGGCCAATTTCGCCAGAATTGCTTGCTCGCATCAATAGCGATTTTTCGAATTGACATAACCAATTGAGACAGCTATTCTGTTTTTAGGGCTTAGCAACCCTAAAGACGGAAACCGCACCCGATAGACAGCGGATTTTTTATGCCTACAGTTTTTATGTTCCCGAAATTTGTTTCGGCAACATGTCATAAATGGCTGTAGGAGTTCCCGGAAATACCCAATACCGGGGGTCTGTTCTTTCAGATGCTAAGCTCCTATAGCCTCCCTTACGGGAGAATCTCTACTTAGCAAAAAAAGAGGTTCATCATGAACGCAATCGCTTTAACATTCCAAAACACCCAATTCAATGTCGTTGACCGCTCTGGCCAGCCTTGGCTAAGGGGCTTGCAGATTGCAAGTGCCTTGGGTTACAGAAATCCATCGACTGACATAGCCAATTTATACGACCGCAACGCCGACGAATTCACCGACAGCATGACCGCCTTGGTTGAGCTGGAAACCGAAGGTGGTAAGCAGAAAGTGCGTATCTTCTCTTTGAGAGGTTGCCACCTGCTGGGCATGTTATCCAGAACAAAAGTCGCCAAAGAATTCCGTAAATGGGTTCTTGACGTTCTTGAACATCACACCCAGCCCCGCAACGGCCTGGTCGAACTCCCCGAGCCGCCCACCATCAACAAAGCCCAAATCGGCGTTTTGTACAACCGCGTTGTGACCATTTGCGGCGGTAGCGGCAAAATCCGCGCGGAAATCTGGAGCCGGTTTCAAAATCATTTCCAGCTTGGCAGCTACAAGGATTTGCCGGCGAGCCGATACGACGAAGCCATGGCTTATCTGGATGCCAGGCAAACCGAATACCTGGGCGAAGGCGTGGAAATGCTGTACCTCAGCAATAAAGAACTGCAAGCCAAGATCGAGGAAGCCATCCAAGCCAAAGAAGGCGAACTGCTGCCAAGAGAACATTACGTGATCAAAGGCGGCATTGTCGATGCCGGCGATAGGATTGCTATTACCACGTTCTACGACAAAAAAGAGTTTTTCGGCTACATGGGCCGTATTGGGTACGACCTGGTCAACCGCAACGACTACCTGGTGATCAAAAAAGACGAAGTCTTGCAAAAGTTGCAAGCCTGACGCTAAGCCGTAGGGTACGCACGGCGTACCCTACAACCAGACACGCCATCACTCCACCCTACCCGCAAAATCCCCCGCCAATATCTCCAGGCGTGAATCCAGCTTGCCCAGCCATTCCAC
Organism: Methylomonas rapida; assembly: GCF_024360925.2. Taxonomy (NCBI): domain Bacteria; kingdom Pseudomonadati; phylum Pseudomonadota; class Gammaproteobacteria; order Methylococcales; family Methylococcaceae; genus Methylomonas; species Methylomonas rapida. The sequence continues at coordinate 2,235,350 of NZ_CP113517.1, read as the reverse complement.
GCGTTCCGCATCGTATTGATGCCGATTATACACGCCGGCAATACCGGCCGGCATGTGCCCCAATATCGCCTCACCGACACTATCCGGACACCCCAGCTTAGCCAATAGCGTGCGCACCGAGCGCCTCAGATCGTGCGGCGACCAGCCGGAGACCGACAGCCGCGGCACATCCCGGCCATACACCGGCGCATAAGGCTGCGCGATATTGACCTTGGTGGAAATGACGTTCTGGCTGATATGCCCGCTGCGGTCTCGGTTTGGGAAAAGCCAGCCGTCGCCGTAAAGCTCTTTGCGCCGGATCGCAACGGCCAGCGCCCGCCCAAACAGCGGCACGCGCAAATCGGTGGCGTTGCCATGCCGGGCGTTTTTAGTTTTGGCCTTCGGAATGGTCCACCAAACCTGGCCGCCCTCTTTCGCAATTTCACTGCCCGCCATCGCCACGATTTCGCTACCCCGGGTGCCGGTCCACAAATACAACGTCAGCACATCGGCCACGGTCCGCGAAAAATTCGGCAGCCAGTTGATCAGCCCCCCCAACTCTTCATCGCTTAAAAAGCGTTTGCCTTCGCCGATATTTTCGCCGAGGCGCGTGCGGCCTTTCGACCTGATCTTGTTTTTCAAAATCAGCCGCCACCAGTTGACCGTATTTTCAGAGAGCGTGCCGGCGTCAATACCATGATCCCAGGCCGCGCCCAGTTCGCAGCGCAAGATTTTTGCCAGCACCGGCGCATCGGCCGCCATGCCCGCGATGAGACCGAACGCAACCGGGCGCGTCACGTCGTCGACCGGCATGTCGTAAATCGATTGCAGCTTGGCATCGAACAGCCAGCGCACGTAGGCCGCATTTTGCTTCGTTCTGGCCCGGTCTATATGGCCGACGATATAGTCGTCGCACAGCATTTTGACCGTATAAACACGCTCGGCCTGTTGTACCTGACTATTTTTTTGCTCGGCCCGGGCGGTCTTGATTTCCAGCGCGACATCGATGCCAGCGTCGCGGTTACGCCTGAGCCTTTCCCATTCGACGATGGCCGCAGGAAATGACATGGCCGGCCAGGCCCCCAGCGTCACTTGTCGCATCTTGCCATCAAGCGGGCTTTTATACCGGTAAATCCACGCGCGCTTGGTGCGCGAGGCCGTTAGGCGTAAGCCGGGATAGTCGCTGAATAATAAATGGCTGCCAGGCTCTAAAGCCTTTGCGGCACGGGCATCGAATTGCATTGGCGTAACTTTTTTTGGCGTAAAACCGATAAAACTAAAGTTACGCCAAATGTTACGCTAAAATCAGAAGAAAATAGAAGTTTATTCAAGCGGATGAAATGAAGCGACAAGCCAGAAAATAAACTAAAATTGATTAAATTCAATCAGTTGCAAAATAAAACGCTGTTTTTTCAACGGCTTAAATTTTACAAAAAACGACGATAAATATAATGCGCCATTGTTTTTCTAATGCAGAAAATAAAACCGCATTATACCGTGGCCTGGCAAAATACAAGGTTGGAATTTACAAAACGCCTGAATGAAGACGCAAAAGTCTTTTTAAGCCATAAGCCTGATTGCAAGGTTTTCGCTGGCTGCGATAGCCCAAACAAAGCGCAAAACACTCGCTGGAACGAGCACTCATAAAAATCACTAACGAATAAACATGAAATAATCTATGCAAGTATTCGGTGTAGGTGCGGATTTATCTGCACAGTGCGAATGAATTCGCATCTATCATTGTCGAGCTTATTTCTCACACATTCCTAAAGTGATTGACTACCTTGATGCCCCGCGTTCCTGTAAGCTGTAACTTAACGCTCATGAAAGCTCTGCATCGCCCCGACAAATGAAAGTACCTCTACCGGGGCACAACGAACAAGCGGGAGATTTGCACGCATTGCGATAGCTCAAGCAATCGCACTCCTCCGCGTGATTTTGGAGTGAGAAAGCTTTGGCTTTTTCTAAGTGCTTCGGCGCTTCGTTCATCATGACTTTCAGAGTAACGCTCATGAAGGCTTGGCATCGCCCCGGCAAATGAAAGTCAACTTTGTTATGTCGTTAGTCTGTTTTTGGGGTTGCCGCGTGACTTTCAGAGTAAATTATATTTTGAGGCCTGTAAAAGATGACAGCGATGATAAAAAGCTTATGCGTTTACTGCGGTTCCAGTCCGGGGCGAATCCATGCCTATACCGAAGCCGCCCATGTCCTGGCCGAGTCACTGGTTAAACGCAACATTCGCTTGGTGTATGGCGGTGCCGGGATTGGCATCATGGGCAAGGTGGCGGACCGCGTGTTGGAACTTGGCGGTGAAGCCGTCGGCATAATACCCAAGGCTTTAGCGCATAAGGAAGTTGCTCACGCGAATCTGACAGCATTGCATGTCACGCAATCCATGCATGAGCGCAAGATGCTGATGGCCGAGCTTTCCGATGCTTTCGTTGCGTTGCCTGGCGGCATAGGAACGCTGGAAGAGCTGTTCGAAATTTGGACCTGGGCGCAGCTTGGGTTTCATGGCAAACCGTGCGGCCTGCTCAATGTTGCGGGCTATTACGATGCACTCGTCTCCTTTTTGGATCACGTGCTGGCGGAACAATTCGTCAAAAAGCATCATCATGCCATGTTGATCGTGGAGACAGACCCGAATGCGCTGCTGGATCGCTACGCCGCTTACCAGCCGCCGGTTGTCAAGCAGTGGCTGGACAAGGATCAGACTTGAAACCGGCACTTACCTATCCTCGAGTCGAACCGGCATGGGACAAGAAGGAAATAGGCAGTCATTTTAACCAAAACCTAGATGCCCCACTGCCGCCGATAATCCTGGTAATCATCGGCTCTCAACAGCACGGGGCGTCCGTCACGCCAGAGATAAATGGCGGGCAAGGCATAACCGTTGAAACGGCTGGCCTTGATCAGGCTATAGGCGCCGACGTCTTTAAAAAACAGCTTTTCGCCGATTGACGGTATCCGTTCGAAGCGGTATTCGCCGAACACATCGCCGGCCAAGCAGGATGAACCGGCCAAAATGGCGCTGCACATGCCATTGGGCACTTCCTGATGCAAAGCCGGCTTGAGTTGATATTCGAAAATCTTTGGATGATGGTTGACCGACGTATCGAGCACCAACACTGGTTTACCGTCGCTATCGAATCGATCCAGCACGGTCGTGGTCAAATAGCCCGCATTGCCGACCAGCGCCTTACCGGGTTCCAAATAAACGTCCTCGGCAAACGTAGCCTTGATTTGACGTATCGCATCCCGCAGCACCTGTAAGTCGGCAATACTGTGATAAAGGTAGCCGCCACCCAGATTCAACCACTTCAATTTGGCGTGTCTATGTAGTAAGGGTTCCAGGCGTTTCAGGGTTCGCAGCAACGGCTGAAGTTCGGTCTGACTGAATGCGGTATGAAACTGGAGGCCTTCGATGCCCTCCGGCAATTCCTCTGTCAGCAAGGCGATATCGACGCCCAGCTTCGAATGCATGCGGCATGGATCGTAGCGCTGGTCGGCGGCGAACGAGAGTTTTGGATTGATGCGTAGCCCTCTGGAATATCCGGAGGCAAAATCACCCAATCGTTGATATTGCGACAAGGAATTGAAGCTGATGTGACTGCAAAGCGCGGCAACTTCGGCGAATTCATCCGCGCGCAACCCCGGCGTGGTCAGATGCAGGTCACCCTGTTGCCCTAATAACTCGCTGGCCAGTCTCGCTTCGAACAGCGAGCTGACCGAGATGCCGTCCACATGGGGTTTTAGCGCTGATAGCAACGACGCAAGCGGCAGTGCTTTCATCGAATACAACACCTTGCAGCCTGTCGCTTGTTGCAAATAACGCAAGGGCTGCAGATTGGCTCGCACTTGATCCATGTCCAACACAAACGCCGGGCTGTGCTGGATTTGTTGTTTCAGCAAGGCCTGCATCATCGATTGCGCTGACCGGGATAAATCGCTTGCTCCGTCACCACGACATTCATATACACATCGTGGCTCAGCATCTCCAGGTCGGGAAAAATCTGCGCCTGATAGCCAATGCCGACCAATACCGTATCGGGACGAACCCATTGCAACAAGCGATCGTAATAACCGGCGCCATTGCCCAAGCGCCCTCCTCGCTTGTCGAAGGCCACGCCGGGCACGATTACGGCGTCCAGGGCTTGCGGCTCGATGCGCCTTGCCGGTTCATGCCAACGTTCGCGCGGCGGTTCCAGGATGTTCCACATACCGGGCTTTAATTCGTCGATGGCTTGTAAATACCATAAACCCAATACATTTTCGCCATTGTCATCCAGTGTGCAATACGGCACGACGATGCGTTTACCGGCGTGCAATTGTTCCGACAGCACCGGCAAAGTCCGTACTTCGGAACGGCAGTGTACATACCAAAGCACTGTTTCGGCCTGCTCGTACCAGGGTTGGTTCAACACTCGCCGGCAAATTTCGGCACTGGCGGCGTCTTTATCTGGCTGTGCATGGCGCGCGGCATAAGCGAATTGGCGCAGCTGCTGTTTATCCATGATCCCGGCAATAACGCATGGCTTGGCCTAATAAATCAGTCGCGTCGCTGGTCAGATGACCAGCGTGTTGTTCCTTCCGTAGCCAGGTAAACTGACGCTTGGCCAGTTGCCGGGTCGCGGCGATGGCTTTTTCTTGCATTGTGCCGTAGTCGTATTCGCCGTTTAAATATGACCATGCTTGGCGGTAACCGACACAGCGAATCGACGGCATGCTCTCGTGCAAATCACCGCGCGCGCGCAGGGCTTCGACTTCATTTAAAAAACCTTGCGCCAACATTTGCTTGAAACGTTCGGCGATTTTGGCATGCAAGGTCTGACGCTGTTCAGGGGCAACGATCAATTTGACGTAGCGATAAGCTTGTTCAGTTTGCTGATCGGCGCTGAAAAAACTGGACAAGGGCCGCCCGCTGATTTCAAAGACTTCCAATGCGCGTTGGATGCGCTGCGGATCGTTGACGTGTATCCGCGCGGCGGCGGCGGGGTCAATTTGAGTCAGTCTGGCGTACAAGGTCTCCTTACCCAATTCCGCCAGTTCTCGATCCAGCCTCTGCCTGATTTCGGGATCGGCTTCGGGTAACGTTGCCAAGCCTTGCGTCAGCGAGCTGAAATATAGCATCGTACCGCCAACCAGCAACGGCACTTTCCCGCGATGAACAATATCCGCCATCAATGCCAGCGCCTGACTGCGAAATTGGCCGGTGGAAAACGACTCGCTGGGATCGAGGATGTCGATCAAATGATGCGGTATGCCGCCGCGCTCTTCCATGGTCGGTTTGGCGGTGCCGATGTCCATGCCTCTATACACCAAAGCCGAATCGACGCTGATGATTTCGCCGTTCAAGGCTTGCGCCATCGCCACGGCCAACGCGGATTTGCCGGAAGCGGTCGGTCCCATCAACAAGATGGCGGTGGGTTTAGCATCAGTCATTTATTGCCCACGCATGAAAAACCGATCCAGATCTTGATGACTCAGCGCCACCCAGGTCGGGCGACCGTGATTGCATTGACCGATGCGTTCGGTCTGCTCCATGTCGCGCAACAAGGCGTTCATTTCCTCGATGCTGAGCTTGCGCTTGGCGCGCACCGAACCATGGCAGGCCATGGTTGCCAAAATCGTGTTGATGGCTTGTTCAGCCTTGTGGCTGAAACCGTGAGTCAGCATGTCAGCCAGAATATCGCGTATCAATTGATCGACATCGGTCTTGGCCAGCAAAGCCGGTGTCGAGCGTAAAATCACGGTCTCGGGGCCCGAGCGGTTCAATTCGAAACCCAGCGTTTGGAAAAACTCATGCTCCTGTTCGGCCAAGTCGGCTTCGGCAGCAGTTACTTGCAGCTTGATCGGCAACAACAAAGGCTGAGAGACGATGACGCGATTGTGATAATGCTGTTTCAAGCGTTCGTAAGTCACGCGCTCATGCGCGGCGTGGGCATCCACCAAAATGATGCCGTTGGCGGTCTCGGCCAGGATGTAAATGTTGTGGATATGCGCCAAGGCAAAGCCCAAGGGTGGCATCGCGGCATCCGTCGGCTTGTTTTCCGTTTTTGGAAACAATTTGCCGTAGGCTTGAATTTGATCCTCGATATTGGACCGCATGGCGGCTTTTTGCGCGTAGGAAAAACCCTGTCCGCCAGGCTGGACGTTCGAAATTACCGGCATTGGCTTTTGAACCGTATCCACTGTCGTATGAACCTCTACGGAAGCTTGCTCTTCGATCAAGTTCATCGGCAGGGATAGTTGCTCATTCGGGGTGGGATTCATTGCGGTAGCCGGTTTTCGCAACTCCGGAACTGACGCGGGCTGAACTTCGATAGCATGAGCCGCTTGCCGACCCGGTCGCTGCTCGGCCAGGCACCGATGCAGAGCCTGAAACAAGAAATCGTGCACCATGCGCCCTTCCCTGAAACGCACTTCCAGCTTGGTGGGATGGGCGTTGACATCGACCAGCGCAGGGTCCAGTTCAAGATACAGCACGAACACCGGATGCCGGCCGTGATACAGCACGTCTTGATAGGCTTGCTTGACCGCATGCGCAACCAAGCGGTCCTTGATCAGACGGCCGTTCACATAAAAAAACTGCATATCCTGCTGGCTGCGGGAAAAAGTCGGCAACCCCACCCAGCCATGCAAATGCAAGCCGGAAGCCGCATAATCGATCTTGATCGCATTGTCGACAAACGAGGAGCCGCAAATCGCGGCGATACGTTTTTCTTGATCCTGCTCAGTGGCGGCGGGTTTCAAGTTCAACACTTCACGTTGATTGTGCTGCAACAGAAAGCCAACATCGAAGCGGCTCAGCGCCAGTTTTTGAATCAGATTTTCGATATGGCCGAATTCGGTTTTTTCCGCTTTCAGAAACTTGCGGCGAGCCGGCGTGTTGTAAAACAAGTCGCGCACGTCGACGGTCGTGCCGGGTGGATGTGGATCAGGCTGTGGATCGAAGTTTTGTTCGGTGCCATCGGCGCTGACTTGCCAGGCGCAATCGGCATCCGCAGTGCGGGAAATCAATGTCAGCCGCGCCACCGAACTGATACTGGGCAAGGCTTCGCCGCGAAAACCCATGCTAATCACATGCTCGAGATCATCCAGTGATGCAATTTTGCTGGTGGCATGGCGGGATAAGGCCAAGGGCAAATCGTCCTTGACGATGCCGCAACCGTTGTCGCGAATCTTGATTTGCTTGATGCCGCCTTGTTCGATGTCGATATGGATCTGGGTGGCGCCCGCATCAAAACAGTTCTCCACCAATTCCTTGACCACCGAAGCCGGCCGCTCGACGACCTCGCCGGCGGCGATTTGATTGACTAATTGTGTGGGTAAGGCATGAATCCGCATCAACGAAACCCGCGAATAAAACGGCGTATTTTAACGGATACAGCGAGCCTGAAGTGAATTGATTCACCTCAGGCTGGAAAGAAACTAACTATTACGCGGAATTTGCAACACTTGGCCGATCTTGACTTCACCGTCATTCATGCCGTTGGCGTGGCGAATTTCACGCATCGACACGCCATATTGCTGCGCAATGCCCGATAGCGTTTCGCCGCGACTGATCACGTGCTCGGTCGCCGCCGAAGACGAACTGGTGACGATCACTTTATCCGCCGAAGCCAATTCGGTTTTGCTTACGACAGGTTCGACGACTTTTTCACGCGCGGCGATTTGAGTGGCTGCCCTGCCGGATTTTTGCAATTGCGCGAACAAGGTATCGGCCGGTGCATATTGTTTGAAATGCGCCTTGACGCCGTTGAATATGGCGGCAGCCATCTGGTCTTGATAAGCCCAGGTATTCAAGCGCCGCTCTTCTTCCGGATTGGAAATGAAGGCGGTTTCCACCAAAATGGATGGAATCGGCGACTTCAGTACCACGAAAGCGGCTTTTTGCACATTGCTGCGATGCAAGTGCCCGGCGGATTTGACGCTTTTCAAGACCCGGTTGCCGACATGCTGACTGGCTTCCTTGGCGGCCTTGTTGGACAAGTCCATCAATACGGATGCCAAGGTATCGTCTTGAATGTCGCTACCTGCGCCGCCGGCGATATCAGCGGCGTTTTCACTGTTGGCCAGAAATTGCGCCACATGACTGGATGCGCCATTGTTGGCCAGAGTATAGACCGACGCACCATGCGCACTGGGATCATCGAAGGCATCGGCGTGTATCGATACGAACAGATCGGCTCTGGCTTTTTGCGCGATGTTCACGCGTTCGCGTAATTTAACGAAATAATCACCATTACGAATCATGACCGCCTTCATGCCGGGCTGTTGGTTGACATGCTTTTCAAGGCGCTTGGCGATGGCGAACACCACGTCCTTTTCCTGGGTGCCATTCCCCCCTTGCGCGCCAACGTCCTTGCCGCCATGGCCGGCGTCAATTGCAACAATGATGTCGCGGCCCTTGGCTTTGGCGGGTCTTTGCTTGGGTTTCGTCGTTGCCACGGGGCTTGTATTGCCGACTGGCTGGAGTGCTTTGACAGGCTTGGCTTTGCCGACAGCCGCCTGCGTCGCTACGGGAGCGGAATCGGGATCAGCAGTCGCGACCAACTCGAATCGCAGTTGCATGTCCGAGCCTTTGCTGATTTCAGTCACCTTGGCTGCTGCGTTGGCATTCAATTCGACCACGACCCGCACACCGTTTTGGTTACGCAGCGCCGAGCGCACGCCCACCGCCATCGGATGATCCGCTGGCGGCTGATCAATGCCGCCGGATAGAGTGGTATCTTCCAGATCGACGACTAGCCGGCTTGGATTCTTTAACGTGAAATAGCGATAGTGGGGCGAGCCCTTCAAATTAAATTCCAGAAGCCCTGCCTGCTGGCCGGAGAATTTCAGTGATTCGAACTGGGCCGCCGCATGCGCCGATAGTGCCAGCAAAGATAAACCCAATACCCAGAAAAATTTAATTATCTGTTGCATAAGCCAGCCAACCGAAATAAAGAAGTGACAATGTTTGGAGATTATAGCAGCAGGTCTTTGTTTTTCCAGTGAAATGATAGATTATTTTTTAACGCATCGGCTAATGTGTTGATTTCAATCGTTCTTCGTTGTCCATGAAAACGGAGTTTTATTTCCACATCGGCCGGCGGCAGATAGTCCATGCCCATTTGCGGCCACTCGATACAGCACAAAGCCTTCTGGCGCAAATAATCATGCATGCCTATCCATTCCAACTCATCCGGATCTTTTAGCCGATATAAATCGAAATGATATATCAATCTGCCAGAGGGCTGATATTCCTCCACCAAACCATAGGTTGGGCTTTTCACGACTCCCAGATGGCCTGCTTCCCGCAACAGCCCTCGCACCAAGGTGGTTTTACCGGCTCCCAGATCGCCATACAAAAAAAGCAGGCACTTCTGCGGCAATGCACGCCAGAGCGCAGCCCCCATTGCTTCAGTCTCGTCGCTATCCTTGAGTTCGATCAGCATCAATTCAACAACTCTCTGATTTTTGCCAGCAAATCGCTGGCCAACATACCCCGCTCACCATGCTCCTCCGCAATGATGTCCGCCGCTTCGCCATGTACATAGACGGCAAGCTTGGCGGCGTCGACAGACGCCAGACCCTGTGCCGACAAGGCTCCCAACATACCGGCCAGAACATCGCCCATGCCGCCGCTGGCCATGCCGGGGTTACCGGTGGTATCAACAAAAATATCTTTGTCGTCGGCAACCAGGCTACCCGCGCCTTTCAGCACAATGACGCCGCCATAACGCTGCTGCAAATTCCTTACCGCCGCAAAGCGGTCGCCCCCAATGTCTCGGGTAGAGCAAGCCAGCAGGCGAGATGCCTCGCCGGGATGCGGCGTCAAAATCCAGTCATCGCGCCTCGCGGGTTGCTCGGCCAACAAATTCAAGGCATCGGCGTCCAGCACGCAGGGTTTTCCGCTTGCCAACGCCTCGGCAAACAGTGCCCGCGCCCATTCATCGCGCCCCAGGCCCGGGCCAATCACCACCGCAGTCGCCTTGTCCAATAGCGATCTTAATGCGCTCGGTTCTTCGACCGCATGACACATCAATTCCGGCCTGTTGCAATTCAAAACGGCACTGTGCGCGGCCCGCGTGGCTATGCTGACCAAGCCCGCGCCAGCGCGCAAGGCCGCCTCGCCGGCGAGGCGTATCGCCCCCGAATAACCGTGATTGCCGCCGATCAGCAGCACATGACCGAAATGCCCTTTATGCGATGCGCGCAATCGGGGCGGCAACGGTTTTTTATCCAGCAGCCGCGCGGCTACCGGCAATTTGGCGAGCACGGAATCCGGCACATTCAAACTCGAACACACTACGTCACCGCAATAGTTTGCCGCCTCTCCGGTAAACAAGCCGCATTTCAACGCAATGAACGTCACGGTGATGCCGGCCTGGACGGCGCAGCCCAGAACGCTGCCGCTATCGGCATGCAGGCCCGATGGCACGTCCAGCGCCAGGACCGGGCAACCGGAAGCGTTGATCAGCGAGATTGCCATTGCATACTCATCGCTGACTTCACGACTCAGGCCGGTACCCAATAGCGCATCGGCGACGATACCGCCAGGTTTCAATCCTGGTTCGCAAGGCAATACCCGACCACCGGTTCTTACATAGTCTTGATATGCCATCAAGGCATCGCCTTTCAGAGCGGCGGTATCGGCGACCGAATACACGACGACGTTAAACCCCGCCTGCAAAGCCAGTTTTGCCAAGACATAACCATCGCCGGCATTATTGCCGCCGCCGCAAAACACGCTCAACCGATAGACATCCGGCCAGCGCTGCTGCAAAGCATTGAAGGCGGCCAGGCCGGCACTGAGCATCAATTGCATGCCCGGAATTTGCAATTCCTCGATCGCTATCCGTTCCGCCTCGCGTATTTGAGCTACCCGATACAGTTCTTGAGATGATGGTTGCATGGGTTTGTTTAGGTAAAATAGGTGATTGATCATTATATTGCAGTCTTGCCATGTACCCAACCGCTTCGCCCGATTTTCAACCGCTTGCCGAACAGATTAAAGCCTGGGGCATGGAGCTGGGATTCCAGCAAATCGGCATCAGCGATACCGATCTCGGCCAGGCAGAACGGCATTTACAAAAGTGGTTGAAACATGGCTGGCACGGAAACATGCAATACATGGCAGAGCACGGCTTGAAACGCAGCCGCCCCGCCCTGCTCCAGCCAGGCACGCATAGCATCATCAGCGCGCGAATGGATTATCTGCCGGAAAGCCCTAAAAACAGTCATGCCATCCTTGAAGATCAGGCAGCGGCCTTCGTTTCGCGCTATGCGCTGGGCCGCGATTATCACAAGCTGATGCGCAATCGCCTGCAAAAGCTGGCCGATAAAATAACCGCAGCGATAGGTCCGTTCGGTTACCGCGCCTTCGTCGATAGCGCGCCGGTATTGGAAAAAGCCATCGCCGAAAAGGCAGGCCTGGGCTGGATAGGCAAGCACAGCAACCTGATCAATCGCCGGGCTGGCTCCTGGTTTTTTCTGGGCGAAATCTATACCGACCTGCCCTTGCCCGCCGACCAAGCTGCCGGCAATCATTGCGGTCAATGTAAGGCTTGCCTGGACATTTGTCCGACTCAAGCCATCGTCGCCCCCTATCAAGTCGATGCCCGCCGCTGTGTGTCCTATCTGACCATAGAACTGCACGGCTCCATTCCCGTTGAATTGCGGTCCTTGATCGGCAACCGCATCTATGGCTGCGACGATTGTCAATTGATCTGCCCGTGGAATCGCTTCGCCAAACTAAGTGCCGAAGCCGATTTTCAGCCGCGTCACAAACTGAACAACAGCACCTTGTTGGAACTATTTGAATGGACTGAAACAGAATTTCTGCAGCGAACCGAAGGTTCGGCGATTCGTCGTATCGGTCATCAGCGTTGGCTGCGGAACATTGCCGTGGCGCTGGGTAACGGCGCAGCCAACGAAGTCAGCAAAGCCGCGTTGCAGGGAAAATTGCATCACGACGCGGAATTGGTGCGCGAACATGCCGCCTGGGCGCTGCAAGCGCTGGCCGGCAAAGTCGCTTCCGACACAACCTAATGCAACCATTTGACTTGTGAAGGCATATACAGTGCGGCTACAGCGTTTTTAGCTTTTACCGTATAATATCCGCCAATTTTGATCCCAATCGACCGAGGAACCATGAGCATCACACTGTCCAACCGCGTCAAAGCCGTCAAGCCTTCACCGACTTTAGCCGTCAGCGCCCGCGCCGCCGCCATGCGTGCCGCCGGCAAGGACATCATCGGACTAGGCGTAGGGGAACCCGACTTCGATACGCCTGACCATATCAAAGCCGCCGCCGTCAAGGCGCTGGACAACGGCTTTACCAAGTACACCGCGGTCGACGGCATCCCCAGCCTGAAGAAAGCCATCCAGCAAAAATTCAAGAACGACAACGGTCTGGACTACGATCTGAAACAAATTCTGGTGTCGTCCGGCGGCAAACAAAGCTTTTACAACCTGGCTCAAGCCCTTCTGAACCCCGGCGACGAAGTCATCATCCCGGCGCCTTACTGGGTATCCTATCCCGACATGGTGCTCTTGGCCGATGGCGTGCCGGTCATCATCGAAGCGGGACAAGAACAGAACTTCAAAATCGCCCCGGCGCAATTGCGTGCCGCGATTACCGATAAAACCCGGTTGCTGGTGATCAATAGCCCGTCCAACCCGACCGGCGTGGCCTATAACCTGGACGACCTGAAAGCTCTGGGCGAGGTATTGCAGGATTATCCGCAGGTGTTGATCGCCACCGACGACATGTACGAACATATCCTGTGGAACAAAGGCCAGTTCGTCAACATCCTGAATGCCCGTCCCGATTTTTACGATCGCACCATCGTCCTGAACGGCGTGTCCAAGGCTTATTCGATGACCGGCTGGCGTATCGGTTATTGCGCGGGTCCCGCGGATTTGATCGACGCGATGTGCATCATTCAATCGCAAAGCACCTCCAACCCAACCTCGATTTCGCAAGTCGCCGCCGAAGTCGCTCTGACCGGCGATCAAGGCTGCATAGACATCATGATGACCGAATTCAAGAAGCGTCACGACTATGTGGTTGCCGAATTGAATACCATAGACGGCATCGAATGCCTGCCGACCGACGGTACGTTTTATGTGTTCCCCAACGTGGAAAAACTGATCAAAAGACTGGACGGCATCAATGACGATCTGCAATTCGCCGAATTCCTGATCGAAAAGGCCGGCGTGGCCCTGGTACCCGGTTCAGCCTTCGGCGCCCCCGGCCATATCCGCATCTCGATTGCGACCAGCATGACCAATCTGGAAAACGCGATGAGCCGGATCAAGCAAGCGGTTTAATCAAGCCCAAAGGATCACCTGCTTATTTATACAGGTGATCCAAAGCAATTCTTTGCAAGAGTCAATATTCCAGGAAAAAACCTGAGATAAAATCACGCCGACAATCTTATTTAGTAAGATTTTGACATCACGATGTAAGACTTTGATGTCAGAATGTTTTACACCTCTCTCATTAGATAACGCCTAAAAGCAACAAGATCATTCCTAAGATCTTGTATTTTTGAAAATGTTTATTTTTGGCTGGATTTTTGCTTTCTGTAAGACAAAAAACAAAAGGAGTTTCACATGTCTAATGTTTCGCGCATTCATAAACTTGTCGCATTGCTGGCGGGAACCTTGCTCTATACTTCCGCTTCAGCGATGTCTTTCCAAACCTTACTAGAAGAAGATTTTGAAGATGTTAGTGGAATAACCAGCAATAGTTCAATACGTACCGTTAACAACATTGTCACCAACAATCCTACCCAACTGTCCGGCTCGCCTAGCGTTAGTTTCACCAATGCAGGTAACGGCGATGCCTCAGTTGCTTCGTTCAACGTACGAAATGGAGGCAATGCAATTGACGGCTCATCAGCCAGTTCATCCACAACTTTTGATAATTTCTTTGGCACTAGCGCCAATCAATTTCTGGTTATTGGAGATAATAGCGGCGATCTAACTGGTTCATCCAACGGGGGAACAAATACTGGGGCGTCATCCACGCTTAACATTCAGTTCGCATTGGCATCAATAACCATCGGCAATCCACAGATCCTGGACATTCAGTTTGATTATGTTTTTGATACAAACAATACTAGTAACCCGGACGACTTCATTGCAGAGTTAATACTGCAGGATTTAAGCAAAGTTGATTTGCTGAGCTTTACCCAACCAAGCAGCTCTACCAGGGGGACATTCACTACTTCGTTATCATACGCTTTGCTTGCCTCCGCCCCAACGCATTTGAATTTTCGCTTATTTGAAGGCCGAAATAACGGCAGCTCTGCCGTTGGTATCGATAATATCCAAGTCACAATTACGGCGGTGCCGGAACCCGAAATTTTGACTTTACTGGGTGGCGGCCTATTGTGCTTTCGTTTTTTTCGACGCAAATCCGCCTGAATGTCAAGATATCTTACACACAGATATCTGATACAAGCTTGCTGAACGCCTTGGCGTTTTCGAACGCTGCGGCGCTCGCTTTAGTGCCAGCGTCTTCCAAACGCATTATCCTGGAAACACTCTAAAACTTGGATGCAAGCACTTGATAATTCCCGATGTATAGACATTCATTGTCACCAGAATGCCGAGCGCGATCATCTGCAGATACTGAGTCTGGACACTCATCAGCTTGCCGCCCATGGCCAATCAGGCGACTTGGTATCACCCTCGGTTGGTTATTTCAGCATCGGCATTCATCCCTGGTTCATCGAACGGCAGAATATCGCCGAAGCCTTGCAAACGCTAACCACCGTCTTGTCCCAATCCAATGCCTTGGCCATTGGCGAATGCGGCTTGGACAAATGCATCACAACACCCTTGGCGCAGCAAGTCCAAGTCTTTGTCCCGCAAGTCGAACTGGCCGAAGCTCTCGGCAAACCGCTGATCATTCATTGCGTCAAAGCCTTCAACGAACTGCTGCAAATCAAAAAAGCGCGCAAGACTTCAGTACCCTGGATCATTCATGGTTTTAACGCCAATCCGGTGGTTGCCGCCCAGTTAATCAAACAAGGCTGTTATCTATCCTTTGGCAAGGCCTTGCTGAACGAACGCAGCCAAGCCCAAAAGGCGTTGATGCAAACACCTTTGGAACGCGTATTCCTGGAAACCGACGCCGCCGAAGACATGCCGATTGGCGAGGTTTATGCCGCCGCGGCTAAAATTACCGCTTTGCCGATTCTGGCCCTACAACAACAAATTTTTAAAAATTTCGAAAGAGTATTTCCGCATGACTGATTTAAGCTGGCTATCCCGCACCGAACTTTTGATTGGCAAAGCCAAACTCGACAAACTGCAACAATCGCATGTATTGGTGGTCGGCATGGGCGGGGTCGGCTCTTACGCAGCGGAATTCATCTGCCGCGCCGGCGTCGGCAAAATGACCATCGTCGATGGCGACGTGGTCGAGCCCAGCAACCGCAACCGGCAACTCCCTGCCCTATCGACCACGCACGGCCAACCGAAAGCCGATGTGATGGGCAAGCGCCTGCTGGAAATCAATCCGGATTTACAGCTGACCATCAAACACGAATTCATCACGCCGGACACCGCCGCCGAACTGCTGAACACGCATTACGATTACATCGTCGATGCCATCGACAGCCTGACGCCGAAAATTCATTTGATCCGCGCCGCCAAGGCCCGCAAAATGAAAATCATCAGTTCGATGGGCGCCGGCGGCAAGCTCGACCCGACCCATTTGAAAGTGGTCGATATTTCCAAAACCTACAACTGCCCGTTCGCGCAGTTCATCCGCATACGCTTGCGCAAGCACGGCATTAGTCGTGGGGTCAAGGTGGTGTTTTCGCCGGAAGTGGTCAACAAGGATTCCTTGATGTTCACCGACGGCAGCAATTATAAAAAATCCGCCTATGGCACCATTTCCTATTTGCCGGCTGCATTCGGTGGGGTATGCGCCTCGGTGGTGATACGCAACCTGATCCACGAGCCAGCGCATGGACATCATGCGGTGGAAAATCAATCCGAACACGAATAAGCGCATGAACGACCAAGCAGAAAAAGCCCCGGCCAGCCCAAGCCAGCTGACTCTGGTCAACAGCAGCCGCCTGCAAGCCTTGCGCAAACAAGCAACGGCATGCGAACCGGCTTTCCCTGTGCCAAAGACAGCCAAACCAGACAAAACGGAAGATGCGGAAACGGCCAGGTTAAAACGGCAAATCGAACAGCGCCTGCAAGAGATATTGGCCAAGTACCCGCAAGGTAAACAGCGTAGCTTGTTCAAAATCCGTTACGGCGTGAGTCTGGAAGAGTTCGAATGTCTGCCCATCCAGCAAGCGGCAGCGATCTTGAAAATCCATTCCGGCAGAGGTTTTTGAAGGCCGGCCAGTTCCCAGAAACCAATGACAACTGGAGCAAATAAATCTTCTCAAGCCCTTTTTCTAAAGGGGACAGTTTTGAGCCGCAAAACTTACCCTGACAAATCAAGCAACGAAACATCTCGTTAAACGGAGTTATGAACAGGTTATGGAACAACTCACCGACTTAAAAGCCATCCTGCATTCCAAACGCGCCAACATTTACTACCTGGAAAAATGCCGGGTGATGCAAAAAGACGGCCGCGTACTGTATCTGACCGAAGCCAAGGACGAAAATCTGTATTGGAACATCCCGATCGCCAATACCACCGTGATCCTGCTCGGCACCGGCACCTCGATTACCCAGGCCGCGATGCGCATGCTGGCCAGCGCCGGGGTATTGGTCGGCTTTTGCGGCGGCGGAGGCACGCCCTTGTTTAGCGGCTGCGAAATCGAATGGCTGACGCCGCAAAGCGAATACCGACCCACCGAATACGTGCAAGGCTGGCTAAAACTCTGGTTCGACGACGGACAGCGCTTGAGCGTGGCCAAAACTTTTCAACAGGCCCGCATTGATTACATCCGCAAAGTCTGGAGCAAAGACCGCGAACTGCAAGCCGAAAACATCTTTGCCGACGACAACGCCATCGCCACCGCGCTGGATGGCTACGCCGCGCAAATCGAACAAGCCGGCAAGGTCGGCGACCTGCTGCAACGCGAAGCGCTTTTGACCAAGCAGCTCTACCGCTATGCCGCAAAAGCCACCCAACACACCGATTTCAGCCGCGACCACGACGCCACCGACCTCGCCAACGGCTTTCTGAACCACGGCAACTACCTGGCTTACGGCCTGGCCGCAAGCACCTTGTGGGTACTGGGCATTCCGCACGGCTTCGCGGTGATGCACGGCAAGACCCGGCGCGGCGCGCTGGTATTCGATGTCGCCGACCTGGTCAAGGACGCCATCGTCCTGCCCTGGGCCTTCGTCTGCGCCAAGGAAAAAATGAGCGAACAGGAATTCCGCCAGCAAATCCTGCAAAAGTTCACTGAACACAGGGCACTGGATTTCATGTTCGAGCAGGTCAAGCAACAGGCACTTAATCCCCCTCTCCCTGAGGGAGACGACTGCAAGAATGCAGGAGGTAGAACAACGCCGGGAGCGTTTGTCGAGGGCCAGGGTGAAGGGGAACTAAAACCACAAGACATTGATAAATAGGAGGGTTTCCCAACATGATGGTCACCTTCGTTAGCCAATGCCAGAAAAAAGCCCTGGCCCGCACCCGCCGCGTCCTCGACGCCTTCGCCAACCGCATCGGCGACAACACCTGGCAAACCGTCATCACCGAAGAAGGCCTGATCGCCGTCAAAACCCTACTACGCAAAACCGCCACCAAGAATACCGCCGTCGCCTGCCATTGGATCAGGTCGCGCAGTCGCAGCGAGTTGGTTTGGGTGGTAGGGAATCGGGAACAATTCAATTCGCAAGGCATCGTGCCAGTCAATACCACCACCAAGGAACTGATAATGGATTTACCCAAGCAAGCGCCCAACCCAAATTTCCTTTACGCCAATACCCATTTGCAAGCGCTAGCCGAACATTTGTTCGCCGTCGGTTACGTCGCGGAACAGTTGCTAGCCCGCTTAACGCCGGATAAACAAAATGAAATGGAGGCGACTTTCGTTGCCGGCTGTTTACACGATCTCGGCAAAATCGACCCGGCCTTCCAGGATTGGACCAGAAACCCGAAGAAAAAAGACTTTCAGGCGGAAGACGGCCAGCACATAGACGACAGCAAATTCAGCTTCGAGAAACATCCTCGGCACAACGAAATTTCTGTTTTGCTCTATCAATTGCTCGATCCGATTTCGTTCAAAGGCATTAGCACCGGCCACAAGAACGCGATTAAACACACTATTTATTGGCACCATGCCAAACCCTTTCGCAAAGAGAAGGATCAAGAGTTTTCGACGTTTGGCGGAATCTACAAAAAATTCAACGCTAACTTAACGACCCTATCTTTTTCGGAAATCGTTGAGAAAGCACAACGGCTGCTACAGCAGGTCGGCGAAATTGATTGCAAATATCGAAATGCCGAGACTTCGCTGATTACCAAAATCTACAGCGAGACGGTGGACTTGGATACTTTGGAAACTATCAAAACTACGCCACTGCCCAGCTACAAAACCTATGAACTGGAAAATCGCATCGACGAGTATCGCCGGCACATCACCGCCAACGCCGTGCATAACTTGACGCGGGCTTGCGTCATTTCCGCCGACCGCTTGATTTCCGCCTTGTCCTTTGACGACTTGCATGACCATATCAAACATAAAACCTTGTACCGTTTGGTCGACGAAACCTTGCTGCTGGAAAGCAACTTGGGGTCGCAAATCCAGACTTGTATGCAACAATTTCCTTCCGGTGACAGAACCGACAAGCAACATGAAATCGCTGTAAAGCTCAGCAAGGTAAACGATGTTGCCGTTTTGGCCGGGCCAGCGGGATGCGGCAAAACCAAGATTGCACTGGAATGGGCGCAATTAAAAAACGCCCAGCAAATCATTTGGATTTGTCCTCGTGTGCAAGTGTGTCAGGGCTTATTTCTGGAACTGACATCCGAGCAATATCTGCCGGACGCCAAGATCGAAATCAACACTGGCGAATTCAAATTCACAAAGGAATGGGGAAAAGCGACGTTGGAAGACGATTATTTTTCCGGCGACGTCGTGATTACGACCATAGATCAAGTATTCGGAGCCATCATCAGCCACACAAAAGTAAACACCTTGATAAATGTGCTGAACGCTCATGTGGTATTCGATGAATTTCACGAGTATGTCGCTATGCCAGCGTTCAACCTGCTGTTTGCCGAACTGGTCGAATGCAAAAAATCACAAGGCAGCAGCGCCAATACCTTGTTGGTTTCCGCCACACCGCATTATTTCTTTCTGAATACCGTCATGGAGATTCAGCCGGAAGACATCATCGAAATGCCCAGTTTCAATCCCAGCGAGTACCGCATTGAATTCAAAGTATTCGATGAAACGCAACAGGACATAAGCAATCCGTTGTATCAGCGCCAAAGCGGCAATACCATCGTGATTAGCAATACCGCCCAAACCGCACAAAAAAGCTTTATTCGCAACCAAAACGGCGAAAACGCGGTATTGCTGCATTCCAAGTTCAAAAAAAGCGACAAACACAGATTATTCGACGAAGTTTACGAATCATTCAAGAAAGACGGAGCCCGTAAATTCGAGGTCTTGCGCGCCGGCCCGATTGTCCAGGCATCGTTAAATATCACCAGCGACTACATGGTGTCTGAATTGACCACTGCCGAAAACTTTCTACAGCGTTTGGGCCGGCTCGACCGATTCGGCGCCAATTCGACAGCCAATATTTACAGCGTGGCCGTGCCGGAATCAATCCATCAAGGCAAAGGCACCGGAGCGGCGGCGCGATTCTTAGCCCGACAATATTCTTTCGCCGCCACCAAGGCTTGGTATCAATTCTTGCAAGCCGAAGAGATTGAAAACCAAACCATTCAATTGCCTAAACTCTACAAACTGTACCGAAATTTTCACGAAATGCCGCAAGCCAAACAGGCCATGGAAGCGGATTTATTGGCATGCTTTAAACAAGGTGTACAGCTTATTCAAAATAAGGTCGTCGATCCGATTACCATCCCGCCGAAGAAAACCACGGAGAAAGGTCGCGCAAAAATCAGCAAACATTCGTTACGTGGCGAAAACCGGTTTGTGCAAATGGCAGTCTGCGATTTAAATAATCCTGAAAATCCAATTTTTTTGAATGAATATGCTTACACCATGCCTATTCGTGAAATTGAGGAAATTGACAATCTAACCGATGATTTGACGCTATTGAACAATCTGGACTTGATTAGCTATATGGCCAAAAAACATGGGAATATTGATCCAACGCATCCGATTAAAGGTATTCCTGAAAATAGAATGTCTCTTAGGAATAAAGTTATTGAAGGATTTGCCAGAGATCCGGAATTTCCAATTTATACAAGCTATACGCCCGATGATTTAAGTAGAGTAGGCGGAGAATCTTCACGGCATAGTTATGCTATCTACTACGCTATCTGTGAAAAACAGCCCATCGGCGCAATTTCAATCAAGCAATTAACAACAAATGAGGATTAAGTATGCAAAAAATTACCGGTATTAAAAGCGTGGATTTTAAAGTGGTTGCTTACGGCTATGGAGTGGTCAACTGGAATGGTCCAACTGCGCTAAGACCAGAGGGTGCTACAAAAGACTTAGATAATCATACGTTGCCTAAATTACGAGGCTATACAAATTTGACAGGAAAAGTCAGTGAGAAAGGCTTTAAGTACAAAAAAGAGCCCACGGACATCGACTTCAAAGAAACGCCGATGTATATCAGTCAAAACTGCATTCGACACCATTTATTCAAGGACCAAGCTTATGATCTGCATTATGCCAAGGATAAAAATCTACTTTCTGTATTGAAATCAATTACTGGATTGGTTCGCGGATATGTAGTCCCTTCCAGCCAATGTAAACGCACTAGTCCGCTATTATTGGAAGATTTCGTCGATCAATTGGGCAAAGGAAATTTCGAACAAATGGGACGTTCAGGTACTAAAGAAAAAGATAAGGATGACAAAGGCGATGATGTTGCCAGCAATTCATTTTTCTCCAAAACCACATTTGGTGAAACCGAATATTTGGCTTACGGCTCAATTAGTATCGAGCAATTGCAATTTATTTCGTTAGATAAAAAATTCGACCGCGCCGCGATGGTTATCAAAGACGGCGAAGGCGAAAAAGTTGCCCAGGCAGTACAAGAGTTTATTAAAACCATCGATCCTAGCCGGAATCCAAAAGCAATATTTCATCAAAACTACGTGCGTGGCGGCACGATATTCGAAGAAGGTGAGGTCGGTATTTTATTGGATAACGAAGCCATCGACATTTTAGTCAAGGAAACCTTGCGCATGATCGAAGAGCTGAGTATTCGCCAAGCCAAAGGCTATATGTATGTTGATAGCCTACTAGCCGATTACAACGACAGCAACAAAATGATGCGTATAAAACGCAACCCGGCCGGAATTAACGAAGAAGCAAAGGCACCCTATGCGGTTTATTTTTACGCAAAATAAGGAAGTGCCATGCGTATTACTATTAAATACGAAGCGTCTTGGCGAAACTCATTTTTGGATGGCTCCAATAACGAACCTTTGCCCAAAAACGGCCGTCCGTTTGTCGGCTCAATGACCACCTTGGGCAAGCGCGATGGCAACGGCAATTATCCAAATTTTATTAAGCGGGAAATTACTCATGATACGGTGATGGGTATCTTGAATCGGCTTATTGGCGATCAAAGAAAGCTGTATCAGTCCAGGAACTGTCCAAATTATTTCTTTTTAGGCCTGGAAGATAATATATCGTTTGATGATCAGCAAAATGCGGGTAATCCTATTAACACCGAGACGGTTTATATACGGAATATGGAGGGCAATACCGACCAGAACTCATTTTCAGGCATGATTAAGGGTAATCATCCTGCATTTATTTCTGATTACTCCAGAGAGTTTTGGGGAGTGCTTTGGTTGTCATTTGAAGAGCTCAAGTCTTTTTTAACTGATAGTTCATTTGCATTTGATTTACCTAGTTCTGTTGATATTAGCTTGTCATCTGTTCTGGAACGATCGCTATATCTACGCGACGTTATGAAGCCAATGACATGTGATGAAGCTATCATCAATGTGGTTTCAATAATGAAAACAGTGTTTCCTGAAGAAAAGTACATTGAAGCAGACAAGTTAAAACCAATAAGACTCTATGCAGCGGCGTTATATATTCAATTGGAACGACTCAAGAAAAAATATGATATGACAACTGCTTGTAACAGAAGAGGGACTAATACCTTCGTGTATGGTTATTCTAAGCGAGGATTTAATGGGACACGAGATTTCATGAAAAACTTTGTCACCGGCGGTGAAAAGCCAATCTGGGGTAATCCCTATAAGTTGGATCGGCGCAATACGGAAGGAGTGTCCTTACTAACCAAAGCCAACGGTACGCTAGATATTCACATTGATATTCCAGAAAACAAAGCCCAACAACTCAAAGAAATGATCGAAGCCGCTGGCGTTTCCAGCTTCTATTTGGGAAAAAAGGGGTTGGCTTATGTCGATGTTATTCGCTGACCGGAAAACAACATGAACTATTACATTGAAATTACGTTATTACCTGCCCCTGATTTCAGCCTATTCAAACTTTGGTCCCGAGCATTCGAACAACTCCACCTCGGCTTCGTGGAAAATCAGGATGATCAAAAGCGCGTTCCTATCGGCTTATCGCTACCGGAATACAAAATGGGAGAAAAGTACGGCGTATTAGGCAGTAAATGCCGTCTGTTCGCCGCCGACATAGCCAGGCTAGAACGCTTCAACGCGCCGCAACGCTTGGCGCGCCTTAGCGACTACGTGCATTGCACTTCCATCCGGCCAGTGCCTGCCAAGGTGGCGGGTTATGCGGTTTACCGGCGCGAACGGCCCAAGACCAATCCCGAGCGTTTGGCCCGGCGTTACGCCAAACGCCACGGCATGGACCTGGAAACCGCGCTGACAACGACCGTGGAACTACAAGCGCCGACCGGCGACGCCAGTTATTCGACGACCTTTCGTTATGCCGACATGCCCGTGCCGTCGGTGGCCTTGCCGTTTATTCGCTTGCAAAGCTTGAGTGGCGGACAGACATTTTGTTTGTGGATCGCGAAAACCGAAGTCGCCGCACCAGTGGCCGGTAGTTTTAGCGCTTACGGCCTAAGCGGTGCCGCCACCGTACCGGAATTTTGAATAGTCTTGGGTGAGCTGGCATTTACCTAGACTGCTTTTAGGAATTAATAGCCGTAGAGCGAGTTCAATACGCCTGCGGCTAGGATTATCGGCGATGGGAAAAAGTTGTTTACTGGCTGTTTTTGATGTCGTCGATTGTCGGTAAATCTTTGCATTTGATTGAGTCGTTAGATTTCGCGGCTAAATTATCAGAGTCCACTTTAACAACATGTATCATTCCATCGTGGGCAAAGACATCAACGAAGTCTCCTGCCTGAAACCCAATGGCATTACAAACGGCTTTCGGTAAGGTCACCTGTCTTTTGCGGGTTAATCGAGCCATTGCATCTCCTTGATAATCTACTGTAACAATTGGAGTCAATCGAATTTTGGTCGCCGGTAATTTCATTATAGGTCCATAGCGCTTTTTTCATGCGTTCGGTCGGTTCCGTCGGGTTAGCCTCCATGTCGAAAATCATTTTCCAATCCTGATTGGTAAATGTAGTTTGCCGCCAAAGCGTGCTTTTGTCTAACGGGGACTACCGCTCTGCCAAACTTAAATCAGAAGCTATTGCTTTGGCATTTTTTAGTTTGTCGTTCTTGATTGTCATAGCGTTACTCCTAATGACGATATTGTACCGACAAAGTTAACGGACTAGGATTGTCATCTGGCATTTCGCTATTGCGATAAGTTCAAGCCTTCCGAGGCCTTGCCGTTCATAAGCTTGTAAAGCTTGAGCGGTGGGCAGGCGTTTTGTTTGTAGATTAGATTAGTAAAACCGAAGTCGCTGCGCCGATGGCCGGTAGTTTCAGCGCCAATGGTCTGAAATAGTGCCGCCAACGTGCCGGAGTTTTGACCCAAAATTTCCCGCTCTTTAACAATCTGAACTAAATCAGCCGGTTACGAATAACAGTTTTGCGGATGGTAAAAATAGGTCAAACCGCCCGCAACCCTTGTCGCAACCGACTTTCCGTTTATTTATAATCAGTCCGCCGCCGCACAGGCGGCTTAGAAAAGTAATACAAATCTGCCATAGTTTCATAGTTTGTCCGCCGCCGCACAGGCGGCTTAGAAAAATATAACCGCCGATTATGCATTGCAATGGATGTCCGCCGCCGCACAGGCGGCTTAGAAAATTTGCTGTAACTAATGTTCCTTCGCCCATCAGTCCGCCGCCGCACAGGCGGCTTAGAAAGTTAGTCTTGCAACTAATTCGTTAGTTAGCTAGTCCGCCGCCGCACAGGCGGCTTAGAAAAAACAGGTTTGCCGGCTGACTCAACAATGCGTGTCCGCCGCCGCACAGGCGGCTTAGAAAAGAGACTCAGCCACGACCAGAAACGGAAAAATGTCCGCCGCCGCACAGGCGGCTTAGAAATTTAGGCCGATGCTAGGGGCTATCCGCGCTATGTCCGCCGCCGCACAGGCGGCTTAGAAAGCTTACCCGGCAATCCGGTGGCCGTGCTGGTTGTCCGCCGCCGCACAGGCGGCTTAGAAATGAACGCAACAAGGATCAGGCAAAACTTCAAAGTCCGCCGCCGCACAGGCGGCTTAGAAATAAATTGGCCCAGGTAATAACAATTGTGCCATGTCCGCCGCCGCACAGGCGGCTTAGAAAATTTTCTTGAAGCGTAACCAACTGAGTTTTAGGTCCGCCGCCGCACAGGCGGCTTAGAAAACTAGTTGGCTTAGTCACCCACAAAGTGGCACGTCCGCCGCCGCACAGGCGGCTTAGAAAAGTAGCAAAAAACGTTGCCATGCTGATCGGCAGTCCGCCGCCGCACAGGCGGCTTAGAAATGAAGGTAAGCTAGGAACCCCGCCAAATTGTTGTCCGCCGCCGCACAGGCGGCTTAGAAATTTAAAAAAATCGGTGAATTGCTTGTAGATTTGTCCGCCGCCGCACAGGCGGCTTAGAAAAAGACGTTCCAGAACCACCAGAAGAATTATTGGTCCGCCGCCGCACAGGCGGCTTAGAAATGAATAAGTTATATCGTTTATTGTTGCTGCATGTCCGCCGCCGCACAGGCGGCTTAGAAAAAGACGTTCCAGAACCACCAGAAGAATTATTGGTCCGCCGCCGCACAGGCGGCTTAGAAATGTCAAATATTTTTCAGCCAGCGGCATAGTTTGTCCGCCGCCGCACAGGCGGCTTAGAAAATCATTCAAAAGGACGGGTACCGGCTGTGGGGGTCCGCCGCCGCACAGGCGGCTTAGAAATCTCGACGAATGCCGCTCATGGCGATAACCGTGTCCGCCGCCGCACAGGCGGCTTAGAAATTCGGCGGCCTGTTCATCGCTCACTTCCGTGTGTCCGCCGCCGCACAGGCGGCTTAGAAATATAAACATCGGCACGTCAGGCGCAAAAGGCGGTCCGCCGCCGCACAGGCGGCTTAGAAAAATCAATCGTGGCTTTGTTGAGTTCATCAATCGTCCGCCGCCGCACAGGCGGCTTAGAAAAGAAATCGCGTCGTTTGAACAGTCCTCCGCATGTCCGCCGCCGCACAGGCGGCTTAGAAAGGTATTGTTCCACGCCCCCCGGATAACCCATGGTCCGCCGCCGCACAGGCGGCTTAGAAAGATAGAAAGTATCTGTTGCGCGAGTTGTTCAAGTCCGCCGCCGCACAGGCGGCTTAGAAAGATATTCTTAATGATGAAGAGCGAGAAATCTTGTCCGCCGCCGCACAGGCGGCTTAGAAAGTTCAGACTCAACCGCGCGATAACGAAAATCTGTCCGCCGCCGCACAGGCGGCTTAGAAAATTAGCAAGCTGGAGACCTTTTTCGTATATGCGTCCGCCGCCGCACAGGCGGCTTAGAAATTTTATTTCCGGCTCAAAATCCGGAAAGGCATGTCCGCCGCCGCACAGGCGGCTTAGAAAAATATAGAGCGTTCGCCCTTTACCATTGGGCTGTCCGCCGCCGCACAGGCGGCTTAGAAATTATGTGTAATATTGCCTTTTTGATAATCACCGTCCGCCGCCGCACAGGCGGCTTAGAAAAAAAACCTGGACTGGTTTGAGTCATGTCATAAGTCCGCCGCCGCACAGGCGGCTTAGAAAAAGCCTTGGATTGACATTTTATTATATTAAGAGTCCGCCGCCGCACAGGCGGCTTAGAAATGTCGTAGCTGCGGAATATCACTTTGCCGTAGGTCCGCCGCCGCACAGGCGGCTTAGAAATTTTCCGGCTCCCATTCTTGCCTTTTCGTTTTGTCCGCCGCCGCACAGGCGGCTTAGAAAATTTTTGGCCCAACCAACCCTTTGACGGCCCCGTCCGCCGCCGCACAGGCGGCTTAGAAAACAGGAATTAAATGTCGGTGGACAGGCCGATAGTCCGCCGCCGCACAGGCGGCTTAGAAAATTATTTGTACCAAGCTTACCGCCGTTGGCAAGTCCGCCGCCGCACAGGCGGCTTAGAAATATTAAATTTAAGCGACTAAGCGCAAGTGGTTGTCCGCCGCCGCACAGGCGGCTTAGAAACAGGGTGAATTGACCGTTTACGCGAGCTGAGTGTCCGCCGCCGCACAGGCGGCTTAGAAATCAGCCAGGCGCGAATTGACGAAAGTCTTTAAGTCCGCCGCCGTACAGATGGCTTTTCCTCGTTCCCGCGCTCCTGCATGGGAATGCGTATTTGTCTTTCAAGCCCCTATGGGTTCCTGCGGCGAACCGTCCAGACCAGTCTAACCCCACAAGCAGACCGTAAACCTCAGAGACGAATAAAATCAAGAGCCTGTTAAAGCAAATGCCTGACCATTTGCCGCTCTTCGATCAACTCGGCCTGATTTTGCCGCAGTCTTTCCAGGCTGAATTCATTCAAATCCAGGCCTTTTACGATGTTGTACTGGCCGTTTGTCACCGTCACCGGAAACGAAAACACCAAGCCCGGTTCGATACCATAACTACCATCCGAAGGCACCGCCATGCTGACCCAATCGCCGTCATCGGTGCCGTTTATCCAGGTAGACATGTGCTTGATCACCGCATTGGCCGCGGAACCCGCGCTGGATTGACCACGAGTCTTGATGACTTCCGTGCCGCGATGCTGGACGGTCGGTAAAAATTCGTTGACGAACCAGTCATGCTCAACCAGCGACAGTGCCTCCTGTCCCTTGACGCGGGCATGATGCAGGTCCGGATACTGCATGCAGGAGTGATTGCCCCACACCGTGATGTTTTTGATGTCCTTGGTCAGTACCCCGCATTTTTGCGCCAATTGACTGACTGCGCGCGTGTGGTCCAGCATCGTCATCGCCGCGAAACATTCCGGCGCCAGATCGGGTGCCTGACTGATGGCAAGGTAGGCGTTGGTGTTGGCCGGATTGCCGGTGACCAATACCTTGACGTTGCGACTGGCGGCTTCGTTCAACGCCCGCCCTTGCACGATGAAAATTTCGGCGTTTTCCGATAGCAAATCGCTCCTGAGCATGCCGTGTCGGCGCGGCTTGGCGCCAATCAGGAAGGCATAATCGACGTTATCGAAGGCCACTTTGGGGTCATCGGTGATGACGACCTTGTGCAGCAGCGGAAAGGCGCAATCATGTAATTCCATGACTACCCCTTTCAGCACCTCCAATGCCGGGGTAATTTCCAACAAGCGCAGTACGATGGGCTGATCGGGTCCCAACAAGTCTCCCGCCGCCAGACGAAACAACAATGAGTAGCTAATTTGGCCAGCAGCGCCTGTCACGGCAATATCGACGGGTGTTTTCATGGCTTCCTTTTTAATTATTGGGTGTTGATGACGAACGGCGCCGAATGCAAGGTACGCGCGTCCACACTCTTTTTGCCGCAAACGATACCACATTCCGCGTTTGGTCAAAGCTTATTGGATTGTGAGGCGACCCGGTAAATATCCTTGTATAATGGCGCGCCTCAAAACGAACGCCCCCTATATTTCAGGTAAGTGAATGAAAAAATTGCTATTCCAGTTCGACACCGACACGCACCCCTCGGCCTTCGACACGGTCGTGGCTTACGATGGCGGCGCCGATCATGTCATCGGCCATGGCGGACTTACTCCGGAAAATGTCGGCGCATTGGTTGAAGGCTGCATTTTTACCCGCGCGCCCAAAGACAAGAAAAATACCGCCATCTTCGTTGGCGGCAGCAACATGGAGGCCGGCCAAATGTTATTGGCCGCGGTGCAAAAGCATTTTTTTCCTGGCTTTCAAGTGTCCGTGATGCTGGATAGCAATGGCAGCAACACCACGGCTGCCGCCGCGGTGGCAAGAATTGCACAAAGCACCGCGCTGGCCGGCAAAAAAGCGGTGGTACTGGCGGGTACAGGGCCGGTTGGCCAGCGCGCCGCCGCGATGATGGCATTGGAAGGCGCGGAAGTCTGCATTACCTCAAGACATATTTTCAACGCGGAAAAGGCTTGTTTCGCGATGAAGGAGCGTTTTAACGTCGACATTACCCCGATCCAGGCTGATGATTTCGATGCGCGGGCAGCCGCGATTCAAGACGCCCACATCGTCTTCGCCACCGGCGCTGCGGGGGTGGAATTGTTGAAACCGGAACATTGGCAGAACAACCCGAATCTGGAAGTATTGGCTGATGCCAATGCTACCCCGCCAGTCGGCATTGGCGGCACGGAAGTCATGGACAAAGGCAAGGACCGCCACGGCAAAATCATTTGGGGCGCGATCGGCTTTGGCGCGTTGAAATTAGCCCTGCACCGGGCCTGCATTGCCAAGCTTTTTGAAGATAACAAACAGGTGCTTGACGCCGAGGTTATCTTCAAACTGGCCAAAGACATGGCCTGAATTAGGGGCCATGGTTCATCGAGCAGCCGAACGGCGCGCGCATTGCCTTGAATTGCTCAAGGCGGGCATAGCCGCCGCCGATCCCGCCACCGCGGTTACCAAGCATCTGCTCAATCGCGCGGGGCGCTTTTGCCTTGGTCTCAATGCCGACAACAGCCAGACTCGTAGCGGCGACTGGCATAGGATTCGAGTCATAGCCTTTGGCAAAGCCGCCTGCGTAATGGCTGAGGCAACCCGTTCCACCATACCATCGGATTTACTGACAGTCCCCGGCCTCATCGTCACCACCTACGAGAACGCCCGGCCCATCGAAGGCTTTGAGGTGCTTGCGGCTGGTCATCCGCTGCCGGACGAAAACGGCCTGCGCGCCGCTGAAATCATGGCCTCAAGCGTGCAACGGGCGCAAAAAAACGAATTGGTGTTGGCATTGATCTCGGGCGGCGGCTCGGCGCTACTCCCCTGCCCGGTTGATGGCCTCTGCCTGGCCGATAAAATCACCACGACCCAATTGTTGTTGAATAGCGGCGCCAGCATTCATCAGCTTAATTGCGTGCGCAAGCATCTCTCTCGACTCAAGGGCGGCGGCTTGGCGAAACTATCCGCGCCGGCCGATTTGCATGCCATGATATTATCCGATGTCTTGGACGACGATTTGAGCGTGATCGCCAGCGGCCCGACCGTGGCCGACGATACGACCTTTGCCGAGGCGATCGAGATTTTGCAAACCCGGCAACTCTGGAACCAAACGCCTGTCAGGGTTAGAGAGCATCTCGAGCAGGGCAAGCGGGGCCTACGAGACGAAACCCTGAAATCTGACGCCGCATTGTTACACCATGTGAGCCACACACTGATCGGTAGCAACGCGCTCAGCGTCGCCGCCGCGATGAAAGCCGCCCAAACCCTGGGTTATGAAGCAGAACTGTACCACTCAAGCTTGTGCGGCGAAGCGCGCGAGGTCGCCAGCCAATTGGCCGTGAATTGCAAGCAACGCTACCACGCCGGACTCCAACAACCCGTCGCGTTGATCGCAGGCGGTGAAACCACCGTGACTGTGACGGGCCAAGGTAAAGGCGGCCGCAACCAGGAAATGACGCTGGCGTTTGCACTGGCCATGGAAAAACTGGGCTTGAAACAGCATTGGACTTTTTTGAGCGCGGGCACCGATGGCCGCGATGGCCCGACCGACGCCGCCGGCGGGCTCGTCGATGGCCAAACATTGACCCACATGCGCGCGGCCGGCATAGCCCCTGAAGCGGCGCTTGCTGACAATGACGCGTATACAGCGCTGAAAGCCTCGAATGATTTAGTCATCACCGGCGCCACCTCTACCAATGTCGCCGATTTGCAAATACTATTGCTGCACCCTATTACCGAATAAAACCCTATCAGGAGATCACCATGTTTAATCAATCGATGACCATCGAAGGCTTTGACAACGAATTATTCCAGGCCATCGAGCAGGAGCGGCAACGTCAGGAAGACCACATCGAACTGATCGCTTCCGAAAATTACGCCAGCCCGCGCGTACTGGAAGCGCAAGGCACTTTGCTGACCAACAAATACGCCGAAGGTTACCCGGAAAAACGCTATTACGGCGGCTGCGAATACGTCGACATCGTCGAGCAACTGGCCATAGACCGCGCCAAGGCACTGTTCGGCGCCGATTACGCCAACGTGCAGCCGCACTCCGGCTCACAGGCCAACATGGCGGTATTCATGTCCCTGGTGCAGCCCGGCGACACCATTCTGGGCCTGAGCCTGGCCGACGGCGGCCATTTGACCCACGGCGCCAAGCCCAACTTCTCCGGCAAGATTTATAACGCGATTCAGTACGGCTTGAATCCCGAAACTGGCGAGATCGATTACGACCAAGTCGAAGCCTTGGCCTTGGAACACAAACCCAAAATGATCATCGCCGGCTTCTCGGCCTATTCGCGCATCTGGGATTGGCAACGTTTCCGCGACATCGCCGATAAAGTCGGCGCTTATTATGTCGTGGACATGGCCCACGTTGCTGGCCTCGTGGCCGCCGGTCTTTATCCCAATCCAGTGCCCATCGCGGACGTCGTTACCAGCACCACGCACAAATCCCTGCGCGGCCCGCGCGGCGGCTTGATTTTGGCCAGGAGCAATCCGGAATTGGAGAAAAAGCTCAACGCCAATATCTTCCCCGGCATTCAAGGTGGTCCGCTAATGCACGTGATCGCCGCCAAGGCTGTGGCGTTCAAGGAAGCCATGACGCCGGAGTTCAAAACTTATCAGCAGCAAGTCGTCAACAACGCACGGGCGATGGCCGAAGTCTTCATCAAACGCGGTTACGACGTAGTATCCGGCGGCACCGACAACCATTTGATGCTGGTTTCGCTGATTGCCAAGGGCATCACCGGCAAGGCCGCCGACGCCGCCCTGGGCCGCGCCCACATCACCGTCAACAAGAACGCCGTGCCCAACGACCCGCAATCACCCTTCGTGACCAGCGGCATCCGCGTCGGCACCCCGGCCCCGACCACTCGCGGCTTCAAGGAAGATCAGGTGCGGGAAATCGCCAACCTGATGTGCGACGTGATGGACAACCTCGACGACGAAAACGTCATCGCGGCGGTGCGCGACAAAGTCAAATTGTTGTGTTCACGCTTTCCGGTATATTCGGAGGCCTAATCTAACTTCGCGGAATGCAGGGTGCAATCGGCGCAAGCCAGATTGCACCCGTTTAATGCATGAACAATCGTTTTACTTTGGACCGACTCCCGATACTGTATAGCTTCCGCCGCTGTCCCTATGCGATGCGCGCCCGTTTGGTGATTGCCTATGCCGGCATTGCCGTCGAACTTCGAGAAGTGCAACTTAAGAACAAACCCCAGGCCATGCTGGAAGCATCGCCGAAAGGCACGGTGCCGGTTTTGGTCTTACCGAGCAGCGAGGTCATAGACGAAAGTTTGGACATCATGTCATGGGCGCTGGGACTCAACGATCCTGATCATTGGCTGGAAACGCAATCTCAAGCGCAAAGCTTGATCAGACGGAACGACGGCGAATTTAAATACTATCTGGACCGTTACAAATACGCGGATCGTTATCCGGAACACCCGATCGAGTATTATCGGACCCATGGCGAATTATTCTTGGCTGAATTGGAACAGCGTCTTGAGCGAAATGCTTGCTTAAGCGGCCCGCGATTCGGTTTGGCCGACGCCGCGATCGCGCCATTCATCCGCCAATTTGCCGCAGTCGACCGCGATTGGTTTGCCAGCTCCGCTTATCCGGCGTTGCGAGGCTGGCTGCAAAATTTTTTGGATTCGCCCCTATTAGCCCAGGCAATGCATACTTATCAACCCTGGTCTAAAAACGATGAAGCCGTGCTGTTCCCCTGAGTTACGGAGCCCGTATGAATAAAAAAATCAAAGCCTTAATATCGGCTTCGCTACTCAGTTTATCATTGCAAACAAACGCAAACGATCGTGTCGATTTAGCGGATATTTATGCCGATGTCTTGCTTTATCGTCCTATTGGTTTAGCGATGACAATTGCGGGTAGCGTGATCTTTGCGGCAATTTCGCCCATGCTGGCAATAGCCGAGTTGAATCCCAGCAACCAAGCTTTTGCCGATGCCAAAAATGGCTTGGTCATAACGCCATATGATTTTACGTTCAACAGACCTTTGGGTGTCCTGAGACCTGGCCCCGACGAGTATCAGAAGCGCTAACATCCACCGAAACGGTCGACCATTAATTATTCTTTATAAACTAAGCATTTAATATTTTTTGTCAGGAGACATTCATGTCAGACATCGAAATTGCCCAACAAGCCAAGATGCGCCCCATCATCGACTTGGCGGGCGAAAAATTCGGCATACCGGCCGAACATCTCGACCCTTACGGTCATTACAAGGCCAAGATCTCGCTGGAATACGTCAACAGCCTGACCGACAAAACCGACGGCAAATTGATTTTGGTCACCGCGATCAGCCCGACCCCGGCCGGCGAAGGCAAGACCACGACGACGGTGGGTTTGGGCGATGCGCTGAACCGGCTGGGCAAGAAAACCATCATCTGCCTGCGCGAACCCTCTTTAGGCCCGTGCTTCGGCGTCAAAGGCGGCGCGGCCGGCGGCGGCTATGCCCAGGTGGTGCCGATGGAAGACATCAATCTGCATTTCACCGGCGACTTCCATGCGATCGGCATCGCGCATAATTTATTGTCCGCGTTGATCGACAACCATATCAACCACGGCAACAAGCTGGACATCGACCCGCGCCGCATCCAATGGAAACGCGTGGTCGACATGAACGACCGGGCGCTGCGCAAGATCGTGGTCGGCATGGGCGGCCCTGCCAACGGCTATTTGCGCGAGGATGGATTCGATATCGTCGTCGCCTCGGAAGTGATGGCAATTCTATGTCTGGCCACCAGCCGCGCCGACTTGAAGGAACGCTTGGGCCGTATCGTCATTGGCTACAAATCCGACAAAGTCACGCCGGTTTACGCCAAAGACCTGAACGCCCACGGCGCGATGGCGGCAGTCCTGAAAGACGCGATCAAGCCGAACTTGGTGCAAACCCTGGAAAACAACCTGGCCATCATCCATGGCGGCCCGTTCGCGAACATCGCACATGGCTGCAACACTGTTACGGCGACCAAAACCGCATTGAAACTGGCCGATTACGCCGTGACCGAAGCCGGCTTCGGCGCCGATTTGGGTGCGGAGAAATTCCTGGACATCAAATGCCGGATGTCCGGCCTCAAGCCATCGGCTGTGGTGTTGGTCGCGACCGTGCGGGCCCTGAAATTCCACGGGGGCGTCGCCAAGGACGAATTGAATCAAGAAAACCTGGAAGCATTGGAAAAAGGTTTAGCCAACCTGGAACGCCACCTGCACAACATTACTCAACATTACGGCCTGCCGTGCGTGGTCAGCATCAACCATTTCAGCTTCGATACCGACGCCGAAATCGAGCTGTTGAAACAAAAATGCGAAGCCCTGGGCGCCAAATGCGTGATCGCCAAGCACTGGGCCCATGGCGGGGCCGGCGCGGAAGACTTGGCGCACGAAGTATTGAACATCGTCGACCAGCGCGAGCCGGCGTTCAACTATGTCTACGACAGCGAATTGCCGCTGTGGAACAAGATAGAAGCCATCGCCACCAAGCTGTATGGTGCCGGCAGCGTCAGCGCCAGCCCGAAGGTCATGGCCGAAATCAAGGCGCTACAGGCCAACTACGGCGACTTCCCGATTTGCATGGCCAAGACCCAGATGTCGTTCACGACCAACCCGAACGCCAAGGGCGCGCCTTCCGGTCATAACGTCGAAATCAGCGAAGTACGCCTGGCCAACGGTGCCGGTTTCATCGTCGCGATTGCCGGCGACATGATGACGATGCCGGGCCTACCGAAAGTGCCGGCCGCCGAGCGCATCGACATCAGCGACGACGGCGTGATCAGCGGTTTGTTTTAAATTGACCGAAAGGTGCGGTAGCTTCAGCTACCGCACCAAATTGAAGTCTAGGCCTCGGTCGTCACCCGCAAGACTTCTTCCAGCGTCGTGATACTTTGCAAGGCCTTGCCGACGCCATCATCGTACATGGTCTGCATGCCTTCCTTGATCGCTTGTTGCTGAATCACATAGGCTTCTTCGTGTTTCATAATCTGCTTGCGAATCGCATCGCTCATCGTCAAGAATTCGATGATGGCCAAACGTCCCTTGTAGCCTATGCCGTTACACGCGGGACAGCCAACCGGCTTGTACAGCAATATTTCGCCCTCCGGTTGCCAGCGCCGCAGTTGCATCTCTTCAATTAAAGTATCTGAAGCCGGATAGGCCTCCTTGCAAGCCGGACATAACCGCCTGACCAGGCGCTGGGCCAGGATGCCGTTGATGGTCGAGCTTAATAGGTATTCCTCCAAGCCCATGTCCTGCAGCCGCGTGATACCGGCGGCCGCGTCGTTGGTGTGCAACGTGGACAGCACCAAGTGCCCCGTCAACGCGGATTGCACGGCGATGCGGGCGGTTTCCAGGTCGCGCATCTCGCCTATCATGATCACATCCGGGTCCTGCCGCACGATGGAGCGCAAGGCCGAGGCGAAGGTCAAGCCGATTTGCGGCTTGGCTTGAATCTGATTGATGCCTTCCAACTGATATTCGACCGGATCTTCCACCGTGATGATCTTGCGCTCGGACGTATTCAGGGTTTTCAGCGCCGCATACAGACTGGTGGATTTACCGCTGCCGGTCGGCCCCGTGATCAGGATGATGCCGTGCGGCTGAGACAACACATGCATGAAATTTTCCGCCTGTTTGCCGACGAATCCCAGGGTATTGAAATCCAGCACCGCGTTTTCCTTGTCCAGCAAACGAATCACCACGCTCTCACCGTACAGCGTCGGCACCGTCGAAACCCTTAGATCCAATTCCTTTCCCACCATCTGCAACTTGATGCGTCCATCCTGCGGCAAACGGCGCTCGGCGATGTTCAGTTTCGCCATGATCTTGATACGCGACAACACGGCGGCGGTGGAAGCGACCGGCGGCGAATCGATGTCCTGCAGCACCCCGTCGATGCGTAGCCGGACTTTCAGGCTTTGCTCGAAAGGTTCGATATGCACGTCCGATGCGCGGCTTTCGACGGCTTTTTGCAGGATGAAGTTGACCATCCGAATGATGGGCGCTTCGCTGGCCAAGTCTTTCAGATGCTCCAAATCCTCGTTATCTTCTTGCTCGACCACCAGGCCGTCGACCAATTTGTCCATTTGCGATTTGCCTTCGCCGTATTGCACTTCCAGCGCGGCGTCTATTTCCGACATTTGCCCGACATGCAACCTGATCTGCTTGCCGGTCGCCAGCTTCAAGGCCTGCGGCAGATAATCGTCTTCCGGGTCTACCACAGCGACATCCAGCGCTTCATCATCGGCTTGCAAGCCGACCACATGGTGATATTTCAAAAACCGCAGCGACACCTCGTCTTGAAAGGGCGATTGCGGCGGATAATGTTCCGGCCGCAAGCGATCGAGCGCGCGCGTCTGGGCAAAGGTATCGGCTACGTCGGCATCCGAGCATAATCCCAACTTGATCAACATCTGCGGCAAACTATCGTCTTGCGCGGATTTTTGCATGCGCCGCGCCTTGGTCAGGTCGCTATCGGACAACTTGCCGTTGCGTTTCAGCTGACTAATGAAGTCGGCGTATTTTTCGGGGGGGCTGACGGTTTCCATGAAATATCTCGCTAATGCATCCAGAAATGCGTAATGGATTTATTGTCGTCAATTATAACGACAGTCGAAATAAGCCAACTGAAAATCAAGCTGTACGGTCTGTCATAAACCGATCGCAATTACCGTTCGCCTGATCGCCATGTTGCCGAATATTCTGGCAATTTTGGCGATCAGGTCTAGCAAAGGACTTCTTCAGAATCACCCGTTTTGCAAACCAGCGATGTATTTTCACCGTCAGAATGATTGGCAAATCATGGCACCAGTCATAAACTGCGGCTTCTGTTGTATTTTTCCGATGAAATCGAGGCAATCTGGAGAACCTAATGGCCCCCGAAATTTTAATCACCGTCGCGACGACGGCTATCGCCCAAACCCTGTTTGGCGCGGGCGTACTGTTGTTCGGCACCCCCATTCTACTGCTGTTGGGCTATGGCTTTGTCGACGTGCTGACTGTGCTGCTGCCTATTTCCCTAAGCATTAATTTGATGCAAATCGCCAAACACCACGCGCATATCGACTTTTCGTTTTACCGCAACGTGTTGTTGTTGACATTGCCGCCAGTGGCGATTTTCCTGTTCTTGGTGACGCATGCCCGTATCAATATCGGCTTGCTCATGGGCTTGTTTTTATTGCTGATCGCACTGAAGGAATTTTCCGAAAAGATCGCTCATTTGGCTAATGGACTGATGAAATACGAAAAAGCCTATTTCGTCGCAATGGGCATCATCCATGGCATGAGCAATCTGGGTGGCTCGATGCTGACGGCCTTGGTTCACCATAAAAACTATGACAAGGATGTGGCGCGGGCAACGGTTGCGGCCTGTTACGGCACGTTCGCGGCCGTGCAAATGCTGACCCTCTGGCTGTTCAGTCGCGGGCAAATCGACATTTCGCTGAACGAAAACCTGATTTATCTGGTGATAGGCGTTTTGGTGTTCGGTTTGACCGACGAGGCGCTTTATACTCAAATCGATAGCAAAAAATACCGTTCGATCTTCTCGGCGTTTCTGGCGCTGTCCGGCCTGATGCTGACTTTTAAAGCGTTTGTTTAAGCCATGAATCAGTTGATTGCTATCGCTTTGGGTGGTTCGCTTGGTGCTGTGGCCCGTTTTTGGGTGGCCAACGGCATTTATGCCTGGCTGGGTCGCAGCTTTCCGTTCGGCACCTTATTCGTCAATGTCTCCGGTTCGTTTTTGATGGGGTTTTTGACGGCATTGTTGATGCAACGCCTGATGGTGGCGGTTGAATATCGCGCCGCGATTTTGGTCGGATTTCTCGGCGCTTACACCACGTTTTCGACCTTCGCCTTGGAATCGTTTTATTTATTCGAGGATGGCAATCTCGGCAAGGCCGCATTGAATATCTTTTTAAGCGCGGTGCTATGCTTGGTGGCGGTCTGGTTTGGCATGCTGCTGGGACGCACCCTCTTCGGCGACGGAGCCTATCCCTGGCTGGAACATTTGCCTTATGTGCAGATGACGTTCGGTATCTTTGCCGCGTTCTTGCTGGCGACTTTGGCGCAATTCTTGTTTCAGCGCTTGAACCTGACGGTCGAGTGGCGCTTGATCTCGTTGATTCTGCTGTTAGGTTTAATCGCCATGTCTACGACGCTCTGGCTGGCATTCAAGCTGTTTCACTTTCAGCTGGAATTATCGGAAATATTGGGCATTTTCATCACCACCAACCTGTTCGGCATGTTGGTGATGTGGCTGGGTACACTTTTTGGAAATTGGTTATGGCAACTCAATCTATTACGGTAGCGCGCATTTATCTCAGGGAAGGCGAACATCTGCTTGCCAAGGTCATCAAGTTTTTACACGAGCAGGAAAAGGTTTCCGGCGTCACCGTATTTCATGGCGTCATGGGCTTCGGTCCGGACGGTGAAATTCGCACCAGCCATCTGGTGGAGCTGAGCCTGGATTTGCCGCTGGTCGTCGAGTTTTACGATGTGCCGGAAAGAGTCGAAAACATCATTGCCCATCTGCAAACGCAATTGGGCATTTCTCACGTCGTTAGTTGGCCCGCGCTGAGCCACGACATCGGCGGCTAAATCTCGGTCTCCTTCTGGAGATCGGTTTGCTGTCGGAGTCGGTGGAGATGAGCGATCGATTGGGGTATCATCTTGCCCTTTGATTTTAAACCCTAGATTCCTCCGAGATTCACTATGCCCCAATACCGTTCCCGTACCAGCACTTTTGGCCGCAACATGTCAGGCGCACGAGCGCTATGGCGCGCCACCGGCATGAAGGATGAGGACTTCTCCAAACCCATCATCGCCATCGCCAATTCCTTTACCCAGTTCGTGCCCGGCCATGTGCATTTGAAGGATATGGGCCAACTGGTTGCCAGAGAAATCGAAAAAGCCGGCGGCGTGGCCAAGGAATTCAACACCATCGCGGTGGACGACGGCATCGCGATGGGTCATGGCGGCATGTTGTACAGCTTGCCCAGCCGTGACCTGATCGCCGACAGCGTGGAATACATGGTCAACGCCCATTGCGCCGATGCCTTGGTCTGCATCTCCAACTGCGACAAAATCACCCCCGGCATGCTGATGGCCTCGCTGCGCCTTAACATACCGGTGGTATTCGTCTCGGGCGGGCCGATGGAAGCTGGCAAGGTCAACTGGAAAGGCGAAATCCGCGCGCTGGATTTGGTGGACGCCATGGTGGAAGCCGCCGA
The DNA here is from genome assembly GCF_024360925.2 of Methylomonas rapida. Taxonomy (NCBI): domain Bacteria; kingdom Pseudomonadati; phylum Pseudomonadota; class Gammaproteobacteria; order Methylococcales; family Methylococcaceae; genus Methylomonas; species Methylomonas rapida. The sequence goes on along the minus strand of NZ_CP113517.1, from coordinate 2,196,556 downwards.
CGACCGCGTCAGTGACGAAGAGGTGGCCGCGGTGGAACGTTCCGCCTGCCCTACCTGCGGTTCCTGCTCCGGCATGTTCACTGCCAACTCGATGAATTGTCTGACCGAAGCCTTGGGCTTGAGCCTGCCCGGCAATGGTTCTCTGGTCGCCACTCACGCGGACCGTGAACAATTGTTCCTGCGCGCCGGCCGCCTGATCGTGGAACTGGCCAAACGCTATTACGAACAAGACGACGTTAGTGTGCTGCCCCGCTCCATTGCCACCTACGAAGCCTTTCAAAACGCGATGAGCCTGGACGTGGCGATGGGCGGTTCGACCAACACGGTACTACACTTATTGGCTGCGGCGCATGAAGCCGGCGTAGACTTCACGATGTCCGACATCGACGCGATTTCACGCCGCGTGCCATGTCTGTCCAAGGTAGCGCCGGCCACGCAGAAATATCACATGGAAGACGTCCATCGCGCGGGCGGCGTGATCGGCATTTTGGGCGAACTCGATCGCGCCGGTGTGATCAATCGCGAGGTGCCGACCGTTCATAGCCCAACGTTGGGCGCGGCCATCGAACAGTGGGATATTCGGCTCAGCGATGATGAAGCGGTCAAAACCTTTTACCGCGCCGCGCCGGGCGGCATACCGACCACCGTCGCCTTTTCGCAGTCGGCACGCTACCCCGAATTGGACGAAGACCGCGCCCATGGCTGCATCCGCGACAAGGCCAACGCCTATTCGCAAGACGGCGGCTTGGCGGTGTTGCACGGCAACATCGCGCTGGATGGCTGCATCGTCAAGACCGCCGGCGTGGACGACAGCATCCTGAAATTTACCGGCCGCGCCCGCATCTTCGAGAGCCAGGATGACGCGGTCGCCGGCATCCTCGGCAATCAAATCCAGCCGGGCGACGTGGTGGTGATTCGTTACGAAGGCCCCAAAGGCGGCCCGGGCATGCAGGAAATGCTGTATCCGACCAGCTATCTGAAATCCAAAGGCTTAGGCAAGGCCTGCGCCCTGCTCACCGACGGCCGTTTTTCCGGCGGTACGTCCGGCTTGAGCATTGGCCACGCCTCGCCCGAAGCGGCCGAAGGCGGCGCGATCGGCCTGGTGGAAGAAGGCGATACGATAGAAATCGACATTCCCAACCGCCGCATTCATCTGGCCGTGTCGGTGGAAGAGCTCGAGCGCCGTCGGGCGGCCATGCAGGCCAAGGGCGCACAAGCCTGGAAACCGGTCAACCGCAAACGCAGCGTTTCCGCCGCCCTCAGAGCCTATGCGGCCATGACCACATCGGCGGCCAAGGGCGCGGTAAGAGACGTATCACAGGTCGAACACAAGTAAAACAGCGAAAGCAAGCCTGCTGGTATCGTGGCGTCACGGTACCAGCAAGTCCTGCTCAACCTAAAAAAATCAGCAGGCCACGAAAAGCACGAAAGCAGTCAATGCTTTATGCATTCAGCGGATTATTCGATCGCCACAATCCCAGCATGCTCATCGAAATGAACCGTAAGCTTCTTAGCCTGCCGGGCCTCGGCTAATTGGCTTACCTGCAACTCAAAGCGCTGAGCCAGTTCGCCGTCACTGACAGCCTCCGGCGTTTTGCCGGGATGCGCGGTATGCAGCCATGTAATGAAAAAGGTCCAGGCCAACCAGAGCGCTGCAATCAGCAAAATGATTTCACCGTACATCTGCAGCAGTTGCAGCAAGGTCTTGTAGCCGCCAAACCAGCGGATTTCATCCGACAAACTTTTGGCACCCATCAGCCAGCCGGCCAAGGTCAGCAAAGGGGCCAAAAAATAGAGCCATAACAGCCAACTCATCGCCGATAAAAATAGTGATCCCAGTTTTTGTTGCAAGCTTTGCAAATGAGGTTGGTCGATGATGATTTCCTTCATTTTTGCCTCAAACCTCTATCCAGCGTGACCCAAACCGCGCGTTGACCGCGTTTTTTACGCACGGCCTTGATGAAACCATTGATCGTGGTGCCGACATTGATCAGCCAATACACGATCGGATACCAGATCATCCAGTAATAATGCTGCGCCGAGCCGCCGCTGCGTTTTTCATAAATCGAATCAATGCTCAGACTGACGCCGAACTGAATCAAACAGGTGATGCAGAGCAGCATGCTGGTCCAGTGCGGCGACAAGTCCTCCAGGGCCTCTTGCGGTTGCTGGCTCAACAGCCATTGCAAGGGATTGGCCAGCAACAGGCCAATCACCAGAAACGCCCAACACAAGCTGATGCAGCATTCCAGATACAACGGCCACATGCCGCGCGAACGCCAACGCAGCAGCGGCTTGAAGTAACGTAGCAATACTTCGACGCCGCCCTGGGCCCAGCGGCTGCGTTGCTTCCATAAACCTTTGATTGTCTCGGGCATCAACACCCAACACAAGGCATTGGGTTCGAAACGTATGCTCCAGCCAGCCAATTGCAGCTTCCAGCTGATATCGATATCCTCGGTCACCATGTCCGGGCTCCAATAACCGACCTCGTGCAGCGCGGTTTTGCGAAAGCCGGCGATCACGCCGGAAATGGTAAAAACATGGCCATAAGCACGCTGGGCGCGCTTGATCATGCCGACGATGGCCGAGAACTCGCCGACCTGGATCTTGCCGAGCAGTGTTGATCGATTGCGTATGCGTGGATTCCCGGTCACCGCGCCGACATGAGGATCGTCGAGAAAATGCCGCACGATCCAGGCCGTGGCATTGGGCGCCAGCAGTGCATCGCCATCGATACCAATCAAAATCTCGCTATTCGCGACCAGCGCCGCCGTGCGCAACCCCACCGCCTTGCCCTGATTGCTGGCCAAATTGACCACGCGGACTTGCGGATGCCGATCCGCCAGCTCGTGCAATATTTCCAGGGTATTGTCCTTGCTGCCGTCGTTGACCGCGATGATTTCGAAATGGGGGTAATGTTGCTGCAGCAAATACTCGATGGTCTCTCGGACGTTTTCGCCTTCGTTATAGCAAGGCACCAATATCGAGACCATCGGATAGTCCGGCAACACCGGCAAATCCGACAGCACATTGCCGCGATTTCGCTCCCAGCGCAGATAATAAATGATGCCGCCTATCATCCAGACATAGGCCATCAACAGCGGATAATAAAACACGAAACGAGACAACCACTCGTCGATCGGCTGCCACGGCATTTCCTCCAGGCGCTCCTGGGTCAGAAACCACCAATCGAACAGATGTTGCACCCAGGGTTGAGCAAACAAGGCTTCCATCCGCATCAATCCACGTTAGCCACGGGGAAGAACTTCTTCAGCGCGTCCAGTTTCGGCTGATCGTGATGCACGTTATCCGGGTAATAGCCGATATGCTTGGCGCCCAATTTTTTCAATAACTGGAACTGTTCCGTAAACACGTTCATCGGAATATCCTGCTGTTTTTTCCAGTCGACGGCCTGCAGTTCGAACACCATTTTGTCCAAACCGTTCGGGTGCTCGGCGGTTTTCTTGACCAGTTCCGTCAACCATTTTTTGGGATCGTCGGCTTCTTCCATGAACGGCATCGCCTCGATCGCCACGTAATCGTAATGCTTCAGGAATGCCGGAAAGGACTGCGCATACCATTCTTCGCTGTAAGGCTTCAGCAAAGGCAAGGCGTAGAGATTGCGGGCGGTTTTGACATAAGGCCTGTAATAACGAACCTTGTCGGTCAGATAATCGGTGAATTGTCCAAGCCATTCTGTCTTGTGTTGGGCCCAACGCAGGCGCAGTTCGCTGGAAGCATGAATCGCCTCGAACTCGGCCGGCAAGCCCCAGACCTTGTGCGTGACATCCAGCGCCGGTTGCGACACATCTTCAAAATCCGACAAAATGCCGTCGTCATGGAACAGAATACCGTTGAAGTCGCAATGCTTGGCCAAGTCTTCGTAAATCTCGCCGATGTATTGCCGCGCTTCCGGGTTGAACGGCGACAAGCGGGTATAAATGTGTCTCGCCGGTTTCGGGCCGCCTTCGCGCCATTCCTTGACGAACCATTTCAACGGCACATCGGCCTTGTAAGCCATGATAGGCATCCAGGCATAAACTTTAACCCCGGCCTTGGTGCGCAGTTGCAAGGCCACGTGATTGAATAAATCGCGCCTTACCGGTAAATGCCGATTCGGGAAATACAGTTCGTCGGCATTGCCGTCGCCGTCCGGATCGGCATAGGCCTGCAAGAAAACGGTATTGGCACCGCTGGCTTTGATGCGTTCCAACAAGGCATTCAGGTTGCGCCCCGTTTGTTCCTCGTCTTCGTCATAGATGTAATCCATATCGACATGGGCGACACGCAAGGGCAAATGGCCGCGCTGATTTTTGACGATCTCGGCGAATTGCTTGACATTGACATCGTCGGTGATCATCAAGCGCTTCATCGCCCCCACATCGGCCAAGGTATTGGCGCCGTCGTTCAGGCCCATGGTCAAACGCATGCCGGCGGCTTTGGCGGCCTCCAGGGCAATGGCGTTGTATTCGCCATAGGGCCACACCATCACCCGCGGCCTGACGCCGAGAAGCTGGAATAATTGGTCCGCGCTTTTTTCAACGGCCTGAAAAATCCGTTTGCGGTAATCCTCGTCCTTTTCGTATTCCTCGTATTCGCTGCTATACAAACGGCCCGTGACCGCACTCAGTTCATTGCCTTGCGGATTGGCGGCAATGCCATGGTGCAAGTCATAACTATGTGATGCTATCTCGACTAAGCCCGTAGCCATGGCCTCGCGTATTTGCTCTGGAGACATCAAGGGTTTGACGCCTGCGGTATTTTTACCTTCCAGCCAGGATCCCACGACTGCCAGCGTCGCCGGATAGTGATATTTTTTAAGCAGCGGCAAGGCTCGCGTGTAAAAACTCAGATAACCGTCATCGAACGTCAATATCACGGCCTTTGGCGGCAACGGTTTTTCCCCGCTCATCGCGTCCAATAAACTTTGAATACCGATGACGTGATAATTATTTTTTTTCAACCAGGCGAAGTGCTCGTCCAAATGCTGTTTGTTGACCGCAATCCGGTCGAACGGAGGCACCTTTTCCTCTTCTTCTAAGATGTCGTGATAATTCAGGACCAAAAACCCCGGATTCGCGCCATCGGCATAAGGCGGCGGCGAAGCAAACAGGCAAAACAAGATGACGAACAGGCGCAGAAAAAAAGGCATAAAGTGTTTGGAGAAAGGTAAGGACAACAAGAACTGTCAATGGACGTTGGCTTTCAGTCCTGAAATGGACGGCGCATTTTACTCGAATCGCAATTTTCCGCTGATTAAATTTCGCCACCTGTTTTGCAAGGGTTCATAAATAAGGAAAGTTTTATAGACCCATGATTTTTGACCTCGGTGTAAGGTAAACTCTTTTCCTGAAATGCGGACGAAATTTCTGTCCGCTGCGGCATCGGTAGCGTGGACATTCAATATTCATTTTAGGCAGGAGAAACGCACATGGGTTTCAGCATTCAGCATCTATTGGTCGTGTTAGTGATTGTTATCTTGGTATTCGGTACCAAGCGCTTGAAAAACATAGGGGATGATCTTGGCGGTGCGATCAAGGGTTTTCGTAAGGCGCTCAAGGAAGGCGAAGAACAAGAATCCTCCACCAAGCAAGACGAACAGCCGAAGTAACGCGCATGAAAATGCCGCAACACTCCGGAAAATGAGAGTTTTCCGTCGGAACGGTGCCCTCCAGCGTCAGCTGAAGTCAAAATTCCGGCAAAAATTGCTTCCGCACGTTGTTCCCTCGCCCCTGGGGGCGTCTAAAAGTCCCCTCGCCTCGCGGAGATGGGACAATGTGGCGTTATTTTGATCTTGTCCTTCGTGTACCGTTCTTGCCGTGTGAAGATTCGGCTGCAAGATGCTGGATGCCGGGAAGTGATATTTGACAATCTCTCTGTTTCCCCTTGGCTGGAAAAATTTCTGTTACCCGCCCCTTGCAATCGATCCTTAACAATAAACTTGGCCGAAATATCCTTATAATGTCAAAGATTCGGCATTAACCAGCCATGTTCCATGCGAGCGGCATGCACTTTTACCTACAAGAATAACTACAAATGGATTTTCACCAACTCATTATCGATTACGGCTATTTAGCCTTGTTCATTGGCACTTTTTTAGAAGGCGAAACCATCCTCGTGATTGCGGGTTTTTTGGCCCATAGCGGTTACCTTGAACTGCATTGGGTCATTTTGTCCGCCTTTCTCGGCACATTCGCCGGGGACCAAACCTTTTTCTATCTGGGTCGATTCAAAGGCATCGCCTTCCTGGAAAAACGCCCTCTATGGCACAGCAAAACCGACAAGGTATTTGATCTATTGCATCGCCACCAAATCAAGGTGGTTTTGGGGTTTCGATTCCTGTACGGCGTGCGCAATGTCACCCCGTTCGTCATCGGCGCCAGTCGCATGTATCCCGGGAAATTCTTCGTTCTGAATTTTTTGGGGGCCTTGATCTGGGCGATCGCCGTGGGCTATCTGGGTTACCAATTCGGCGACATTGCCGAAGCAATTTTGGGTGAAATCAAGCACTACGAAATGCATTTTCTAGCGGTTCTGGCTGTCATCGGCCTGCTGTTGTTTTGGCGTTCGACACATATTGCCCAAAAGGAAAAACGCAAGAAAAAGCGGGAACAGGATGCGGCAATCCTCGCCGAAAAGCTGGACAGCGATTCGAATTGACGCCGAGCCATACGTTTCGATTTTTCCATCAATGAACATGATTGAATGAATAATCTCTTGCTTGTCGCCGGCGCGTTGTTGCTGGTGTTTTTGAACGGTTTTTTTGTCGCGCTCGAATTCAGCCTGGTCAAGCTTCGTCAAACCCGGATTAAAACCATCGCGGAAACCCAGGGTTGGCGCGGGCGCACCCTCGCCAAGATTCACGGCAATCTCGATGCCTATCTTTCCGCCTGCCAACTCGGCATTACGCTGGCGTCGTTGGGCCTGGGCTGGGTGGGCGAACCCGCCTTTGCCGACTTGCTTGATCCCCTGTTTGCCAAAATCGGCATCGTCTCACCGGAACTGATACACAGCATTTCTTTCGCGTTCGCATTCTGCAGCATTTCTTTTTTGCATATCGTGGTCGGCGAACAAGCGCCAAAATCCATGGCGATACGCAATCCAGAAGCGGTGGGTTTGTTCAGCGCCGGCCCGCTCTACCTGTTCTATTGGCTCATGTATCCGGCGATCTGGTTGCTGAACGGCAGCTCCAATCTGGTGCTACGGATTGCCGGTTTGTCCTACCCCAAGGGCCACGATAGCCATTATTCCACCGACGAATTAAAGCTGATTTTGCGATCCAGCCGTCCGGGCGGTCGATTTACCGACGACGAATGGAACGTACTGGCAAAGGCGCTGGACTTCAGCAAACTGGAAGTATCCGAGTTGATGCGTCCGATTCATGAAATCACCTCGCTGCATCGGAATAAGACGGTGGAGGAAAATTTGCATATCGTCGCGCAAAGCCGCTTTAGCCGTTTTCCTTATTTCGATAGCAATAACACCGATGTACTGGGCGTGATTCATTTGAAGGATTTGTTCTTGGGCTTGCAGCATGGTAAGGCCATTGAAAACCTGGAAAGCTATCTGCGCCCGATTCAGTTCATACCGTCGCATATGCCTGCGGTGGAATTATTTCGCATGTTCACCCGAGGCGCGCCGCATTTTGCGATCATCGGTTTGCAAGGACAAAAGCCACGTGGCTTCATCACCCTGGATAATTTACTGTCCGCGATGGTGGGCGACATCCAGGACGAATTCCGTCCCAACGATACCGGTTGGCAAACGCTGGAAGATGGCTCCTTACTCGGAAAAGGCAGTTTGCCGATTTTTTCATTGGAGCGCGTTCTTGACATAGACATCGAAAACGAAGAACTGGATTTGGAGGATGTCGATTCCGTCGGCGGCCTGATCTTGGTCAAACTGCAAGACGTCCCCGAGGAAAACGAAACCATAGCCTTTGAAAACTTTGACATTACCGTAACGACGATGAACGGGCCACGCATCGAATGGGTAAAAGTCACGCCTAAAGCCATTGTTGAACAAAAATCCGGCTAACTTCTGCGTAACGAGCCCAGCCTGGAACGCCATTTGGCGCAAACAAACCGCAGCCGGATTTTTACATTTTCTTTACATCCCTCTCTATATCATATGACCCAATTTTAGGCCCCTGCGAAAATTGGCCGGTCTGCCTGGATAATGCCCAGACAGGACTTTAAGGTGCTTTCTAATTCCAGTTACGTTCGAGTCGGTTAAACCGGTCATTGAGTCCGCTAATGCAGCGATTTTGCACACTTGTATTTGTACTTGGCCTGATCTTGATGGTGTTCGGCTTGACCTATTTTCTGCCGATCGCCACATCCTTGTTCTTCGCCGACGGCATGATCACGTATTTCGTCGACGGCATGGCTTTGAATATCGGCGTCGGTGGCATCTTTGCCGGCCTGACCATGCGTTTTCGCGGCGAACTGAAAAATCGGGATGGCTATCTATTGGTGGCCTTTTTCTGGTTATTGATGGCATCGGCCGCTACGTTGCCGTTGATTTGGGGTATTCCCGGCCTTTCGTTTACCGACGCTTTTTTCGAGACCATGTCGGGTTTCACAACCACCGGCGCCACCATCCTGGTAGGGCTCGATAATCTGGCGCCATCGTTGAACATATGGCGACACGAATTGAATTGGATAGGAGGGTTAGGCATTATCGTACTGGCCGTGGCGATTCTGCCCTTGCTCGGCGTCGGTGGCATGCAGCTTTATAAGGCTGAGATTCCAGGCCCCGTCAAGGATAGCAAAATTACGCCCCGCATCACGGAAACCGCGAGATTGCTATGGCTGGTCTATGCCGGCATCACCCTGGCCTGCATACTTTGTCTGAAACTGGCGGGCATGAATTGGCTCGATGCGATATGTCACGCCTTTGCCACGCTGGGTCTAGGTGGCTTTTCCACACACGATGCGAGTGTGGGATATTTCGATTCACCCGCCATCGAACTGATACTGACGGTATTCATGCTGATTTCGGCGATCAATTTCGCGACACATTACACCGCTTTGCATCAACGTAGCGTAAGACCTTATTTTTTCGATCCCGAAGCCCTGCCCATGCTGGGGGTGATCGCGGGCAGCATCCTGTTTTGCTCGGCTTATCTATGGCACCGCGATACCTATTCGGATTTCTTCGTCGGCTTGCGTCACGTTACCTTTAATCTGGTATCCATCGCCACCGACTGCGGTTTTGCCAGCGTCGATTATGATAAATGGCCACCATTCGTGCCATGGTGGATGCTGTATCTGAGTTGCGTTACGGCTTGCACCGGCTCGACCGGCGGAGGCATCAAGATGTTCCGCACCCTGTTGATGTGGAAGCAGGCAGGCAGGGAATTGTTCAGCATCCTGCATCCGCGCGCGATCAATCCAATCCGCATCGGCGACACACCGATTGCGAACAAGATCATTTTCGCGGTCCTGGCCTTTATTTTCCTGTACTTCATTTCAGTGGTGGGCTTGACGTTTTCCCTGATTTTCGCCGGCCTCGATCCCATCTCCGCGCTCAGCGCCATCATTGCCTGCATCAATAACGCCGGTCCCGGCTTGCACCAAGTCGGGCCGGCAACCAATTATGGCAGCCTCAGCGATTTTCAAACCTGGATTTGCTCGATTGCCATGTTATTGGGACGGCTTGAAGTCTTCACCCTGATCGTGTTGTTTACCCCAGCCTTCTGGCGAAGTTAAACCCGTCTTTATCGATCATTTCCAAAACTTCTCTTTTGATTTGGCGTTACGGCAGTTTTGTCTGAGCGTGGCATTGGAGGGCCATCCATGCTTTGGGTGCCAATAAACCTAGTACACCGCACCGAAAATCCACCGAATAACTCTTACACGACAAGAGGTCTTCCGGTGTAGGTCCAGCGAAAAGGTTTGGCGAAGGTTTCATTGAAAAACGCGATAAACTGAAAAATACGCTGCTTCAGATCGTCTGTCGAGGTGAAGCTTGCGCGTTTGAGCAAGCGCCGGGACAGGATGCCAAACCAAATTTCGATCTGATTGAGCCAGGAACAATGCTTGGGCGTGTAAACAAAGCGAATCCGATGGCTTTCATTCTGTAAAAAGGCTGCCCGGGCGTTCATGTCTTTCAGGATCTCGCTTTCGCCTTTCACGCCCAAGTCCTCGTCAATGCCCAAGGCTTTGGCAATCCATTGCACCAGCGTAGCGGATTTGTGGGTGTTCAACTGATCGGCGACAAAAATCCATTGGCCTTCCGGGTCTAAGGCGACCGTTTGCTGGAGGTGAGCCACAAAGTCCGCCTCGGTTCGGGTGTCCTGAACAGTGGGCGCCATGATTTTGCCTGTCGCCACTTCAAAGTTCGCGATCAGCGCTTGAGTGCCATGGCGCCGGTATTCATACTCGATCCGTTCCGGTTGTCCGGGTTGCATGGGGTGCGCCGGATGGATGCGTTCCAGAGCCTGTCTGCGCCCGCTGCACCAAACTATGTGACAGTTGTCGACTTCGGATAATGGCTTCCAGCGTCGTTTGTTGAGCTTTCGTTAGAATTAAGTGTAGTGAGAGTGGGCGCATCGCTTCCTTGCAGGCTATTTTTGGAGCTTATCATCCTGTCTTTTTTTAAGGCGATTTGTACTAGGAAAAACACCGCGTAAAATTCCTACTCCGTCGCCAGGTTGAAGGAATGCGCAAAACCTACTAGTATCGCTCATCTATTCCGCAATACTAATGCCATTTTCATGTCCCGAACAGCACATAACCTCGACGCCAATATTCGCTCAGACAAAAGCAGTTTCTATTTGCTACCCGCCGGCCTGGGTTTGAGCTGCGGTCTGGTATTAGCGCTTGTAACAGGCTTTAATCTGCTCAGTGCCGGGATAGGCGCGGCATTCGTGCTGGCTGGCGTGGGCGTGGGCTGGCTGCTGCTGGCTAAACAGCAAAACCGCTTAATCGCCAATGACGCGCATTGGCAACATGACGAAGAGAGTAAATTAAACGATATCAACCGCTATGTGCAGGAACTGGAAAGCTTGTTCGTGCAAGTGGTGCCGATTTTGATGCGCCAGGTACAGGCCTCGCGCGCGCATACCGAAGAAGAAATCACCGTGTTGACGGAACGCTTCGCCGGCATGGCCGATCAGCTCAGCAAGATCATCTCGGGCACCGGCCATGGTGAAGACGGTCGCGGCGTCGATGCCTTGTTCATTGAAAGCCGCGCGGCCTTGACGCGGGTTTTAAAAGCCTTGACGCATATACAAAGCGTCGAACACGCCGTGATCGATGAAGTGCGTCAACTCTCGACGCATACGCATCAGCTCGATGCGATGGCCAAGGAAGTGCGCAAGGTCGCCGAGCAAATCAATCTACTGGCGTTGAACGCGGCGATCGAAGCCGCCCGCGCCGGCGAAAACGGCCGCGGTTTTGCCGTGGTGGCCGACGAGGTGCGCAAGCTGGCGGGTTTTTCCTCATCCACCGGCGAAAAAATCAGCTCGGCGATCGAAGACATCAACGCGGCGATGGTATCTACCTTAAAAATGTCGGAAGCCTCTGGCAGCAGCGATGACCTCGTGATACACGAAGCCGAGCAATCGATCGAAAAAACCCTGGACGATTTACAAGCCGCTCTGAATGTCTTCAAAAATGACGCGCAGCTCTTGCGCGGCAGCAGCGAGCAGATTCGCGATCAAATATTCTCGGTTTTGACCGCTTTCCAGTTCCAGGATCGCGTAAGTCAAATGCTGTCCCACGTCGAAAAAAACCTGGGCAATTTGCAGCAAACCATCGAGCGCAACCAACAAGCCGGCGCGGAACGTCACGCCAACATGATCAACGTGGACAAAACCCTGGCCGGCATGGAGCTGAATTACACGATGCCGGAAGAGGCACGGATTCACGGCTCGGTGACGGGCAGTAGCCAGCAAAGCGTTTCTTCCGATAACGATTTGACTTTTTTCTAAATTAATTTTTACAGGATTGAACCATGGCAAAAACCATCATGATTGTTGACGACTCCGCGTCCATTCGCCAAGTGGTCACGATTGCGCTGAAAGGAGCGGGTTATGAGGTCATTGAAGCCTGTGACGGCAAGGACGCATTGAGTAAACTAAACGGACAAAAGATCAATTTGATCATTACCGACGTCAATATGCCCGTCATGGATGGCATTACTTTTGTCAAGGAAGCCAAAAAACTCGATGCCTACAAATTCACACCGATGATGATGCTGACCACCGAAGCCGCCGACGACAAGAAACAAGCCGGCAAGGCGGCGGGCGCGAAAGCCTGGCTGACCAAGCCGTTTCAGGCGCCCACCTTGCTCGATGCCGTCTCCAAGCTGGTTCTGCCCTGATTTGTCCCAATGATGCCGGGAGAAAACCGTGACTATCGACGTAAAAGCACAACAAAACGGCGTTACCCAGCTGGCGATTCAAGGCGAAATGACGATATACACGGCCCTGGAACAAAAGGAAGCCCTGTCCGCGCATTTGAAGTCCAGCCAGGAATTGCAGATTGACCTGAGCGGCGTCAGCGAAATCGATAGCGCCGGACTGCAGCTATTGCTGTTCATCAAACGCGAGACTTCAGCGCAACAAATGAAACTCAGTCTGGTGCAACATAGCCAGGCCGTGGTCGAAGTCCTGGAACTGCTGAATCTGAGCAAGCATTTCGGCGACCCGATTGTCCTGACCGCAAACAGGAAAAAATCATGAGCAACGAATTCGATGCCGCCCTGACCATCTTTGCCCAGGAAACCGAGCAGTTGTTACTGGACATGGAAAGCGCCCTGCTATCCCTGGAATCCAATCCCGAGGACAGCGAAACCATCAATAGTCTGTTCAGGGCCATGCATACCATCAAAGGCTCTTCGGGATTGTTCGGATTCAATCCCATCGTCGCGTTTACCCATGAAGCCGAATCGGTATTGGATAAGGTGCGCAATGGTGAACGTTCGATTGACGCCGACCTGATATCCGTGCTGCTGGACAGCAAGGATCACACCGCACGCTTGATAGATCATTGCCTGGTGAATGCCGACGCCCCCCTCCCCGCCGATCTGGCTGCCGCCAGCGATCGCTTGATCAAACGCCTGTCTGGCAAGCAGGAAACCGGCATGCAAGCCACGCCGATCGACGACGGCAAGCTGCAAGCCGAAGGCGGCGGCGAAATCACGGTCGATGACAGCTGGCTGATCTCGCTGGAATTCCAGGCCGATGCGTTGCGAAACGGCATGGACCCGTTATCGTTCATCCGTTATCTGAAGACCATGGGCGAAATCAAGGAAATCCTCGTCACCACGCCGGCCATGCCGTCTGGCGAGGCCATGGACCCTGAAAGCTGCTATCTGCATTTCAAGATCGCCTTCAAGAGCGATGCCAGCAAACAAACCATCGAAGGGGTATTCGAATTTGCCGCCGACGATTGCGCCATCAAAATCCTGCCGCCCAACGCCAAGGTCGAAGAATACATGAGACTGTTGGACGCGCAAGATGAGAACCATGTGCACCGGCTTGGCGAGATGTTGGTGCAAATCGGAGCGCTGACCCGGAACGACGTGGAACAGGCGTTGAAATTACAAACTGCCGCTGAAGGAACGGAAGAAGAAGCCGTCAAGCCGCTCGGCGAGATCCTGGTCGAGCAGCATGTGGTGCAACAACCGCTTGTCGAGCAGGCCTTGAAAAAGCAGGATCAAACCAAGCAAAAAATCGCCTCCGAATCCAACTATATCCGCGTGGACGCTACCAAACTGGGGCAGTTGATCAACCTGGTCGGCGAGTTGGTGATTTCCAGCGCGGCGATGAACCTCATCGTGGAACGCCATGGCTTGAGCGACGCCGATGATGTCGCCGCCAGCATGAATGCCCTGGTGGGCAGCATCCGCGATACGGCGCTGGAACTGCGCATGGTGCAGATCGGCGAGACTTTTAATCGTTTTCGCCGCGTGGTGCGCGACGTCAGCGCCGAACTCGGCAAGAACATCGAATTGATCATCAGCGGCGGCGAAACCGAGCTGGATAAAACCGTCGTCGAAAAAATCAATGATCCGCTAACCCATCTGGTGCGCAATTCCCTTGACCACGGCATCGAAAGCCCCGAACAGCGTTTGGCCGCGGGCAAACCGGCGCAAGGCACCGTGCAACTGAACGCCTATCACGAATCGGGCCATATCGTGATTCAGATTGCCGATGACGGCGCCGGCCTGAATAGCGAAAAAATCGTCGCCAAAGCCATCGCCAACGGCCTGATCAAGCCCGATCACGGTTTGTCGAAACAGGAAATCTACAATCTGATCTTCGCCGCCGGCCTCAGCACCAAGGAACAAGCCACCAACCTGTCCGGTCGCGGCGTGGGCATGGACGTGGTCAAAAAGAACATCGAAGCATTGCGCGGCACCGTCGCCATCGACAGCATCGAAGGCCAGGGTACCACCATCACGATACACCTGCCGTTGACGCTGGCCATCATCGACGGCTTCATGGTCGGCGCCGAACAAGACCGCTACATCATTCCGTTGAGCATGGTGGACGAATGCATAGAAATGGACCCGAAAGAGTGCGAAATCAACGAAATCGAGCATTACATCAATTTGCGCGGACAAGTTCTGCCCTATTTGCGGCTGGGCGATTATTTCAATTGCCGCAAATCGGACGAGCAAAAACGCCGGGAAAGCGTGGTCGTCGTCAAGGCTGGGCAAAACAAAGCGGGCTTTGTCGTCGACCAGTTGCACGGCGAACATCAGACCGTCATCAAACCGCTCGGCAAGATGTTTGAAAAACTGAAAGGCATCACCGGAGCCACTGTGCTCGGCGACGGCAACGTTGCGTTGATATTGGATGTGCAGGGTCTGATTCAAGCCGCCATGAAGAAACGCTCAAGAACCACGCCTTACCTGACATCGCAACACACGCAATGACTCAACGAATTTACTCGGCCTCAAACAACAATGGGTATTCATCATGAACATTAACGACCTCAAAATAAAAACAAAAATCCTGACGGGGGCAATGCTGCTGGTGGCCATTACCATTGGTTTTGGCATGCTGTCCAAAATTTACATTGGCGACGTTGCGGATGCCCTGTTTGGCATAACCGATAACAATGGCAAATCGGTGGAATATGCCACCGGCGTCGAAAGAATGGCGCTTTCCACCATCATGGAAGAAAAAAATTATCTGCTGCATGAAAAAGACGAAATTCATCAGCGCGCCGAGGACAACGTCAAAAAACTCAATGAATATCTGGACAAGGTCGATCAGGTCGCCAAGCAATACAACAACACCGAACTGCTGAATCAATCGAGGGCCGCGCGTGAAGGCACGGCTAAATATGCCGACAAATACAGAGCCGGCGTCGCCGCGTTGAAATCGAACAAACTAGCCGTCGATGAAATGGTCATGAAAGGCGGGGTCGTTGCCAAAGCGGCGGATGAGTTTTTGAACCGTCAAGTTCGCCTTTACCAGGACGCCATGAAAAGAGGCGCGTCGGCACAAGAGCTCGATCAATATGTACAGCGCTATATCGGTGCAACCAATATCTATATCAAAGCCA
Organism: Methylomonas rapida; assembly: GCF_024360925.2. Taxonomy (NCBI): domain Bacteria; kingdom Pseudomonadati; phylum Pseudomonadota; class Gammaproteobacteria; order Methylococcales; family Methylococcaceae; genus Methylomonas; species Methylomonas rapida. The sequence goes on along the minus strand of NZ_CP113517.1, from coordinate 2,181,026 downwards.
TGGAAATCATGCGGGCGGAGAAGGAAGAGGTCAACTACAAAGACCGCACCGCCTGGAAAAAAATGCAAGTTTGGTTGCCGGAGTTATTGACCCTGTACGATCACCTGGAAAAAATCTCCAACTCCGAAGATGCCTTGCGCTTGATAGCGGATGCGCGCAAAGCCACCCAAGAATATCAACAGGCGGCGCAGGCGTGGATCAAAAATGACGACGAACTGAAAACCATCCTTGGCGAAATGGCCGCGCTAGGTGGCAACGTCATCAAGCAAGCGCAAACGGCCGAAGATGCCGGCTATGCTCAATTGGGCGTGGCGCGCGCGCAAGCCGAAATATTGGTCAGCGACGCCAACAAGATCATCGTCGGCACCATCATTGCCGCGTTGATCCTGGGCATCCTCATTGCGTTGTTCCTGGCCAATCTGATTACCGCGCCCATCACCGTCGGCGTCGCCTTCGCCAAGTCGCTGGCCGAAGGGGATTTGACCGCGAAACTGGATGTCAACGGCAAGGACGAGATCGGCCAGTTGGCGCAGGCCTTGCGCGACATGCGCGACCAACTCGCCCAAGTGGTGGAACAAGTCCGCGCCAATTCCGATACCCTGTCCAGTGCCTCGCAGGAAGTGAGCGCGACGGCGCAGGCGATGAGCCAGATGGCGACCGAGCAGGCGGCCAGCGTCGAAGAAACCACCTCCTCGATCGAACAATTGAATGCCTCGGTACAACAAAATACCGAGAATGCCCACGTCACCGAACAAATGGCCACCAAATCCGCCGGCGAAGCCCGCGATGGCGGCGAAGCGGTCAACGAAACCGTGCTGGCCATGAAAAACATCGCCAAGAAAATCGGCCAGATCGAGGACATTGCCTACAAGACCAATCTGTTGTCCCTGAATGCCGCCATCGAAGCCGCTTCCGCCGGCGAGCACGGCAAGGGCTTTGCCGTCGTGGCCGCCGAAGTGCGTAAACTCGCCGAAAGCAGCCGCATCACCGCCGAGGAAATCAACGAACTGGCCACCAACAGCGTCGCCATCGCCGAAAAAGCCGGTAGCTTGATCAGCACGGTGGTGCCCAACATCGTCAAGACTTCCGACCTAGTCCAGGAAATCAACGCCGCTTCGGTCGAGCAATCCAGCGGCATCAACCAAATCAACGATGCCATGCGGCAATTGGACAAGGCCACTCAGCAAAACGCCGCCAGCGCCGAGGAATTGGCCGCCACCGCCGAGGAATTGAACGGCCAGGCCGCGCAATTGCAACAAGCCGTCGCCTTCTTCAAGCTGGATAACAGCAGCGGCCGTTCCGCGCTCTCAGGCCGGCCGCCGGCCGCTTCCCGTGGCGCGCGGACCACGCCCAAAGCCAAGCCCATCATGGCCGGTCATAAAGGCGCCGGGACCTCCCTGGATTTCGACGATGCCGATTTCGAGCGCTTCTAGCCGCGGAGGCACAAGACCATGGCCAATCTGATTCGTAAAGAGAGCGAAAGCTCGGCCCTGGCGACCCAGGAACAGGTCGGACAGTATCTGACCTTTCTGGTCGACAAGGAAAGCTTTGCCATCAACATTCTCGATGTCAAGGAAATCATCGAGATTGCCAATGTCACCCGCGTTCCGTTGACGCCCGCGTATATCCACGGCGTCATCAATTTGCGCGGCAACGTGGTGCCCGTCATCGACCTGTCGGCCCGCTTGAAGCATCACTGCGCCGAAGTCAGCAAGCGCAGTTGCATCGTGCTGGTGGAAGTGGATACCCAGGAAGGCGCGCAGTTGATCGGGATGCTGGTCGACGAAGTCCGGGAAATCCTGGAAATCCCGCAGGCCAACATCCAGCCCGCCCCCGATTTCGGCGCCGATATCCGCACCGATTTCATTCAGGCCATGGCCCGCGTCGGCGAGGTCTTCATCATCCTGCTCGCCATCGACAAGGTCTTGTCATTGGAGGAATTGGCGCAATTGAATGCTTTGACTCAATCACAGGAGTCATTCGAAAGCTCGAATATCTGAACCAGATCGATATACGGATATTGCACAATAATTTTGGGTAATGGGCATGAAATTAAAAACACAAATTTCGCTGGGTTTTGGCGGCATATTGTTATTGTTGTCGATAACAGCCGGACTAAGCGTAAATAGCCTGTCTAAGTTATTATCCAATTCCAAGGAAGTTGTCACCGCCGATAACCTGCGCACCGCGCTGGTGGAACGCGAGGTCGATCATTTGAATTGGGCCGCAAAACTCAATGCCTTCGTGTTTGACGATCATGTCCACGAACTCAACGTGCAAATGGATCACACCCAATGCGCATTCGGTAGATGGTATTACGGCGAAGAGCGGCGGCAGGCGGAAACCCTGTTTCCGGCCTTGAAATCCGCCTTGGCCAGCATCGAAGAACCCCATCGCAAACTGCACGAGTCGGCAAGCCACATCAAATCGGCGCGCAACACGGCGGAGTTGGTCGAAGCCCAGGGCAAACAGATCGATGCCAGGACTTTATATAACGATGAAACCCTCCCCAACTTGCGTTCGGTACAGGAAACGCTGGGCACCATGCGCAAATCCGTCGATGAAGCGGCGAGCACCCTGCAAAAAAGCATGGAAAACCACGGCACTCAATCGCAATATTTCGTTATCGCCATCACCATCATCGCAATTTTGGTGGGCATTATCGTCTCCTTCGTGCTCGTACGCAGGATTTTGCGCCAATTGGGCGCCGACCCCGCTACGCTTTCCGAAGTTGCCGATCGCATTGCCGCGGGTGATTTGGCCAGCAAAATAGACGGCGAAAACGGACAGATGACCGGCGTTTTGGCCGGCATGAAAAACATGGCCGATGGCTTGAAAGAAGTTGTCGAACAAGTCAGAAGCGCGGCAGACCACTTGGTCAGTGCCTCGCAGGAAGTGAGCGCGACGGCGCAGGCGATGAGCCAGATGGCGACCGAGCAGGCGGCCAGCGTCGAAGAAACCACCTCCTCGATCGAACAATTGAATGCCTCGGTACAACAAAATACCGAGAATGCCCACGTCACCGAACAAATGGCCACCAAATCCGCCGGCGAAGCCCGCGATGGCGGCGAAGCGGTCAACGAAACCGTGCTGGCCATGAAAAACATCGCCAAGAAAATCGGCCAGATCGAGGACATTGCCTACAAGACCAATCTGTTGTCCCTGAATGCCGCCATCGAAGCCGCTTCCGCCGGCGAGCACGGCAAGGGCTTTGCCGTCGTGGCCGCCGAAGTGCGTAAACTCGCCGAAAGCAGCCGCATCACCGCCGAGGAAATCAACGAACTGGCCACCAACAGCGTCGCCATCGCCGAAAAAGCCGGCAGCTTGATCAGCACGGTGGTGCCCAACATCGTCAAGACTTCCGACCTAGTCCAGGAAATCAACGCCGCTTCGGTCGAGCAATCCAGCGGCATCAACCAAATCAACGATGCCATGCGGCAATTGGACAAGGCCACTCAGCAAAACGCCGCCAGCGCCGAGGAATTGGCCGCCACCGCCGAGGAATTGAACGGCCAGGCCGCGCAATTGCAACAAGCCGTCGCCTTCTTCAAGCTGGATAACAGCAGCGGCCGTTCCGCATTCTCAGGCCGGCCGCCGGCCGCTTCCCGTGGCGCGCGGACCACGCCCAAAGCCAAGCCCATCATGGCCGGTCATAAAGGCGCCGGGACCTCCCTGGATTTCGACGATGCCGATTTCGAGCGCTTCTAGCCGCGGAGGCACAAGACCATGGCCAATCTGATTCGTAAAGAGAGCGAAAGCTCGGCCCTGGCGACCCAGGAACAGGTCGGACAGTATCTGACCTTTCTGGTAGACAAGGAAAGCTTTGCCATCAACATTCTCGATGTCAAGGAAATCATCGAGATTGCCAATGTCACCCGCGTTCCGTTGACGCCCGCGTATATCCACGGCGTCATCAATTTGCGCGGCAACGTGGTACCCGTCATCGACCTGTCGGCCCGCTTGAAGCATCACTGCGCCGAAGTCAGCAAGCGCAGTTGCATCGTGCTGGTGGAAGTGGATACCCAGGAAGGCGCGCAGTTGATCGGGATGCTGGTCGACGAAGTCCGGGAAATCCTGGAAATCCCGCAGGCCAACATCCAGCCCGCCCCCGATTTCGGCGCCGATATCCGCACCGATTTCATTCAGGCCATGGCCCGCGTCGGCGAGGTCTTCATCATCCTGCTCGCCATCGACAAGGTCTTGTCATTGGAGGAATTGGCGCAATTGGAACAATGGCTCTCAACCGAAGAACAGGGTATGGAGCGTTAAAAGAATCGCTGGCAGGCGCAAAAGCTCTATGCGTCGTGCGTTTTCAGGTATTCGCCAACCCGCATATCCTCCTGCACAATATGCACCGAAATCCAGCGCCGCACGAACATCTTGATATCGTCGGGATTCCATTGCCTTTTCTGTACGTTCAGGCTGATTTCATTCAATCGATCCAGCATCAGATTGTGCTCTTCCACATGCTCTTGATAGCGTGGATAACCGGCTTGCTTCATCAAGCGCTCTTCAGCCTGAAAATGCTCGCGCACGTGCTGATAAAACAACATCAATAAGCGCGTAATATCGGCATCGTCGCTTACGCTGACAGTCTCGTTGGCTAGCTTGAAGATATGCTGGTGTTGGGAGTCGACAAGATCGTTGCCTATTTTGTAACGATCGCTCCAGGTAAATTCACTCATAATCGATATTTTCGCTCGGTTGAAATAATCCTCATCCCTCTCGGAAAAACCCTAAAGGCATGGCCAGGGTCGACAAGACGCCGTCAAACATTGAAATCCAGCCAGGGTTTGCTTGCGGTAAATTTACCACCACTCCTCCCTCATGGCGACCGCGAATTCATGCACTGTCGCAATAACCTGCGACATGTAAAATCGCGGGTTACCCACAGAAACTGTGGATAACTCTGTGAATAAATTGTCGCAAGCTACGATTAAGGCCTGATTTCATTAGGGTTGCGTTAGATTGAATCAAACTTGTTCAATCCAAGCGCTCATTAAAATCAATGACTTATAGTTTTTTACAGGTTTTCAATGAGTTGCGTTGTCAAGCATTTTTTAGCATCGGCAGAAAAATGGATTTGTGCATAACCCCAAAATCGAATGCCCGTGTTAAATCTCGCCTGTCAACCGCAATCTGGCTTACCAAGGCAGTACGCTACCATCATATTTCAAGAAGGCGCCCGATTGCGCCATGGTAAAACCAGCTATGCATTCCCGCATGCCCGTGACGCTCTCCTCCACGTCGATCAAGGCATCCTTGCCGCCCATGTCGGTTTTGACCCAGCCTGGGTGCAAGATCAACACGCCTACCGAGCGAGCGCGCAAATCGATCGACAAGCTCTTCATTGCTGCGTTCAAGGCTGCTTTGCTTGAACGGTACAGCAAGCTTCCGCCGCTTTGATTGTCGGTCATGCTAGCCATCAGGCTGCTCACGCCGACGATCAACTTCCTTTGACTGCGTTCGATCTGTGGCAACAACGTCTCGGCCAGCTTAACCGCGGCCATCGCATTGATTTTCAACGCATCGGACCAGGCCTGATAATCAAGGCACCCGAACCCCATTCCCGGCCTATCCGGATATATGCCGGCATTATTCAGCAACACGTCGATGGCTTCATCCGCCAAACGGGTGCTCAGCGCATCGATTTGCCCGAAGTCCGCCACGTCCAAGGCTTCTATGCGTATATTGGGTAGGCGCTCGGCCAGCAAAACCAGTTCCGCCGCATCAGCGGGATTGCGACAGGCTGCAATGACACGCCAACCGGCCTGCGCATATTGCCGGCAAAATTCCAGACCCAGTCCTCGGTTTGCCCCCGTTACCATTATCGTTTGCATGAAACCTCCAAGATTGTTCGATAGACAAGATTTAAAGCGCCATTAAACTATAAAAAAATAAAAAAATATCAACACATTACGAAAAACAATAACAATAACGTCCATGAAGGCTAGCCCCCTACCAATGAAAGTTAGCCCTACCGGGGCAAACGCTGAAAATCTTGGAAACGGAGCGCTAGCGAAGTGAAGATTTTTAGTCCCCGATAGCCGTAGCGCCGGGCGGGTTTTCGCAGCGAAGCGAAGAAAACCTGCAAGGCATCGCGAAACGGCGTCAAGTCATGCGAGAACCAAAGTTCCGACCCCTTGCTGGGTCGGAACGAGGTGACGCGGACGAATCGGGGCGCCGAAGGCATAAGCGGTCGCGTGATTTTTGCCGATTTTTTCTAGCAGGATGCCCGAAAAAATCTTTCGGCAAAAATAGCGACTCTCCGGACCAGCAAGCCGGGGAGAGTTGCACTCAGCACGATGGCTAAAGCTATCGCACTCCCCCGCGTGATTTTGGAGTGAAAAAGCGTTAGCTTTTTCCAAGTGTTCCGTTGTCGCTCATCGCGTTCTGCAAACAGCCGCGTTTTAAGGTCTTCAGCCAACACTTGATTGACCAGCTGATGCAAATACTTTTCCTGGTCGTTTTGATCCTCTTCCTTCCAGATGGTCCAAAACCGCTTGGTCAGAACGTCTGTCCCGATAGGGCGCGAGTAGTTACGGCTATTCATAAGTTAAAGAAATCCTGGATTTCAACTAACGGATAATTGCTCCAAATGCGTTTTTTAACAAACCGGACATACGCCGAACAGTCACTAAACATGGATGAAAACCCTGTAGCCCAGCTCGACGCGGTCGAATAGGTCGATGACGTCGGCATTCAGCATCCTGATGCAGCCATGCGAAGCCGGTATGCCTTGCATCAGTTCGTCCGGACAGCCGTGGATGTAAATATAACGCCAGGCGCTATCGACATTGCCGTAGCGATTGTATCCAGGTTCCAGGCCGCCCAGCCACAGAATGCGGCTCAGTATCCAGTCGCGCTCGGGGTATGCCAAAGCCAGTTGCGGCGTGTAAATCTCGCCGGTTGGCCGGCGGCCCACGAACACGCTGTTGACCGGCGCATCGGTGCCTATCTTGGCGCGTATCTTATGCCAACCGGTCGGCGTGCACTCGCTGCCTTTGAGCTGGCCGGGGCCGTTTTTGGCGGTCGATACCGGATATTCGGCGAGGATACGGGTGTTTTCCAACAACCTCATGCGCTGTTCGCCGATCGATATGTCCAGATAACGAACGCCGGCGGGTTCTATCATTTCACGAACAGCGCAATCGATTCGACGTGAGCGGTTTGCGGAAACATATCCATCACCCCGGCCTTGACCAGCTTGTAACCCAGCTCGTTGACCAGGATGCCGGCGTCACGGGCCAAGGTCGACGGATTACAGGACACGTAGACGATGCGTTCAGGCTGCCAATGTTTGAAGTTGTGCAAGACTTCCGATGCGCCGGCGCGGGACGGGTCCAGCAAGACTTTGCTGAATTTTTGTTTGCACCACGGCAAGTCCTTGACGTCCTTGCTCAAATCGGCCACATGGAATTCGACGTTTTCTAGGTTGTTCAAGCGGGCGTTTTCGCGGGCATGTTTGACCAGCGGCAGGTCGCCCTCGACGCCAACCACATGGCCAGCCTTAGTCGCCAGCGGTAGCGTGAAATTGCCCAGGCCGCAGAACAGGTCCAGCACCCTATCGTCTTTGGTCAATTCCAACGCTTCCAAGGCCCGTGTAACCATTTTCTGGTTGATGTCGTAATTGACCTGGGTGAACATGGCCGGGCGGAAATTGAATCTAACGCCCTGCTCCGCCAGTTCATAGCTGGGAATCACCTCGGGCTCGCCGTCCAGCGGCGCTATGGTATCCGGGCCCTTGGGTTGCAGACAAACGCTGACGCCATATCGATGGCCGAATTCGCGCATGCGCTGCTTGTCGGCATCGGTCGGCGGCTCCAATACTCTGAAGGCCAAAATGCATTCGTTGTCACCGATGGCCACTTCGATTTGCGGAATCCTGTCCTTGATCGATAAGCCGGCAATCATCTCGGCCAACGCGATCAGGTTTTCGCCGACCAGAGGATGCATGACCTTGCAACTGTCGATTTCGGCCAGGAATGGATTGCGCCGCTCGCGAAAACCGACCAGCACCCGGTTTTTCTTGGCCACCCATTTAACGCCCATTCTGGCCTTGCGCCGGTAGCCCCAGTGCGGGCCTTTCAAAGCCTCCCAGATTTGCGGGATATCGACCTTGCCGATGCGGCGGAATTGCTCTTGCAACAAGTCTTCCTTGAAATGAATCTGTTCGGCGTCATCGACGTGCTGAAAACTGCAGCCGCCGCAAATGCCAAAATGCGGACAAGCGGGTTCGACCCGGTGCTCGGAACGGGTATGCAAAGCCGCCAGTTTGCCTTCGGCGTAATCCTTGCGGCTGTCGGTGTAGATAAAATCCACGGTTTCGGCCGGCAGGGCTTCGTCGATGAACACGACCTTGCCATCGACGTGGGCGACGCCACGGCCGTCGTGGGACAGGGATTCAATGGTTACGGTAACCGGGTCTTGCGGGAGTTTTTTCTTGTGGGCCATGCTAAATAGGAATGGATGAGTTAACTCTCTACCACCGGAGGTTGTCGTAAAAGCTCCCTCTTCTCGCGCTAAAAGGATGGGGCGAGGGGACATTAATATCAGGAGGTACTTGCAAAATTATGAAATTTTACGCAAAAACCACTAGATATAGTGGTTTTTAAAATTAATTGGCCACTAATAGTGGTATTTTGCAAGTTCCTCTCAGTATTATTTATTGCCCTCATCCTAACCTTCCGAAGGGAGAAGGAACTGTTTTGACTTTTACGACATGCTCCTAAATAGGGAGAGGAAATTTTGCTTAAGTTGGAAACACGCCGGTGGACAGATAGCGATCGCCGCGGTCACAGATGATCACGACGATGATGGCGTTTTCCAGTTGTTTGGACAGTTCCAGGGCAGCGAACACCGCGCCGCCCGACGATACGCCGGCGAAAATGCCTTCACGCGCAGCCAAGGCCCTAGTGGTATCCTCGGCGTCGATTTGCTCGACTTCGATGATGCGGTCGACGCGGGTCGCATCGAAAATTTTAGGCAAATATTCCTGAGGCCAGCGCCGAATACCGGGGATTTTGGATTCACCCTTGGGTTGCACGCCGACGATTTGTACAGCGGGATTCTGCTCTTTCAAAAATCGGGACGTGCCCATGATGGTGCCGGTGGTGCCCATTGCGCTGACGAAATGCGTGATTTTGCCTTGGGTATCGCGCCAGATTTCCGGGCCCGTGCTTTCGTAATGCGCACGCGGATTGTCCGGGTTGGCGAATTGATCCAGAATCTTGCCCTTGCCTTCGGCTTCCATGCTGCGGGCCAAATCGATGGCCGCTTCCATGCTGCCCTTGGCCGGCGTCAGGATGATGTCGGCGCCGTAGGCCTTCATCGAGGCGATGCGTTCGGCGCTCATGTTGTCCGGCATGATCAAGGTCATCTTGTAGCCCTTTATCGCCGCGGCCATCGCCAGCGCGATGCCGGTGTTGCCGCTAGTGGCCTCGATCAAACGGTCGCCCGGCTTGATCTCGCCACGCGCCTCGGCGTGTTTGATCATGCTCAACGCCGGCCTGTCCTTGACTGAGCCTGCCGGATTGTTGCCTTCCAATTTGACCAGAATGATGTTGCTCGTTTCGCCCGGCAGGCGCTGCAAACGCACCAGCGGGGTATTGCCGACTTGGGATTCTATCGTGGGGAAATTCATGAGTATGGCGAGCTAGAAAATAAAGGCCGATTATAACAAATCGGCTTTTGCCGCGTCGCCAGACAACAAACCGTCATCAAATCCGAAACAGAATTGCTCTATAATCCAGTCCCCCAAGCTTACACGACGACATCATCATGGACACGCCCAAAACCAGTATCCCCGACCTGAATAGCACCGAACTTTATATCAATCGCGAACAAAGTCTGCTGGAATTCAACGTCAGGGTGCTGGCGCAGGCCCTCGATGAGGGCCTGCCATTATTGGAGAGGCTGAATTACTTGTGCATTTCCTGCTCCAATCTGGATGAGTTTTACGAAGTCCGGGTGGCCAGTTTGCTGCAAATGGCGGAAATGGATTCCACCGCAATCAGCACGGACGGCTTGAGCATCCATGAACAATTCGAAAAAATTTCCGGCAAGGCGCATGAACTGGTCGCCGAACAATATCGGGTATTGAATGATGTACTAATACCTCACCTGGAGTCGCATAATATCCGTTTTTTGAAACGCGATAACTGGAGCGATTCGCAAAAGGCCTGGCTGGAAAAGTATTTCAATGAAGAATTGCTGCCGATTCTGACGCCGGTGGGTCTGGACTCCGCTCATCCCTTTCCGCGGATTCTGAACAAGAGTTTGAATTTCATCATTTCGTTGACCGGCAAGGATGCTTTCGGCCGCAACAGTGGTCGCGCCATATTGCAGGCGCCGCGCGCGCTGCCGCGCATCGTGCAGTTGCCGACCAGTGAAACCGATAGCGGTCCTTATGATTTCGTATTTTTGTCGTCCATCATTCACGCCTTTGTCAACGAGCTTTTCAACGGCATGGCCGTCAAAGGCTGTTACCAGTTTCGGGTCACCCGTAACAGTGACTTCTTCGTCGATGACGATGCGATCGACGATTTATTGCTGGCGGTGGAAGGCGAACTGGCGATGCGTAACTACGGCGACGAAGTGCGTCTGGAAATCGACGCCAATTGCCCGGAAGAAACCGTCAATTTCCTGCTGGCGCGTTTCGAATTGACGCCAGACCGGCTATTCCTGGCTAATGGCCCGGTCAACCTGAGCCGTATGCAAGCCATCTATGCGATGGTCGATCGCCCGGACCTCAAGTTTACGCCATTCAAACCCAGCCTGCCCTCAGCCTTCGGCCGCAACAAGGACATTTTTGCCTGTATCCGCAAACAAGACATCCTGCTGCACCATCCGTACGAATCGTTCGCGCCCGTGGTGGAATTCGTGCGCCAGGCCGCGGCCGATCCCGATGTATTAGCCATCAAGCAAACTCTATACCGCACCGGGGTAGATTCGCCCATCGTGGCAGCCCTGATCAAAGCCGCACGCTCGGGCAAGGAAGTGACGGTCGTCATCGAACTGCGGGCGCGCTTCGACGAAAAGGATAATATCGGTCTGGCGGCCAAGTTACAGGAAGCTGCCGCGCATGTGGTATATGGCGTGGTGGGCTATAAGACTCACGCCAAAATGTGCATGGTATTGCGCAAGGAAGGCAATACCTTGCGTAACTATGTGCACCTGGGCACCGGAAACTACCACCCTAAAACCGCGCGCCTGTATACCGACTACGGCCTGTTTACCTGTGAAAAAGAACTCAGTGAAGACGTCAGGCGCGTGTTCATGCAATTGACCAGTCTGGGCAAGGTCAGCAAACTGAACAAGTTGTTGCAATCCCCCTTCACCCTGCACCATGGCTTGCTGAAAATGATCGACAGGGAAATCGAATTTGCCAAAAAAGGCAAGCCGGCGAAGATCATCATCAAGGTCAACGCGGTGGTCGAGGAACAAGCCATTCAAGCCCTGTATCGTGCTTCGCAGGCCGGCGTAAAAATCAGTTTGATAGTACGCGGCATTTGCTGTTTGCGTCCAGGCGTTCCCGGCGTGTCCGACAACATCGAAGTCCGCTCCATCGTCGGCCGATTTCTGGAACATGCGCGTATCTATGCCTTCATGAACGGCGGCGACTGGGCCGTTTACGCATCGAGCGCCGACCTGATGAACCGCAACATGTTCAAACGGGTGGAAGTGTGTTTTCCGATCGCCGATAAAAAAATCAGCGAGCGCATTCTTAATGATCTGAAAGCCAATTTGAAGGACAACTCCCAGGCTTGGTTGCTGCAGAGCAATGGCCAGTATCTGCGCGCCACGCCCGGTGATCATCCTGTCTTTCAAGTGCAAACCGAACTCTTGAAGGACTTGAGCCAATAACTCAAAAATTCGCGGCCCATTCATGAAAGGAGCGAAATCCGTCCCGAAACCGACGTTTGATTGAACTCAATCCAGCCCTCTAGCCTATGTTGAAAACAGCAAAATCCCAGCGCCAAGTGGTGCTCGATACCGAAACCACCGGCATCAATCCCAAGGAAGGCCATAAGATCATCGAAATCGGTTGCGTGGAATTGATCAACCGCCGCCTGACGCAAAATCGCTTTCATGTCTATCTGAACCCCGATCGGGAAATCGACGCTGGCGCGATCGAGGTACATGGCATCACCAACGAATTTTTGCAAGACAAACCCCGCTTCGCCGATGTGGTCGAGGATTTCATGGCCTTTACCAAGGACGCGGAATTGATCATCCACAACGCGCCGTTCGACGTGGGCTTCCTGAATCATGAATTGGCGTTGTTGGAAAATGGGAGCCGGACCATCGAGAGCAACAGCACGGTATTCGACACGCTGGCCTACGCCCGCAAAAAACATCCGGGTGCCCGCAACAGCTTGGACGCCTTGTGCAAACGCTACGGGATAGACAACAGCCACCGCGATTTGCATGGCGCGTTGCTCGACGCAGAAATTCTGGCTGACGTTTATCTGATCATGACCGGCGGACAGGCCTCATTACTGGATGAGAACGACGCCATGGGCGAAGGCGAGCGACAGTCCATCGTGCGATTGTCTGCCGACCGCCCGAGATTGAAGGTCATTGCTTGCGACGAAGTTGAATTGGCCGCTCATCAACAACGCTTGCAAAAAATAGCCAAAGTCGGCGGTAGCTGCCTTTGGCTGCAGGATTGAGCCCTGGGAGATTTAGAAAAAATAACCCCACCCGCAGTGGTGGGCCAAAGTTTTTTTCCTAGCTTTCGTCAGAATTGACTACCGCTCATCGTTCCCACGCTCCCGCGTGGGAACGCAAACCGACGGAGTACAGTGGGAAACAGAGTAAACAGCGCCTTTGCACGGCGCACAATTATTTTCAACCAAATCCTGAGTTATTACCGGATAGCTAGTTGAAAATCGATTCGAAGGAATAACCGGTATCTTCCAGAATTTCCTTCAGGCGTTTCAAGCCATCCATCTGGATTTGCCTGACGCGCTCGCGGGTAACCCCCAATTCCAGCGCGACCTGCTCCAGCGTGGCACTTTCGAAACCGCACAAACCATAGCGGCGGCAGATTACCTCGCGCTGCTTGTCGGCCAGTTGATAAACCCACTGCGTCACATTAGTCTGAATTAAATTGTCTTGCAGAATTTCGGCCGGCGACCGGGATTCTTCCTCGGAAATCGTTTCCAGCAAGGGTTTGTCGAATTCCTTGCCATAGGACACATCGACCGAGGTAACCCGCTCGTTGAGCTTGAGCATCTTGTTGACGGTTTTGACGGGTTTGTCGAGGTGCTTGGCGATGTCGTCGGCGGTTGGTTCGTGGTCCAAATGCTGAGCCAGATTTCGTTGCGCCTTCAAATATACATTCATTTCCTTGACGACATGAATCGGCAAGCGAATCGTGCGGGTCTGATTCATGATGGCGCGCTCGATGGTCTGCCTGATCCACCAGGTAGCATAAGTGGAAAAACGAAAACCCCGGTCCGGATCGAATTTTTCCACGGCGCGGATCAAGCCCAGATTGCCTTCTTCGATCAAATCCAGCAAGGGTAGCCCACGGTTGAGGTAGCGCCGAGAAATTTTCACGACCAAACGCAGATTGCTTTCTATCATGACTTTGCGAGCTTCGGGATCGCCTTGCAAAGCCCTTTTGCCGTAGATTTTCTCTTCGTCGGCCGTCAACAATTGCGATTTGCTGAGCTCGTTGAGATAGGCGCGAGTGGCATCGAAGCTATTCTCGCTGGGAGATTCGGTTTCAATTTCGACCAATTTAAAGCCTTCCGAATTATCAATGCCTGGATTATCGTCTTCGATGTCATCAAAAGATACGATATCCGGAATGTCCATTTCCAGCTCTTTTGTTATATTTATGGCTTCATCCATCATGACTCTTCTCCAGGTTTGAGGCTTAGGTTTATTGGGCTGTCATTGCTGGTAAATATTCGTCCGCTTTACCTTTATTCAAGGATTTAAAAAAATCAGGACACACGATCCATTGATTTGCCGATAGGGCATTGCGTGCCTTTTTGACAACAAAACCGTTGCCAGGATCGCGGATTTAGCATACCGCCTTTTTTCGTCGAGTGCCAGTATAACTTTAAAACAATTTTGTTATCAATTGATTTTATTAGTAAATTTTAAGACAAAACCATATAAAATCGACGCCAAAACCCCGTTGCCCACTCACAACAACCACAAGACAAATATTTGTTTTATTTGATAAAAACAGTTGCAGAGTCAAAAATCGCCGGCTTCGCTACCCGTTCAACAGCGTTTTTTTGGCCAAATTGATTTGCGCCGCCAAATAATCGGAGCCGCCGCGATCAGGGTGCAGTTTGGAAATGAGTTTTCGATGCGCCTGGATGATGTCTTCCTCGCTGGCTCCGGGCTTGAGTCCCAGCACCTCCAGGGCTTCGGCCTTGCTCATCCTGCCGCTTCGTTGCCTGGGGGGGGATTGTTGATCATGCTGTTGCCGCTGACCATGCCATTGTTGCTTTCCACTGACATATAACATCCACAAGCGTTGCAGTTGCGGCGCATAATGCAAGATCACAGGGATTAGGCGCACGATGAACGCGATCGCCACACCCAGCGCGGCAAGCAGTACATTGAGCTTGCCAGTCGTCGCCAACGCCAACAACACGGTTATGGCGATGATCCAGCCATTTTTCTTCAGCCGACGGCGTATTTCCTCGGGCGGCGTTTTCCGAAACCAGCGGATGGCTAGATAAACCAACACCACCGGCACCATCAGTAACAGAATGCGTATCACCATTTCCCCCGCAAAGCCCTAACAACATCGGTCATAATACCTTAGAATGTCTGACCATTCCCATCATGCAAACCGCCCATGCATTCGCCACACATTCTCGGCTTTGCCGCGCGCAGCGGTACCGGCAAAACTACCTTACTGGCGCGCTTGATACCGATTTTGAAACATCGCGGCTTGAAAATCGGCGTCATTAAGCACAGCCACCACGATTTTGAAATCGACCATCCCGGCAAGGATAGCCATACACTCAGAGCAGCCGGCGCGTCACCGGTCATGATCGTTTCACCGCACCGCCGCGCCTTGATCACCGAGTTTCATCCTCCACGTGAGCTGGATTTACAGGCGCAGCTCGCTGATTTTCCTCAGGATGACCTAGATTTGATTCTGGTGGAAGGTTTTCGCCATGAACGTTTCGCCAAGATCGAACTGCACCGCCCCAGTTTGGGCAAACCACCACTCTATCCCGAAGACGACAGCATCATTGCCATCGCCAGCGACAGGCAGCTGGATAGTACGGATTGCCTGCCGCGCCTGGATTTGAACGATCCTGACGCCATCGCGGACTTTATTTTCCAACATTTTTTCGAGCCAAACCCGTGACCGACATTTGTTACCCTAAAAGCGCCAAGCTGCTGTCCGTGGATGACGCGCGCCAGCGTATTCGCCAAGCGATCAGCGGAATCGATGACCATCAACGCATCGACCTCGGCCAAGCACTGGGGCGCATATTGGCAAAATCCGTGACGTCGCCAATCGACATTCCGCCGCAACGTAACGCAGCCATGGATGGTTATGCCTTTTCCAGCGCGGATATCGCTGAAAACACGGCCTTTACGTTGAAAATGGTCGGCACGTCCTGGGCCGGAAAGCCGTTTGAAGGTACGGCGGGTCGCAAACAATGCGTGCGGATTTTCACTGGCGCCGTAGTGCCGGATTTTGCCGATAGCGTGATTGCACAAGAACAAGTGTACGTCGTGGATCATGACATCACCTTCCCTAGCGACACCAGACCAGGAAAAAACATCCGGGCCGCTGGTAGCGATGTCAGAAAACACGAGACTTTGCTGGATGCGGGCAAAAAATTGAGACCCAATGATTTGGGCTTGCTGGCCGCGGCGGGCGTCGACTCGATAGAAGTGTACCGCCAATTGAAAATCGGTTTTTTTTCCACCGGCGACGAATTGACCCCAATAGGCACGCCCCTGCAAGCAGGCCAGATTTACGACAGCAATCGTTATCTACTGGCGGGCTTGCTGAACGACTCTGCCTACGCGGTTACCGATTTGGGCGTGATTCGAGACGATCGTTTACAACTGGAAGAAACGCTGGCCGATGCGGCGAAAAATTTCGACATGCTGCTTTCAACCGGGGGCGCTTCGGTTGGCGAAGCGGATTTTGTCAACCAGGCCCTGGAAAAATACGGCGAGGTCAATTTCTGGAAACTTGCCGTCAAACCCGGCAAACCTCTGACTTTTGGCAAAATCGGCAATTGCTGGTTTTTTGGCTTACCCGGCAATCCGGTGGCCGTGCTGGTTACTTTCGCACAATTCGTCAAGCCCGCCCTGGATCAGCTGGCTGGCGCGCCGGCCCATGCAACCATTCAACTGCTGGCGCGCTGCGAGAGCGCATTACGCAAATCACCGGGCCGGCAGGAGTATCAACGCGGCATTCTCAGGCAAACCTCAGCGGGTGAATTCAGCGTAAAAGCGGCAGGCCCACAGGATTCGCACCAGCTCAAAGTCGCGAGCCTCGCCAATTGCTTTATCGTGCTGGACAAGGATTGCGCCGGCGTGGACGAAGGACAAATGGTCATCGTCGAGCCTTTTGACACCCGGATTTGAACGAAGCACAAGACGCGATCAAAAGTTGAAACGGGTGGAGAACTGCACCCGTTGCAACTCGCCGCTTTGCCCATTGGTCAACTCGCGGTTGGCATAAATATATTCGAGTCCTATCGTCGTTTGCATGATCGGATTCCATAACAAATTCGCATGAATCGACTGGGCTTCCTGATTGGCCAGCGCCGCAAAGCCCGGTTGATCGGCGCGGGTAAATCCGAGCGCCAGCGTCGAGCGCCAGGACTTGTCCCACCAATGCTGATAGGCCAGCAAGCCACTGTAGCTAACCAGCGGCTCCAATTCGCCCGCGGCGGTGATGACGCCATCTTCAAAAAAGTCGTTGGCGGCATAGCGTCCCAATACATTACCGTAACTCAGCATGAAACGCAGATTGTCCGCGTCGAAGGTGTCGATCTTGCCGGCCACGCTCACGGCTCCGCCCCAAACCGATTGCTCTGTTTGAGTAAGTGCCGGGGTAAACTTGAGCTGTCGACCGAGAGCCGCCAAGGAAACATTGCCCCAGCGCGGATAAAAATTCAGCCGCGCCACCCCATCCGGGTAATGGCTATTGCTGACGCTGCGCATGTTTTGAGTGGCGGCATCCCACACCCGGCTGCGCGGCGCTTCCGCCGCTAGTTGCCAATCCATGGCCAGCCCCGCGAGCGAAAACGGTTGCGTCCAGCGGAGCAAGGGTTGGCGTAACAACAACACCGAGCCGACGGAATTGCCGTTGTCCAGGGTATCGGCAATCGCTTGACTGTTCAAAAAGGTGGTCCAGGTTTGCCCGGCCAGCAAATTACCCAACGAACCATAGGCATGACGCAGCCTGGGCGTATAATTGGTGGTGCCTGCGTCGCCATAAAAATCCAGCTCCAGGTAGGTATTGATATTACCCCATTGCGTCGGCGTGAACGACTTGAACCAGAACCGGCTTTCCTTGGCATGCAAGCTGATTTGATCGTCGTCGCCCCTGGGTACCGGTCCGACAGGAATTTGAGCGATTTCCAAACGCTGATTGCCGAATTTATTCTCGCCCATGCCGACATTGCTAAACAAGGTATCCAGCTTGACAAACCCCCCGATGCCGATCGACGTGTCGGTGCCGGGGAATTTGATGGTGTCCTTGACATCGCCGGCCGTCACTAGCGGCTTGCCCTCCGTGGCTTGCACGTCTTTGGCGGCCGCGAGGGTCGGGCTTGGCGCGACCGGAGACACTGATTGAGCTTGGGCTTGCGAATGATGCGTCTGTTGGAGTTTTTGCTCCAACTCATCGATGCGCGCGTTGGATTGCGCCACTTGCTCTTTCAAAGCCTTGACTTGCGTAACCAGTTCCTTGACCAGCGCGCGCATATCATCTTCAGCGAAGGCATTCGATGCGAGCAGCCCATAAAAGAAAACCACCCAAGCCGGTAAACGCCTATTCATCATTAGCCTCAATCAAAACTTTCTGAACAGCACATGGCAGGCTTGGCAGGTATTCCTCATGTCACGCAGCGTGCTCGACATCGCGTTAAAACTATTGTTCTCGGCTTGCTGCTGCAAGTCATTGGCATGCTGGCCTAGTTGATTCGCCAAGGCACGAAAAGACACCTGTTCGTCGTCACTCAATCCCAGGCCCGGAAGCTTGTTCTGCAAACTCGCCGCGGTCGTCGCCAGGATTTTTGCGGCATTGACGATCTGCCCCGCATAGCGGCTGCGCTCCCGGTCCATTTCCTCCTCGGTCATGAAACGCTCCATCATCAGACCGTTCATTCTGGCCATCAGACTGCGCAGTTCTTGATCTTGCACGGCATGCAAGGCAGGTTGGCCCGAATCGACGGTGGAACAGGCATTGAGCAAAGCAGCAACGGCAACGAGGTAAGCGAGTCTTTTCATCGGATTTTCCTGAGGTTCAATGAAAGGCGTCGTAAAACTAAAAACAGCGCTAACTATTGACGCCCTTTAAGCCATGGCTAAAGCTGTTGCACGCCGGGATGAGGTTCTGGAGTGAAAATGCTTCAGCTTTTTCAGGTTAGGGCATGCTCATAAACGACTTCCCGGAATTTGGCTTGCTCCGAATCACAAGATTGTTGCCCCTTCTGTGAAAAGAGAATGTCGTAAAGGTAATACGATCCCTTCTCCAATACCCCCCTCACCCCTGCCCTCTCCCGCAGGGAGAGGTCGCTTTTGCGACATCCTTCAACGGGATAGAAAACCAAAACCGCTGCCGGCGCAAGCACGAATAATCCCGGTTTCAGCATGACGCTGGAGCTTACCCAGCCGATAAAAACTACGCTACCAGGACCTACGATCGTTCGAATACGGGTCAAGCATCGGCCAGATTAGCCAGATAACTGTGTTTACGCGCCAAATAACCGTCCACAAAGGCCTGCATGGGTTCGGCTTCGTATTCGCGCAAACCGCTGACCGCCAGCTTCTTGAAACCCGAACCGACCACCTCATCACCCGATCTGATTTGAAAATGCAGATAAGCGGTGGCGCGTTTGCCGTTGACCTCCATCGTTGGTTCCAGCATTTCCAGGCGCGGTTGCCGAATTTCGATCTGGCGCATGTTCAAGGTCATGCTTTCGTAAATCACCAACGGTCGGTCGATATTGAACATGACATTTTCCTTCTCCAATAACGGCACCAGCACATAAGGAAAGTTTTGTCCGGAAAACGCCACATAATCGCGAATCAAGGTTTCCAACATCGCGCGGTCGTGATTGATCCTGCCGGAACGTTGTATCTGCAAATAGGTTTTGCCTTGATGGTCGGTCACATCGATTTGATCGGCATCGGTATCCGGGAAATTCAACAACACCCCATCGCCCACCATGCCGGAAAAAATGAAGTGCATGTTTTCGCTGAGGCCATATTTCTCCAGCACCAATGAAAACAACAAATCGCCCGGCACGCAGAAACGCTTGGCGTCGGCATCATGCAATGGATTGAAATCATGGGCGATTTCCTTGGCAAAGGTGCTGGCCTGGTGAGCCGGAATACGAATGCTATTGTCGTGAGTCTCGTAAAATTGTTTTAAAAACATATATTGATTATTAGTAGCGAGGAATTGATGGATCGCAGGTTAAAGACCAGGCGTCTATTCCGCCCTTTAAGTTATACAGCCGATTGAAACCGTATTGTTCCAAAAACAAGCACGCTTGCTGACTGCGCATGCCATGATGGCAGAGCACCACGATATCCAGGTCCTTCTCCAACTCTTCCGCGCGTTCCGGCAATTGGCGTAGAGGGATGTGCAAGCTGCCTTCGATGTGGGCAAAGGCATATTCGTTGGGCTCACGCACATCCAAAAGCATCAGTTTATCGCCATCTTGCAGGCGTTGTTGAATTTGTTGCGAGGTGCATTGTGTTATCGGCATAGGAATCGTTCCAATCTTTCTAAAGCGGCGGCCATTCTATCGACAGACGCGGTATATGCAAAACGGATGTGTTGATCAGCCAAATGCTGGCCAAAATCCCGCCCCGGCGTCACGGCCACGCCTTCTTGCTCCAATAGTGAACGCGCGAATTCAAAACTGTTGTCGGTAAACGCGCTGCAATCGGCGTAAATATAAAAAGCGCCCTCTGGCTTACAAGCGATTTTGAATCCCAGTTTCAGTAGATTTTCATACAAAAAGTCCCGACGCGTTTTGAATTCAAGCCGGCGTCGCTCCAATTCAGCCTTGTTCTCGGGGGTGAACGAGGCCAGCGCCGCATGTTGCGAGTGCGTCGGCGTGGAAATGAAAATATTTTGCGCCAGTTTTTCGGCGGCTTCGACGAAACCATCCGGCACCACCAGCCAGCCGATACGCCAGCCGGTCATGCCGAAATATTTGGAAAAGCTGTTGATGACGAACACATCGTCGCTGAATTGCAAAGCGCTGGCGGCAGACTGGTCGTAAACCAAACCGTGATAAATCTCGTCGGAGTAAAAACAGCCGCCCAGATCGTTTACCGTATCGATGGCGCGCTGCAACTCGCCTTCGCCTAGCAAGGTGCCGGTGGGATTGGACGGTGACGCCACCAGTACGCCTTTGCTGGCCTGATGCCAGTGCCTGGCGATCAAATCCGCCGTCAGTTGATAGCCGGTAGTGGCATCGACATCGACGAAATGAGTTTTGCCGTTGAACAAGCGCACGAAATTATCATTACACGGATAACAAGGATCGGACATCATCACCTGCTCGCCAGGATTCAGGCTGATGCCGAAAGCCAGCAAAAACGCTCCCGATGCGCCAGGGGTAATGAATACGCGCCGGGCATCCAGTTTGACACCGTATTGCTGTTGGTAATAGTCGGCGATGCAGGAACGAAGTTCCGGCAAACCGGCTGCAGCCGTGTATTTGACTTCACCGGTCTGTAGTAAGGCCCTACCTGCATCGATCACGCCTTGCGGCGTCGGGAAATCGGGCTCGCCAATTTCCATGTGGATGATGTCCCGGCCCAGGCGCTCCAATTCCTTGGCGCGCTGAAGTAACTCCATGACATAAAAGGCGGAAATGCCCTGCATGCGCTCTGCGACTTGCTGTTTCATAATGTCCGTTGTGTAGGGTAAAAGCGCGGGCATCATAACAAACTTCTTGCTTGTACCCGACCATTCTGATAAAAAGCCCCGATTTTTTTACTGTCAGTCAGGAGTCAATGGATGAATAGTTCCACGTCAGAATTTACCTTCAAACCTTATGAAGAAAAGGAAGGTGAAGAATACATGAACGAGGCCCAGTTGCAGCATTTCACCAATATCCTGAACAACTGGAAAGCCGAGTTGATGGAAGAGGTGGATCGCACCGTGCACCACATGCAGGATGATGCCGCCAACTTCCCCGATCCGAACGATAGAGCCACCCAGGAATCCGAGTTCAGCCTGGAACTGCGTACCCGCGATCGTGAGCGCAAATTGATCAAGAAGATCGAAGAAGCCTTGAAAAACATCGAAAACGGCGATTACGGCTATTGCGAAACCTGCGGCGTCGAAATCGGCATCCGTCGATTGGAAGCCCGTCCAACCGCCACCTTGTGCATCGATTGCAAAACCCTGGATGAAATCCGCGAAAAACAAATGGGTTGATCCTGCCTAATAACCATTCTGTTTACATCGGCCGGTTCGCACCCTCGCCCACCGGCCCGCTTCATCTCGGCTCGCTTTACACCGCCCTGGCCAGTTATCTGGATGCCCGCGCACATGGTGGTTTATGGCGTCTGCGCATCGACGATCTGGATACGCCACGTAACGTCAAAGGCGCCGATGATGCTATTTTGCGCTGCCTGGAACGCTTTGACTTGCATTGGGATGGCGAAGTGTATTATCAAAGCCGGCAGCTGGACCATTACGATGAAGTCCTGTCTCAATTACGCCAACAACATTGGCTCTACGCCTGTCATTGCAGCCGCAAAACCCTGGGAACCGCCACGGTGTATCCTGGAGTTTGCCGGGAGGCCGGCTACCCGTTCGACGATTCGTCGGCCTGGCGTCTGAAAACCCAGGATATATTCATCGAATTCGACGATGCCTTGCAGGGCCTGGTCAGGCAGAATCTGGCTCGCGATCAGGGCGATTTCATCGTTCGCCGACGCGACCAAATCATCGCCTATCAATTTGCCGTCGTGGTCGACGATGAGCAGCAAGGGGTCAATCATGTCGTACGCGGCGCCGATTTATTGGACTCCACCCCCAAGCAAATCTATCAGCAAGGTTTATTGGCTTATCCGCAACCGCATTACCTGCATCTGCCGCTGATCGTCGACGAGCACGGCAACAAACTCAGCAAACAAACGCTGGCCGCGCCGGTCGATGATGCGCATCCGGGCGCAACCGTTTATACATTGCTGGTCATGCTGAAGCAAAACCCGCCGTCATTTTTACAAAACGCCCCGATACCGGAGCAATTGGCTTGGGCCGTCGCGCATTGGCAACCGCAAAATCTCGGCAGGATACGTGCGATTGAATCGCCCCGGTCAGGACTCCCGGGATAGGCACGCAGGCGAAATTATTGCCATTTATCTCTATCGGACATGCGCCGAAAACGTAGTTGATCCCAAATCTGTGCGGGAACCTCCGGCAACGACTCGAAACCAGGCTTGGCAAACCAGTAACCTTGAAACAGCGTCACCCCTTGATCCGCCAGCGTCAGACATTCCGCGCGGCTTTCGATACCTTCCGCAATCACCTTGATCGACAGTTCACGGCACGCCGCCAAAATTGCAAACACCAAGGAGCGCCTGACGCGATCTTGATCGATATTACGGGTCATCGCCATGTCCAGCTTCAATACATCGGGATGAAGATCGGCAAGCATGTTCAAGCCGGCATAGCCGGCTCCGAAATCGTCGATGGCCGTAATGAACCGGTGTTGTTTGTATTCCAGAAAAATATTTTTCAAATGGTCGTCTTTGACTTCTTCGGTTTCAGTCACCTCGAACTGAATCCTTTCGAGCGGAAAATTCCTTTCGGCCGCCGCTTCCAAGGTGGCTCGAATACAGGTTTCCGGATTGTAAACGGCATTGGGCAGGAAATTGATGCTCAACACGCCCTGTAAATCCAGTTTTTGCGCGAAGTCGATTGCCTTGACCCGTATGGATTGATCAAATCGGTATCTGTTTTGGTCATTGAGTTGTGACAATATCGTCATGGCGCCTTCGTTATTCAACCCTCTGACCAAGGCCTCGTAGCCATAAACGGAATGGTCGCTGATATCCACAATCGGTTGAAACGCCATCGAAAAATCGATGCCGAGCTTGTCCAAGTTTCTACATTCACTACAGCCTAAGGGTTTAAAAGTCTTTTCTGAGTTCATACTCTAACCATGAGTTTCTTGTGGCGCGACGGGATCGCAAAGGCACTTATTTTGCGGTGATTCGTCGATTCCTGCACTATCTGTCTGTATTGGCTTGCTGAATCAGCTTAATTCAGCCCTTGCACCCCCCCGCCCAACAGACGCAATAGAAAAAGCCATTTTCTGGATTGACGACCTATAATACCGACCCATTGCGGACTTGGATTGCCGAGATCGTCGGGACGCCTCGGCTCGAGCCGAAACCCGAGGATTTGGAACAGGAGATGCAGTTGATCCGCCATGACTCTTAATAAAACCGGAAGCCGGCCCAAGGAATCACCATGTCAGAGCACCACATTTATCCCGTCAAACCGGACATAGCCCGTCACGCGCATATTAACGCCGAAAATTACCAAAAACTCTATCGGCAATCGATAGCAGACCCCGAAGGTTTTTGGGCGGAACAAGCCGAAGTTTTTCTGCACTGGCAGCAACCCTGGCAACAGGTGATGAGCTGCGACTTCAGCAAAGGCGATGTTCATTGGTTCCAGGGCGGCAAACTGAATGTCAGCTACAACTGCCTGGACAGACATCTGGAAACGCGCGGTGACCAGGTCGCGATCATCTGGGAAGGCGACAATCCAACCTACGACCGTACGATTACCTACCGCGAATTGCACCGCCAAGTCTGCAAGTTTGCCAATGTGCTGATATCGCAAGGCGTCAAAAAAGGCGACCGGGTTTGCATCTATCTACCCATGATTCTGGAAGCCGCGGTGGCGATTTTGGCCTGCGCCCGGATTGGCGCGATTCACTCCATCGTGTTCGGCGGTTTTTCCGCCGATGCCTTGCGCGACCGCATTCTCGATGCCGACTGCCATTTTTTGATCTGCGTGGACCAGAGTTATCGCGGTGGCAAAATCGTGCCGACCAAGGTCAACGTCGACAAGGCCGCCGCGCAATGCCCCAATTTGCATACCGTCATCGTCATCCGCCATCTCGCCAATGCAGTGCCATGGACAGAAGGCCGCGACGTCTGTTATCAAACCGCTATGCAATTGGCGACGGAAGATTGCCCACCGGTCTGGATGGACGCCGAGGACCCGTTGTTCATCCTGTATACCTCCGGCTCCACCGGCAAACCCAAGGGCGTAATGCACACGACCGGCGGTTATTTACTGTATGCGGCGATGACGCATAAATACATCTTCGATTACCACGACGGCGACATTTATTGGTGTACCGCCGACATCGGCTGGATCACGGGGCACTCCTACGTGCTGTATGGGCCGTTGTGCAACGGCGCCACGACCTTGATGTTCGAGGGCGTGCCGACCTACCCCGCCGCCGACCGGTTTTGGCAGGTGGTCGACAAACACCAGGTCAACATCTTTTACACCGCGCCGACCGCGATTCGCGCGCTGATGGCGCAAGGCGACGAATTTGTCAAACGCACCGACCGCAGTTCCTTGCGCATACTCGGCAGCGTCGGCGAACCTATCAATCCTGAAGCCTGGGAATGGTATTACCACGTGGTCGGCGATAGCCGTTGCCCCATCGTCGATACCTGGTGGCAAACCGAAACCGGCGGCATCATGATCACGCCCTTGCCGGGCGCCATCGACTTGAAACCCGGATCGGCCACCTTGCCGTTCTTCGGCGTGCAGCCGGCGATCGTCGACAACGACGGCCATCTGCTGGAAGGTGAAGCCGAAGGCATCCTGGTGCTGACCCATTGTTGGCCCGGTCAGGCTCGCACGGTTTATGGCGACCATGAGCGTTTCATCGACACTTATTTCAAGAAATTTCCGGGCTATTATTTTGCCGGCGACGGCGCCCGCCGCGATGCAGACGGCTATTACTGGATCACCGGCCGGGTCGACGACGTCATCAACGTTTCAGGCCACCGCCTCGGCACGGCGGAAATCGAAAGCGCATTGGTATTGCATCACGACGTGGCCGAAGCCGCCGTGGTCGGTTACCCGCATCCCATCAAGGGCCAGGGCATCTATGCTTATGTGACGCTGAACGTCGGCGTCGAGCCGACGGAACCCCTGAGAAAGGAACTCCTGGCGCTGGTCAAGGAAGAAATCAGCGCAATCGCGCTGCCCGACTTCATCCAATGGGCCCCCGGCCTGCCCAAGACCCGCTCAGGCAAAATCATGCGCCGCATCCTGCGCAAGATCGCCGCCAATGAGGTGCACGACCTGGGCGATACCTCGACGCTGGCCGATCCTGCCGTCGTCGATGATTTGTTGAGCCAACGCGCCAGACAATAAGCGCGTGCGCATTTTTCTGGCTTATCTTGCCGTCGTTGCGCTTTGGTCCACGACACCGCTGGCAATCAAATGGAGTTCGGTCGATGTCAGCTATGTGTTCGGCGTCACCGCCCGCATGTCGCTGGGTGCCGTCTGCTTGCTGCTAATGATGCTGGCCATGCGCCAGCCTTTGCGCCTGCATCGAAAAGCGCTTCTGACCTATCTTGCGGTGGCCTTGCAGCTTTATCTCAGCATGCTGGCCACCTATTGGGGGGCGCGCTTCATCCCATCCGGCTGGGTGTCGATCATATTCGGTTTGTGTCCCTTCATGACGGCCTTGCTGGCGGCCGTGTTTTTGCGCGAACGCAGTCTGGGTTGGGGTAAATTACTGTCCTATACCTTGGGCCTAGGCGGTTTGCTGGTGATGTTCGATTCGGCTTTGGAGATTAGCCAACAAGCGCTGCAAGGCGTAATAGCCATGTTGCTTGCCACCTTCCTGCATGCCGCCAGCGCGGTTTGGGTCAAACAAATACGCGCCGGCTTACCGGCTTTGACCCAAATCAGTGGCGGCATGCTGATCTCGTTACCGGCGTATTTGGCGACCTGGTATTGGCTGGATCATGGCGCATTGCCTGAAACCCTGTCCGTACAAACACAGTGGTCGATACTGTATCTGGGATTGATTGCGACACCGATAGGCTTTGCGCTGTATTACTTCGTGCTGGCCAATCTGGCCGCGACGACGGTCGCCTTGATTACATTGATTACGCCGGTGTTCTCGCTGGTGTTGGGTTACAGCGTCAACCAAGAACCCCTGACATTGAAAATTGCAGCAGGTGCCGGTTTCATCATTTCCGCTTTGGCCTTACATACCCTGCTCGACCGTCTCCAGCGCCAACCTCTCAATCAAAACTAACGGGCTTTTGCCTTGTTTCCTTGAGTTTTGCGCTTCGTGGCGGCGTGTTGGCGTTCGACACACTGTTTTCGGCAAGCCTGCCCGCCGGCAGCAAATCCGCCAATACCGCCCCATCCAACACCTGCAGGAAATGCTCAACCGCATCATTGAACAGTCCCGCCAAGCCACATTGCGCATGAATCGCGCATAAACCTTGTTTTTTCGGGTTGAAACATTCGGCAATCTGAAAATGACCTTCGATTTCTCTTACCACATGGCCGACATTGATCTGTTGGGCCGGTCTGGCCAGACAAATCCCGCCGCCCTTGCCGCGCACCGTGCGGACGAAGCCCTTGGTTCCCAGATGATGGACCACTTTGACCAGATGATTTTTAGAGACATGGAAAAACTCGGCCAACTCATTGATGGTGACCAGTTGCTGGGAGTGAACGGTTAAATACATCAACACGCGCAATGCGTAATCCGTATGAGCAGTCAGTTGCATGATTCCTTGATAAAAAAGTTGTATTTGAAATAAGTTTGATTAGGCTCTACACTTTGCCAAAAGTTGCATATCAGAGTCATGTTTTTAACCTATTAGAATTCCTTGAAAAACTGACCTTATGTTGTACATGCCAACCTCAAGTCTATGGATTTCAAACGGCTTGCGCCTTAGCGACAGCGGCCATTTTGAATTTTTAAAGCTGCTTAGGATTTGGTTGAAAATAATTTCCCGTACGCTCCCATGCTCCGCGTGGGAATGCAGCCTGAACCGCTCTGCGGTTCGAGACGCTAGAGCGTTCTTGAACAGGTTCCCACGCGGAGCATGGGAACCATTAGAGGAAGTTATTTCTGACGAAATCCTTATTACTTAATCGGTAAATTCTTATGTTGATCGAGCCTGTCGCATTATCCGACTTTTTTCTGAGTTTTTTCAGCGCGGCGATGATTATTTTTACCGCGGCCTTGTATGCGGCTCTGTTCGCCTGGGCCAAATTCAGCAAACGGCGCCCGGCTTATATCGGTGCCTGGCTTGCCTATGCGACCTTGCTGGGGTGCGTTGGCATATTCAGCGTCGTCAACCATTTCAGCGGTCACTGGCTGCTGCTGTCCTTCACGATGGCGGTCGGCTATGCCTTCATGCCGCACGTGATCTGGCATTTGTGCGTTGCCACCCATGGCGACGAAACCGAACATTCACATCAACCTGGAGGTCGTCATGACTGAGCAAGTCCCGCGCTGGGCGTCGGAAACATTCTGGAAAAAAACCGCGATCTGGGTCACCGGCGGATCGTTCGTGTTGCTGGTGATCTTGACCTTCGACTCGCTGGCGAAGATTTCCGCTGGCGGCCCCAGGGTGCCGGCCTTCAGCGTCATCAACAAAGACGTCAGTTACCGATTCGACAAGGAAAAACAACGCTATCAGCCGGTAATCGGCGACGAAGCGCCGCTGTTCGGCAAAACCCTGAGCGAAGAAGAAGCGGAAAAACTGGTCGACCTGGGCAAGAAAACCGTGCAGGCCAAGAACTGCATGAACTGCCATACCCTGCTCGGCAATGGCGCTTATTATGCGCCCGACTTGACCAAGGCCTGGCTGGACCAGGGCTGGATCGCCAAGGAGTCGCGCGAACAAATGATGGTCAATTTCCTGCTCGATCCCGAGAAAAACGCCCGCACCTTCGGTTCCAACCGCAAGATGCCGAATCTGGACATCACGCAACAGGAGGCCGAGGGCATCGTCGCCTTTTTGAAATGGATGGCATCCATCGACACCAACGGTTTTCCGCATAATTTCATCGCGCTGGGCGAAGAGGACAAATAAATGACGCTACAAGCCTATCAAGAAAAAGCCGCTGTCTGCTGGGCAGGTTGCAAGCAACGCCACGCCGACTTCATGGCCAATCCGCATTTGACCGGCGGCCAAAAGCTGGCGGTGCATTACTTCACCGTCGCCATGGTGCTGTTCATGGCGCAACTGCTGTTCGGCCTGCTGGCCGGCCTGCAATTCATCTTCCCGAGTTTTTTATACGAAATCCTGGATTTCAACGTCAACCGCATGGTGCACATCAATGCCATGGTGGTGTGGATGCTGTACGGCTTTTTAGGCTCGGTATACTGGTTTCTGGAAGACGAGAGCGGCGTCGAGATCGTCGGCCTGAAATGGGGGCAACTGGCGTTTTGGGTGCTGACCGGTGCGGTCGCGCTGGTCGTGCTGGTGTATTTGTTCATCCAGATCGGCGCCGGCAACGACACCTCGCTGTGGCTGATCAACGAGGGCCGCGAATACATCGAAGCCCCGCGCTGGGCCGACATCGGCATCGTCGCCGTGGTATTGACCTTCTTTTATAACGTCGCCGCCACCTTCGCCAAAGGCAAATGGTCCGGCATTGCCGGCGTGTTGACCCTGGATCTGGTGGCCCTGGCCGGCCTGTATCTGGCCGGCATGTTCTACGTCACCAATATTTCGGTCGATCAATACTGGTGGTGGTGGGTGATCCATCTATGGGTCGAAGCGACCTGGGAAGTGCTGGTTGGCTGCATCATGGCCTGGAGCCTGATGAAGCTGCTGGGCGTGCGCCGCCAGGTCGTGCAGACCTGGCTGTATATCGAGGTAGCGCTGATGTTCGGCTCCGGCATTCTTGGCCTGGGTCATCACTATTTCTGGATCGGCACGCCGGAATACTGGTTCAGCATCGGCGGCTTCTTCTCGGCGCTGGAACCGATTCCGCTGGTAGCAATGGTCGTGCATTCCATTTACGATTCCGGCGTGCATAAATTCAAAAACAGCAATCACCCCGCCCTGGCCTGGATCATCGCCCATACCTTCGGCAACTTCCTGGGTGCCGGTGTTTGGGGATTCATGCACACGCTGCCGCAAATCAACCTGTACACCCACGGCACGCAATGGTCGGCCTCGCACGGCCACCTGGCCTTCTTCGGCGCCTATGCGACCATCAACATCGCCTTCTTCTACCTGGCGGCCCAGCAAGCGCGAGGCAACGTCTGGATGGGCGGCGACTTGATCAACGGCTGGCGCTGGAAGGCGGCGGCGATTTTGCTAAATCTGGGCGTGTTGGGTATGACCGTGGCGCTATTGATCGCCGGTTACGAGCAATCGTTTATCGAACGCGCCGTCGAAGGCTCGACCTGGGCCGGTTACTTCGCCGCGCAAAACCACCCGTGGTTCATGCAAGCCATGGTCTGGCGCATGGTGTTCGGCTTGATGACCGCGGTTGGCGGTGGCCTGTTGTTCTGGGACTTGCTGGAAATCGGCAAGGGCGAACAGCGGCCCGCGGCGGTGATTGCCGGTGGAACGGTTGCGGAATAAGGCTGTTTGAAAGACTGGGTGCAATACGGCGAAAGTCTGTTGCACCCGATCGTCTGCCTGGATGCTATAGCGCCAGATCGTCCAACGGACTGACCACGCCCTGTCCACCCTGATTCAGTACGTGGGTGTAAATCATAGTGGTTTCCAAGTCGCTATGTCCCAACAAAGCCAGGATGGTGCGAATGTCGGTGCCACGTTGTAGCAAATGCGTGGCGAAACTATGGCGAAAGGTATGGGCGGACACCCGTTTGCTAATGCCGGCCTGCCGCACCGCCGCCCGTATCGCCTTATTGATCACCGATTGATCGAGATGATGGCGACGGGTCGCGCCGGACAATGGGTCCACCGACAGTGAACGAGCCGGAAACACATACTGCCACCCCCATTCCCATTCGGCATTGGGGTACTTTTTTGCCAATGCGAACGGTAAATACACGGCGCCGAAGCCGGCGGCCAAATCCTGCTGGTGAACAGCCTTGACCGTGTCCAGATGATTTTGTAGCAACGGGACCATGGTTGCCGCAAACGTCGTCACTCTATCCTTGTCGCCCTTGCCGGACCGCACGGTAATTTGCTTATAGCCAAAATCGACGTCCTGCACCCGAAGCCGAACGGCCTCGCTGATCCGCAATCCGCTGCCATACAACAACTTAACCACCAATTGCGCCGCGCCCTCCAATCGCGGCAATATCTGTTTGACTTCTTCCACGGACAACACCACCGGAATATGCCGGTGCGTATTGGAGCGGATAGCATCGATGCGTTTTTCCAGCGGCTGGCTCAATACCTGTTTATACAAAAATATCAGCGCATTCATCGCCTGATTCTGAGTGGAAGCCGCAACCTTGCGCTCGATAGCCAGATGACTCAAAAAAGCCTCGATTTTGCCCTCGCTTTCTTCGAACAGAGTCTGTCTATCTTGCATTCGATGAAACTTGATGAACTGCTTGATCCAGTCGCAGTAACTGCGCTCGGTGTGCAAGGAATAATGTTTGAGCCGCATGATGCGACGCACATCCTCCAGCAAGCTTGGCGATTTTGCGCTTGACATAAAATAACTACCTGATAAAGTCAGTGGCAATTTATAGTCCATTGCATTAATCGACAATATAAACAGAGCACCAGAACGATCAGAGCTCCATCAGAATAGTTTTTAACCCGTTGTTTATTTAGAATTATTGAGCCATCATTTTATAGCGACTTAGATATATTGACTATAAATGTGCAGGCCACTTTGCCTGAATTGTCAACCAATATCAAGTTATAGAGGCACTTGCAAAATACGGCTATCAATTAAAGCGGGACAAAGTATCGTCAGCAGGCTGAACGACGTCGAAGTCAGCCATTCGCTTCGGCTTCACCGCTCAGCGAACGTTTACGCCACCACTGTCCCGGCTAAAGTTGGAAGCCCAAAATACCGCTATTAGTAGTCGACTTATTTAAAAAAACCGCTAGATATAGTGGTTTTTGCAGAAAATTTCATAATTTTGCAAGCCCCTCAATAGTTAGATTTTTGTCAACAAAAACAATGTGGAGGTAAATTATGCGCATTTTAATGCGAGTCATATTTGGACTTTTGAGTCTGGTTTCGATCACCAATGCATCCGCTGCACCAATCAAAATAGATTTGAGCGCCACGACATCCAGTACACCAACGGCGGGAATCGCAGTCATGGATTTTATTGATGGCGATGGTGTTTCTGGGAGTTCGGTGGTTATACGAGAATTATCCGTCCTACCATCCATCATCGATGGCTCTGTGACCCAGGTTAACCAAGGAGAATATTTGTTTACCGACAATCAAGTCATATCATCATTATTCTTCGATTTGACTGACGTATACGCTGGGTTTAATTTCATCATTGACTCTTCCCTTGTAGATCCAGGTATCCAAGGCTTTCCAGACGCACTCACCCTGAGTATTCTTAACCTTAACGGCACGCCACTCTTCACGACAGCTGATCCTAGAGGCGCGGATTCATTATTAGTCCTCAGTGCGAATACCAAAGAAGTATACGCTCCATCAGGTTTCACTATCTCGCTGACATCGCCTAACTCAGTTCCAGAACCGAATACATTATTGCTGCTCATTATCGGCACTATCGGCTATTACGTCACGCGCCAAATGAGGCTCTTAATAGCGTTATTAGCTTTTCTAGGGTTAGCTTCAACGACTACCCAAGCAAACCCCACAGATGTGACTGCACAAGTTTCAATTGTTAGTGCCCCACTTGTTTATAATCGTACTACGCAAACCTTTGATGGGTTGGTTACCGTTCGAAATGTTGGTAGCTCTACCCTTCAGCCATCTGTGTTTCTTGTGGTCTCTGGTTTACCGAACAGTGTTTCGGTATATAACGCAACCAATTTTTCACCTGAAGGCAAACCGATGTTAAGTTTACCTGTCACCGCGTCGGGTCTTGCCCCAGGTCAAGCGATTAAAAATTTCGGCATCAAGTTCCGAAACCCTGGCAATCTTAGATTCACTCCATCGTTTAATTTGCTATCGGAAAACTCCGTGCCCAGAGCCAGCACCCTCATCTCATCAGATGGCGGCGAGGTCTCGCTATCGAACTACGCGTCAATCATCTTCCCGAAAGGAAGCTTTTCCACGACTCAACTGGTGGAGCTTTCTGTCACGAGATCTCCAGAAACAGCTAGTGATTTCGAAGTTAGTAAGGTAATGTTTGATGCGAGTGTGCGCACGAGTTACGAACTTCGGCTCAATTCAGGTACGGTTAGGCCACAAACTGACTTTGAAGCAGTGATTAATGTTCCTGCAGACTTTCTTGCCCAAGTGCCTGTTGGATCGGAAATCCAAGTCTTCGCACAAATTTTCCAGGATGGTGGTGATGAAGTGTTGGATCAGTTTGAACTATTCGATTCAACCTATTCTAGCGTTAATAATACTGTCACCGTAACTTTGCCACCCGAAGCTTTTACTAACCGGCGCAATACAAATCAGACTTACGAGGCCATTATTCTGCTTGCCACTACTCCGACAAAACCAACTATCGCACCAATAAACTTCCTTCAAAATCGAACTTTGACCATCGCTGTTGAAGAGCCGCAGCCATTACCGCCAGATGCTATTATCGAACCACCTAGTATCAGAGCCCTCACACGTCTATCCAAGGCTGCTGCTACAGCCTGCCAAGGCAGTAGCCTAAGCTCACCAATTGAAAATGGCGAGGTCACGTCACCTTATAACGGAAAAAACCATTACGGCACAGATTACCGCGCAGCGGATGGTACCTCGGTACGCTCAATGGCCGACGGCGTCATTGAAAAAATAGGTTTTGATGAACGACCATTGCAAGTACCGGATCCCCGGTCAGGCAAAATGGTAAAAGGATGGGGGCGATATGTAGTAGTAAAACATTCGGACGGTTCTCGTTCCCTCTACGCACATCTGCAAAAAAACAGTGTGCAAAAAAAGGTTAATGACACAATTACACAAGGCGACACTGTTGGATTATCTGATAACTCAGGCGGTTCCAGCGGACCTCATCTCCATGTGGAATATGCGCCCAATGGCAAAATTTATGACAAGAAGTCTAAAGTTGATCCTGAACCCTGTATCGACGAAAACGTAACGGGCAGCGTTACGGTAAACGACAATGGCTCGTTGGCGGACGATGCGTTTACTGTCGCCATAAATAGCTTAATAGTCTGCAAAACTGCAATTGGTGCCTCCAATACCTGTGCGGTCGGCAACTTACGTCCCGGCTCCGCGACTTTAGCGGTAACCGCCGTAATCGCGCCGGATAATGTTGGTACCTATGAAATTTCACTCGCCGACGGGCTGACATTTAGCAATGGCACAACATATCGGACTGGGACAATACCACAAGGCGGAACAGCTTCGTTCTCGATTACCATCCCGTAAAGATAACGCGGTAAGATGCGCTAAAACACCGCGGTCGATCGGCTCGGGGTGACGGGTTTTTGCCCGTCACCTCTGCCACACCACCGGTCATGCGGTTTCAGCATCCACCTCTGTTTGGGAAGACCTGAGGACAACGGGGTCACAGACAACGTTAAAGACAACGGGGTCATAAAGACAACGGGGTCAGGTCTTGCAATAACGCACAGCTCCTCTAGACTCAACCCATGGCAAGACCTTTACGACTCGAATTAGCTGGCGGTTTGTATCACGTGACCTCGCGGGGTAACGGCAGGCAGGATATTTACCTCGATGATGAAGACAGGCAAAACTGGCTTGATTTATTGGGCGAAACTTGCGTCCGATTTAACTGGATTTGTCACGCCTATTGCCTGATGACAAACCATTACCATATCGTCATCGAAACAGTCGAGGGTAATTTGTCTCACGGGATGCGACAACTCAACGGCGTTTATACGCAACGATTCAATCGTCGGCATGACCGAGTGGGCCATGTTTTTCAAGGGCGATATAAGGCGATTTTGGTCGACAAAGACAGCTATTTACTCGAATTATCCCGATATGTGGTTTTAAATCCCGTCAGAGCCGGAATGGTCAACGACGCCGCCGATTGGTATTGGAGCAACTATCTGGCAACAATAGGAAAAACGGTGCCTCCCGAATGGCTGCAGGTTAATGGACTGTTACGGCAATTCGGTTCTGATCGATGCAAAGCCACGCTACGTTATATCGACTTTGTCAGAGCCGGCGTGGGACTCGCTTCTGTTTGGAAAGACCTGCAAAATCAAATCTATTTGGGCGACGCTAATTTTGTCCGCACTATGCAGACGCAAATTTCGTCCACGACTGTCGACGATCAAGAAATACCCAAAAGTCAGCGGCGCCCCATAGCCAAACCTATAAATCACTACGTCGAAAATTACGCCAATGCAAAAGCAGGAATTATAGAAGCTTACAAAACCGGTGATTACACGATGCAGCAAATTGCCAACGCATTCGGCATCCATTATTCTACCGTTAGCCGAGTCATCAACCCCAGGCACAAATTGCAACATTGCAAGACCTGACCCTATGCCCCTTGTGCCCCTGAAGAAAGGAGTAGATCCATGAGCAACCCACTGGATGATTTCAACCGCCGTATGACCTATGGCGACTCACTTGGCCCCCCAAAAAATGCTGCGGAGTCGGCAGCCCAATCGTTTATTGATGCTCAAAAGCGTAACAGTTTACCGGTCGGGGGAGGCAGTATTGACTTCGGCGCAAAGACCTCGGCTGCCATGCTTGTTACAGGTATAGCCCTGTTTTACTTCGGAGTTTATTTAGTCGAAAACTTCCAGGAAGGACCAGCTATGATGGGAATCATTGCTTCCCTGATAGGTGGATTTATGACGCTGATTGGAGGGGGTGGTCTCGTTGTCGCGGGGATCAAGAATATCGGCAATGTCGCGAACCTTCTGGGGACGCAGAACTTGCTGTTCGCGGCGGCGGCCGGACTCACGGCATATTGGATTTCCCCGGCAATCTGGTCACTACTTTGGATGATAGGGTTATCAATGGTACCGGTGTGGCTAATCGCACTTATCGCCTCTTGCCTGCTGTTTACGATTATCCGGAGATTTTTCAGATTTTTCCAGACCATAGTTCAACGCAAATAACGTAAACATACTTACCAGCCATAAGATGATGAGGCGAATATGCCTTCACAACCCATCATTCCAGCGGGCCTCAAAAGCCGCGCTTTTGAGGCCCGCTGAATTTCAACGTCAGGCCGCCTGCATGTTAGGTGGAGCAAGCGTATCAAGAAAGGTAATGCCATGAATCACAGTAAATACCAAGCAAATGTATTGTCGATAGCCCTTCTCGCGGTCTCCGTTTCTTCGGCAACGCATGCTGCCGACCCGCAGCTTCCCCCCGAGGTTTACGGTAGATATGCGCCTGGTGGCGATTGCACGAAGCAGCCGCGCATCATCGTGGACAAGGCGGGCGTCCACCTCGACACAGCTGCCGGACAGCGCGCCTCGCTGCCGATTGCGGTAAGCTTCACAGCCATCGGCGGCATGAACTATGACGGCATCCAGATATGGGCGTGGATCAAGCATGGCGGCAAGAACCGTTATGGCGATGACAATGACCCTGTCATCCTGACGTTCAATGCCGGCGAGAAGCTCGGTGCTCTGAGCGCCGAACGCAGCGAGCCGGGCACTGAGCGCCCCGTAGCACTCGATGGACCGCTCACCAGCATCGTCCAGACAGCCAGCTTCCATCTGTGCAGTGCGGACGGAAGGTAGACCTCGCAGCCTGTAGAGTGTAATCACCAACGGATTGCACTGAATGTTTACCTTCTCGTACGCTATTGCCAATGCGACCTGCAAGTCCTGAAAGCCCCGCTTGGCTTAGCCTAAATTTAGCGTCGATCTGCCCCCTTTAACGAGTCCAGTTGCGCCGAACATCGACACCTTCATCAAGGAAAATCAATGAAAAAAACGGCTAAAGCTTTGTTTATTTCCCATGGTGGAGGCCCCTTGCCCTTGCTGGGAGATCCAGCACATCGGGAAATGGTTTCATGCCTGGCAAGTATGGCTGCGAGTATGCCAAAACCCGACGCGCTCGTGGTGGTTAGCGCGCACTGGGAAGAAAAAATTCCCACAATCACCTCCGGCCAGCGTCCTTCGTTGATCTACGACTACTATGGCTTCCCGGCTGAATCCTACCAAATTCAGTATCCATGCATCGGTAATCCATTCTTGGCGGCAGAAATACAAAGGCTGCTGGCCGATTCCGGGATTGAGGCCAGACTGGATGAATCAAGAGGATTTGATCACGGTGTTTTTGTGCCGCTGAAGATCATGTATCCAGAGGCAAATATCCCGTGTGTGCAGTTGTCATTGATCAACACGCTCGATCCCGCCCGGCATATAGCAATTGGCCGTGCCCTCGAAGAGCTGAGTCAACAGAACGTCCTGGTCATCGGCTCCGGCTTTTCGTTCCATAACATGAAGGCATTTTTTGCGCCTGAAGATGAAGAATCCAGGCGACTTAATCATTCATTTGAGGAGTGGTTGCTGAAAACATGTGCCAGCCGTGAATATCGGGAAACAGAAAGGACCGAGATGTTGCTTCACTGGGACGAGGCGCCTGGCGCACGCTTTTGTCATCCGCGAGAAGAGCATCTGCTGCCGCTGCACGTTTGTTACGGCGTGGCACAAGGCCCTAGCTCCGAACAGTTCCGGATCAACATCATGAACAAAGAATCAAGTTTTTATGTGTGGTGATTGGAACATCAACAAGGCGTTGCATGTGACGCCCAGCCTGCTTTTCGCTGCTAGGCAGAATGAGATTCGAGCCTCTTCGCGTATTCCGCCGCGCTAACATAGCCTGTAAAAGGCCAACGGTGCTATGCTGGCGGCTTTTTTAATCCATCAGCATGTCCCGCATCGTCCTCTGTACCCTCAACGCCCGTTACATCCACACGGCCTTTGGCCTACGTTACCTGTACGCCAATATGGGCGAATTGCAAGCGGAAACAATGCTGCTCGAATTCGGCATTCAGCAGCGGCCTGTCGATATGGCCGAGCAATTGTTGCAACAACAGCCGCGCATCATAGGTTTGGGGGTCTATATCTGGAACGTCGCCGAGATCACGGCGTTGGTCGGTATCTTGAAGCTGGTCGCGCCGGAAACCGTCATCGTGCTGGGTGGGCCGGAAGTCAGCCATCCGCCTGATTTGCCGGCCGTGGCGGACTTGGCCGATTTTATCGTCACCGGCCATGGCGAAATCAGTTTCCCCGAATTATGCCGGCAAATCCTGGCCGGCCAAACGCCAACCGAAAACATCATCCCCGGTAAAACGGCGGCGCTGACGGAACTGGCATCGCCCTACCCTTTTTACAGCGATAACGATATACGCCAACGCATCGTTTATGTCGAAGCCTCGCGCGGCTGCCCGTTCAAATGCGAGTTTTGTTTGTCGTCACTGGACGTCACCGCCAAGCCTTTTCCGTTGCAACGCTTCCTGGACGACATGGAGCAGCTTTATCAACGCGGCGCGCGTAATTTCAAGTTCATAGACCGCACCTTCAACTTGAAAACCGACACCAGCGTGGCGATTCTGGAGTTTTTCCTGAGCAAAATACCGGAGGATTTATACCTGCATTTCGAGGTGATCCCGGACAACCTCCCGGACAAATTGCAGCAAGCCATCGCCAAGTTTCCGCCCGGCTGTTTGCAATTCGAGATCGGCGTGCAAAGCTTCGACCCTGAAATCCAGCAGCGCATCAGCCGCCGTCAGGACAACGCCAAGACCAAGGCCAATCTGTCCTGGCTCAGACAACATTCGCATGCTCATATCCACGCAGACCTGATCGCCGGCCTTCCCGGCGACACACTGCATGGCTTTGGCCGCAGTTTCGACGAGTTGGTCGCGTTAAAGCCGCAGGAAATCCAGGTCGGCATATTGAAGCGCCTGCGCGGCGCGCCCATCAATCGTCATAACGAAAGCTACCAACTGCGCTACGATCCGAATCCTCCTTATGCGATCATCAAGAGCAGGGACATGAGCTTTGACGACCTGCAGCGCATCAACCGCTTCGCCCGTTTTTGGGATTTGATCGGCAATTCGAGCCGCTTCCATAACACGCTACCCATCATTCTGGCTGAACAACCTTTTGCACGGTTTATGAGCCTCAGCGATGCCTTATTTGCGATAGACGGCAGCACTTGGAAAATCGCGCTGAAGCGCTTGTTTGAATTGGTTTACCAAGCCATGACCGAAACGCTGGATGTGCCGCAAGACACGGCCAGTCGGGCTTTGGCGCTTGATTATTCCCTGAATGGGGAAAAAGGCCTGCCCGACTTTTTACGAGACAAACCACGGCAGACCAAACGCCTGAAGGCCAATCAGCGGCAACGGCAAGCGCAGCCGCTGAATTAATCCGGCATTGTTCGGTACAATGACGGCTTGATCCACGCAAAAACGACGACCACCTTTGTCCAACAACAGCTATCTATTCAGCCGTCCACCGCTCTGGAAAACCCAGCTACGCGGCCCCGATGCGCAACCGCCTATCGTGTTAAAACCCTGGCTGGCCGAGACTGGCTCATTGACCAAGCGTTTACGCAGAGTTTATGGCAATCGCCTGGCCGTCAGTCTGCTGTTCCATCACTGGAAACCGGCCTTTGCCGAGGAATGCAAGGTTCTGAATATACCGCATCACCGCTACCAGTTGATTCGCGAGGTGCTGTTGCATATGGGCGACACGCCCTTGGTGCTGGCACGCACGGTTCTGCCCGAGGCAACCATCCGCATCGCGCATCGCAATTTGTCGCATTTGGGCACGCGCCCCTTGGGCGAGGTGATTTTTGCTTATCCGGATCTCGAGTTACGTCAACGTTATTTCAGCCAAGCCGACCCGCAAATCTGGTCATTGCCAGTGCAAAACCAGTTTCAGTTGCCTTCCTGCACTTGGGGCCGGCGCACATTATACGCAATACACCAGCAACCCTTGTTGGTCAGCGAGTTTTTTCTGCCGACGATGTTGCAAGATCAGCTATTCGAATAGCCTAAAAATCAGGCCGGCGACAGTTTCCAGCAAATGACTGTCGCTCTCCGGCTGAGCATTGCTTTTCAGCAATGCCTCGATCTCGGCGGGGCCACGTGGTTTGCGTTGACGCTCGGTTTGTTTTTGTTGAT
The DNA here is from genome assembly GCF_024360925.2 of Methylomonas rapida. Classification (NCBI taxonomy): domain Bacteria; kingdom Pseudomonadati; phylum Pseudomonadota; class Gammaproteobacteria; order Methylococcales; family Methylococcaceae; genus Methylomonas; species Methylomonas rapida. Next base: position 2,141,604 of record NZ_CP113517.1, on the reverse strand, counting down.
GCAGGATTTGGCCGCCGGCTTTTTTCCATTCCAGCAAATGGGTGATTTCACCGCCATCCAGCCATACGCCATGTGCCTTGCATTGATCGACCACCACGCCGCTGCGATGGCCAAACGCAACCCGGTTCATCATGTTCAGGCAGACCGGACATTCCAGATATTTGACCGGCTTGTTCTTTTGATACCGATCCTGGTTGATGTTGCCGATCAGTTCCCGATTGATGACGAATACCGGCGATACCACGTTTTCCAGTAACGCTTCCACTTCGCCCGGATCGAAAAACAAGCCGAAACAAGACTCGCAACGCTCGATTTGCAGTGGTGGTTGCATATCCAACGCAATCGTTTGCAGATTTTTATTGCATTCAGGGCAGATACGAGATGATTGGCGGGTAATGATGTGGTAATCGTGTTTGCCCCGCAGATCGACATCATTACGCGTGCCGCAATAACGGCAATATTGGGTATTGGCCGGTAGCGGCGCCGAACAGCTATGACAACGCGCCATGGTTAAAATTTGGCCAGTAGTTCTTGCTTTTTGGCCGCGTATTCGGTTTCGGAGATCAGTTCCGCTTCATATAACTGCTTTAACTGCGTCAATTTCGCCGTAATATCTTCAAGGCCGGTATTTGCGGTTTGTACCTGCGCCGTCAAACCTTGCGCCATGTTTTGCCCCAAGGCCACGCCGGCGCCCAGGCCCATGCCGGCACCGGCCGCGCCGCTTTCATTCCGCGCCGCGTCGCGCATCGCGTCGAGCTGTTGCACCTTGGCATAATCCAAACCGACCGCTTGCGCCGCCTGGGCTTCCGCGGTCAGGTCGGCGATACGGTTGATTCTACGCGTGGTGTCCTCGTCGAAATCGGTACCTTCGATGCGGAAATCACTGATACTGAAGCCGAGTTTACGGAAGGCAATCGCCAGCTTGATGGCAATGCCGCGCGAGATTTCGTCGCGATTGGCGTCGATGTCGGCATAGCTGTAGCCACACTCGGCCAAATAATCGCTGATGGGTTCGATGATCCGCGCCGAGATGATCTTGCGAAACGCCTCGATGCCGACGCGATTATGGCTACCGACAATGGTGACGAAAAACGCATTGGCATCGGCGATCTGATAACTGTAGTTGCCGTAGGCCTTCAAACCGATGGGGAAATGGTATTTCGGGTCCTGATATTTTATGACCGACGTGGTGCCCCATTTTTGATCGAGTATCTTGGTCTTGCGAAAAAAATAAATCCCGACCTTATGTTCGCTCTCGAAAAACTGCATGAATTTTTTGATCGTGGTCCAGAACGGGATATTGTCGGTTTCCAGGTTGACCAGGCATTGTTCCTCGATAATCGCCTTGACCTGACCTTGGTAGACAAAAATGCAACCTTGCCCCGGCCCGACGATCAGTTTGGAGGCGTTTTTGATCTCGTCGCCGTTTTCGGTCCATTGCTCCAACAATGCATCAGGGTCAGGATTTTGCCATTCGATAACCGAACGTAATTGCCGCTTGATGCCATCGATAAATGCCATGTGTAACCTCAATAATGTCTGGTGAACCCGAACGCAATTGCGTAATATCCTCGGCTAATTATGGCAAAAATCGGGGGTCCTTGTGGCAGTAAGAACATTTAACGGCAAACAGCCATCCATCGGCAATCAAGTGTATATCGACCCGACCGCGGTGGTCATAGGAGATGTCACGCTAGGCGACGACGTATCGATCTGGCCGACTTGTGTCGTCCGGGGGGATGTCGAAGCGATCAGCATAGGCGCGGGCAGCAATGTGCAGGATGGTTCTGTCTTGCATGTGTCGCATGCCGGCGACTATTCGCCGACCGGACATCAATTGAGCATAGGCCTGGGCGTGACGATTGGTCATCGCGCGGTCGTGCATGGTTGCAGCATCGGCAATTACTGCTTGCTCGGTATTGGAGCCATCGTCATGGACGGCGCCGTGCTGGAAGATTATGTCATGCTTGGGGCGGGCGCCTTGGTTCCGCCCGGTAAAAGGTTAGAGAGTGGCTACCTCTATGTTGGCGCACCGGCCAAGCCTGTTCGAGCATTGAATGACTCGGAAAAAAGCTTTTTGGAATACTCCTACCAGCACTATATCCGCTTGAAAAATCAATATTTATCGAGCCAAACCTAACACTCGGGTTCCACCATAAATATCGACACGATATTTGTTTGACAAATCCAAATCTTTGCCTTAATGTTTCGACTCGCTATTAAATAAAAATAGAGGAGTCCAAATGTCAAAAGCTATTTTCTATCATGCCGGCTGCCCAGTGTGCCTGGGTGCCGAGCAGATGTTGATCAGCGCAATCAACCAGGATAAATACCCCCTGGAAATCGTTCATCTTGGCGAGCAGCCAGATCGCATTGGCGAAGCGGAATCGGCTGGCGTCAATTCGGTCCCAGCGCTTACCTTGGGTGGTCAAGTATTTCATATCAATTTCGGCGCGGCAATAGCCGATTTAAAAGCATAATAAAAACAAAGAGAGAGGTTTCGACGATGAGTGAAAAAACAGAAAAAGATAATTTCGTGCTGTACATGGTGATAGCAACGGTGGCGTTGGTCGGCGTGATCCTGGCGGTCAAGCTCAGCGAAAATGAAAAATATGAGCCTATCAAACAACAATTAGAAGAAGAAAATAAACAAATGAACATTCGTGTTATCGATGAGCGAGGCTAAGAACATCATGAAAAAACATTTTATCAGCGGTTTTTTATTGACTCTTTTCCTGAGCGGCTCGGCGGGAGCGACTGAATACATTTATCGGGATTTAATGGCCAACACACTGCCCGCCCATTGCGATGTGGAAGCGAAGGCAAAGGAAGGTGCATCCAAAAAATACACGGTAGACCGTTTTGTCAAACGTTTCTGCCAGACCCAAGGCTATGGCTGGCATGTGGATGAAGTAAAAACCTCGGGCAAAACCGTTTGCGAGCCTTGCGGCGACCAAGCCGGCAAACAGCAATGCCATCAGGAAGACGTGGTAGTGACTTGCCGCCGCATCAAGCCCGGCACCGTCGGCATGCTGCCCGGCAAAGGCTAAAAGGACTGGACAATACCAAGCCGAAGATGGCACCAACGGCATCTTCGGCTGTCCCATGCTTGTTTCTCCAAGCGGGTGATCAATTCCGACAGCTCTTCGCTAAACGTGACTAACGAGGCTTCTTCCCTGTTGGCCCGAATTGTTTCGCAAGGCCAGCATTATGACGGGATTTTCAGTTCTGCTGAATCCCCGAGTTCTTCCGCCTCAACGGCTCCGTCTATATCGCCGCGAAAGCCAGCAAACTCATACATACTGTCCGGCACACCAGCCCGACGACCAGGCCCATTGAAAATTGTAGCCGCCAAGCCAACCCGTGACATCCACTACCTCGCCGACAAAATAAAGCCTCTTCACTTTCAAAGATTCCATGGTTTTGGACGAGAGCGCATCGCAGTCGACACCCCCTATCGTGACTTCAGCCGTGCGGTAGCCTTCAGAGCCGTTCGGCCTGATATGCCAGGCCTGGATATGATCGCTGATTTGCCGAAATTGTTTGTCGGAGCAATCGACCAGCGCACATTCCAGCATCGCTTCAGACAGCAAGGCCGGCAACAGGCGCTTGGGCAATAATTCCCCCAGCCAGGTTTTAACCTTGAATTTGCTGCCCTGCTTGCGCAATTGCTTCAATTCGGCCAGTAGATCACGGTCCGGCAGGCAATTGATCACGAGGGCTTCTCCAGGCTGCCAGTAAGACGAGATTTGCAGGATCGCAGGCCCGCTCAGGCCGCGATGGGTAAACAGCAGATTTTCCCGAAAAGACCGGTTCTGAGTGGAAACTTCGCACGGCACGGCGATGCCGGTCAACGCCGAAAACACCTCTTTGTCATGCGGTTGCAGCGTCAACGGCACGAGACCAGCCCGCGTCGGCCACACTTTGATATTGAACTGCTCGGCAATCCGATAGCCCAACGGCGTCGCGCCCATTTTTGGAATCGACAAGCCGCCGGTCGCGACTACCAGCGATTGGCAGTGTAACTTGCCTTGATTGGTATGGACTTGGAAACCGCCGCCGGCATCTTGGGCGATACGTTGAACCGCGCATTGCAGGCTGATGCTTGCGCCGTACCGGCGGCATTCCGCCAGCAACATGTCCAATATATCCCTAGCGCTGTCATCGCAAAACAACTGGCCGTGCAGGCGTTCGTGATAGGCAATTTTGTAGCGCTGCACCAGCGACAGAAAATCCCATTGCGTGAAACGCTTCAAGGCCGATTTGCAGAAGTGCGGGTTATGCGAGAGGTAATTGTCGGCTTCGACCGAATAATTGGTGAAATTACAGCGGCCGCCGCCGGACATCAGGATTTTCTTGCCGGGCTTGTTGGCATGGTCGATGATGCGCACCTTGCGCCCGCGTTTGGCGGCCTCGATCGCGCACATCAAGCCCGAGGCGCCGGCGCCGATGATGACGACATCGAATTGCGCGTCTGTAAAACCTTCTGCACCCACTAACGGCACCGCCACGACGGGTTGTCTATTTCGAATAAAAACATGTCAAATCATAAAAACGAGGACTCCCGCAAGAGCGGGAGTCAAATCATTCAAATCCGAACTACTCATTCAGCAAGCCAGATTTCGCAATGCTGAAAAACGCTAACGCAACACTCCGCTGGGCGCAGTATAGCTGTCCAATACCTGCACGTAGTTGGCACGTTCGTAAGCGCTCGGATCGATAGCGTGTTGTTGGCTGACGCTGCCTTTCAATTGAACAATCGATTCGTACTCGTGCTCCTCCAGCCATTGCTGCATCTCCGACAGGATTGCGCTCAGGCGCCCTACTCCATCCTTCAACAACACGCTGCATAAGTGCACGACATCGGCGCCGGCCAGCAGGGCCTTGATGACGTCCGGGGTTTCATGAAAGCCGCCGGTCACACCCAGGGACATATTGACCCGCCCGTACATCAACGCGGTCCAGCGTATCCGCAGCAAGGCTTCGGCTGGCGTCGACAGTTCCAATTTCGGCACGACCTGCAAGGTTTCCAGATCGATATCAGGCTGATAGAAGCGGTTGAACAACACGACGCCGTCGGCGCCGGCCGCTTGCAGGCGTTGGGCAAAATTGACCGGCGAACTGAATTGCGGCGACAGTTTCAAGGTCAACGGGATACCGACCTGAGACTTCAGTTCCTGCAAGATGTCCAGATACAGGCGTTCGACACTGGCGCTGGATTCCTCGGAATTGGCCGCCAGATGGTAGATGTTCAGTTCCAGCGCATCGGCGCCGGCCTGTTCCAAAGCACGGCCGTATTCCATCCAGCCGCCGACCGAGGTACCATTCAAACTGGCGATGACAGGAATCTTCAGGCTTTGTTTCAGCTGATGCAAATGCTCCAGATATTGTTCTTGATAGGTCAAAATCTCGTGCGGTACAGGATGAAACGAATCGGCTTCGCCATAGCCAATCGCTTGGCCGTAAAAAAACCGCTCCATGTTCTGCTGCTCGGCCTCGATTTTTTCCTCGAACAAGGACGGCATCACGATCGCCGAGGCGCCGGCATCTTCCAGTTGCTTGGCATTATCCAGATTCTTGGTCAGCGGCGATGACGAAGGCACCAAGGGATGCGCCAGTTCCAGGCCTAAATAGTGTGTCGTTAAATCAACCATTTTGGGTCTCCTTGGTAGTCTCGGTGAGGATCTGGGCTTTGGCGACCGGCACGCTGGTCGCTTCGGTCCATTCCAATTCAGACAGTTGTTTGTAATAGCGGTAGCGGTTTTTCACATCCTGCTGTGCCTGTTTCAAAAAGGCTTCAGCGGACTCAGGATGTGATTGCCATAGCATGCTGAAACGGGTCTCGCTCATGACGAAGTCGCGGTACGGCACGGAAGGTTCCGGCGAATCCAGCTGCATCGGATTCTTGCCTTGCTTGATACGGTTCGGATTGAAACGGAACAGCGGCCAGTGTCCGCTTTTGACCGCCAGGTTTTGCTGCCTGTGGTTGTTGGACATATCCACGCCGTGAGCGATACAGGGCGCATAGGCGATGATGATGGATGGGCCGTTGTGGGCCTCGGCTTCCAGAAAGGCATTCAGGGTCTGAATGTCCTTGCCGGCATAAGCTACATGAGCGACATAGACGTTGCCGTAATCCATCGCCAGCAAGCCCAGATCCTTTTTGGCGGTGGCCTTGCCGCCGGCCGAGAATTTGGCGACCGCGCCCAATGGCGTGGATTTGGAAGTCTGGCCGCCGGTATTGGAATAAACCTCGGTATCCAGCACCAGGATATTCACATTGCGCCCGCTGGCCAATACATGATCCAAGCCGCCATAGCCAATGTCGTAAGCCCAACCATCGCCGCCGATGATCCAGACGCTTTTTTTGCACAAGTAATCGGCCAGTTCCAGCAGCGTTTTTGCGGCGGGTTCCGTCATCGTTTGCAAACGCTGTTTCAATTCGGCGACGCGCTGGCGTTGCTCGTAAATGCCCGGCTCGTCGGATTGGTCGGCGTTCAGGATCGTATCGACCCATTCGCCGCCCAATTGCTCGCGCAAGCTGACCAATAGCTCGGCGGCAAATTCGGTCTGTTTGTCGATCGACACCCGCATACCCAAGCCGAATTCGGCGTTGTCCTCGAACAGGGAGTTGTTCCAGGCCGGTCCCCTTCCCTCGGCGTTTTTGGTCCACGGCGTGGTCGGCAGATTACCGCCATAAATCGACGAACAGCCGGTGGCATTGGCGACGACCATGCGATCACCGAACAATTGCGAAGCCAGCTTTACATAAGGTGTTTCGCCGCAGCCAACGCAAGCACCGGAAAACTCAAACAGAGGTTGCAGAACCATCGCCCCCTTGATGGTGTTGGTCTTCAGCAGTTTGCGGTCGTATTCCGGCAAGGACAGGAAGAAGTCCCAGTTTTGGCTTTCCGGTTCCCGCAAGGGCGCTTGCGGTGCCATGTTCAGGGCCTTGCGGCTGGCGTTGGATTTGTCGCGTATCGGGCAGATGTCCACGCACAAGCCGCAGCCGGTGCAATCTTCCGGTGCGACTTGATAGGTGATCGACAACCCGGCTGGAAAATCCTTGCCGAGCATGGCCATGTGTTTGAAGGTTTCGGGCGCCGCATCGGCGACTTCGGTTTGATAGATCTTGCTGCGTATCGCCGCATGCGGACACACCATCGGACATTTGCCGCACTGCGTGCACAAATCGGTTTCCCAGACCGGGATCTCCAGGGCCAGATTGCGTTTTTCGTAAGCCGTCGTGCCAGTCGGAAAGGTACCGTCCACCGGCATCGCGCTGACCGGCAGCAAGTCGCCGCGGCCGGCGATGATTTCGGCGGTCACGCGTTTGACGAAGTCCGGCGCATCGTCTGGAATATGTTCGACGCGCTCGAAACGGCTGCTGACTTGGATCGGCAACGGCACCTGATGCAAGCCAGCCAGGGTGTCGTCGATGGCCTTGAAGTTCAATTCGACGATGCGCCGGCCTTTCTTGCCGTAGGTTTTTTCGACCGCATGTTTGATGGCCTCGATGGCCTGCTCTTGCGGCAACACGCCGGAAATCGCGAAAAAGCAGGTCTGCATGATGGTGTTGATGCGCTTGCCCATGCCGCATTTCTCGGCGACGGCATAACCGTCGATCACGTAAAAGCGTATGTTTTTGGCCAGCATCTGCTGCTGCATGGATTTGGGCAGACAGTCCCAAACCTGGTCGGGTGGCGCGGAGGTATTGAGCAGAAACACCGCGTCGGCGGCGGCATTGGCCAGCATGTCGTAGCGATCCAGGAAGATGCTTTGATGGCAGCCGATGAAATTGGCGTCGTTCTCGGCGATCAGATAGGTCGATTTGATCGGTTTGGGGCCAAAACGCAGATGCGAAACGGTAATCGCGCCGGATTTTTTGGAGTCATAGACGAAATAACCTTGCGCATAGGCTTCGGTTTCCTCGCCGATGATCTTGATGGTGTTCTTGTTGGCGCCGACCGTGCCGTCGCTGCCCAAGCCATAAAACATGGCCTGAAAAGCGCCGGCATGGGCATCGGTTCTGAAATTGGCGTCCCAAGGCAGACTGGTGTTCGTGACGTCGTCGTATATGCCTATCGTAAACTGGTTTTTCGGCTGTTCGTTTTTCAGTTCGTCGAAGATCGCCTTGATCATGCCGGGGGTAAATTCCTTGGACGACAAGCCATAACGGCCACCGACCACTTTCGGCATCGAGGCGAACTTGCTATTACCGCCAAGCAGGTCCTGGGCAATCGCGCTGAGCACGTCCTTGTACAGCGGTTCGCCATCGGCGCCCGGCTCCTTGGTGCGATCCAGGACCGCGATTTTACGGCAACGGGCCGGCAAGGCTGCCAAGAGATGCGCCGGCGAAAACGGCCGGAACAAACGTACCTTGAGCAGGCCAACCGACTCGCCCTGGCGATTCAGATAATCCACGGTTTCATGCACGGCTTCGGCGCCGGAGCCCATCAGCACGATGACCCGCTCGGCGTCCGCCGGCCCGACATAGTCAAACAAACGGTATTGCCGTCCGGTCAATGCGGCGAATTTGTCCATCGCCCCTTGCACGATGCCGGGCAAGGCGTCATAAAACGGATTGACGGTTTCACGTGCCTGGAAATACACATCGGGATTCTGCGCGGTGCCGCGCAACACCGGATTGTCAGGCGTCAACGCGCGACCGCGGAAGGCGCTGACCCATTCTTGTTTGATCATGCCATGCAAGATTTCATCGTCTATCGTCGCCAGTTTGGCGACTTCGTGCGAGGTTCTGAAACCGTCGAAGAAATGCATGAACGGCACGCGCCCTTCCAGACTGGCGGAATGCGAAACCAAAGCCAAATCCTGCACCTCCTGCGGCGAGTTGGAGCACAGCATCGCAAAGCCGGTCATACGCGCCGACATTACGTCGCTGTGGTCGCCGAAGATGGACAAGCCCTGCGCGGCCAGCGAGCGGGCGGCGATATGAAACACCGTCGGGCTCAATTCGCCGGCGATCTTGTACATATTCGGTATCATCAACAACAGGCCCTGCGACGCGGTAAACGTGGTGGCCATGGTGCCGGCCTGCAACGCGCCATGTATCGCGCCGGCGGCGCCGGCCTCGCTCTGCATCTCGATGACCTGGGGCACGGTGCCCCATAGATTGGTCTGCCCGCGTGACGACCATTCGTCCGCCCACTCGCCCATCGGCGACGAAGGGGTGATGGGATAAATCGCGATGACTTCGTTCAATTTATGCGCGACAGCTGCCGCGGCCTGGTTACCATCAATGGTGAGTGTTTGTTGATTTTTCATAAAACAACCTTCAATTTCTGTAAGAAAAAACCAGGCTTAAGGAACCTACAAGTTCATTAGGCTTTGTCATTATTTCGGTATGCACGCCGTATCATTCATCGAAACGACACATCCGGCCTGCTCGGGTCGACTCGCGGCGTCTATCACGACACATTTACACCGGATTTGATAATGCTTTTTACACCGACTTTCAAGCCGGCACAATTAACAACGTGGACGATTTTCGTTTTTGTGGCCGTAGATTTCTGGAATCGGCAAAAATTTCAATCAGTTGACCGCTTCGCGCGATCTCGGCGGCCTGTTTTACCCTGCTTCAAAATCCCATCAATATTTACCGCAAACCACTCGCCGTTTGCTGCTCCTCTGCTTGCTCGTCAGGCTTCAACGCGCTTATGTTCGCGCGCCAACAACACATAAAAAGCCGGCACGACAAACAAGGTAAACAAGGTTCCTATGCCGAGGCCGCTGGCGATCACCAGACCAATATCAAAACGACTCGTGGCGCCTGGTCCCGTGGCCAGCAACAACGGTATCATCGCCACTATCATCGACACCGTGGTCATCAGGATAGGCCGCAGGCGTATCGTGGCGGCCTGCTCGACCGCCCTGAACTTACCGATGCCTTCTTGGCTTTGCAATTGATTGGCAAACTCGACGATCAAGATACCGTTCTTGGCGATCAAGCCTATCAACGTAATCAAGCCGACTTGGGTATAAATGTTGATCGTGGCGAAACCCAGCATGATGAAAGCCAGCGCGCTGGCGATGGATAGCGGCACTGAAATCAGGATGATCAAGGGATCGCGCCAGCTTTCGAATTGGGCCGCCAGCACCAGATAAATGATCAGCAAGGCCATGAAAAAAGTCAGAATCAACACGTTGCCTTGCTGTTGATATTGTCTGGATTCCCCGGTGTAATCCCAGCTAAAGCCGCGCGGAAAAATTTCCCGCGCCGTTTGCTCCAGATACGCCATCGCATCGCCCAAGCCGACACCGGGAATCATCAAGCCGCTAAGGGTCAAACTATTGAGCTGCTGGAATTGCGTGCGTTTGCCGGGCTCTACCGTATGCTCCAGCCTCAGCAGGGACGACAAGGGAACCTGGCCGCCGGAGGCCGTGCGCAAATAGTAATGATCCAGTTTGCCAATATCCAGCCGCGCCAAATCATCGACCTGCGGAATCACTTTGTAACTGCGCCCTTGCAGGCTAAAGCGGTTGACATATTGCCCGCCTAGCAAAGTCGCCAGATTCCGGCCAATATCCTGCATGTCGATACCCAAATCGGCCGCCCGGTCCCTGTCGATCACCAGCGTCGTTTGCGGCCGGTCGAAGCTGACATCCTTGCTCATGAAGGCAAACTTGCCGCTTTGCATGGCCGTATCGATCAATTGATCGGCCACTTGATCCAGCGCCGAATAATCGGCGTCCGTGACCATCACGAACTGCATCGGCAAACCACCGCCGGAACCCGGCAGGCTGGGAGGCGAAATCACCGCGGTCTGAAAGCCGGCGATTTGTCCGACCTTAGCCTGTAATTCCTGTTGTACTTGTGCTTGCGAACGCTGGCGTTCGAAGGTGGAAGGCAATTTAAAACCGCTGAATACCGTGCTGGTATCGCCACCAAAACCCATGATCAAAAAGCTTTCCCTGTATTCCGGGATGGTTTCGAATTGCTTGATCAATTCCCGCGCATAGGTTTCGTTATAGGGCAACGTCGCGGTTTGCGGGCCGGTGGAGATGCTGAACAGTATGCTTTGATCCTCCATCGGCGCCAGTTCCTTGGCCGACAGCATGAACATGAAATAAATGCTGGCCAGCACCAAGCCCGCAAACAACAGAATACTCGACGGATACTCCAAGGTTTTATGCAGCAGGCGCTGATAATAGGCGGCCAAGCCATGAAAAAAATGCTCTATCGCGCGTTCGAAACGGCCAGGCTGCCCCGCTTCCTTCAACACCTTGGAACTCATCATCGGTGACAACGTCAGCGCCACGACGCCCGATATCAAAACCGCGCCGGCCAGCGTAAAGGCAAACTCGGTAAACAGCGTACCGACCAGACCGCCCATGAAACCGATAGGCGCATAGACCGCCACCAGGGTGGTCGTCATCGCGATGACCGGCAGGCCCAATTCCCGCGCGCCCCGCAACGCTGCTTGCAAACGCGGCTGCCCCTCTTCGATATGGCGATGGATGTTTTCCACCATGACGATGGCATCATCGACGACCAGGCCAATCGCCAGCACCAAGGCCAGCATGGTCAACAGATTGATCGAAAATCCCATGGCCAGCATCAAAAACGCGCCGCCGATCAGGGATAACGGCACCGTCACCGCCGGAACCAACGCGGCGCGAAACGAGCCTATCGATAAAAAAATGACGATCAACACGATGATGACGGCTTCGATCAGCGTGTCAAACACTTCGTCTATCGAATCTTCGATGAACTCACTGGCATCATACGGCAGCAACATCCGCATCGCGTCGGGCAGGTCGCGCTCGATGTCCTTCAATAAGGTTTTTACCGCCTTGGCCACCGTCAGCGGATTCGCGCCGGGGGCTTGTTCTATGCCCATGAAAATGGCCATTTTGCCGTTATACCAATCGACGACATCGTAGTCCTCGCTGCCCAATTGCGTATCGGCGATGTCCTGCAAGCGCACCAGCGTGCCGTTGCGATTGGCGACTACCAACTGGCGAAACTCCTGCTCGCTGACGGCATCGGTGGTCGCGCGCAGATCGATTTTGACGTAATCGCCCTTGGTCCCGCCCACGCCGGACAGATAATTGTTCGCTTGCAAGACGTCGTAGACATCGCTTGCTGTCACGCCCAATGCCGCCATGCGCCGCGGGTCCAGCCAGATCCGCATCGCGAATGTCTTGTTTCCCAGCATTTTCGCCTTGCCCACGCCCGGCACGGCCTGCAGTTTGGGCTGTACCACGCGCAGCATGTAATCGCTGAGTTTGGCCGCCTCCAGCGTGTCGCTGTACAAGGCGATATACATCAACGCGGTGTCATCGCCCGTTTGCGCGGTGATCACGGGATCTTCGGCTTCGGCGGGCAACACGTTGCGTTGGCTGGCGACCTTGGCCTGAATTTCGGCGACGGCGGCATTCGGGTCGTAATTCAAACGCATGTGCGCTTCTATCGTGGAACTGCCTTGCCGACTGCTGGACGACAGGTAGTCGATGCCGTCGGCTTCGGCGATGGCTTGTTGCAACGGATTGGTAATGAAGCCCTTGATCAGATCGCTGCTAGCGCCCGGATAACTGGTGGCGATGGTCACCACGGTATTCTCGGTTTTTGGATATTGGCGCAGTTCCAGCACCGAAATCGCCCTGAGACCGAGCACCAGGATCAACAGACTGACGACGCTGGCGAGTACCGGCCGATGAATGAACAGATCCGTGAATTTCACCGGCTCGCCTCCCGTTCGCCAGGTGCCGGCTGACTATCGATGGAAACCTGCATGCCATTACGCAGCTTGATCTGGCCCGCGCTGACGACTTTATCGCCTTCCCGCAGGCCGCTGACGATTTCGACCCGACCCTGGCGACGCTGGCCGGTGACGACTTGCCGGTTTTGCACGGTCAAGCCGTCACCGGTTTGCTCGATCAAAAATACCGAATCGCCATACGGATTGTAACTGATCGCCGTATCGGGCAAGGTCAACACCGGCTGCGTCACGCCGGACTCGATTTGCACTTGGGCAAACATCCCAGGCCGCAGCAATCTGTCACGGTTTGGCACTTCTGCCCTGATTTTCAGCGAGCGCGTATCGCGTTCGACGGCCGGACTGATCGCCGTTATCTGGCCCACGAAGCGTTTGTCGGGATAGGCCTGCACGGTAGCGATGACATTTTGCTGACTGGCCAGTTGCGCGATGTAACGTTCGGGCAAGCTGAAATCCAGATAAACGGGCTCCAAGGCTTGCAGACGGACGATGCCGCTGCCTTCAGCCAGATATTGGCCCAAATCGACCTGGCGTATGCCCAGTTCGCCACTGAACGGCGCGCGTATGCTTTTCTTGGCTATCAGGGTCTTTTTCGCCTGAACGGCGGCGCTGGCCTGATCGAGCATGGCTTTGTGCTGGTCGTAGTCGGAGCGTGACACGTATTTTTTCTCGATCATTTTTGCGCTACGCTCGAAACGCACTTGGGCAAATTCGAGTTCGGCTTCCAAACCCTGCAATTCCGCAACATCGGTATCGGCGTCCAGTTCGATCAGTAGCTGCCCTTTTTTGACCGATTGCCCGGATTCAAAATGCAAGGCCTTGACCTTTCCCGCCGCTTCATTGCTGACATCGACCCCGGCAACGGCCGTCAGGCTGCCCACCGCCGTCAAGGCGCCTCCCCAATGCTCCGAAGTCACTGCAGCAGCCGCCACGACGGCTGGCGGCGGAGGTTTCATCTGGCTGATGGCTTGACCGATTTGATAAAACCTCAATCCGAACAAGGCCCCCAAAATCAGCAAAGTTAAGGATAAGACAATAAATATGCGCTTGATCATCTGCGTCAACGAAGATTGGAAAATTTAGCATTGCCGTTCGCGGATCAAAACCAGGCAGCGCCTAAATTCGAACCGCGAAAAGCATAACCATGCATGGAAACCGGCGGCTCCCTTCCGCTTAAAAACATCAGCAGTCCACGAAAAACACGAAATACGAGGGAATTATCGGCGAGTCATTACAGTTATGCGTTGATAGGGTGCCGCAATCCGTGATGATACCCTCCGACAAACACCTCAGAGGTATAAACGGGCCATTTGTCGCCAGTATTGGCCCTGGTGTGCCCGTTCATCCCATTCATAAAACTTGTGTTTGATGCCTTTACGGCTTAGTAAATCGCTGAACTCGCGATTATTCTGCAAAAAGGGATCATCCCTGCCTATCACCAAGGTGATGTCCATTTTACGTAGCAAGGCCAGTTGAGCGCTGTCGGTCAAATTCGCTAAAAAATGACTGGGCGTATGAAAATAAATGTCGTCATCGTAATAGCCGTCGAATAAGTCCTTGAAATATTCCACTTCCAAGGTCAAATCATAGCGCCCGGAGAATGCCACCAGTTTTTGAAATCGCCCTGGATGCCGCAACGCAATATTGACGGCGTGATAGGCGCCCAAACTACAGCCGTGGGCGATGGTGCAAGGATGGGGATTTTTGGCCTGCATGAAGGGCATGACTTCCTTGAGCACATAGTCTTCGAACAGCATATGCCGATTGATGCGGTCTTTCGGTTTTCGCCAAAAACAATAAAAGCTTTCATGATCGATGCTATCGACACAAAACAGCTGTAGATGGCCGGCATCGATCTTGGGCTTCAGCACATCGACGATGCCGAGGTTTTCATATTCATAAAATCGGCCATCACGAGTCGGAAATATAAGGACCTTGGCCCCCGCATTACCGAATACCAAAAACTCCATGTCTCGTCCCAGGCCGGCGCTATACCAATGATGATATTCCCTGTTCATGCGGTATTTGCACCGATTCCAAAAAACAAACGAAGATCCTGCAATAATTGTTGTTCTTGTTCCGCTTGCGCCGGATATTCGAAATGCCCCGCATCCAATACAAACAAGGTTTTTGGCGCCGGCCAGACATTGTAAACCGCAAACTGTCCGGGCGGCGCCACCATGGGATCGAACAAGGCCGCGGCCATATGCAGGGGTTGCGCCGCGAAGCCGGCCGCTATTGCCGCATCATAATAGGCCAATGTGCGGGAAATGCCAGGATGATGCTGAAAATAGTTCGTGACAGCCGCCCCACTGCCTAGGGTCGGCAATCTCAATCGTAACGGCTGATGGCCGAAAGTCGGCACATTCAAATGCACGCGTTTTATCCTGGCATCCCACGGCACGGCCATCGCGCCAATGCCGCCGCCAAAACTGATGCCCATGTAAGCGATGTGATCGGCGGCGTACGGATAAAGTGCCTGCATGACGGTCACGCCTACCCACAGATCGTCCACGCAACCGCCCAAAATATAGCGGTCGGGATTGTCTATCCCATGCAAGACATGTTCGTTCGGCTGATCGGAGACACCGTGACAGCAGCTTCGCGACAAACCGCGAAAACATGGAAACAAATACGCGGTTTTAGGAATATCGAAGTGGAAATCCGGCTGGCTTCTGCCGCCATAGCCGTGCCCAACCAGAATGCACTGTTCGACGACCTGGTTTTCAGGTTCCAACAACCAACCGCCGATAGTAAAGCCGTCGGTCGATTGGTACTCAATGTCGAATATCTTGAACCCTGCATGCGTTGCGGATTGACCCAGGGTGAAACTGGCCGTGCATGACAGCGCCTGGCGATAACGCCGTTGCCAGAAATCGGCGAAATCCGGTGGCGCCTCGGGCGGCTCAATGCTCAATAAACGCTGGAGACTATAGCCGTAGCCGGGATCGAACGAAAAAGAATGACTGAATGATTTCACGACGAATTTGGATTGGGGCGGGTCGTGATTAAATACGGACATTTAAAGGGATAAGCTCAAGCTGCCATCGCGTCGCGTTGGCCGTCTTATCCCAATAAAATCACGGATGAATTGTCGATAAACTCAATCGACGATTTTGTATTTCTCCCTGGACGCATCGACCATGTCGCGTAGCTCTTTTCCAGGTTTAAAATGCGGTACGTGCTTTTCGGTCAAGGCGACCGATTCACCGGTTTTAGGGTTTCTGCCCAATCGCGCGGAACGATGATGCAGGGAAAAACTGCCAAATCCCCGGATTTCGATACGCTCACCGCTTGCTAGTGTGTCACTCAAATGATCGACGACACATCTGACTGCTAACTCAACATCCTTAAGCGGAAGATGCGGCTGTTTGCGTGCCAACACCTCTATCAATTCTGATTTTGTCACATCAAACCCTGAGTAATCGAAGAAGGGTGATGCCTCGATGGCATCACCCCTAGACGGATTTATTTATCCATTTGTTTAAAGATATCGCCCAATGTCGCTGTGCCAGCGGTTTGTTGCGAGTAATCTTTAATGGCATTCGACTCTTCCTCGACATCCTTGGCCTTGATGGACAAGGAAATCGATTTGGTTTTCTTGTCGACGCCGACAAATTTGGCTTCGATTTCATCACCGACTTTCAACAGTTTGCTGGCGTCTTCGACGCGGTCGCGTTGAATTTCGGAGGCTTTCAGATAACCCTCGACATTGTCGGCCAAGGTAATCACGGCGCCTTTGGCATCGACTTCTTTCACGCTACCTTTAACGATGCTGCCTTTTTCGTTCAGGGCAATATAGTTTTGGAAGGGATCTTGTTCCAGTTGTTTGATGCCCAACGAGATACGCTCGCGCTCTGGGTCGACCGCCAAAATAACGGTTTCGACTTCATCGCCTTTCTTGTAGTTGCGAATGGCTTCTTCGTCGTTTTCGTTCCAGGAAATGTCGGACATGTGAACCAGACCGTCGATACCACCATCCAGACCGATGAAGATACCGAAATCGGTGATGGATTTGATCTTGCCGGAGATTTTGTCGCCTTTGTTGTGAGTGGCGGCAAATTCATCCCATGGGTTAGAACGGCATTGTTTCATGCCCAGTGAAATACGACGACGTTCTTCGTCGATTTCCAGCACCATGACTTCGACTTCGTCGCCCAACTGAACCACTTTGGATGGGTTGACGTTTTTGTTGGTCCAATCCATTTCTGAAACGTGAACCAAACCTTCGACGCCTTCTTCGATTTCCACGAAGCAGCCGTAGTCGGTGAGGTTGTTGACCTTACCGAACACACGTGTGCCGGCAGGGTAACGACGGGCAATGTTTTGCCATGGATCTTCTTCCATTTGCTTCATGCCCAGTGACACGCGGGTTTTGTCTTTGTCGAATTTCAGGACTTTGACATTGACTTCCTGACCGATTTCTACGCACTCGGATGGATGACGTACGCGGCGCCATGCCATGTCGGTGATGTGCAGCAGGCCGTCCACGCCGCCCAGATCGATGAACGCACCGTAGTCGGTGAGGTTTTTGACGATACCGGTAACGATCGCGCCTTCCTGCAGGGTTTTAACCAATTCTTCACGCTCTGCGCTGTATTCGCTTTCGACGACTGCGCGGCGAGACAAGACGACGTTGTTGCGTTTTTGGTCGATTTTGATGACTTTGAATTCCAGGTCGCGATTTTCCAGGAACGCGGTATCGCGGATGGGACGTACGTCAACCAAAGAACCTGGCAGGAACGCGCGCAGTGCGCCGACCGCCACGGTGAAACCACCGCGAACCTTGCCGGTGATGCGACCGATGACGGTTTCTTGGGTTTCGAAGGCTTTTTCAAGCTCTGCCCAGGCTTTACTTTTCTTGGCTTTATCGCGGGAAAGCAGAGTCGAACCCAAACCGTCCTCGAACATGTCGAGAGCCACTTCGATTTCATCGCCGACATTGACTTCCAGATCGCCATCTGCATTCAAGAATTGCCATTTCGGAATCACGCCTTCCGATTTAGCCTGGGTGCTAACGATCACGAATTCATTTTCGATATCGATCACGGTACCCATTAACATGGCGCCAGGACGCATTTCTGTCTTGGCAAAACTCTCTTCTAATAACTGTGCAAAGCTTTCGCTCATCTTTTTACTTTCCCAAACTTGTTAAAACTCAAACAAGCTTTCTCTTATCAATAAAATTAAAAAATAACTGCCAAACGGCAGCCGCCAATAAAGCCCTAACGGACTAAATCCATTACCGCGTCTATCACCTGCTGGATGCTTAAACTGGAGGAATCGATAGTGATTGCGCCTTCCGGCACCGTCAATGGAGCCGCCGCCCGCCCGCTATCGCGACGATCACGTTCTTCTATCTCCCTGGTAATCTGCGCAAGGTTAGCATCGATTCCTTTTTCAATCAACTGCTTATATCGCCTGCTCGCTCTTTCTTCGGCACTAGCGGTCAAATACACCTTGAATGGAGCATCAGGGAACACCACGCTGCCCATGTCGCGACCATCGGCCACCAATCCAGGCGCCTTACGGAAATCCTTCTGTTTTTGCAATAAAACCGCCCTGACCTCCGGATAAGCGGCGACGATAGACGCCGCATTGCCGGTGGTTTCGGTACCCAGTTGCGCGGTGATATCGACGCCATTCAATCTAACCAGCAGACTCTCGCCACACTCGAAACCCAGTTGCATCTCCTTGGCGAGCTGCGTTATTGCCGGCAAGTCATCCAATGCGATACCGACCTGCAACACGGCGATCGCCAGCGAACGGTAAATCGAGCCGCTGTCGAGATAATTCCAGTCCAACAGCTTCGCAACCGCGCGACTGACGGTACCCTTGCCGGCACCGCTCGGGCCGTCTATGGTCAATACAGGAATAATCATATTTACAAGGTACTCAGATTCAGGCCCAATTGGATCGCCAATTGCGGAAACTCCTTGAACGAGGTATTGACGTTCGCGCAATCATTGATCGTAATGGGCGCGCTGGCTCTGAGGCCGGCAATCGAGAACGACATCGCGATGCGATGGTCGCCGTGCGAATCGACTACGCCGCCACCGATATTGCCACCGCCGTTGATGATCATGCCGTCTTCGGTCGGCTGGGCATCGACGCCCAGGATTTGCAAACCGTCGGCCATCACCTGAATGCGGTCTGATTCTTTCACGCGCAATTCCCTGGCGCCGGTCAATACCGTTTGACCTTCGGCGCAAGCCGCCGCGACGAACAGCACCGGAAATTCGTCGATCGCCAGTGGCACCAGTGCTTCCGGAATGGCAATGCCCTTGAGTTGCGCCGAACGCACTCGCAGATCGGCCACCGGCTCGCCGCCGACCTCACGTTCGTTCAGGACCTCGATGCTTGCTCCCATCAGGCGCAAAATATCGATCACGCCGGTACGGGTCGGGTTGATGCCGACATGTTTCAAGGTTACATCGGAATTCGGCGCGATGCTGGCGCCAACCAGGAAAAACGCCGCCGACGAAATGTCGCTGGGCACGTCGATTTCGGTAGCGGTCAGTTTGCCGTTACTGTTAATTTTCGCCGTGCTACCTTCGCGGACCACTGGATAGCCGAAACCGTTCAGCATACGCTCGGTATGGTCGCGGGTCGGCGCGGGTTCGGTCACGCTGGTTTCACCTTCCGCGTACATACCGGCCAGCAACAGACAGGATTTGACCTGGGCGCTAGCGATCGGCATGTCGTAATGCATGCCTTTCAATTTGCCGGCCTGACCCTTGATATGCAACGGCGCGGTGCCGTCGGGTTGAGTTTCGATCACGGCACCCATTTGCGCCAACGGCACGGTCACGCGTTTCATCGGACGCGATTCCAGCGACTTGTCGCCGGTCAAGGTGCAATCGAAGGACTGACCCGCCAGCAAACCGCTCAACAAGCGCATCGAGGTACCTGAATTGCCCAGATAAAGCGGTTTTTCCGGGGCTTTCAACCCGTGCTTCCCAACGCCGTGTATCGTGACTTCGCCGTTGACCGGGCCTTCGATCTTGACGCCCATCGCCCGAAAGGCTTCCAGCGTGGACATGGCGTCTTCGGCATTCAAAAAGCCGCGCACATGAGTGACGCCTTCGGCGATGGAGCCCAGCATGATGGAGCGGTGTGACATGGATTTATCACCCGGCACGCGGATTTCACCGCGCAAAGAGCCGCCAGGTTGGACTTGAAAAGTAATGGCTTGTGACATAGTGGTCTTCTTTTAATCGTCTAAAGTATCGAGAAATCGTTGCCGGGCATTTCTGGCATAGGTAAAGGTATCGAACAATTTTTCGGCCTGATCGTTGACCAGCAGTTGTTCGATGTTGCTCAGTTCGTCTTTCAATTGTTGAATCAACGGAATAATTTCGTTTTTATTGGCAAGGCAGATATCCAGCCACATGGTCGGATCGCTGGAAGCGATGCGGCTGAAATCCTTGAAGCCGCCGGCGGCATATTTGAAAATCTCGCGCTGCTCGTCTTTCCGTCCAAGCAAGCCGACCAACGCAAAGGCCAGGATATGCGGCAAATGACTGGTGGCCGCCAGCACGGTATCGTGATGTTCGACGCTCATCACCGACACACTGGAACCTATCCGCTGCCAAAACGTCGTCAACTTAGCGACCGCATCGGCATCCGTGTCAGCCAGCGGCGTGATGATCAGGCGTCGGTTTTGAAACAGATCGGGCACCGATGCCTCGACGCCGCTACGCTCGGCGCCGGCTATCGGATGCGCCGGCACGAAATTACCTGGGACCTGACCAAAAACGGCTTGCGCGGCCGCCACGACACTACCCTTGGTGCTGCCGGCATCGCTATAAATCGTGTGCGGATTCCAATGCGGCTTCAACAGTTCGAAAATGTTTTGCATCGTGCCAA
Source organism: Methylomonas rapida (assembly GCF_024360925.2). Classification (NCBI taxonomy): domain Bacteria; kingdom Pseudomonadati; phylum Pseudomonadota; class Gammaproteobacteria; order Methylococcales; family Methylococcaceae; genus Methylomonas; species Methylomonas rapida. Next base: position 2,120,995 of record NZ_CP113517.1, on the reverse strand, counting down.
CCGGCGTCGCGATCATCACCAGATCGACGCCATCCAAGGCAGCGGTGATGTCGGTATAAAACGCGTCAATGACGCCCAATGCCTTGGCATGCTGCAAATTCGGTAGATTTTTTTCCCGACCATAGGCAACGACGCTTTGACACAAACCCTGCGCGCGCGCCGCCCGGGCGATGGAGCCGCCGATCAAGCCTGTACCGATCACGCAGAGGCGTTTAAACACCGCGCAACACCTCGATCAGGGCCTGGATGAAAATCTGGTTTTCCCGTTCGGTGCCGATGCTGACACGCAAATGATTCGGCATTTCATAGTTTGCCACTGGCCGGACGATGACACCTTTTTGCAGCAAGGCTTCGTAGAGAGGCAATGCATTTTGCCCGACATCGACCGAAACGAAGTTGCCCGATGACGGTATCCATTCCAGGCCCAATTCTTTGAAGGCAGTGGTGAGTTGCTGCATACCGACGTTATTGACGGCGATGGTTTGCGCCAGATAGTCGACATCACCCAAGGCCGCTTCCGCCGCGGCCAAGGCCAGCATATTGCTATTAAAGGGCTGGCGCACGCGATTCAGCAAATCCGCAACTTCAATCGATGAAATCCCGTAACCGATACGCAGTCCCGCCAGGCCGTAGGCTTTGGAGAAGGTCCGGGCGATGATCAAATTGGGATAACGCTCCGGCCATTGCAAGGACTCGGTGCGAACCGCCGGATCGACGAATTCGTAGTAAGCTTCGTCCAGCACGCACAGTACGTGTGTTGGCAAGGACGCGACGAATTGCTCCACATCCTCGCGCGCCAACAGGGTGCCGGTCGGATTATTTGGATTGGCAATGAACACCACGCGGGTATTTTCATTCACGGCCGCTCGCATCGCCGCCAGATCATGGCCAAAGTTTTTGGCAGGCACTTTGCGTGCCCGCGCCCCAACCGCCTGTGTCAAAATGGGATACAAGGCAAACGCATGCTGGGAAAATACCACTTCATGCTCGGGCGACACGAAAGTCCGCATCACCAATTCCAGGATTTCACTGGAACCGTTACCCAGCGTAATCTGCTCGGGCGCAACGCCCAATTTGCCTGACAAAGCAGCTTTCAATGCGAAACCGCTGCCATCGGGGTAGCGCGTCAATTCCGGCAAGGTCGCTTGAATCGCTGCGGCCACCTTGGCACCGGTACCGAGCGGATTTTCATTGGACGCCAGTTTGACGATTTCAGTCAAACCCAGCTCCCGCTGTAATTCATCGACCGGTTTACCGGGCACGTAAGGTACTAGCTGTTGCACGCCGGCAAGCGCCAGTTCTAAAAATCTGTTCATGATGGAAAATTTATATGACTGCTTTGGGATAAGAGCCCAGGATTTTCAAAAGCTTGACATTGTTTTGCAGCACCTGGAACGCCTTGGCGACATCGGGATCGTCTTTGTGTCCCTCGATATCGATGAAAAACACGTAATCCCATAAACCCTGCCGGGAAGGACGGGATTCAATGTGCACCATGCTGATACCGTATTCGGCGAAAGGCCCCAAGATTCTATGCAAGGCGCCGGCTTGATTGCCGGTAGAAACCAGGATCGAGGTTTTATCGGCGCCGGTCGATAGCGGCTGTTGCTCGCCGATGATGATGAAACGGGTCGTATTATTGGCCTCGTCCTCGATGTTTTTCTCGATGATGTTGAGGTCATACAACTCGGCCGCCATTAAACCAGCGATTGCCGCCTTGCCGTGATCCAGCGAGGCCAAGCGCGCGGCTTCGGCATTACTGCTAACCGCGGTGCAGTGCACGCCGGGCAGATAGGTGTTCAACCATTGCCGGCATTGAGCTAGGGACTGTTGGTGCGAAAACACCTCGTTGATACCTAGTAGGCTATCCATCTTGCCGAGCAAATTTTGATGCACGCGTATCTCGACTTCGCCGCAGATTTTCAGCGGACTGTCGATGAAACGATCCAGCGTATGCGCGATGACGCCCTCGGTGGAATTTTCCACCGGCACCACGCCGAACTGGCAGTGTCTGGTTTCCACCGCCTGAAAAATCTCGTGTATGGTCGGCACCGGAATGTCCTTGACCGCATGCCCAAAATGCTTGAACGTCGCTTGTTGGGTAAATGTGCCTTGCGGCCCCAGATAAGCCACTTCCAAGGGTTTTTCCAACGCCAGGCAGGCGGACATTATTTCCCGGAACAAGTGCGCGGCTGCATCGTCGCCGAGCGGCCCAGGATTCAGTTCCTTGATGCGGCGCAGCACCTGCGCCTCCCGATCAGGGCGATAAAAACTGCCGGTCTCCCCTTCCGCCTGTTTGGTTCTAGCGACTTCGATCGCACAGTTGGCGCGCTGATTGATCAGGTGCAGGATTTGCTGATCGATCGCATCGATTTGAGCGCGCAATTCTGACAATGGGATGATAGCGGTCATGTCGATCTAGTGCGTCCGTTCGAACTCGGCCATGAACTCGATTAACGCATCCACGCCAGTTTCCGGCATCGCGTTATAAATGCTGGCCCGCATACCGCCCACCGAACGATGACCTTTCAGCGAACCCAAACCATTTTTCTCCGCCAAAGCCAGGAATTCCTTGTCCAGGCTCTCATCGGCCAATACGAAAGGCACGTTCATGCGGGAACGGCAGGCCTTGGCCACCGGGTTACTGTACAAACTGGAGGCATCGATGGCTCGATACAGCTTGTCGGCTTTTTGCAGGTTGCGCTGTTCGATTGCGGCAACGCCGCCTTCGGCTTTCAGCCATTGCAATACTAGGCCCAATAAGTACCAGTTGTAAGTCGCCGGGGTATTCAGCATGGAATCGCTTTTGGCTTGCTGTTCGTAGTTGAATACCGACGGCACCGTTTTCGGCGCCAAGCCGACCAAATCTTCGCGTACGATCACGACGGTCACACCGGAAGGCCCCATGTTCTTTTGTGTACCGGCGTATATGATGCCGTAACGACTGACATCGACCGGACGCGACAAAATATTGGAGGACATGTCGCACACCAGTGGCAAGCCTTTGGCATCCGGAATTTCGTTGAATTCGACACCGTGTATGGTTTCATTCGAGGTGTAATGCAAATAGGCCGCATCAGGATCGATCGACCAACTGGCAAAATCCGGAATCGTCGTGAATTTGCTGTCTTCCGAACTGGCGGCGATGCCGACTTCGCAATACTTGCCGGCTTCCTTGATCGCGCTGGTCGACCAGGCCCCGGTATTGACATAACAGGCCTTGCTTTTGCCGTTCAGGATGTTTTGCGGAATCATCGCAAATTGCGCGGTGGCGCCGCCTTGCAGAAACAACACTTTGTAGTTGTCCGGGATGGCCATCAGTTCAACCAGATCGTTTTTCATGGTTTCGGCAATCGCCATGAATTCCTTGCCACGATGACTCATTTCCATCACCGACATGCTGGAGCCTTGCCAATCCAGCATTTCCTGCTGCGCTTGCCGCAACACCGCTTCCGGCAACATCGAAGGACCGGCGCTAAAGTTGTAAATCCGTGCCATTACTCTTCTTCCCCGCCGAAATCGGCTTCATCGGTTGATAAATTACTGTCATCGTCGCCCAGTTCGTCTTCATCGCCCAAACCTTCGATGCGATCGACGCCGACGACTTTTTCACCCTTGTCCAGACGAATCACCGTGACGCCCTGGGTGTTCCTGCCGACCACGGAGATTTCGTTGACCCGGGTTCTGACCAGGGTACCGGCATCGGTGATCAACATGATTTCGTCATTGTCGTTGACCAGCACCGCGCCGACCACGGCACCATTGCGCTCGGAAGTTTGAATCGCGATCAAGCCCTGACCGCCGCGTTTGTGCTGGGTAAACTCTTCCAACCGGGTACGTTTGCCATAACCGTTTTCGGTCACGTTCAGCACCGTGCCTTCGCTGGCGACGATCAACGAAATCACCCGCGCGCCTTCCTGCAAACGAATGCCGCGCACGCCCGCCGCGGTTCGCCCCATCGGCCTGACGTCGGTTTCGTTGAAGCAGACTGCCTTGCCGTCGGTACTGAACAGCAACACGTTTTGCTGGCCGTCGGTCAGCGACACGCCGACCAAGGTATCGTTGTCGCGCAAATCGATGGCGATTTTACCCTTGGCCAGTTGATACGCAAACTCGGGCAATGGGGTTTTTTTAACGGTACCGGATGCGGTAGCCATGAATACGAATTTGTCTTCGCTGTATTCGCGGACCGGCAGCATCGCATTGATCTTTTCGCCCTCTTCCAGCGGCAACAGATTCACAAACGGCTTGCCGCGCGAAGCCCGGCTGGCCACCGGCAATTCATAGACTTTCAGCCAATAGACCTTGCCGCGCGACGAGAAGCACAAAATGGTGTCATGCGTGTTGGCGATGATCAGTTTGTCGATGAAATCGTTTTCCTTGGTCGCCGTGGCCGACTTGCCGCGACCGCCGCGGCGCTGTGCCTTGTAATCGGTCAAGGGCTGGGTTTTGACGTAGCCTTCGTGCGACATGGTCACGACCATGTCTTCCTCGGTGATCAGATCTTCGGCCGACAGATTGGAATAATCCTGCACGATCTCGGTGCGGCGCGCATCGGCATATTCGTTTTTGATTTCTTCCAATTCTTCCCGGATGACTTCCATCAGGCGCGTATCGCTACCCAGGATATGCAGATATTCGTCGATCAATTCCAGCAATTGCTTGTATTCGTTGACGATTTTTTCCTGCTCCAGCCCGGTCAGACGATGCAGGCGCAAATCCAGAATCGCCTGCGCCTGAGCCTCCGATAACCGGTATTGGCCGTTGACCAAACCGAATTCCGGGGTCAAATCTTCGGGGCGGGAGCGATCGGCATCAGCTCTGTCGAGCAATGCGGCGACCAGGCCGGCATTCCAATGTCTGGCCAGCAAACCCTGTCTGGCTTCCTGCGGATTCGGCGAGGTCTTGATCAACTCTATCATCTCGTCGATATTGGCCAATGCGACCGCCAGACCTTCCAAGATGTGCGCCCGCTCCCTCGCCTTGCGCAGGTTGTAAATGGTACGACGAGTGACGATTTCACGGCGATGATCGATGAAGGCCAGCAAAATCTCTTTCAAATTCATGCAGTGTGGACGGCCATCGTACAAGGCGACCATGTTGATGCCGAATACGGTCTGCATCTGGGTTTGCTTGTACAGATTGTTCAGCACTACGTCGGCCACTTCGCCGCGGCGCAACTCGATGACCATGCGCATGCCGTCCTTGTCCGACTCGTCGCGCAAGCCGGAAATGCCCTCGATCTTGCCTTCCTTGACCAGCTCGGCGATTTTCTCCAGTAAGCGGGCCTTGTTGACTTGATACGGTAATTCCGTCGTGATGATGGCTTGGCGACCGCTATCGCCGATGTCTTCGAAATGGCTGCGAGCGCGTAAATAAATGCGGCCACGGCCCGTTGAATAGGCTTCGTAAATGCCGTCGGCGCCGTTGATGATGCCTGCGGTCGGAAAATCCGGCCCGGGCACGATCTGCATCAATTCCGGAATGGTCAACGCGTCATTTTCGATCAAGGCCAGACAGGCCGAAACGATTTCAGCCAAATTGTGCGGCGGAATATTGGTTGCCATGCCCACGGCAATACCGGACGAGCCGTTGACCAGCAAGGTCGGCACTCGGGTCGGCAATACGGTGGGTTCGGATTCGGATTCGTCGTAGTTGGGCGCGAAATCGACGGTTTCCTTGTCCAAGTCGGCTAGCAATTCGTGGGCGATCTTGGCCATGCGCACTTCGGTGTAACGCATCGCCGCCGGTGAATCGCCGTCCACCGAGCCGAAGTTGCCTTGGCCGTCGATCAGCATGTAGCGCAACGAGAATGGCTGCGCCATGCGGACAATGGTGTCGTAAACCGCCGTGTCGCCGTGTGGATGGTATTTACCGATCACGTCACCGACCACGCGCGCCGATTTTTTATAGGGTTTGTTCCAGTCGTTACCGAGCTCGCTCATCGCGTACAACACGCGACGGTGCACCGGTTTCAAGCCATCCCGGACATCGGGAAGCGCCCTACCCACGATCACGCTCATCGCGTAATCGAGATAGGATTGTTTCATCTCGTCTTCGAGATTAACGGGAATGATTTCTTTCGCAAAGTCTGACATGGGTCCGTGGTTCCAATTCAGCCAAGCATTTTGGGCTCGACGGGTTAGCCTGTCGCAACAAATCCTTTTTGCGCCAACAAGGCTGATAAAAGCCCGTGATTATAGCAAAGGCCAGGAAGTCTAGTCAGGCAAAAATCTCTTCGAGAAAGTTTTGCATCGCTTGCCAGGAACGCCGGTCTGCCGCCGCCTGATAGACCGTGCCAAAGACTGGATCGTTGGCAACCGGGTTGGTAAAGGCGTGCATGGTGCCGCCATAAACATGCACCTGCCAGTCGGCGCCGGCTTTGCTTAATTCGGTTTGCAATGCCAGCACCTGCTCGGGCGGCACCATCGGGTCGTCATGACCGTGCAACACCAACACCCTGGCCTTGATTTGCGGCTCGGGAATGTTATCGGGCGGCGTCAACAAGCCGTGAAACGAGATCACGCCGCGCAAATCGGCGCCCGTCCTGGCAAAATCCAGTGCACACAGGCCGCCAAAACAAAAGCCCAGCGCGGCGATACGCTTGTCATCCGCCCATGGCATCAATTTGACGGCGGCCAGGGCGGCATGCAGGCGTTTTTGCAGCCTGGCCCTATCCTGCATGAAGGGCTGCATCAACTGGCCGTTTTCTTCCGGCGAAGCGCCTCTGATACCCTTGCCATACATATCGGCGGCAAACGCCAGATAGCCCAGTTCCGCCAGACGCTTCGCCTTGGCAGCCACAAACTCATCGCGCCCCGCCCAGGCGTGATGAATCAATACGACAGGCCGCCGGCCCGCGACCGAATCGTCGTAGGCAAAAAAACCTTCCAGCAAAACCCCATCATCCAGATAATCGACGGTATTGGATACGATAGCCATTTAGAATCCCCCGTTGTTCAAGTCAACACGCCTTCGCGCCGCAAGGTTTCGATGAAGCCTTCCGACGCCGCTTCCACCAAGTCGAGCACGCGCTCGAAGCCATAGGCACCGCCGTAATAAGGGTCGGGCACTTCGCGTCGCTGCAAATGCGGCGCATACTCCAGGAAATGCCGAATCTTGTATTTATGTTCATCGGGACAAATTTCATGCAGGATCGCATGATTTTCATCATCCATCACCAGGATGTGATCGAAGGTTTCGAAATCCTCGCCCCTAACCTTTCTGGCCCGCAGATGCTTCAGTTCCACCCCCCTCTCCCGCGCGGCCTTTTGCGCGCGCAAATCGGGAGCATCGCCGACATGATAGGCGTGCGTACCCGCCGAATCCACCTGAAATGCATCCGTCAATTCCCGCGATGCCAGCAACGCATTGAACACACCTTCCGCCGTGGGCGAGCGGCAGATATTACCCATGCAAACAAACAAAACCTTAATTTTTTCCATACCAATCAATTCATCAATACCTAAATCCAGGCTCAAAAACACAGTGGGTTCATTATATCAACGCCAAAAATCAGCCCCTTATAATTTTATGCCGAAGGGGATGGCGATCCGGCTCAAACCATCGATTTCCATGGGCTTGCCAAACAGATAACCTTGAAATTTCTGGCATCCATGTTTCACGAGAAAATCATATTGCTCTCGTGTTTCGACGCCTTCGGCAATGACACCCAGACCCAGCGTCTGGCTCATGGCCAAAATCGCTTGAACGATCGCCGCATCGCTGGCATCGGCGATAACATCGTTGACGAAAGACCTGTCGATTTTTACCTCGGTGAGCGGCAGGCGTTTCAGGTAAGACAGGGACGAGTAGCCGGTGCCGAAATCATCCAGCGCGAACTCTATGCCCACCCCATTCAGATGCTTCATGCGACTGATCACCGTGTCGACATTATCCAGCACGACGGTTTCCGTTAATTCGAGCTTCAAGCGATGAGGGTTGGCGCCATTGATCTCGACAATCCGCAAGACCTCATCGACAAAATTGGGTTGATGGAATTGGCGCGCACTTACGTTTACCGACACGTACAGTCTGGAATGATTCGAGTCGCTTTCCCAGGCTTTCAATTGCTTGCAGGCCACATCCAAGGCCCAGGTTCCAATCTGCACGATTTGCCCCGTCTCTTCGGCCAATTCGATGAAAAAATCCGGCGTCACCAAGCCTTTGCTTGGATGCCGCCAGCGAATCAGCGCCTCGGCGCCGACGAGGGTTCCGTTTTGGTCTACCTGGGGTTGATAATAAAGCTGGAATTCGTCATTCGACAAACCCTGACGAATTGCGGCCTGAATCGCCGTGCGCTCGTCAACCGCGGCTTGCATCGCCGGATTAAAATACCGCACCGTGTTGCGCCCGGCATCCTTGGCCTGATAAAGCGCCACATCGGCTTGTTTCATCAAAACCTCGGGCGAGTTCTCAGTGCCTAAAAACAGCGTCAATCCGATGCTGGGCGTACTGTAATACACCATTCTGGAATCGCTCAGCTCATAGGGGTCGTTGAGCGCCACGCGTAATTTTTCCGCGATGGATTCGGTTTGAGCGGCGGCAATGGGCTCGGTTGTCCCCAGTCCTTCCAGCAGCACGACAAACTCGTCACCGCCCAAGCGGGAAACGGTATCCTCTTCCCGCACGTTTTCGATGATTCTGCGCCCCACCTCGATCAACAGGCAATCGCCAACCGGATGCCCATGGCTTTCATTCAGGCTTTTGAAGTGATCCAAATCCAGCATCAACAGCGCGGCAAAGTGCATGTTCCGCCTGCTGGCAATTTGCGCTTGCCGCAAACGGTCCATCAACAAGCGTCTGTTGGGCAGATTGGTCAGCGGATCGAAATAAGCCAAATTGCGAATCTGCTCTTCTGATTCCTTTTGCTCGGTGATGTCCCTCACGGTGACCCGCCGCCCCAGATAGCTGCCCTCCGGCGCGCTTACCGGGCGACAGGTATGATGAATCCAGATGATATCCCCGTTCTTTTTGACCAATCTGAATTCAAGCTCGTCAACCGAATCGCTGTCATCAAACTTAACCTTCTGGATATGCCGCCCCCAAAGATGCACATCCTGATGAAACACTAGCGCGCCAATCAAATCGGGCGTTTGCTTGAATTCGTCCGGCCGGTAGCCCGTTATCCTTTCCGCCGAAGGCGTCATGTAGATCACCTTGCCGTCCGGCTCCAGCCAATACTCCCAGTTATAGGTCCAGTCCACCATGGTATGAAACATGGCCTCGCTTTTTGCCAGCGCTATCTCGGCCTGCTTTCTTGCCGAAATATCGTTATTCACTTCGACAATCGCCTCCAGATGGCCCGCGCTATCGTAATAGCAAGTCCAACTACTGGACACGGTGATATGAGCGCCGTCACGCGTGATATGCGTCAACTCGCCTTTCCACTGATTGAATTGCCGCAATTCCGCCTTGATTTTCTCCAACGGCCTGGAAAATCGCGTTTTCAGCAATTCATGGGCGATCATGCCGACAGCTTCCTCGGGCGTCCAGCCAAACAATTCCTCCGCGCCGTCATTCCAGAAAACAATGCGATCGTCCAAATCGCGCGCGATGACGGGCGCGGCTTTCAGCAGGTTGGACTGCCATTGCAACGTCTTGGCATGTTCAAACAGTTGCTGGTGCGCTTGCTTGATCGTGGTAACGTCCGGAAACGTCAGCACCACCCCGGAAATGCCGCCGCTGGAGTCTTGATAGGGGCGAATACGCCGCAAATAAAAATGCCCGTTATTGCCTTGAATTTCCCTGTCCTCGACGGTTTCGCCGCGTATGATCCTTAAACAATCGCCACTGAGATTGTTGTCGTCAAACAAATGCACGATGTCATCGATAGCCCGTCCGATGTCATTGGGAAATAAACGCATCAACTGGGTCGCGGCCGGCGTGAAACGGCGAATCTTGAGATTTTTATCCAGCAACAAAATGGGCGACACGATGCTGTTGAGCAAATTATTCAAATCCGCGTTCAACGATTCCGTTTCGCTGACCTTGACGTCAAGATGGGCGTTGGTATTGATCAATTCCTCATTCAGCGATTGCAGTTCTTCCTTGGAACTCTCCAATTCTTCGTTCGCGGATTGCAGTTCCTCGTTCATCGCCATGATTTCTTCGTTGGCGGCCTTCATTTCCTGCACCGAAATGCAGGACTGCTCGATGGTTCGTTTTAAATCTTCCCTGGTCGAATTCAGCTCCTGATGCAATTGCTGCAGAATCCAGTCGTCGCCAGCCGAACTGATTGGCCTGAAGGTCGGTTTATTGATGATGTCCTGCGAAAAACAAATCAAACTGATTGCTTGGTGACTGACGGTCGAAACCGGTGTGATCTGAATCACCACCGTTTCGGAAACTTCGGCCGAATCGTCCACGCCGACCGCCACGGTCGTCGCGGCCTGCGTGTGCTCGACTTCCTTGAGCGCGGTGCGTAACGCCATCGCCAGGGCCGGGTTGATCATTTTGAACAGATCGAGAGAAATCTGACCTGTCGGCAAGGTCAAGTACGGAGCAATGTCTCCCGACGTATAAAGCAGTTCATGGCGGGCATTGATCAGCACCATCGCCGGACCGTGGGTTTCGATCAGGCGCCGGTACACCGACTCGTGGCAGGCGATGCTATCCAGCTCCGCAATGGGCTCAGAAGACGCAAACAAGCGGCGGACGTTCAGGTCTATCGCAATCGGCAGTTGCGGCGTTCTGGGGTGAGGGATGTTTTCGTGGCGAAAAACGCGCCACTGCTTGGAAATCGGCGAAAAGTGCCTGGCGACGTTGCCGATGCTTTCGGAACTGCCCAAAAATAGAAATCCGCCGGGCAACAACACGTAATGAAACAGATTGAGCAGTTTTTTCTGCGTCGTACCGTTCAGATAAATCAGCAAATTCCGGCATACGACCAGATCCAGCTTGGAAAATGGCGGATCGCTGATCAGGTTATGAGAAGCGAAAACGATCGTCTCCCGCACAACCTTGGCAATACGGTAACCGCTTTTCTCTTCGGTAAAGTATCGCTCGCGCAAATAGACCGGCACGTCGGCCAACAGCTCGCTGGGGTAGAAACCGGCGCGGGCAATACCCAAGGCATTGTCATCGACATCGGTGGCAAACAACTGGATGCGCGGCTTTTGCTGCTGGCCCGCAAACCACTCCAGCAACAGAATGGCAATCGAATAGGCTTCCTCGCCGGTGGAACATCCCGCCACCCAAACCCTTACCGGTTGATTGACGTCCTTTCGCGCGCAAATTTCGGGGATGATGTTCTGTTCGACGATTTTGAAAGCCTCCGCATCGCGAAAAAAAGCCGTCACGCCGATCAATATATCCTCGGACAGTTGATTCAGTTCGTTGAGCGAATCCATCAAGATTTCAAGATAAGCATCGTAGTCATCGGCATGGCACATGCTCATTCTGCGTTCTATGCGGCGGCGAAGCGTGGTCTGCTTGTAATTCGCCATATCGTTGTGGGCGTGCTTCCTGATCAGTTCGAGAATACCGGTAAAAGCAACCTGATTACTGTTATGGACAGGCATTGCGCCGCCCTGCTTTCGAACGTCATTCCTATCGCTATCGGTCAACGCCGACGGCAGATCCACCATGGGCAAAATCCTGTCCACGAAACCCGACGCAATCGCGCTGCTCGGCATGCCGTCGAAATCCGCGGTCAAAGGGTCCTGCACCAATATTCTGCCGCCGGCCTGTTTCAGCAGGCGGGCGCCTTCCGTTCCATCGTCGCCCAAACCCGACAAAATGATCAAGACGCTATCGCCGGCATAGCCGGATACCAGCGAACGGCAGAGAAAATCGATGGGGTTATGTTTTTTCATAACAGAATCGGGCTGAATCAAGCGAAAATGATCGTCCATCAGTTCCATGAAACATCCCGGTTGCCCCACGTAGACTCGGCCGGCACAAACGTCCATTCCGTCCGTCGCAAAAACGACCTCCATGGACGTCCACTTGCCGATCAGGGAATCCAAGCGGCTCTTGTAGTCCTTGTTCAAATGCTGAATAACGATAAAGGCAAATTCTTGCTCGCATGACTGGGGCAGGTTTTCGAAAAAAGCTTCGATGGCTGACAACGCACCCGCCGACCCTCCGATTAACGCGATTTTTGGCATTTAACGCTACCTTTTTGTTTTTTTAGAAACGATCACACCCATCAAAACTGCCTTCAGGGCAATCGCGCAATCTGTCGGGGGAATTTATTCGCATGGCGGCCCGCATGACCGTACTCTAGTTCGCGGCGGCACAAGCGGACATAATCCCTATGAAATGTAATCTTAACGCGTAAAGACAAACATGGATAATGAAAAACACCGGCGCATGGCCCAAGACAACAGGCCTTTGCGTCGCCGGCACCCTTGAGGCAAGCCATGAGCGAGGCTTATTGTTGCGGAAAGCGAATCCTCTGAGGGTAAGGGTTTTATGCTTTACTGACGTGTAATCCTAGAAAAGTCATTGGGTCGACGAAACACACGAAAATCACGAAAAGTTGCAAACAGTTATCATCCTAACGTTCATGAAGACCAAGTAATCCCCCCGGCAAATGAAAATAGTCTTCAGGGTAAGGTTGCTTGCCGGACAGGCCGCCGTGAATACATCCATGTTGGCTCGACGGCGGCATCCTTGCCGCCGACGCCTGTCCAACAAGCAACCGCACCCTCAGATTTTGCTACTTTCAGAGTAATATCTGCATCGAACAGCTGAATCGACAAGCGTTCATAACACAATGATTTTTTCGTGTATTTCGTGGACAACCGATGTTATTAGGGTAATGATTCGGTCCCTTGCATCAAAGACCAGCCGGCACCTTGGGCTTCCCTCTTTTGCAAGGCATGGGACCGAATACTCAGCGCCGCGTCAAATTCCGTCAGCGCCGCATTTGGCTCGGCGCACAATCTACCGGTGACGGCGCATTTGCATAAAACTTTGATTGCCCGCATAAACCTTAAAGTTTTGTGAGGTAGAGTCGATAGAGTGTAGGTTATACTTTCGCTGCCTGTGCTCCGTAGAGCTCACGGCACTACCATAATAAAAACAATTTCAAGAGCGTTATCAGGAGTTTCGCATGTTGATGATGAACTGGCATTCTGTGGGAGTAAAAGTGGTTGCGATAACCATGGCCGTGCTCACCATCGTGGGCATAGGAATTTTGGTCGTTTTCGCCAATGCCGAAAAACAAAGCCTAATCGAGCAAAAAATTGACTCATCACGCCAGTTGTTATTGGTATCCGAATCCATCCGCGATAACGTGGTCAAAAAATGGGAATCCGGTCTTTACAGCCCTGAACAACTCGTCCAGGTCACCGAAGGCAAAGGCCCAGCCGCGGCCCGCGAACTGATCATCGCCACCGTGCCGACCGCCAATGCCTGGGACGTCATAGAAGCCAAGGCCAAAGAAGGCGGTTTCCGCTTCAAGGCGCCGGCGCTCAATCCGCGCAATCCACCTCGAAACCTGCCAGACGACGTCGAGCGCAAAGTACTGGATATCTTTGCCAATGACCCGTCGCTGAAAGAATACAGCATCGTCGACGACGAAAAGCAAGAAATTCGTTATTTCAGACCCGTCAAAATGGTCAAGCAGTGCGAACTCTGCCACGGCGATCCGGCCACCTCGCAAACCTTATGGCATAACGATCAAGGCAAGGATTTGCTCGGCTATCCGATGGAAAACCGCCGCGCCGGCGATTTGCATGGCGCCTTTGAAATCATCACACCCTTCGACGTCGCCCTGGCTGACTTCAAGAAAGAAATTTATTACGCCGTCGGTTTCCTGCTGCTGGGCTTGTTCATCATCGGCTTTACCGGCTACTTCGTGATGAATTCCATCATCATCAGCCCGCTGACCGACCTGGCGCTCAGCCTGCAACAAATTTGCAGTGGCGAAGGCGATCTGCGCGCCCGCCTGAATGCAACAGGCCGTTCCGAATTTGCCTGGGTGGCGTCCAGCTTTAACTCATTCGTGAAGAAGATTGCCAAAACCGTCGATGAAATCAGCATCACCAGCGAAAAGCTGGCCAATGCCTCGCATAAACTGGCGACCATAACCCAAACCACGCAAAAAGGCGTGGAACGTCAATTGCAGGAAACCACCCTGGTCGCCAATGCGATGAAGCAGATGACCTCGACCGTGCAGGAAGTGGCCCGCAACGCCGTCAGAGCCTCCGAAGCCGCCGAGATTGCCGAACAGGAAGCTACCAGCGGCAAAAACATCGTCAATGACGCGGTCAGCGGCATCAATAGCTTGGCAAGCGAAGTGGAAAACGCCGCCAATGTCATTCACGAGCTGGAAAACGACAGCAACAGCATCGGCGAGGTATTGGGCGTCATTCAAGGCATCGCCGAACAAACCAATCTGCTGGCCTTGAATGCCGCGATCGAAGCGGCGCGTGCCGGCGAGCAAGGTCGCGGCTTTGCCGTGGTGGCCGACGAAGTGCGCACCTTGGCCAGCCGCACGCAGAACTCGACCCTGGAAATTCAACAAACCATCGAACGCTTGCAAGACCGCGCCAAACAAGCCGTTTCCGTCATGGATAATGGCCGCAAGCGAGCCGCCTCCAGCGTGGATCAAGCGGCTTCGGCGGGCGGTTCGATCACTTCGATCAGCGAACGAATCGACACCATCAACGACATGAACAACCAAATCGCGAATGCGGCCGAGGAACAAACCGCCGTGGCCGAAGAAATCAACCGCAACATCAGCAACATCAGCCATGTATCGGAAGAAACTTCAGTAGGGGCGAAAAATACCGCCGAAGCTTGCCATGAGCTACTTGAACTGGCCAACCAGTTGCGTGCCACGGTCGGTAGCTTCAGAACCTAACGCAAGTTTTTCTTAGGCGCGACACCCTCGTCGCGACGAAGGCAACGAGACGCCCAAATGGTTTCAGACTATTTGGGCGTTTTACATTCAACGATTTTTTCAAACCGCACTCATTCAGTACCAAGACCCGATGCTAAGCAAGAAGCAAAAAGACCTCGTGTTTGGAGCCGCACTCAATTTCGACAATCTAAGCGAAGAACGCTTTTGCGAACTTTGCCGGCATCCCGAGCGGATTAGCAACGCCAGCGACGAGGAATTGACGGGGTTCTTGCAAATCGCCAATGCCTTGTATCGCGGCGGCGAGCCCGTCATCAGCGACGCCGATTATGATTTTATTTATTTGGCCGAACTCAAAGCCCGTCATCCCGACCATCCCTTGCTGGAAAGCGTGGAACCTGAACCGGTCTTTGCCGGTAAAACCGTCGATTTGCCGGTCATCATGCTGTCGACCGACAAAGCCTACAGTCTGGATGACGTGGAACGCTGGGGCGCCCGCATCGAAAAGGCCGCCGCCGAGCTGGGCAAGGACTTTACGCGACTCACCTTCAAGGTCACGCCAAAACTGGATGGCTATGCGGCCTACGACGACGGCAACCTGTTCTATACCCGCGGCGACGGCCGCAAGGGCCAGGACATCAGCCGGGTTTTCGAGCGCGGACTGCAAGTCGCCCACCAAGGCCGACGCGGGCTGGGCGCCGGCGAAATCGTCGTCAGTCGCAGCTACTTCGATGAAAAACTGGCCGAATTCTTTGATAACCCGCGCAATTTTCAAGCCAGCGTAATCAAGGAAAAAGAACTGGACACTCACGCCGAGCAAGCCATTCTGGATCATGCCGCGGTGTTTTATCCGTTCGCGCTGCTGCCGAGCTGGACGGGTTCCTGGTCTGCGTTGATCCTGGATTTTGCCAGCATAGTCAAAGACATCTGGAACAAGGTCGATTACGACGTCGACGGCGTGATTCTGGAAATCGTCGACGACGAATTAAAGCAATACATGGGCGCGACCCGCCACCATCACCGCTGGCAGCTCGCCTACAAGGAAAATCTCGCCACCGCCGAAGTCAGAATTCTAAACGTGGTGCCGCAAACTTCGCGCTCCGGCCGCATCACGCCGGTTGCGGAACTGGAACCGACCCGGCTCAGCGGCGCCCTGCTCTCCCGCGCCACGGCACATCATTACAAAATGGTGCTCGACAAGGGCATAGGCCCAGGCGCGTTGATTCGCCTGGCCCGCTCCGGCGAGGTGATCCCCAAGATCGAGGAAGTCCTCAGTCCCGCCGAACCGAGGGTGCCGACGCACTGCCCCAGCTGCGGACATGAATTGATCTGGGACAACGACTATTTATTGTGTCCCAACAATCTGGCCTGTCCGGCGCAGATCAGCAACAGCATGGAGCATTTTTTTCGGGTCTTGAAAAACAACGATGGCTTCGGCGCCGCGACGATCAAAAAACTTTACGCTCACGGCATCCGCCGCGTCGATGAAATATACCGGCTCGGCACCGAGCAATTCGAAAGCATGGGTTTCGGCCCCAAACAATCGCAAAACCTGGTCGATCAACTGGCGCGCAGTCGCAGCGAAACGATCGATGATTGGCGCTTTCTGGCGGCTTTCGGCGTGTTCCGGATGGGGCTGGGCAATTGCGAGCGCCTGATGCGGCATCATGCCTTGACGGATGTTTTCGCCTTGTCCGAAGCGGATATCGTGGCGATCGAGGGATTTGCGGAAAAAACCGCCGCCGTCATTATCGAAGGTTTTGCCAACATCAAACCCTTGTTCGACACATTGATGGCACTCGGCTTCAATTTGCAGCCCAGCCAGAACCTCGCCGCCAACACGGGCCATCCCCTGGCCGGCAAGTCCCTGGTTTTTACCGGCACGCTGCATAGCGGCACGCGTGACGAACTCGGCAAGCAAGCCAAAGCCGTGGGCGCGAAAGTCGGTTCGTCGGTGTCGGCCAAAACCGATTATCTGATAGCGGGTGACAATGTCGGGGCCAACAAAATCAACGCGGCTCGCGAAAAAGGCGTGACGGTCATTGGCGAACAGGCGTTTCTACGCCTGCTGGCCGGAGAAACACTATGACAGCAAGACGCCCCGTCGTGCTGTGCTTTTCCGGGCACGACCCGAGCGGCGGTGCCGGCGTGCAAGCCGACATCGAGGCCATCGTCAGCCATCAATGCCATGCCGTCAGCGTCATCACGGCACTCACGGAACAAGACAGCAACAACGTCAAAAAGCTGCTCCCGCAGCATCCGGACGACATCAGGCAGCAGGCCGCAACCCTGCTGGCCGACATCGACGTTGCGGCGTTCAAAATCGGTTTACTCGGCGATGCCCGCGTCGCCGAGGCAGTCGCCATTGTTTTGCAGCAACATCCCACTATTCCGGTCGTACTGGACCCGGTGCTGGCCGCGGGCGGCGGCACGGAACTGGCGAGTCAGGCCTTGATCGACAGCATCATCGAGCGACTGCTACCGTTAACCACCGTGTTGACACCCAACAGTCTGGAGGCCCGCCGCCTAGCGCGACGCGATGATCTGAGCGAATGCGCCGCGGTCTTGCAAGACGCGGGGGCTGAATATGTCTTGATCACCGGCACGCACGAAGACTCCGAGCTGGTGCGAAACCGTCTGTTCATGCCTGACGATCTGCACGAAACGTTCAGCTGGGAGCGCTTGCCCCATGAATATCACGGCTCGGGCTGTACGCTGGCCAGCGCGATTGCCGCCCTGCTGGCTCGAGGCCTGGATGTATTCAGCGCGGTCAATGAAGCCCAAGACTACACCTGGCAGGCACTGGCCGCCGCCTACCCTGCCGGCAAGGGCCAACTGAATCCCGATCGATTTTTTTGGATAGCACCATGAAATTTCCACGGCGTGGCTTGTATGCCATCACTCAAACCGAACACAAATCCCTGGAGCAAATCGTTCGCGACGTCGAAGATGCGTTGAAAGGCGGCGCGGTCGTCGTTCAATATCGCGACAAAGAACCACTCGATGCCGTCACGCTGGCGAGCCGGCTGCTGCGAATCTGTCACGCGTACCAGGTGCCGTTGTTGATCAATGACAGCATCGAACTGGCCTTGCAAACCGGCGCCGATGGCGTGCATTTGGGGCGGGACGATGGCGATATCGCCGCTGCGCGGCAACTGCTTGGGAAAGATGCCATCATCGGCGTTTCCTGCTATAACGACATTGGCAGAGCGCAGCTGGCCGCGGCAGCCGGCGCCGACTATGTAGCCTTCGGGCGTTTTTTTCCTTCGGGTTCAAAACCCCTGGCGGCCCCGGCCGAGATTGCCACCCTGCAGCAGGCCAAACGGCTTTTGAACGTGCCCATCGTTGCCATCGGCGGCATCCTGCCGAACAACGGTCGTCAGTTATTGGACGCGGGCGCGGACTTGCTGGCGGTGATAGGCGGCATTTTCGACCAGGAACCCGAAACCGCCGCGCGCGCTTACCAAACCCTTTTCAGCCCTCAGCAGGAGAATTAGTCATGCCCGAACATGTGTATCAAAAAATCGAACTCACCGGTTCATCCAGCCTCGGCATTCAACAAGCCATCGAAAACGCGGTCGCCAAGGCCGGACAAACCATACAGAACATGCGCTGGCTCGAAGTCGTCGAAACCCGCGGCCATATCGAAAATGGCAAGGTCGCGCATTGGCAGGTGACGATCAAGGTGGGCTACACCCTGTCCAATTGAGCCGCCAAAACACCAATCCTCTTGCATATCCGCGATCGGCCGGGCATCACGAAAAACCCGGCCGATAAACGGCGCAGCGCTTCGGCCAGAGCCCTGTCTAAGGGTTACCCTCTGCCAAACCAGCCATGTTCCCGCAAAGCGCCATGCCTTGCCCTATCTCCATTGATCCTATAAAAATCATTTGGTCCACGAAACACACAAAAATTACGAACAGTTTCAAAAAGTTATTGCTCAAAAAGCCGACACCTTGCGGGCAACTAAATCAAGTGACGTAACCATCTGTTTTATTTCGTGTCTTTCGTGCTTTTCGTGGACTACTGATGTTTTTAGGTTGATGCAGTCAGCATTTCTTTTGCAAAACGGCAAAGCCCTGCCACAATTGAAATCCTGTCTTTACCCTCCAAAAACGAGTGATTGAGATGCAGCCATCGATAACCCTATCCAAGAGCGTTCGCATCGTCATCGCCGCGTTAATTCCACTGCTGGCCGCAATCGTGCAAAACTGGCTCTGGCGGACTATCCCGGTTTCGACCTGGATGCTGATGTATCCGGCCGTATTTTTCAGTGTTTGGGCGGGCGGGCTTTGGGGTGGCATCATCGGCACCCTCACTGCGACGCTGCTCGGCGTGTATTACTTCATTCCACCGGCAGGTTCGTGGTTGGTGGAAGACCGGCATGGCTTTTCCGTACTGCTGTTTGCGGCCATGGGCGGGCTGTTGTCGTTCAGTTATGGAAAACTGGTGCTCAAGCAACTACAAATACAAGAACAAGACGCCCAAATGCTTCGGGCCCAGCACGAACGCCTCTGTTTGGCGATGGCGGCGGCGCACGCGGGCTGGTGGGAATGGGACAGCAATACCAACCAAGTCTATTGGTCGGATGATCTCGCCAGCCTTTACGGCCTCGATCCACGGACACCGCCGAGTTACGAGCATTGGCTGAGCAGCGTGCACCCTGACGACCGGGAAGCGGTTACGGCTCAATTGCAGCAATTCGTGCAACAGCAGCAAGCATTCAATCTGGAATGGAGGGTCAACCAACCCGGCGTCACGCCTCAGCGCTGGCTGATGTCACGGGGCCAACCCGTTTTCACCGCCAATGGCCAGCTCGGCTTTTATCGCGGGATCGTGCTGGACATCACCGAGCGCAAGCAAACTGAAGCGGAAAAGCACTATGCCGAGACCCGTTATCAAACCCTGGTCGATCAGGCCATACCGGACGGCGTGTACCTCCACGACCATGACGGCGTGATCCTGGACGTCAATCAGGTAGCCTGCGCCAAAGCCGGTTATCGCAGAAGTGAATTATTGGGCAAAAACGTCATGGACATCGAAAAACTCGAGAATTTCGATTTGGCCCAGGCACAAACCCTCTGGGCCGGCATAGAACCGGGAACGGTCAAAAGCTTCATAGGTTTGCATCGACGCAAGGATGGCAGCCAATATCCGGCGGAAGTGCGGATCTGTTTGTTGCTGAACGAAGGCATGCGCCTGTACATCGCCTTCGTCCGCGACATCACCGAGCAACAGCAAACCGAACAAACGCTACAGCAGTCCGAGCAACGTTATCGGCTCTTGTTCGAAGCCAATCCCTTGCCGCTGTGGATTTACGACCTGGAAACCCTGGCCTTCCTCGATGTCAATAATGCGGCCATTGCAAACTATGGTTACAGCCGCGACGAGTTTTTAGCCATGACCATCAAGGATATACGCCCGCCGGAACAGATCGGCGACCTATTGACCAATGTCGCCGCAACGGCAGAGCGGCAAGCCTATTACAACGAAGCCGGCGCCTGGCTGCACCGGCGCAAGGATGGTAGCGAGTTTTGGGCCGCAATTACCGGCCATACCTTGAATTTGAATGGCAAACCCGCCGAAATCATCCTGGCGCGCGACATCACCGAACAACTTCAAGCCGAACAGGAGTTGAAACAAAGCGAGGCGCGCTGGCAATTCGCGCTCGAAGGCAGCAACTAAGGCGTCTGGGATTGGGATATAAGCAACGATGATGTTTACTACTCTCCAGGCTGGAAAGCGCTGCTCGGCTATGCCGCGGACGAGCTTTCCCCGGACAAGCAGGAATGGCCAAGCCGGGTGCATCCGGATGACCTGCCCATGGTGATGCAGACGATACAGCGCTATTTTCAAGGTGAAACTCAAAATTACCAGGCCGAATACCGCATGCGTCACCGCAGTAACGAATACCTGTGGGTATTGGCCGCCGGCAAAGTCATCGAGCGCGATCCAGACGGCCAGCCCAAGCGCATGATAGGCACGCAGCAAAACATCAGTGCGCGCAAAAAAATCGAACATGATTTACTGGAAAGTCAGACCCAGTTGAGCCTATTCATTCAGCATGCGCCCGCCGCGCTGGCCATGCTCGACCGCAACATGCGCTATCTGGCCGTCAGCAACCGCTGGCTGGATGATTATGGACTGCAGGGACAAAACATCATGGGCCGTTGTCACTATGAGATTTTTCCTGAAATCGGCGATGCTTGGAAATCGGTGCATCGCCGCGCCTTGGCCGGCGAAGTCATCAAAACCGAACAGGATCGTTTCGTCCTCGCCAATGGCGAAGTTCAGTGGCAGCGTTGGGAGGTTAGGCCGTGGCGTATCCCTGATAATGGCATAGGCGGCATCGCCATCTTTACCGAGGACATCACGCAAAGCATCAACGTGCTGCAAGCCTTGGCGCAGAGCGAACGACGCTTTCAGGATGTTGCCAAGATTTCCGCCGACTGGATTTGGGAGGTCGATATTGAGGGACGCTACAGTTTCGTATCCGATTCGGTGAACGAGGTGCTCGGATATACACCAGAGGAATTGCTGGGCCGCACCCCCTTCGAACTCATGCCCGCGGAAGAAGCCCTGACAAAATCCGCCGAATTTGCCGCCATCGCAGCCCGGCGCGCCTCGTTTCGCGATTTGGACAATGTGAACATGCACAAGGACGGCAGCCTGCGCATCATACAGACCAGCGGCATGCCCATCTTCGATATGCAAGGCAACTTGGCCGGCTATCGCGGCCTGGATAGGGATGTCACCGAGCGTAAACAACAGGAGCAGGAGCTCATGCTGTATCGGGAGCATCTGGAAAAACTGGTGGCGGAACGTACCCAGGAGTTCAACCAAGCCCGAGACCGGGCCGAGCAACTGGCAAAAGTCAAAAGCGAATTCCTGGCCAACATGAGCCACGAGATACGCACGCCGATGAACGCCGTGCTGGGTTTTTGCTATTTGTTGGAACAAAAACCGCTGGATAAGGAAAGCAAACAACTGGTAAACAAAATTCACCTCGCCGGCCAATCCTTGATGGCCATCATCAACGACATTCTGGATTTTTCCAAAATCGAAGCCGGTCGCTTGGAACTGGAAAACGCGCCTTTTCGCCTATCCGATCTGCTCGACAGTCTCGCGGCATTGATGGCGGATGCCGCCGCCAAAAAGCAGCTGGAACTGCTCATCGTACCCGAACCCGAAGTGGATGCCGTGATCGGCGACAGCCTGCGCTTGCAACAGGTTTTGCTGAATTTGCTGAACAATGCGATCAAATTTACCGAAACCGGCTACGTCGAATTACGCCTGCGCCTGATAGAGCAACAACAAGATCGAATACGGCTACGTTTTGCGGTAAAGGACAGCGGCATCGGTATTTCCGCAACGCAAAAAACCGCAATTTTCCAAGCGTTCAGCCAAGCCGACGCCACGATCAGCCGGCGTTTTGGCGGTTCCGGCTTGGGCTTGGCTATCTCTCGGCGCTTGGTGCAATTGATGGGCGGCGAATTGGAAGTTGACAGTGTGGCCGGCGAAGGCAGCGAATTCTGGTTTGTATTGCCGCTGCAACGTCAACAGACGAGCGGCGTGGTGCCGCTCCAGCCGCGCGATTTGCAGGTATTGGTGATCGATGACAACGAGCATCGCCGTGAAGCCCTGATATTGACGGCCAAGAGCTTGAGTTGGCACGCGGACGGGGCAAGCGGGTTGGCCCAAGCCTCCGAACGCAAACATAAAATCCGCTCTTACGATCTGCTGCTACTGGATGGCGACATGAGCGAAACCGCCGACCTGGAAAGCGTCGCAAGCATCAAGCAAACCGTTGTGGCACAAGACGCACAATGCGACGATCCTCCTATCGTGCTGCTGGTAACCAAGCGCCCAAAAGCAGAGCTGGAGAAGACGCGGACAGACAACCTTATGCCTGACGGCATCTTGAACAAACCCGTGACGCCATCGGCTTTGTATAACGCGGTAGCGTCGGCGTGGAATAAGCGGCAACATCCGGCATCGCTACCGGCCAGCAAGCCGGAACACGGCAAACAACTTCGCATTCCAGGGTTGCGGGTGTTGGTAGTGGACGACAGCGAATTCAACCGCGAGGTCGCCATGCGCATTCTGGAAGCCGACGGCGCCCTGGTCAACCTGGCCAACGATGGTCAAGCCGCCCTGGATTGGCTGGCGCAACATGCCGATACCGTGGACGTGATCCTGATGGATGTTCAAATGCCGCGTATGGACGGTTATGAAGCCACCCGGCATATCCGCCTCAACCCCGAATGGCAACATCTGCCTATCATCGCCTTGACGGCCGGGGCATTCAAAACCCTGAAAGATTCGGCGCTGGCGGCCGGCATGAACGACTTCATCGCCAAGCCCTTCAACGTCGAGCAAATGATGACGATGTTACAGCGCTGGACAGGCTGCCAAAGCAGATTCGCAGCCCTTGATCAGCCTGCCGGCACCGCTCCCGACCCGTCGCCCCGTGCAAGCGATTTCGACCTGCCCGGCATCGATATCAGCGCGGCCTTGAGCAAGTGGGGCGCCCCGAATACCTATAAAGACTATCTTTGCCGCTTTGTCGGTTTATATCGGAAAGCCGGCGATGAAATAGCCGAAGCCGGACTGCAAGGCCATCGTCGCGCCGCTGCCGCATTGGCGCACAAGATCAAGGGCGCCGCCGGCAATCTGTGCCTGAATTCGATCGCCGCCCACTGCGGTGTCGTGGAAAAAGCCGTCGCCGACGACGCGGACCTGGTTCAAGCCACCAGCGAATTGCAATCCGCGCTTGACGAAGTAGCCGGCAGTTTGGCAAATTGGCTGGCAACCGACGCCCATACCGACCGCAGCGAACCGGCATCCGCCGATCGCGCCGTGATTCTGGCAGGCTTGCAGCGATTGCTAACAGCGTTGGAGCAGGATGATCCGACCGAGGTCAGGAAGCAGTTACAGTATCTGGAACCCCTGACCGGCCGCGATCTAATCGACTCGATTATTGCCCAGGTACAGGAATACGATTTTCGTGCAGCCGAATCATCGACCCAAGCCCTGATCGAACACTTCAATGCTCCCAGCTCCCGATAAATCCATGCCCAATCACCCCATTTTGATAGTCGATGACGAGCCAACCAATTTGGCCCTTCTGCAGCAGATTCTGGAACCGGAATACCGCCTGGTCTTTGCCCGCAATGGTCAAGATGCCTTATCGGCCGCGCACCGCCATCATCCCAGCCTGGTGTTGTTGGACATTCAGCTTCCCGACATCGATGGTTACGAGGTCTGCCGTACCCTAAAAGCCAGTCCGCTTACCGAAAACATTCCGGTGATATTCGTTTCCGTATTGTCCGACACCGGCAACGAGAGCGCCGGGTTTAGCGCCGGTTGCGTCGATTATCTGAGCAAACCGGTCGTGCCCGAAATCGTCAGGGCCAGGGTGCGCACGCATTTATCCTTGGTGCAGGCTAAACAATTGGAAAAAAGCTACCGGGAAGCGATTTTCATGCTGGGCGAAGCCGGCCATTTCAACGACACCGATACCGGCGTGCATATCTGGCGCATGGCGGCCTATTCCAAGCTGCTGGCCCAAGCCCTGGGTTGGCCGCGGCAAGAAGTCGAATTGCTGGAACTGGCCGCGGCGATGCACGACACCGGTAAAATCGGCATTCCCAATGCGATCCTGTGCAAGTCTGACAAACTTACTGCCGAGGAATGGAAAATCATGTTCACGCATTGCCAGATCGGTTACGACATTCTTTCCAAAAGCGAAGCGCCGGTGTTCAAACTGGCGGCGCAAGTGGCTTTGTATCATCACGAGAAATGGGACGGCAGCGGCTATCCTCGCGGCTTGTCCGGCACCGACATCCCCGAAGCGGCCCGCATCGTCGCCATCGCCGACGTCTTCGACGCCCTCACCCTGCCACGTCCTTACAAAGCCGCCTGGTCCGCCGAAGAAGCCTTTGCCTATATCGAGAAAAATGCCGGACACCATTTCGATCCACGGATGGCCGAGCGTTTTTTGCAAATCAAGACACCGTTGAAAGCAATCAAAGCCGAATGGGATCAAAAAGAAACGTTGCCGGCCAGCAGCGAAACTTGAACGCCCCGTCCTTTCCTTGCGGGAGGGGGGCGGGCTACCCAGGAAACATGTCCTGAATGCAAACGGTTGACTTTTTACCGATAGCTGCGCAGTATCGTTCCTGTCTAGTTTGAATAAGCTGGGCGGCCGCCCCAGTCTTTCCGTGGCGATCGCGCTGATTTGCTTGACATCTGGTTTTCGTTTGGAGGGAAGCATGCCATGAGTACCGCTAAATACGAGACTATCGGGCAGTATCTGCTGAAGCGCCTTCATGAGGCGGGCGTAGGACATATATTCGGCATTCCAGGCGATTATGTGCTGGGTTTTTATGATTTGCTGATCAAAAGCCCCATCCGGCATATCGGTACCACGCGGGAAGACACCGCAGCCTTCGCGGCGGACGGTTACGCGCGCTGTCGCGGCCTCGGCGCGGTGGCCGTGACCTATGGGGTGGGCGCATTGAATACCGTCAATGCGATTGCCGGAGCCTATGCGGAATCGTCGCCAGTCATCGTCATCAGCGGCGCGCCGGGCGTGAGTGAGCAGCGTAACGATCCCTTGATTCATCATCGCTTCGGCCCGTTTACCGCCCAACGCGAAATTTTCGAACGCATTTGTTGCGCCTCGGTCGTGCTAAACGACCCCGTGATTGCCTTTCGGCAGATAGATCATGCCATCGCCGCGGCACGCCGTTATTGCAAACCCGTTTATATAGAAATCCCCAGGGACATCGTCACGCGGGAAGGCTACCCGATGCCGACGTCAGCGATCGAGCCTTTTACCAGCGATGATACGGCTTTGTCGGAATCGGTTGCCGAAACGCTGGAAATGCTGGAAAAAGCCGTTTCGCCCATCGTGATTGCGGGCGTGGAATTGCATCGACGCGGACTGCAAGGCGCCTTGACCGAATTGATAGAACGCTCCGGCTTGCCGATAGCCGCGACCTTGACCGGCAAATCGGTCATGGCGGAAAGGCACCCGGCCTATCTCGGCATTTATGAGGGCGCCATGAGTTCCGAAAATGTGCGCTACACGGTCGAGCAATCCGATTTGCTGCTGATGCTGGGCATGACCCTGAATGAAATCGATACAGGAATCTATACCGCGAAGCTTGACCCTCATGCCATGGTGCGCGCGGCGGGAAATGAAGTGGTGATCAGTGCCCACCGCTATCCCCGCGTGGCACTCGCCGATTTTGTGGCCGCCTTGACCCGCGAGGTCAAACCTCGCGCAGACGAAATGGGTTTATTGACCTCATGCCAGCCTGAAGTCGTCGACTTTCCAGAAACGGGCCGGCCGATCACGACGGAGCGGTTGAGCGCGCGGTTGAATCAGGCGCTGAGTCCGGACATGATCGTGGTTTGCGACGTCGGCGACTGCCTGTTCGCGGCGATCGATTTGCGCGTGCACCAGCCCACCGAATTTCTGGCTTCCGGATTTTATACCACGATGGGTTTCGCCGTCCCGGCCGCGCTGGGCGCCCAGGTTGCCCGGCCGGACCGTCGCGCCTTGATCCTCGTTGGCGACGGCGCCTTTCAAATGACCGGCACGGAGCTTTCGACCCAAGCCCGCCTGGGCTTGAATCCCATCGTAGTGGTGTTCAACAATAGCGGCTACAGCACCGAACGCTGCTTGCTCGAAGGCCCCTTCAACGACATCGCGCCCTGGCGCTTCGAGCGCCTGGGTGAAGTGTTCGGGCCGTTGATGGGGTACGACGCCAACACGGAACAAGCCTTCGAGGGCGCATTGACATGTGCCTTGAACAACCAAACCATGCCCAGCCTGATCAACGTGCACCTATCCCCCGATGATGCTTCTTCAGCCATGAAACGGTTGACCGATCATTTGAAAACCAAAGTAACTGGCAAGCATTGAACTCGACAGCTTGTCAACAGGGAAGCCATGGCCCGACTCGGTGAGGCTGTCGCCCCCTCTCCGCGTCAGGACGCTGGCGTTCAGGTGCGCCAGGGATGGGAAGGCAAATCGGACAGGCCGATGGATTCGGCGGCGGCCTTGGCCACCTGATGGTCGTTTTCCACCGAACTGCCGCTGACGCCGACCGCACCAATCAGTACGCCGTCCTGATCGACTATCGGCACGCCGCCCGGAAAGGTAATCAGCCCCTGGTTGGAATGCTCGATGCCGTAAAGTGGCCCGCCCGGCTGCGAAAGCTGGCCGATCTGGCCGGTGTTCATGCCGAAAAAACAAGCGGTCTTGGCTTTTTTGATCGCAATATCGATACTGCCTACCCAGGCCCCATTCATTCGGGTAAACGCCTTCAAATCGGCGCCGGAATCGACCACCGCGATACACATTTGCGTACCCAACCTTTCCGATTCCGCAACCGCGGCCGCAATAGCCTTTTCTGCTTGTTCCAAACTGACGTGCATAGTGTTCTCCCGCGATATGGTAAGAAAATTTACTGAATGCCTAATCTTCGGCTCACGACCCTGGTTTTAGCAACATCTTCCGCACATCGCCGACATGGGTTTCCTCCAATGCGCACATGCGGCGGGCATATTCCTCCAGCAACACATTACGGCCGTTCACCAGTTCCAGCAAACGATAATATTCGGCCAGGGCCTGAGTTTCATGCTCCAGCGATTCACGCAAGATATCGCCGATGTCGTGACGATGGGTTTCCAGCAAAGGCCCGATGCCCAGCGAAGGATGGCCACCCAATTGCGTGATCATTTCGCCGGCTTCGTTGGCGTGCAGCAAGGATTCGTTGGCTTGGGCGCGCATCCACCCCACTATCGGAATCCGGTGATAACCGAACACCATCAACGCATAATGCGTATAACGCACGACGCCCGCCAGTTCGGCCTCCAAAATTTTATTCAAAACCTCGATGACGGCAACTTGATCGATTTCACTGTTAGCCATGACAGCCTCCCGGGTCAGCGTGAAGAAAAATCCACTATAAGCCTTTTGAAAATTTAAGGAAAGCCGGGCAACCACGTTCGAAGGCCAATCGGTCCAACAAGACGTCGAATGAGCATTACCGACAATGTCTAGCCAGCTCTGGCGAGTTTGATTACCATAGACCGCATCCCCCCTTGTGCTCAGTCCATCATGAAACTTCAAGCCCGGCTGTCCCTTACCACTGCGTCCACCGCGATTCTGGCGCTCCTCGTCGTTCTTGTCGTATCGTCATTCGTTTCCAAAAAAGCCTTGGAAGCAGCGACACAAGAAAAAATGCTCACGGCGCAAGCGGCTCGATTGACCGCGCTGCAACGTTATCTGGATTCCACCGAAGCCCAGTTGTCCATCATGGCTAGCGCACCTAGCACGCGCGAATCTTTGGTCGAATTCGCGGAAGCTTTCCGGCAGTGGGGTGATAACGCCCAATTTGTGTTACAGCAACGGTATGTGACCGGTAATGAATTACCCCGCCAGGAACGGGACCGTTTTGCAATTAACGACAAACCCGACGCCTACGATAGGCTCCATCAAAAACACCACGAGCGCTATCGTAATCGTCACCGTTTTCAGAACATGGACGACATAGCGCTGATAGACCCCGAAGGCAACGTGGTGTACTCGATGCTGAAAGAAAAGGATTTCGCCACCAATCTTGTCACAGGCCCCTGGAAAGACAGCGGACTGGCCCATGCGATAACACCTTTATTGAATAAACCCGTGCCGGGCGTGGCCGGCTTTGCCGATTTTACCCGTTATCCGGCCAGTGACGGTTTGCCGATGGCTTTTTTGGCGATGCCGGTATTCGATACCGACAATCAACACTTCATCGGCATCATCGCGACGAAAATCTCTTCAAGCGCGCTGAACGAGCTGATGTCTGACAGGAGTGGCCTCGGCGAAAGCGGCGAAACCTACATCATCAATCGCGACCGCTGGATGTTGACGGACTCCCGCTTCGAAACCGAGAGCACGGCCTTGCGCAAACAAATCGATAGCCAGGCCGTTCGCCATGTCGTGCTGGGCGAAGAAGGCACGATATTGACCCCGGACTATCGCGGCGTACCATCGTACGTACTTTATAAAGCCGTATCCCCCTTTCCCAACGCGTTGGGTGAAAAAGCCCTGTGGGGGGTCATGGTCAAAACCGATCAGGCGGAAGCCTTGCACGGATTGACGATACAAAGCCGGGTATTGATGTTCGTGGGTGGCCTGCTGGCTATTTTGGCGGCCTTGTTCAGCGCGTGGGGCGCGCGCGCCGTCGCCCGTCCCATCGTCGCGATTCAAGGCGCCCTGTCCAAATTGGCTCATGGCGAGGAAGCGCAAGTACCCGGCCTGGACAGGCGTGACGAAATCGGCAGCATGGCTCAGGCCGCCGAGGGTTTTCGGCAGATGTCGCTGCAAATCGAGCGCAGCCATTGGCTGAACGAACATCTGGCCGGATTGACCAATCTGGTATCCAGCCAGTTTTCGATGAAGGACGTCCCGGAGGCGATCCTGAAATATTTGTGCGACAGCCTGGAAATCCCGGTCGCGGCCTTGTATTTTCGCAACGCCGAGAAAGTCTATAGCCGGGTCGGCATCCATGGACTGGCCCGCCGCAGCCAGGTGGAAGATCATTTTGCGCTGGGCACGGGACTGGTCGGGCAATGCGCGCGCGATCGCCAACCGGTGATTCTGTCGCCGGTCCCGGAAGGGCTTGCGGTGATCAGCGCAGGCCTCGGCGAATTCAGTCCCCACGAACTGGTGCTGTATCCCATCCCGCATAAAGAGGAGGTGCTGGGGGTGCTGGAATTAGCAACCCTGCACAGCTTGACGCCCTACCAGCACGAATTTTTGACCGCCGCCGCCAATGGCTTGGGCCTGCATCTGGCCAATCTGCAGGCCGCCGAACACAATTTGGCGCTGTTGAATGAAACCCGGCAACAAGCCGAGGTCATGGCCGAACAACGACAACGTATCGAGAAAGCCTCCCGTTACGCCCGCAGCCTGATCGAAGCAGCGCTCGATCCCCTGGTGACGATCAGCACCGAAGGCCGCATCATGGATGTCAACAGCGCCACCGAAAAAGTCACCGGGGTCAGCCGCGAACAATTGATCGGCAGCGACTTTTGCAATTATTTCACCGAACCGGATCAAGCCCGCAAAGGCTATCAGCAGGCCTTTTCCGAAGGTTCTGTCCTCGATTACCCACTGGCGCTGCGGCACGCATCCGGCAAGATCACCGATGTACTCTACAACGCCAGCGTCTATTACGATGCCGATGGCAAGGTCGCCGGCGTATTCGCGGCGGCTCGCGACGTCACCGAAGTCAAGCAACAACAAGAAGCCTTACGAAAAAACAATGAAGAAATGAAGGCCCAGCGCCAACGCATCGAGGAAGCGTCGCGCTATGCCCGCAGCCTGCTGGAAGCCTGTCTCGATCCATTGGTGACGATCAGCGCGGAAGGCCGCATCATGGATGTGAACAGCGCCACCGAAAAAGTTACCGGCGTCACGCGCGAACATTTAATCGGCAGTGATTTTTGCAATTACTTTACCGAACCGGAGCAAGCACGTATCGGGTATCAACAGGTGTTTTCGCAAGGCCTGGTCACCGATTACCCCTTGGCGATTCGCCATATGTCCGGCAAGGTTACCGACGTGTTGTACAACGCCAGCGTCTATTACGATGCCAATGGCAAGGTGGCCGGCGTCTTCGCGGCGGCCCGCGACGTCACCGAAGTAAAACAGCAACAGGAAGCGCTGCGCCAAAACAACGAAGAAATGAAGGCGATGACCGAGGAACTGAAAGCCCAAAACGAGGAATTTCGCGCCAATCAGGAGGAGTTACGCGCACAGCAAGAAGAAATGCAGCACAAGAATCAATTGCTGGAAGCGCAGCGGCGTGAACTGGAACAGGCGCGTCAGGAAGCCGAAGCCAAGGCGCGGGAACTGGGTCTGGCCAATCAATATAAATCCGATTTTCTGGCCAACATGTCGCATGAACTGCGCACGCCTTTGAACAGCATCCTGATTCTGGCGAAGAACCTGTCTGAAAACGATGAAGGCAATCTGACGGACGACCAGGTCGAATCGGCCGCCGTCATCAGCGAAAGCGGCACCCATCTGTTGACATTGATCAACGACATTCTCGACCTGTCCAAGATCGAAGCCGGCCGTTTTGAGCTCTTCAGCGAGGATTTTCCGCTCGATGAAGTCATGGCCTATTTGCGCCGCACCTTCATGCCGTTGGCGGAAAGGAAAAACATCGGCTTTGACATCGAAGTCGATACCACCGCGCCGGAAGCCATTCATGGCGATAGACAACGCATCACGCAGGTACTCACCAATCTGTTGTCCAATGCGATCAAATTCACCGACAGCGGTCAGGTAAAAATTGCCGCGCGCGGCGAAGCCGATCATCTGCGATTCGACATCACCGATACCGGCATTGGTATCCCGGACGACAAGCTGGAAAGCATCTTTGGCGTGTTTCAACAAGTCGATGGCGGCACCAGCCGAAAATACGGCGGCTCGGGATTGGGATTGGCAATCAGCAAACGCTTGACCGAACTCATGGGCGGCAGCATCGGCGTCGTCAGCGCACCGGGGCGCGGCAGCACCTTTAGCGTCAAAATTCCGCTTATGCACACCACCGAACAGGGCGTCAAGCCCGTCAAAGCCACGGAAAAACCCAAACCGATCATCGGCATGCCTCGCAGAACCGGCGCTCCGGTTTTGGTGGTCGAGGACGACAGCCGCTTGGTTTCGATTTTACAGCGCTTGATCGACACGCTGGGCTTTCCCGTGGCGACGGTGGAATCGGGCGAGAAAGCGCTGGAATTCATCCAACACACCCGGCCCGCTGGCTTGTTGCTTGATCTGGGACTTCCCGGCATGCATGGCATGGAAGTGCTGCGCCGGCTCAAGGCGGAACCCAGCACGGCCGATATTCCGGTATTCATCATGTCCGGCGCTCAAGATACTGGGGAAGCCAAAACACTGGGCGCCTTGGGTTTCTTGAAAAAACCCGTCACGAAAGACAGCATAGCGGCCGCCATTCGCACCATGCTGGAACAAGCCGCCGCGAATACCCCGCGGCGTACCGTATTGATGGTGGAAGACAATGCCGCCGACATTCTTGCATTGCAAACCTTGTTCAGACATGACGGCGTCGAAATAGAAGCCATACAAACCGGCAAGGAAGCCCTGGAATGGCTGACTCATAACCAAGCCGACGCCATCATTCTCGATTTACAATTACCCGATATCAGTGGTTTCGATTGGCTGCAACAACTGGGCGGCATTGCTCATCCGCCTATCGTGGTTTATTCGGCGCGCGAACTCAGTAGCGAAGAATTGTTTCAACTGCGCAAGCACGCCGATGCCGTCGTCACTAAAGGCAACAATAACGAAAGGCTGCGTCAGGAAGTGCTGCGCTTACTGAGCCCGCCTTCGCTCCTAGTCCAACCCCATGCGGCGCCCTCTCCCATTCCGCCGATTTCGGGAGACAGCCGCCGTCTGTTATTGGTGGATGACGATGTGCGCAACTTGTTCGCACTCGCCAAGGTATTACGACAAAAAGGTTTCAAGGTCGATGTCGTCCCCAGTGGCGCCAAAGCCTTGGAACTCTTGCAGCAACAGTCCTTCGACGCCGTGCTGTGCGACATCATGATGCCGGAAATGGATGGCTATGCCCTGATGGGCCATATCCGCGCCCTGGGCTACGGCGATTTGCCGCTGATTGCGGTCACGGCCAAGGCGATGCCGGGCGATGTTGAATTGTGCATGCAGGCCGGCGCCAACGATTACATTCCCAAGCCAGTCGACATCAATAAACTGCTGGAGGTACTCAGTCGATGGCTCTAGTTCATATGCCCGATCATAGGATCAAGGACATCGAAATCGAATTGCTGCTGTTGGCGCTCAAGGAACGCTGGGGTTACGATTTCAGCGGTTACGCGCGCGCCTCGCTGAAGCGGCGCCTGGATCAGCTGGTCAGTTACTTCGCGGTGGACAGCCTGACGCGCATACTGCATGACGTTATCCATGACGAACGAGTGGCCCAGACCGTGATCAACGCGATTTCGGTCCCCACCTCGGAATTTTTCCGCGACCCGGAGATTTGGCGCTATGTCCGCGAAGAATTATTGCCGCGCCTGGCCAGCTTTCCGTTGTTGAACATCTGGCAAGTCGGTTGCGGCCGTGGCCAGGAAACTTACACCTTGGCGATATTGCTGCATGAAACCGGCCTATTGAAAAAAACCCGCCTGATCGCGACCGACATCAATAACGATTTCTTGAACGAGGCCAGCAACGGCCGCTGGTCCGCCCGCGACCTGGACCAATGGCGGCAAAACTATCAACAAGCCGGCGGCACGGGCTGTTTCGACGATTATTTTGCACGACAAGGCGGCGAAATCGCGATCCGGGATTCGTTGAAATCAGCTATAGAATTCATGCCGCACAACCTGGTCAGCGACGATGCCTTTCTGGAAACCCAATTCATCGTCTGCCGCAACGTCCTGATTTATTTCGGCGCCGCGTTGCAAGACAGAGTCGTCGAGGTATTTGCCCGCAGTCTGCAGCGTGGCGGCTACTTGCTACTAGGGCTGGCGGAAAGCCTGCCGGAACAACGGCAGGATCTGAGCATATTTCAGGAAAACCTGCACCTGTATCAGAAACCGATCTGGGGTAGCCGTGGCTAAGTTGGCCGTCATCGGTTTTTCCGCCGGCGGCATCCCGCTGGCACAGCAATTACTGGCGGCCTTGCCAACTGCTTACCCCTTACCCGTGGTACTGGTGACGCATCTACCGCCGACCGCCGGCAGCGGCCTGCTGCCGCTGTTTCAAAGTGTCTCGCGCTTGCCGGTCAAGCTGGCCTTCGACAAACAAGCGATTGCGGCAGGTAACGTCTATATCGCCCCACCCGATTATCATCTGTTGGTGGAACGCAACGGCCATTTTGCGCTGTCGGTCGATCCGCCGGTAAAATCAGTGCGTCCCAGCGTCGATGTATTTTTGCAAAGCGCCGCCGAAGTCTATGAAAAACATTTGATCGCGGTGATTTTGAGCGGCGCCAATAGCGATGGGGCCGATGGCATGGCTCGCGTCAGGGCCACGGGCGGCGTGACCATCGTACTCGATCCACTGCAGGCCGAGTTTCGTATCATGCCCGACGCCGTGATCGAAGCCACCGACGTCGACTATGTCGCTAGCCTGGATGAAATCATTTCCCTCCTTCTCGCCGTGCAAGACCACCCATGAATAGCCTTCCCAAAATTCTGATTGTCGACGACAACGCCAACAATCGCCTGAGCATCCGCACCATCCTGAAAGGCGTCGAGGCCGAATTGCACGAGGTCGACAACGGCTTCGACGCGCTATCCATGACCCTGAACGAAAATTATGCCTTGATTCTATTGGACGCCTTGATGCCGGACATGGACGGCTTCGAGGTCTGCGAACAATTGCGCGCCAATCCGAAAACCGCGCAAACGCCGGTCATTTTCCTGACCGCGGCCTTTAAAGGCGTGGAGGACAATATCCGTGGCTATGTGGCCGGCGCGACCGATTATCTGGCCAAGCCGATCGACGATCATGTGCTGAAAGCCAAGGTTCAGGTATTTCTACGCTTGTTCAACCAGCAACGCGCGCTACACAAGGCCAACGAGGAATTGCGCATCGCCGCGATCGCTTTCAATTCGCAAGAAGGCATCGTGGTCACGGACGCCAACTCGGTGATCCTGCGGGTCAATCGCGCGTTTACCGAAATCACCGGCTATACTGCGGAAGAGGCGATAGGCCAGACACCCGCCCTACTGAAATCGGGTCATCACGATGCCGAATTCTATCGCCGCCTGTGGCAGGCTTTGGTTACGGAACACTACTGGCAAGGCGAAATCTGGAACCGCCGCAAAAGCGGTGAAATTTATCCCGAATGGCTGACCATTACCGCCGTGCTGGATACCGATCAGCAAATCAGCCATTTCGTGGCCGTGTTCAACGACATCACCCAGCGCAAAATGGCCGAGGAACAAATCCTGCAATTAGCCTTTTACGATCCGTTGACGCATTTGCCCAACCGGCGCTTGTTGATGGATAGAACCCATCAGGCCAGGCTCAATAGCAGCCGGACCCATCAATATGGCGCGATTCTATTCATGGACCTGGACCAGTTCAAGGGCTTGAACGATACGCAGGGACATGATGTCGGCGATTTGTTGTTGATCGAAGTCGCCAAGCGTCTCTCGTCCTGCGTGCGCGAAATCGACACCGTGGCCCGCCTGGGCGGCGACGAATTCGTGCTGTTGCTGGAAGAGCTGGGAAGCACACCCGATCTGGCGGTCACTCACGCGCAAATGATAGGCGAGAAAGTACTGAATGCGCTGCGCGAGCCCTATCTGCTAAAGCAATACGAACATCGCACCAGCGCCAGCATCGGCATCAGCCTGTTTTACAACAGCGATATCAGCGTCGAAACATTGTTCAAGCAAGCGGACACCGCGATGTACGAAGCCAAGAGCGCCGGCCGCGATGCCTGGCGTTTTTTCGATCCGCAAATGCGCACCGTGCTTGAAGCGCGCACGGCATTGGAAGCCGATTTGCAGCAAGCCTTGCAGCAGCGTCAATTACAGCTTTACTATCAGACCCAGGTCGATAGCGAACGCCGCATCCTCGGCGCCGAAGCGTTATTACGCTGGCAACATCCGGTAAAGGGGTTGATCCTGCCGGAACAATTCATCCCTTTAGCCGAGGAAACCGGGTTGATGATTCCGATTGGGCTCTGGGCGCTGGAAACCGCCGCCCGGCAGATTAAGGATTGGGAAAATAAAGGCCTCCTCGGCCGGAGCTTCCAACTGTCGGTGAATATCAGCGTCAGCCAATTTCGTCATTCGCATTTCGTCGAGCAAATTTCCGACATATTGGCGCGGATCGGCATCGAACCGCGCCGTCTGAAACTGGAATTGAGCGAAAGCGTGTTCGCTCAAAATTCGTCCGATACCGCCGAAAAGATGCGCAAACTCAAATCGTTTGGGCTGGCCTTTTCGATCGATGACTTTGGCACCGGTTATTCGTCGCTGTCCTATTTGAAGCAATTGCCGCTGGATCAATTGAAAATCGATCGATCGTTCATCAACGATTTGGGCGTGGACGAAAACTCCACCGCGCTGATTCAAACCATCATCGGCATGAGCCGCAACCTGGGGCTGCAAGTCATCGCCGAAGGCATAGAAAGCGAAACACAAGTCAAACATCTGCTCGAGTTTGGTTGTCCGGCCTTTCAGGGCTATCTGTTTTGCCGGCCGCTACCGGTCAACGATTTCGACAGCCTGCTGCACGACCACCACTTCCCGGCCACGGATTAAAATCCGCTGAAGCGGATGAAGCGCCGTAGTGGTGAGCCGGCCGACCAAACGAAGGCCTCGGTGTAATAATGCATCAACGCCAGATATCCGACTAAACCTAAGGTCACGGCCTTGTATATCTCGGTCGCAAACAAGGTGCGAGTAATCAGGTTGACCAGTTCGTCGCCATAAGTCTGCAATAGAAACGTCAACAAAAACGACAACATCGGCAACACCAGCGCCACAGGCACATGCCAGTTTGATGCCAGCTGGTAGAGTTTATGCGTGGGCTTTTCGCCATGGCGATTGACGTCGTGCGTCACATAAAAGCTATAGGCGGTGATGTCATGCACCAGTCTGGGCATCAGGATCGCCAGAAAATAATAATGCTGGCTATAGACATACCAACTGCAAGCCACCAGCAAGGTATTGGCCCACAGAAAAGGCACGCCCAAACCACCGGGAACACGCTTCTGACACAGGCAGGTATTGATCAGCAATAGCAGGGTCAGGATAGCGGCGACTTGTAGTATCTGCCCGGCCTGCGCCGGTGTCAGGCTGTTTTTCAGGAAAACACCCAGGTAAATAAAAATCCCGGCACCGACGCTCAACCACAACTGGCTATAAAACGCCCAGTTCGGTAACCGGCAGACCGCCTTGGCGATGCCGTGTTGCTGCTTCAATACGTGATAAACCGTCCAGCAGGCGCTGATGACATACAACACACGGTAGGGGATGAACAAACTGCCAACCCCAAAAAAAGCGATGATGAACAGCGTCATGCCTATCAGTTTGTTCTTATAGGCGCCAACGTAATCGGCATGCCCGAACAGCAACAGGTTGCTGGCGATGATATGCGGCGTACCGAACAAGACATTGAACAATAAAAAATGACTGGGGCTGCTGGGCAGCATGTCGCGCAAGGCATGGTCAAAGCCGAATCGATCCAGCCAGAGTGCCAGCACGCACAGCGGCACGATCGCGTACAGAGCCAGTAAGAAGCGAAACGATACCGACAGCTTCAGGTTGCTGGATGAATAAGAAAGAGTGATACCCTGAGCCGACATTTTGCCACCTTTATTGTTATTGTTGTCGTTGGTTATTATCGCCATTCCACCTTGCGATTCAACTGCTTGCCGAAATCCATTTCGTGCTTGCCCGGATTCGCTACAATCCCGGAACTTCATCCAACCTATTTCAAGCCATGAGCGAATTTGAATTACATCCCCGTTTGCAGCAGGATTGCCGGGTCGTCGGAGATTTTGCCTTGTCGAGGCTTCTACTGATGAACGACAGTCAATATCCCTGGTTCATTCTGGTCCCCCGTCGGAGCGACATCATGGAAATCCATCAACTGGCCGAAGCCGACCGCCAGCAATTGCTGAGCGAGTCCTGTTTGCTGGCGGAAAAGCTGTTCGAGCTCTATCAGCCGGACAAACTCAACATTGCCGCCATCGGCAACTTGGTACCGCAACTGCATGTCCACCATGTCGCGCGCTACCGAACCGACAAGGCCTGGCCGGCGCCGATCTGGGGGAAATTCGCCCCCGCGCCCTATCAGGAACAGGACGCGCAGCGGGAAATAGCCCGCTTGCGCGCGGTACTGAACATCGGTTAATTGACCAGGAACTCGGAGAAGAAAACGTCCTTGAATCCCGCGGCACCATGGACCTTTTCCAGCGACTGGTTGAGTAATTCCTTGGTTTTTATCCGTAAGGCCTCCCGCTGTTCCATGGTCTGCACATCGGCGCTGTTCATGCCGCTCAGGCTCATGATCGTTTCATGGCGCAACATCGGTATGTGTTTCTTGACGACGTCCACGTTCTCCGCGCCTTCCACCAGCAACTGAACGTTCACCAGCAAATATTTTTTCGGCTCGGCCAGATTGACGGTGAATTTAGGCCCCATTTCGACATACTCGATCACGGGTCCTGAACTTCCATCGCTTCCATGTTCCTCGGACTTGGCAAATCCCCAAGTCGGTAACAGCAGCATCAGGGCCAATAAAATCAATTTTCGCATGGTGTTTCCTCATATAATGGTGGCAATAAACCGCTAGCAGTATATTTCATTTTTAACGATTGCATCATGAGAGCACAACCCATAGGCCCGGTCATGATAGACCTGGAAGGCCACGAATTAACCTCGCTGGACAAGGAAAAAATCAACCATCCCAATACCGGCGCGTTGATTTTGTTTGCCAGAAATTACGACAATCCCAAACAAGTCCAGGCCCTGGTCAAGGCGATTCGCGCCGCGCGCCAGGGCGACATTTTGGTCGCAGTCGACCAGGAAGGCGGCCGGGTGCAACGCTTGCAAAACGGCTTTACCCGACTGCCGCCTGCCGCCGCGTATGCGCAACATCCTGAATTGGCCGAGGCCGCCGGTTGGTTGATGGCGGCGGAAGTGTTGGCGGTGGGATTGGACTTCAGTTTTGCCCCGGTACTCGATGTCGATTGCGGCGTCAGCGAAATCATCGGCAACCGTTCCTTTTCCAGCGACAGCGAACAGGCCGCAGAGCTCGCGGGCGCCTTCCAGCGTGGCATGCGGGCCGCCGGCATGGCCGCAACCGGCAAACATTTTCCGGGACACGGTGCCGTCGCTTTGGATTCGCATCTGACCCTGCCGGTCGATCCCAGGCCACTGGAAGAAATCCGTGCAAGAGACTTGCTGCCGTTTGCCCGCCTGATCGAACAAGGACTGGAAGCCATCATGCCAGCTCATGTGGTGTATCCGGCGGTCGATGAATTGCCGGCCGGTTTTTCCACAATCTGGCTGCAACAAATCTTGCGCGAGGAATTGCAATTCGACGGCGCCATTTTCAGCGACGACCTCAGCATGGAAGGCGCGGCCGGCGTCGGTGGTTTTCTCGAGCGCGCGCAACTGGCGCAACAGGCCGGCTGCGACATGTTATTGGT
Source organism: Methylomonas rapida (assembly GCF_024360925.2). Taxonomy (NCBI): domain Bacteria; kingdom Pseudomonadati; phylum Pseudomonadota; class Gammaproteobacteria; order Methylococcales; family Methylococcaceae; genus Methylomonas; species Methylomonas rapida. The sequence continues at coordinate 2,081,953 of NZ_CP113517.1, read as the reverse complement.
CTGCAACAACCCGGAAGCCGCCGAGCACGTATTGGACAAACTCCCCATCAAGCAAAGCAGCGACAGGGAACGGCGATTGCAGGCCATGCGAGGCCGGCCGCAATTCGATGGCAATGCCTTGTTGCAAAATGAAAAATGGCAGCAAGTCTCCCAACAAATCCTGCAGTTAGTGGAAGCCCATGCTTAACGAAATCGATCGCGTCAAACAACAAGCCGTCTTGCTGCATGATCAGCAGGAAGTGGAAATGGCACTGGACAACATGGCAGCCGCCATTTCAGCCCGATTGGCGGATAAAAATCCGCTGGTATTGTGCGTGATCAACGGCGGCATCATCGCTACCGGAAAACTGTTGCCGAGGCTGGATTTTCCGTTGACCCTCGACAGCCTGCACGCCAGCCGTTACCGCAATGCCACCTCGGGCAGCGAACTGCATTGGCTGTTTACACCGACCACGCCGCTAGCGGGACGTCATGTGTTGGTTGTCGACGATATTCTGGATGAAGGCCATACCCTGAAAGCCATCGTCGACTGGTGCCAGGAACAAGGCGCCACGGCCGTGCATACCGCTGTACTCCTGGACAAGAAAACAGGCTGTGACAAACCCATCCAGGCCGATTTCGTCGGCTTGCGGGTAGCCAACCATTATTTGTTCGGTTACGGCATGGATTACAAAGGTTACCTCAGAAACGCGGCAGGCATTTATGCTTGCAAGGAGTCTTAATGACATTGGCAATCATCGGCGGCACCGGCCTGACTCAAATCAGCGATTTGACCATCATCGGCCAGAAAACCCTGGACACGCCTTTCGGCGCACCGTCGGCGGACTATGTGTTTGGCAAAATAAATGGCAGGCAATTGGTTTTTCTGGCCAGACACGGCAATCCCCATCGAATCCCGCCGCACAAAATCAATTATCGGGCTAATATTTGGGGACTTAAACAATTAGGCGTGACCGAGATTATCGCGGTTGCGGCCGTCGGCGGCATCAGCTCGGCCATGGCGCCAGCGCATATTGCCATTCCCGATCAACTGATCGATTACAGTTATGGCCGAGAACATACGTTTTTTGCCGACGATCTGGAACACGTAACCCATATCGATTTCACAGAGCCCTATTCGCCCGACTTGCGTCAACGCATCATCCAGGCCGCGAATGATGCCGGCATCGCTATCACGGCTAACGGCACCTATGGTTGCACGCAAGGCCCCCGCCTAGAAACCGTGGCCGAGATCAAACGCCTGGCGCAGGACGGTTGCGACTTAGTCGGCATGACCGGCATGCCGGAAGCTTCCCTGGCAAGAGAACTCGAAATGGCTTATGCCAATATTTCGGTAGTCGCCAATTGGGGCGCTGGCATCGTGGCTGGCGAAATCACGATGGCGGAAATAGAGAGAAATCTGGAAATCGGCATGAATAAAGCAATTGCCTTGCTGAAGGCGACGGTACTATTATCATAGCTGGCTGCCGTTATAATGGGGCGGCTTCCCTTGCTTGAGGTGGCAAGGGAAGCAGACATATTGATGCCGGCTTTAGTGGATCAAAAGCCATCAATGTTTTGCACTAGCCAACAAACCGACGTTCGCCAGTGCTCATAAGGAAAGACTATTTTTTTGCGCCGCCGCTGTGAAGCACGTCGTTGCGGTAAGCCGAATTACTGCTATCTTCGGAGATTGCTTGAGCCGCCGCCGCATACTTGTCATGCTCTGCATTTTTCACCATAAATACGGCACCCGCTGCGACCGCGCCAGCCAGAATAACGTAAAGCAAAAAGTTATCTTTTTGTTGGACTTCACTCATTTTGTACCTTCCTGTTGATGTTTTTAAAATGGCGTTGCATATGCAACGGCGGCTACAATAGCAAAAGGCAAAAACGGCTTTTTGATATACATCAATAAAATAAAGGTTATTAAATTTCGTGCAACGCCGAACATTCATGCAAAGGCTGATTCAGCTGGCAATCGGAACATTCGCGATGTCCCTGCCGCCAAACCGGGCTGTCGCCGCTTGGCCGCGGGAACACTTCGCCACGGCTGAATTCGACAGGCTTTTTGCGCGAGTATTCGGAAACCAGGAAATCGTCGATAGCGACGAACTCGTCCTCCAGTTGCCGGAAGTCGCCGAAAACGGCGCCGTGGTGCCGCTTACCCTCAGCAGCACGCTCGAACGAATCGACAGGATTTATATTTGGGTGGAGAAAAACCCCACGCCACTGGCGGCCGAGTTTGCATTCGATCAATCAGTTGCGCTTTATCTGACCGCGCGCATCAAAATGGCCGAAAGCTGTCATGTGGTCGTGATTGCCCAGCAGGACGGCCGTTTGTTGCGTAGGCGGCAATGGGTCAAAGTCGTGCAAGGCGGCTGCGGGACGGGCTAATGGCAAGCAGCATCAAAATCAGAAGCCAGCGTCTGGCGCAAGTTACCGAAATCAAGGTATTGATCAAGCACCCGATGGAAAATGGCCGCAACCGCGACCCGTTGACCGGCGAGTTGATACCCGCGCATTTCATTCAAGAACTGACCCTGGAACTGAACGGCAAGGCCGTCATCAGCGCCGAGCTAGGCGGCAGCATGTCCAAGGACCCGTTTTTCAGCTTTCGTTTGAAGAACGTCCGCGCAGGAGATCGTTTGGTTGTCAGCTGGCGTGACAACCAGGGGTTCGACGACCACGTCGAACATGCCATCGAAGAAGAAGTTTAAAGCGCGATGATGTCGGCGCCATGATTGCGCGCGCCGACCACGCTGAACAGCAAATGCTCGGAAGTAAACCTTTGCCGTAATTGTGCGAGCAATTCGTCGGCCCGCTCCGGGCTGGCCACCGCGCAGAAACCGGTCGGCCCCCATGAGGTTTGGCCTATGGCCACCGCCCCCTGCTGCTGCAGCCATGTCATCGCCGCCGCCACTTCGGGGCTGGTGAAAATTCCGCCCTGCACCGGCGCGAAATGCCGGCCGACGGACGCTTGCAATTCGGTGATCACCTCACCGAACAATGTCAACTTTTGCTCGGCCAACGCGGGCAAGGCCTGCATCAACAACAAGTAGCAAAGGCGTTCTGCTTCCGAACGCGGAAAAGGCGGCAATTGCCTGAAGGCGTTGACCTCCTGCTCGCCATGCAGGCCCTGGCCGCGCTTATCGAATGCCAGGATGAATCGCCAGGACTCCGGCACCGGCATGCGAGACAGCAAGGGCGGGGTTTCAGTATCCGGCCCGCGCCCGCCATCGACCACCAGGCCACCGTTTTCGAACACGCCAATGCCGATTCCGGAGCGCGCCCCGCGATCCGTGAGCTTGGCAATATCCCTTACGCTCAAGCCCAGGCCATAAAACGCGCTCAAGGCCACGCCGAGCGCCAGCGACATTTGCGTGCCGGAACCGAGACCGATATGTTCCGGAATCGCGGCGGCAAGCGAAATTTCAAATTCTTCGGGGATCCGCAGAGTCTGACACAAGCGTCTGGCGGACTTGGCCGCCCGCTCCGCCCCAGGACCCTGGACGCGGAATCGAGCACCGCAGCTCACGGTCAATTCGGTATTGATGTCGTTCAACGCCACGCCGATGCTGCCAAAATGCCGACCGAGCTCGCCGCTCAAATCGATAAACCCCATATGCAAACGCGCCGGCGCTATGACAGTGACTTTTTCGTAATGCGGCTTCACGACCTCAGGTTCCGTAACAAATATCAATCGGCATTATAACGGATGACAAAACGCCGCCGAGATAAAATCGGCCACTTCGGCCAAATCCCGCATCACGAAATCGGCGAGTCGGGATGCGTGCATATCCGCCGGCAAACACGATGGCACGAAAATACAGGGACAACAAGCGGCATTGGCCGCGGCGACGCCGATCGGCGAATCCTCCAGCACGAGACAATGCTGTTGTTTAACCTGCAACGCTTCGGCGGTCTTGACGAACACATCCGCCGCCGGCTTGGGATTGGCGACTTCATCGCGTGAAACGATGACGGAAAAAACTTCGCTCAATCCGGCCCGTGCCAGGCAATACTCCGCATCGACGCGCCGGCTGTTGGTGGCCAAGGCATACGGCAGGCCGTAAGCACGCAGACATCGCAGCAATTCATCGAAACCATTCTTGACCGGAATGCCATGCAGTTCGACCCGTTCTCGCCAGAATTGACCACTCAAGCGGTAAAAATCGTCGATATCGAAATCCGCACCCAAATATTCGATCAATCGCTGGCTAATCACGGAACCGTGAGTACCGGACAAAGATTCGCAAAAATCCCGGCTCAAGCGATAACCCATGGCCTCGGCCGCCAGTTGCCAGGCCGTGAAATAACCGGCTTCGCTATCCAGCACCAAGCCGTCCATATCGAGGATCACGGCGCGAAATCGCGGCGTTGGCTTCACCGCAGTACCCTGATGTATTCGCCTATTGCCTCTCGATTGGAACCCACCACGATGCGCTGTCTGCCCGAATCGTCGACTTCCAACTGCCCGGCCACCGCTATGCGTTCACCGGCCCTGGCTTGACCGGTGTAGGTCGCGGTAAAGCAAACGACGCTATCGATCTGTGGATGTTTCAGGGTAAATTCGGCGGGATAATCAAAGCCCAGCGCATCATCGAGTACGTCGGCCTCTACCTGCACAAAGCCCAATTTTCGGTAACGGCGCGGACTCTGAGCCGGAGTGGCCGCCAACAGCGATAAATCAAACTTGCGCTGATTGAAAATCGCCTTGTTGTACTTGCGCTGCTCGTGCCAAATGTACTCATCCAACGCAAAATCGCAAGCACGGCGCTGATAGGCGCTCAACCAGTCGTCTTCATTGAGCGTTTGACAATGATCCTGGGCAATCAAGGCTTGCACGATGTGTCTGGCTCGATGAAAGGCGTCACGCTCGTAACAAACCAGATCGATGTCGGAAGCATGATTCTGCATGCCCACCAAAATCGACCCCGTCACGCCAAAATGTTCGAGATCGAGGCGATTGGCTCGCAGCATTGCACAGAGCCCTTGCAAATCGCGAATCACGGGATCGGTCGACTCTTCCGCCAGCAACCGGCGCAAAACGGTTTTTGGCTGAAAGTGGCGCACGATTTTTTCTTCGGCTACCGCATGCAGATGGGCGCCCAAAACCTCGGAATAATGTAAAAATTCGGGATGCTGGGCCTGCAGCAATCCATTGGCGCTGTCGGTCGCCAATTTTCGCCACTGGCCGTCGACACGAGCGTAACGCAGATAACACAGCACCTTGTTGAACTCGGTGCCGTCGGCGACGATCGCAAAAAGCAGATTGCGTTCAGTTTCAATAAAATCTTTGGCTCGATAGGTCACTAAGCTGATTCCACCCGATTCCGGCCATTTTCCTTGGCCTTATACAATGCCCCATCGGCGGCCTTGGTCAGTTCCATGGCGCGCTGATATTGCCCAATATACGTCGCCGCGCCCAGACTCAAGCTGACACGATCCGACACCTTCGAACCCGCATGCGGAATGGCTTGATCCAACACGGCCAGCCGCAGATTTTCGGCGAATGTTCGCGCGCCTTGCGCATGGGTTTCGGGCAGGATCACGGTAAATTCCTCGCCGCCGTATCGACAAGCCAAATCCGTTGGCCGCTTGGTTTGCGCTTGCAAGATCCTGCCCACTTGCGCGAGACAGTCATCGCCTTGCTGATGACCGTAGCTGTCATTGTAAATTTTGAAAAAATCCACATCGCAGATGATCAGCGATAGCGGAGACTTGTGCCGCCTGGCCCAGGCGAACTGCGCCTCCAGGGTATTATCGAAGTGGCGCCGATTGGCGAGCCCGGTCAACTGGTCGTATAGCGATAAATGCTCCAATTCCTGGTTCAGTTTTTCCATTTCTTGCTGGGCTTGTTTGAGCCTTTGCCGCATCAAGTAAATTCGCTCCATTGCGACTATCGTATGCTGCAGCCGGAGTGGATTGATGGGTTTTAGCAAGTAGGCATCGCCGCCCGCCATGATGCCGTTGGTAAACGTGACGTCGTCATCCCGGGTGGTCAAGAAAATAATCGGAAACCAATCGGCTTGCTTCAATTCGCGAATCGCCTTGGTCGCCTCGACGCCATTCAGATTGGGCATCTCGACGTCCATCAGAATCAAATCGACATTGTGTTCGGCAACGTATTTCAGGCACTCGGAACCGTTTTCGGCATAGGCCAAATCGTGACCGAAATGTTTCAAACACTCCGTCACGATTTGCCGAATCAGCCGACTATCATCGACTATCAAGATTTTCATTTCAGTCTTCTTGTTTTCATGTCATTGCACCAAAAACCATGGCTTGATTCTAATCCAAAAAACCCTTTGCTCCGACAAAACCATTGCTTAAAGCCGGACTATCCCCTATCCTCGATTGCGTATTTGCGTCGCGCATGGCGCGGCAGTATTCCATCAATTCCTTAAAATACAAGGAGCTATTATGAGAATTGGCGTTCCCAAAGAGATTCATGAGGGTGAAAAACGCGTCGCCACCACGCCAGAGGCAGCCGAAAAAATCATCAAACTCGGCTTCGAGGTTTGCGTGGAATCGGGCGCGGGACTGGCGGCAAATTTCAGCGACGACTTCTATCGGGAATTCGGGGTCACGGTGCTTCCCAATGCCAAAGCCATCTGGGAGCAGTGCGACATCATCATGAAAATCAGGGCCCCGGAGCGGCACCCCGAACTGGCGCTCGACGAAATCGAGCTGCTGCGCGAAGGGCAAACCCTGATCAGCTTCATCTGGCCGGCGCAAAACGCGGAATTGATGCAAAAACTGGCGGACAAGAAAGTCACCGTCCTGGCGATGGACAGCGTGCCGCGCATGTCACGGGCGCAAAAAATGGACGCCTTGAGTTCGATGGCCAACATCGCCGGTTACCGCGCCGTGGTGGAAGCAGCGCAGCATTTCGGCCGCTTCTTTACCGGACAAATCACCGCGGCCGGCAAAGTGCCACCGGCCAAGGTGCTGGTGATCGGCGCCGGCGTAGCCGGCTTGGCCGCGATCGGCGCCGCGAAAAGCATGGGCGCCATCGTCCGCGCCTTCGACACGCGTCCTGAAGTGAAAGAACAGATCGAAAGCATGGACGCCGAGTTCCTGATGCTGGACTTCAAGGAAGATGGCTCCGGCGAAGGCGGTTATGCCAAAGTGATGTCCAAGGAATTCATCGAAGCCGAAATGGCCTTGTTCGCCCGCCAGGCGATGGAAGTCGACATCATCATCACGACGGCCTTGATCCCCGGCAAACCCGCGCCGGAACTGATCACCGCCGGCATGGTGAAATCGATGAAGCCCGGCAGCGTCATCGTCGACCTGGCGGCCGAGCAAGGCGGCAACTGCGCGCTGACCGAAAAGGACAAGATCGTGGTCAAACACGAAGTCACCATCATCGGCTACACCAATCTGCCCAGCCGGATGGCCGCGCAATCCAGCCAGCTTTACGCCACCAACCTGCGCCATTTGTTGACGGATTTAACCCCAAGCAAGGACGGCATCCTGAACGTCAACATGGACGACGAGGTGATTCGCGGCGCGACCGTGATCAAGGAAGGCGCCATCACCTGGCCGCCTCCCCCGCCCAAACTGACCGGCAGCCACAAACCGCTGACCGAAGCCCCGGCTGTGGCGGCAAAACCGGAAAAACCCAAATCCGTGCTCTCGCAAGTCTTGCCCATATTGGTGGCCGGCGCGGCCTTGTTCGGGGTTGGCGCGGTAGCGCCGCATTCGTTTCTGGAACATTTCACGGTGTTCGTACTGGCCTGCTTCGTCGGTTACCAAGTCATCTGGAACGTCACTGCCTCGCTGCACACACCGTTGATGAGCGTCACCAACGCCATCAGCGGCATCATCGTCATCGGCGCGCTGCTGCAGGTCTCGACCCCCGATAACCTGGTGATTACCGTGTTGTCCGGCGTAGCGATCCTGATCGCCTCCATCAACATCGTCGGCGGCTTTCTGGTCACCCGGCGCATGCTCGAAATGTTCAGAAAATAAGGAGAAAGTCTCATGTCACAAGGTTTGGTTACCATGTCGTACATCGCGGCATCCATTCTGTTCATTTTGAGCCTGAGCGGACTCAGCCAGCAAGAAACGGCCCGCCGCGGCAATTACTACGGCATGCTGGGTATGGGCATCGCGATCGTCGCCACCATACTCGGCGGCCATGTCACGGCTTATCCGATACTGGCCGGCGCGTTGCTGATCGGCGGCCTGATCGGCACGATCGCCGCCATCCGCGTGGAAATGACGCAAATGCCGGAACTGGTCGCGTTGATGCACAGCCTGGTCGGTATGGCTGCGGTCCTGGTCGGCTACGCCAGCTTCATGGATCATGGCTCGACATTGAGCGGCATCGAAAAAACCATACACGAGCTGGAAATTTACATCGGCATCTTCATCGGCGCCGTGACCTTTTCCGGTTCGGTGATCGCGTTCGGCAAATTGTGCGGCAAGGTCACCGGCAAGCCTGTATTGCTGCCCGCCCGCCATTGGTTGAACCTGGCGATGTTCATAGCCACTGTATTCCTGGGTTACCAGTTCCTGGCCGTCGCCGAATCCGACGCGGCTCTGCAACCCTTGCTGATCATGACCGCCATCGCGGTGGTATTCGGCATCCACATGGTCATGGCCATCGGCGGCGCGGACATGCCGGTCGTGGTTTCGATGCTGAACAGCTATTCCGGATGGGCCGCGGCCGCTACCGGCTTCATGCTCAGCAACGATCTTCTGATCGTTACCGGCGCCCTGGTTGGCTCCAGCGGTGCAATTCTGAGTTACATCATGTGCCGGGCCATGAACCGTCATTTCCTGAGCGTGATCGCGGGCGGCTTCGGCAGCGCAGGCGGCGGTGAAGCGGCGGAAATCGAAGGCGAAGTGCAGCCGATAGAAGCCGAGGAAACCGCTCAGCTGCTGCGCGAATCCAAAAACATCGTCATCATCCCCGGTTACGGCATGGCGGTCGCGCAAGCCCAGCATACCGTCAACGAAATCACCAAGGTGCTGACCGCCCAGGGCAAAAAAGTACGCTTCGCGATTCATCCCGTCGCAGGACGCATGCCGGGCCACATGAACGTGTTGCTGGCGGAAGCGAAAGTGCCTTACGACATCGTACTCGAGATGGACGAGATCAACGAGGATTTCCCCGAGGTCGATGTCACCATCGTCATCGGCGCCAACGACATCGTCAATCCGTCGGCATTGAACGATCCCAACAGTCCTATCGCCGGCATGCCGGTTCTGGAATGCTGGAAAGGTGGCACCACCATCGTGATGAAACGCAGCATGGCCTCGGGTTACGCCGGCGTCGGCAACCCGCTGTTCGTGCTGGAAAATACCCGGATGCTGTTCGGCGATGCCAATGACAAGTTGCAAGCCTTGCTCAAAGCCTTGCAGGCATGAACCAAGCCGGTTGGACAGAATAGGCCAACCTTTGTCTCGTTCCCAAGCTCCAGCTTGGGAACGCATACCGTCAAGCTCCGCTGTCAGACACTCCAAGACGGAGCTTGGGAGCGAGATAAATCGCTTGCGCTACCCTCATCCTTGGGTCTCTGCCCAATCCAGTGGACAACTGCACATGACATGACGATCGCCGTAGGCATTGTCGATGCGCCCGACCGGCGGCCAGTATTTGTCGTCGTGCTGATGCCTGTCGGGGAAAAAGGCCTTTTGCCTGGAATACGGCAGCATCCATTCCTCCAGCAACAAACGATGCGTATGCGGGGCATGGTGCAGCACGTTGTTATCCCGGTCGGCCACGCCGTCCTCGATCTCGCGGATTTCCTCCCGAATCGAGATCATCGCCGCGCAGAAGCGGTCTATTTCGGTTTTACTCTCGCTTTCGGTGGGCTCTATCATCAAGGTGTCGGCGACCGGAAACGACACGGTCGGCGCATGAAAACCGTAGTCGATCAAGCGCTTGGCGATGTCTTCCACCGTGACATTGGCGCTTTTCCTGAAAGCGCGGCAATCGATGATGCATTCGTGCGCGATCCAGCCGTTTTGATCCGTGTAAAGAATCGGATAATGCGGTGCCAGCTTCCTGGCGATGTAATTGGCGTTCAAAATCGCGGTCAGCGTGGCCCGCTTCAAGCCGGCCGCGCCCATCATCGCGATATAGGCCCAGGAAATCGTCAGGATGCTGGCCGAGCCCCACGGCGCCGCCGCCACGGTGCCGACCGTGCCATGCATGCCCTTGGCCGGATTGACACCCTCGACGACAGGATGCTCCGGCAAGAACGGCGCCAGATGGGAACAAACGCCTATCGGCCCGACACCCGGCCCGCCGCCGCCATGCGGTATCGCGAAGGTTTTGTGCAAATTCAAATGCGCCACATCCGCGCCGATGCGTCCCGGCCGGCTCAATCCGACCAGAGCGTTGAAATTAGCCCCATCCAGATACACCTGACCGCCGGCGCGATGCACGATGTCGCAGATCTCGACAAAGGCCTGCTCGTACACGCCGTGGGTGGACGGATAGGTAATCATCAAGGCCGCCAGGGTGTCTCGATGTTCGTCAACCTTGGCGCGCAAGTCGTCGACGCTGACATTGCCGTTTTCGTCGCAAGCCACGACGACGACTTTCAGGCCCACCAGCACCGCACTGGCCGGATTGGTGCCATGCGCGGAGGCCGGAATCAGGCAAACATCGCGTTGGCCCTGGCCGTTGACTGCATGGTATTTCCGTATCACCAGCAGGCCCGTGTATTCGCCCTGCGAACCGGCATTGGGCTGCAGGGAAAAGGCGTCGAATCCCGTCAGGTCGCACAGCATGTCTTCCAGTTCGGCGAACAGCTGCTGATACCCCTGGGCTTGATGCAGCGGCGCGAAAGGATGCATGGCATTGAATTCGTAAACCGAGATGGCCTGCATCTCTGTCGCTGCGTTCAATTTCATCGTGCAGGAGCCGAGCGGGATCATCGCCCTGTCCAATGCAATGTCGCGCCGCGCCAGCTTGCGCATGTAGCGCATCATTTCGGTCTCGGAGTGGTAGCGGGTGAACACCGGGTTTTGCAGGATCGCGTCATCCCTCATTAAGGCATCTGGAATGCATTCCGTCAGGTGCTTATCCAACACGGCGATGTCCGGCATCTCATAGCCCGGCGACGAAAACGCCTGCCACAAATTCCGGATGTCGTTACGGGTCGTGGTTTCGTCCAGCGAAATGCCGAGCGTATCAGCATCGATGATGCGTAAATTCATCCCCCTCTCTTCCGCCCTGGCGGCTATCCGTCTGGCGCGATTGGGGATGCGCACCTGCAGCGTATCGAAATAACAGCGACTGACCACCTCGTGGCCATAATGCGCGATACCGGCCGCGGCGATCTGGGCGTAGCGATGCACCCGACCGGCGATCAGGCGCAAACCTTCCGGGCCGTGATAGACCGCGTAAAAGCCGGCGATGACCGCGAGCAACACCTGCGAGGTGCAAATATTGCTGGTAGCCTTGTCGCGGCGGATGTGCTGCTCGCGGGTTTGCAGGGCCATGCGTAGCGCGATTTGGCCATGGCTGTCCTTGGAAACGCCGATGATGCGGCCCGGCACCGAACGCTTGAATGCGTCGCGGGTGGCAAAAAACGCCGCATGCGGGCCGCCGTAGCCCATCGGCACGCCAAAACGCTGTGCACTGCCAACCACGATATCGACGTCAAACGCCGCCGGCGGTTTCAGCAGAACCAGACTCAACAAATCGGCCGCCACCGTCACCAAAGCCTGCTTGGCGTGCGCCGCGGCGACGCAAGCCGTCAAATCCCGCACTTCGCCCTTCGAACCCGGATATTGCACGATCAGCGCAAAAAAATCCTGTTGCTGCAAATCGGCATAGGGGTCGGCGACCACGACCTCATATCCCAACGAGGCGGCGCGGGTTTGCACCACGGCGAGGGTTTGCGGGTGACAATCCTGATCGATCAGCACCACGTTGGACGCACTTTGGGCCAGCCGCCGCGACATCGTCATCGCCTCGGCGACGGCGGTGGCTTCGTCCAACAGCGAGGCATTGGCCAATTCCATGCCGGTCAAATCGATGACCATCTGTTGAAAATTCAACAAGGCTTCCAGGCGACCCTGGCTGACTTCGGCCTGATACGGGGTATAAGCCGTGTACCAGCCCGGATTTTCCAGCACGTTGCGCTTGATGACCGACGGCATGATGGTGTCGTAATAACCCATGCCTATCATCGAGGTCAGCACCTGGTTGCGCTCGCGCATGGCGCGCAGGTATTTGATCACCGCCCGCTCGCTGATGGTTTCGGTCAATTTCAAGGGTTCGTGATTCAGGATATTGGCTGGAATCACTTGCTCGACCAGATCCTCCAATTGACCCAAGCCCAGTTCGGCCAGCATCTCCTGGGTTTGCCGGGCATCGGGTCCGATATGGCGCGGAATGAAACTGCCGCGCATTTCCAGTTGTTCCAGACGGGGACGCTGTGCTGACATGAGGTTTACCTCCGATAATGGTGAGGGACGAAAGGCAGCGCGCAAACCTGGACGGCAATACGCTGATCGCGCACATTGGCATATAACCGGGTGCCGGGCCGTGCCGAATCGCGGGCGACAAAAGCCATCGCCACCGGTCGGCCCAGACTGGGAGAAAAACCACCGCTACTGACCCGGCCCAGCTCGGAGCCGTCGGCGGCGCAAATCACGGCGCCTTCGCGCACCGGGATTTTACCCTCCACCGCCAGGCCCACCCGCACCCGCTCGGCCCCCTGTATCAATTGCGCCGCCAGTGTTGCCGCGCCGGGAAAGTCGCTATGGCCTTTCTTGAACAGCCAGCGCAAGCCGGCCTCGATAGGAGTGATGGTTTCGCTGAGTTCATGGCCATACAGACAAAGCCCGGCCTCCAGGCGCAAGGTATCGCGCGCGCCCAGCCCCATCGGTTCGACACCCTCTTCCGCCAGCAGCAAACGGGCGATGCGCTCGGCTTCGGCTTGCGGCAATGAGATTTCAAAACCATCCTCGCCGGTATAACCGCTCCGGCTGATCAGACAAGCAACGCCGGCTATATCGCTTGCGCAGGCTTGCATGAAACGCAAATCGATCGCCTCGGCGGAAAATTTGGCCATGACCTTCACCGCCAACGGTCCCTGCAAAGCCAGCAAAGCCAAGTCATTACAAGTTTCGAATTCGCAGTCAGGCGGCAAATGCCGGCGCAAATGGGCAAAATCCTTGTCCTTGCAGGCTGCATTGACGATCAGGCTCAAGCCAGCTTCGCTGCGGGTCACGATGATGTCGTCGATCACCCCGCCCTCGGCATTGGTCAACACCGTGTATTTTTGCGCGCCGACCGGCAAATCGACGATGCCGCCGGGCGTGAGTCTTTCCAATGCGGCCGCCGCTTGCTCGCCCAGAATACGGCCCTGGCCCATGTGGGAAATATCAAACAAGCCGGCCTGAGCGCGGCAATGCAAATGCTCATGGATGATGCCTTTGTCGTATTGCAATGGCATCGCGTAGCCGGCAAAAGCGGTCATTTTGGCGCCGAGCTGTTTATGCAAGTCGTATAAAGGTGTTTGTTGCAAAGTCGTCATGGCCCTTCCCTTTCTAGTGATTGCAGCCCGGCATTGGGCAAAACGGGCCAGTGCGGATAAACCTCCCGCAACCTGAACACCCGCCGGCAGAGATTCAGTTTAGCTTACGATACGCCAGGATGCTGGCGATTCCAGCAGCACGTTGAAAGCTTCGGCGGACACGGGCCTGGAGAACAAATAACCCTGTCCGTAATCACAGCCGGCTTTGACCAACAAAGCGTATTGTTCGGCGGTTTCTATGCCTTCAGCAATCACTTTGATACCCAGCTTGTGTGCCATTACGATGATGGCTTCACAAAGGGCCAAATCGCTGGAATCGGCTTGCAGATGACTGACGAAAGAACGATCGATTTTTAAGTAATCGATGTCGAATTTTTTTAAATAGGCCAGCGACGAATAACCGGTGCCAAAGTCGTCCAGCGCCACCTGAATGCCGGCATCGCGAAAAATCAGCAATTGCCGGCTCACCAGTTCGCGGGCATCCAGCAACAAGCCTTCGGTAATTTCAACCACTATGCTTTGCCCAGGTAAACCCAGTTGTTCCAATTGATTCAACCAGTGTGTCTGGTCATAACGTTCGTTGCAAAACTGAACCGGCGATTTGTTGATGCTGACCTGAAACTCCGGAAGATAGCTCTGACGCCAATGCTTGACTTGCTCGGCGGCGGTGCGAAACACCCATTCTCCGATTTCGACGATGACGCCGGTTTCTTCGGCCAGCGGAATGAACTCGACCGGACTGACCATGCCCAGCGTCGGATGCTGCCAGCGTAACAAGGCTTCGGCCTTGCAGACGGTTTGCGTCGCCAGTTCCACGATGGGCTGGTAAACCACTTGCAACTGTTGCTTGGACAACGCGCCATGCAATTCGCCGAGCAATCGCATGCGGTTTTGCGCCTGGCGTTGCATCTGGTCGGTAAACAAACTATAGCGGTCGCGCCCGAGCTTCTTGGCTTCATACATGGCTTGATCGGCGTTTTTCAGCAGAACCTCGGCATTATCGGCATCGTCGGGATAAAACGCGACCCCGATACTGGCCGACAAATAAACCATTTCTTCATCCAGCACGAATGGCTCGGCCAGGCAATGCAAAATCTGCTGCGCAATGGGGTTGACGTCCGCGCGTGCCTGCAAATCGGTAACGATCACGGTGAACTCATCGCCCCCCAGCCGCGCCAAGGTCAGCGGCCGCTCGATCGCCTCGCGCAAGCGCTGGGCGGCCTCACGCAACAAGACATCCCCCATGAAATGGCCGAGCGTATCGTTGACGTCCTTGAAACGATCCAGATCGATGAATAACAGGGCCATGCGCAAACCAGACCGCCGCGCCTTGACCATTTCCTGCGTCAGATTGTCCAGAAACTGATTGCGGTTGGGCAACTCGGTCAGCGGATCGAGATGGGCCTGCCGCCAAATCACGTTCATCGCTTCGACGCGTTCGGTAATATCCTGCAAGATGACGACACGATGGCCGGCCAGTTCATTGTCGAGAAAGGCCACGTTGATCAGCACGGTACGCTTGCCGCCGTTCTTGCAGCAGATGTCGAACTCCATCGGGAGCACGGCTCGTTGCTGGGCATGCGCCACCTCGACATGCAATTGCCAGGCGTCCATGCACTTCTGCCGATAATCCGCATCGGGAAACGCTTGCCGCCACCAGCTTTGCCAATCGGGCAAATCAGCTTCGCAGTAGCCGAAGGTCTCGATAAAAGCCGGATTCAAATAGCGGATCCGCCGATCCGGAGCTTTTAGCATGTAAGCAACGGGCGATTCCTTGATGATGGCGTGAAACTTGGCTTCGCTATCCTGGAATGCCCGTTTGCTTTGATGAAGTCGCTGATATGGCAACTCTATGCTGTTGGTGAATACCGAACAATAAATCAGGGTGTAGGCAATGAATTTATAAATATGACCCAACAATGAAAAACTGTCGGTCACATCGGCATACAAGGTGAAAAACATCTCGCTCATCGCCATGATCGCGGCGGCGGCAAATAAGCCGGTTACATTCAATACATGCGGGCTATGGCTTTTACGGAAAAAGCGCCACGCCATCGTCGCATAGATCAACACCAGCAGAT
Source organism: Methylomonas rapida (assembly GCF_024360925.2). NCBI lineage: Bacteria > Pseudomonadati > Pseudomonadota > Gammaproteobacteria > Methylococcales > Methylococcaceae > Methylomonas > Methylomonas rapida. The sequence goes on along the minus strand of NZ_CP113517.1, from coordinate 2,066,379 downwards.
ATTCGAAGTTTTTCTTGAATGGGGTCAATCCCTGGCCGGGCAGAAAGGTGCGGGGCACCCAAAGGGGTTGCGATAACACGACGACCGTGATCAGCCCAACCAACGACAATACGCCTGTCAGCATCAGCCAGCGTGTTCGCAGATTGTTCAACGGCCAGTCCGGCAAAAAGGCCACTGCGAACAGGGCAATGGCCGCCAAACTCCGCGCGGCCAACCAGAATTGTATGGCCTTTTCCGGGCTATTTTGCGAAACCCAGTCCGGCATGCCCGGATAGGACATGGTATGCATCACATCCAGCAAGGCGACACCGAGAAAACCGCAAGCCAGCAACATCAAATTACCGGCATCTTCCTTTTCGTAGACTATCCACCCCGCCGCGAACACCAGCGCGGAAATCACGATGGACAGCATTTCCAATACCGTATGCAAGGGCACGTAATTGTCCATCGCCAGCAAGAAAGACAGGGGGGCATACACCGCGCTGCCGATTTGAATCAATAGCAACAAACCCAGCAGGTACAATACTGGTCTCAAGCGCTGGTGATAGGGTGTGCCGCAAATCAGCATGTTCTATCCTTTATCGGTCTATGCAATACCGGCCTGTTGCCGCAGGGTTTCAGGCCGCACAGACGAAGGGTCTGTCTTGTATTCGAGCAATCGGCGGATGCCGGCAATCCGTTCGCCATCCAATGCCGCGGTCCGGCAATGCCGTTGGCATAAGCCGCCCCTAAATCCCAGATAATCGGCCTGCAACGGCAACAAAGCCGAAACATCCTGCCGCCTGAGCGAGCCCGCAAGCCCGGTCAACAGCCCCTGAATCTTGGCCAGCACGACAAATTCTTGCAACTGTTCGATAGTCATGAGGTCGGTCAAGGAGCCTCGTTGCTTGTCCATGGTATCCAGCATCACGCCTCGGAAACCCGCCTGCCGCAGCGCCGGGACAAGCGCAAGATCGGGCCGGGTATCGGCAAACAGCACCGCAATCAGGGCGTAGCCCCGAGCCGCCAAGGCGGACAGGCGTTCGATGCAGGCCGACCAGTCACCGCCGGGAAAAAAGCCTATCTTGACGTAATCGACGCCGGTCGCCGCCATTGCATCGACCGCGTCGAACAACACTTCCGGCTGCATCGGCAAATCGCCCACCGTGGCGCTGACGAGCGTATCCGGATTCAGCCTGGCGACGATTTCTTTGACCGAATCGACGTCCAAGGCGCCCAGGGCGCCCTGCGCCGGTTGTTTCAAATCGATCACGTCGACAGCGAATGTCTCGACGAACAATGCCTCCTGCAAACTGTTGACGCTGGCCAACATAGCGCTCATGACGCCACCGCCATCAGTCGATGCCGTTCGACGACTTCCATCAACCAGCCCCAGGCCTCCCGCTCCCGGTCGCCGGCGCATTTTTCCAAACCGATACCGAGATAATCCAGCTCGGTTTGAATCTTGTCCCACGGCAATCTATCGAGCCGACTGACCAATATCGCCGCCTCCAACACCGCGAACTGGGCGCGATTGAAGCCCTGAAAGGGTTTATGGTTGACCGCATGGACCGCCTGGCAAAACAGTTTGGGGCGAACGGCATCGTCCTCGATGCGTATCAACTGCAATTCGGTATGAGCCAAAGTATCGGCCAGATAATTGCCCATTACCTGCTGCGCCGGCAATAAGGGCCAATCGCGCCGGCCGGTCAGGCAGCCCGCGAATACCCGCACATCGTCGCAACAATTGATCACGGCCGTTTTCGTTTCCAGCACATTATTCAACGTGGTGGATGGCTTGAACGGCAAAATGACAAATTCATCGCCCCGCACATGTACCCCCATCGGCGCGATATGTGCTATACCTGCCGCGCTGATGGTGCTTACTATCGTTTCCTGTATCATCTAAAATCGGTAAATCTAAAATTATTGTCATCAACCAATAGCAACCAGAATACCACTACATGCACTCCGTCAACATCTGCGATTTGGCTATTTTGCTGATCGAACCTTCCAGCACGCAATTGAAAGTCATCATGCAGCACCTGCGGCAAGAAGGCATCAGCAATATCGAAGGCGTGCATAACGCCGGCGAGGCCTTGGCCATGTTGCAGAATCATAGACCGGATTTGATCATCAGCAGCCTGTATCTACCCGACATGACTGCGACCGACTTATTGGAGCGCATCAAACACGACGATGCCTTGAGCGAGATACCGTTCATGCTGATTTCCAGCGAGTCCAGCCACAAGGTACTGGATGCGATTCGTCAGGCCGGCGTGGTGGCCATTCTGCCCAAACCCTTTGCTCCTCGGGATTTGAAAAATGCGCTGAGGACGACCATAGAATTCATAGACCCGCAGGAAATCGATCTGGAACATTACGACATCGAAAACGTCCGCGTGCTGGTGGTCGACGACAGTAGTTTAGCCAGAAAACACATTTGTCGGGTCTTGAACAACATGGGCATCGTGCGCATCACGCAAGCCGTCGACGGCAAACAGGCCGCCGAGTTGTTCACGGAGGCGCAAGATCAGTTTGATTTGATCATCACCGATTTGAACATGCCCATCATGGACGGCCAGGAATTGATCCAATTCATTCGGCACGATCTCGGCAATAGCATCATCCCGATTCTGATGGTCACCAGCGAAGACAATCAAACCCGCCTCAGTAACGTGCACAAAGCCGGCGTTTCCGCGATTTGCGACAAACCCTTCGACCCGCAAACCGTCAAGGAGATGCTGTTTCGGGTGCTGGAAGCCTAAGCCGACCAAGCCGATCATTCTATTGCGGATATGTCCCCGATAGGCGCGCTTGCTCAAGACGCGTCCGCCAAGGCCGGAATCAGCACCCGCAACCTCAGATATACAGCCAGATAAATGAGCAAACCCAGCAGCGCAAACAACGCGCACATCAAATACACCTTGTCGTAACCCGAAGCCTCGGCGAGCATCGAGGCAGCGAGGTTGGGACCGACGATCTGCCCCAAGCCTTGCGCGGTCGGAATCAGCGACGAAAAAGTGCCGGAAGGGTCGGCGTTGGCAATGAAGGCCATCTGATACACATCGATGAAAATCCACAGCAGATTGAACGACAGGATGCTGATGACGATTCTTGCGCTATCCATACCCACGCCGAGCATGCCGACCGCGATCGCCATCAACAGCAGCGCCAGCAGCAAGGGGCGAGCCAGACCGAAGCGATTGCTGACCAAGGTCGCGAGCAGGCACCCCAACACGCTGGCCAGCGAACCCCACACCAGCAATTGACTGACGAATTCGCCGGGTACTTTGGCATCGCGGGCGGCCAGTTCGATATAGGTCCAGTAGCCGCCGATATTGACGTAAGTCAGAAATATCGCGGCCAAGCACAACCAGGCCACGTAAGCAGGCACGTAGCGATGCTCGCGATGATGCCGGCCGTCGCCGTTTTCCACCTCCATTTCGACATCCAGAAGCCGGACAGGGTCATGCGATGGAATCCAGGCCAAAGCCAGTAAACCCAGGGCATAGCCTCCCATGAACACCCCGTAAATACCATTCATCGTCAACTGCGGCAGGATTTTCAATTCCAAGGCCTGGGAAAAGGCAAACGCGAACAGCATCAGGTTGTATGCCCGCGCCGGCCTGGACGTCGCGCCCAAGTTGGCCACCGCGACCGCGGTGTAAAGGCCGCTGCCGATTCCCGCCAGGATTCTTAGAGATAAAGTCGGTTCGTATTGGCTATACAGAGTACACGAGGCATTGGCCAATATGGCCAGAAACGCACCGCCCGCTACCAGTATCCGCCGGTTTGCCTTCGCCATGAACCACGAAGCCAATGCGGCCCCAACCGCCAAGCCGCCCAAGTCTGCACTGGCAAGCCTGCCGACCTGTTCCGCGGAAAACCCCAGTAGCTCGACACGCGCCGAACTGATCACCGGTATCGCCACCAACACGCCATAGCCGACCAAGGTCATGTAAAGCGCAATAAAAATCGAGCGCCAGTCGTCGAATGGACTGTGGTGTTGTGGTGAAGGTGGCTTTTTCACGGCGAAGGTATGTTATTGATTAATTTATATATTTCGTGATTTTCGTGGACGATTGAGGTTTTTAGGATAATGTCGGCTTTTGCCTTTTTAGAGAAGAAACCATGATTCATCATATTTCGATAGCCGCGCACAATCCACGGCAGGTTGCCGGCGTACTGGCCGAATTATTGGACGGCGAGGTGTTTCCATTTTCGCCCGCACCGGGCGGCTTCGTCGCCGTCTGCGACGATGGCCATGCCACGCTGGTCGAGGTTTATCCAATCGATACCGTGATGATACCCGGCACCGACGATCAAGGCGCCCGGTTCACCAAATCGACATCGCCGCAAGGCTTCGTCCCCAATCATGCCGCCATCTCGGTCGCCATCGACGAGACCATGATCAAAGCGATTGCGGCGCGCGAAGGCTGGCGCGCGGTCACTTGCGACCGCGGCGGTTTGTTTCGGGTTGTGGAGTTTTGGATAGAAAACCGAATCTTGTTTGAATTGCTGACCCCGGACATGGCGCGGCATTATTTGGCCGCCATGACCCTGCAAAACCGGGAGCGATTTACGGATCAAGCCCAAACGCCAAAATAGCGCGCGTCCGCCATTCGCTGCGCTGGAAACGCGGGATTGCTGTGTTCATGGCCATGGATAGGCTAAAACAGGTCGATGCTGCCCGCCGCGACCTCTTTCAATACACCTTCGGCAACCAGATTGTCATAAAAACAAATACGGTTACGACCGGCTTTCTTGGCGGCATACAGTGAACTATCGGCGCGATTGAAAATTTCTTGCGGCAATACGGAAAGATCGGCGCAACTGAAGCCGCCGCTGATCGTGATGTGTCCGACCTGAGGAAATTCGAATTTCTCGATTTTATGCCGCGCGCGCTCCAAGGCTTGAGTCGCCGCGTCAAGATCGTTAGCCGCGATGATGGCGACAAATTCCTCGCCGCCATAACGGTACAGCAAATCCGATTGCCGAAACGACGACTCCAGCAAACGGGTAATGATGATCAATACCTCATCACCGATGACATGCCCAAATTCGTCGTTGATTTTCTTGAAATGATCGATATCCAGCACGCAAATCCAGTAACACTCGGGCTTGACGATGCGCTTGTCCTGTTCTCCCTTGCTGTCGTTCTGGCGCGCCGCCAATATGCTCCAGAGCCGGTCGAGATTGGATTCCAGGGAATAGCGATTGAGCAGGCCGGTCAATTGATCGCGCTGACTGGTATCCAGTAAATCGAAGTAGTTGGTAAAAACTTCCAGCACGCCTTGCACGATGGCATCCTCGACCGGCGTTACCTCGCGGTCGCGCTGAAATACGAAATAACCCACCAATTCGTTCTTGCCATAAATCGGATAACAAATCAGCAAATTGTTTTCCGAGCGCCGACTACAGCACTTTCTCAACAACCTGACGCTTTCAAACAAGTTGCGCAGGATATCCGGAATCTCTTGTTCGTTGCTGACCTCCTCGATGTTGTCGACCACCCGTTTGGCGCCCTGTTTCTCCACCACTTTGCGTGAGTGGTAGAGGGCGCGAATGACGTCACCGTTATCTTCCACCCGATAAAACGATGTCTCCAAAACGCCCAGCAAAGGACCAAGCGTGCGCAGCAGGCTTTGTTCGACCATATAGGTGTCGCGAATGGCGGTCATCGCACCCAGTTTTTTCAAAATATTCGGCAAACCGGAGGCCGCGTTTCTACCTTTCATGCTGTATTTATTGGGTACCAGGAAACTGAAGTAAGGTCGATGTGATAGATCAAGTCGCAATTATCTCTCATCCCGGACACTTTGTTGTAATTTACAGACTGAATGCTGCGCGCTTGATATGTGCCGCGCCTTGCACAGTGGGCAGGATTTGCGGCGTGGGTTCGCTCAATCGCCCGCCGTCATCCCGCCCGCCGCGTAAACCAGCGTAGCGGCTGATTTCAGCAAGCCGGCCCGGCTGTCGATTTCGGTATAACGGGCGCGGGCCAGATCCTTTTGCGCCGACAACAGCTCGATGATGGTGGAAAAACCGTGGTTATAGGATTCCTGCGTGGCGGCGTAGGACGCTTCGGCGGCCCGCAGCAAGGCCTGCGCGAAGTCGCGTTTTTCCAGCGCGGTTTTGGTGTCGGCATAGGCTTGCCAGATATCGCGCATGATTTGCAGGCGCGCAGCTTCGACTTGGGCCTGACTGGCCTGCTGCTTAGCCTCGGCTTCATTGACGGCGCTGCTGCGCTCGAAGCCGTCGAACAACTTCCATTCCAGATTCAGCATCGCGGTGCCGACCAGTTCGTCGGACGAGTAGTTTTGCCGGCTTGGCGGGTTGGTATGCACGTCGCCCCAATATTGGTTGCCGACATTGCCTTTCAACGACAGCTTGGGCCAAAACTCCGCCCTGGCTTTTTTGACCTCCGCCTCGCGGGCGCGCAATTCGGCCAGCTGCGCCATCAGGTCCGGGCGCTGGGCCAGCGCTTCATCGACGATGCGCTCGACCGACGGTTCCAGCTTGTCCGGCAGTGGTACTTGACTCAAATCCACCATTTGCAGGGTTTGCGCCGGCGAAACACCGACGTTGGTGGTCAATTCGGCGCGAAGCTGCGTCACCGACCCGCGCGCGTCCTGCAAGTCATAATTGGCCTTTGCTTGCTCCTGAATCGCCAATAATAAATCGGGACGGGTGGCGAAGCCTTGCGCGAGTTTGGCCCGCACCGACTCGGCATTGGTTTTGGCCGACTCCAGGGTTTGCTGCGCCGCCGTCACTTTGGCCAGCGCCGCCTGATAGGCGAAAAAACTGGTGGCCACCCGGTAAGCGATTTCCTGATGCTTGCGGGTAAAGGCGAATTGCGCGGCCCCCAGACGTTCCAGACTGGCATCGACCAATGCTTCGCGGCGACCGAAATCGAACAGCGTCCAGGCCAATTCCAAACCGCCGAAGGCACCAAAACCATGGCTGACCAGCGCGCTTTCCGGAATCGGAATGCTGGTTTTGAAATATTGCCCGAAAGCCAGCGCCGTCAGGGTCGGATACCAGGCACTGCGCTGTCTGTCCACGCGCGCCGCGGCGGCTTTGGCTTCTTCCCAGCTCTGCCGGGTTTCCGGGTGAATTTGCAAGGCCAGATCGACCAGGCCCGGCAAATCATAGGCTTGTCCGGCTTCGGGCGCGGCCGCTTGCTTATCCGGCTTGGATGGGCCAGGCGCGGAATCGGATTTGCGGTATTCGGACCAAAGCACACTCTGCGTGGCTGGCCGATTAAATTGAACAGTGTCGATGCGATGTCTTGACGGCGATGAGCAAGCCACCGCCAGAAAAAAGCTGGCCAAGGCCAGATAAATCGAGCGCAAGCGTCTTGTCTGGCACGGTGATTCATGCCTACACCCTTCGCGCGGGAACCGCTCAAGGCGGAAAAATTGCGTCATCGAAGCTGGTCCACTCCAGTAGAAAATGCTGATATAGTAACGAAAGAAGCCGGCCACAGGGAGGCAACAAATTGACAACAAGCAGCAAACAATAAGCCCACCCATCAAGCTTCGGCTCGCATTAGAATAGTAGCGAATCGGCGCCCTGTCCCGACATCGACCCGATCCGTTCCATTCAATAACCCGTATATCCATCATGGCAGCGGGTCATGATGGAATTCACCCGCTTTCCTGTGTGGAGAAACGTTATGAAGCCGCTTCCAACCCTGCGCAAAACGGCGACGGCCTGCTTTTTGGCGCTGACGCTAACCGCTTGCGACCCGATGTTGAGCCTGCAGGGTTCGTTTTGGCCTGCCTGGATCATCTGCATCATGACCGGCCTGGCGACCAGCATGTTGCTGATGTGGCAATTGATCCGCTTGCGCCTGGCGCCCCATCTGGGTCCGCCCTTGCTGATCGCGCCGAGTCTTTGGGCCTTGTGTAGTTTTACGATCTGGCTGTTGTTTTACGCTCGCTAACCGTCCGCGGAACTTCTTATGGCTATTCAGCAAACCTCCGACCATCAACGCCGCGTATTGATTGGCCGCACACTCGGCATCCTGATCGTCCTGGGCGCCATCTTAACCGGCACCCGCGTCTGGCGCATCAATTACCAGCATCCCCGCACCAACGACGCGATGATCCGGGCCAATATCGTTGGCATCAGCGCCGAAGTGAACGGCCGTGTCGTGGAATTGCATGTCGAGGACAACCAGTTCGTGCGCAAGGGCCAACTACTTTATGTGATCGATCCCCGCCCCTATCAGGCCAAGCTGGACCGGGCCAAGGCCGAGCTCATGCTGGCGGAAAAAGAGGTCGAATCCCGCCGCGCTTCCAGCAGTTCGGCGGAAAGCGCGATCGAACGTTTGCAGCATCAACGTGCCTCGGCCGCGGCCGAGGTCAGGCGCATCGAAGCCGAAGACGACTATCTGCATCACCGCTTGCAGGAACTCGAACCGCTGGCCGAAAAGCAATACGTGACCGGTGACCAGCTCAGACAGGCGCACTCGCGGCTGGATGCCTCCCGCGCCGCCCTGGCCGACGCCCAAGCCAAGGAGCGCTCGATGGCCAGCGCAATCGAGGAAGCCAAGAGCGAAAGCAGCCGGGCGCAATCCTTGATCGCCCAGGTCGGCGACGTCAACGCCCGCGTCGAGGCGGCCAAGGCGCAAGTCGCCGCCGCCGAGCTGGATCTGGAATACTGCTTCGTGCGCGCGCCGTTCGACGCCTACGTCACCAACCTGAACACCCGCGAAGGTGAATACGTCAAGGCCGGCAGCCAATTGTTCGCGCTGGTCGACGATCGCCACTGGTACGCGATCGCCGACTACAGGGAAACCTATTTGCAATCCATCCAGCCCGGCCAGGCGGCCGAGGTGTTTCTGGTCGGCTACCCCGGCAAGCGCTTTCGCGGCGTGGTCACCGGCATCGGCTGGGCCAATTCCCCCGACAATGTCAAACAGCAAGGCGTGTTGCCGGAAGTCGACCGCACCTTGAATTGGGTGGTGCTGGCGTCGCGCTTTCCGGTCAGGATAGAAATTCTGGAACGCGATCCCGAACGTCCGTTGCGGATGGGGATGACCGCGTTCGTCACCGTGCTCGACCGCCCGGCGCCGACCAACGCCGAAACTACCCGCACGACTAGCCAAGCGCCGCAATGAGCCAACGTGACGGCCATTCGGGCCATGGCCGGTTCTGGTTCGGCACCGGACTGGGGCAATTTCTAACGGTAGAGTTGAAGGACTTTCCCGGCCGCCGGGTCGCCGCCGCCCGTTTGTTCGCGGTGACCTTGATCATCGCCCTGGTCAGCCAGACCCTGCACGTGCCGCCGCTCGGCGCGCTGTCGATCCTGGTCTGCCTCAGCTACGACGCTTATGCCAATGCCGGGCAATCGTTGGCGTTCGGCTTGCGCCAGTTATATTACCTGTTCATTACCGTGCTAGTGTCGGTATTGACGTTGATGCTGGCCGGCAACGAGCCCTGGCTGCTGCTGAGCCTGTCCTTCGTCATCATGGCCCTGGCCTTGTTCCACGCCCGCTTGATCGCCTGGCCGACCGGGATTGCGCTATGGTATTCGATTCCGGTCTTGTACAGTCCGACGACGCCGGATCAGAACATCTACCAGGCCTTATGGAACATTCCTATTATCGGCGTACTGGGGCTGGGCACCTGGACGCTGGTGCATCTGAGCATCAAACCGCAAGACCCGCGCCGATTGTTGACCGATGGCATTGCCGAGCAACTTTCGGCGGTGGCAGCGATTTTCAGCGGACGCCTGGCCGATGCCGGCATAGAAGGTCAACCAAAAACAGGACACAAGGCGGCGGGCGCCGGCCAGTTCGGCAAATTGCAAGCCTTGCTAGGCCACGCCGAACTATTGCACCCATCCATGCGCCGCCAGCACGATACCTATCTGGATTTGTTGCAGGAAATCGACGGCCTGCGCCAAATGGCGGTCTGGCTGGAGCAAAGCCTGGCGGCGGATTATCGCGCGCAGCCGATGAGTCCGGAAAAACTGGCGGTCTACCTGGCGCTGCAAGAAGCCTGTGCCGCATTGCGGCAAGGTATCGCGGAACACCGCGACATCAGCGGGCAAGTCGAGACACTGCTCGATGAACGGACTTTGCTCGGCTATGCCCAAACCAGCCATCCCTCGGTGATGACCGCATTCTGGCGCGCACTGCAAAGGATTGCGGCACTGACTGGCGAATTGCACCGCGACGCGCAGCATCGCAATGAAGAACCCAACGCCGCAGCGGACGACGAAGCCATGGCCAAGTGGCGTCCAGCCTGGCTGGACTACGCGTTTTGGGCCACCCATGCCGATAGCCTGCAATTCGGCATCAAGTTCTCGTTGGGCGCAATCTTGTGCATGCTGATTGTGCAAGGCCTGAACTGGCCGGACATCAACACCGCAATCCCGACCTGCCTGGTCGCGGCGCAAACCAGTCTCGGCGCCGATTACCGACTGTCGTTGCTGCGCATCTCCGGCGCGGCGATCGGCGGCTTGTGCGCCTATGTTTACGTACTGCTGTTGCAATCGCAATTCGATACCATCATCGGTTTTGCCTTGGCGACGATACCGTTCTGGGCCCTGGCAGCCTGGATCACCGCAGGCAGTGACCGTATCGCCTATCTGGGGCGGCAACTCGGCTTTTCCTTTGCCTTGTTCGTGCTGCACGATTTCGGCGCGGTCACCGATTTATATCTGCCGCGCGACCGGGTAATCGGCATCTTGCTCGGTCTGGTCGTGATGGGCATACTCGATTATGCACTGTGGCCAAGACGTTCCTCGGTGCTGGCCCGCCACCATTGCATCGCCGCCCTGCGCACGCTGGCGAAATTCGGCGTGCGCCTGCCCGACCCCAGTCATCTCTTGAGTTACACCCTGCCCCTGAGGCTGGCAGCGGAAAAGGAACTGGCAGCCGCGCAAGGCCTTTTGGCCCACGCCGTACTGGAACCGGACGCCCGCGTGCCGGCCAAGGCCCACGAACGAACGGCACTGCGGGCGATTATCCGCGACGCCGATCATCTATCCGCGCTGTTGCAGGTCAGAAAACGCTACCGCCTGCTGAGCGGCCAGCGCTTCGGCCAGTTTCCTGCTGAATTGCAACAACATAGCCGCGCCTTCGACACCGCCTTGTCATTAGCGCTGGAACAAACGGCGGAGATTTTGCAAGGCAGCCGCCGGGATAGCGCCAAACGAGTCGCCGAATTTCAGGCGCAACTCAAACAAAGCTATATCGAACATCACCGTATCGACAGCCTGCCGGCGGATTGGGCGTTGGAATGGGAACTACGTTTCATACTGGACGAGCAAATCACGACGCTGATAGAGAACATGCAACAATCCGCGTTAATCGCTGGACAAAATAGCTGGGATTCTGGTGATCAAACGTAGCTAACAGATATACCTGTAAAGGAAATTACGGCTCTTCCGTATTTCGCGGAGTAGCCCCGACATATAGGGTTATGCATAACCGAACAACCGTCTCCCTTCGATATCAAGCCAGATATGCTGAAACAGGCGGACGGTATTGTAAATGCCAAAGCAGCGTCGTTTGATGCTTTTGATTTTGTTGTTAAGCCCTTCAACAAAGCCACTGGTTTCCCGGCGAATGAAATAGTTGGTGATTTCATTTCGCCAGTTTTGATAGGTTTTGACAAACGCATCAAAGCCCTTCAACTTCAAGACTTTGATATGCTCCATCCAGCGATCCAAGGCTTTTTCGGCCTCAGCCTTATTGAGTCGGCGCTCAAAAATACCCGTCAAAAGCTCCCGTTGGATATAGACTTCTCGCAAAATGGGGGCTTGCTGGAATAGAAAAAGCAAAACGGTTTGCTGATCGGCAGAGAGTTCCATCCAGCGCTTCCGAAAAGCCCACATCGCGCCTTTCAGCTTGGCATAATCCTCGGCAGACAGGGTATTCTTGAGTTTTTTCATTTCCGCCTTGCGGACCTGGTCGGCGCCGTCTCGATAATGCTTGGCGACATGGAAGCGATCAACCACCACCTCGACGCCGGGCAATGTCTCATAGACGGCGTTGCGATACCCTTCATACATGTCCACGCAGACGCGTTGTAACGCGTGTTGCTGTGCCTCGGGAATATTCTGCAAAAAGGCTTTAACCGTTTCTTTTTTGCGGTCGGGCAGCACCGCCAGAATCCGCTTATGGTCCTCGGTATCGATAGCCGACACGATGACCACAAAATCTTGATGCCCTTTTTTCAAAGCGATTTCATCCAGTCCCAGCAAGCGAATGCCTTGGATGGCAGACCAATCAACTTGTTGGGCCACGTGCCGATTGATAATCCCTTCCGCCGCTTCGGCGCTGATGCCGTGCTTCACGTCCATGTCGGTCACGCTGCTGTTGATCAATTCACGCAATATCCACTGCTCATACGCTTTGGTATGGGGGCTTTTCCAGTTATACCAGCCACATTGTTGCGTGGTCGTCGGACCTTTGGGGCAGTCAGGGCATCGATAGCGCTTGGGGGTTAGCTTGATCCAAACCGGCCGATCGAAAATCGACAAATGACGCAAGGTGATTTCTCTGCCATAGCCATAAAACTTATCGATCCTCTGGCCGCATTGATGGCAGGTTGCACTGGTTAACGTACTACTGACCGTGATGATGAACTCGCCTTTGGCGGTGGTTTCAACTTTTTCGATACAAACATCAGGTATATCCAGCGGTATTTGAAGTAGCGACTGTGTCATCACGATACTCCAGCGTTAAATTGTCGACCTTAGCAAAACTCACTGTGGCAGGCAAAGACTATAGCACTACATGTAGTGGTTTCTCCGCAAAATACGGAAGAGCCGAAATTACTCTGAAAGTAGCAAAATGTGAGGGTGCGGTTGCTTGTTGGACAGGCGTCGGCGGCAAGGATGCCGCCGTCGAGCCTACATGGATGCATTCACGGCGGCCTGTCCGGCAAGCAACCTTACCCTGAAAACTATTTTCATTTGCCGGGGCGATGCCGAGCCTTCATGAACGTTACTCTGAAAGCCATCGTGGACAAAGCACCGGAACACTTGGAAAAAGCCAAAGCTTTTTCACTCCAAAACCACGCGGGTGAGCGTGATAGCTATAGCTATCGCACTGATTGGAACTCTCCCCGGCTTGCTGGTTTTGCCCCCGGCAGAGCTAACTTTCATCGGCTGGGGCGATGATAGGCGCCTCCAACCATTTCGAAGTCGCCATCGCCACGGCGGTCATGCTGTTCGGCCTGTCGTCCGGCGCCGCGCTGGCCAACGTGGCCGGGGTACTGATCGAAGTGCCATTGATGCTGCCCCTGGTCGGTTTTCGCCAGCGTACGCAACACTGGCTTGGCGAGGCGCTGTAATACCGGCTTTGATTTCCACGCAATCCAGCCTTTTGTTGTAGCGCCGAACTTCGACGCTGCGGGCGTCGATCAGCTATTGATCGGTTCTCCGCCGATGAGAATTTGGAAAATTTTTCTCAAATCATTGACAGCGGAACCTGGCCCTGGCGTGAGCGGGCCTCGAGCGCATAAGATAAAATTCTTCAATTTATTCAGGATTTCCCTCTCATGTCAGAACTCGTCATTTATGTTCAGAATCATATCGAATATGCGCCTTACATCATTTTTGGCCTGTTATTGCTTGCAGGTTTCAATATTCCGGTCTCAGAGGATGGCATGCTGTTCATCTCGGCGTTAATCGCCAGCCATAATCCGGCATATTTACCGCACTTATTTATCGCCGTTTTCATGGGGGCCTACCTTTCGGATTTGATCTGCTACGGTTTGGGGCGCATCGTCGGACCGAAATTACTGCATATCCGGTTTTTTTCGAGTATCGCCACGCAGGAACGCATCGATAAAATTCACGATTACTACCAACGCTATGGTGTCATCACGTTGATTTTCGGGCGCTTCGTCCCCTTTGGTGTGCGTAATGGTTTGTTTCTTACCGCGGGACTGGGGCAGATGAACCTGATCAAATTCGCCCTTTCCGATCTGCTAGCCTGCACAATCTCAACGACCACGTTTTTTACGCTGTATTACAACTATGGCGACAAGGTGATCGGCGCCATACAGAAAACCAACGCCGTGATTTTCGTGGCCGCCCTTGGCATTGCGGCTTACTTTTATTTTCGCAGAAACAAAACTCGCCAAACCCATTCGGAACACAATAGCGTCGATTGAACGGCAACGTCGATTACGACGCCCTGTTTTGCCTTGAAACAGTTTTGTAGCCTCTGCTCGGCTCAGTTATGATGCTGTCATCATCAACTTGCGCACTCACTCGAACATGCTCAGACTCAGCTCATTTATCTTGGCCTTACTTTTCGTTGGCACGATGACATGCCAGGCCGACGAAAAATTTATTAGGACCTTCAATCCCGGCAGCCTCCAGCAGATTCTGCGTGAACATTCCGCCACGCCGCTCGTACTGACGATTTGGTCAAGCGACTGCTCATCCTGCCTAAGGGATATGGACGTGCTGTATAACATTCACCAAAAACATCCTGAATTAAAAATCGTGATGCTTTCGACGGATGGACCTAGTGCCACCAACGAAGTGAAGGGCATCTTGGCCAGACATCGACTCGGCGACCTGGACAATTGGATATTCGGCGCCGGCGATGCACAAAAATTACGCTATGAAATCGATCCGAGCTGGCATGGCGAATTGCCCAGAACTTATTTTTACAGCGCGGCCCATACTCGGGTAGGCAAAAGCGGTGCATTGAGAAGCGACGAAATAGAAGCTCAAATTACCAACATCACTCATTGAGCCTTTGTTTTAATAGAAAGCATGGTCATTGAACTGGCGAATGGCCATGCGAATGATCGACCTTGTCGGCGATAAAAACGAAGCGAGGTGACGAATTCGTCATTTTGCTGCCAGATTCATGCGAATAAGCAAGCGTCCATTTTGGCGCTGGACAGACATTGCCGACCGTTTCCGGACGACTGCGGCGCATTCGCGCCAAAAACCTGACTTCCCCTAATCCGTCATGCAAATGTCAGCTTTGGCAAATTCAGTCCAGCCTCATCCCCCAATCATGACAATTCGATGACGTTGAGTTTTTATATCATTGATTTAAAAGTCATTTGAACGTTTGGTTTAACATATGCTGTAGAAAGATTGAGCCGAAACAAACACAGGGTGATCGCCATGGAAACCTTTAATGAAATCAATGATATGTATGTGGAACGTTTTGCTTTCATCGAAACATTGAGCAGGGAGTTTGTCGACAAGACGGGATGCGGAATCTATGTTTTCCTCTCCCCGTTGGACATAGATCAACTGTTTGAAAATTTCCTGCATCTTGGCATGCCCATCCGAATGTTTGCGCGCCAATGCATCAGAAATGTACTAGGTTAAAGCGCATGTCCTTATACGCAAATTCGGCAGACCAGATCGATGTAGCTGGCGCGCGGTATGAACAAGGCTTTCCATGCCAAGCGCGCCTGGCATGATGCATTGATCGCGGATTTTCCGGTTTCCCCCCCAGTAATGAAGGAAAAAACAGATTTGCATTGTCTAAAAAGAAATTGCCCGGTATAATGCCTGAATTGTTGAGAGTCATCGACAACAAAAGCAGTAAATTGCCCAGGTAGCTCAGTCGGTAGAGCAGAGGACTGAAAATCCTCGTGTCGACAGTTCGATTCTGTCCTTGGGCACCATGCTTACCCGGTTTTTCAAAGAGCCCCATTTATGGGGTTTTTTATTTTTAGGGCCTTAGACAAGCCTCGGGTTAATGAATGTTTATGGAAGAGCCTGAGGCTCTTTTTTTTTGTGTTTTAAAAGGCGAAGCGGAAATGAAACAGGCTCCAGAGCATTTAGTGGAACTGATCGAACCCATTGTCGAAGGTCTTGGTTACGAATGCGTGGGGATTGAGTACAACCCTCACCCGCAGCACGGCATGCTGCGCGTTTACATCGATAGCGAAAACGGCATCTTGCTGGATGACTGCACCAAAGTCAGCCATCAGTTAAGCGGCATGCTCGATGTGGAAGATCCGATTCAAGGCGAATATCAATTGGAAATCTCCTCGCCTGGCGAAGACAGACCATTTTTCAAACTCAGCCAGTTCGAAAGATATATTGGCAGCACCGTGACGGTCAACTTGTTTAAACCCATCGACAAACGCCGAAAAGTCACCGGCCTGATCCAGGCGGTAGAAGGCGAAAATGTGGTGTTACAAGAAGGCGAGCAGACAATCAAAGTGCCTTTTCAAGCAATGAGCAAGGCGCGTTTAGTGCCGGAATATTTACTCAAAAAAGGAGGACGTAGTGGCAAATAAAGAAATTCTATTGGTAGCGGATGTTTTTGCTAACGAAAAAGAAATCGACAAGGAAATCATTTTTCAGGCCATTGAGTCCGCCCTGGAAGCAGCGACAGTCAAGCGTTACGACAATCCGATCAAGGCTCGCGTCGCGATCAATCGCCAGACCGGCGACTACAAGACCTACCGTCGCTGGCTGGTCGTGGAACCCAACCCGGAAATCAACGGCGACGTGGAGTTTCCGAGCTGGCAAATCTTGCTCGAAGTAGCCCAAATCGACAATCCGGATGTCAAAGCCGGCGATTTCATCGAAGAAGAAATCGAGTCGGTCGAGTTCTGCCGCATTGCCGCGCAAACTGCCAAACAGGTCATCATTCAAAAAGTCCGCGAAGCCGAACGCCGTAAAATCGTCGAAGCCTATCAGGATCGCGTCGGTGAATTGATCACCGGCGTCGTCAAACGCGTGGAAAAAGGCAGCATCTACCTGGACCTGGGCGGCCACGTGGAAGCCTACATCGCCCGCGAGGACATGATTCCCAAGGAACCGATCCGCATGGGCGACCGCGTGCGTGGCTATTTGAAAGCCGTGCGCTCCGAACCCCGCGGCCCGCAATTGTTCGTCAGCCGCACCGCGCCGGAATTATTGATCGCCCTCTTCCGCCTGGAAGTGCCGGAAGTCGGTGAAGGTTTGATCGACATCATCGCCGCCGCCCGCGATCCCGGTTCACGCGCCAAAATCGCCGTGAAGGCCAACGACCCGCGCCTGGACCCCGTCGGTGCCTGCGTCGGCATGCGCGGCTCGCGCGTGCAAGCCATTTCCAACGAACTGGCCGGCGAACGCGTCGACATCATTTTATGGAACCCCAACGAAGCCCAGTTCGTCATCAACGCAATGTCGCCAGCGGAAATTCAGTCCATCGTGGTCGACGAAGACAAACACAGCATGGACGTTGCCGTCACCCCCGACAGCTTGTCGCAAGCCATCGGCCGCGGCGGCCAAAACGTGCGACTGGCATCGGAACTGACCGGTTGGGAACTCAACATTCTGGACGCGTCGCAAGTCGACAAGAACCTGGATGAAACCGCGGCCAAAGCCAAACAGGAATTCATGGAATTGCTGGATGTCGATGAAGAAATCGCCGATGTGCTGGTTGAGGTGGGCCTGAGCAACATTGAGGAAATCGCCTACATCCCGGTGGATGAAATGCTGGAAATCGAAGGCTTCGACGAAGAACTGGTCGAAGCCTTGCGCAGCCGCGCCAAGGATGCCCTGCTGATCAAGGCGATTGCTTCGGAAGAAAAAATCGAAACGTCCGAGCCTAGCGCCGAGCTTCTTGAGCTGGAGGGGATGGATGACAAATTGGCGCACGAAATGGCGGCCAAGGGCATCATCACACTGGACGATTTGGCAGAACAGTCGATTGACGACATCATCGAATTTACCGGCATGAACGAAGAGCGCGCCGGCAAACTAATTATGAAAGCCCGCGAATCATGGTTCGCCGAGGACAAGGGCTAAGCTAGGAGGATACTATGAGTGATAAAACAGTACAGGCATTAGCGGAAGTAGTCGGTATCCCTTTGGAGCGTTTTTTGGAGCAGTTGAAAGAAGCCGGCTTGAGTGCAACCGCTCCCGATGACATCATCACCGAGGAAGAAAAGGTCAAATTGCTTGCGCATCTGCGCAAGCGTCATGGCAAGGCCGAGACAGATCAGGAAGCTGCCGCGCCCAAACGTATCACCCTGAAGCGCAGCACCAAAACCGAACTCAGGCAGTCAACTGCGCCCGGCACCGGTGCGAAAACGGTCAGCGTCGAAGTACGCAAGCAAAAAACCTACATCAAGCGCAGCGAAGCCATCGTCACGGACGAACAAAAAGAAGCCGAGCGCGCTCGCCAAGCATTAGCCGCGCTGGAAGCACAAAAACGCCAGCAAGCAGCCGAAGAAGAAAAACGCCGCCAGCAAGAAGCTCAATTGAAGGCTCAGGCGGAAGCAGCTCCAGACAAACCGGAAACCATCTCTGCACCAGCAGTCGAGGAAGCGGCGGCGGTAGAAAGCAAACCTGCCCCGGTTGAAGTCGTGGCCGCAGCGGAACCACCCGCAAAACCGGAATTGACCGAAGAAGAACGCCTGGAACTGGAAAAGAAACAGCGCCTGGAAGCGGCCGTGGAAAGAAACGCGGAGAAAGTCCGTAAAGCCGCGGAAGCCAAGCAACAGACCTTGCACAAGAAAAAACAGGAATTCAAGCCAAGTCGCGGGCCCACCCCGGAAATCAGCCACGATAGTGGCGATGCCGCGCGCCGTGGCAAAGGCAAAAAAGCCAAACCGGGCGCGCGTCGCGAAAAACCGGAATTCGAGATCGAACTGCAAACCAGCAAGCACAAGTTCGAAAAACCCGTGGCGCCATCCAAAATGGAAGTCACCATCCCGGAAACCATCATCGTTTCGGATCTGGCCGCCAAGATGAACGTCAAGGCCGCCGAGGTCATCAAGCATTTGATGAAACTGGGCATCATGACCACGATCAACCAACCGATCGACCAGGAAACCGCCGTGATTCTGGTCGAAGAGTTGGGGCATACCGCGATCATGCAAAGCGAGGACGATTTCGAACAGGAAATGCTGGCCGAAGCCATCGGCGAAGCCGACGACCGCAAACTGGTCGCACGGGCGCCCATCGTCACCATCATGGGTCACGTCGACCATGGTAAGACCTCGTTGCTGGATTACATCCGCAAAACTCGCGTCGCCGCCGGCGAAGCGGGTGGCATTACCCAGCACATCGGCGCTTATCAGGTCAAAACCGATCACGGTTCGGTCACCTTCCTCGACACCCCCGGCCACGCCGCGTTTACCGCGATGCGCGCCCGCGGCGCCGAAGTCACCGACATCGTCATCATCGTGGTGGCGGCAGACGACGGCGTGATGCCGCAAACCAAGGAAGCGATCGAACACGCTCGCGCCGCGAACGTGCCCATCATCGTGGCGTTGAACAAAATCGACAAACCCGAAGCCAACCCCGATCGCGTGATGCAGGAATTGGCGACCCTGAACGTGGTGCCCGAGGAATGGGGCGGCGATGTCCAGTTCCTGAAAGTATCGGCCAAAACCGGTGTCGGCATCGACGACTTGATCGAATCCTTGATCGTGCAGGCCGAGGTATTGGAACTGAAGGCACCCAAGGAAGGCACCGCATCCGGTGTTTGTATCGAATCGCGCCTGGACAAAGGCCGCGGCGCGGTAGCCACGATACTGATTCAAAAAGGCACGTTGAACAAAGGCGAGTTCGTGCTGTGCGGCCATGAATATGGGCGTATCCGCGCGATGTTCGACGAAAACGCACATGCCATCAAGTCAGGCGGCCCGAGTACGCCGGTAGAAATTCTGGGCTTGTCCGGCACGCCGGATGCGGGCGACGAATTTCTGGTAGTGCAAAACGAGCGCGTCGCCCGTGAATTGGCGGCCCACCGCGAAGAACGCAAGAAATCCACTCGTCAAGCCGCCGCTCAGGCTTCCAAACTGGACGACGTGTTCTCCAGAATGACCGCCGGCGAAACCGCAACGTTGAATATCGTCATCAAAACCGACGTACAAGGCAGCTTGGAAGCGCTGCGCGAATCCTTGGTGAATTTGTCGACCGACGAAGTACAAGTCAAATGCATCTATGGCGGCGTCGGCGGTATCAACGAAGGCGATGCCAACTTGGCCTTGGCTTCCAGCGCGATTTTGATCGGTTTCAATGTCCGCGCCGATGCGGTGGCGCGTAAGCTGATCGAAGAAAAAGACATCGATCTGCATTACTACAGCATCATTTACGAAGCGATCGACGAAGTGAAACGCGCGATCAGCGGCATGCTGGCACCGGAGATACAGGAAAAAATCGTCGGCCTGGCCGAGGTGCGCGACGTGTTCCGCTCGCCGAAATTCGGCGCGATCGCGGGTTGCATGGTCATCGATGGCTTCGTCAAGCGCAATCTACCGATCCGCGTCCTGCGTGACAACGTGGTGATTTTCGAAGGTCAGCTGGAATCCTTGCGCCGCTTCAAGGACGATGTCAATGAAGTCAAAATGGGCATGGAGTGCGGTATCGGCGTCAAGAACTACAACGATGTCAAAACCGGCGACCAGATCGAGGTCTTCGAACGCATCGAAGTGAAACGGGAAATTTAAGCCATGGCGAGAGAATTTGGCCGTAGCCAGCGCGTGGCCTCCGAAATGCAAAAAGAGCTGGCGACGATATTGCAAAGGGAGGTCCACGATCCGCGCCTGGGTTTCATCACCGTCAACGAGGTGGTGTTATCCAAGGACCTGGCCATGGCAAAAATCTACGTCACCGTGCTGAATGCGGATGAAGCCGGCAAACGAGCCAATATCGAAGCGTTGACCGAGATGGCGCCTTTCATCCGCCATGAGTTGGCCAAACGCATGCGTTTAAGGCATATCTCGGAATTGCACTTCTACTACGATAGCTCCTTTGATACCGGCATGCGCGTCTCCGAATTGTTGCATGAAGTGATCGAGCACGACGCTAGCGAAAAACCGCAGCAGGACGATTGATGGCAAAACGCAAGTCCGGGCGCGATGTGCATGGCATCGTGCTGCTCGACAAACGTCTGGGTGTGTCGTCCAACAAGGCTTTGCAGGAAGTCAGGCATCTGCTGAATGCCAACAAGGCCGGCCATACCGGTAGTCTAGATCCCCTGGCCACCGGCTTGTTGCCCTTATGTTTCGGCGAAGCGACCAAGGTTTCCGCCTTGATGCTGGACGACGACAAACGTTATCAAGTCACGTTTCGCCTCGGCGTAATGACCGATACCGGCGACAGCGAAGGTCAGGTCATACGCGAAATGCCGGTGCCGGCATTTTCCGAAGCCGACTTGTTGGCTTGCTTGTATCGTTTCAAAGGCGAAATCGAGCAAGTGCCACCGATGTATTCGGCCTTGAAGCATCAGGGCAAAAAACTCTATGAACTGGCGCGGGAAGGCAAAACAGTCGAAAGACAGGCCCGGCGCATTACGATTCATGATTTGACCTTGCTCGGTTTCGACCACGACAGCATTACCCTGGATGTGACTTGCTCCAAAGGCACTTACATTCGCTCGCTGGCCGAAGACATCGGTCATGCGCTGGGCAGCTGCGCGACCGTGACGGCCTTGCGCCGCACCGCCGCCGGCATGTTTCATATCGAACAAGCCCATACCTTTGATCAATTGAAGGAAATGTCCGAGACGGAATTGCTGGCTTGCTTGATTGCGGTCGATGCGCCGCTCGCCGAGATACCGGCTATTTCATTGTCCGAACAACAGGCGGCTAGCATCAATCACGGCCAACAAATCCGCATCAGCGGATATGCGCCCGGCTCGGTACGTCTATATCGCGAACAAACCTTTTTGGGGTTGGGAGAAATCCTTTTGAATGATAGACTAGCTCCCAAAAAATTATTCAACCTGAGCAATCAAGTCTCTTGATTGCTCAGGAAAAGATTCATCCGCTCCTGCACCCTATTGTGGGGGCGATGTTTACTCGCCATCGATGGATGGTTTTTATTCACTTTTATTAATCGATAGGGATTAAGAATGGCATTAACCGCAGAACAAAAAAAAGCAGTCGTCGAAGAATACCGTTTGTCGGAATCCGACACCGGTTCCACTGAAGTACAAGTTGCTTTATTGACAGCCAACATCAACCAACTGACTCCGCATTTTGCCGCGCATAAAAAAGACAATCACTCTCGTCGTGGTTTGTTGCGCATGGTCAACCAACGCCGCAAATTGCTGGATTATCTGAAAGATACCGACATAGCCCGCTATCGTTCTTTAATCGAACGCTTAGGTATCCGTAAGTAATATATGCAAAGAAACGGCACTTCATGTGCCGTTTCTATTTATCGCAAGATTTTAAGCACAACCTTTAAACAAAGGAACCTCATAGTGAATCCTATCAGGAAACAATTTCAGTACGGCGATCGTCTCGTCACGTTAGAAACCGGTGAAATTGCCCGCCAAGCCAATGGCGCGGTAATCATCGACATTGAAGGCACCACCTTGCTGGTCACCGTGGTCGGCAAAAAAGAAGGCAGCGGCGGCGATTTTTTCCCATTGACTGTGGACTATCAAGAAAAAGCCTTTGCCGCGGGCAAAATTCCCGGCGGTTTTTTCAAACGCGAAGGCCGTCCCAGTGAGAACGAAACCCTGATCTCGCGCCTGATCGACCGCCCCATCCGCCCATTGTTTCCCGAAGGCTTCACCAACGAAGTCCAAATCATCGCGACCGTCATTTCGTTGAATCCGGAAATCGACACCGAAGTTCCGGCCATCCTCGGCGCCTCCGCCGCGCTGGCCGTTTCCGGTCTACCGTTCATGGGCCCCTTGGGCGCGGCTTGCGTGGGTTACATCAACGACCAATATGTGCTGAACCCAACCTTGCCGCAGATCAAGGAATCGCGTTTGCGCCTGATGGTTGCCGGCACGCACAAGGCCGTACTGATGGTGGAATCGGAAGCCGATTTGCTGCCTGAAGACGTCATGCTGGGCGCGGTATTGTTCGGCCACGAGCAAATGCAGGTTGCGATTAACGCGATCAACGAATTTGCCGCCGAAGTCGCCACACCGCCGATGGCCTGGACGCCTCCCGCCGACAACGAAGCCTTGAAAGCCGCTGTCGCCGCCGAAGCCCAAGCCAGCATCACCGCGGCCTACCAGATTGCCGAAAAACTGGTTCGTCAGGATACCCTGAGTGCCATCCGCGCCTCGGTGGTTGAAAAACTGACCGCAGAAGATCAATTCGCCGAAGCCGACGTCCGCAACGCCATCGAATTGCTCGAATACAACATCGTCCGCGGCGCGATCCTGAACGACCGCAAACGTATCGACGGTCGCGATTTGACCACCGTGCGCCCGATCAGCATTCGCACCGGCGTGTTACCTCGCACCCACGGTTCCGCCCTGTTCACTCGCGGCGAAACCCAGGCCCTGGTCGTCGCGACGTTGGGCACCGAACGCGATGCACAAATCATCGACGCACTGGCGGGCGAATATAAAGACACCTTCCTGTTTCACTACAACTTCCCGCCGTTCAGCGTTGGCGAAACCGGCCGCACCGGCTCGCCGAAACGCCGTGAAATCGGCCACGGCCGTCTGGCTAAGCGCGGCGTACAAGCGGTATTGCCCAACATGGGCGAATTCCCATATGTATTGCGCGTGGTTTCCGAAATCACCGAATCCAACGGCTCCAGCTCGATGGCTTCGGTCTGCGGGAGCAGCTTGGCCTTGATGGACGCCGGCGTACCGTTGAAAGCCCCTGTCGCCGGTATCGCGATGGGCTTGATCAAGGAAGGCGATCAGTTCGCGGTGTTGTCCGACATTCTGGGCGATGAAGATCACCTGGGCGACATGGATTTCAAGGTCGCCGGCTCCGAAAACGGCGTCACCGCATTGCAAATGGACATCAAGATCGACGGCATCACGCCCGAAATCATGAAAGTCGCGCTGGAGCAAGCCAAACACGGTCGCCTGCATATCTTGGGTGAAATGAACAAGGCCCTGTCCAGCTCGCGTGAACAGATGTCCGACTTCGCACCACGCATCATCTCCTTCAAAATAGACCCTGCCAAGATCCGCGAAGTGATCGGCAAAGGCGGCGTGACGATCCGCGCGATTACCGAACAAACCGGCGCCAGCATCGACCTGAGCGACGACGGCGTGGTCAATATCGCTTCCGTCGACAAGGCGGCCGGCGAAGAAGCCAAACGCATGATCGAAGAAATCACCGCCGAAGTCGAAGTGGGCAGAACCTACGAAGGCAAGGTGGTGCGGTTAATGGACTTTGGCGCGTTCGTCACGATCCTGCCCGGCAAGGACGGCTTGGTGCACATTTCTCAAATCTCGGAAGAACGAGTCGAGAAAGTCAGCGACAAACTGTCCGAAGGCGACGTGGTCCGGGTCAAGGTCCTGGAAATAGACCGTCAAGGCCGCGTGCGTTTGAGCATGAAAGACGCCGATAGCGAATAAGCACTAATTCACTATCTTGCAAAAGAAAGGGCCGAAAGGCCCTTTTTTGATTTAGCAATACACGCCGAAAGCCTTCAACCCGGCCTATCCAACAAATCCAGCAAACCTTGCCGTGCGTTATCCAAAATCGCCGTCACTAGCGGATGTTTCAAGCGCCTTTGCGCGGTAATGGCATAAAAGCGCTCAAACACCCCCTCGGCCGGCCCCAACATTTCAGTGCCGTATTGGCGCTGGATTTCACTGGCAACGGCTCGCGGCGAAAAGAACAGCCCCACCCCGGCCGCGCCGAAGGTTTTCAATAAACCACTGTCTTCCACCTCGGCTTGTATCGTAGGACTCAGCTGCTTGTCATCAAACCATTGGTCCAGAGAGCGCCGCAGCGCGGTATTGATAGTGGGCAACAAAAACGGCGCGCCATTCAGGCAACGCGGAAAATCCTGTCGGTAGCGCGCGGCCAAGTCCGGCGCCGCAAAAATCGCCACGGCGGACTCACCCAAAAAATGATTGAATACCCTGGCGCCGCTGGCCGGCGTGGCCGGCACGTCGGACAACATCATGTCTATGCTGTGCAAGCCGATCTCGGTTAACAAGCGCTCGGTTTTGTCCTCGACGCAATGAATCTGCTTGGGATCGGACAATCGCAATAACGGCGCCATCAGGCGATATGCGATCAACTTGGGCATCGCATCACTGACGCCGATATTCAAGCGCAAGCCGCGCTCGGTGGTGCGTCCCTTCAACATGTGCGTCATTTCCCGCCCCAACGCGAAGATTTCATCGGCATAGTGATAGACCGCCCGCCCGGTATCGGTTAGTACAAGCTTGCGTCCTTCCTTACGCAGCAACTTGGCACCTACGGACTGTTCGAACACCGTCAATTGTCCGCTGATGGTGGGCTGAGCCAGATGCAGCACCTCGCAGGCCGCGCTGATGCTGCCGTGCTTGGCCACCGTCCAGAAATAATACAAATGCTGATAATTGATACGTTCCATGGACTCAAAACATCGTAAAAACCGATAAAATAAGTTTATTTATTCTATTTTACTATTTTAAAAGAGACGAGTAATTTATAAACAACTTGTTTTGACTACCGAGAGATACCATGTCACCGACCGCCGATTATGATGACAAAGCCTTGCGCTCCGCAATTCGTTTATTGAAACTGATGCTGGGGAAGGTTTTGAAAAGCCAGGCCAGTCCGGAGGTTGCCGCCATCGTCGAGCAATTACAGCATCAATTCACGGTATTGCAGCGCGACCACAGTCCCGGGCGCCGCCAGCAATTGCTCAATACCTTGCAAGGCCTGCCGGCCGACATGATGAATGAAGTCATCCGCGCTTTCAGTCTGTATTTCAGTTTGCTCAACATCGCCGAAGAATCGACACAACTACAACAACGCCGTCATCAAATCGAAAAAAACAAACATTATTGGCGAGGATCTTTTCACGACACACTGTTGGCGTTCAAGGATTCCGGCGTCACGCCAGTCCAATTACAAGTCTTGTTGAACGACTTGAATTACCTGCCGGTGATGACGGCACACCCGACCGAAGCCAAGCGACGCACGGTGCGCGGCGCATTACGCAACGTTTTCATCAGCCACGAAAAATTGCTCCATTCCGATGTGAAGGGTTATTTTCGCGAAGAAGCGCTGGAACGCTTGCATGGCCAAATTCAATTGCTCTGGAAAACGGACGAAGTGCGCGCGCGCAGCATGGGCGTGGTCGATGAAATCGAGGCCGGCTTGTTTTATTTCCCGTTGTCGCTGTTCGAGGCAACGGCTCAGGTTTACCGCAATTTCCACCGAGCACTGGTGGATGTCTATGGCAACGAGGCAGCGGCTCGGATCAAAATCCCCGGTTTTTTGAATTTCGGCTCCTGGATTGGTGGCGACCGCGACGGCAACCCCAACGTAAAACCGCACACCACCGCGCTGGCCTTGCGCCTGCAAGCGCGCACGATTGCCCAGGAATATTTGCGCCGCCTGGACAACTTGCGCGAACAACTCGCCTATTCTCACGGCTTGTGTGAACCCACCGCCGCCTTCCTGCAAAGCCTGGAACGCGACCGCGAATTGCTCGGCGAAAGCGCGATTGCGATAGAGCGAACCTGCATGCAGGAACCTTACCGGCACAAGCTGTCGTTGATGAAATTCCGCATGCACAAACGCCTGGAGTTGATCGATCAACGCATCGCCGGCGACAGCTCGCAAACCGATGCGGTGGCGTACAACAACATACAAAGCTTTCATACCGATTTGTGCGTCATTCGCGAATCGCTGATCAGCCACGGCGATAGAGCCATTGCCGACCGTGACTTGCTGGATTTGATCCGCCTGACCGAAGTGTTTGGCTTTCATTTGATGCAACTGGACGTGCGCCAGGAATCAGGCCGCCACAGCCTGGCCGTGGCGGAAATTCTGGCTTCGGCGCTGGGCATCGATTACCTGGCGCTGGATGAAGACAAGCGCCTGGAAGTCTTGAGCGAAACCATCGCCATCGCAGGTGGCTTGGGATATGCCGCCAGCCATTTATCCGCCGCCACGCTGGAAACGCTGGAAGTATTCCAGGTCATGGCGCAAATGCGCCGCGAAATCGGCAACGATTGCTTCAGCCGTTACGTGATTTCGATGACCCATTCCGCCAGTCACGTGATGGAAGTATTGCTGCTGGCCGCGCAAAACGGCCTGGCCGGGCGCATAGGCGGGCAATGGTATTGCCACATCGGCGTCAGTCCGCTATTCGAAACCATAGATGACCTCAACCACATCGACAGCGTCTTGCGCGGCTTACTGGCGCAACCCGTTTATCGGGCCTTGTTAAACGCCTCCGGCATGCGCCAGGAAGTGATGCTGGGCTATTCCGATTCCTGCAAGGACGGTGGCATTCTGGCCTCGGCCTGGGGCTTGTACTCCGCGCAACAGCAAGTCATGGCGATTTCCGATAGCGAAGGCGTACCCTGCCGCTTGTTCCACGGCCGCGGCGGCACCATCGGCCGCGGCGGCGGCCCGACTCACGAGGCGATTTTGGCGCAACCACCGGCGACCGTGCGTGGCCAAATCAAGTTCACCGAGCAAGGCGAAGTATTGTTCTATCGTTACAACAACATGGAAACCGCCATTTACGAACTGACGATGGGCATCACCGGTTTGATGAAGGCCAGCCTGAGCGTGGTGCAACCGGTCGAACCAGACAGAACCGAAAACCTGGCAGTCATGAGCGAACTGGCGCAACTCGGCGAACGCAGTTACCGACAATTGACCGAGCACACGCCCGGCTTCCTGGATTATTTTTACGAAGCCACCCCGGTGCAGGAAATCGGTCAGCTCAATATCGGCTCAAGGCCGTCGCACCGCAAAAAGCAGGACCGCTCCAAATATTCGGTGCGTGCCATCGCCTGGGTATTTGCCTGGGCGCAGTCGCGGCAAACCTTTCCGGCTTGGTACGGCATAGGTTCCAGCCTGGAGCATTATTGCGCCGGCAATCCGGAGCGTCTGAGGACGCTGCGCGAGTTGTATAAGGATTGGCCGTTTTTCCGTAACTTGCTCAGCAACGCGCAAATGGCCCTGAGCAAGTCCGACATGAGCATCGCCGAAGAATACAGCGCGCTGTGCAGCGACCCGGAAGTCGGTAAACGCATACACGGCCTGATCGCCGCAGAATACAGGCGTTGCGTGGACTGGGTGCTGGAAATCGCCGAATCCGACCGGCTGTTGGCCGAAAATCCGCAACTGGCCGCGTCTTTACGCCGCCGTAACGATTATCTCGGGCCGTTGAACTATATGCAGGCCGGCTTGCTGCGCGCGCTCAATCAAGACAGCGACAACGAAAGCAGTCAAAGCATCTGGATGAAACCCCTGCTGCGCACCATCAATGCCATCGCCGCGGGCATGAGAAATACCGGTTGATGGTGTAGGATGCGATAGCATGGTGCATTGCACCTCGACTGGATGAGGTGCAATGGGCTCTAGCCTGTCGCACCCTACCCTCTTTACAGCTTGACTCGTCAGAAGCAATGGAGACGCACATGTCTGCACGACACCCTTTGGAACGTCTACAACAACTGATCCATATCGAACGCGAAGATATCGGCACGCTGATTGCCTATGGCATGGGCATTGGTGTGATGTCGCTGGGCATGCCGGTGGCGGTTCAGGCCTTGGTCAATACCATAGCCTTCGGCGCCTTGCTGCAACCTTTGGTCGTTTTAACCTTGATTTTGCTGGTACTGCTGTCATTCAGCAATGGCTTGGTCGCGCTGCAATTTTATGTCGTCGAAATGCTGCAGCGCCGCTTGTTCGTGCGATTTTTCGGCGAAGCCGCCAATCGCTTGCAACGGGCAACCTTGGCCAGCCGCGACCAGCAATACCTGCCGGAATTGGCCAATCGTTTCTTCGACGTGGTCACCCTGCAAAAAAGCGCGGCCACCTTGTTATTGGAAACCTTGAGCTATGTCCTGCAAACCTTGATCGGCATGATCTTGCTGGCTTTTTATCATCCGATGCTGCTGGCCTTTGACTTGTTTTTGATCGCATCCTTGTATGTCATCCTGTTCGTGATGGGCAAGGGCGCGATCCCCACGGTAATAGAACAGTCCAGGAACAAATACGTGGCCGCGGCCTGGCTGGAAAACATCGCCGCCAACCCGTTACTGGGCAAGAACAACATGAGTGCTGCGTTCATCAGCACGCAAACGGAACGCATTGCCAAGGATTATCTACATGCCTGCGTGATGCATTTTCGCATTCTGTCCAGACAAAACCTGGGGGCCTTGGTATTGCATACACTGGCGAATACCGCTTTGCTGGGCATGGGAGGCTGGATGGTCATCGAGCGCCAGTTGAGTCTTGGCCAATTGATCGCCGCCGAACTGGTGGTCAATGCGATGGTGTACGGCCTGACCAGGCTTGGCAAAACGCTGGACAACTTTTACGAACTGCTCGCCAGTATCGACAAGATCGGTTACTTGATCGATCTGCCGCAAGAATCCACGCAAGGCGGTGAAACCAAACCAGGGCATCGCCCTTTCAAGGTCGAGATCCAGCAACTGACCATGCCGGAAGGTTTTCAGCTCGACGTGTTGAAAAATCTCGATCTACAACTGACTGCCGGCGACAGTCTCGCCATCAGTGCCGGCGCCGAACGCGGTACCTTGCTGGAGGCTTTGTACGGTTTGCGCATACCCAGCGGTGGACGAATTTTTCTGGACGATCAGGATTTGCGCGACCTGAGTTTGGGCTCGTTGCGTGAACAAATCAGCCTGGTGCGCCATGCCGAAGTCATGGACGCCTCCATCGCCGACAATGTCGCGGCCGGCCGGAATATCGAGTTGGGTGAGATACGCGCGGCCCTGGATAAAGTCGGCCTGCTCGATGACATCACTTCGCTAGCGGACGGCATCAATACCCGCCTTTACGCACATGGCGTACCCTTGAGTCCGGAGCAATGCCTGCGCTTGACCTTGGCCCGCGCCATCGCCGCGCGCCCGCGTTTGTTGCTGATAGACCGCTCGCTCGACAGCATGGACCAGCGTTGGTTACCGCGCCTACTCAATGTATTGTTTGCCGCCGATAACAGCTGGACCTTGATCATCGTCAGCCATGAACCGCGCGTCATCAGCCGTTGCAATCGTCAAGCCCGCATTCGGCAAGGGCGCCTGGACATGGTACTGACCAAGAATGGAGATCTGGAATGAAGCACGAACACGGCGAATTATTCACCATGCCTTCGTTGAATGGCCTTGGCGACGCCATCACCGCGCCTGTTGCCCGCCGCCTTGCCCGCTCGTTGATCACACTGTTTTTGCTGCTGCTGATTTTTCTGGCGCTTACGCCTTGGCAACAAAACGTGCGCGGCATTGGCCGAGTGGTGGCTTACATTCCCGGCGACCGCCAGCAAATCATCGGCGCGCCGGTGGAAGGCCGGGTATCGCGCTGGCTGGTCAGGGAGGGCAGTCGGGTCAAGAGCGGCGAAGTCATAGCCGAAATGCTGGATAACGACCCCTTGTTGCTGCAACGCCTGCGCAACGAGCGCCAGGCCTTGCTGGACCGGCAAGCGGCGGTCGATAGCCGGGTTGAAACCTTTCGCGAGCAGTTACGCATGGCGGAACTGGCCAGGCCGCAAGCCCTGGCCGCGGCCGAATCGCGCGTCGAAATGGGCAAGCAGCGGCAGAAAGCCGCCGCCCAGGCCTTGGACGCCGCCCGCGCCGCCCGCATGACGTCGTCGCTGAACTTGAATCGGCAACAAACCCTGCAGGAAAAAGGCTTGGCATCCCGCCGCACCTTGGAACTGGCACAATTGGAAATCGCGCAACGCAGCGCCGACAGCGACCGGGCCCAGGCGAGCCTGGCAGCGGCCAAGAGCGAAGTCGACGCCCTGAGTGCCGACTTGCAAAAATTGACCGCCGATACCGCGGCCAGCATCGAAAAATCCCGCGCCGATTTGAACAAGGCCATCGAAGACCAAAATTATGTGCGTGCGGATTTATTGAAAGTTGAAACCCGTCTGGCCCGCCAGCAAACCCAAACCATCACCGCGCCGCGCGATGGCACGGTATTGAGGCTGCTGGCCAACCCCAACGCGGAACAGGTCAAATCGGGGCAAGCCTTGGCGATTTTGGTGCCCGACACCGACCAGCGTGCGGTGGAATTGTGGATGGATGGCAACGACCTGCCGTTGATCGTTACCGGCAGCCACGTCCGACTGCAGTTCGAAGGTTATCCGGCGATTCAATTCGGCGGCTGGCCCGAGTTTTCGGTGGGTTCGTTTGGCGGCCGCGTCTCGCTGATTGACGCCACCGATGATGGTAAAGGGCATTTTCGCATCCTGATCGTGCCCGACCCGAACGACATTCCCTGGCCGGATACCCGCTTCTTGCGCCAGGGTGTGCGCGTCAACGGCTGGGTACTGTTGGGTCAAGTGACATTGGGCTACGAGCTATGGCGAATCTTCAACGGCTTCCCGCCGCTGGTATTGCCGGAACCGGAAGTCAAGGACAGCGGCAAGGACGATGGCAAAAAGTCCGATAGCAGCGAGAAGAAGGACTCATGAACAAGCTGATCTTGGTGATAGTGCTAATAATGTTGCCTGGTTTGGTGGGCGCCGAGGCGCCTCCCGCTCCGCCGCCCTTGGCGCTGAACGAAGTGCTCGACGCCGCGTTACGCGCCTTTCCGGGCCTGCTGGCCGCCGAACAGCGCAAACAAGTGGCCGCCGGCGAGTTGCAAACGGCCGAGGGCGGCTTCGACACCTTGTTGAAATCGCAAAACCGCTGGTCGGTGGCAGGCTTGTACGAAAACAATAATTATGATGTTTCGATCGAGCAGCCGACCTCCTTTTGGGGTACCACGTTCTTCGGCGGCTGGCGGCGTGGTACGGGAGACTATCCGGTTTACGAAGGCAAGAGTGTCACCGCGGACGATGGCGAAGCGCGGATTGGCGTCAACATACCCTTATGGCGCAACCGCGAGATCGACCGCCGCCGTGCCAGCCTGCAACAGGCGGAATTGGGCAAATTGATCGCCAGTCACGAGTTCGATCAAAACCTGTTGGAAGTGCGCCGACAAGCCAGTCATCGTTACTGGGACTGGGTGCTGGCCGGCCTGCGTTTGCGTACCGCAGAACACTTGCTGCAGGTGGCGGAACAACGCAACGACGGCATTTTGCAGCGTGTTGCGGCCGGCGACATCCCGGAGTTCGAAGCGCTCGACAACCAACGCGCGATCATCGAGCGCCGTGAACGCCGGGTCGCCGCGCAACGCATGCTGGAACAAAGTGCGATTCAATTGTCATTGTACTGGCGCGATGCAGAGGGACAACCGCAACTGCCCACCCCCGAACTATTACCCGAGGGTTTTCCCGGACAGGAACCCCCCATAGAACTCGATTTCGACCATGCTTTTGTCACCGCACGCTCGCAACGGCCGGAACTGAAACGCCTGGAACTACAAAGCCAGCAAACCGAAACGGAGTTGGCTTTGCAGGAGAACCAGCGCAATCCGGCGGTGGACCTGCAAGTGATGGGGGCCAAGGACTTTGGTTATAGCCCTAACAAGCCCAATCGCGACGAACTTTATGTGGGCTTGAATGTCGATATGCCGCTGCAACAGCGCGTAGCCGGCGGTCGCGCCCAAGTCGCCGCCGCCAATCTGCAACGCCTGAAATGGGAGCGGCGAGGCACTGAAGATCGCGTAGCGGCGGAAGTCAAGGACACGCTGTCCGCGCTAAAAGCGACCCGTCAGCGCGTGGCGCTGAGCAGCCAGCAAAAACAGGCCGCGCAACAACTGGAGGATGGCGAAAGAACGCGGTTTGAACTGGGCGAAACCACGTTGTTATTCGTCAATCTGCGCGAAATCGCAACCGGCGACGCCACGTTGCAGGCCGCGGAAGCTGCCAGTAGCTTGTTCAAGGCCCATGCCGACTACCAAGCCGTGCTGGGCATGCCCATTGAAACCAAAGATTTACTGACTGATTAAGGAGGAAACAACCATGAAAAAATCGTTGCCAAAATCATCAGCTAATCCCATGAAATTGGCGAAGAAGCTCATCTTGACCGGTTTGATCATCAGTTGGCTGATAATGCCCGAATTGCTTTGGCATAAATTAGTCTTTGTATTGCACACGTTCTATGAAAGTGTGTCGTTTGTGCTGGAAGAAATGGTGGTACACGCGTTGGGATGGGAAAAATTTTATGCCCAAATGACGGTGTTTTATTTCTTGTCCGCAATGGCTTTTTTGGCGCTATATCTGTTATGGCTGCGCTTGCCGTATATGATCCAGCGCTTTAAAGCCTATCTAAACTCATTGGGCTGTACCCTGAAAAACAAGGCGGTCGACACCTGGATCGGATTCAGTTTGCTGCAAAAGATCAAGTTCCTGCTGTTTCAATTCGCCGGCATGGCGGGCGGATTGATGGTGCTATTGGCTTGATCGCGGGACTGTGCATCCGGCCAATGCCACTCAAAAAAACGCCGCCCGGCTGGCATTGCCCTGGCAATAGTTAAAGCGATTCAATCCTGACCAGTTCCGGAATGAAAAAGCTTTAGCTGTTGCCATCCGCACACCGCTCCACCATGTTTTTGGACTGACGGAATCTGCGAAGTCAATAACTTTCAGCGTAAATTTTTGTTTTTGCTTGACATCTCACAAAATTAACCTACATTCAAAGTGATTCGTTGTCTGCGCTTAATCCTTTGAATAGAGATAGCTATGCCGAGAACATATTTACGCAGTCGTCTAGCGGTTATTTTTTGCTGCAGCACCCTATTGCAGGGCTGTGCCAACCAGGAAGCCGTGGGACAATTCGCCCATGGCGCCCATGCGTTGTCGGAGGCGGCTGGCAAGTTTTATGACATGTCGCTGGAAACCGATCGCAAGCTGGCCATGCTCAACGTCGATCTTGACGCAACCGGCGAAAACTCCGAATGCAGCAATCAGGATGATAGCCGGCTACCACCCTTCGAATGCGCGACACGCGGGAAAAACCTGCTCGCCGAAAACCGTCGCAACCGTGCCGCGGTAGACGCCCTGGCTCAGTATGCCCAAAGCCTGAATGACATAGCAGCATTCGACGATGACGAACATATCGAAAATACCGCCAAGGAACTCAGCACCAACCTGGGCCAGATCGCCAATACCCTCGAACTGGCGGCCGATACCGATGAATCTGCATTGGCGCAAGCCATTTCCGGCGTTGCCAAAATTTATGTCGATTTGAAAACCCGAGACATCCTACATAACAAGGCCAAACAAGCACAGGATTCGGTAGCGGCTATCGTCAATATCTTGCAAAAAGACATCAAACAACAGCAAAAACGCATCGAAATAGCCAGAATCAGCGCCAAAGCCACGCGGGAAGAATGGTTCAATGCTTTCCGCAGCGACTACCAAAGTGCCGCCACCACGCCCGCCAGCAAGGCCGCCCTTTCCATAGCCGCCGGCCACCTGGTTGAAGATGAATTGTCGGAATTGGTTGCAGAATTACCCAACCGACAATTTTTGGCCAATCTGAATCGCACCGCGGAGAGTTGTTTAAAGGCCCATAAGGCCATGCAAAATCCGGAATTAAAAGACAACGTCGACAGCGTCAGACATTTCGTCAACGACGCGAGGTCCTTGCTGTCCAGCGCCAAACGCTTGCTCAAGTAAATTACTGACTTCAGCGCAAATCGCTAACAGGCAAATCATTGATTCAGCCAACAGGAGCTTGCAGACGGGGCTTACAGGCAGTTAATCATGGGCCTGTTGAGCCGTGAGCCACGCCAATTCCGCACAAGTTTATCGCTGGGTTGAATGAACCGAAACATCTACTCTGGAGGATTCCGCCATGACCATCACCCCAGAAAACATACTGGATGACCTGGCCACCATCATCGCCGATCTAGGCGCCATTCGGGAAAAAGTCACCGATGCCATCGACCGCTCGGCTATCAACAATCAAATCAAGGCACTGACCAAGTGGTGGCGCGCGATAGACGACGAACGCGCCGAGCACGGCAGTCAGGAACTGGACAACTCCAAAGCCGCCCTGGAAAAAATCACCCTGGACCTCAAAGCGGAAAAGAAAAAACTGACCAATATTGCCGTAGTGGTTCATCGTGGCGCCCAGGCCATCGCAATAGCCGAAAAGGTGGCGAAATTGATCGCCTGAAATCGTTTATTAGAGGGGGCGCCAAGATGAACAGCCGATTACAATTATGCTTGGGATTGCTGCTGGCGTTATGGCTAACGGGATGCACCACACTAAAAGTCCCTGCCGAACACGTGGTGATGTTCGACAGCCTCGGCCAGCCGGTCAATCCGACCGGCAATATCGGCCCTGTTGCCCCGATCGATGCGACGCAACAGGATGCGCCGGCTCACATGCATACGACGTTCCTGCCTTACCCCGAAGAGAGTGACGCGGAATATAAGCAACATTTGCGTAAAATAAGCGACGCGATGGATCGTTTTCATGCCGGCAAGGATACCAGGAAAGTCATGATGTTCATCCACGGCGGCCTTAATACCCAGCTCGATAGCGTGGAGCGTCTGGTTGAACCTTTTGACGATGCAGGTGGCGAACACAGATCCCGCGTCGATTTGATCAAAAATGCCGGTTATTACCCTCTGTTCGTCAACTGGAAGTCATCCTTGATCTCGAGTTACGCCGAACACCTGTTCTGGCTGCGCCAAGGCGAAGCCAATGCCACTTTGGGCGTGCTAACCTGGCCTGTCGTATTGACGGTTGACCTTGGCCGCGCCTTGTTACGTTGGCCCTTGGTGTTCGGCAGTCTGGTCATGAACGACATCGAAACCATTCCGCTCGCTCGCAACGAGCTGCCCGATCAAGTCAGCAAGGAATTGATCTGTCGTTACCAGCAGCCCGACGACTTGGCCAACTGCATAGACAATCAGGTTCGCTTTGGTCGGGCCCCCTGGCCTTGTCCATTCGATTGGCAAGGAGTTCCTCCCCTTCGCCCCGCTATGGCGCCGCAAGCAGGGCAACAAACCTTTTCCATTAGCGTTGGCGATGATGCGCGAGAATGCCCGGAACTGTTGGGCCATTTTGCGATGTGGCTGGTAACCTGGCCCACCAAGCTGTTGACGGCGCCCGTCATCGACGCGTTTGGCACCAGCTCCTGGGACGTGATGCTGCGCCATACCGAGCTGTTGTTTGAATCCGAGCAAGAACTAAAATCCTCGCCCCTCACCGCTGCCGCCACGACCCAGCATAACTTGGCCGAGCTGCCCGCCCACGGCGGCTTGTCCCAATTTCTTGAGATGCTGGCGACCAAGATTCAAGCCGACCCGACAGCCCACTGGGAAATTACATTGGTCGGACACAGCATGGGTACTATCGCCGCGAACAAGATCATCGAGCGATTCGGCGACCGTTTGCCGATCAAAAACATCCTCTACCTCGCCGCCGCCGACACCGTACAACATTATCAGCAGGTCATTCATCCTTATCTTCAGCAAAATGACGCGCGCGGCTTGCATCATTTCATGCTGCATCCACAGACCGAGGAAGGCGAAATCAGCCTGGGCATGCCGTGGGATATTCCGCCGCGCGGTTCGCTACTGGTGTGGATAGACAATTTCTTGAGCAAACCGCTGACCGGCACCGACCGCACGGTGGGGCGTTACGATAATCTGCTCCCCGCGTTGCACAATGCGCCAAGCGACATCCGCGATCGCATATCGGTCAAGGTTTTCAGCGCCGGCAATCCGGTTGAACCGGACAATCCGCTAGGCCATGGCGACGTCGGCCGACGCTTCAAATTTTGGGAAACCAAGTGCTGGGAAGCCACAACCGAAAGCGGTTGCCTGTCAGCCGAATAATCATCCCGTAGCCGGGTCACGCTTACGCAAAAATGGAGGGCCTACACCATGCCTGCCGCCATGAACCATATCACCCCGAACACCCCGATGGGCGCCAACCTTGTGCCCGACGGTAGCGGTGCCACCTTTCGCGCCTGGGCGCCGTCGGCATTGAAAGTCCATCTAATCAGTGAGCACAGTGGCTGGAATCCAACCGCCAGCAATCTGCTGAACCGCGAGGAGCAAGGCTACTGGTCAGGCTTTTGGCCGAACTTCCAGGACGGTTCCCGCTACAAATTCTATGTCGTCGGTACCGGCAACGAAGGCCCCAAACGCGACCCTTACGCCCGCGAATTGAGCAACCAGCCGGCCTGGCCCAATCCCAATTGCCTTTTGCGCGATCCCAATAGCTACCCGTGGCACGATTATGACTACCGCACACCGATGTTTCATAATCTGATCATTTATCAATTGCATATCGGCGCCTTCTGGTCACCCGAGAGCGGACGGCAAGCGGGAAAGTTCCTCGATGTCATCGATCGCCTACCCTATCTGAGCGATCTGGGCGTGACCGCCCTGCAACTGCTGCCCATCGTCGAATTTCAAACGCAATTCAGCTTGGGTTACAACGGCACCGATTACTTCTCGCCGGAAAACGACTACGAATGCTCTGCCGACGAAATCGCCCAACGCCTGCCCGCGATCAATGCCTTGCTCGCAACCAAAGGCAAGCCGCCACTTACCGCCGAGGCACTCGATGGCGCCTCCAACCAACTGCGCTGCCTGGTCGACCTGGCCCATTTGCATGGACTAGCCGTGATTTTCGACGTGGTCTACAACCATGCCGGCGGCGACTTCCATGACGAAAGCCTGTATTTTTTCGACCGCCAAAACCAGGGTAACAACAACGATAGCTTGTATTTCAGCGATATAGGCCATGCCGGTGGTTTGTGCTTTGCGCTATGGAAACAGGAGGTTCGCCAATTCCTGATAGACAACGCCAAATTCCTGATAGAGGAATACCATGTCGACGGCCTACGTCACGACCAGGTCAGCGTTCTGCTTGATGCCAATCACGGCACCGGCTGGCGTTTTCTGCAGGATCTCAACGACACCTGCCACGCCCTCGACCCGAGTTGCTGGCAAAACGCCGAGCATTGGAACGTCAATCCCCCCATCGTCAACGCCAAACACCAAGGCGGCGCCGGTTTCGACACCTGCTACCACGATGCCTTGCGCGATGCCGTCAGGCGCGCTTTGGAGCAAGCCAGCGCGGGAGCGTCCGCCAACGTCGACATGAGCGCTATCGCTTGCGCGCTGTGGCCGGCAGGTTTCGGTCAATCCTGGAAATTCATGCAGAATCTGGAAACCCATGACGAAGTTTTAGAAGGGCGCAAGCCGCGCATCGCCCGTTTGGCGGACCGTAGCGACGCCCGCTCCTGGTATGCCCGCAGCCGCTCGCGGGTCGCCGCCGGCATTTTGTTGACCGCCCCCGGCATTCCCCTTCTGTTCATGGGGCAAGAGTTCTTGGAAGACAAACCCTGGTCGGACAATGTTTCCGACCTCTCAAACCTGCGACTTTACTGGGCTGGCGTGGAAGGCAACGACAAGCACATGATCGACTTTCACCGCTGCATGCGCGACCTGATCCGCTTGCGTAACGACTTACCTGCTTTACGGGCCGATGGTTTTCGCGTCAGTCATGTGCATGATCTCAACCGGGTTTTGGCGTTTCACCGCTGGATACCCGGCGAAGGCCGCGATGTATTGGTCGTTGTCAATCTCAATGAATATACCTGGCACCATTACCAACTTGGCGTTCCCCGTTACGGCCGTTGGTTTGAAGCATTCAACAGCGACGTTTACGACCACTGGGTCAATCCCTGGCGCCAGGGCAACGGCGGATCGGTTTTCGCCGACGGCGGCCCCCTGCATGGCTTCAATCACTCCATCGGCGTCGCCTTACCAGCCAATACCGTTGTAGTATTTTGTTTGTGAAATTCGGTTTATCGCCCGTTCACGAGGACGATCAACCTTGTTAGATCGCCACGGCGTCGTGGCTGCGATCCCGTCGGCGACATTGAAAACGTTGCCGTCGTTTCATTCTTGAGGAGGTCAGCATGAGTATTCAAGCAATCCAACGCATCCAGCAAGTCTTGAAGGAGAAAGGGTTTGATCCTGGTGTAATCGATGGTATCTGGGGGCGTAACACAATCGCCGCCGTCAAGCGATTCCAACAGCAGCAAGGTCTTGAAATCGACGGTATAGTTGGTCCCCAAACCACGGCAGCCCTGTTCGCGGGGACACAGTCGACACCCACCGACGCCGGCCCGTTGCTACCCTGGTTTGAAGAGGCAAAGCATCTGATAGGCACCAAGGAAATTTTAGGACCAAGGAGCAACCCCATCATCCTGGATTGGGCAGCGAACCTCGACATACATTACCGGGGCGACGATGTCCCCTGGTGCGGATTGTTCGTCGCGCATTGTGTCGGTTCTACCCTACCCGCCGAGGTATTGCCCGGGAATCCCCTCGGTGCCCGCCAATGGGAGCGATTTGGCCACGACACCCACCCTCGCCTTGGCGCGGTGATGGTATTCTGGCGGGAATCGTTGTCAAGCGGGAAAGGTCATGTTGGTTTTTACGTCGGCGAAGACCAAAGCGCGTACCAAATACTCGGCGGAAACCAATCCGACCAGGTATGCCTTACCTGGCTAAGCAGGGATCGGTTTCGCTGCGCGCGCTGGCCCAACACCGCCGCCTCACTAACAAGCAGCGCGGTCAGCAAAAAAAGAAACGAGGGCTTGTCCACGAATGAAGCTTAAATCAGGAAATCATCGTCTGTATTCCCACGATGGGTTCCATGCCTCGAACTTCGGCGTGGACAGAGATCATTCCGAACACCTTGCGCCCGTCAATTCCATCAGAAATGAGCATAACGGCATGACGAGGCTACGCTGGATTGCTTGCGGCTTATTTCTGACACTCGCCTTGAGTTTCGAAGCTGCAGCCGTGCATGCGGATGAGTCCGTTCCCGTAATGGTTGGCGGCGAAGCCGAACTGGACGCCTGCGGTGGGGTCGGCGAGGTACGCGGCCTCAACCCGCGCGGCGACGGATTCCTGGCTGTTCGCGCCGGCCCTGGCGGCAAGTTCCCCATGATTGATCGCTTGTACAACGGGAATCGCGTGTACTTTTGCGACAAACGTGGCGACTGGATTGGGATTGTTTATGGCGATCCGAAGCAGGATTGCGGCGTCGCTTCGCCTTTACCTAAAAGACAATCCTATAAAGGCCCCTGTCAGTCTGGCTGGGCTTATAGAAAATGGCTGGTACTGATCGCGGGCTAGAATTGGCTTGAATGCTGCGCTGGCTTTTTAAGCCGACTTGGAAAATCATGGCGCGACAACTCCACAAGAATAATCCAATCTGTTAGGATTCAAGCAAAAACGTCTTCCGGTTTTGCTTTTGCGCGGACTGGAATACACCCGGGCGAGGCAGGTCATAAACCCTGCCAAGGGAGTTTGCCGCCGACATCCTCACGTGGCCGCCCCAGTCCCGTAAGCCCTGCCGGATGGAATTTTGCGGCGGCGCCTACGAAAAATGTCACGTGTGTGGACTGATTTAGCCAAGAACATATTATACTGCTCCTCATATCCCTTGTTATCGATGGCCTAATTATGAAAAAACCACAAGTCACTACTGAAAAAACCACGTCGGCGACCAAAACCGAACAGCCCGCCGCGCCCAAAGCCACCAAGACCACGCCTAAAAAAACCGCTACGGCTCAGCCTGCTGAAAAAAAGGCGAAAACAGTAGCCCCCCAAGCGCAGCAAGAGCCAGTGAAAGCAAGCGCGGTTACGGAAACAGCCCCCCAAAAAACCGCTTCCAAATCCACGCCGGCGAAAAAGAACGCTGCATCGACACCAGAATTGACGATGGCCGAACGCGTGGGTTTGACTGCCGGCAGTATCTGGCATTACTTGTCCGAACATGGAGAAACTCCCGTCAGCAAACTGGTTGCTGCGCTGACCGAAGAAGAAAAAATTGTTCAACGCAGTATTGGCTGGCTGGCTCAGGAAGACAAAATAACCATTGCTTCATCCGATCGCGTCGAGACGGTTGCGCTGAAGGCATAATTCAACTATTGCGAATGGACTTGCGACGCTTACTCGGATGGCTCGGCGTTTTCGCCTTTACGGGTTGCGCCACGCTGAGCCAAGAAGAATGCTTACGTGGTGACTGGTTTGGCCTGGGCATGAACGACGGCCGTACAGGCCAAGCCATTGATCGTCTCGATGAGCACCATAAAGCCTGTTTCGAATATGGTATTGCAGTCAATAACGACGCTTATTTCGCCGGCCGCGAACAAGGGCTGCGGGATTACTGTCAGTTCGATAACGCGTTCAAAACTGGATTGAACGGCGAACAATACCGGCATGTCTGTCCACCCTCCATCGATGGGATATTCGCCCATTACCATTCTGCCGCCCTTGCGGTGCATCAAGACCGCGCCGACCTCGAAAGGCTCGATGGCGAACTCGCCAGCAGGGAACGCGATCTTTACGACAAAAAATTGTCCGATAAAGAACGAGCCAGAATTCGGCAAGACCTCAGGGAATTGGACAGAAAACGGGAACGCTTGCGCGATGATCTTTACTATCACGAACGACAACTGCAAGATTTGCGCCGCGAAGCCGGCTCATACCGTTGAGCGCTCCCGCCAGGCTCGCCACAACCATTTACGTTTCGAGGTCATGCTCCTCCTGTAAAGATGTCAAGACTTTACAATCAGCAGTAACCGCCCGCCCGAACCGCCTCGTGCCGTCA
This sequence comes from Methylomonas rapida, assembly GCF_024360925.2. NCBI lineage: Bacteria > Pseudomonadati > Pseudomonadota > Gammaproteobacteria > Methylococcales > Methylococcaceae > Methylomonas > Methylomonas rapida. The sequence goes on along the minus strand of NZ_CP113517.1, from coordinate 2,025,032 downwards.
AGCTTAAAAACGGTACGGTTTTAACGGTTGTCGATTCCCCGTATAATTTTGCAATCTCAATTCAACACCTGGAGAACGCCACGATGGCTGCCGCAAAACATTGCAAACTCTTGATTTTAGGCTCCGGCCCCGCCGGTTACACCGCGGCCGTGTATGCTGCTCGCGCCAACCTGAATCCGGTCATGATTACCGGCATGCAACAAGGCGGCCAATTGACCACGACAACCGAGGTCGATAACTGGCCCGGCGACGTGGACGGCGTGCAAGGCCCGGAACTAATGGACAGAATGCTGCGCCATGCCGAGCGCTTCAATACGGAGGTAATTTTCGATCATATTCATACCGCCGATTTGTCGAAACGCCCCTTCACGCTGACCGGCGACAGCGGCGTTTACACCTGCGACGCGTTGATCATCGCGACGGGCGCTTCGGCCAAATATCTCGGCTTGCCGTCGGAAGAAGCGTTCAAAGGCAAAGGTGTATCGGCCTGCGCTACCTGCGACGGTTTTTTCTATCGCAACAAACCGGTGGCGGTGATCGGCGGCGGCAATACCGCAGTCGAAGAAGCGCTGTATCTGGCCAATATCGCCTCGGAAGTGATCGTCGTACACAGACGGGATAAATTCCGCTCGGAGAAGATTCTGTCCGACAAATTGATCGAAAAATCCAAATCCGGCAACGTCCGCATCGAATGGAATCACACCCTGGACGAAGTGTTGGGTGACGAGATGGGCGTCACCGGCGTTCGGATCAAAAACACTCAGGACGGCTCCAGCAAAGACATCGACGTACATGGCGTTTTCATTGCCATAGGCCACACGCCGAACACCGACATTTTCGCCGGTCAACTGGAAATGCAGCACGGTTATATCGTCGTCAAAAGCGGTATTCAAGGCAACGCTACCGCCACCAGCATACCGGGCGTTTTCGCGGCCGGCGACGTGATGGACTCTCACTACAAGCAAGCCATCACCTCGGCCGGCGCCGGCTGCATGGCGGCGCTGGACGCGGAAAAATTCCTGGATGAATTGACCGCGTGAGTCATGGCGGAAATGGCCTAACGCCATTTCCGCGAACATCCGATGCAACTCGCCGTTCTCGATCCGCTCAGAGCCGATCAGGATTTCCCGCCTCTCGAACAAGCCCTTGACGAACCCAATGGCCTGATCGCCGTTGGCGGGTGTTTGTCACCCCGGCGCATTGTCAATGCTTATCGCTCCGGCATCTTCCCCTGGTTCAATCCCGGCGAACCGATTTTGTGGTGGTCACCCGACCCACGCTCGGTGTTGTTTCCCGAACATCTCTATGTCTCGCGCAGTTTGACCAAAACCCTGCGCAAACAGCGTTTCGAGATTCGCTTCGACAGCGCCTTCGCCGACGTCATTGAAGCCTGTTCCACGCCACGCCATGCTCAAGGCGGCACATGGATTACCCAGGATATGAAAAACGCTTATTGCCAACTACACGCCCTCGGTATCGCCCATAGCTTCGAGGCCTGGCAGCATGGACAATTGGTCGGCGGTTTGTATGGCATCGGCATCGGTCGGGTATTTTTCGGCGAATCCATGTTTCATCGAGTCACCGATGCCTCCAAGGTAGCCTTCGTAGCGCTAGTGGCACAATTAAGCGCCTGGGGCTATCAATTGATAGACTGCCAAGTCAGTAGCGAACATTTGTTTAGCCTGGGTGCCGAGGAAATTCCGCGCCAGCAGTTTGCCGAATTATTGAACCAGCTTTGCCCACAATCACCCACGCCCGCAGCTTGGCAGCCATGATTTCAGTCCCGCTATGGCTCACCGCTGAGCACCCTTGCAGCTACCTTGATGATCGCTTGTCGCAATCGGCGGTCGTTCATCCCGATTTTACGTTAGATGACGTGATTTATAGCCAATTGATAGCGCAAGGCTTCCGCCGGAGCGGCGATCAAGTTTACAAGCCCCATTGCAAGGGCTGCCAGGCCTGCGTACCCACGCGAGTACCGGTAAAAAGCTTCAAACCGGATCGCAAACAACGCCGCTGCCTGCGTCGCAATGCGAATACCGAAGTCGTCGTCAAACCTCCGGAATTCAACGAGCGGCACTTTGATTTATACCGCCAATACCAACTGGCACGCCACGACAAAAATTCAGCAAACGACATCAGCCGCGAGGATTACCTGCATTTTTTGAGCAGTAACTGGAGCGATACCTGGTTCGTGGAATTTTTGATCGAAGGACAACTGGCGGCGGTCGCCGTGGTCGATGCGCTGGAAAATGCCCTGTCGGCTGTTTACACCTTTTTCGACCCCGCGTTTGACGCTTTCAGCCCCGGCGTGTTCGCTGTGCTATGGCAAATAGATGCCGCGCAAAAATTGGGCTTGGATTACGTTTATCTGGGATTTTGGATCAAGGACTGTCGTAAAATGCGTTATAAAATTCAATACCAACCGCTGGAAGGCTTGATAGACCAGCAGTGGCAACCCATTTCTTGAAACACTCGTTTAATTTAAGAGGATCATCCAGTGCCAAAAGCCAATGAATTGAAGCAAGGAACCGCCATCGAAATCAACGGCGAACCGTATGTGGTAAAAACCATAGAAGTGCGCAACCCGACTTCGCGCGGCGCCACCACGTTATACAAAATCCGTTTTACTCACATGAAAACCCGGCAAAAGCTGGATGAAACATTCAAAAGCGACGACATGCTGAAAGCCGCCGATTGCTCACGCTGCAACGTGCAGTATTCGTATCAGGACGGCGACACCTATTACTTCATGAACACCGAAACCTACGAGCAATACAGTTTGTCAGCCGAAGATCTGGAAGGTCAAACCGATTATTTAACAGACGGACTGGACGGTATCATCATGCTGCTGATGGACGATGCGGCCTTGGGCATACAACTGCCAACCACGATCACGCTGCAAGTCGTGGAAACCCCGCCTGCGATGAAAGGCGCCAGCGCCACCAACCGCACCAAACCCGCCAAGCTGACTACCGGCCTGGAAGTTCAGGTACCCGAATACATCGAAACCGGCGAAATGATCAAGGTCAACACCGAAACCGGCAAGTTTTCGTCACGGGCCTGAGCAAACACACTAACGATAAGACTGATGCCATCACCTAAAAAAGACACGGTCACGATAGCGCATTTATGTTATCATGCCGGTTTTAATTTCTAGGTAAACCCAATGGCAAAAGAAGATCAAATTGAAATGGATGGCAAGGTCATCGACACCCTGCCCAACACGATGTTTCGCGTCGAACTGGAAAATGGCCACATTGTGACCGCCCATATTTCCGGCAAAATGCGTAAACACTACATCCGTATCCTGACGGGTGACAAAGTCAGGGTAGAAATGACACCCTATGATCTCACCAAAGGCCGCATCACCTTCCGCAACCGCTAATCCCGTCTTGCACGGGATTGCGATTGCGTTATTCGTTTATACCACCTGATTCATCTCCGACACTAGCAACTGCTTGCCCTCGATACCAAAAGCGAGTTGATCGTTTTCGACGAAGATGCGCACATGACCACCATTCACCAGGCGACCAAATAACAAGTCTTCGGCCAACGGCTTTTTGACCTTTTCCTGGATCAAACGCGCCATCGGCCTAGCCCCCATTTTTACGTCGTAACCATGTTCGGCCAGCCAGTTTCTGGCATCAGGCTCCAGCGCCAAGGTCACATTCTTGTCGGCCAATACAGCTTCCAGCTCGAAAATAAACTTGTCTACCACGCTACCGACCACATTGATATCCAACGACTTGAACTGCACGATGGCATCCAGGCGGTTTCTAAATTCCGGAGAAAAGCCACGCTCGATGACTTTCATACTATCGGTTGCATGATCTTGCTGAGTGAACCCGATCGAGGCGCGCGCGCCCTCTTCAGCGCCGGCATTGGTGGTCATGATCAAGATGATATTGCGAAAATCCGCCTTCCGCCCGTTGTTGTCGGTCAAGGTACCGTGATCCATCACCTGCAGCAATAAATTGAACACATCTGGATGCGCTTTTTCCAGCTCATCCAGCAACAATACGGCATGCGGATGCTTGGTCACCGCTTCGGTTAGCAATCCCCCCTGATCAAACCCAACATAACCTGGCGGCGCGCCGATCAGACGCGACACGGTATGCCGCTCCATGTACTCGGACATATCAAAGCGTATGAGCTCTATGCCCAGCACTTTCGCCAACTGCCGCGTGACCTCGGTCTTACCCACCCCGGTCGGCCCGGCAAACAGGAAGGAACCAATGGTCTTGCTGGTATCGCGCAAACCTGCCCTCGACAACTTGATAGCGGCCGCAAGTTCAGAAATAGCCTCATCTTGGCCGAACACCAGCATTTTCAGGTTTTTTTCCAAATTGGCCAGCTTGTCTTTGTCGTTGGCCGACACGGATTGCGCGGGCACCCTGGCCATTTTGGCGACAATTTCCTCGATTTCCGCCGCATCAATGATCTCTTTTCGTTCGCCAAGCACAAACAAGCGCTGGCGCGCGCCTGCCTCATCGATCACATCGATCGCTTTGTCTGGCAAATGCCGGTCGGTAATATAGCGAGCGGACAATTCCACAGCGGCCCTCAAGGCTTCCTGGGTGTATTGCAGACCATGATGCTCTTCGAAGCGGGTTTTCAAGCCTTTCAAAATTTGCACGGTGTCTTCGATTGATGGCTCCACCACGTCGATTTTTTGAAAGCGGCGCGCCAAGGCATGATCTTTTTCGAAAATTCCGCGATATTCTTGATAAGTCGTGGAACCAATGCAGCGCAACTGGCCGGACGCCAGCACAGGTTTGATCAGATTGGACGCGTCCATCACACCACCGGAAGCCGAGCCCGCACCGATGATGGTATGAATTTCATCGATGAACAAAATGGAATTGGGCTCTTTTTTGAGCTGAGAAACCAGGGCTTTCAGGCGTTTTTCGAAATCGCCGCGGTATTTGGTACCCGCTACCAGCGCTCCCATATCCAACGAGTAAATGGTGCTATTCAACAACACATCGGGCACTTGCTCTTCGACGATGCGCTTGGCCAATCCTTCCGCAATAGCCGTCTTGCCAACCCCAGCCTCGCCGACCAACAAGGGGTTGTTTTTACGCCGGCGGCACAACACCTGTATGGTTCTTTCCACCTCTTGCTCGCGTCCGATCAAAGGGTCGATATTGCCCTTTAAAGCTTCTTCGTTAAGATTCGTGGCGTATTTTTCCAACGGGCTCGATCCGGCATCACTCATGCCACGCTCCGACTCATTGTCTTCGTTGGTGTCATGCTTCTGCTGTTGCTCAATTTTCGAGACGCCATGCGCCAAGTAGTTGACGACGTCAAGTCGAGTGATGTCCTGCTTATTCAACAGATAGACCGCATGAGAATCCTGTTCGCTAAACAAGGCCACGAATAGATTGGCCCCCGTGACTTCTTTTTTGTCGGAGGCCTGCACGTGAAACACCGCGCGCTGCAACACCCGTTGAAATCCCAGCGTCGGCTGCGTCTCGCGCTGAATGCCATCTGGAATCAGGGAAATGGTTTCATCGATGAATCGCGTCAACTCGCCGCGCAACGCATTGACGTTACAGCCACAGGCAATCAGGATCGGGATCGTGGTCACGTTATCCAATAACGCCAACAACAAATGCTCGACGGTGATAAATTCGTGCCGCTTGGCGTGAGCATTGGTGAACGCCGCATTCAATGTCACTTCAAGTTCTTTGCTTAGCATGGCTTACCTCTCACGCTTCCTCCATGGTACACATCAACGGATGATGATGCTCCCTGGAATATTCATTAACAATATGTACCTTGGTTTCGGCCACATCCTTGGTGTAGGTGCCGCACACACCCACACCCTGGGTATGCACTTGCAACATTACTTGAGTTGCTCGTTCTTGGCTCATGTTAAAAAAATCAGTCAATATTTCAACGACAAAATCCATGGGGGTAAAGTCGTCGTTCAGTAAGATCACTTTATACAATGGAGGCCTTTTCAGCTCGGGTTTTGCGCGCTGAACGGCAATATCGCCATCGGAATCTTTCAAGGGATCAAAATCAGTCATGGTCCAAGCGTGCCTATTTATCACTGCCTTTTAACATAGCGTCTTCATGCTTAAATTTCAATCTTTACGCAAACAAAAAACATTTCGCGTAAAATGCGCCACCTTTAAGGTATTTTTAACGATATGGTTTGGAAACCACATGTAACCGTCGCCGCGGTGATTGAAAAAGCAGGCCGTTTTTTACTGGTTGAAGAGACAACGGAGACAGGCCTTGCGTTCAATCAACCGGCGGGACATTTGGAACCTGGCGAAGATTTGATCAGCGCCATCAAACGCGAAGTGGCGGAAGAAACGGCCTGGTGCTTCGAACCCGAAGCGTTAGTGGCTATCCAGCTTTGGCGTCGAAGGCCCGATTTTCCCAGCTTTGTGCGTTTCTGCTTCACCGGCAACGTACATAGCCACGACATGACTCGACAACTGGATAACGACATCATCGCCACCCACTGGCTCAGCCGCGCTGAAATAGCCGCCCGTGCCGAGCAATTACGCAGCCCCCTGGTATTGAAAAGCGTAGACGCCTATTTGACGGGAGAGCGTTACCCACTCGATTTATTACAGTCTTTTCTCGATTTAGCATGAGCAAACACATCATCGTCGGCATGTCCGGCGGCGTCGATTCTTCCGTGACCGCACTGACCTTGCTGGAACAAGGCTACAAGGTCACCGGTCTGTTCATGAAAAACTGGGAGGAAGACGACGGCACCGAATATTGCACCGCGATGCAGGATTTGGCCGACGCGCAACAAGTCGCCGACACGCTGGGCATAGAACTGAAAACCGTCAACTTCGCCGCCGAATACTGGGACGAAGTCTTCGAGGTATTTTTGTCCGAATTCAAGGCCGGCCGCACGCCCAACCCTGACATCCTGTGCAACAAACACGTCAAGTTCAAAGCCTTTTTGGACTATGCATTGGAAGACCTGGGCGCCGAATACATCGCTACAGGCCATTACGCCCGCGTGCGCGAACGCGACGGCGAATTCGAATTATTGAAAGGCCTGGACCCGAGCAAGGAACAAAGCTACTTTTTATACGCGATGGGCCAGAAGGCACTTTCCAAGACGCTGTTCCCGATCGGCCACCTGCACAAGACAGAAATCCGCGCCATGGCCGACAAAGCCGGCTTTGCGAACAGCCGCAAGAAGGACAGCACCGGTATCTGCTTCATCGGCGAACGTAAATTCAGAGAATTCCTGGAACGCTACCTGCCCCACCAACCCGGCGAGATGCGCACACCGGAAGGCAAATACATAGGCAAACACCACGGCCTGATGTACTACACCTTGGGCCAGCGCCAAGGCCTGGGCATAGGCGGCGTCAAGGACGCACCCGACGAGCCCTGGTTCGTATTGGACAAAGACCTGGAAAACAACGTACTTGTAGTCGGCCAGGGCCACGAACACCCGTTGATGCTGCACAACACCCTGGAAGCCGGGCAACTCGACTGGTGCGGCAGCCAGCCTTTGACCCAAACCCTGCGCTGCGCCGCCAAGACCCGCTACCGCCAGTCGGACCAGATTTGCATCGTCGAATCTATTGACGGCGGCACCCGCGTCAAGGTCTGCTTCGACCAAGCGCAACGCGCGATTACCCCTGGACAATCAGTGGTGTTTTATCAGGGCGAAGTTTGCCTAGGCGGCGGCATTATCGAATCGAAATACAACGCTTAAAAACCCAAGTACGATGGGTTCAATGAACCCCATCGAACCATTTTTAGATAGGAACACATCATGACCCTCACCTCCATCTCCCCCATCGACGGCCGTTACGCCAATAAAGTCGACGCCTTGCGCCCTATTTTCAGCGAATACGGCTTGATCCGTTACCGGGTCGAAGTCGAGGTGCGCTGGCTGCAAGCCTTGGCCGCCGAAGCCAAAATCGTCGAAGTGCCGGCCTTGTCAGCCGAGGCTAATGCCGTGCTGAACGGCATCGTCTCTGATTTTTCCGCAGCCGACGCGCAAGCCGTCAAAGACATCGAGAAAACCACCAATCACGACGTCAAGGCGGTCGAGTATTTCCTGAAAGAAAAGATCAAAGGCAATGCCGAATTGCAGGCGATCAACGAGTTTTTTCATTTCGCCTGCACCTCGGAAGACATCAATAACCTGTCTTACGCCTTGATGCTGAAGGAAGGCCGTGGCCTGATCCTGGCCGAGATCGACGCGACGATAGCCGCGATCAAGCAACTGGCTTTGGCCAGCGCCGAGCAGCCGATGCTGTCGCGCACTCACGGCCAATCGGCCACGCCAACCACGGTCGGCAAGGAAATGGCCAATGTCGTCGCTCGCCTGCAGCGCCAGCGCGCTCAATTGGCCCAGGTCGAACTCTTGGGCAAGATCAACGGCGCGGTCGGCAATTACAACGCCCATAGCGTCGCTTACCCGGACGTCCATTGGCCGCAATTCGCGCAAAATTTCGTCGAATCGCTCGGATTGACCTTCAACTCCTACACGATACAGATCGAACCTCACGACTACATGGCCGAATTCTTCCACGCCTTGTCGCGCTTCAATACCATATTGCTGGATTTCGACCGCGACGTCTGGGGCTACATCTCGCTGGGCTACTTCAAGCAAAAAACCGTGGCCGGCGAAGTCGGCTCGTCGACCATGCCGCACAAGGTCAATCCGATCGACTTCGAAAACTCGGAAGGCAACTTAGGTCTTGCCAATGCGATTTTCGGCTTCCTGGCCGAGAAACTGCCGGTATCACGCTGGCAGCGCGACCTGACCGACTCGACCGTGCTGCGCAACATCGGCGTCGGCATCGCCCACACCAGCATCGCGATTCAATCGACTCTGAAAGGTATCTCAAAACTGGAGTTGAACCCCTCTCTGTTGGATCAGGATCTGGATCAAAACTGGGAAGTCTTGGCCGAGCCCATCCAAACCGTGATGCGCCGCTACGGCATCGAAAAGCCTTACGAGAAATTGAAAGAGCTGACCCGCGGCCAACGCGTCACCGGCGAAGGCATGCAGGCTTTCGTCGAAAAACTGGAGATTCCGGCGGAAGCCAAGGCCGAACTCCTGAAACTGACACCGCACAGCTACACCGGTTACGCGGCCCAGCTGGCGAAAGCCATCGCCTGATTAAACCGCTAGTTCGCCAATGCCCGTCATCTCCTATTTTTTCGGCATCTACATCCGGATGTATCATGATGATCACAATCCACCGCACTTTCATGTCGAATATCAAGGCCACGAAGCGCTGATCGCCATCGAAGACGGAAAGCTGCTGGAAGGGCATTTGCCCGGAAAGGCCTTGAAACTGGTACAAGACTGGGCGGAACATCATCGCGGGGAACTGCAGGAAGACTGGCAGTTAGCGGTCGAATTAAAACCCTTGCAGCGCATTGCCGGAGCGGATAATGATTAAAATAGTAAAAGCCGAATATCTTCAAGCCTACGTCATTCGTCTGTGGTTTTCCGATCGGACTTACGGCGATTACGATTTACAGCCTTTACTCGACCGAGGCAGCGAACTCGTCGCGCCGCTGCGTGACGCGGCTTATTTCCGGCAGTTTTTCCTGGAGCTAGGCGCCTTGTGCTGGAAAAACGGGCTTGAATTAAGCCCCGGCAATATCCACCGTAAATTGCGCCAGCAAGGTTTATTGCAAACCACCCACCAAGCGGCTTGAGCAGGATTCTTGCTAAATTTCGTCTGGATTTTGTTTTTCCTGTCGGCTTTTGCCGTCGCCCTCTGCAAACTACTGTTTTTGGGCGACCAGACGGCGTTCGCCGCGATCATCGAGGCGATGTTCGGGCAGGCCAAGACTGCGTTCGAAATTTCGTTGGGCTTGAGCGGAGTACTGGCATTATGGATGGGCCTCATGAAGATCGGCGAACACAGCGGCTTTGTCGCACTGTTGACACGGGCCTTGAATCCGTTATTCAGCCACCTGATGCCGGAGATACCGCACAGCCATCCGGCCTTGGGCGCGATGACGATGAACATCGCCGCCAACATGCTGGGCCTGGATAATGCGGCGACGCCGATGGGCATCAAGGCCATGCAGGAAATGCAAAGTCTGAACCCGCATCCGGACCGCGCCAGCAATGCGCAGATTTTGTTTCTGGTGCTGAACACCTCGTCGGTAACGCTGTTTCCGGTGACGATATTTGCTTACCGGGCCCAATTGGGCGCGGCCAATCCGACCGACGTATTCATCCCGATTCTGATCGCCACCTATGCCTCTACGCTGGCGGGTCTTTTGGCGGTGGCGTGGGTGCAAAAAATCCGCCTGTGGGATAAGGTGGTGCTGGCTTACTTGGGTGGCATCACCGCGTTGATCGGTGGCATGCTGGCTTATTTCGCCGGCCTGGAGCAAGCGGAAATGATGCGGCAATCGGCGCTGGTCAGTCATGTGGTTTTGTTCGCGCTCGTCGTCGCCTTCATCGTCGCCGCGCTGCATAAAGAACTGAACGCCTATGAACTATTCGTGGACGGCGCCAAACAGGGCTTTCAAACCGCGATCAGCATCATCCCTTATTTGGTGGCGATGCTGGTGGCCTTTGGGGTGTTTCGCGCCAGCGGCGCTTTGGCGTTACTGACGGACGTGATTGGCTTGCTGACGGATTTAATGGGCTTGGACAAGCGTTTCATCGACGCCGTACCGACCGCGTTGATGAAACCTTTCAGCGGCAGCGGCGCACGGGCCATGATGATAGACACGATGCAAACGCACGGCGCGGATTCCTTTGTCGGCCGGATGGCTTCGGTGGTGCAAGGCAGCACCGAAACCACGTTTTACGTGTTGGCGGTCTATTTCGGCGCGGTCAACATCAAACGGATACGCCATGCCGCCGCCTGCGGCTTGATCGCCGATTTGGCCGGCATTTCTACCGCAATTTTTATGACTTATTGGTTTTTTGGTTAATTTTTTAGGGGACGGTGCACGACGCTACGCTGATGCACCCTACGGTTTAATAGATACATGCAAATACATTTGAAAACCCTGGGCTGCCGCTTGAACGAAGCGGAACTGGAAACCTGGGCGCAAGCCTTTCAGGCCAAAGGCCACACCGTCACGCGCAACTTGCACGACGCCAATCTGGTCGTGCTGAATTCCTGCGCGGTCACCCAAGACGCCGTAAAAAAATCCAAGCAGTTGATACGCCGTGTGCATCGCGACAATCCGGCCGCCAAACTGGTGGTCAGCGGCTGCTATGCGACCTTGAATCAAACCGAGGCCGAACAACTGATGGGCGTGGATTTGATCGTCGGCAATCAGGATAAAAACCAATTGGTGGAAAAAGTGCTGAGCGAGTTGAACCTGGACAGCATGCCGGCGATGTCGACGGAACCGGGCGAAGTCTCGCTGTTCAGCCGCGGCCGCCAGCGCGCCTTCGTCAAAGTACAAGACGGCTGCCGTTACCGCTGCACCTTTTGCATCGTCACGGTGGCGCGCGGCGAGGAACGCAGCCGCTCGATTCAGGAAGTCGTCGACGAAATCAACGCCTTGCATGCGCAAGGCATACAAGAAGCCATTATCACCGGCGTGCACCTGGGCGGTTACGGTAGCGACATCGACAGCAACCTGGTCGAACTGATTCAAGCGATTTTGGACCAGACCGAAATTCCGCGCCTGCGCATGGGTTCGTTGGAGCCGTGGGAATTGCCGGAAGGCTTCTTCGTGTTGTTCGAAAATCCGCGCCTTATGCCGCACCTGCACCTGCCGTTACAAAGCGGCAGCGACAGCGTACTGAGGCGCATGGCGCGGCGCTGCAAGACGGCCGAATTCGCCGAACTGGTCGCAAAAGCCCGCGCGACGATCCCGCACTTCAACATCACGACCGACATCATCGTAGGCTTTCCCGGCGAGACCGAGGAAGAGTGGCGAGAAAGTTATGATTACATCAAAAACATAGGTTTTGGCCATATTCACATCTTCAGCTACTCGCCGCGCGAGGGCACCAAGGCCGCAGGCCTGCCGAACCCGATCGGCAACGACATCAAGCGTCAGCGTAGCCGGGCACTGCATGAACTGGCGGAAAACCTGAAACAAACTTTCATTGCCGAAAACATCGGCACGCAAGCGGCCGTGTTATGGGAAGGGCAAAGCGAAATACTGGAAAACGGCCTGACCCGTTTTTTCGGCTACACCCCCAATTACTTGCGGGTTGCGTGTGACGTGGATAGCGGCACGGCTTTGGAAAATAGAATTCTGCCGGCAAGCTTGCTACAAGCAGAAGTGGGATTCGTGAAAGCAAAAATATCCTGAAAAAACGCTAAGGCATGTGGGAGAAATGATCTCGGGGTTGGTAGGTGCGAATTCATTCTCACTGTGCGGATAAATCCGCACCTACCCCGCATATTTGCATAGGTTTTTTCATGTTCGTTCCTAAGCGCCAACCTGCGATGGGGCAAATCTATTTCTCTCGCCTCAGTAAGGCGTGACCGGCGATAATTTTTCATCCAATTCTTCCAAATCCAACACATCCTCGTGCGGGACATTACCGTCGTGCACCAAATAATTGCGTTGCGAGAAATAAGCACCACGGAAAAAGGCATAGCGATCCAGCGCCGCTTCACTGGCGACTTTTTCGGTTTCCAGATTGTCGGCCCGCAAATCGGCGGCGTTCACGGCCCCCAGTCCGGCCGACACAGCGGTCGATACCGCCGATGAGGCAAAATATACGCCGGTGTAACTGATAGGATTCAAGGCGGCATCTCCCACCACGCCGAGCACGCCGCGCGGCGAACTCGGTCCCAATAATGGCAACACCAGATAGGGCCCGGTTGGCACGCCCCAAACCCCCAAGGTCTGATCAAAATCTTCTTTGTGTTTCGGTAAATCGATGCTGCTGGCCACATCGAAAAGGCCGCCTATTCCCGCGGTTGTATTGACAAGCAAACGCGCGCCGTCTGAGGCGCCTTGCGCGAACTTGCCTTGCAAAGCGTCATTGATGAACACACGAATGTCGCCGATATTGCTGAAAAAATTGCTCACTCCGGTATCGACGAAATCCGGAGTTATCCAGCGATAGCCCCTGGCCACCGGCTTCATCACATAATCGTCGACACCGTCATTGAACGACTGCATGCCGCGATTCCAGTCTTCCCAAGGATCTAGCGGATCGGTCGCCTGGGTTGTCGCACACCCCGTCAAAACAAGGGCCAATGCAAAAACATGACCTACTCTAGCTGTATTACCTATTTGCATATATTCCTCGAGTCCATTGGGCGTTGAAAATTTTTCTAACGATAACACAAGCTTCTCAAATCGATTCGAATGGTTGTGCTCGTTATTTTCTGCCCGAAGGCGAGCAACAGGCACAAAAAAGGCCGCAAAACCTGAATTTTACGGCCTTGATACGAATGACGGAATTAATACGGATTGGTATTCAGCGGACCAAACCCTTCATCCTTAAGTTCTTCGAATTTCAGGACATCGTCCTCCGGGACATTACCATCGTTGACCAGATAATTGCGATTGGAAAGATAAGCATCCCTAAAAAACTGATAACGATCCAGTGCCGCCTCGCTGGCCACCTTTTCCATGCCCAAAAGATTGGCGCGCGCATCGATTACTTTCAAAGCGCCCGTTCCCACCGATACCGCGGCGCCTAACCATTCGGGATTCAAATAAATACCGACATAGGTAAAGGGATTCATCGCGGCATCGCCGACCAGCCCCGCGACGCCACGCGGCGAGCTAGGACCAAAAAATGGCAATACCAGATAAGGCCCTGTCGGCACACCCCAGACACCCAAGGTCTGATCGAAATCTTCATTATGTTTAGGCAGATCGATCATGCTACCAACGTCGACCAATCCCCCCACACCCGCGGTCGTATTGATCAGTAAACGTGCGCCGTCCTTGGTGGATTGCAGAAACTTACCTTGTAAAAAGTCGTTGGTCACCACACCGATATCATCGATATTGCTGAAAAAGTTGGTCACCCCTTGATCAATGAAATCGGGAGTTATCCATTGATAACCCTTGGCGACCGGTTTCATCAGATAGTCGTCCAGATTATCGTTGAAAGATTGCATGCTTCGATTCCAGCTTTCCCAGGGATCGCTGGGGTTGGGTGTTTTGATCGTCGCACAACCATTCAGCAAAACCATCGTAGCGACAATAACCAAGGAAGCAATTGCCCTGCCTTGCATAAATTTCATCTCATCACCAGAATTCTTGTTTATAGCGGATTCAATCTAACGTAACATACCATATAAACGACTTCTCTAACCACCAAAGACCATGCAAACCAGTTTTACACCTCTTGGCAACCGCTTTAGAGGATACTTACCCGTTATCGTCGATATCGAAACCGCAGGCTTCAACGCCAAAAAGAACCCACTACTGGAAATTGCCGCCGTGATCGTGGAGCAAGATCAAGCAGGCTGGCTGCAGATTACAGAAAAACATCATTGCAACATCATTCCGTTTAAAAATTCCGAACTGGACGAAGCCGCGTTGAAATTTAACGGAATCGACCCTTACCACCCCTTTCGAATGGCGGTGGAGGAAAAAGAAGCGCTCAACAAGTTGTTCGCCCCGATCAGGGCAGCGGTAAAACGAAACGAATGCAAACGGGCGATCTTGGTTGGCCACAACCCTGCATTCGACATCAATTTTTTAAATGCGGCGATTGAACGTACGCAACAAAAAAGAAGCCCGTTCCACCCGTTCAGCAGCTTTGATACCGCGACACTGGGCGGACTGGTTTTCGGGCAGACGGTTTTGGCTAAGATCGCGGAAGCAGCGGGTTTGGAATGGGACAATCAGCGCGCGCATTCCGCGTTGTACGACGCCGAACAAACGGCTGAACTATTCTGCATTATTTACAATCGCTGGAAGAAATTATTGGCGACCGAAGCCGCATAAGCGGCTCGCCAGCGCGAGCCGCTCGCTTGGCATACTTTAGACGGCTGCGCCCAGCATGGTTTGCAGTTCGCCCTTGTTATAAAGGTCCATCACGATATCGCAGCCGCCGACCAACTCGCCGTTGACATAGAGTTGCGGATAGGTCGGCCAATGGGAATATTCCTTCAAGGCCTCGCGCAACTCGGGATCTTCGAAAATATTGATTGCGCGATACTGGGCATTGCAGGCTTGCAAAACTTGCACGACCCTGCCGGAAAAACCGCATTGCGGGAAATCCGGCGTACCTTTCATGTATAACACTACGGGCGCGCTGGCCAATTGTTCTTGAATTCTTTCAATGACATTCATATTGATGACTCGATACAGAGATTAATAACCAAGTAATATTATCAAGAATTAATGACTTTTTAAACCGGCCCTTTCAAACGCGAAATCGTTGCTTGGCAAAATCCGGCCGACAAGAGGCCAAACAAATTTCGAACAACGTTTCCCAGGCGTCACCCTGTGACTGTCCCTTGATTTCTCTATCGGCTTTGGCGCAAAGCACCAACAATGCATGGATCTGGGTAAGGTTCAAGCGCCGCAACGCATCTTGCATCAGTTGTTTGCGTTTATCCCAGATTTGATGCTTCTTGAATACAGATTCTGTATTAGCGCCTTGTTTCAAATCGGTTTTGACATTAAACAGCGACCTGATCTCCCGGCTTAGCGCCCACAGCACAACCGGTGCCGCAATGCCTTCAGCACTCAGACCATTCAAGATTTTGACGGTACGATTGAATTTCCCTGCCAGCAAGGCGTCGGTTAATTTAAAAACATCAAACCGGGCACTGTCAGCCACTGCATCTTCCACCGTGGTCTTGCTTATCGAGCCCGTACCATGCAGGATATACAGTTTTTCAATTTCCTGTGCCGCCGCCAACAAATTTCCCTCGATACGCGAGGCCAGAATTTTGGCCGCATCATGATCAATGCGCATACCCTTACGCTCGGCACGACGCTGCAACCAATTCAACAACTCTTGACCTTGCAAGGGCCATACTTGCACGACCGTGCCAACATTGTCGATCGCTTGAAACCATTGGGCCTTTTGGCTGGCTGAATCCAGTTTCGCGCAGGTGATCAACAAAATCGTGTCCGCCGGTAAATGCTGACAATACCTGATTAATGCCTTACTACCCTCGGCGCCGGGTTTCCCGGATGGCAACCGCAAATCGATCAATTTTTTTTCCGCAAAAATGGATAAAGAATCAGCCTCCATCGCCAACTGCGGCCACTCGTTGCCGTGATCGATACTGATGACCTCCCTGACAGTGTAATCGGCCATCCTGGCCGCAGCCCTGATCGCGTCGGCAGCTTCACCCACCTGCAAGGGTTCATCGCCGCTGATCAGATAAAGCGGCTGCAATCCCTGCTTTAACGCCGCATCGAGCTGCTCCGTTTTCAGCCGCATGCTTTTATCGCTTGTGGGTTTCCACCGCGGCCTGAGCGCGAAACATCAACATACGTGCGGCCTGTCTATACATTTCCTTCCTGATCGTCACTTCTTCGGCTTCCTTTGCCAGAATAGCCGTTTGGTCGTTGAAAAACTCACGACTCAGTTCTATCGTTTGCTCCTCCAGCAACGGGTTTTCTTGATTGTCGTAGAATTGAAACCGCAGGTAATAGTCCAGCTCGATCTCGCTGGATTTACCCGTTTGACCGATCGATAGCACCCGCTGACGCATGTCTTCCTTCAAGACTTTAACCACGATGCCGGCATCGTTCGGAGAGGTAGCGATTTTCCCGTCCGCCGCTCTCAGCATCGCGGTCATTTCACGGTTCAGATCACCAGACACGCCAAACAAATACATGTTTTTCAATTCCGCCGGCAGCGCGACCGAGCCGCGCAGGTGGTAGCCACACGCGGCCATCAAGCTCAACGAGAAGAAAAAAATTAGCTTAATACTTGTATTCATCGGACTGATGTTTTGCGACACACAATTAAACAACGATATTCACCAGTTTTTGCGGCACGACGATCAACTTCTTCACCGGCTTGCCTTCGATATACCGCAACACATTTTCATCCGCCATGGCCAAGGCTTCGATCTGCTCCTTGGATGCGTTTGCCGCCACCGACAATTTGCCACGCAGCTTGCCGTTGACCTGCACCACCATCTCGATCGCCTCCTGCACCAAGGCGGACTCGTCGACTTCGGGCCAAACAGCCACGACGATGTCGCTGTCGTGACCAAGATCGTTCCACAACTGCTGGGACGCATGCGGAATGATCGGCGCTAGCATCAATACGATGCTTTCCAGCACCTCCTGACGCAATGCGCGACCATTGGCGCTGTCATCCTCGAACTTGTTCAAGGCGTTGACCAGCTCCATGTTGGCCGCGATCGCGGTATTGAAGGCATGACGGCGCCCCATGTCGTCGGTGACTTTTTGCAGAGTCTGATGCAACTGGCGGCGCAATGCTTTCTGCTCGTCGCTTAGCGAAGCTTTATCCAGCGCCGCTTGCGGCAGGCCGGCTTCGACGTGCAGGTAAACCTGACGCCACAGGCGTTTCAGGAAGCGGAATGCGCCTTCGACGCCAGCGTCGTTCCATTCCAGCGACTGATCCGGTGGCGAGGTAAACATCGTGTATAGACGCACGGTGTCGGCGCCATATTGGTCGATCAGGACTTGAGGGTCGACGCCATTGTTCTTGGATTTGGACATTTTCTCGATAGGTCCGACCGTAACCGGCGAACCGTCTTCCAGTAATTTGGCGCCGATGATCTTGCCTTTGGCATCGCGCTCGACCTCGATTTGGGTCAGGTTGTAGTAGCGCTTGTGGCCGTGCTCATCCAATTGAAAGAAAGTCTCGGCAACCACCATGCCCTGAGTCAGCAGATTCTTGAAGGGTTCGTCGCAGACCAATAAACCTTCGTCGCGTAGCAACTTGGTGTAAAAGCGCGCATAGAGCAGATGCAAAATCGCGTGCTCGATGCCGCCGATGTAGTGGTCGACCGGCAGCCAGTAGTTAGCCCGCTGGTCCAGCATCGCAGCATGGCAATCGCTGCTGGCGTAGCGGGCGAAATACCAGGACGATTCCATGAAGGTATCGAAGGTGTCGGTTTCGCGCCGCGCTGCCTTGCCACATTGGGGACAATTGGTATGGGGGAAAGTCGGGTGCGCGGCCAAAGGCGATTGCGAGCCGTCCAGCACCACGTCGCGCGGCAACGTGACAGGCAGCTGGTCGTCGGGTACCGGCACGGTGCCGCAATCATCGCAATAAATCACCGGAATCGGCGCGCCCCAGTAACGCTGCCGGGAAACGCCCCAGTCGCGCAGTCTGAAATTGGTTTTGCGTTCGCCCTTGCCGATGCCGGCCAGTTTCGCGGCAATGGCATCGAAGGCTTGCTTGAAATCCAAGCCGTCGAATTCGCCCGAGTTTTTCAGCGCGCCTTTATCGGTGAAAGCTTTTTCGGCAGTGCTGTCGTCCGAACCATCCACTGCAGCGATGACTTCTTTAATCGCGATGCCGTATTTTTTAGCAAATTCATAGTCGCGCTGGTCGTGAGCAGGGACCGACATCACCGCGCCGGTGCCGTAACTCATCAACACGAAATTGGCGATCCACACAGGTACCTGTTCGCCGGTCAAGGGATGAATCGCGGTGTAACCCGAAGCGATGCCACGTTTTTCCATGGTTTCCATTGCAGCTTCGGAAGTTTCCATCTGCTTGCAGGACTCGATGAACGCGGCGATGTCGGCATGGGTTTCGGCGGCTTTCTTTGCAATCGGGTGTTCGGCGGCCACCGCCACATAGGTTACGCCCATTACGGTATCCGGCCGGGTGGTGTAGATACGGATAGGATCTGCGAAACCCTCCACGGCAAAATCCATTTCCACGCCTTCCGAGCGACCGATCCAGTTGGCTTGCATGGTTCTAACCTGCTCCGGCCAGCCCGGTAGTTTTTGCAGGTCATCCAGCAATTCCTGCGCATAGGCGGTGATTTTCAAAAACCACTGCGAGATTTCTTTTTTCTCGACCTGCGTGTCGCAGCGCCAGCAACAGCCGTCGATGACCTGCTCGTTGGCCAGCACGGTTTGATCGTGCGGACACCAGTTGACCGGTGCGGTCTTTTTATAAACCAGGCCTTTTTCCAACAGACGCAGGAAGAACCACTGCTCCCAGCGGTAGTACTCAGGATCGCAGGTCGCCAATTCGCGGCTCCAGTCGTAACCGAAACCCAGGCGTTTCAGCTGATCGCGCATGTAATCGATATTGGAATACGTCCAGTCGGCTGGATGGACTTTATTCTGCATCGCCGCATTTTCCGCCGGCAAACCGAAAGCATCCCAGCCCATGGGTTGCAAGACATGCTTGCCCTGCATGCGCTGAAAGCGGCTGATCACGTCGCCGATGGTATAGTTGCGAACGTGGCCCATGTGCAGTTTGCCACTGGGGTACGGGAACATCGACAAGCAGTAGTATTTTTCCTTGCCGGTCGTTTCAGTGGCAGTAAAAACGCCGGATTTTTCCCAATCGGCCTGGACTTTTTGCTCGATCGCCTGCGGTTTGTAAAGCTCTTCCATCCTGTTCGTCTTTTCGTGTAAAAAGGCGCTAGAATACCTTACAGGCGCTTAAATCTAAAGCGTGAAATCATTAAAACAACAAGGAGAAGGCCATGGGCGAAAACAAACTGATCAAAGCCTACGATGACTTGATGGGGCATTTATACGAAGCATTGGACGACACCCTGCATACGGTTGCCGAAGCCTTGGACATCGCCAAGGAAAAGACCGCGGCCTTGGGTGGCCATACGCAAGAAGAAATCAACAGAATCGCCGACTACGTGATGCGCGACGTCGAAAATGTCGCCGCCTCGCCAAAATTGGAAGATGAAAATAACTCAATCTCGGAGTGGCTGAAATTCGATATCGACCTGATCGAAAACTTCGCGCTGGATGCCTTCATGGACATCGCCGACAAAACCAAAGTCAAACTGGCGGCACTGGAAATGGAAGCCAAGCAATACCATCCTTATAAGAGCGGCGATGTCACGAGTCCGGGTACTTTTACCTGTGACGCCTGCGGCAAACATATCGCCTTCAAATCGACCAGCATCATCCCCGAATGCCCGGAATGCAAAGGCACGGCTTTCACACGCTGTTGATATTGCAGGCATTAACCTTATAATGCGGGCTTTTATTTTCGAACTAACGAGGCGATTATGCGCAGGGTGATTTTCAATCAAAAAGGCGGCGTGGGCAAATCCACTATTACGTGCAATTTGGCAGCGATTAGCGCCGTTGAAGGTAAAAAAACCCTGGTCATCGATCTGGACATACAAGGCAACTCCACCCAATATTTGTTGGGTGCCAAAGTCACCGATTCGGATAAAACCATCGCTCATTTTTTCAAGGACAGCCTGGGTTTGGGGCTTTTTGGCGGTGGCAAGGAAGGCTTGGAAAGCGCCATCCACGAAACCCCTTTTCCGAATCTGTATGTGCTGCCTTCCCACCCTGATCTGGAAGGCCTGCAAAGCCGACTGGAATCGCGGCATAAAATCTACAAACTGAAAGAAGCTTTGGAAAAACTGGAAGGTTTCGAATTCATCTATATCGACACGCCGCCTATCTTGAATTTTTACAGCCTGTCGGCCTTGATTGCCGCCGAAAAATGCCTGATCCCGTTCGATTGCGATACGTTCGCCCGTGAAGCCTTGTACACCCTGATGCGCTCGATTGCCGAAGTCAAAGCCGATCACAATCCCAACTTGCATGTCGAAGGTGTCGTGGTCAACCAATATCAAAAACAAGCCAACCTGCCGCGCCAATTAGTCGAGGACTTAATCGCGGAAGGCTTGCCGGTACTGGATACCAAAATCTCGACCTCGGTCAAAGTGCGCGAATCCCACTCTGACGCCAAACCGCTGGTTCATTACGCACCTTCACATAAATTGACCGAGGAATATCGCGCACTGCACGTCGAAATTCACAAATGAGCCGATTTTTTGCCCGCTCCGCAGAATACGGCTCGAATATGCACAAACCACAGGCAATCGATCGATGACCCCGCATGAGGTAACCCTGGTACGGATATATTTGCGTGAGGCGGAAAACTTGCTGGATAAGCTCCTCAACTACCTGCATGACGACGCCAAGGTCATGGGCGTAACTGTGGTACGCGGCATCGAAGGCTTTGGCGAAGACGGTAAAATACGCGCCGTCTCGCTATTAAACCTATCCATGGACTTACCGTTAGTCGTTGAATTCTATGACAAACCCGATAAAGCAAAAAACGTCATTGAAACCTTGGTTGACGAGATGCGATTGCCCCATGTCATTAGCCTACCTGCCATTGGATACCAATATGAGACTGGCAAATCCAACTCAATAATCGACACGCTTTAAACGATCCTGATTAGCCATCATTTTCCGCTACACCGAAAAAAGCTTGGCAAACAGGCGCACACCCAACAGAAAAGTTACATTGCGTGAACCGTCTTTCAGGGGGTAATTTGCCGTTGACAGTTTGGTTTCTGGGTATCCATTTTCTCAGTCAAGCCACCCCCCGCTTATCCGCCCTGGCGTTGAAAGCGTGTAGCGGGCTTGCGCCACGCGACCAATTATTGGCGGCGGCCAGTGCGGTTTTTGGCAGCTTGCTGATGACATCCCGGAAAGGAACCAACACGACATGACATCACCCGACAAACCGTTCGTAAATATACTGCAGCATCGCCCTGAACCCGTTGACTTCTGGCAAGCCTTTCTCTTTTGGCTGAAACTGGGCTTTATCAGCTTTGGCGGACCTGCCGGACAAATCGCCATCATGCACCAGGAGTTGGTGGAAAGACGGCGCTGGTTGTCGGAAAGACGTTTCCTGCATGCCCTGAACTACTGCATGCTATTGCCGGGGCCGGAAGCCCAGCAATTAGCCACGTATATCGGCTGGCTGATGCACCGCAACATTGGCGGCATCGTCGCCGGTGGCTTGTTTGTATTGCCGTCGCTGTTGATTCTGATTGGCGTGAGCTGGCTATATCTGGCCTATGGTCAGGTCACGGCGGTGGCCGGCGTGTTGTACGGTATTAAACCGGCGGTGACGGCAATCGTGCTGTTTGCCGCCTATCGTATTGGCTCGCGGGCTTTGAAAAATAGCCTGTTGTGGGCGATTGCTGCCTTGGCGTTTTTAACCATCTTCTTACTGAATGCCCCGTTTCCATTGATCGTGTTACTGGCTGCCATTCTGGGCGCGCTGGGCGGCAAATGGCTGCCGGAGAAATTCGCCTTGGGTGGCCGACATGGTTCGGCTCAGCACAGTTACGGACCCGCGTTGATCGACGACGATACCCCAACACCACCACACGCATTGTTCCGCTGGTCGGTTTTAATCAAAATCATCATTGCCGGTCTGCTCTTGTGGGGTGGTGCGATTAGCTGGCTCTGCATTGAATACGGCTGGAACGGTGCACTGACGCAAATGGGCTGGTTCTTCACCAAAGCCGCATTGCTAACCTTTGGTGGTGCTTATGCGGTTTTACCTTATGTCTATCAAGGTGTTGTGGAGCATTTTCACTGGCTGACTCCGCAACAAATGATCGACGGCCTAGCCTTGGGCGAAACGACACCCGGCCCCCTGATCATGGTGGTGACCTTCGTCGGCTTTGTCGCAGGCTGGAGCCAACAGGTCTTCGGCAGCGAACAATTGCTGCTGGCGGGCGCGGTGGCAGCGACGGTAGTGACCTACTTTACCTTTCTGCCCAGCTTTTTGTTCATTCTGGCCGGTGGTCCGATCGTGGAATCGACCCATGGCAATTTGAAGTTTACCGCCCCCCTGACCGGCATCACCGCCGCCGTGGTGGGCGTAATTCTCGATCTTGCGGTATTTTTCGCTTGGCATGTGTTCTGGCCGCAAGGCTTTGCAGGCGATTTCGATGCCATCTCAGCCTTGATCAGCCTGGGCGCGTTTTGGGCGCTATTCCATTTCAAGGTGAACGTCATTCCCGTCATTCTTGCTTGCGGTAGTGCAGGACTATCATTCAGTTTCATCAAAATCTGGCTTGTCCAGCAAGGCATAGTTTTGTGAATGGCATACGTCGATTGCCTGTTTTAACGTTGTTAATGGCTTAGGAATGTGTGAGAAACAAGCTAGGCCCACTAGGTGCGAATTCATCCGCACTGCGCGAATGAATCCGCACCTACACCGAATACTTGCATAGATTATTTCATGTTCATTACTTAGCGGCTGGCTGGACATAACGCGACGACCCGGCCTTGAAGCAACTGACAGGCATTATGCGCGGCGCTGATACATTTCGACCGGATTTAACACCGCAATCATCCGGCTTGCCAGCCTTCTCCCTTGGGCTATCCCAGGTCTTTCAAAACGATTTGGAAATGTTGTTTGATGTTGAAAGCAGATCATCAGGTCAGCAAAGCGTTCCAGGGCCGGCGCCACTCACCCTGCCCTCTCAAAATATTTCCATCAGTATGCTGGCCGCTAAACCTTCATGGGTTCAATAGCGGCCTCAATCTATATTCATAAATTAGATTATCAAATCGAATAATAACGTTTTAATTGTATTTAAAAACTCGGTAATCTGTCATCCGTCAACAAGATTACCACGAAGGAATAGCGATGATTACAAGCACCTTAGAAACAATCAGAGCGGAACTCGAAAACGTGCTTTATCTGAACCTGGATGACCTCAGGCTGGAAACAGAAGATGATGAAGTGCTGAGCCGTTTTATCGGATTACGCTTAAACAGCGAATTTCAACCTATTTTCGACACCAGCACGCCCGACGGCCTTCTGGGCTACGAAGCGCTACTAAGACCCTCGACCGGCATAGAGGCCGTCACCCCGAGTTTTGCCTTCAGCGTCGCCGACAGTGAAGGCAAGCTAGTGAAGCTGGACCGCGTGGCCCGCACACTGCACATGCTGAACTATCTGACATTACCGGAAAAACGCGGCTTGCTGTTTTTGAACGTACACCCGAAATTGCTGACCAGCGTTTCGGCACATGGCAAAGTGTTCGAAACGATTTTGCATAGGCATTCGGTGCCGACGCGGCAAGTCGTGATCGAGATCAGCGAAACGCAAGTACAGTCTAACTCGGGTCTGCGCGAAGCCATCGACAACTATCGCGATTGCGGTTATCAAATCGCCATCGATGATTTCGGCAGTCAACATTCCAGTCTGGACCGGCTCTGGCGCCTATCGCCGCATTTCGTCAAATTTGATTTGGCGTTGATCAAGCAGGCCGAACGCGACAGCCGCTTGCGTCGGGCGCTGCCTAAGCTGATCGACGTTGTGCATGCCTTTGGCGCGCAAACCATCATCGAAGGCATTGAAAACGAAATCCAGCTGGACATCGCCCTGGATGCCGGCGCCCAACTGCTGCAGGGTTACCATTTGGGCAGGCCGGCATCGGCGCGTCATTGGCGGCAGCCGCCCGCGCCGCGCATCGTAAATGGCTTGATGCCGGGTGCGCCGCATCACTTCGGCAGTTTTAGCCTGCCGGCACAATGCGGCATGTAATCTAAATCATCCGCAGGACATTACTCCCGATCTGGAGACCTTATGAAATTCTGAGCCCAACCAGGAGCTTGTCATGATTGGCCATAAGCAAAACCCTTCGAATCCGAAACTCTACATTCGCTGGCTAGGCACTCTACTCTTTGTCTGCGGCTATGAGATGAGCATGCCAGCTTGCGCCGATGAAGCGCGTCGAATTGCCGCGAACCATGCCGAAAATTGGAATGAGTCGCTACGAAACGGCAAAATCGACGAAGTAATGGCTTTATACAGCGGACTGAGATCAACCGTAATTGCACCGGGCGGACTCATCGCAGGTTCCTGTTCGGAGATCGAGGCGTTTTGGCGCCCCTACCTAACAGTACAAAAAGTCCGCGCGCGTCTTGAATTGCTGAGCGCCCACTTCAATCCCTATGCTGGCGGCGAGCAAAAAGACGTGATCATCGCCCGTTACCAAGTGCACACTGATGAAACAAACCCAAGCCCCTTGAGCTCCTCCGCTCTTGGTCACCTGGACGCCATTTTGAAACAGGAAACCAACGGCCAGTGGAAAACCCAATTGCAACAATGGTTTTGATAGACATTTCACCTCCTCCAAAAAGCTTATCCCGCCGCGTGGCGGGATTTTTTTCATCAAGCAATGAAATGCATTTCTGAATGGATTTAGGCAAGTCATGTGGCACCGCGACAACAGCTATTCGATAGGCCAAACCCCTTTGGTCAGACTCAATCGGATTTCCAAGGGGTTAAAAGCCACCATCCTGGGTAAAGTGGAAGCACGCAATCCTTCTTATTCGGTCAAATGCCGAGTCGGCGCGGCATTGATTTGGGACGCCGAACGCCGCGGCCTGATCCATTCCGAAACGGTCTTACTGGAAGCCACCAGCGGCAATTCCGGCATTGCGCTGGCGGCCATCGCGGCGGCACGGGGGTTATCCGTGACGTTGACGATGCCCGACAACATGAGTCAAGAGCGGCAAAGTTTGGTGAAAGCTTACGGAGCGCGATTGATATTGACCGATGGCCGACTCGACATGTCCGGCGCCATAGCCAAGGCAAAAGCATTGACTATGGAAGACCCAGATCGTTATCTGTTGCTGGAGCAATTCAGCAATCCCGCCAATCCGGCCATTCATCGCCAGACCACCGGCCCGGAAATCTGGCGCGATACCCAAGGCAACATCGATATCTTCATTGCCGGTGTCGGCACGGGTGGAACCCTGACAGGCGTCAGCCGCTACTTGAAACAGGATTGCGGCCATAGGCTGTTGTCAGTCGCGGTCGAACCCGCGAGCAACCCGGTACTGACCCAGCATTTCGCGGACTTGCCAATAACAGCCAAGCCGCACGCCATTCAAGGCATTGGCGCCGGCTTTGTTCCGGCCAACCTGGACTTGAGTCTGGTCGATGCCATCGCAACGGTCGAGGATGAAGAAGCCAGCGAAATGGCCCGCCGCCTGGCGAAGGAAGAAGGCATTTTAGCCGGCATATCCAGCGGCGCGGCCGTGGCGGCCGCACTGCGATATGCAAGCCATGAAGCGTACCTTGGCAAAACCATCGTCGTAGTTTTGCCCGATTCGGGTGAACGATATTTAAGTTCCGAACTATTTACCTGACGCCTCAACCGTCGCAAATCGACATATTGGATACCCTTATCGCTACTCGGCATATTGAATTTTTCGACATACCTATGAAAAATTAACGTTTTCCTCGATTCACAGTTTTTTATATCCTACTTACATCAATTTTATGCAATCGAAATAAATTTTTTAAGAGGATTTTTGCATGTCTATAGAAATGGGAATCGATGAGAATTTGTCGAAACAAGATATTGCCCGGCATATTATTACAATCCTAGACAATATTCGCTTTGGGTCGCTGGAAATCGTGGTTCACGACGGACGTGTCGTGCAAATAGACAAGCATGAAAAATTCAGAATAAAAAGTTCCGATAAACTCATTTGCTCGCAAAAGTAAAACTCGAAACACCCATATATTGACTTGGCATAACTGACCGGACGGCCGGAAGTTATCGTGATTAAAAACCAAATTGCCTTAATTTCCACTCTCAGGCCTATTATGAAACATGCTTTAAAACTAAATAAGCGCAAACTTGTCATTGCATTAACCATATTCCCGCAGCTTGCACAAGCCGAGGATTATTATCGCCCCACCAAAGGCTATCGCGTCGAACCGGCCGGCGATATTCCGGCTTATGTTAGAAATGCCAGCAAAACGCAATTCGAGCAATTGCGCGATCTCGAATGGCTGGATTTAGGCCTGGATTTTCGGACTCGCTACGAATACCGCGAAAATGATTTGCGCAACTGGACCGATACCTCGAGCGGCATCGCCAATCAAAACAGCTACCGCGGTGAACCGGACAATCTTTGGTTATTACGTACCCGTGCTTATATCGGCATAAAAGATATTCTGGACCCCTTGCGCTTCGCGGTCGAAATGGAAGACGCCCGCAGCTATAACGGCAATTACGAACGCAGCGACGCTGACGTCAATGAATTCGAACTGATTCAGGCTTACGGCGAGTTGTATTTCGATAACGCCTTGGGTCATAACCGCCCGATCAGCATCAGGGCCGGACGCCAGCATTTGGAGTTGTTGGACCGTCGTTTGGTCGGTAACAACGAATTCCGCAACACCACCAACAACTTCGAAGGCTATCGAGTCCGATTTGGCAAGAAGCAAAATAACTGGGACTTGGACACCTTTGTTTTCCAGCCGGTCGAGCGTTACAAATACGACTTCGACCAACCCGATGAAGATACCTGGTTTTACGGCGCGGTATTCAGTTGGCGGCAGTGGTCGGATTACATCACCATCCAGCCTTATTTTCTGGGCCGCAGCACCAATGGCGATCCCTACAATACCGCCAATTTGAAGGCCCAAAAAGCAGTCTATGACCGGGAAATCTATGCACCCGGCTTGAGAATCTACGGCCTATTCGGCGATAGCGGCTTCGATTTCGACGCCGACATCAACAAACAATTCGGCCGCTATGGCGATCGTGACCCCCAAAACGCGGCCCATTTGGTGAACGGCAAAACCGTGCGCGTGGTGGACGATTCCGGCGTGACTCGCACCTTGCGTGAACAGAAAGAGCTACAGCATGACGCCCTGGCGTACTCGTTGGAAGTCGGTTACACCTTCGATCACGATTGGAAACCCAGAGCCAGCGTGTATTACGGTTACGGTACCGGCGACAAGAGTAACGCCGACGGCATCAACCAACGCTTCGATGCCTTTTATGGATTTAACCAGCCTTGGTCGCGCAACGATTATTTCTCCTGGGATAACGTGCATGCACCGAAAGCACGGCTGGAGTTCGCACCCTATCAGGATGCCAGGGTCGACCTGGGCTATAACGCTTACTGGCTGGAAAGCGAAACCGGCGGCTGGAACCGCGCCCGCTTGACGGACCCCACCGGCCAAAGCGGCAGTTTCCTGGGCCACGAGTTCGACATCCGCCTGCGCCACAAGCTCAATCCTTATGTGGATTGGAGCCTAAGTTACGCCCACTTCGAGCCGGGCGACTATACCACTTCGTTTGACAAGGGTAATACCGCCGCCGGACCATTCACCTCGGAAGCCGGCAATTTCCTCTATTTCGAAGTCTCGCTGAACGCCTTCGGCGACGGTAAACCCAAATACAAGTAATGCAGCAGGCCGGCTGAGCAGAACAGCCGGCTCGACATTGCCTTACATCTTTATATCTAATTATTAGATGATGCATTCAAAAATTATCATTTTTAAAGCCCGCAATCACCCCGTACGATAGCGACAAATTTATTTAAACAGGAGCCGACCCATGACAGCAAAAACCTCGCTGAAGACCTTGTTAGCAGCACTGGCCATATTCGCCAGCCATGCCGCATTCGCCGACCGCACCATTTTAAACGTGTCCTACGACCCGACCCGTGAGTTATACCAGGACTATAACAAAGAATTTATAAAATACTGGAAAGACAAAACCGGTGAAGATGTCAACGTGCAGCAATCCCATGGCGGCGCCGGCAAGCAAACCCGCGCCGTCATCGACGGACTGGAAGCCGACGTAGTGACCTTGGCCCTGTCTTACGACATCGATCAAATCTCGGAGAAGGCTCGCCTGTTGCCGAAAGACTGGCAAAACCGTTTACCCAACCATAGCCTGCCTTACACCTCGACCATCGTGTTCCTGGTGCGCAAGGGCAATCCCAAAGGCATCAAAAATTGGGACGATCTGGCCAAAGACGGCGTTTCAGTCATCACGCCCAATCCGAAAACCTCCGGCGGCGCCCGTTACAACTATCTGGCCGCCTGGGCCTTCGGCGAAAAAAATTACGGCAGCAAGGACGCCGCCAAGGACTTCGTCAAGAAACTGTATAAAAACGTGCCGGTACTGGATTCGGGCGCCAGAGGTTCGACGACCACCTTCATCCAGCGCGGCATCGGCGACGTACTGATTACCTGGGAAAACGAAGGCTTTCTGGCTTTGAAGGAATACGGCGCCGGCGAATATGAAATCGTGGTGCCGCCGGTCAGCATCAAGGCTGAAACGCCGGTTACCGTGATCGACAAAATCGTCGATAAAAACGGCACCCGCGATCTGGCGGAAGCCTATCTGCAATACCTGTATTCGCCGATCGGGCAAAAACTGGTGGCCAAGCATTTTTACCGTCCTTATCAGCCGGAACACGCCGATCCCGAAGACTTGAAACGCTTTCCGCAGCTGGAGTTGTTCACGGTCGATGCCCAATTCGGCGGCTGGGCCAAGGCACAAAAAGAGCATTTCGATGACAACGGTACTTTCGACCAAATCTATCAACCTTAACTGAGACAAGGGGCGCGGTTTACGCGCCCCTATCTCTCCCCAACATTGAATCGTCTCGACAGGCATTGCCGATATCCAGTGACCAAGGAAGGTCTGTGTTCCACTCGCCTCGACTGGATGCGGCAATGCCTGTCGGGATGCAGCGGGGTAAAGGTGAAGCTCACCGAAAACCCAAACGCTCAATCCAATTTTTGTAGCCATCCATTTAACGACGAACATCGCCATGCCACAAAGTCACATCATGCCCGGTTTCCGCCCCACGCTGGGCTTCACCCTGCTG
Source organism: Methylomonas rapida (assembly GCF_024360925.2). Lineage (NCBI taxonomy): Bacteria > Pseudomonadati > Pseudomonadota > Gammaproteobacteria > Methylococcales > Methylococcaceae > Methylomonas > Methylomonas rapida. The sequence continues at coordinate 1,995,533 of NZ_CP113517.1, read as the reverse complement.
TATCTGACGCTGATCGTGTTGATCCCGCTCAGCGCGCTGCTGTTGAAAACCCTGCAACTCAGCCCGGAACAATTCTGGGCCATCCTGACCAATAAACGGGTGCTGGCCTCGTTCCAAGTCAGCTTCGGCGCATCCCTGCTGGCGGCAGCGATCGCGGCCGTGTTGGGTTTTATCATCGCCTGGACGCTGGTGCGCTATCCCTTTCCCGGCAAGAAACTGTTCGACGCGATCATAGACTTGCCATTTGCCTTGCCGACCGCCGTCGCGGGTATCGTGCTGGCCACCTTGTATGAACCGAAAGGTTGGATAGGCCAATGGATCACACAGGCGTTCGGGGTACAAATCGCCTACAAACCGGCCGGCATCGTGGTGGCTTTGATCTTTATCGGCCTGCCATTCGTGGTGCGAACGATAGAACCGGTGTTGCAGGAATTCGACAGCGCGATGGAAGAAGCTGCCGCGAGTTTGGGCGCCAACCGCTGGCAGGCCTTTTTGAAAGTGATTTTGCCGAATATTCTGCCCTCGGCCATTACCGGCTTTGCCTTGGCGTTCGCCCGTAGCGTCGGCGAATACGGCTCGGTGATTTTCATCGCCGGCAACATGCCGTACGTATCGGAAGTGGTACCGCTGTTGATCATCACCAAACTGGAACAATACGACTACGCCGGCGCCACCGCCATTGGCTTGATCATGCTGCTGCTGTCGTTCCTGTTGTTGTTAATCGTCAATAGCCTGCAATGGTGGATACGCCGCCGTAGCGGTCAACTCTGAGGAAAATCCATGAATAGTTCAGCCATCACTCTCACTAGATCTGCCAAAAACATCAGTCTGAGCGACGCGCACTGGGTGCGTTTGAGCCTGACGGTCGCGACGCTGGCCATCATCGCCCTGTTTTTGATTTTGCCGCTGGCAGCCGTGTTGATCCAGGCCTTTGCCAAGGGCTGGTCGGCTTACGCCAGTAGTCTCACCCATCCCGATACCTTGGCCGCCATGCGGTTGACCTTGCTGACCGCCGCCATCACCGTGCCGCTGACCACGCTGTTCGGCGTCAGTGCGGCCTGGGCCATCGCCCGCTTCGAGTTTCGCGGCAAAAGCTTTTTGATCACGCTGATCGATTTGCCGTTTTCGGTGTCGCCGGTGATTGCCGGTTTGATTTACGTGCTGGTATTCGGCGCCCAGGGTTGGTTGGGGCCGTGGCTGTCGGAACATGACATCAAGATCGTATTCGCGGTGCCCGGCATCATCCTAGCCACACTGTTCGTGACCTTTCCGTTCGTCGCCCGAGAATTGATCCCGCTGATGCAGGAAATCGGCCACGAAGAGGAAGAAGCCGCCTTGTCCTTGGGCGCTAGCGGCTGGCAAACCTTTTTCAAGATCACCCTGCCCAATATCAAATGGGGCCTGCTGTACGGCGTGCTGCTCTGCAACGCCCGCGCCATGGGCGAATTTGGCGCGGTGTCGGTGGTATCCGGCCACATTCGCGGCCTGACCAACACACTGCCTTTGCATGTGGAAGTCAGTTACAACGAATACGACTTCGTCGGCGCCTTCGCCAGTGCCTCCGTGCTGGCCAGCCTGGCGGTCGTGACGCTGGTCGTCAAAACCGTTTTGGAATGGAAGCAGCAACAAGACCTGAAAGCAGCGCGCGCTGCCAATGCGCCCTCGTAACCCCTCAACAAGAGTATTTCGTCATGAGCATACAGTTACAGCATATCAGCAAACAATTCGGTGCCTTCAAAGCCCTGGATGACATCAATCTCGACATTCCGGAAGGCGAACTGGTTGCACTGCTGGGCCCTTCGGGCTGCGGCAAAACTACCTTGCTGCGCATCATCGCCGGCCTGGAACAGACCGATCACGGCGAAGTGTATTTGCAAGGCGATAACGTCACCGCGCAACCGGTCAAGGAGCGGCAGATTGGCTTCGTATTCCAGCATTACGCCCTATTCCGGCACATGACGGTGTTCGACAACATTGCCTTCGGCCTCAGGGTCAAGCCGCGCAAACTACGGCCCAGCGAGGCGCAAATCAAGGACAAAGTGCATTCGCTGTTGCAACTGGTGCAACTGGACTGGCTGCACGACCGTTTCCCGGATCAACTCTCCGGTGGCCAGCGCCAGCGCATCGCCTTGGCCAGAGCCCTGGCGGTGGAGCCATCGGTGTTGCTGCTGGACGAACCTTTCGGCGCGCTGGATGCCAGCGTGCGCAAGGACTTGCGCCTATGGCTGCGGCATCTGCACCAAGAACTCAACGTCACCAGCATTTTCGTCACCCATGATCAGGAAGAAGCCATGGAAGTCGCCAGCCAGATCGTGGTGTTGAATCACGGCAAGATCGAGCAGAAAGGCACGCCCAGCGAGATTTACGACCAGCCACAAAGCGATTTCGTCTCCCGCTTCATCGGCCAAACCAACATTTTTCATTTACAAAAGGAAGACAGTGCCTGGCTCGAAAGCGCCGGCATTATCGTCGACGAACCGAAGGGCATCATCGCCCATGTCCGTCCGCACAACATCAGCGTCGAAAAAGCCGCCAATCCCGCGAAATCGCCGGTGTATTTGAACGATTGGCAACACCTGGGCGGCACCATCAGACTGGAGCTCAACCGCGACGGTTATAACGGTTCGGCTACCACGATCTACGCCGAAATGCCCAATGAACAATTTCGTGACTTGGCCTTGAATAAAGGCGATCGGGTCGCTTTACGCATTAAACATGCCCATTGGTTCAACTAAAAAATGTATAAGTACAGGAATGCATCCGCATGAATTTCAATCAACTCGAATTGCTTAGGTACCTGGAAGAAACCCATTTCAATCTTTCCAAGGCTGGCGAAAAATTGAATATCGTGCAATCGGCTGCCAGCCGGCAAGTTCAGTTATTGGAGGAAGAATTAGGCGCGCCAATTCTGCTGAGGACCGGCAAAAAAATTCACGGCTTTACCCCGCTCGGTCTGCGCGTCATGGAAGAAGTCGAGCAAATCGACCTGGCGCGCAGGAATCTGCAAACGATAGCCAACGATTATCGAGATAACCGCACCGGCGCATTGCATATTGCCACCACCCATACGCAGGCTAAATATTTGCTGCCGGAACCCATCAGGAAGTTTCGCATGCAATACCCGCAGATCAAAATCTACATGGTGCAATCGTCGCCGGGCGAGATCATCGACCTGTTGCATCACCACAAAGCCGACATCGCAATTTGCACCGAAAAATTGGATGCGGACGAACGGCTGGTCATTACCCCTTGTTACGATTGGCATCATGTCGCCATCGTCCCCAAGAACCATCCTCTTACCCTCGGCGATATCGCTTTAAAACGGCTCGCTTCTTTTCCGCTGCTGACCTATTCCCCCGGCTACACCGGTTACTCCAATATCGAAAAAGCCTTTAAAGCCGCAGGACTGGAACTGGATGTTACGCTGGCGGCGGCCGATTCCGAAGTCATCAAAACTTACGTGCGCCTGGGTTTGGGGGTAGGCATCATTTCCAGTACCTGCTACGAGCCCCAAAATGACGCTGATTTGATCGCCTTGGATTTGTCGCATTTGATTGCACGCTCGCGCACCAAAATCGCCTATTTGAAGCACATGTACCTGCCCTCCTATCTGCAATATTTCATCGGTGAACTGCTGGCTCAAAGCAACCGGTCGAATCCCGAAATCGCAGCGTAAAAACGCGTTATAACAGTCAGAAAATTAATGGCCCAAAAGCCTCTTGACCAGCATCCACGCCACTTGACCGACCTGCGCGTGGATATACTGGAAACGCTATCGGCCTGTCTTGCACAATCACCCGACCGTTAGTTTTGCCGTAAAGATAATCGGCTTGCCCAGCAAGCGATTCCGACAGCGAAACCACCGACGAATCTACCTGAGCATATTCACGTCATACTCCGGTCCGAAAATTCATTCGACCGGAAAAATTAGATATTCCGTCCATTTTCGGTCTCCATCGACCTGGTCTTCTGTCGGAAGTTGTCCCTCCTGCCAACCGCCGCCGAGTGCCTTAACCAGCTGCACTGCGTTACTAAAACGCTGACCGCGCAACTGCACGGCAGCCAGGCGATTATTCAGCGCCACTGTTTGCGAAGCCAGCACGTTCAAATAGCTAATCGTTCCGGCACGATACCTATCCTGGGTCAACAGTAAGGCTTGTTCGGCTGCCGCGGCGGCCTGTTCCAACACTTGCTGCTGCTCCGCCAGCACGCGGGTTGCCGCCAGACTGTCTTCGACCTCCTGAAAGCCGTTCAGCACGGTTTGACGATAAGCCGCGACGCTGGCGTCGTAATCGGCTATCGCTTGTTTATATTGAGCGTTCAGCCTACCCCCGTCGAATATTGTCAACGCCGCCGCGGCAGGCCCCAAAGACCAATAGCGTCTGGCGGCAGTGAACAAGGTATCGGCATTAGTTGATTGAAACCCATTGGTTGCCGACAAATTGATGGTCGGAAAATAAGCCGCCTTGGCCACGCCGATTTTGGCGTTCGCGGCAGCAACGTTGCGCTCGGCCGCGGCGATATCGGGTCGCCGCTCAAGGAGTTCGGACGGTAATACGCTGGGAACGGGAGGCGGTTCGTTATCCAAACTCATCGTAGCCAAGCTGAGTTCGGAAGGGTTTTTACCGAGCAATACCGCGATAGCATGTTCCAATTTGGCGCGGTGTAAATCCACGGCCACGGCTTGCGCCCGCGCCGAATCTAATTGTGCTTGGGCCTGGGCAACGTCGTTTTTGCCGAGCATGCCGGCCTGGTAGCGGTCTTGATTGATTTTCAATGTCTTGGCAAAAGATTCCACCGTTTCATTCAGTATCTTTTTTTGCTCGTCCAAGGATTTGAGCTGGAAATAATTGTCCGCTAGTGTGGCCTGAATCGACAAGCGCAAGGCCTGCAGATTGGCTGCGCTGGCTTGAGCAATATCAATATTGCTTTCTATTTCGCGGCTTACCCTGCCCCACAAATCGGGCTCCCAGGCGATATTGACTGCCTGGTTGAACAGGTTGCGGACGCCGGCCACCGCCACATTTTGGCCGGTAGCGGCCTCAAAACGGTTAAAGCTGGCGGTTAATTTAGCGACCGGCAGCAACGATGACTGGGAAGATTGCACCCAATACTGGGCCTGCCGGTATTGCGCTTCGGCTTGCAGTACGGACTGGTTGGCGCCGGCCACCTGTGCTTCCAGCGTATCGAGCCGCGAATCACCGAATAGACGCCACCATTCCCCGTGTATCCTGTCATCGCTGGGTTGAGCTTGTTTCCATCCCTCGGCCTCCTTAAATTCGGCCGGCACCGGCATTTCTGGCCTGACATAATCGGGGCCAAGCGTGCAACCGGCTTGCAAGGCTACGGTACTTATCAGCAACCTAAAACGATTCAAACGAATATGCATACATTCATCCCATAAACATCATTTGCTCCACGAAAATCACGAACAGTATCAGAAAGTTGTTGCTCAAAAATCCGACACCTTGTGAGTGACTAAATCACGTGTCGTAACCATCTGTTTTATTTCGTATCTTTCGAGCTTTTCGTGGACTGTCTGCGGTTTTAAGGTTCATGGATAAAGCGATAATTTAAGATTGATAACGACGACGGCCATTAGCCGGCGATCAGGCCTCGCGGCGCAACAGGCTCAGTCGCGTCCGGCTTGGGCGCGTTTGTTCTGGTCTGCCTGCGCGATCACGGCTTTGACGACCTCGCCTTCCACCAATAAGTCGGAAGGATTGGCAACCAGTTTGTCGTCCAGCGAAATGCCTTCGACGATCTCGACTTCCCTGCCGAAATCACGCCCCAGCACGACCGGTTGAAAACGAATCTGCTGCTGTTCATTTACAACGACGACCTGGACGCCTTGCTGGTCAATGACCAGGGTATTAGCCGGCACGACCGGTAAAGGCTGAGCATTTGTGGCAAGCTCAATGTTCGCTTCGACGTAGGCCCCCGGTAACCATTGCCCATTACGATTGTCTAGCGTCAACTCGACTTGCAGGCTACGGGTGGCGGCATCCAGCGCCCCCGCCAGGTGCTCGACCCGCGCCAACGCCGTGGTGTCACGGCTGCCGGCCAGATGCACGGCCACCGATTGTCCCGGCTTGACTCGATCGGCATGTATTTGCGGCACCCAAATGGTAAGACGCAACGGATCGGTTTGCGTGATGGCGAACAACTCCTGATTGCCATTGCCGATCAACTGCCCCACGTCGACGGTGCGGCGACTGATGACTCCGGTGAACGGCGCCGTGACTAAGCGGTAACGCTGGATTTGTTCCAACCGTTTGACATTGGCGCTGGCAGCGGCCAGATCGGCCTCGGCCTGCTGAAATTCGCCGCGTTTTTCTTCTACCTCCTGTTCCACCAGGCTTTCGCTGTCCCGCAACGATAACCAGCGATCAAGGGTCGAGCGAGCCAGACGCAGCCGCGCTTCGGCACGTTCGCGCTCGGCGCGCGCCTGCGCCAATTCGTATTCCAGTTCAGGCACGTCAATCTCGGCCAAAACCTCGCCTTTTGTCACCCGGTCGCCAATGGTCTTATGCCAGACTTTCAGATAACCGTTGGTTCTGGCATAAAGAGGCGTTTCCAAATTTCCGCGCAGTGTCGCCGGCAATACCAACCTGTGCGATACCAGGCCGGGTCTGGCCTGAACCGTGATAACGCTGCGAGTCAGTGCGGCCGAGGTACGTTGCGCAACGGCGCGATCAGCCCGTGACATCTGGTAAACGCGCCAGCCAGCCGCTATGAGCAAGGCCAGCAACAATACCGAAAGCACATACCGGCTCAACTTGAGGGTATTACGAGTACCGTCGACGAGTGACAGATCGAAAGGAGGATGTTGCTGAGTCATGGTTGCGCGGGTTGAATCAAACTGGAAAAAGAAAGGCGACGGCGCAATTTCAGCCTATGGTGAACGGCTGCGAACACCAGGGGCACGAACAACAGCGTCGAGACTGTCGCGAACGATAAACCGCCGATCACGGCACGGCCGAGCGGTGCATTTTGCTCGCCGCCTTCGCCCCAGCCCAACGCCATCGGCAACGTGCCGGCTATCATCGCGAACGCGGTCATCAATACCGGCCGCAAGCGTGTGGCGGCCGCTTCCAATGCCGCCGTAACGGGTGGCACGCCGGCCGCCAGCCGCGTGCGCGCGAACGAAACCACCAAAATGCTGTTGGCGGTGGATACGCCCATCACCATGATGCTACCGGTCAAGGCCGGAATGCTGAGGGTGGTACCGGTCAGGAACAACAACCAGGCAACGCCGGCCAGCGCGGCCGGCAGGCCGCTGACAATGATGGCGGGATCCAGCCAGGATTGAAAATTGACCACGAGCAGCAGATATAACAACACGATGGCCACCGCCAATCCGGTTGCAAGCCCGGTGAACGACGACTCCAGGGTTTGAATCTGTCCACGCACCGCAATTTGCGCCCCCCGCGGCAAGCGTTCACGGTATTCCTCGACCAATTTTGCAATTTGTCCGGCGACGGCTCCAAGATCTCTGTCTTCCACGCTGGCGTACACGTTGAATACATTATCGGTGTTGTAATGCGTCACCGCCGCCGGCTGCACGCTACGTTTTACCGTCACCAGGTTGCCGAGCAATTGCGGTTTGCCGTTATCCTGGCCCGCTACCGGCGTGCGCATCAATATATCCAGATTATCCAGACTCAGCGGATTGCCCATCACCCCAATGTTCACGGTAAAGCCATTGTCGGGGTTTAGCCAATAAGTGGGCGTGGTCTGCATGCTGCCGCTCAAGGTCAATAACAGGCTCTGGGCAACGTTGCGCGCGGTCAGGCCCAGCTGTTGCAATTGGGTACGGTTCATTTCCAGATGCAGGGACGGCTTGTGTGGACGTTGATAGACGTGGGCATCGACGATGCCGGGAATCTGCCGCAAACGGTTGTTGAGTTCCACCACCAGCGGCAAAACAGCTTCCGGCTTGCCCCCCATGAACTGAATGTCGATCGGCGCGGGAACGCCGAAGTTCAAGGTTTGACTGACTTGATCGGCCGGATGGAAGAAAAATTCGATGCCGGGAAAACGCTCCGGCAGTCCGGCGCGCAAGCGCTTGACGTATTCCGCGCTTGGCGTTTGATGCTCGGGCCGCAGCGCGATCATGATTTCCGTATCCGCCGTTTCCACCGTGCCGCTGTTGCCGAACAAGGTATTGCGCGTGCTATAAGGCCCACCGATGATATCCAGAATATCCTGCAATTCGCTGGCCGGGATTTCCGCCCGGATCGCGTCTTCAACTTCATCGATCAGCTTGGGCATTTCTTCCAAACGGCTTCCGGACGCGGCCCGCACGTGCAAACGCAGCTGGCCGGTATCGACCGGAGGAAACAAATCCTGCCCCAGTAACGGCAGCAACGCCAAAGAGGCCAGGCAGAAAGCCAGCATGACCGCGCCGTAAGCCAGTCTTTGTTTCAGCAGATGACTGATCACAACCAAATAATGCCCGCGAAACCGCTCGAAACCGGTTTCAAAGCGCTGATGGATGCGTTGAAACACATTAACTTGCGCCGCCTGTTCCAGCCGAGGTGGCCGACGATGCTCGCGCATCACGAACATCACCAAGGTCGGCACCAAGGTTCTGGACAATATGTACGATGCCAGCATCGCGAATATGACCGCTTCCGCCATTGGCACGAACAGACTACGGGAAACCCCGGTTAGAAAGAACATCGGCATGAACACGATGCAAATACATAAGGTCGATACCAGCGCGGGCATCGCGATTTCGGCCGCCCCATCCAGTATCGCCTGCTGCGGATTTTTACCCAGCAACATCTGCCGCTCGACGTTCTCGATTTCCACCGTGGCGTCATCCACCAAAATGCCGACCGCCAGCGCCAAACCACCCATGGTCATCAAATTGATGGTTTCCCCCAACAGAAACAAGGCAATCAGCGAAACCAGAATGGACAAGGGAATCGATACCGCGATGATGCAAGTGGTACGCCAATTGCCCAAAAACAGCAACAACATGGCCGCGGTCAACGCCGCGGCGATCAAGGCCTCGTGCAACACGTTGCCGATGGCGGCCTTGACGAACAACGATTGGTCGAACATCAGGCGCATATTGATGCCTTCCGGCATCAGCTTTGATAATTCGGCGATCGATTGCCTGGCATGCGCCACGACATCCAGGGTAGAAACCCGACCCACCTTGAAAATAGATTCGATAATTCCGCGTTCGCCGTTTTGCCGGGCAATGGTGGTAGCCACTTCGGCACCGTCTCGAACCGTCGCGACATCCTTGATCAACAGGGTATTGCCATTGATCGTCTTGACCGGAATATCGCCGATGCTGGCTATATTGGCGATCGCTCCATTCAGCGTCACGTCGTATTCCGAATCACCAATCTTGATGCTACCCGTCGGTAGAATCAGATTCTGTTCGCCCATCGCGTTGACCAAATCGGCCGCGGTCAAGCCACGCGCCAGCAGTGCCGCCGGATCGATGTCGATGGCGATCTGCCGACTTTTCCCGCCATAGGGCCTGGTTACCGCCACGCCGCGCTTGGACTGCATCATGCTGCGCACGTTTTTTTCGACCAAATCATTGATTTCCGTTTCGGGCACTGTACTGCTGGAAATGCTCAATTGCGCCAGCGGCAAGTCCGCCGCCGAATACTGTATGACCTGCGGCGGATTGACGCCGGCCGGTATCGAACGATAGGCCGAGTTGGCCCCGGCCATCACCTGCGCCAATGCCGTACGGATGTCGGTGCCCGGATGAAAAAATACCTTGATGATGGCCGAACCGGCGATCGAAACCGATTCGGTGTGTTCTATGCCATCGATCAAATTCATGCTGCGTTCGACCGAACCGGCAATCCTGTAGGCGATTTCCTGAGGCGTCATGCCTCTGTAATCCCAAAGCATGGCCACGACCGGAATATCGATGTCTGGAAAGATGTCGGTCGGCATGTTCCGAACCACATAGGGAGTCGACAACAGAATCACCAAGGCTGCAACTACAAAGGTATAAGGCCGACGCAGGGCGATTTGGACTATCCACATTGGAAGGACGATTTGTTTATTAAAACTTTAAAGAGATATGTTGAGCTTATTTATTAGCGAACTTCATGCCATCAATCAAAGCAATCGAATCGGCCTGCGAATTTGGGAAGGTCCGCACCAGTCCGCCAACCAGTTATCGCGATTCGCTAGACAACATGACTTGAAAATCGGCGTAGGGCTTGCCGCCAAACTGTTGAGGGTTCAACACCTGGGCAACAGCGTTGCTGCCATAGCGACAAAACAGCCGTCGAGCAGTTCCTATTCACAGTACCAATGGAATTGGCCGGAAAAGGTTTGACGAAATCGGCAAATCAAAAACGGCCCCAGCCACTCACCGGGGCCGTCCCTGATCACCCAATGGGACCCGCACGACGCTCCCAACAAGATTGGTCGTGGTGTCATCTTGTCGGAAGGCCGTTCCCATATGCCAAAATCCTCTCGATCGCTCCCATCTCCGTCCGATCATCCTGGCAACCCTGCCTGTCTCTCCCAGAGACAAAAAACCGATGGTCAACCAGAGGCCACCGTATCCTCCTTGAGCTAAATCGTTGTCACATCGCTAATTACCTCCTCTGTTGTCATATCAATCATCCTAGAAAAATCATTGGGTCCACGAAACACACGAAAATCACGAAAAGTTTCAAACCGTTATCACGCCTAAGAGCCGCACCGGACAGGTGAATCATCGATAAGCTTCATAACACAATGATTTATTTCGTGTATTTCGTGATTTTCGTGGACTTACTGCCGTTTTTAGGCTCATATGACCGCATAAACCAAAGTCAGCCACATGGCAGCATTGAACGATTTTTAACCATGAACGAGGCACTCGAAAGCCGGATGCAAGCCCACGCCTATCTTCCGGTTGGTTCCATCTGTGTTTCGAAAACCTCCTCCGCCAAATCGCCCCCCCCCTTTTCTTGGCCAATGGCATCCATCGCCGCTTCGATATCGCCAAGGGCGGTTGCGCTATCGGCGACACCTCGCCGCAACTCGGCGGCTAACGTTTGCAGGCGCAGATCGTCGGCATAAATCTCCTGTCGAATCTCGGCCTTGATGCCGGCCACCGTGCTGCGGGCCTTGCCTAGCCAAAAACCGGTAAGACGTGCAATTTTCGGTAATTTTTCCGGCCCGATGACCAGTAATGCCACCGTACCTATCATCAATAATTCCGAGAATCCGACCTCGAACATAGCCGGCCTCAGCAGTCGGATTGTTTGCGATCGAGTGAGGCAACATCCAATGCCTCTGTCCGCGGGTCAAGCGAAAACTCGGTTTGCTCGGCATCTTTCACCGCCTTGCGAAAGCCATTGATAGCCCCACCCAAATCGGAGCCCAGGTTTTTCAAGCGTTTGGTGCCGAAAAGTAAAATGACGATAGCCAATACCACCATTAGATGCGGCAGACTGATACCCATGTTTTTCTCCTGTTAATTATGAAAATATTGTCATGCTGACGATGCGAATCCCTCAATCACTGGCCGTTTCGACCACCAATCTGGGCTCCGGAACTTTCGTCCCAGCAATTACGCGTTTCCTTTTCGGGGCAAAGGTTTTCTTGAGGCGTCGCCAGCCAATCACTAAAGAGCTAGCACCCAGCACGACGCCAAAACCGACCCAAGTCAACATCCAGACATCCCATGCCGGACGGTAATACAGCCAAGCAAAATCCCAATGATGAAGCGCGGAGTACAGCCAGCGGAATACTCGTCTGCTGTTGTCGGCTTGCAACAAAACCTTGCCGTCTTTCGGATCGAGGTAATACCGAGTGCCAGCCGGATCGGCCAGTTCCACTTTCAATACCGGCAACGGCTTATCGACGGCGTCTTGATGGTGGCGAGGGTAGTAATAGTCGTCGTACATTTCCAGCCAGTCGATCACCGAAACCTGTTGGCCGTCCCCCATGCGGACGGCCGCGGCGCGCAAATCGGCTTCGCCGAAATAACGTTGATCGTCGAATGGATATATGTCACGTTTCCCAGTTCGCTCATGACTCAACAGAACGGCTTTATCGCCCAAACGCCGCCAATTCAACTCGACTACATCGGCATCCGCTTTGATAACGGCGGCAGAAGGTCGCCAGTCCATCATCGCGTCCGGCAATCGGTCGCCCAAATAGCGGGCCAATTGGACTTTATCCGGGTTCGGTTCGGAAAAAACCTTGCCGGGATTGGTATCGACCACACCGCTGAAGGCCCAAGCCAGAGACAAACCTCCCCCTAGTAAGCCGCTCCAGAAATGCCACTTGGCCCAACTTTCCCGATAGGGTTGCGTGCGTCCTTGCGAATAAGTCGGCTTGCCGCCCCAGCCGGGCCGCCAGCGCAGCCAGCCGATGATCAAGCCGGTGAAGCAGGCTATCGTCGCGCCTAATCCAGACCAAAGCTGCACATCGTGTCTGATATGCCCCAAGCCCAGGTCTTCCAGCGGCTTGAATAAATGCAGCCAATTACCGGCGTAGAACAAAGCTCGATCCAGGCGCGTCGATGCATGCAACACATCCCCGGTGCGGGCGGAAATCAGCCAGTGCCGACCACGCGTATCGGCCACGCGGTGAAATGGCGCGTAGGCATCTCGATTACGCAATAGCGAGGTTTTGTCCAGCGATTCCAGATACGTCAATTCCGCCGGCGCATCGCCCTCCTCGTGCTCAAGCCATTGTTGCACGATAGCCAACGCCTGCTCGCGGCCAATGGTTTGCGGGCTACCATCCAACGCTGACCAAGCGTGCTGTTTACCGCGCGTATCCTCGATCAGCCAAAGCGGCTGCCCCGCACGCCGAACCAGGCGGGCATCGGCTATGCTCAAAGGTATTTTCTCGCCAGACTTCCCGGCATTATCCGTACCCAAAGTCGTCGGATTACGCGCCCAAACGTCCCCTAGGCTCAGCCAGCCCTGCTCAGGGGCCAGTCGCTCGGAGTGCGACCATTGCTCAGCCAAACCGCTAGCCATGGGTTTGGCGTACATGATCACCAAGCCCGTGCCGAACCAGACGAACATGAACAACGCCAGCACGATGCCCAGCCAGCGATGGGTTTCATATAACAACCAGTTGACGGTATTTTTCATTGATTGACCTCCTCTTCATCTTAAAACGGCGAATGTCATCGCCAAATCAATACACACGTCAAAGACCTTCCAGGTAATCCGCCAAGGCCTCTATCTCATCGTCGGTCAAACGTTTGGCGGCTTCATTCATAACGTCATCTGGACTATTGCGCCGTATCCCGAGCTTCCAGGCGGCCAATTGCCCACGCAAATAAACTCTGCGTTGACCGCCGAGGCGGGGATACACCTTATCCGGCTCGACCTTGCCTTGCCCTGCTTCGCCATGACATTCCGCACAGGCCTTCAGTCCACGCGCCCCGTCACCCATCGCGAATAGTCGTGCAATCGCCGGATCGCTCCTTAAACTCTGACCACGCATACGCGGTAACCCGGCAAAATAAGCCGCAATGTCTGCCATATCTCGATCGCTTAAATCTTCGGCCATGCGGTTCATTATGTGATGCTGGCGCTCGCCGGAACGGAATGCCTGCAATTGCTTGATCAAATAGCCCGCATGCTGTCCGGCATGACTGGGAAAGCGCGCATCGCCGCTGATACCATCCTTGCCATGGCATTCCTGGCAACGTTCCGCTTCCGAGAGTTGCGCGCCAATGGCTACGTCACCGCCCTTGACCACATTGCCATTCAGGCTCTCGGCCGCGCGCCCCGTTGACGTCACACAAACGAATAACGACACCACCCACAAATATGGGAACGCCCATTTTTTTCGACGCGCCACTTATTGGGACTGTCGCTTGGCAGCCAGCTGTTGCACGATTTCCAGGGACTTGGCGACGTTTTCCTCGGGCCGCAGTCCACCCAGCGTTGCCGCGATTTTGCCGTCCGGCGTCACGACGAAAGTCGTGCGCTCGGCAAAACCATGCTTGATTTCAACGCCGCGACTGTCGGTCTTACCGGGCGCAGGATCACGTACGGCCAGATCATAAGATTTGGCGATACGTCCATCGGCGTCGGAAGCCACCGGAAACTTGCCGGCGCAAAAATCCGGATCGGCCGAAAATTCGTTCAACCGCTGGATGTCGTCCAGCGAAACCCCTACGATAGTGGCGCCAGCGTCCGCAAATTTAGCGTGATTGACCGCGAAACTATGTGCCTGAATGTTGCAACCGTTCGTATAGGCCGAAGGATAGAAATACACGACTACCGGCCCCTTCTTTAACTCCGCCTGTAACGAATATTTAAAGTCCTTGCCGGCAAACGAAGCCTGCGCCTCGATGGGCGGGGCTGGATGCCCTTCCGGCAGAATGGCGAAAACTGGAAAGCTCAAATTGGCAATGGCCAGCGCCAACAACAGGTTTTGTTTGTTCATGATCGTCCCTATAACGGTTTGTATTTATCGTGGCAGGCGCCACGGCATTGTTTGGAAAATTCATTGGCCGCCTCCCCAGCCGTCGCCAAATCCTGAGCCTGCAAGGCCTGTAAAATCTTGCCGGCCATCGCTTGATAATCCTTGGAATTTTGCACGGCATCCTCGGCGTCGCCGCGTTTGGCAAAGTAACCTTCCACCCGCTTGAAGGCCTCCAATAATTCCTGGGTTTCCTGGCCTGCCGAGGCGGCATCGGCTGCCGCGATGTTGTTTTGCACGTTCTGGATTTTGGTTTCCACATCGTTCATCAATTCCTCGAAGTCAAAATCCGCTTCGGCATACAATTCGCCGCTCATGAGCAAACAGCCGACAATGGCCAACAGTCGTAATTTATTCATCGATCTCCTTCAAATACCAAAACCCATCCCGGCCGCCCAATACATGCGGACGACCGGCCAAAAAATTTCTCTCAATCTAAGTAATCAGTTCCTTGATGACCTTGCCATACACCACGGTCGGCCTTTCCGAGCGCCCCTGGTATTTGTAGATCAGTTTCAAATGATCGAGGCCCAATTGATTCAGTACCGTGGCATGGAGGTCATAGGTATCGACTTCCTTGCCTTTGGCGGCCTGCACGCCGAGAGCGTCGGTCTCGCCATGGGTGTAGCCGGCATTGACCCCGCCGCCAGCCAGCCATTGGGTATAGCCCCAAGGATTGTGGTCGCGGCCATCACCGGATTCGCTCCACGGGGTACGACCGAATTCCGAGGTCCACACCACCAAGGTCGAATCGAGCATGCCCTTGGCTTTAAGGTCCTTCAACAAACCGGCAATTGGCTTGTCGACGATTTTCGAGTGTTTGCCGTGGTTTTCCTCGATATTCTGATGCGCATCCCAATCGCGACTGTCCCCCTTGATGTCCGTAGGCCCCGATACCACCTGGATGAAACGCACGCCGCGCTCGGCCAGGCGGCGGGCCCTGATCAGGAGTTCGCCATAGGGTTTAGTGATGTCCTCGTCCAGCCCGTACAGTTTTTTGGTGGCTTCCGATTCCTTGCTGTAATCGACGGCTTCCGGCGCGGTTTCTTGCATCCTGTAGGCCAAATCGTAGGATTCGGTGCGAGCCTGTAATTCCGTGTCCCAAGGGTAACGCCCGGCATGCGCCTCGTTGAGCTTGCGCAGAAAATCCAGGGCATTGCGTTTTTCGGTGTCCGCTACATATTCCGGGTTTTTCAAATGCAGAATCGGCGAGTCCCCCGGCCGGAAAGGCGTACCTTGGTAGACAGCAGGCAGGAAGCCTGACTCCCAATTCGTTACGCCGCCGCGCGGTTCACGTTTGTCGTTGTACAACACGACATAGGCCGGCAAATTGGGATTGGCGGAACCGAGCGCGTATTGCACCCAGGCTCCCAAGGTCGGGCGGCCCGGATTCAGCCCGCCGGAGTTCAGCTTCATGATCGAAATATCGTGCGTCGCCCCGATCGTTACGCTGGACTTGATGAACGCCAGATCATCGGCATGTTCGGCCAGATGGGGCAGCCAGTCGGAAAACCAGGCGCCGCTTTGACCGTGCTGTTTCCAGGTTCTGGGGGTTGCAATGAGTTTGGTGATGCCGCCCTGGGTACTGGTTTTGATGCCTTCCAAAAACGAAGCCGGGATTGGCGTGCCGGCACGTTTGACCAATTCGGGTTTGTAATCGTACAAGTCCAGCGTGCTGGGGGCTCCGGCCATGTGCAGCCAGATCACGGTCTTGGCCTTGGCGGCAAAATGCGGCGCCTTGGTCGCCAACGGATTGTCGCCACCAATGGCATTCAGTAACGCATCGTCGGCCAGCGCGCTGGCCATGATGCCGCCGCCGGGCAGCATTGCGCTGACGGTCAAGCCACCGATGCCGTAGCCGGATTTGATCAAAAAATCACGTCTCGATCTATTGTTCATACTGTTCTCTCTTCATAAGGCGGGATCGCACCGAAAATAGCTTTCTGAAATAACACTGGGGGGAAAACGTGTCAGAGCCATCGAAAAAAGCCACTCTCGGCAAAATCCCAAATTTGTATAACCGGCTGGCAATTCGTCAAAAAGATCAGCCGGACTCTGTGTTTTAAAAGCGGTAAATAAACTCGTTAGAGTTGGCCACCGTATGCACCAGATCCACGAAAGCCGCGGCGCGTACCGGATCGTCTATTTTCTTGTCCTTGACGCCGGCCGGCACGTTGACCTCGAATTTGCCGTCTTTGGCCTTGTCGCGTATCACCTGCTCTTGTTGCTCCAGGAAAGCTTGCAGCGTATCGATCTCATCGTCGCTGGCATTGCGAGCGAACAAGATTTGGTACAAGTGGTTGATCCGGTCTGATTTATCGTCACCGGCTTCATTGATCACCCGGCCGGCCAACGACTTCGACCAATCGAAGATCACTTCGCTGTTGAACAGGGTCAGGGCTTGCAGCGGCGTGGTGGTTACTTCGCGCTTGCTATGCGCTTCCTGCGGCGACGCCATGTTGAACGAATCCAGGATAGGATACGGAATGGAGCGCCGGGTAAACACGTACAGACTGCGGCGGTTGTGATCCTGCTCGTCCTTGGACGTGCGCCACATCCGATCCTGGAACTGGGCGTTGTTGTTGCGGTAATTGGTATTGATCGCGGACGGCAGCGGCGGATACACGCTGGGTCCCCCGACCTTATCCACCAACTTATTGGCCGCTACCAGCAAGGAATCCCTGACTTGCTCGGCTTCCAGGCGTTGCCTTGGGAACACGGCCAACAATTTATTTTCCGGATCGGCTTGCTTGACCTCTTCGCGCGCCTCCGAAGATTGCCGATAGACGCTGGACAGCAAGATTTCCCTATGTAATTTCTTGACACTCCAACCGTCCTTGACGAACTTGCCAGCAAGATAATCCAGCAATTCAGGATGGGTCGGTTTCTCCCCTGCCTTGCCGAAATCGGAAACGGTGGCAACGATGCCCTTGCCGAAGTATTGATCCCAAACCCGGTTCAAATAAACCCTGGCTGTCAGCGGATTGGATTCACTGGTGAGCCATTTCACCAAGGCCGAGCGGCGGCCGGACGAAAACGATAGTGGCTTGATGTCCGGTTTCTCGTCAGTAATCGCCGCCGGAAAAGCCGGTTCGACTTGCTCCTGCGGCTTCTCGTGATCCCCCACCGCGAACACGAACGACGGCGGAGCATCGGCATGCCCCAGTTCGGTCATCGCCGAAATCTTGTTGGAACTGGTGGACGGTTTCAGTTCATCGAATTTGCGTAATTCCTTGTTCAGCTTTTCGAGTTCGGCCCACTGTTCGGCGATTTTCTTGTCGAACGTTTTAGGATCGCTGCTTTCACCCCGTTCCTGAAAAAAAGATTGCAGACTGGCCTCATTGGTGACATTGGCCAAGCGGTGATTGACCCAGCGATCCTGAGCGGTCCACTGTTCCTTGGGCTTGAAGATGGCTTCGCGCGAGTCGGTCAGATAACGTTCCTTGTGATATTTGAGGGCCTCCTCACGATGAGTGTCTATGATGGCTTTTTGCTTGGCACGAATCTCTTTGGTCGCTTCATCCCATTTGGCGTACTGGGCTTCGTATTGGGCTTCGTTTTCTCCTTTGTTACGCAC
Organism: Methylomonas rapida; assembly: GCF_024360925.2. Classification (NCBI taxonomy): domain Bacteria; kingdom Pseudomonadati; phylum Pseudomonadota; class Gammaproteobacteria; order Methylococcales; family Methylococcaceae; genus Methylomonas; species Methylomonas rapida. The sequence continues at coordinate 1,977,520 of NZ_CP113517.1, read as the reverse complement.
AGGAATGTTGTCTACCGGCGCGATATTCGCAAAAAAGGCCTGGAACGAGAAATAATCCTTTTGGCTGATCTTGTCGAACTTGTGGTTATGGCAGCGCGCGCATTCCAGAGTCTGTCCCAGCACCACCTTGCCGACCGTGTCGGTGATGTCGGTGGTGATCTGGTATTTGCGCTGTACCAGGTCGCGTGAGTTGCTGTTGTCGGGAAATTGCGCCATGAAACCGGTCGCGATCAGGGCTTGTTCATCGCCCGGCCATAGCTCGTCGCCGGCCAGCTGTTCCTGAATGAAACGGCTATATGGTTTGTCGCTATTGAAGGCGTTGATCACATAATCCCGATAACGCCACATGTTCAGCCGGTCATTGTCGTTCTGGAAACCGGTACTGTCGGCATAACGGGCCAGATCGAGCCATTTGCGCGCCTGACGTTCGCCATATTTCGGCGATGCCAGCAAACGATCCACCAATTTTTCATAGGCATCATCCGAGTCGTCATCGACGAAGGCTTGCACCTCCGCCGGCGTAGGAATCACGCCCCAGACATCCAGCGTTGCGCGGCGGATGAAATTGGCCTTATCGGTATCGGGCGACGGTGTCAATCCCTTTTCCTCCAAGTGAGCCAGAATATAGGCATCGATCGGCGTGCGTACCCAGTCTTGCTGGCTGACGCTTGGAATCACGGCCGCCTTGACCGGTTGATACGACCAAATCTTGCCTTTCGACACCGACTTGCCCGCCTCGTCAACCGGTTTATCGTCGGCTGCCTGCGGAGCGCTGGCCATGGCAAGCGCCATTCCCCAGACCAAAGCGGAATACAGGTGTTTTTTCATTGAACTGCTCCAAATAAACAGGACTGCAGGCTCGCGCCCCACAGCCGGAAAACGTTAACGGTTGAAAATTTTTAGCGGTGATCGGCTTGCGCCACGTCTTTCGACGCCGGCGGGACGATGCGCACGATCTTGCCGCCCTCTTCCTCGTAATTTTGTGAACCTATCGCACCCACCACATGCAGCCCTTTATCCGCCAGCAGATCGGCCGCCTTGCCAGCCCTGCCGGCATGATTGGAGACGGTGACGATGTCCCTATCCCTTGGTATGAATGGCAAAGCTTGCTCCAGTTGATCCAGCTGGATATTCAGGTAAACGGGGAAAGTGCCGATCTTGCTGATCTCGTCTGGACGCCTGACGTCGACGATCAACAGCTTTTCCGGCTTGGCCAGCAGCGCGTCGATTTGGGCCCGATTCAGTTTTGGGGTCTTGGCGGTATAAGGCTTGGACGCATGCGCGGCATCGGGCTTGGAGCCGGCGGATTCCGCCGCGAAACCTATCGGCGCAGTGGCCAGCAAGGCCAAAAAGGTCAATTGACTCAGAGTCTTATTCATGGCTGTTCTCTTTTGTTCTTGATTGATGAAAGCGGATCGCATGCCAGGCATGCCTATCACACCAGCATTACAGCAATCCTCATGCCAAATACGACGCTGACGAATCCTTGCTGAAAAACAATCCAGCCCTTTGTTTTTGTTTGAGTTTTATTGTCAACCAATCAACACGTAAAAACGCGAGCACGAAATTCGCAAGATCGGCGGCGCCGGACTGATGCGCCAGCAACAGTGGCGCAACAGTGGTTGCTGTGGATTTAGCAATGGCGAGCATCCTGATGTTTCAAAAAAATCCGGGACAATCGAACTGCGATAAGGCGACCGAGCTAGCCGATCGGCTTCGAATAGCCTAAAACAGCTTTCGCTCCGGCCCATGAAAATAGCATCCGAGGGCGCGGTTGCTTGCCAGACAGGGCGCCGTAAATACAGTCCTGCAGGTTCGACGGTGGCATCCTTTCCGCTGACACCTGCCCAACCAGCAAACGCGTCCTCATATTTTTTTACCCCCGGAGTAAGGCAAAAAAAAACGGGTCCCGATGCGTATTCGAGACCCGTCAAGAGGCAGCAACATTAGTCCATCACCCGAGAGGGCAATCATAATGCCGGCTCCAGCCGCCACCGGCGGGCGTTTATCTTCTCAAGCGCCATCCATTTAATTTCGCATCCCTGCAAAATTCAGACGTCAACCGAACAAGGCGTAAATCGGCCTACCATCCCGCGTTCCCGCTTGCACTCGAAAAGTACTGCATCATTACTTGGCGCGGCCTGTAATACCACGAGCCAACAGAGGTAATTTGTAAGCCGCGCCACGCCCGACGACGTACAGTACATGCTTGTCTTTACCGGCAAAGGCAAGATTTTGCGGCTTTTTCGGCAACGGAATCACGCCGAGCGCCTGGCCTTGCGCATCAAAAATTTCTATGCCGGCATTGGAGGCCACATACAAACGACCTTCGTCGTCCAAGGCCAAACCGTCCGCTCCACTACTCCATGCCCCATCCTCATCCGCTTTCCATCCAGCCAGTTTGGCAAAATTCCTGCGATTTAAAATCGAGCCGTCGCTACCGATGTCATAGGCCAGGACATGCTCTCCAGCCGTATTGGCCACATATAAGGTTTTTTCATCCTTACTGAGTTGAATGCCGTTGGGCCGCTCGATATCGGTCGCCAACCGTTTCAAGTCGCCGATGGGACTAATGTAATAAACGCCGGCACGCGAGGGCTCTGGATCAGGATTTTCCTTGGTTGGACGCGTGCCGCTGTCGGTAAAATAGATGGCGCCGTCATTGGCGCGCACCAGATCGTTGGGGCGTTGAAACTTCACGCCCTGGTAATCCTTGGCCAACACCTGTTTTTGCTTCGCCGGATAAATAAAGCCTACCTGAGTATCCTGGGTCTGCACGGCGATGATGCGCTCATCCGGCGTCAGCGCCAGGCCGTTGGCGCCGTTGGTCTTTTCCAGAAAGGTCGACACCTTGTCGTCCGGTCCAATATGGACGATTTTGTTTGCCTTGGTTTCGGTGAACAGCAAACTGCCGTCCGCCAATCCTATCGGGCCTTCCGTGCCGTCGAAACCGTCTTTGATCAATTCCACCACTACGCCGCCCGGCACCACGCCGGGAATGACCGGTGTAACGGGGTCGTCCGCGCCGGCAGTGCCGGCGTACAGAAAGGCGCCAATGCTGAATAATAGGGTCGAATACTTAGGCAACATAACTCTCCTCAAAAAACAAATGAATGCCGACCAGTCTCTTGCGACGGCCGGCTATATTTCATTAACCTTAAAACCGCGGTTAATCCACGAAAAGCGCGAAAGACACGTAATGCAGTCACCCACGAGGTATCGGCTTGTTGAGCAATAACGTTCTGAAACTTTGCGTGATTTTCGTGTGTTTCGTGGACCAAATGATGTTTATAGGATTTAGGACTTACGCATTGACGGAAGCCTGAAACTGTGGGTTCAAATATTCCTTGCCGACCATGAAGCTGTTGACGAATGCGGCGATCACATCCTGATACAACGTTCTTTGCCATTGGTAAGCATTGCGAATAATTTCAGTAAATTGCATTCGCTGCAGATGAACATAGCCACATAAAGCGGCAAAGATATGGTTGAGTATCGGTACTTTGCTACGGACTTGGAACTTCTCGATGTTGCAAACCTGCTTGATCATGCGGTGGTATTGCTCGATCTGCCAATGCTGGTCGTGCAGTTTCTGAAAATCGGATTGCTTAAAGGCATCATAAGCCTCAGCCTCTGGCAGGAACACCACGTAATGGCGCAGTTGGTCTTTTAACCGCGTCCGAAACAGCTTCACGTTGCCAAAATCACGTAACCAGACCCGCATGCCGTCGTCAGGAATGTCCAGTTTTTGTACCTGGATCCAGGTGCCTTTTTCCGTCGACACCCGGCGATTGCTTTCCACCGCAAACATAAACCCCATCCGGTGGTTTTTTACCGTCTTAAGGTTGTCCACACAGGAATACCAACTATCCCCGGTCATAAAATTCGGTTGTAATCCCCAAGCCAGCACCTCGCCCAACATGTCGAGGAAATAATCATTTTTGGTTTTTCCTTCTGCCTTGTCGTATACACGATAGTTAACGGGCAGGCTGCGGCCTTGCGGGTCAGTGTAGTATAACGTGATGAGATTCAAGCCTTTAACCACGCGATGATGCTTGCCAGACCAAAAATGTCCAACCAGTTCCATGCGTTGGCTGTAGGGTTTGTCTAAGGTGCTGTCATCCACGTTCAGCGTCCCGCCCACCAAGTTCAACAGACATTTTGCCTCATTGAACAAGTCTTTCGGCTCGTAACTTTCTCGTAACAGGAAACGATTCACGCTGTCATGGGAAATGTTCATCACCTCGGAAAGACGGGTGCAGGTACTTGATTTCGGTTCGCTCATCAAAAATCCCATATACATTGGCAAGGTGCAACGCGCTGTCGGTGGGCGGCTAGGCTTTCTTATCATCCCTGAATCGTTCTTGTTAAATGTACTTCCTATGACATAGTTATTGCTTGATCGTCAATGCGTAAGTCCTAGGATTAACTAAAACTTGGCCCTGAAATGCACGCCAAAGTAACGGGCATCGCCGTACGCGGCGCTAGCGGCAGCACGCGCCGAGAAGTTGCTGACATTGGTCACGTAGATGGTGTCAAAGATATTGCGGCCGACCAGATCCAGGTTGTATTTGCCGTTTTTGGTGCCAAGGCCTATGCCACCATCGGTAACGTGGTAGGCATCCTGCTGGCCGTAACGCGATAAACTGGCGTTGTAATTGGCCGCCGACTTATAACTGTCGATCAGATACGCGTGCCATTGCAGACCATAGTCGTTGCCATAGCCGAAGGTCAAAGGCGCCCTGTAGTCGAAGCCGAAGTTGGCGGTAAAGGCCGGCGCGTTCGGGATGGTTTTGCCGGTCTGATCGCAAAAGGCTTGACCCGTGATTTCGGGCGGACACGGCGCGTTGGCAAAATCGGTATAGATGGCTTTGTTATACGAACCGTTCAAGAACAGATTCAAACCCTGAGCCACATCCCAACTGGTTTCCAACTCGATGCCGCGCAACTGTATGCCTCCGATGTTGCCCAGTTGGGTCTGATATTGGCCGGGACGGGTTTCATCCGGCAACACCAGTTGCGACTGAAAGCCTTCGATGTCGGTTTGATAAAAGTTGACGTTCGCGGTCAGCTTGCGATCCAGCCAGCTGCTTTTAATCCCAAACTCGTAGTCCATCACGTCCTCGGGTTTGACGTTCTCAGTCTTGCCAGTGTTGAAGTTGAACTGCGCGGCACCCGATTTTTGCCCGCCGGCGACAGAACCATACACCATCAGATCCTCAGTGACTTTATAACTGGGGTTGACCAGCCAGTTTTGCGAATTCTGGTCGAATCCTTGCCTTGGCGCATCCCACTCCCGACCGAGCTGCGCAGATCGGATAGCCTTGGCGTCCGAGATGTTTTGCGCCGTGGCGCCGATGGATGCACCTAGCGCATCCAGGTCGGAACCGCCTATGTTGCGACTCCAGCCGGTATTTTCGCGGCGTTCGAACGTATTTCGCAGCCCCAGCGTCAAAGTGGCGTCATCCGTGACGTGCCAGTTAATCTGACCATAACCCGCATAACTGTCCGTTGCCGGGACAACATTTTGGTTATACAGAACATTGCGCATGGACGCGGCCATCATTTGACGCCCAGTGGCCGTTCCATTCAGGCGGTTGTATTGCGCGTTGGACGCAAAAAACGCGCCGGCGTCGTTGCCGAACAAACGTTGGTTAAAGGTGTCCGCAATCGTCCGCATCGCGAAAATACCGGCTTGATAATCGATAGGCCCTGGCTCCTTCGAGCTGATGCGAAACTCTTGCGACCATTGTTCGTTTTTGACGGTCCACCCGGCGATGCGCTCGATGTCAGCCGTCGAACCATCGCCGTCGTGATTGGGTTCGAACAAGGCATCGCGCCAGGCCGAAACAGAGGTAAAACGGTGACCCAGCGCATCGTAGTTGATTTCGGCCGAAACGCCGGAGGCATCGCCACGCGAGGTGCGCCTGTCATTGTTGGCCATTTTGCGTGGATCGCCTATCACCGTAATCGGCTGGCCATTGCTGGTGATGTTGTTGAACCAATCCCGTCCCAGACGGCTGCTGAATGTGGTGGTTCTGAGCGTACCATCGTCGAAATGGGTGGGATCGGCAATCAGTGGCTGCACACTCATGGTTTGTTTGGATGAGCTCTTGTCGACGATCAACCGCGCACTGAGTACATCGCTCGGTGTCAGCAAAAATTGCAGACGACCGCCCATGGCATCGGTTTCGCCCAGTTCGCCTTCACTGCGATGGATATCGAGATTTTGAACGTATCCATCGCGTTTATCGATGAAACCCGACGCTCGGTAAGCCAGCAATCCGGGCAAAACCGTACCTCCCGCACTGAATTTGCCTTGTAATGAGTCACGGTTGCCGGCGAAACCATCGACATAGTAACTGTCTTTAAACGTTGGCGCTTTGGTCGTAATGTTCAGCAAACCCAGGTTGCTGTTTTTACCTTGTAGCGTGCCTTGCGGCCCGCGCAACACTTCGACTTGATCCAGATCGGGAAAGTTGGCCCATGCCGAGCCGGTCCACGCCCGCCAAACGTTATCCACCATTACGCCAACGCTAGGCTCCATCGATTCGTTACCACTATTTTTTCCCAAACCGCGCAAGGCGATACTGGTTTGACGGGTATTTGCCGAGGTAACTCCGAGGTTGGGCGCACGGCGGGAAAAGTCCTGCACGGTGACAATGTTGTCGCGTTCCAGGGTTTCGCGGTTGATGACCGCAATCGGAATCGGCACCTCCTGCAGCTTTTCTTCCTTCCGTCGTGAGGTGACGGTTACTTCAGATAGGTTCTTCGGCTCTTCGATCACCTCCGGCTCAGCCTCGGGTTCCGCCGCCGCCAAAGCGGCATCCAGTGGCGCATCGACATCCTCGGTAGCAGGAGCCGCTTGAGTTTGTACAGCCGACGCGGCCTGTTCCCGTTGCCGCGAGGCCTCGAGTTCCCGCTGCAATCTTTCCACCTGTGCCTTCAATTCAGCCACGCTGGGCTCAACCAGCTGGCCTGAACTGGCCGTATTTTGTTCAGCCACATCTTGAGCATCGGCATCATGGCAGATCAATAACGCGCTCCCCGCCAGGGCCAAAGCCATATAGGAGGTCAACGTCCTACGTCCGCTCACCACAAATGGCACGTGACCTTTTTCTGTCGTGGCCGACAGGACTGTATCAATTATTCGCTCTTTCACTTATTCACCTGATCCCTAACAGTTCCCATAATGACGCCAGAAACATCCCCGGCTTATTCGTGAAATTGCAACCTGTGTGCCAAACAAGCCACAAAGCGTAACAAACAAATAATCGATTCCTACTTAGCTGTTTTTTAAAGCATTTTTAATGGCCTCGATAACAGGTGCGTCACATTCCCGCCCTAGCATCGTCCAAACACTGTTGCTTGGCCCGCAGCGACTGTTGCCTATATGCATAGCATTCAGCAATCCAGCTGCATTGAATAGGCTTATTGATCCGGTGATTAGCTGACCGTTAAGCATGAAGGGTTTGCCAACAGGCTATTGCGCTCACATCTGTCTCTGTTGCCGTATGAACGCCGGACCAGCAACGCCTGTTGATTTACCAGCAACACGCCAGGCTGAGACGCCCTGTCCTCCGCACATCATGGCGTTTTATAGATGGCATGATTATTGATAGGACTTACGCATTGACGATCAAGCAATAACTATGTCATAGGAAGTACATTTAACAAGAACGATTCAGGGATGATAAGAAAGCCTAGCCGCCCACCGACAGCGCGTTGCACCTTGCCAATGTATATGGGATTTTTGATGAGCGAACCGAAATCAAGTACCTGCACCCGTCTTTCCGAGGTGATGAACATTTCCCATGACAGCGTGAATCGTTTCCTGTTACGAGAAAGTTACGAGCCGAAAGACTTGTTCAATGAGGCAAAATGTCTGTTGAACTTGGTGGGCGGGACGCTGAACGTGGATGACAGCACCTTAGACAAACCCTACAGCCAACGCATGGAACTGGTTGGACATTTTTGGTCTGGCAAGCATCATCGCGTGGTTAAAGGCTTGAATCTCATCACGTTATACTACACTGACCCGCAAGGCCGCAGCCTGCCCGTTAACTATCGTGTATACGACAAGGCAGAAGGAAAAACCAAAAATGATTATTTCCTCGACATGTTGGGCGAGGTGCTGGCTTGGGGATTACAACCGAATTTTATGACCGGGGATAGTTGGTATTCCTGTGTGGACAACCTTAAGACGGTAAAAAACCACCGGATGGGGTTTATGTTTGCGGTGGAAAGCAATCGCCGGGTGTCGACGGAAAAAGGCACCTGGATCCAGGTACAAAAACTGGACATTCCTGACGACGGCATGCGGGTCTGGTTACGTGATTTTGGCAACGTGAAGCTGTTTCGGACGCGGTTAAAAGACCAACTGCGCCATTACGTGGTGTTCCTGCCAGAGGCTGAGGCTTATGATGCCTTTAAGCAATCCGATTTTCAGAAACTGCACGACCAGCATTGGCAGATCGAGCAATACCACCGCATGATCAAGCAGGTTTGCAACATCGAGAAGTTCCAAGTCCGTAGCAAAGTACCGATACTCAACCATATCTTTGCCGCTTTATGTGGCTATGTTCATCTGCAGCGAATGCAATTTACTGAAATTATTCGCAATGCTTACCAATGGCAAAGAACGTTGTATCAGGATGTGATCGCCGCATTCGTCAACAGCTTCATGGTCGGCAAGGAATATTTGAACCCACAGTTTCAGGCTTCCGTCAATGCGTAAGTCCTAATTGATTGGAGTTTATTGGATTCGTCAAATCGGTACGCACTGTCTCCAGGTGCCGGCATGACATCGGCCAAGGAAGGTCCAAGCGTTGTATTAACAACGAAAATATTTAATCTTTTCTCAATTGGGGGAATTTATGAAAAAATCGATCGCTCTACTGAGCATTTTATTGGCATTGAGTGGTGGCGCCTTCGCCGAAGCCAGCAGCCATGCGGCCGAAGCACTGAAACATGCGGAACACGCGGTGTCGCACGGTGGACAAGGCCATGCCTCGCAATTGGTCAGTCATGCCGAAAATGCATTAGGCCACGCCAAACAGGCTGAAAGCAGCGCTCAGGGTGAAAGCAAGAACCACATCTCGGCAGGCATCAAGGCATTGGAAGAATCCATCGCGCACGGCAACCAAAATCATGCCGAGGTCGCCACCAAGCACGCCGAAGAAGCGGTCAGCCACTTTAAAGCGGCCAACGGCTAATCATTCCATAAACAGACGTTACCTTCGGCCTGCCGACATGGCCGCCGAAGGCTAGCGCGCCATTACTCTGAAAGTAGCAAAATGTGAGGGTGCGGTTGCTTGTTGGACAGGCGTCGGCGGCAAGGATGCCGCCGTCGAGCCTACATGGATGTATTCACGGCAGCCTGTCCGGCAAGCAACCTTACCCTGAAGACTATTTTCATTTGCCGGGGTTATGCCCAGCCTTCATGAACGTTACGATGATTCAAATCGACAGGGAGGCAACATTCGAAATCGCCTGGTTAGGCGAGCGTGAAACCAAGCTGCCCGCCACCACGTCCTTTCAGCGCCGCCTGAATCCCGGCCACGATGGCCAGCGCTATTTCCTCCGGCGTTTCCGCGCCGATATCCAAACCCACCGGCCCATACAGTCTCTCAGCGAGTTCCGCGCCAACCTCCCCGAGACTGTTCAGCAAGCGTTCACGCCGGCGCATCGGCCCCAACAAGCCAATGACGGCGATATGGCTTGCAGCCAGCGCCGCCAGATATTGGCGGTCATGCGAGAGATTGTGACTCATCACCAGTGCGGCATCGAATCCGTTCAATTTCAAATGCGTATTCAAGGCTTCTGGTCTGATATGCAACAAGGCATCGGCTGTTGGAAAACGTCCGGCAGTCAGATAGGCCGGACGATGATCGGCGACGCTGACCTTCCATCCCAGCAACTTGGCGCAATCCACCACAGGCTGCGCATCATCCCCGGCCCCAAGCACCCATAGATGGGTTGGCGGACGAAGCGGTTCATAAAACACTCGGATATCCAACCCGTCCATACAATGATTCCGGAGGAGCGGCCTTCTTGGCGGTACGCCGGATATAAACGGCCAAGGCGCCCGTGCTTGTTCAAGAGGCAAAAATGGGGTTTCACCCGCCACGTAACCAGGATGCTTCGATTCGACGATAGTCGCCAACACGCCATCTTCCCGATTTTCGGCGGCTTGCCATATCGAATTCAATGGTCTAAAGCCGTCAGCCGCCGCCAATCGCTGCAAAAAGATGCGAGTCGCGCCGTGGCAGCCGGCCCCCAGCCCCCATAATTCGTCCTCCGGCCTACGCAAATCGTAAAACACCGTTTTAGCCTTGCCTGTTTGCAGCACATCCCGCGCATGTTCTATCAGATCCGCTTCGAAACAACCGCCGCCCAGCAAACCGCTCAAGCGGCCGTTGGCCTCGATCAGCATGCGGGTGCCGGCTTTCTGATAGGTGTAACCGAAGGTTTCGATGACGGTGGCCAACACAGCGTCTTGCCCCTGTTCGAGCAGGCGCGGATAGGCCGCCAACAAACGATGATGGCTGGCCATATCAACTCCAGCCGAGATCGCTGCGAGATAAAGGCCAATCCCGCACCCGCTTGCCGGTGGCCGCGAATATCGCGTTGCAAACAGCGGGCGCCAGGGGCGGCAAGGCCGGTTCGCCAAGCCCCGTGACCGGGTAATCGGTTTTCAGGAAATGCACCTCGACTTTGGTCGGCGCGTCCTTGATGCGTATCATCGGGTAATCGTGGAAATTGCTTTGCACGATGCGGCCCTTTTCAATGTCCAGCTCCTGAAACAACAACGCGCCGAGCCCATCTATCACCGAACCCTGCACTTGATTTTCCGCGCCGCTCAAGTTGACGATTTGCCGACCGATGTCGGTGGCCACCACCACCCGGTCTACGTTCAGTTTGCCGTCTGGCGATACCGTGACTTCCGCCACTTGAGCAATATAGCCGCGATGGCTGAAATGAAAGGCAATGCCCTGCCCCCGGCCGCGCGGGAATGGCTTTTTGCCCCATTCGGCCTTTTCGGCGACGTATTGCAACACATGCTTCATGCGGTTGACGTCGTAAGGAATGCCGGTCTGTTCATCGCTGCCCGGCAGAAAAGCCTTGTCGCCTAATATTTCCAAGCGAAATTCCAGCGGATCACGACCGCCGGCATGGGCCAGTTCGTCGATGAAGCTGTGGAATACCCACGCAAATACATTGCTGCGCGGCGCCCGCCACGGCCCCATCGGAATGCCGCATTCCAGCGCGGTGTACTCCAGTCGGCAGTTTTCCACCCATCGCCCCGGAAATTCGTCACCGGACAGATTGGCGCCGCTACCCAATTGCAACGTGGCCACGCCGTCCTTGTAAACCGGATGCGAAAAGGTCACGAAATGGTTGTGCCAGGCGATCAGTTTGCCGTTTTTGTCGATGCCGCCGCGCAAATAGTGAAAGCCGCCGGCGCGAAATTGATCGTGCTGCAAGTCGTCCTCCCGCGTCCAGGTCAGCTTGACCGGGCCATCGACGCGCTGGGCGATCGCCGCCGCTTCGATGATGTAGTCCGGAATCAAGCGCCGGCCGAAACCGCCGCCACTGCGGGTAATGTGCAGCGTGATCTTTTCTTTCGGTATTCCCAACACTTCGGTGACGATATTCTGCCCGGCTTCCGGATTCTGGGTCGGCGCCCAGATTTCGATGCCGCCGTCTTTGAACCAGGCCGTGGCGTTTTGCGGTTCGATGCTGGCGTGGGAAATGAAGGGGTAACGATAGGTCGCCTGCACGGTCTTGGCAGCTTCTTTCAAGGCCTTGTCGACATTGCCGTCGTCGCGCAACACTTCTTGCCCCGGCTGCTTGGCCAGTTCATCGGCCTTGGCGCTGAAACCGCTCCAGCTTTGCCCGGCCACCTGGCCTTCGTTCCACTCCACCCGCAATTGCCGGCGAGCGCTAAATGCCGCCCAGGTCGATTCGGCGACGATGGCAATACCCGGCAACAGGCCTTTCAGATTCTGCGTGCCTTCGATCACGAAGGCGTCACGCACGCCAGGCAGGCGTTTGATTGCGTCCAGATTGGCGCCAATCACGCGTCCGGCAAAAGCCGGCGCCTTGACGTAGGTGGCGTAGAGTAAACCTGGCAGTTGCACGTCAATGCCGAACAAAGGCTTGCCGGTGACGATGGCGGGATTATCCACGCCGCCGATGCGGGTGCCCAGCAACTTGAAATCTTTGGGATCTTTCAGTCGCACGGCATCCTTAGCCGGCACCGCCAGCGTGGCGGCGGTTTCAGCCAATTCACCATAGCTGAGCCGCTTGCCGCTGGCAATGTGATGCACCGCGCTGTCGCGAGCAAGCAACTCGCCGGCGGGCAGGTTCCAGATAGACGCGGCAGCCTGAATCAGCATGGTTCGTGCCGTCGCGCCCAGTTGGTGGAATTCTTCATAATTGGTCGGCGTCGAGCGCGATCCGCCGGCGCTTTGGCTGCCATAGATCGGATCCAGATCGGCTTGCTCGATGATGACGTCTTCCCAAGAAACCTCCAATTCCTCGGCAATCACCATCGGCAACGACGTCTTGATGCCTTGGCCGATTTCCGGCTGTTTGCTGATCAGCACCACCTTGCCATCCGGTCGGATGCGAATGAAGGCGTTGGGCCGAAACCCAGACGACGGCAACTCGTCTTCCGGCTTGCCGATGAAACGCTGGGCGCTATCGACCACATTCAAATAATGCCCCAGCACCAAGCCGCCGCCTAACAAAGCCGAGGAAATCAGAAACCGCCGCCGGGCGGAATTGACTGGATATATTTGTTGGGTCATACGGCCTCCTTGCCCGCCAGTTCAGCTGCGCGATGGATGCCGGCCCGAATTCTCAGATAGGTACCGCAGCGACATAGGTTGCCGTCCAAGGCCGCATCGATTTCGCTGTCGCTCGGATGGGGCGATTTTTTCAGCAATGCCGCCGCGCTCATGATTTGCCCGGCCTGACAATAACCGCATTGCGGGACATCCAGCTCTTGCCAGGCTCGTTGCAACGGATGATCGCCGTTTTCACTCAAACCTTCGATCGTTGTGACCTGGCGGCCGGCCACCTCACTCACGGGAGTAATGCATGAACGTGTCGGCATGCCATCCAGATGCACCGTGCAGGCGCCGCATTGACCGATGCCGCAGCCAAATTTGCTACCGACCAGCATGAGCGAGTCGCGCAATATCCATAATAAAGGGGTTTCCGGCCCGGCATTCAGCGTTTGCGTCCCGCCGTTGATGTTTAGTGTGTACTGGCTCATATTCGCTAAAAGCTTGTGGATAAAATTTGGGAAAGTCGTGCGGCGTATCCATCGGCATGGTGTTTGTCTTACGGGCCGGATCATCCACGAGAAAAGGCTATTCGGTTTCTTGTCGGCCACCTGAAAGCTGGGAGGCGCGGCATGAACGCCCAAGTTGCCGGTGGTGATTACGCCCCGCCCAATGGAAAGCGTTGAATTGTTGTCCAAAGCGCCCGCTCAATAAGTCCAATCGTGTCCGGTGTTGAGCGGGGGTACTCTCATGGAGGGGATTGGCCGCCGCCACTCCGAAACGGGCCGCGTCAAACCATTTCGTATTGCTCAACCACACGCCTTTGAATTCGATACCGAGCGGCTCGTTAATGATAATCGTCTTCTGGCGATGAGCATCCATGAAAACCATTCGGTTATCGCTACCTATCTTTTCGGACAAATAGCGTTGGAAATTTTCGTTATGTAGCAACGATGAACTGTACTGCAACAACGGGCTCAATACGTCGTTAGCCATGTGCCAACTGTCCGAGCGCCCTGGCACCCGGCAATTGATATCCAGCGTGCCGTTGTGCGCCATGTAAACGGCATCGGTTAGTTTAAATGGATGCGTATTGGCATTATTGATATAACCGCGCGTCCGTAAACGCAAATGTATGACACATTCATGTCTGGTGAAATGCTCGCACGCACGCCGCAAATGATCGAAACTGCCATGCAAGCCCCGAATGACATGAATTTTTTGCGGACCGCTCAATGCCATCAAGCCATACCCATGTGGATTGTATTGACTCGCCGAATGCAGCAAATCCAAGTCAACTTTGACATGCTTGGGTTTGTAAAGAATCAGGCACATAAATCACTCGTCTTCGAAACGGTTAAACAAACTGACTGTTTTTACAGGGAAACACTGCAAACGATGGGGTACCGGACCCGGCGGCCGGGGTTGGGGTGCATTCATGCTTGTATTTTAGATACCGTCCCAACCCCGCGTGCCTTCTAATCGGCAGCAAAGCAGTAAAAATATCCGGCACCGCCCGTACTCACCAAATTCTCTTGGCTGCAGCCCCGGCTGTCGTGAGTCGAGTTCCACGATACATTGCCGCCGGTTCTGCCGCCGTTGGTACGGTCGAAATGGCCGACGCGGACACTGCCTTCAGCGTTGCTGGTGTAATTTTTACAGGTGTGATCGGCGGCATCCGTATAGGCCGTTCCATCCGGCCTGGAACCCGTGATGATGTCGTGTTCGTTGGGCTGATCGCCCACACCTTTGATCGGCTCGCCCTTCTCGGTGTATGCCGTCTTCCGATGCAGGTTGTTGCCCAGTTGCGCCAGCTCCAAGGTATCGCCATGCAGGTGCGCGACGTCGTTGGCGACGATAACGCCGGCCGCGTTGGCCCAAGGTCCCTTACCGATGCGATCGCGGGCGTTGACGGCTGGCTGACTGCCTTCGGCCTGCGTGCTCAAATAAGCCCGCCAAGTTCGATTGCCGGCACCAACCTCGCCGGCCAGTTTCTGGCAATGGGCGTCCGCGCCGGCCAAACCGCCCAAGTTCGCCCCATTGCCCACCCCCTTACTGGTGACAAAAAAACCCAAGGGCGGCTTTGGCGCATCCGCAGGGGGCTGTTGCGCGTATGCTGAATTGACGCTCAGCACAATCCACCCGACAACCAGATATGTTTTTTTCATTCTCAATTCTCTCGATTAATTAATTTATTGACGCTATGGAGTGCGGCTCCACGCTTCAACAAAAGCACTTATCGTGCCGAATTCAGTAAGGATTCCGTCAAAAATAACTTCCCGAAATTACCTGTTTTGAGGCAGAGCTCGGTAATTCCATCGGGGTAGAAAATCATCAAATACGATTCGCATGTTTTGGATGAAATCGGCGGCACATTTCTTTCCGGTTTCATAGATACCGGTCAAAATGTCGACCGTGACTTTTAATCCGGTTGTGGTCTTAGCTTTTTCCATAAATTGCTTGGCAATGTCGAGCGTATGAAACACGACACCTTGGCAGGCGCGGGTGATGTGCGGAAACAAGCGATGCTCAATCGGATTGTGCTTTGAGCAATAGGGCGGATAGTGTGCGATGCGAATTTCCAAGCCCAAACATTCTGCCAAAGCCTGCACGGCTTCTTTGAAAACATGACGATTAGCGGCATTACTGCCACCCCCATCACACAGGATTAATAACCGCTTGGCATGGGGGTAGTGCTCGCGGCCCTGCCGTTGCCACCACAGGGCGATGCTATCGCAACACAATTCGCTGGTATCGTGGCTGGTATTGAGGTGAATCGTGCCTTCATTCCGAGCCACGTCATAAATACCATGCGGAATGAGCTTACCTTGGCCAGCACTTGGAAAATCATGATCCAGCGTTTCGACAGGGGCTTGTGTATGGGTATGCCCTTCGCGGGCGAAGTCACCGATGAGTTCTTTCTTCTTGGTGTCGATGCTGATCACGGGCTCTCCAGCAGCCAAGTATTCCGCTTTGAGACGAGCAATGTTTTCGAATTGGGCATTGCGGTCGGGATGGGCGCCCATGGATTTTTTCTTGCGCGCCTTGCGTTGGCCCAGGCCGTGTTTTCGCAACAGCTTGCGCACTGTATGACGGCTAGCCGGCGTTCCCATCTCCCGTAACCGGCGACTAATTTCGCAACGCGATAGATTGGTCCATAACACACCTTCCCGCATCGGATCACCGGCGGTGAATTCCGACAGCAGTGCCAGAAAGTTAACCAATAGCTGGGGGTGCTGTTCAATCGCGGGTTTCCGGCCCCCACCTTTTTTTTCGGACCCGCTCCGATGCTGGGTCATCGGCCAAGTCTAATTCCTGCAGTCCACGGCGGACGGTTTTGGGATCGATATCGAATAGCTTCGAAATATAGTCAATACCGCCATGGCCCAATTTCGTCGCTTCTATGCCCGCATAACGACGCTTATCTTTTTCGGACAGGGTGGCAAACAGCCGCTGCATTTTTATTTCAATGGCTTGGTCGTAACCGATCACTGGCTTTTTATCTTACGCTGCGAAAAACGCTTATTATCGTCGATTCGCCCTTAGCAATTCAGGGAAGTTGTTTTTAGCGATATCCTAAGTGCAATAATCGTGTTCGGTAACAATAGGGCCAAAGGCGTTCGAATTCGCTTCCAGTCGAAAGTGAAATGGGTTTTATGCATCGAATCACGCGCATCAAGGTCGTGAGATTTCACCTGAGCGGAATAGCAAACAAGATACCAACTCTTTCGGGACTGCTCCTTACGCAACACCTTGGCCGCAGTGATTGTTTTCCAGGCAACATCCTCTCGATCAAAGCATCGGCCGGCCAGAATCCGGCCGCTCTCAAAAAGGAGCACGGCATCTGCTGCTTTTGAGGCAGGCCGCTAGCAAAACCAAGCCAATGCTGTTGCCGTGGAAGCAACCCTTGGCCGTACCGGTTTTCCAATAATTCGCGCAGCCCTTGAAACAACGGACAGCGACTGACAGCTCCGCCCCAATATACCGATACTAAACAACCACTTATTTCGAAAAATCATCCCAATGCGCGCCGTTATCGCGCTACTCGAATAGCCTGGCATACGGCTTGCATTGACCCAATCGTATCGCGCTGACCGCAATACTTTTTTGGCGACGCTGCCGTCCAACATCGATTACCTGAACGACCGAGTTGCCAGCGTCAAGTCAGCTTTTGGAGGGCGGCCGATTTTGCAATCGCGCATGGCAAACACCGCATCCGTTTTGTTCACCCATGATCGTCGTCAAGAGGAATAACGTTATGAGTATCCCCGCAGGCTCTTTACCCCACTTTGCATCATCCGGAGGCCATGTCGAATGGGATGCGTCGGACGCCGACTTCGCAACGCCGCAGAAGCCGCTCTTGCCGGGCAAACTCGCGAGCAAGGCGCTTGGACAGTTCAAATACGACAGCGAAAATCACGAACGCAAATGGCATGACTACGCGCTGCTGGGCGTTTTATCGCTCTTCGTTCATACCACGGTGGTTCAGCAGTTCGACCATCTAAGCATGGAACAGGAAATCATAGAACCGGCCAAACCCTTGCCCAAGATACAGATCACACTGTCTAGGCCGCAACCTAAACCCATTGCGCCTCCGCCTCCTGTTGCCCAACCCAAGCCGCCGAAACCGAAGGTGGTGCCTTTGAAACCGCAAAAGCCCAAGCCGGTTCCCAAGGTGGTCGAGCAAACGCCGGCGCCCGAGCCGACGCCCATCGTCAATGATGCGCCCCCCGCTCCGGTCTCCGCGCCACCCGCTCCACCCGCGCCGGTCATCCAGGAAAAAATCACGCCGCCGACCGCGGGCGCGGATTATTTGCACAACCCTGCGCCGGAATACCCCGAAATCGCGCAGGAACGCGGCTGGGAAGGCAAGGTACTCATGAAGGTGCATGTTCAGCCCAACGGCAAACCGGACAGCGTGACTGTCGTCAAGTCCAGCGGCCAGAAGGTATTGGACGATGCCGCGGTCAAAACGGTTTACAAGTGGTCCTTCGTACCGGCCAAACGTGGCGACACGCCGATAGCCGGCTTTGTGACCGTACCCATTTCTTTCAACTTATCCTGAGGATTTTATATGTCGGATATTGCAACCAGCGTCATCGTCGATGGCACATTAAACACCCTGATCGGCGCCTCTGTGGTTACTTGGTCGCTGATATTGATCAAGGGCATTCAGCACCTGCGCATCGGTTTTCACAACCGCAAATTCAGCAAGGCCTTCTGGAGTTCTCCCAATATACAGGCGGCCGCCCAGTTGGAAGACTTGAAGGGCCCGGCCGCTCGGGTCGCAGGCGCCGGTTTTTCCACGTTGATCGAAACCGACGACGGCGCCTCGACCCACGATCTGGAACACACCTGGGACCGGCAGGAATTGCTGGACAGGCGTCTGCGCCAGCAGATGCAAAAAGAACGCGGCTCGCTCGAAAGCGGATTGGCGGTGCTAGCCACCATCGGCAGCATCTCGCCCTTCGTGGGTTTGTTCGGCACGGTCTGGGGCATCATGGGCGCTCTGACCAGTATCAGCAAATCCGGCTCAGCCAGCCTGGAAGTAGTCGCGGGCCCCATCGGCGAGGCCCTGATTGCTACCGCCGTCGGTATCGCGGTGGCCGTGCCCGCGGTGGTCGGCTACAACTTTTTCATCCGCCGCAACAAGGTCATCTGGGCGTTTCTGGACGACTTTGCGATCGATTTCGTGCATCTGGCCTTGAAAGCCTCTTTCATCATCGAGCGCCCCAAAGGCAAGTCGCAGACGCAACCCAATCTGAAAGGGATCTCGGGCAAAAAAGGAACGCCTTTTGTTGAATCATCGGATGACCTGATCGCGCAGGAGGCGCACGCCTGATGGCCTTCAATACCAAAGAAGATGGCGGAGACGACGTGATGGGCGAAATCAACGTCACCCCGCTGGTGGATGTGATGCTGGTCTTGTTGGTGGTGTTCATCGTCACCGCCCCGCTACTGACCAATGCCGTGCAGGTGAATTTGCCCAAAACCGCCGAAACCGCGCCGCCCGAGGAAAAGGAAGCGGTCTATCTGAGTGTGGACGCTCAGGGCAAGATCTTCATCGCCAAGCAGGAAATCGCGCTGGAGGCCTTGGAAACCGAGCTGAAAACCCGGCATGACGCCGACCCTGAGCTGGCACTGAATCTAAATGCCGATGACGGGGTGCAGTACGGCATCGTGGCCAAGGTCATGGCCACCATCGAGCGGGCCGGCATCACCAAGCTGGCGGTATTGACCGCGCCGCAATAAATAGACTTCGCCACGATAGGCGTGGCGAGCCTTTCTTTCATTTCGCTGGAGTTTGATCAATGATACGCAAGACCTCACGGGATTTTCATCCCGAGGCTCTCAAATTATTCGACCAGTACGTGCACGGCGACATTTCGCGCCGGGATTTTTTGCATAGCGTACCC
Source organism: Methylomonas rapida (assembly GCF_024360925.2). Lineage (NCBI taxonomy): Bacteria > Pseudomonadati > Pseudomonadota > Gammaproteobacteria > Methylococcales > Methylococcaceae > Methylomonas > Methylomonas rapida. The sequence continues at coordinate 1,958,310 of NZ_CP113517.1, read as the reverse complement.
AAATACGCCCTTTTGGGTTTGTCGGCCGAAGCCTTGCTGGAAGCCTTGAATCCACGCTTCGCCGAGGCACAGCAAATCGCCGGTAACGATCCTCGCATCGTGGCGACTTATCGCGAGCATCCCTCACCGCAAGGCAACGGCAGGCTGAGAGGATATCTGGTCAAACCCGCCAATGCCCACGGCAAGTTGCCGACCGTGCTGGTGATACACGAAAACCGCGGCCTGAATCCGCACATCGAGGACATCACCCGCCGCTTGGCACTGGCCGGCTTCATCGCCTTCGCTCCCGATGCGTTGTTCACGCTGGGCGGTTATCCGGGGGATGAAGACAAGGCGCGGGAACTGTTCAAAAATCTGGACAAAAACAAAACCCAGAACGATTTCCTGGCCGCCGCCCGGATTTTGAAACACCTGCCGGAAGGCAACGGCAAAGTCGGCGCCGTGGGTTTTTGTTACGGCGGCGGTATCGTCAACTGGCTGGCGACGCGCCTGCCTGATCTGGCCGCGGCCGTCCCCTTCTACGGTGCTCAGCCGCAGGCGGAAGACGTCGGGAAAATCAAGGCACCGCTGTTGTTGCACTATGCCGGCACAGACGAGCGCATCAACGCCGGCTGGCCCGCCTATGAAGCGGCGCTGCAAAAGACGGGCGCCAATTACGAAGCTCATATCTATCCCGGCGTGCAACACGGTTTCAACAACGATACGACACCCCGTTTCGACGCGGCGACCGCCAAATTGGCCTGGGATAGAACGATTGCCTTTTTCAACATCTATTTACGCGACGGTTAAAACGCGAGGAGGAACTATGACAACAGAAGTACGGGTATGGGATTGGCCTTTACGGCTGTTTCACTGGTTGTTGGTGATCGGCGTGACCGGCGCCTATCTGACCGGCCGCGAAGGCGGCGCCTGGACCGAATGGCACGCCCGCTTTGGCAGCCTGGTGCTGGGCTTGCTGGTTTTTAGACTGGCATGGGGACTTTGGGGGCCGACGCCTGCTCGTTTCGTCAACTTCATGCCGACACCCGGCCGTATTCTGGCTTATTTGAAAGGCGACTGGCATGGCCTGGGCCATAACCCGCTCGGCGCCATCGCGGTATTTGCGTTGCTGGCGGTTCTGGCGACCCTGGTCGGTACGGGTTTGTTCGCTAACGACGATATCGGTTTCGAAGGCCCGCTTTATGTCTTGGTAGACAAAGCGTTCAGCGACAAGCTCAGCGGTTGGCATGTTGCCAGCATCAACTTATTGCTCGTCTTGATGGCTTTGCACATCACCGCGATAGCCTTCCATCAGACCGTCAAGAAGCACGATCTGGTGCAAGCGATGCTGACCGGCAAGAAGCGGGTCGCCAAGCCGCTGGCGCCCAGCGACCATCCGCAACCCGTCGGTGCCGCGCGCCTGGCGATCAGTGTAACGCTGGCCGCGACCCTGGTCTGGAGCGTTTGGGGCGGCGAACCACTGAAATATATGGCGCAACTGGTCGGGGTACAACTCGCCCATGCCGGTAGCCAATTCGAATAACGTTTTTTTTACTGAAGAAGGAACAAGAGGATGAAAACTAAATTGACCGTTACGTTGGGTTTGGGCTTGGTGGCCGCAGCCGCATGGGCAGGGCCTGTAGAAGACCAGATCCGCTCCCGTCAATCAGCCTACGGCTTTCTAGGCTGGAACACCGCAAAAATCAAAGCGCAGGCCGTCGATCACCCCGAAACCTTCGACAAGGATCAGGTCATCGCCGCGGCCAACGCCGTGGCGGCGGTCGCCAACTCGGGGCTACTGGGCTTGTATGGTCCGGGCACCGATCAAGGTACGGGCTGGAAACCCACCCGGTTGAAATCCGAATACTTCGAAAAACCAGCCGACGTCAAGGAAATCGATGACAGCTTCATCAAGGAAGCCAACGAATTGCAAAAAATCGCAGCCAGCGGCGATGTCGGGGCTATCAAGGAACAATTCGGCAAGGTCAGTAAAACCTGCAAGAGCTGCCACGATTTGGTGCGTATCAGAGAATGAGGTGTCGGTAGAACGGCTATCTTGATAATCCACGGCCATGGGTAGTGGATTATCCTAAAAAACCGCAGTCAGTCCACGAAAAGCACGAAAGACACGAATATTGGAAACTTTTCGTGATTTTCGTGCATTTCGTGGACGAAATGATTTTTCCAATTTGAAGTCTCAAAGCCCTATTCGATCGGGCGACGCGGAAATCGTTGATTCGCGTAAGACAAGCTTAGTGGCCGGCTTTCGATCCGAGCGCTTTGCCAACAGGCCATAGGTTCCAAGCTTATGCCTTAGCACGTTGCGGCTGATATCCAGAAGCAAGGCCGTTTGTACCTGATTGGATTCGCAATAGGCGTAAGCCGAGCGTATGACCGTTTCTTCTATCAATTCGAACAAATTGGGTGGTGCTTGTTCGAGCAACCGCTGCAAGGCCGTTTCCAAGGTTGCGGTGGAAATGGCCTGAACGGGCTCGGCTATTCTGACGCCGGACAACTTAAAATCCTCAGGGCGCAGGGTTTCGCCAGGGCAGATCAATAAGGCTCGATGTATTGCATTTTCCAATTCACGGATATTACCGGGCCAATCATAATTCAATAACACGGTTTCAGCTTCTGGCGAGAGTTTGACGTTTCCATACCCCAAACGCTCGGCATAAATTTTCAAAAAATGCCGGGCTAACGGTAATATGTCGCCGGGCCGCTCACGCAACGGTGCTAGTTTCAACGTCGCTACATTGAAGCGGTAATACAAATCGGCTCTGAAATGCTGCGCGGCCACCGCATCTTCCAGATTGACGTTGGTCGCGGCGATGATGCGCACATCGATGGGTACCGGCCGCCGCGCGCCCACCTTGACCACCTCCCGTTCCTGCAGAACCCGCAACAACTTGGCCTGCAATCCCAATGGCAAATCTCCGACCTCGTCCAGAAACAAACTCCCTTGATGGGCCGTCTCGAACCAACCCTTCTTGGTTTCCAACGCGCCGGTAAAGGCCCCTTTCTCGTGCCCAAACAATTCGCTTTCGATCAAGTTTTCACTGAGCGCCGCGCAGTTCAACGCGCCGAAGGTTTGCGATCGTCGCTGGCTGAGCGCATGGATGTGTCGAGCGACCAACTCCTTGCCGGTTCCGGTTTCGCCGATGATCAGCACGGTGGCATCGCTAGGCGCAATGCGTTCGATTTGTTCGAGCAGTCGACGCGAAACCGGATCCTCGAAAACTAGAGCCGTGGCTCTGATAGAACGAGTGAGCGTGCGGGAGCTTATCTCATCGAATGCCAGTATCGGCGATCGTTGCTCTCCAGTTTCAGCATCTCTTAGCGAGTCGTATATAGTATCCATGGTTCACCTGCTTGATTAAAATCGTGTATCGTCCCAACCAAAGTCCGGCCCGTTTCCTGCACTCAATAGCACGCCCCGAAACACCGACACGGCTAGCGTCAGCGTAACGAGCAAAAAGGTGCGCGAATGATCGCGCAATGAAAGGTCGTGAGCGTTATTCCGAATTCCGGTTGTCGATTAGCCCTATACAGCGTAATCTCAACCAGTCATTCAATAAAACGTTAATTTTCGATTTTGTTATCTATTTTTGCGATAAAGACAACCTTCCATTTCCCGGCCAGCTCGATTAACAATCCATGCTTGACACGGTTGCATATTTCTAAGAGACTTTAAGCAACGATCAGTTGCTGACCGGAAAACCGGAAGCCAGAGCGCCTTGTAAGAGGCCTCTGGCTTTTTTTTGGCCCAAAGAAAATCAAGGACATGACGAATGCAACATTGGTACCCGGATAATTCTCAATCCATCGGCAACACGCCTCTGGTGCGATTGAACCGCATTACCGAAGGCGCGCGAGCCACGGTGCTGGCTAAAATCGAAGGCCGTAACCCGGCCTATTCAGTCAAATGCCGGATCGGCGCGGCAATGATCAATGATGCTGAACGCAATGGCCGGCTAGGCCCTGGCAAGGAATTGATAGAGCCTACCAGCGGCAACACCGGCATTGCGCTGGCTTTCGTCGCGGCGGCGCGCGGCATCCCGCTGACACTGACCATGCCCGACACCATGAGCATCGAGCGCCGCAAGGTATTGGCCGCCTATGGCGCCAAGCTGGTATTGACCGAAGGCGCCAAAGGCATGAAAGGCGCCATCACCAAGGCCGAGGAAATCGCAGCGTCCGATCCTGAGCGTTACGTATTGCTGCAGCAGTTCAAAAATCCGGCCAATCCGCAAATTCACGAACAGACCACAGGCCCTGAAATATGGAAGGATACCGATGGCGCCATAGACATTCTGGTGGCCGGCGTCGGCACCGGAGGCACCATCACCGGCGTGTCGCGCTACATCAAACTGACGCAAATGAAACCGATTGTCTCGATCGCGGTGGAACCGGAAGCCAGTCCGGTGTTGAGCCAATTCCGCTCGGGTCTGCAGTTGCAACCCGGCCCGCACAAGATTCAAGGCATAGGTGCCGGTTTCGTGCCGGATGTACTGGATTTGTCCATGGTGGATGCGGTGGAAACCGTCAGCAATGAGCAAGCCATAGAGCACGCTCGTCGATTGGCCTGCCAGGAAGGCATTTTGGCCGGCATTTCCTGCGGGGCGGCAGTCGCCGTTGCGGTCAAGGTCGCCCAGCGTCCGGAAAATGAGGGCAAGACCATCGTCGTGGTATTGCCCGATTCCGGCGAACGCTATTTGAGTTCGGTCTTGTTCGAGGGCTTGTTCGACGCAACCGGTGTGGTGAAATGAGAGATTGCAGCCAATCCTGGGGCGTCGCGCAATTGGTTGCCGAGCTTCGCACCATCCGCTTGCAATCGCTGGAAAACCGGCAACGCCGTGATCATCCGCCCAAACTGCCTTCCCGCAAGGTATTGAGCCAAATCGTCGATCAACTCGGCGCGGCGCTGTTTCCCAATCGCTTGGGCATGCCGGAACTGAACGACGAAGGCATCGATTATTTCGTCGGCCACACGCTAGACAGCTTATTGAAACGCCTGCAACAACAAATCGCCCTGGAATTGCAATTCGTCGCCGAGCAACGGGGCTCGACAGCCGATGTGCAAGTCCAATCAAGGCAAATCACTTGTGAGTTCGCGGGGCTTCTGCCTGGCATACGCCAAACATTGGATACCGACATTCAGGCCGCCTACGAAGGCGATCCGGCCGCGCTCAGCCCGGATGAAGTCTTGGTATGTTACCCGGGCATTTGGGCCGTGATTCATCACCGCGTCGCGCACGCGCTTCACACATTGGGCGCGCCACTGGTGGCACGGGTCATCGCCGAACTGGCGCATTCCGCTACCGGCATCGACATTCACCCCGGCGCCCAGATCGGCGAAAGTTTTTTCATCGACCACGGCACCGGCGTGGTCATCGGTGAAACCGCCATCATCGGCAATAGAGTCCGGCTGTATCAAGCCGTGACCTTGGGCGCCAAGCGCTTTGCCAAGGACGAAAACGGCGCGTTGATAAAAGGCAACCTGCGTCACCCCATCGTCGAGGACGACGTCGTGATCTACGCCGGCGCGACGATCTTGGGCCGCATCACCATCGGCCGGGGTTCGGTGATTGGAGGCAACGTCTGGCTAACCCATAGCGTGCCGCCGGGCAGCCATATCAGCCAAGGTCTAACCCGCAACGACCTGTTTGCCGAAGGCGGCGGCATTTAACACGAGCATTTTCGCTCACACCACGAGCCCACTCGTAACTAAACCATAAACAAGGAGACACCATGACTGACATCCATCAAGCCCATACCGCGTTAGGCGACGTCGCCGCGCGTACATTATCGAACGCTACCAAAACCGTGCCCATGATGGGCACCATCACCCCGCGCTGGCTGGTACATCTATTGCCTTGGGTGCCGGTCGAAGCGGGTATTTACCGCGTCAACCGGGTCAAGAGCGAAACCAGCATCGCAGTCGATTGTTCCAGCCTGGACGAAAAAGTGTTGCCGCAGACCTTCGTCGATTACGAAGAATGGGGCCGGGAATACCGTTTGAATGCGGTCAACACCGTGCTGGACGTCCATACCCGCGTCGCCGATTTGTACAGCAGTCCGCACAACCAAATCCACGAACAGTTGCGTTTGACCATAGAAACCGTCAAAGAGCGCCAGGAGAGCGAATTGATCAACAATGCGGAATACGGTTTGTTGAACAACGTCGCGCCTTCGCAAAAAGTGCAAACCCGTAAAGGCTCACCGACCCCGGACGATCTGGATGAACTGATTGCCAGAGTCTGGAAGGAACCCGCCTTCTTCTTGGCGCATCCGCGTGCGATTGCAGCGTTCGGCCGCGAAGCCACCCGCCGCGGCACACCGCCACCGACCGTATCGTTGTTCGGTTCGCAGTTCCTGACCTGGCGAGGGCTACCGTTGATCCCAACCGACAAACTGAAAATCACCAATGGCAAAACCAATATCCTGCTGCTGCGGACCGGCGAGAGCCGTCAGGGTGTCGTGGGCTTGTATCAACCGAATCTGACCGACGAACTGAGCATGGGCTTGTCGGTACGCTTCATGGGCATCAACCACAAAGCCATCGCCTCTTATCTGGTGTCTTTGTATTGCTCGTTGGCGGTATTAACCGAAGATGCGATAGGCGTTTTGGAAAACGTCGAAGTGGAAAACTACTATGACTACACCTAACAACGATTTGTCGGGGCTGGTACAGCAGGCACTGACGGGCGGCAGTGTGCCGGCGGGCTTGCCCGACCCGGCCGAGCTGGCTCGATTGGCCAATCAGTATTTTCAGACGTTGCCGAACGACACAGACACTATCGATGACACACCCGCTTCCGCGGCGTCTTCGTTACCTTTGCATGCTGTGCCGGCTGGCTTCGATAGTCGTCCCGGCATAGACGAGCGCGCATTGGCCGGACTGTCCCAGCCCAATTACGGCGTGCCGGAGGATATCATCGATAGCGTGCCACCTTCGGCAGCTTCATCGACCCCGGTCAGTGCGGTGCCGACCGGATTCGATAGACTGCCCGGCATCGACCGAAATGCGCTATCGGCGTTGGCCTCGCGCAGCTTCGCTTTACCCGGCGAAGCGGAATTGAAGCAGGCGCTTGCCACCGTGCCCAATAGCCTGAGTGGTCCTGCGCCTGGCATTGGTGGCTCCGCGTTCTATTTTCTGCAAGATTTGCCAGCCCTGACTAAAAATCCGCAGTTGGCTGCATTGAGTTCGGCGTATCCAGCGTTTGACGTACATGCGGTACGCCGGGATTTTCCAATCCTGCAAGAACGCGTCAACGGTTATCCGTTGGCCTGGCTGGACAATGCGGCCACCACGCAAAAGCCTCAAGTGGTGATCGATCGGATTTCCGAGTTCTACCAGCACGAAAACTCCAACATTCACCGCGCCGCACACGAATTGGCCGCCCGTGCCACCGATGCGTATGAAGGCGCGCGCGACATCGTAGCCCGTTTTCTGAATGCCTCCTCAGCCGACGAAGTGGTGTTCGTGCGCGGTTCTACCGAGGCGATCAATCTGGTTGCCAAAAGCTGGGGCAAGCAATACATCGGCGCGGGCGATGAAATCATCGTCAGTTGGCTGGAGCATCACGCCAACATCGTGCCATGGCAGCAATTGTGCGCGGAAACTGGCGCGGTGCTGAAAGTCATTCCGGTCGACGACGACGGGCAAATCATCTTGTCTGAATATCAAAAGCTGTTGACGAGTCGCACCAAACTGGTGTCGTTCACGCAGGTATCCAATGCATTGGGCACGATCACGCCGGCACACGAAATCATCGAACTGGCGCACAGGGCCGGCGCCAAAGTGCTGTTGGACGCCGCGCAATCGGTATCGCATATCAAGGTTGACGTCCAAGCCTTGGACTGCGACTGGTTGGTGTTTTCAGGACACAAAATCTTCGGCCCGACCGGTATCGGCGTGCTGTATGGCAAATCCGAGATATTGGAAGCCACCCAACCCTGGCAGGGCGGCGGCAACATGATAGAAGACGTGACTTTCGAAAAAACCATCTACCAACCCGCTCCCGCCAGATTCGAGGCCGGTACCGGCAATATCGCCGATGCGGTGGGATTAGGTGCGGCGTTGGAGTATCTAACCAGGATCGGCATAGAAAACGTCGCCCGTTACGAACATGAACTCTTGGAATACGGCATGCATGTGTTGCGGTCTATTCCAGGTCTGCGTTTGATTGGCACGGCAGCGGATAAAACCAGCGTATTGTCGTTCGTATTAGCGGGCTTCAACACGCAGGAAGTCGGCAAGGCCTTGAATGAAGCCGGCATCGCGGTACGCGCCGGCCACCATTGCGCCCAACCCATCTTACGCCGTTTTAGTTTGGAGGCTACGGTACGCCCTTCCCTGGCTTTTTATAACACGTTTGAGGAAGTCGACCGTTTGGCCGCTGTGGTCAAGCAGTTGCAATGCAGCCGTAAGGTGTTTTGATGCATAAATCGGCTGGCAGGTCTAGCAGCAACATGCGACTAGACCTGCCTGCTGTACCTCATCGCGCAGCGGCCCTGCCGATTTTCATTTGTGCAACAACACCGTTGACCGCTTGCCGCTGCGACGGATCGGTAGCCATCTTCTCGACATGCCGCCCTTGCGCCAATTCGAATCCAGCCAGTCTTACCCAGTCGGCCGTATGTTGATCGTCGACATCGATCAGGATACTTCGACCATGCACCGTATCGACCAGACGTTTGATTTTCTGCAGGTTTTCCAATGCCCGCTCATTGCGCTGATGATCGCCCAGCGTAGCGGATAGCTTGACGAAATCCGGCCCAGCCCTTGAAATCAAGGTCATCATCGCTTTGTCGTCAGCCCCATACGCCATGATACGGACAGCCAGACGATAACCGCGCTTCTGGTAATTTTGCAGGCCTTTAAGTAACAGCGGATAAAAGTGGAGATATTCCCGCCCAAGCGGCAAGGTAATCACGACACGCTCCGTTTGCAGGCCGCATTTGATGATCACCTCTTCGAAATAGGCGCCGTGGTCGGCCTTGACTCCCAGCACATGGCGTGGGTCGACTTCGAGAAACAACAATTCGTCCAAGTGGGTCTTGGGCAAGTAATTGAGCATATGTACCGTGCGCGACAAACGATCGAAATTGATAATCGAGTCGCTTGAGTGCTCCGGCTCAACGTCTGTAACGGCAGCCTCAATCTTGCGCTGTTGCTCGGCATGATTCAGGCACGAATCGACACAGAGCTGGGCGGAATAGCCAATAATCCGCCCTGCCGTATTCATGTCGCGGATGGGTAATAAACGACTTCCAATTTGGATGGAACCGAAAAAGCCCTTTACCTCACCCTCTTGCAATATAAAAGGCCTGAAACGGCTATTGTGCTGTTGTTCCAGACGATCATTGAAATATTCAACCAATTGTTGGAGTGGCATGACATGGCTCCCTTAAACTATCGATGACTCGGTAAAACTAAAAAAATGGCGGGATCAAAGATCCCGTCGAACAACGTCCCTGTCGGTAAGCAGGAGACTCACTGATTCCTTGCGAACAAACATCACATAGAAAACCTGACACGGACCTAATATTACCGACTTGTCACACTCGAATAAAACGATATATTTAGATTTTTATATGCCATATTCGCATATACAGATAATCACCAACGAAATTCTGCTAGGATTACCCGCCTTATCACAGCAAATATCTCGATGCCCTTTAGGGTAGAATCCGATCGAGCGTTTTTGGGCGGGGCTGGAGAAATCCTGGAATGGCTATTGGTTGGATTCTCAAGAGACGGTTTTGAAGCGCGCGGGGATTTTTATCTGGAAAGGACAGCAGGCCGTGGTCTCGATGATGGCCGGTGTCTATGAAAAAGGCATTAAATTAGCGGCCGATCAGGTGCGCGAACTTAAGGAGAGACTGCAACGCTCAACGGCCTTGAAATGGTGGGATATTACCATCGCACCGGAAAAGGTATTTTGAAAACGGCATCATCCCTAAGTATTCTGACCGGCATACCCTGCGCATCCACGGCCAGATGTATCTTACTATTGAGCCCCTTTTGTGAGACCCATGTCCTGGTTGCCGCCTTTTGCACCCGCCGCATGCGGATGAACCTTGATGTGACTGGCATCGATCATCAGCCATTCAAAATCAGGTTCAGTCACCGGTTGTTCCAGTAGCGATTCCCAAATGCCTTTATCTCGCCAGCGGCAAAAGCGGCGATGAGTGTTTTTCCAATCACCATAATCGGGCGGCAAGTCGCGCCATGGCGCGCCGGTCCGTAAAATCCAGAAAACACCATTGATAAACAAGCGGTTATCACGCACCTTTGCGCCCTGGCAAGTGGGGTTCCAATAATTGCACAGAAGGATTACTGAATGTTACCCAAGGCACTTTTCTTGGCAACCTTTGAAATTGTAAGATGACGTTTACGGGTTAATAAGACCCATGGCTCCATATTCTCGTTTCTTACAGCTTTTTATGAGGGCATCAGCAATGAAGGCGGAATCCTCCCGTCGCTCCCACGAACGGCGACAACATGAAAGGAGAGTCAATTGCCACCCATTCAATTCAACGGAGTGGCTGGCCGTAATCCTGGAAGAATATGCCTTGTGGCCAAAATACGACCGCAGGATCAGTGACAGGCGCGACGGCGACCGCCGCCACATGGATCGTCGCGAAAAAAAACGTAACGGCGGCTCATTGGTTCGACGGGCTCACCTGTACGCCAACAAAACTCGAGCCAACCAAGTTTTGAACGATGATGAAAAGGCGATGATCCTGACCTTGTTCAGGGACGAAGATTCCGCTTGATGCAACGGGATTGCATGACGGAATTGCCGTTCCCATGCCTGAGGCTTCATAAATCGGGAGGCATGTCAGGCCCGTGAGCGACACCGGCTTGTCACTTGGGCGGCGGCTCGGCTTTAGGCAAAACGACGGGCGATATTCCGCCTGGGTAAGCAAACATCAAGTCTTTCAGCACCGGATCGAATTCATCGACGACCACGCTGACCATATGCTGAGTATTGGTCCCAAGATAGGGCTGCATCGCCGCGACCATGTAAGGCAGCGTCAAACGCAGGTCATTGCTCCGCCCCTGGCTTTGCACGTTGATTCGCCAAAGCTGCTTTGGCGCCTGCTGCTGCAAATACGCCGCCATGTCATAGGCTTCCAGATTCAAATAGCGCTTGTAAACCATATAACTTTCGATACGCTGCGTGTAGTAATAACCAGACATACCCGAATAGAAGCGGTAGCGGCGATAATAGGGATAAAATCCCATGTCGTACCATACCGGCACGTCGTAGGAATATTGATGACTTTGTGGCTCGCCGACACCATAATTCAAAAATAACACCACATCGCCATCCTGCAGGTTATCGACCTTTACGAAACCGCGCTTGATCAGCGCCTTTTCGACGTAGGTTTTGAATTCGATGAACTGCAAATCCTGTTCCCGAATATCTTTGTTGCCCGGCAATATCGCAAAACGGCGCTTCGTCAGCGCATCTACGGTCGCCAATGCGTCCACGTCGGAACGGACCTGCATCGTTTGAGGTGACGTGGCGCAGGCTGTCAGCATGAACGACACAACCATACCAAGCGTCAAAATTTTGATTCGACTGATCGTTTTATTCATCACGCTCCTCCTCGTCGCGTTGCCCGGAATCCGTATGCTCCGCCCGCTGCCGATGCATTTGTGCCACTTGTCGGCGCTGAATTTCCGCCAGCAATTGTTTCTCCTCCACTTCCGCCTGATGCACCAATCGCTCCGCCAGTTGCTCGATTTCCAGCAAGCGTTGTCTGGCTTCCAGGCGTTGTTGGGTTTCCAATTCGATTTCCAGGCGTATCGCTTGCAGTTCCTGCTCATGTCTGACCTGCTCCGCATGCAGGCGTTTTTCAACCTCGCGTCGCTGGGCAATTTGTTGTTCCTTGTCCAATAGCAATCGAATCTGCGCCTCGGCTTCTTGCAATTGAATTTGCCGCTGCATTTCGGCCAGTTGTTTCAGATGTTCCAATTCTTGTTGCTTGCCCTGTAAGGTCTGCTGCTCGTCTAGCCGTTGTTGCCGCAAACGCTCTTGATGTTGCCGTTCCTGGGTTTCGTAGGTTTTCTTCAACACATGCAGATATACACTATCGCGACCCAACTGCACATCGGGAAACTCCGCAAACGTCACGCTTATCTGACAGATGGCCTCGGCCTGGATGTACTGCTGCGTCAATGTTTCACATACCGAAATCGCAATGCGCTTTTCGTGAATGGACAATCCGTTTTGCACCCAAAGTCCATCCGCCAAGTTACTGAGCTCCTGATTGATCTTATCTTCGATCACCGCGGCGTACAGATTTTGAATATGCCGATTGATATTTTCCAGCATTTCCGCATTTCGCCGCACATATTCCAAGGTTGCCTGAAAACGCAAATCCAGGGTTATATAGATCGTGCAAAAATCATCGAACAGCTTGAACTGGCGGCGGTAAGGCCAGGTTTCGATGCTTAATGGATGAATCCGATGATAAAAACGCTTGGTGAATTTTGCCGGCCGTAAAAACAAGCGTTTCAAAGGCCCAAGTTTGAATTCGACCAATTGCCTATCGGCATCGAAGCCGGCAACCCATTGCTCGGGTAGCGAACTGGTTTCGGCAAAAATATCTTCGCCAGTTAGCCAGGCATCGAGTTCGGAGTTTGATTCAGTCATGTCCGGCACTGGCATTCGCCACGGCTTTGGCTTTTAAAGCCGAGATTTTGTCCGACATCTTTTCGGCGATCAACGGATAAAGATTGGGAGCGAACTCCACCGTCCTGGCGTCGACTTTCCGTAAAAATCCCCGGCTCAATAATAATCCGACCACGAACATGCGCGACCAATCCGAATAACGGCGGGCTTTTTCCAACTCGGATTTTTCGATGATCATTTCCAGCTCATCGTTCTGATTGATGCGAAACTCGCTGAACTGGCGCAAGCATTCGAAAACCAGCTCTTCCTCCTGCGCGGTCAATGGACCCGGCGCGGTGAATTCCAGGCGATAGGATAACAGGACCGTAAAAAAATCCACCATCGCGGCACACACGAAGGCAAACCAGGAAAACCCCTGCCACATGGCAAAGGACGGTTTGACGTCCTCGCTGAATTGCTTGTAACTCATCAACATCGGCGCGTCCGGCAAGGTCAGGCCACCGCTGCTGGACACTTGATTGACGATCAACTGGATGTCCTGATAATGCTTCAACAGCGCGTAATAGGCGGTTTCCTGGTTCTTGGCCACATCCAACTCGCCAAGACTCGCTTGTAGCAAACGGATCTTATTATCCAACTCCAGAAACGCCTGCTCTTGCGCCTGAAAAGTCTGCTTTTTTTCCTGATAGATTTGATTGTAGTGGCGCCAGAATGGCCCCTCCCCGACCTGGTTTTTATAACCTTCGGCAATCTGTTCGTGTGTGCCGAAATAAGCCTGGGAAACATCGCGCGAGGCCTTGTCGAGCTCCTGCTGATGTTTTTGCATCAATTGGTTTTTGTGGGTCAACACCGTATCCAGATAAACCTTGATATCCTGCCTTATTTGCTGTATTCGATTGATATGCAAAGTCTCTCGCTCGGATATTTCGTAAAACTTGAAATACGAAAACGTCACCGAGGCCGCTATCGCCACACACAAGGATGCCACGACCGAGAAATAACGCATGCGATTGGCGGCCCAATGAATCCCGGCCATTTCCAACGAACAAATGACGATGATCGATTGAATGGCGATGGTAATGACCAACGCGATCCATGGGGTAATGAAGTGGGATAAACCGTAATAAGTAGTAAAACCGGATGAGACACTCAGCATCAACACGATAGGAATCGTCCATATCCGCAGCATGCTGACGAACAGGGTTTGAATGCGATTGATTAGGTAGCCCAAACCGGCAGGGCGCGTCTTTAGTCTCGAATCAGTCATTATCAACAAACATTGGATCGATGAAGGCGCCAGATTAACCCATACTCAAGTAACGCTCGCCCGTATCGTGAATGATGCTTACCACCGTTTTACCGGCACCGAGCCGCTCGGCGACACGCAAAGCCCCACAAACGCTGGCGCCCGACGAAATTCCGGCCATGATGCCTTCCTCTTGAATCAGACGCTTACGCATCGCAAAGGCGTCTTCGGTTGAAACCTGTTCCACGCCATCCAGCAAATCCAGCTCGAGATTTTTGGGTATGAAGCCGGCACCTATGCCTTGAATCTTATGTGGACTGTGCGTACCACCAGAAATCAGCGGCGACTCGACAGGTTCGACGGCAATGGCTTCGAATCGTGGTTTGCGGCTCTTGATCACGTCGGCGACACCGGAGATGGTGCCGCCCGTGCCGACACCGCAGACGAAGGCATCGATATTGCCGTCGGTAGCGGACCAAATCTCTTGAGCCGTGGTCTGGCGATGAATTTCCGGATTGGCTGGATTTTCGAACTGCTGTGGCATGAAAGCGCCGGTTTCGGCGGCGATGGCCTCGGCTTTGCCGATGGCGCCCTTCATCGCTTCGGCGCCAGGCGTCAGCACGATCTCGGCGCCGTATAAGGCCAAAAGCTGGCGTCTTTCCACCGACATGGTTTCCGGCATCACCAGAATGCAACGATAACCACGAGCGGCGGCTATCATCGCCAGGGCGATGCCGGTGTTGCCGGAGGTGGGTTCGACAATGGTACCGCCCGGTTTTAGCGTACCGTTTTTTTCGGCGGCTTGAATCATCGCTTGCCCGATCCGATCCTTGACCGAACCGCCGGGGTTGCGCGACTCCAATTTCACCAGTACGGTCGCCGCATGCGCCGGGACTATGCGTTGCAATTTGACTAACGGCGTATTACCAATCAACTGAATGATGTTGCTGACGTTAGCCATGACGACCACCTTTTATTTTTCGATTTTGAATGCCAAGAATACCGGGCTGCCGTTGCGTTGAATCAACATTGCAATGGATTTATCGGTCGGCAATTTCGCCACGATTTTATTGAACTCAGCCACATCGCGAATCGGCGTATTTTGCACGCGCAAAATCACGTCGCCCGGCTGCATGCCGGCATCCAACGCAATGCCTTTGCCGACTTTTTGCACTAAAACCCCGTTTTTCTCGACTTGCAATTGTTGCCGTTGCTCTTCGGTCAAATCGGCAACCGCCAGGCCGAGGCGATTCACGGTGGTTTCCGGCATGTTACCACTGGCCGGAGTGATTTGTGCCGCTTGCGCTGGTAATAAACCGACCTTGACGGTCAATTCTTCCCGATCGCCCTGCCGGATCACTTTCAATTTGGCGGTTTCATCAACCGGTGTCATGCCGACGATGGGCGGCAATTCACCCGATGTTTCGATAACCCGGCCGTCGAATTCGACGATGATATCACCGATCTGCACACCCGCTTTTTCGGCGGGGCCGCCTGGAATCACCTTAGCGACCAAGGCGCCATGCGGTCTATCCATGCCGAAAGATTCGGCCAGTTGTCGCGTCACATCCTGTATCTGCACACCCAGCCAGCCCCTTGAAACCTTGCCTTTGCTCTTGATTTGCTCGGCCACATTCATCGCCACATCGATGGGAATGGCAAAGGACAAGCCCATGTAACCGCCGGAACGGCTATAGATTTGCGAGTTGATGCCAACCACCTTGCCTTGCATGTTGAACAAAGGACCACCGGAATTACCGGGGTTGATCGCCACGTCGGTTTGGATGAACGGCACGTAATTGCCGTCCGGCAAGCTGCGGCCCTTGGCGCTGACGATACCGGCCGTGACCGATTGTTCGAAACCGAACGGCGTTCCTATGGCCAAAACCCATTCGCCGACTTGCAATTGATCGGGCGAGCCGATTTCGACCACCGGCAATTCATTGGCATCCACTTTCAATAAAGCCACGTCGGTGCTTTCATCAGAGCCGATCAATTTTGCCAGCAATTCGCGCCGATCCTTGAGCTTGACGACGATTTCGGTGGCATTATTCACCACGTGATGATTGGTCAAGATATAACCGTCCTTGGAAATCACGAAGCCTGAACCCAGGGAATTGGTTTCTCTAGGCACGAAACCGCGGCCGGGGCCTTGAAAGAAATGGCGAAAGAATTCTTCCAATTCCGGCGGCACGTCTTGCGGCATCGGCTGCTGATCCGAATCCATCTGCATATCGGGCGCTTTTTGCGTGGTACTGATATTGACCACGGCATCGCCATTGTTTTTCACCATCTGGGTAAAATCCGGCAATTGCGCGTAAGCCGCGAAGGTAAAAAATACAAATAAGCAAGCGCTATTTATAAGTTTTTTAAACATGCATTCTCCATTGACTATTGCATTGTTAAAAAATAAATCGGTCAATTGTCGCGCAACGCAACACCGCGCGCGACAAATTCCACGGTTTCGGCGGGCACCTCGCCCAATACGGTCACTTGTAGTTTGCCGATAACGCGGCTGAAGGAATTGACGGGACCCAACGTGCGCAATCCTTCGATCGTTTTTTCGCCCTTTTCTTCGAAATACACCGACACATTGGAAAAACCGTCACTGATCAACAAATGCTCGACGGTTTTTTTGGATTGCTGCATGGTATTGCGGATAAAGAATACTTTTTCAAATCCAGCCGGCCAGTTTTTCAACTCGAAAGCCGAATTCTCAAACACCTCGACTTGAGCGACATGCTGGTGGGTATCGTGTTCGTCTTGAACTGGCGCTTGTTCGGGGTCGGAAGGCGGATTTGCAGGATCCACGTCCAATTCGGTGAACAAAACCTGTTCGAGGACATTGCCCTCCTGTCCGTAGACTTCCACCTTCAATGGGAGCCAGGAGGCCTTATCCACCCAAATCTTGCGCGCGTAACGCAAGCCATCCTTGGGTAATACGGCAACGATTTGCGCGGGACGCATTGCTATCATTTCCTGGCCGGCAACGGCGAGCAGGTATTGTTCATCGAGCCTAGCCGGCGCCGCCGGCAAGTTGACGATAAAGGAACGATCAATGGGGTGGCGGGTTTCCGTTTTTTGACTAGTTTCCTTGTATAAACAGCTTATTTCGTTGGATTTTCTCGTAATCTCGCGTAAAGGCGAATTCAAGGAGGTTAACCGCTCGCTCTCGACCCCGTTCCTAACCGTGTGTTGATACTTCATGGTATCGATCTGGCCGCTTTTCATGAACACCACGGTGCCCTGATAATTCAAGCTCTTCATCGCATCGCCGACTTTTTCCAGCCATTGCGCGCCAGTCAAGGACTGCCCTTCATCGGCAAAAGCACATGAGACAAAAAGCAAAAAAACTATAAAAAATCGCATTAACTCAGATTATTTTTGTTGATAGCTGGCCACTCGAGTATAAGACTGCACGCCATCGTTGTTGTCGACGTACCAGACATTGTCATGCGCCTGCAGATATTCCTTGAAGCGCGCATTCATCTGTTCCGCCTCCGCCGAGCGTTGCGCAATCGTATTTACGTCAACATTAGGCGCCGCTGATCGCTGAACTTGGGCAGCCGACAGCCAAACCACCGCCAGAACGACTGATGCGGCCACAGCCAGACCGTTTTTTTTGACAAGATCACTGCCTTTTTTCCGAGGTAAAAAGTAAGCCGGTTCCGTTTCCAATTGTCGATGTATATTGCCGACAAGATCAGCACGGGCCACCGCGCATTGTTCGCTCTTCAATGCCTGACTGATCAAGGAATAGCGCCGGAGTTTGGCCTGTAATGCAGGGTCCGCCCGAGTCGCTTTCAACAAGGAAAGCGCTTGAGCGCCATCCAACTGATCATCCAGCAATAACGAGAGTTTTTCGTTGAGTTGTTCTTGCATGGTAACTACCTTTAACCTAGCAATGGGTTTAATTTTTCATCGATAGCCTCGCGGGCTCGAAAAATCCGGGAGCGAACGGTGCCAATCGGGCAATCCATGGCCTCGGCAATTTCTTCGTAGCTCATGCCTTCGAATTCCCTTAACGTGATGGCTATTCGCATTTCTTCCGGCAATTTCTCTATCGCCTGCCTGATGACATGGATGATTTGATCATTCATCAATTGATCCTCAGGGGTTTCGATGTCCTTTAACTGCGGCGCATTCTCGATTTGCTCCGCGTCCTGCATCTCGACTTCGTAGTCGGTATGCCGTCTTGAACGCGACAACAAATAATTTTTCGCGGTATTGATCGCAATTCGATACAGCCAGGTATAAAAGGCACTCTCGCCGCGAAAATCACCCAAGGCCTTGTAGGCCTTGATGAAAGTATCTTGCGCCACATCCTGCGCTTCACTGGGATCTTTAACGTAACGGTTCACCAGATGTACGATCTTGTGTTGGTATTTGATGACGAGAAGATCAAATGCCGACTTGTCGCCGAGCTGGACTCTCCGCACCACGTCCTGATCCAAATCTTCTGAGTGCCTGGTTGCTTCGTTCACTGGGCTATTTCGATGATGAGATGGACAGAATTAAACCTCATAAGTTCTGGCAATACAAAAAAAATTACCACGCCTTGAAAACACGCTATGATCTTGGAAAAATCGTAACAAAACCTTCATTTTCGCACGTAAACGACTTTGACGACGCATTCTAACCTTCAATATGACATCCTGATCGCGGGAAGCGGCGGGGCCGGACTGAGCTTGGCCTTGCATCTGGCTGACAGCTGTCGAGTAGCGGTGCTTTCCAAATTTGCTTTTACCGAATGCAGCACCTATTACGCCCAAGGCGGTATTTCGGCGGTTTATGACGATCAGCACGATTCGATTGAGTCACACATCGAAGACACCCTGATTGCAGGGGCTGGCCTGTGCGACCCTGAAATCGTAAAGCTGACAGTCTCGATGGGTCGAAGCAGCATTGAGTGGCTGCGCAGTCAAGGCGTTCATTTTACCGAAGAACGCACCCCCAATGGTACCAAACAACTGCATCTTAACCGTGAAGGTGGTCATTCTCACCGCCGGATCGTGCACACCGACGACGCCACCGGCAAGGCCGTATCGCTGTCGTTGATCGAACGCGCGCAAGCCCACTCCAACATCACCTTGCTGGAATATCACAATGTGGTGGAGTTGATCACCGCCGAAAAGCTCGGTCAATCGCCGCAACGCATAGTGGGAGCCTACGTTCTGGATAGCAAGGCCGGCCAAATCAAGACCATCGCCGCCAAGATCGTCGTGCTGGCCACCGGCGGGGCCAACAAGGTTTATCTGTATTCGACCAACCCGCACATATCCAGCGGCGATGGCATCGCGCTGGCCTGGCGTGCCGGCTGCCGGGTCGCCAACATGGAATTCATGCAATTCCATCCGACCTGTTTATACCATCCTTCGGCCCGCTCATTCCTGATTAGCGAAGCCGTGCGCGGCGAAGGCGGACAATTGATTCTACCGGATGGCGAACGATTCATGCGCCGCTATGACGACCGCATGGAACTGGCGCCGCGCGACATCGTCGCCCGCGCCATCGACAGCGAAATCAAGAAACATGGTATTGATTGCGTCTATCTGGACATCAGCCATAAATCGCGCGAGTTCATCCAGAAACATTTTCCAACGATATACATGCAATGCCTGGATCTGGATATCGACATCAGTCAGCAGCCGATTCCAGTCGTGCCTGCCGCGCATTACACCTGCGGCGGCGTGTTGACCGACCGCAACGCGCGCACCGATATTCCGGGTTTGTATGCCGTCGGCGAAGTGGCCTGCACAGGTTTGCACGGCGCCAACCGCATGGCCAGCAACTCCCTATTGGAATGCCTGGTTTTTGCCGAACAAGCCAATCAAGACATTCGCCGTCAATTCGACAATATCCCAGAACCACCGCCACTGCCCGCATGGGACGAATCGCAAGTCAGCGACTCCGACGAAGAAGTGGTGATCGCGCATAACTGGGACGAACTGCGCCGTTTCATGTGGGACTATGTCGGCATCGTCCGCACCAATAAACGCCTGGAACGGGCCATGAACAGATTGGTATTGCTGAAAGAGGAAATCGCCGAATACTACGGCCAATTTCGAGTCACCAGCGATTTATTAGAATTACGCAATCTGGTCATCGTCGCCGAACTGATCATCCGCTGCGCGCAAGCACGCAAGGAAAGCCGCGGCTTGCACTATACCAAGGACTACCCGCATCTGGATGACGGCCGTCCGCCGCAAAACACGGTATTGATTCCAGACAAACCGGCGAAAAAATAACGTTTCCTCAAACACCTCCATTCACTCAAGCACAGGAAGTTATATGCGGATTCTCGGCGTAGATATAGGCGGTTCCGGCATCAAGGGCGCCATAGTCGATACCCTGACCGGTGAACTGGTCAGCGAGCGGCACCGGATCGAAACCCCGCAACCGGCCACGCCCGATGCGGTAGCTGCCGTGCTCGCCCAACTGGTCGCGCACTTCAACTGGACCGGCTTGGTGGGCTGCGGTTTTCCGGCCGCGATTCAGCATGGCGTGGTCCGTACGGCAGCCAACATCGATGCCTCCTTTATCGGTACCAACATCGATCGCCTGTTTTCAGCGGCCACGAAATGCCCTTGTTACAACCTGAATGACGCCGATGCCGCCGGCTTGGCGGAAATCAAGTTCGGCGAAGGCGCGGGACAAACCGGTGTGGTCTTGTTGATCACCATAGGCACGGGCCTGGGCACCGTGCTATTCAGCGACGGCAAACTCATCCCCAACACCGAGTTGGGGCATATTTATTTGGCGAACGGAAAAGAAGCCGAACGCTACGCCTCGGATGCCGTGCGTAAAAACGAGGACTTGAACTGGAAACGCTGGGGCAACCGCTTCAACAATTATTTGACGACGATGGAAAAACTGTTCTGGCCCGATCTCATCCTGCTGGGCGGCGGGGCCAGTAAAAAATTCGACAAATTCAAGGATCAGCTGACGGTGGAGGCTCCAGTCAAACCGGCGGCTTTTTTGAATCAGGCCGGCATCGTCGGCGCTGCCCTACACGCCGAAACTCAATATGGTCTCCCTGCCTACAGCGACAGCAAGCCCGAACAAGAGGCATTTGCCCCGCTTTAACAAGCTACAGCCTCTTCCCGGACGACAGTAACGCATTTGCCAGGTCGATCACGTCGCGCGCTGGAATTTCCGCGATGGAAAAATCGTTTTTATCCAGTTTGAACGGATTGACCCGAGACGGCGATTTCAGCGCTTTGTTGATGTCTGTCTGGTAAATCCGACTGACCGGCGTGGGCCCAAACAACGTAATAGACGGCCGATTCAAGCCCCAGGCCATGTGCGTGGGTCCGGTATCGTTGCCTATCACCAGGTCAACCCGGGCGAGCAAGGCCTTGAGATCATTCAGCGTCAGACGAGGCAGCACTTTGGCCTCGCTTCTATCGGCAATCCATTCGGCGGTTTCTCGCTCTTGCTCGTTGCCCCAACAAATCAACGCATTGGCGTCCAAGCCTTGCACCACCTGCAAATAGTTTTCCTTGGGGTAATTACGGCTAGGCCAGGTCGAGCCGATGACGAACAACACCTGAATGTCCGCGTTCGGCCAGTAATCGTGCAAAGATCGTTCGAACGGCTTGTAAAACAAAAACGGCTGTTTGGCCAAAATTTGCTCATGGCTGACTGAAATGCCTAATGGCTGCGTCAACACCGCGACATTACGGTCTATCGTATTGCTATCGTAAGGACAAGAAACGGTTTGGCCATAAAACCAGCTTGCAGCCTTTTCCCTGATCGAAAACCTATCGAAACCGGCGCAATGCCGTGACAGCATGCGCGCCACCACGGCGGATTTGATCAAGCCCTGGGCGTCGATCACCAGATCATAAGCATGAGCGGCATACGCCCTGATCTTGGCCATTTCTTGAAAAATGCCCGTTTTGCTAGACTTCAATCCCTTCAAATCGACCGTCAGGATGCGCCTAATATCGGGATTATCCGCCAACACCTCGGCAAAGCGCTCTTCGACGATCCAGTCGATCTCTATGTCAGGTCGCGCCGTCTTGATGAATTGCAAGGCCACCATCGCATGCACGATGTCGCCCAAGGCCGACAATTTGACGATGGCAATTCTCATCGGCCCTCAGCCATCCAATAAGGCCAGTACCTTATCCGGTGTGATGTCCACCAAGCAGCGGGTATGCCCCAAGGGACAATCGCGCTTGAAACAAGGCGAACATTCGAGATTCAAGGTAATGATTTCGGCCGAGTGATGTAACGGCGGTGTAAAGCCCGGGTCCGAAGAACCATAAATTGCAATGACTTTTTTATCCAGCGCCGCGGCGACATGCATCAAGCCGGAATCGTTGCTGACCACCGTATCGACCAAGGACAACAAATCGACCGCTTCGGCCAAAGAAGTCTGTCCGGCAAAATTACGACAGATATGGCCGGACAAGGCATCGATTTCTTCGGCAACGTCTTTGTCCTTCTCCGAGCCGAACAGCCAGACCCGCCAACCCTGTGCATGCATATGTTTGGCGACTTCGGCGAAATGCGCGGCGGGCCAGCGCTTGGCCGGGCCATATTCTGCGCCAGGACACAGCGCGAGGATCTTACCTTGGGTATCGAGGGCAAATTTCTCGCCCACCTGGTGCTGCAAGGCGGGATCGATCTTCAACTTAGGAAACGCATAAGTCGGCGGTTGCGACGCATCGGCGGGTAAACCCAGTGCCACGAAGCGCTGTACCGTCATCGTCAGCTTGTTTTTATCCAGCTTGCGGGCATCATTCAGCAAGCCCCAACGCATTTCACCGATCCATCCCGTCCGTCGTGGAATTTGAGCAAAGAACGGAATCAACGCGGATTTCCAGGAATTGGGCAATAAAATGGCCTGGTCATAGGCATTGGCCCGCAGACCAAGACCGATATGCCTGCGGCCGAAAAAAGCGAACTGGCCGCGCGCTATCGTTAACGGAATCGCCTGGTTGACTTCCGGCATGCGCTGCAACAACGGCAAGGACCAGGCCGGCGCAATCACATCGATCAGGCAGCCGGCATGCCGTTGTTTGAGAGTAATGAATAGGCTTTGCGCCATCACCATATCGCCGACCCAGGACGGGCCGACGATAAGAATTTTATACGGTTGCTCCGGCACGTCGAATCAGGAAACTGGGGTCAGCCATTCCTTGTGGTCGGCGCGGCGGCCGTGAACGTAATCGAAATACAGGGCTTGCAATTTTTCGGTGACCGGGCCGCGACTACCGGAACCAATGTCGCGGTTGTCGTATTGGCGAATCGGCGTTACTTCGGCGGCGGAACCGGTGAAGAACGCTTCGTCGGCCACGTAGACCTCATCGCGAGTGATGCGTTTTTCGATCACTTCATAGCCTTGTTCGCGGGCGATCGTGATCAAAGTATCACGGGTGATGCCTTCCAGGGCCGAGGTGGTTTCCGGTGTGTATAGTTTACCGTTGCGAACGATGAACAGGTTTTCGCCGCTGCCTTCGGCGCAAAAGCCCTCATGATCCAGCAGCAGAGCTTCGTCATAACCGGTGGATAACGCTTCCTGCAAGGCCAGGATCGAATTAATGTAATTGCCGTTGGCCTTGGCCTTGCACATCGTGCTGTTGACGTGGTTACGGGTATAGGAGGACGTGCGGATGCGGATACCCTTCTCCATGTTTTCCGCGCCCAGATAAGCGCCCCAGGTCCAGGCCGCGATCATCACATGTACTTTCAAATTGTCCGCGCGCAAGCCCATGCCCTCGGAACCAAAAAACACCATGCTGCGGATATAGGCCGTGTCCAGGTTGTTTTTTGCCACGGCGTCGCGATGCGCCTGATTGATCTCGTCCTTGGAATACGGCATTTTCATGTTCATGATATGCGCGGAACGATACAACCGGTCGGTATGCTCGGCCAGTTTGAAAATCGCGGTGCCATTGTCGGTTTTGTACGCCCGCAAGCCTTCGAATACGCCGCAGCCATAATGCAGGGTATGGGTCAGGACGTGAACCTTGGCATCACGCCAGGCAACCCATTGTCCGTCCAACCATATCCAACCGTCTCTGTCATCCATCGTTTTCATCGTTTAAACCTGTGTATCGTGTGAGTGTGTATTTGGGGGAATGCGGCCTGAGCCTTCCTTGGAATTGTACTATAGCCAGGCATTAGACGATAAACGAAAATAAACCAAGACGCGCTGGTTATTTATATCTAACCGATACGGCCTCGGGCGACAGGAATCGTCGTAAGCGAATCAGCAATTCATCGCTGGGATGCACGCGCCAGTCATCCCCCAACTGCACAGTGGCTTTTGCGGTGTTGTTCGTGTATTCGATGGTGATGGGGCATTGGCCGCCGCGAAAAGGCAGGAGTATTTCCCGTAGCTCTTCGGCAAACGGACGCTGCGATGACCATGAACTGGAATTCCACTCCAGTACGATACCGCGGGCGAACATTTCCCGCGCCTCTTCCATACCGTAGAGCTTTTCCGCGGTCATGCGCAAGCTGTTGCTGAAATCGTCCACGCTTAAGGAGCCTTCCGCGATCAGCACCGTATCTTTCGACAGCAGATCGCGATATTTGTCGAAGATGCCGCTGAATGCCGCCACTTCCAGGCGGCCGGTGCGGTCGTCCAAGGTGGCAAACCCCATCATCTTGCCTTGCTTGGTTTGGCGGGTACGCAACTCAACGACCAGACCGGCGACGCGCGCTTCCATCTTGCCTTTTACCCGACTGGCATCAGCCTCCAGACCGCCCAAGGTGCCGTGAGTAATGTGCTTCAATTCCGGCAGATATTCGGCGATGGGGTGTCCGGTCAGAAACAAACCGAGCGTTTGCTTTTCCGCTTCCAGTTTTTCTTTTTCGCTCCAGGGTTCAATCGCGGTCGAGTAGGCTTCCGCGTCGCCGTCAGCCGATTCCTCATCCCCCAAACCGAACAAATCATTCTGCCCGGCCAATGCCATTTTGCCGTGCTGTTCGGCCA
Organism: Methylomonas rapida; assembly: GCF_024360925.2. NCBI lineage: Bacteria > Pseudomonadati > Pseudomonadota > Gammaproteobacteria > Methylococcales > Methylococcaceae > Methylomonas > Methylomonas rapida. The sequence goes on along the minus strand of NZ_CP113517.1, from coordinate 1,933,481 downwards.
CTTTCAGCGCGGTCGTCAGTTCGGCCAGATGCGCGGCTCGATTGGGGTCGATAGCATCCAGCGCGCCGGCCTTGACCAGGGCCTCCAATACCCTGCGGTTGACTTTGCGCAAATCGACGCGCTTGCACAAGTCGTACAAGCCGGCAAAAGGTCCGTTCGCATTACGCTCACTCAGCAAGTCCTCGATCGCGTTTTCACCAACGCCCTTGATCGCACCTATACCGTAGACGATCTGACCTTTGTCATTGACGGTAAAACGAAAATCGGACAGATTGATGTCAGGCGGGCAAATCTGCAGTTTCATTTCCCGGCATTCTTCGATCAACACCACGACCTTGTCGGTGTTATCCATGTCCGACGACATCACCGCCGCCATGAATGCGGCCGGGTAATGCGCCTTTAGCCAGGCGGTTTGATAAGCCACCAGCGCGTAGGCGGCCGAGTGCGACTTGTTGAAACCGTAGCCGGCGAACTTTTCCATCAAGTCGAAGATATAGGTCGCGATGCCTTGGTCGATGTTGTTCTTGATCGCCCCCTCGGTGAAGATCTCCCGCTGCTTCGCCATTTCCTCGGGCTTTTTCTTACCCATCGCCCGCCGCAGCATGTCGGCACCACCGAGCGTGTATCCCGCCATGTCGCGGGCGATCTGCATCACCTGTTCCTGGTACAGGATGACGCCATTGGTGGGCTTCAGAATCGGCTCCAAAAGCGGATGGGCATATTCAGCCTTGGCACCGTGTTTGACGTTGATGTAATCATCCACCATGCCCGATTCCAAAGGCCCTGGGCGGAATAGCGCGACCAATGCGATGATGTCGTCGAAGCAGTCGGGTTTGAGCTTTTTGATCAAGGCCTTCATGCCACTGGATTCGAGCTGGAACACCGCCGTGGTTTGGGCGTTTTTCAAGAGCTCGTAACTGGCGGGATCGTCGCGCGGAATCTGACTAATATCGACCGGCGGCTCGCCACGTTGCGCGCGCTGGCAGTTGATGGTCTGCAGCGCCCAATCGATGATGGTCAGGGTTCTGAGTCCCAAAAAGTCGAACTTGACCAGGCCAACCGCCTCGACGTCGTCCTTGTCGAACTGGGTCACCAGGTTGCCGCCGCCCTGTTCGCAATACAGCGGCGAAAAGTCGGTCAGTTTGGTTGGTGAAATCACGACCCCGCCGGCGTGTTTGCCGGCGTTACGGGAAATGCCTTCCAGCGAGCGCGCCATGTTGATCAGCTGCTTGACTTCTTCCTCGGTATCGTACAGAGCTTTCAGGTCTGGGCTTTCCTTCAAAGCCTTGTCCAAGGTCATGCCGATCTCGAACGGAATCAGCTTGGCCAGCCGGTCGACGAAGCCATAGGCGTGCCCCATGACGCGACCGACGTCTCGAATTACGGCCTTGGCCGCCATCGAGCCATAGGTGATGATCTGCGAAACATGATCGCGGCCGTAATGGCGCGCGACGTAGTCGATGACCTCGTCTCGGCGCTCCATACAAAAGTCGATATCGAAGTCCGGCATGGAAATCCGTTCCGGATTCAGGAAGCGTTCGAACAGCAAATCGAATTCGATGGGGTCTAGGTCGGTGATCTTCAGCGCGTAAGCTACCAGCGAGCCGGCACCCGACCCCCGACCTGGACCGACCGGAATGTCGTTGTTCTTCGCCCATTGGATGAAGTCGGCCACGATCATGAAATAACCGGGAAAGCCCATCTGTGTAATGACGTTTAGCTCGATCTCCAGACGCTCGTCGTAAACCTTGCGGTTTTCCTCGAAGCTGCCCTTGCCGACTGGCGGATGCTGCTTCAAGCGTTCTTCCAAGCCTTCGCGCGAGGCCTGCTTGAAATAATCCGCCAGCGTCATGCCTTCCGGAACCGGAAAATCCGGCAAATAGTTTTCACCCAGCGTCAGCTCGACATTGCAGCGTTTGGCGATTTCGACGCTGTTTTCCAGGGCCTCCGGAATATCCGCGAACAGTTCGGCCATTTCCTCCGGGCTGCGTAGATACTGCTGCTCGGTATAATTCTTCGGTCGGCGCGCATCGTCCAACACGCGGCCTTGGTGTATGCACACCCTGACTTCGTGGGCTTCGAAGTCGCTTTTGCCGAGGAAACGCACGTCATTGGTCGCCACGACCGGCAAATCCAGTTCGGTCGCCAACTCCACCGCCAGTTTGATATAGCGTTCCTCGTCAAACTTGCCGACCCGCTGCAGTTCCAGATAAAAACTGTCCTGGAACAGTTCACTCCAGTACAAGGCGCAATTTTTCGCCTGTTCGGGGTTTTCCGCCAGCAAGGCCTGCCCGACATCGCCTTCCATAGCACCCGACAACACGATCAAGCCCTGATGATTTTCAGCTATCCACGCCTTTTGCAACATAGGCACACCTTGATGCTGGCCTTGCTGATAGGCTTGCGATACCAATTCGGTCAGCGTCACATAGCCTTGTTTGTTGCGGGCAAGCAGGGTCAAGCGATACGGCGTTGCGGGCTCGTCATCGTTATAAACCAGCACGTCGGCCCCGGCTATCGGCTTGATGCCGGCACCTTGGGCGGCCTTGTAAAACTTGACCAGCGAGAACAGGTTGCTCTGTTCGGTGACCGCCGCGGCCGGCATGCCGAAATCCGCCAGTTTTTTGACCAGCGGCTTGATGCGGACGATACCGTCGACCAATGAAAATTCGGTGTGTATCCTAAGATGGACGAAAGTCGGATTCATGTGTGATCAAGCCAGCGCTTTTTTGACTGGCGCGAACGATGTCCGGTGTTGCGGCGTGACGCCGAGTCGTTGTAACGCTTCGATATGTAGTCGGGTTGGATAGCCTTTGTGCAGCGCAAACCCATAGCCCGGATAAAGCCGTTCGAGCACCTGCATTTCCTGATCTCGAGACACCTTGGCCAGGATGGAAGCGGCCGAAATTTCCGCAACCAACGCATCGCCCTGCACGACGGCTTCGCCAGCACAAGCGATGGGCGGCAAACGGTTGCCATCGACCTTGATATAGTCAGGTTGAACAGATAATTGGGAAAAGGCGCGCTGCATCGCTAGCATGGTCGCTTGCAAGATATTGATGCGATCGATTTCGCTGGTTTCGGCGCGACCGACCGCCCAGGCCAGCGCGTTGGCCTTGATTTGCTCGGCCAAAGCCTCGCGGCGTTTTTCACTGAGTTTTTTGGAGTCGGTCAAACCGGTGATCGGCTTGTCGGGGTCCAGGATTACCGCGGCGGCGAAGACCGGCCCGACTATGCAGCCGCGGCCGACTTCATCGATTCCGGCAATCCGTAGGGTTTTATCGGAGAATGCCGCGGGTGACATTGCGCAGAAAACTGACCATATTCGACAGCTCGTTGCTTTCGCCGGCCATGCCTTCCATTTCTTCGATCGCGTCTTCGAGACGCAGGTTGTTTTTGTACAAAATCTTATAGGCTTGGCGAATTTGCCGAATCACCTCGGGTGACTTGCCGTTGCGCTCCATGCCTACCGAGTTGATGCCGTGCGGCCTCGTCGGCCGGCCTCCCACCATGACATAGGGCGGAATGTCCTGCGTCACCGCGCTGCCCATCGCCGAAAAACTGTATTCGCCGATCTGGGTAAATTGATGCACCAGCGTAAAACCGCCGAGTATAGCGTGGTCGCCGAGATGCACATGACCGGCGATGGATGCGCCATTGGCCATGATGACATGATTGCCAATCACGCAATCGTGGGCGACGTGCGTGTAAGCCATGAACAGATTGTCATCGCCTATCAACGTGACACCTTGATCCTGCTGAGTCCCCCTATGCATCGTGCAGAATTCGCGAATCACGTTACGATCGCCAATTTGCAGGCGGGTGATTTCGTCGGCGTATTTCTTGTCTTGAGGGTCCTCGCCAATCGAACTGAACTGATAGATGGTGTTGTCCTTACCTATCGTCGTCGGCCCCTTGATGACCACATGGGGCCCGATCTCGGTGCCGGAATCGATTTGCACATCGGGGCCGATCACCGTAAAAGGACCGACCTTGACGTCATCCGCCAATTCGGCGTTGGCATGGACAATTGCGCGCGGATCGATCATTTAAGCCACCGATACCGCACACATGATTTGCGCGCTGGCGGCCAATTCACCGTCCACTTCCGCGCGGCATTCAAACGACCACAGATGGCGTTTATGTTTCAGATACTTGACCTCGAGCTTCAATTGATCGCCTGGCACGACTTGCCTTTTGAATCGCGCATTGTCGATACCGGCCAAATAATAGGTCGTGCCTTTGCGCAGATTTTCGTCACTCTGCGAGGTCAACAAGGCGGTAGCCTGCGCCAAGGCTTCCATGATCAACACGCCCGGCATGATGGGCTGCTGCGGGAAATGGCCTTGAAAGAAAGGTTCGTTGAAAGTGACGTTTTTGATGCCGACCAAGCTTACACCGGGTTCGCACTCGATGACTTTATCAACCAACAAGAAAGGATAACGATGAGGCAGAAGTTCCTGAATTTGTAGTATGTCGAGTTTGCCGGTCATGGGGGCTACGGTTAGCTAAGGGAACGCCGGCAATGAATACAGCGGCGTTCCACTCGGAAAAAGGATGATTGACTACGCTTTATTGAGCCAAGGTTTCCAGCTTTTGCTGAACGCGGGCGGTGACGTCGATTTCGTCGTTGGCGTAGATCACGCCGTCGGTCAGCAACAAATCGAAGGATTCTTCCTTGGCCAAGGCTCTAACGGCTTCGACAATACGTTTTTGCAAGTTGCCCAGCTCTTCGTTTCTGCGCATATTGAAATCTTCGCTGAACTCTTGTTGCGCTCTAGCCGCTTCACGTTTTTTCTCGAGAATGTCTTTTTCCAGGTTGCGGCGTTCGTCTTCGCCCATCACGGCTGAATCACGGGTCAGACGCTCTTCCATGGTTTTGATTTCCTTTTGTTGAGAAACCAAGGCTTTGTCACGAGGAGAAAATTCTGTTTCTAACCGGGATTTGGCTTTTGCTGCTTGCGGCGCCTTTTCCAGTACCTTGGCCACGTTCACAAAACCGATTTTCAGCTCTGCATGCCCCACACCGGCGACCAACATCAGCATTAAAAACAACGAAATTCTATTTTTCATGAGTACAACCATCTCCGGGTTAGCAATATTGAGGGATTAAAAACACAATGTTGAATTATAAGACAAAAACCCGTCAGCCCAAACTAAAATCCTGAACCAAAGGTAAACTGGAAGTTCTGCACGTCATCTTGCTCGCCGTCATTGAACGGTTGAGCGACACTGACGGCAATCGCGCCGAATGGCGACAGCCATTGCCCTGACAAGCCAGCCGAGTAGCGCATGTTATCAAAGTTCAAGCCGTCGCTGACGTTGCCGGCATCGACGAAGGAACCTATCCTGACCGACTTGATATCGCTCAAGAACGGTACCGGAAAGAATAATTCCGCCTTGCCCAAAATCTTGCTGGAACCCCCAAAAGGCCTTGGAGATTGCCCGCTACCGGCCCGTGGCGTGTCTCTAGGGCCCAGCGTATTATCCCTGAACCCGCGCACGGAAGCCGAACCACCGCCGTAGTAATGCTCAAAAAACGGCAAATCGTCAGTACCGCCGTAGCCATCACCATAAGCCACTTCACCCAAAAGCCGGAAGGTAAAGTCGCTCGACAAGGGGAAATAATGCTCTTGCTTATAGGCCACCTTGAAATATTCCAGGTCACTGCCCGGCACGGTCGCCAAAGCCGAAAAACGCTGCTGTCCGCCCCGGGTGGCGAATACGGCTCTATCCAGGGTGTCGTGGGTCCAGCCAACTCCACCCGACAAGGTCATGAAACTATCCCCATTTTCATTGATGAAATCGACGATTTCCTGCGGCGAATAGTCAGTGTCTCGTATGCTGGTGTTTTTCAGATCGACGTCAAAACCCAAGTTATCGAATTCATTCAGCGGGATGCCAAAATTAAACCCGGCATTGGCAACGTCGGTGTTATAGCGCGAAATATTGGCCTGATAACCGTCGCGAGAGGTATACCCCAAATCCCAGCCCATACTGACCCCGTCCAGGGTAAAATAGGGGTCTCGATAACCAAAGTTGTAACGCGTCAACACGCTACTGTTGTTGAAGGCGAAATTGACACGCTTACCAGTACCGAAAATGTTGTCCTGCTGGATATTGGCATTGAAAATGATGCCTTGTACCTGCGAATAACCAATACCGGCCTGCAAGTTACCAGAGGCCTTTTCCTTGATCGAATAGTTCACATCGATCTGGTCCGCCGTACCCACCACGGGCGGCGTTTCCACGCCAACCTCTTCGAAATACCCCAACCTGTCGAGACGCGTCTTGGAGCGTTCGATTTTGCTGCTGGCCGCCCAACTGGACTCCATTTGCCGCATTTCCCGCCGCAGCACCTCGTCGCGGGTTTTGGTGTTGCCCTTGAAGTTGACGCGATGCACATAGACCCGTTTACCCGGATCGACGAAGAAGGTCATTTCAACGGTCTTGGTTTGTTCATTGATCTCAGGCACCATGTTGACGTTGGCAAAGGTATAACCTTCGTCACCCAGGCGATCGGAAATGGCCTTGGAGGTTTCGGTGGCGTTTTTACGCGAGAATATCTCGCCAGGTCCTACTTTGACCAGTTTGACCAATTCTTCCGGATCGACCACCAACTCGCCGGACAGCTTGACTTTGTCCAGCGTATAGACGTCGCCTTCCTTGACGTTGATCGTGATATAGATTTCTTTTTTGTCGGCCGTGATGTCGACCTGAGTCGATTCGATCGAAAAATTGATGTAACCGCGATCAAGATAATACGAGCGCAGCTTTTCCAAGTCGGCCGACAATTTTTGCTTGGAGTATTGATCATCCTTGGAATAAAAGGACAGGAAATTGGTGGTACTGAGTTCGAAATCCTTCTTTAAATCATCGTTGCTGAAAGCCCGACTGCCGACGATATTGATTTGCTTGATCTTGGCCACCCGGCCTTCGGTGATGTCGATACGAATACCGACCCTATTACGGGTCAGTTCGGTCACTTCGGTCTTGATTTTCAAACCATATTTACCATGGCTGAAATATTGCCTGCGCAGCTCCTGTTCGACTTTGTCGAGGATTTGCTTGTTGTAAACCTTGCCTTCCGCCAAGCCGATTTTTTTCAAGGCATCGGCCAAATCTTCTTTTTTTATGTCCTTATTGCCTTCGATGACGATTTTTGCCACCGAAGGGCGCTCGACCACATTGACGATCAGCGTGCCGCCATCGCGCTCCAGCGTGATGTCCTTGAAAAATCCGGTGTTGAACAAAGCCCGTATCGCCGCGCCTTGTTTTTCTTCGGAAAACGTTTCGCCGACCGTAACCGGCAGATAGTTAAAAACCGTACCCGCGGAAATCCGTTGCAATCCCTTGACCTTGATGTCTTCAACGATAAAGCTGCTGGCATAAGCGGCTTTAGCCGTCAGCATGCTCAACAGCAGCAATTGAAAAAGCGGATTTTTCTTCACTCAATCGACCAGAAAAAATAAACGATTTGAATTGTATCATGGGGTTTTCCGATTCAATCCCTTTGAATGATCAAATAATTGGCAAATTTGCATGAAAATTGCTTTTCTTATTTAGTTTCAATCGAAAGCAAAAACAATAAAAAGCAATCAAGAAGAAATCATCATAAGCAATTGAAATAATTGATATTGTCTAACCAAAAGTATCGACAACCAACGATCGGTAAACCGATATGGCATAGCTCGCCTCGCGTTCGGCAAAGTCGGCGGATAGCGGGCTACTCACGCCGCCCGCGCCTTTGACCGCGGCAACAGCCTGCTCCGCATCCAGTTTATAGACCCCGACAATCGAAATACCGTGCTCGGGTGTAATCAGGCTGTAACAGGTATTCATCCAGTTGGGCTCGGTCAAAGGTATCTGATGCAGCAAATTGACCACCGCAATGGCGCAGGCCTTGGCTTCCGAATTCGCGGCGAAAGCCGATTTGGGTATTGGCGCATATTGCGCCGCATCGCCAATGACATGGATGAATTCATCATAGCGAGATTGACTGGCCAGAGGATTGATCGGGCACCAACCGCCGGAGTCCGTCAACCCGCTCTGCCTCGCAATATCGGCGGCGGCTTGGGCCGGGATGATGTTCAACACCTCACCCTGGAAACGATCGCCAAATTCGCTACGCAAGGTATTGCCACGGCTGTCCAGCTCAACGATGGGATTGTCCGCCAACGAATGCCATTCGATCAGGCTATTGGCCGTGCCATATCCGTAGTGCCTAGCCCAACCCGCTTCGAACAGGGCTTGTTTGGAAAAGCTGCGCTTGGCATCGAGAATGATGATTTTCGCGCGCGGCTTGTGTTGCTTCAACCACCAAGCCATCATGCTGGCACGCTCATACGGGCCGGGCGGACAGCGATAAGGGTCGGCCGGTACCGTGATCAAGACCACGCCGCCGTCGGGCATGGCTTGTAATTGCCTGGACAATAGCGCAGTCTGCGGTCCCGCCTGCCAGGCATGCGGAAAGATTTCCGCCGTCGAGGCATCATGGCCTGCGATTTCGTCCCAGCGAAAAGCAATCCCCGGCGACAGAATCAAGCGATCATAAGCGACCTGGCGGCCACTCGCCAGGCGAAGTCGCCGCCGCTCACGCTCTATCCTGTCGACACGATCGACGAGCACATCTATGCCGTAATTAGCCTGCAACCTCCGGTAATCGACGGTCAATCTGTCCAGTTGGGTCAAACCCGCGACTACCCAGTTGGACCCCGGACAGGTAATGTAACGGTCACTGGAGACTATCAGCGTGACTTTGATGGTGCTATCCAGCAAGCGCAGCGTCTTCGCCGACGTGGCACCGCCAAAACCGCCGCCCACCACGACGACATGAGCCGTGAGCGTTTTGTCGAGCCAGCGCTGGCAAGCGCTAGCGGATAAAACACCAGCGGCCACGAGTCGCTTGAGAAACAGCCTGCGCGAACCCAACACCATGACACGCTAGCTATTGCCGGATCAGATGATCGGCAACAGCCCCCAATTCTTCGTCGCTGTAGCCTTTGGCGACACGGGGCATCAGCGTGCCTTGCCGGCGATCGTATTTGAAATCCAGCAAGGCTTGCTGCAATTGCCGGCGGGATAAGCGGTCAAAGCCAGGAACGCCGCCGTCCGTACGCTCCTGCTCTTGCTGGTGACAAATCGCGCAATTCAATGCAATCGCTTGCGCGTCTACAGCGGCAATACAAGGCGCTAGCGACCCTCCCCATAAAACCGGCATAGCGAGGACCCACGACTTCATTGCATCGATTTAACTCGTTTCTGCCGGAAAACTTCATACAGCAACACGCCGGCCGCAACCGACACATTTAAGCTTTCCACCTGCCCCGCCATCGGAATTTTCACCAAAAAATCGCAATGCTGCCTTGTCAGATGCCGCATGCCGCTCCCTTCCGCCCCCATCACCACAGCCAATGGCATGTCCAGGTTCATCCCGTAGACCGTTTGTTCGGCCTCGCCGGCCGCACCCATGATCCAGATGTCTTGTTCCTTCAACCAGCGCAACACCCTGGCCAGATTGGTCACTTGATAAACCGGCACGGTTTCGGCGGCCCCGCTGGCGACCTTGCAAACAGTCGGGGTAATGCCGGCGGCATTATCCTTGGTGACGATGATGCCATGCGCGCCCACCGCATCCGCCGTACGCAAGCAGGCACCCAGATTATGCGGGTCCTGCACTTGGTCCAATACCAGATAGAAAGCCGGTTCCTGCAACGCTTCCACAGCCCGTTTCAGCTGATCTTCGTTATGGATGGCCGGCAATTCCACCGCAACGACGATACCTTGATGGCTTTTGCCATCCGCCATGCGGTCCAGTTTCTTGCGTTCGGTCTTTTCCGGCTGAACCCCCAAGGCCATCAACTCATCCAGCACGGGCTTCAAGCGAGCGTCCTGCCTTTGGCTATCGACCCAGGCGCGGCGAATTTTTTGCGGCGAATATTCCAGTGCCGCTTGCACGGCATGTATCCCAAATAATTGTGTAGCACTCATGAACGCCGGCGTCTCTTGGATGAACTTTTGGCCTTGCTTTCTTTGGCCTTGGCAGGTTTCTTGACGGATTTCTGTTCCGATTTTTTGTTTTTTGCCGACTGTATCAGTTCAAAATCGATCTTTTTGTCGTCCAGATTCACCCGCACGACCTTGACGCGGACTACGTCGCCCAGCCGATAACGTACACCGCTGCGCTCCCCATACAATTGATGCCGCCCCGAGTCATAATTGAAATAATCGTTATGCAACGAGGCGATATGAACCAGGCCTTCGACATAAATCGACTGCAATTCGACGAAGAAACCGAAACCGGTGACCGCGGAAATGACACCGTCGAAATCCTCGCCGATTTTGTCCATCATGTATTCGCACTTCAACCAGGTGACCACATCACGGGTGGCATCGTCGGCGCGGCGCTCGTTGGCGGAACAGTGCTCACCCAACAGCACCATGTCGGCATGGGTGTAATGAAACTCGCCGGGCTTCTTGCCAGCGAGGCAATGCCTGATCGCCCGGTGCACCAGCAAATCAGGATAGCGCCGAATCGGCGAGGTAAAATGCGCATAAGCCTCTAGCGCCAGGCCGAAATGGCCTTTGGTTTCCGGACTATAGACGGCTTGCGACATCGAGCGCAGCAAAATGGTTTGTATCAGGTGCGCGTCCGGACGTTCCTGGACCGACTCCAGCAAATGCATGTAATCCAACGGCGTCGGCTGCGCGCCGCCGCCCAAATACAAGCCCAACTCGCCGAGAAAGGTTTTCAAGGCCAGCAGTTTTTCCGCCCCCGGACCGTCGTGTATGCGCAATAAGCGCGGCATTTTTTTGCGATTCAAGAACTTCGCCGCCGCGGTATTCGCGGTGATCATGAACTCCTCGATCAGTTTATGCGCATCGTTGCGCACCAACGGCACGATTTCGGCGATCTTGCGTTGCGGCCCGAAGATAATGCGGGTTTCCTGGGTGTCGAAATCCATCGCCCCGCGCAGTTCGCGTTGTCCACGCATGACCTTGTACAAATCATGCAAAGTCTGTAAATGTGGCAGCAAATCGGCGTATTTTTCCGCCAGTTTCTGGTCTTTGTCGACCAGCATCTTCGCCACCTGGGTATAGGTCAAACGGGCGTGCGAGCGCATCACCGCTTCGAAAAACCGCGAGCGCAACACGTTGCCGTCCTGATTGATGACGAGTTCGCAGACCATGCATAACCTGTCCACCTGCGGATTCAGAGAACACAAGCCATTCGACAGAATCTCCGGCAACATCGGGATGACTTTTTCCGGAAAGTACACCGAGGTACTGCGACTTCTGGCTTCCTGATCCAATGCGGTATCGACCTGGACGTAATGCGAAACGTCGGCAATCGCCACCAGCAGCTTCCAGCCCTTGGTGGTTTTTTGCGCATAAACCGCATCGTCGAAATCGCGCGCGTCCTCGCCGTCTATGGTCACCAACGGCAAATGACGGATGTCTTCCCTACCCTGCTTGGCTGCTTCGGGCACTTCCGGTGTCAAATTCTTGATTTCGTTCAGCAGAGCATCCGGCCACTGATTCGGCAATTCGTAAGACCGAATCGCCATTTCGATTTCCATGCCGGGCGCCATGTGCATGCCCAGCACTTCAGTCACTCGGCCTAGCGGTTGACAGTGCGCGGTGGGCTGCTGAATGATTTCGGCGACGACGATCTGGCCTTTTTGCGCGCCGCCGGTGTCTTCCTTGGCGATCAACACTTCGTGAATCAGCTTTTTGTTATCCGGAACGACATATGCCACACGCCCCTCGATGAAAAAGCGTCCTACCACCTGGTGGGTGTTGCGCTCGGTAATTTCGATCACCGCGGCTTCGCGGCGACCTTTTCGGTCGATGCCGGACACGCGCGCGACGACCCTGTCATTGTGCATCAAGGGCTTCATCTCTCTCGGCGACAAAAACAAATCGTCGCTGCCGTCGTCCGGCTTCAAGAAACCAAAGCCTTCCGGATGCCCCAACACGCGCCCGGCGATGGTGTTGTGCCCGTCACCCAGGCTGTATTTTTGCCGGCTGTTGAAAACCAATTGCCCGTCACGCTCCATCGCGCGCAGGCGTCTGCGTAATGCTTCCAGCGCGTCCGGCGTTTCCAGGCCGAATTGTTGGGCGATTTGTTGTCGACGTAAAGGTTTGCCGGCTTGTTCGATGAGCCGAAGAATCAACTCACGACTGGGGATGGGATTTTCGTACTTCTCGGCTTCGCGCTGAGCGTAGGGATCTTCTAGAGCTTTAAAATCAGTAACCTGATCAATATTGTCTGTCATTTATTTTCATTGAATAAAACGGTCGCCGAAAACGGCATTTAACTGCCCTGCGGCAGCGGCTGGTGTTAGATAAAATCATAACCTTTTTTGCTATCTTGCTGAGGCGCGGTCTTTTCCATGATGCGACGGCATTCGAACTGCCAATAGCCCAAGCCGATGTTCTTACGTCCATTGAGAATGATGGGAAAATTTTCCTGCGCCATGAACATTCTCAAGACATCGCCATCCTTTAGCATGAAGGATTCCAGGATAATGTAACTTCTTTCCTCCCGTTCACTCTTGACGCCATACAACAAGGCTTTCCTGGGTTCCGCCCCCGCCGGCGCATTCATTTCATGATAGGCCACGGCATAGACTTGCTGGGCAACGATGGTCACTTCGAAAATCAGCTTGTTGTCTTCCTTGGGCAATTGAATCTTGCAGACGACGCCCAAGCATCGTTGGTAAGGTAGCGCATCGGTCTTTCTAAAGCTTACCATGCTCCCGATGGACAACACGCCTTCCTTGTCAAAACCGCAGTAAAGCGCACGGTCGGAGTAGGTTTCGGCCAAAATTTCCAAATCCCTCGTTTCATTCAGCGCGGGATCGAGCAATTCATGGGTCGCATCGAGCCCAATCGTCAAATAACGGCTCAATCTGTCCGTGAAAAAAGCCGTGCCTTGCGGCTCCTGGCCTTGCCAGCGCTGCATCAGATAATCGAACAGCTCGGCCGATAATCTCTGGTCATCACCCTTGCGCATTTCCAGGGAACTGAAGCGCGCCTCATCCTTGCTGCAAAATTTCTCGGCCTGTTTGACCAATTTTTGCAACCGGGTCAAGTTAAGATACATTTTTGCAGACTCGGCGCGCTTGTCGGTCTGCACCGCCGTATCGCCGACAAAACTGGGCGGCAAATCTTCATCAACCAAAATCACGCATTGCACCGCCTGATCGGCCACCGGCTTCTTTTCGATCTCCACCAGATCGCTGATTTTCTCGATAAAGCCATAAACCTGCTGGTACTCTTTCTGCATCAGACCGGAAGGATACGCCAAACTAAGCAGTAAAATCTGCTTGTAACTGTCCGAGATGCTGCTGGATTTGCTGAAAATTCCAGATGAATCAGCCACCCGGACGTTTTCCTTACCGAGTTTGCAGGCCAGGCGGTTCAGCGAGTGCAGATCGAACCAAATCCAGTCCGGCACCGGCAAACTCATCATGTAATGGGTAATGACAATGTTGCTCAACCCCTTGATGCAACGTTGAATGGACAAGGCGGTATTCTTGCCTTGCAGCCAGCCGATTTCTCGGCGCGTCAAACCGCGCGCGACCATCCAATAGCCGATGGTGAATTGTTTTTCGATGACGACGACCAAGGCGAATATTTTTCTTTCCACCTCGCCCTTCGGAAAACCGGATTTGATCAATCTAGAGCGCAGATAATCCTCGATGATCAAGAATTGTTGTCTGAGCAACTCCAGCGCATTCAGGCGATTAGCGTTGCTCATCTCCAGGGAGATCAGGTCATTGACCAAATCCTGAAACAGACGCGTGGCCAGGCCGGGATTGGCCGTAGGCAACTCGGCAACCCATTGCCGTAAATTGGGCTCGACAAAGGTCTTCGCCAACTGTGGGTCGTTTCTCTGTTCAGGAATGACTAGAAAAAAAGAGTTTTTCACACGTTGTCCATGTTTATGGCTTTAGCCATGAAACCGGCAATCTTGTTCCGGTTCAATGGTGATTTTCGTTCAGCGACAACAGATACCTCCATACCAACGAATCTTGTTCTAAACGGTTTCATGTTGTCCTTTCCGGGCCAGGCTCGTCCTATCGCGGCGTTACATTCAATGCCCCGAGCGTGACGCCGATGTCCACTCCGCGTCCCTTTCCGGACAATACCAGCGAGATTTCGCCCGAGGTCAAAACCTGTCCATCGACCGATTTTGTCACGCCGGCGTGTCCTCCCAGCGCCACATAATGGCCATAGATCTCGTTCAGATTTCGTACCTCCGAAAAAACCCCGGTTCCTTCGATTTCCGACTTGCCTATCGTAAAGCCTATGCTTTTCGACGACAGCCCCACCTGGGCGCGCTGCCCGTTACTGCAGCTAATATGCCCGACGCCATCGTACTGCTTATAGACAAAAGACCAGCCACTCATCTTGTAGGTCATGGTGCAGGAGGTCATCGATTGGGCAGCCACGGGCATGGCAGTGAATCCTGTCGAACATGCCGCAATCAGGGTAAATATAATGCGGGAAACTCGGGTTTTCATTTCATCTCCACGTATCCCTGTATTGAAAAAACAGGATTTGATTTTATGAGTACGCAATTATAGTACAAAGGACTCACTACCGGTCAGGATGCCACGTTTAACGACAAGCGGGAACTGATACCCTCTTCGGACGCTTGCTGCTTCAACTCGGTGGCCAGAATATAAATCCGGCCCCTATCCACTTTGCCGTGCTCGACCAGATGTTTTGCGATATGGTTCGCCCGCGTCACGGCCAGTTCGTTCAGGCGCTGCGGATCGGGTTGCATGATCGCCTCGAGCTCTTGCCTGGCAATGCTGTAAAAATCGGCATCCGGCTGATTTTTGATGCGCGGTTTGCCAAATAATGAATGATCGATTTTCTGCGGAAACACCTCGGCATAAAACTTGGCCAGCAATCGCTGATACTCGGCTTCCGATAGCTCGATATATTCCGAGCGGATAATCTCGCCCTTATCACGCAGTTCGCCCGACTTCATTTTTTTCAGAATGTCGGCCAGCGCGTCCGAGCGCATCACCGGCCAATCCTGAGCCTCATACGCCATGCCTTTGATCTCCAACACCAGCTCGGGTTTGGCAAGCAAGGCCTGGGCAATCTGATCCAGTTTCGCGGCTTCTTCCGCACTCAATTCACCATTTCCCTCGGCGAAAACAATGGTGCTCAAATCATCGTCGCTGTCGAACAGCGAGGCTATCGCCTTGAACGGAGAACTCACGGCTTTGGTGACGACATTCACCAAGACGTCGGCCACCAGCGAGCCAACGCTGAACTTCGGGTCTTCCAGACTGCCGGTAATCGGAAAATCCAGATTGATTTTACCATCGGAGTCTTTCAGCAAAGCCACCCCCAATTCCAAGGGTAAGGATACCGCCTTGGGATTTTCGACCTTTTCGCCAAGCACCAGTTGGTCGATAAAAATCTTGTTTTGCGCACTCAGTTCCGCGCCCTTGATGGTGTAGTTCAAATCGAGCGCCATCTGGCCTTTTTCGATTCGGTAACCCGCGAACTCAGCCATGTAGGGTGTGACCAACGGTAGCGGCAGGTGCTTGAAACTCAGCGCAATATCGGAATCGCCACTTTTAAGATGATAGCTACCACCAATCTTGACCGTCGCCAAATCATGCACCCTGCCTTGCAATTTCAATTTGGCGGCGCTGTCGGTATTGGAGGCAAACCCACTCACTTCGCCAGTCAAGTCATTCATTTTGACGACGAAAGGCAAAATCAACGAATAATCGGCAAAATCGGACTGCCCTTGTTTGAATTCAATTTTTCCTATCGTGACGACCGGCTCAGAGTCGGCCTGGACTTTAGCGCTGCCGGCGTGGGTGGATGACTTTGTTTTTGGCTTGTCAGCGTTTTTGACGACCATGATATCCGAAACGTTGTTGCTCCCATCTTGCTTGATGGTGAAACGCACATAGGGCCGATCAAAGATCACTTTAGCCAGTTTGAAGTCCTGCCTGGTCGCATCCAGCACCATCTGCTTCAATTCCAGATTGTGCCATTTGACAAAGTCCTGATTCTTGACCTTGTCTCTTGTGATCAGACTGTCGATATTGGCATCGCCCTGATAATTGACCTGCAGTTCATCGCCCGCCACGAGTTGCAAATGCCCCTGGGTATTCAGGTCGCCGTCGGTCAATTCCAGTTTCACATACGGATCGAGGTAAGTCTGAAAGGTTTTCAGCTTGATTTGCTGCAGTTCCACGGCCCAATTCGCGGAAAAGGGTGACAGTCCGACATCGCCATCGAGCTTGATGCGTCCCGACTGATTGAATCGGGTGGAAAATTGCAAGGGCAATTTCACATCATCGGCATTGTGATAATCCCGCACACTCAAGCCGAGTTCATCGAACAACATTTCCACCGGTTTGGTTTGACTGTGATCGATGAACGCGAGCTGATAATTCGCCAGCTTCAATTCGTTTACCGAAATTCGCCAAGGCTTTGCGGTAGTTGCTGCCGTTTCCTCGGACGACGCGGTCTCCGGCGAAGCGGCGAACAGCGCCTGATAATTGACCTGCCCATCCGCTTGCAACCAAGCCTTCAGCCTGGCATCCTGACTAGACAGCGTGGCGATGTGCACCTGCTGACTTTGCAAATCAAAGCGTATGCCAGTGGCCGCCAGAACAGGCAAATGGATCAATTCGTCGGCCTTGTCTGTTTCGTTTAGGCTCAACGCCTTTACCTCGATTCCGCCATTATCGATCAAGACTTGCGTTGCGGAAGCATTGCCGGGGGCAACGCTGTAATCGGCTTGCAGCGAAATTTTGCCATCGACGATTTCCAGCGGCATGCTGTCGCGTAGAAACATTTGCCAGACCTTGGGCAAGGCAAGGTCGTCCAGTTTGACGTGACCTTGCGCAGCGAGCGTTGTCGGATTGAGTTCTCCCTGCAAATCCAGACCGCCACCGGAAGCGAGTTTCAGATTCAAGTCGAATTGTGCCTTGGCCTCGGGCCGGGTCGTAAATTCCGACAGCGTGATATTCACCGGCCCCAGGGTTTCCGTCAATGACTGCCCGGTAGCTGCATCACGCCAAACTATTTGCCCCTCTTCGAGGCTGATTTTTCGGATCGAAATTGGCGGCACGCCACCTTCGCTCTCTGCCTGCCCCTGTTCGCTGGCCGAGGATATTTTTTCGATGAGTTCATCGAAATTCAAGCGACCGTCGGCCTTGCGCTCGATGGCGACGTTGGGTTTACGCAACGAAACCGAAGCGATGACCACTGAACGCTGTTTCAACGACTCGAGCATATCGATATCGGCCGCCAATGTATCGAAAGCGACCAATGGCTTGCCGTCCGCCAGCGCCAGCTCGAAACCCGTCAGATCAGCACTCAAATCAAAAGGATCGAAGCGCACCCCCTGCAACTGCACGGACTGCCCGGTGATTTCCCCGAGCATTTCCGGTAGTTTGTCCTGCGCCAGCCTGGGAATCAGCCAAAAACCTGCCGCCGCGTACAAACCCGGCAGCATTAGCAAAGCGGCTAATAAAATCAGGATTTTTTTCAGCATCCGCGCTCGAACTTAATGCAACTTGTTTAAAAAATCAGCCTCGATCCGGCAGCCGCCCAGGTCCGGAAAGTCGGTAATGTTTTGTTCGAAATCGCGAAACGTCGGATGCTGAAACGCCAGCCGGGCAATTTTGCCTTGAACCAGTTCGAATTCCAGCGCCCCACCCTTTTCCCGCAGACTGCCCGGCTTGGTGGCAAACAACAAAATGCCAATGTTGACCAGCGGCCGACCTTGTTCTTGCGCGGGCCTCACGCAGCTATAGCTGTCGACCGACAATCCCATCATCACATCGGCCAGTTGGGCCGCGTTGATCACAACACCGTCGTTGGCGATCGCCGGCACCTGAAGCAAGGTTTCCAAGCCGAAATTGCCCAAATGGTTTTGCAGCAGCACACTGCCATTACCGCCTTTCTCATTGAGCAATAGCGGATACAACTGTCTAGCCATTTCGTCCTTATCGGGGTGACTCAAGGCTGCCAGTAATTGTCGTCCCGCCGATTGCACCGAACTGATCACATCTTCTTTTTTTTGCCGGTTGCTGCTCAAGTCATCCCAATCCTGCTCCGTATTGACCGGCAGGCGCATGCTCTTCATCACCGTATAATCTTCCTTGGCCAGGCATCCCGAGAAATCCTTGCTGCGATATTGCTCCAATACGCGCGGACGAATCGCATCGGCCATAGCCCTCTGCGGCGAAATATTGAAGTTTTTCCAATCCGCCGATTTGTTGAGGAAATAGAACAGCACGGCGTTTCTATCGAATTTATTGAAGCCCAAGTCCTTCATGACCAATTTCAAGCGACGGCATTGACTTTCGACGGCGTCATAGTTTTGCCAGTCCGGGTTCAAATTCGGCTTTTCAGTTTGCATGGCTTGATCGATGACTTGCTGCAAAGGCACTTCGCCCGTGGCCGTGTGAATCGGCACACGCCAGAGCTCATCCAGAGACAAATCATGCGCATCGGGCATGCCATCCACTGCCGATTTGAGCAAAAGCGACGGCACCCATTCCGGATAAACGCGCATTTCACCCAACAACTTGGTTTCCGTCGCCCAGATCTTCAAGCCAGCATCGACCACCTCGTAAACGGGCAGACGGCTTTGATTCTGGCTGCCGCCACTACTGGTCAACATTACGCCGCTGGGCAATGCGTGGGTTTCCGAACTGTATTTCGCCGACGACGATGGTTTGTTCACCGCCGGTTGGGCCGCGGTAGCTTCGACCCAGCTACCCGCCAATTTTCCCATCAAAGCCACCCCGGTTCCGACGCCGGTCAAGGCCATCAAGCTGCTGGCCGCATTGATGTCTCCCACCAATTGCGACAGATTGGCCTCGTGGTTATTGCTGGTCAAAAAACGATACTCGAGCAAGGTATCCTTGGCCAGATCCAGCCTAAGCCAGGGTGTCAAATAGGCTTTTTTGGTCTCCAGCTTGTAATTGCATTTACCCGTCGTGGCTTGGTACAGAAAACCGCTGGCCTCGCGCTTGAAGCGCAAAGGCTCGTTTTGGATGTTGAATAGCAACGCGGCTGACATATCTCCGGTCTCGTAAGAGGCGCCTACGTCGCTGCACCCTCCTTTCAGGGAGTTGTCCCCCTTAAATTCAAACTCGGAAACCAGTTGCACATAATAGTCATCGGCCGTTACCGACGCCTGTCCTTTTAACGGCGGCAAAATCGATGTTTCGGTTTTAGGATAGTCGACGACGATTTGTCGACTGGTAGCGCAGCCAGACAGCGTAACACCGCCCAGCAAGGCAAAATGGATCAATAAAGCGTAACGTATCGACATGAAAATCTCTAATGATGTGGCACACAATTCCTCGCAAGCCCCTTCACTTGGCAGGAATCTTGTTGAAGATGATAAATTGACGCGCAAATTGTAGCTATTGTTTACGGGCCTCAAGCAACTATTTACACCCCCAACCGCCACCGGCCTTCCAACCCTGGCAAAAAGCCCACTGCCTGGTTTGGAGAAATTTTGGAGCGTACTCCAGGCATGTTCAAGTCGAGTCCCTCTCGCCCGGCGCCCTGGCGTTTAGATGAAAAAAAGCCAAAAAACTTTTTCACAACCGAACCGCTTTGTCTCGATCAGCACCCGATGTTTATCGGCGTTTGTTACCGTATCGCCCGTCAAATGCAAACCCAAGCCGATGCACGCGTCGAGTCATTGCATAAGGAAGAACATGAAATAACCTATGCAAGCATTCGGTGTAGGTGCGAATTAATTCGCACCTACCAATGCCGAGATTATTTCTCACACATTCCCAACCATCGTCACTCAACTCATATCTTGTCTGAAACGATGTATTTGCCGGCGTTGCTTTTTGTTGGGTTTTCGTTCGCGTTCGGATGGAGGGAGTAAAGCTTGTTGCTGCTTGCGCAACTCTATTTGTTGCTGCCTTTTGGCGGCGCTGGCCTCATCCTCGTGATAGAGCAATGCCGCTTCTTTGGCGGGCCTGCGCTGTTTGTTTAGATCGGTAACTTCAATGTCCCAGGTGTATTGATCCTTACTGACCGTAATGATGTCACCGACTTTGACGTCTTTTCCGGGCTTGCAGCGATGACCGTTGACATGAACCTTGCCGCCATTGACGGCATCGGCCGCCAGGCTGCGCGTCTTGAAAAAACGCGCAGCCCACAACCATTTATCGATACGAATCGCCTGCTCTTCAGCCAAGCGGCAAACCATTCTCCGCCCAGGCTTTGAATCCGCCGGCCATGCTGACCGCCTTTTCATAGCCCAGTTGGTTCAATGCATGGGTCGCCAGCGCGGATCGTCCGCCGGTTTGGCAATAAACCACGATAGCCGATTGCTGTTTGCCCTGAAACTCGGGGTATGTGTCTATTTTAAACTCCAGAACGCCGCGTGGAATATTGATTGCACCGGGCAAATGGCCCGCGGAATATTCGGCCGGCTCTCTCACATCGAGAATCAAACTGCTACCCAACTGGCTTTGCGCGGTAACGGTATCGATTTCCTTGATCTGTTGCTTGGCATTTGCCACCAAGTCTTGCGCGGTAATGGTCATGAAACCTCCGTTGACGATTTATGGAATTCGCTTGATTTGATCACGCTTGCATATGTTTTTTCAACTCCTTGGGAATCGAAAAGACTACCTTTTCCTCGATGCCGCTGTTTTCTCTGACCGAAGTGGTTTCGCCGCCCCATGCCTTCAGTTGATCGATCACTTCCTGCACCAACACTTCCGGTGCCGAAGCGCCCGCGGTAACACCGACTACTTCAATTCCCTCCAGCCACTCTTGCTTCAAATCCTGGTAAGTATCGATCAAATAAGCGGGTTTACCGAGTTGCACGGCGATTTCACGCAAACGGTTGGAATTCGAACTATTGGGAGAGCCGACAACCAAAATCAGGTCGGAAATCTTGGCCAGATCATGCACCGCATCCTGACGGTTTTGCGTCGCGTAACAAATATCGTCCTTTTTTTGCTCCTTGATGGACGGAAATTGTTCGCGTAACGCATCCACCATGACCTTGGTGTCGGTCATCGACAAGGTCGTCTGCGTCACATAGGCCAGATCATTGGGATTGTTGACTTTCAAATTGCGTACGTCTTCCGGAGTTTCGACCAGGTAAATGCCGCCGCCTTCGGTGCATTTTTCGTATTGCCCCATCGTGCCTTCCACTTCCGGATGACCGGCGTGGCCAATCAAAATCACTTCTCGGCCCTGTTTGGCATGCTTGGCAACCTGCATGTGTACTTTGGTCACCAGCGGACAAGTCGCATCGAATACCGTCAACTGGCGCTCCTCGGCTTCTTTTTGCACCTCCTTGGACACGCCGTGCGCACTGAAAATCAAGTAGGAACCTACCGGCACATCGCTTAGCTCCTCGATGAACACCGCGCCTTTTTGTTTCAGCCCATCGACCACGGTGCGGTTATGCACCACCTCGTGCCGCACATAAATTGGCGCACCAAAGGCTTCGATGGCTTGATCGACGATTTCAATGGCCCGGTCCACGCCGGCACAGAATCCACGGGGGTTTGCGAGTACGATTTGCATATTCTTGAGTATTTTACTGGGTTAGGACAAAGCGATTTTAATCCAATTTTGTCTCGGAGACGATAATTCCGTCGCTATCGGCGTATAAATAATGATCCTTCTTGAAATTGACCCCGGCAAAGGTAATCATCAGATCGCGCTCGCCGTGATCATGCTTGCGGCTGCGCAAGGGATGAGTGTTGAGCGCCATCACGCCAAGCGGCAATTGATCGATCAATGCCGCGCCACGAATACAGCCGTAAACGACAATCCCCTGCCAGCCGTTTTCTAGCGCCAATTGGGCCAGGGTATCCCCCAATAAGGCACAACGTCGTGAACCGCCACCATCGATCACCAACACCCTGCCGTTGCCCTTTTCTTCCAGCGTGCTGCGAACCAGTGTATTATCTTCGAAAACCTTCAGCGTCGTGATCCGCCCGCTAAACAGCCGCCTGTTGCCGAATTGGCGAAACAGCGGTTCGGCAATTTGAAAATTTTCCCGATCGGCAAAGCGATCGCATAAATCGGCGGTTGCAAATGTCATTAGCATCACCTTTTGGCTAGAAATAACGCGCCAACAGCCCATATTGGCAATCGGCATCAGGCAGCGGAATCCGTACTTCATAACCCCCACCGGCGGCTTCCTGCATGGCATTGCCATATTTATCGAACATCATGTCGACAATGATGTCGCGATTGCCTTCCGGCAGGATCATTTCCAAACGGTCGCCCACCGCAAACTTGTTTTTCACGCTGACGTCAGCCAAGCCGCTTTCGGGATCATAGCTGGTAATCTCACCGCAAAATTGTTGCTGGTGACTTTTGGAATAGCCGGAAATATAGTTTTGATGTTCGTGTGTATGATGGCGTTGATAGAAACCGTCGGTATATCCCCTGTTGGCCAGATTATCCAATACACCCAATAGTTCCGGCTGGAATGGGCGGCCAGCCAACGCGTCATCGATCGCCATCCGATAAGCCTGCGCGGTGCGAGCCACATAAAAGTGCGACTTGGTGCGTCCTTCAATTTTCAAACTATCAACCCCGATTTCCACCAGTCGCTGCACATGCTCGATTGCGCGCAGGTCCTTCGAGTTCATGATATAGGTGCCGTTTTCGTCCTCCATCACAGGCAACAATTCGCCCGGACGGCCTTCCTCTTCCAGGAAATAAACATTGTCGGCCAAGGGATGGCGCTCGGCGCCGCCGCAACTGGCGGTATTGATGCCCTGATTCAAATCCGCCATCGACAATATCGAGTTTTCGGCCAATATGTAGTCGCCTTCGGCGGTTTCCTGGGCGGGTTTGGTATCGTATTTCCAGCGGCAGGAATTGGTACAGGTCCCTTGATTGGGATCGCGATGATTGAAATACCCCGACAACAGACAGCGCCCCGAATAAGCGATGCACAGCGCGCCATGCACGAACACTTCAAGCTCCATATCCGGGCATTCCTGGCGAATCTCGGCGATTTCGTCCAGCGACAACTCACGGGACAGGATGACTCGCTCCACGCCCATGCGCTGCCAGAATTTCACGCTGGCAAAGTTGACGGTGTTGGCCTGTACCGATAAATGAATCGGCATGTCCGGCCACTGCTCTCGCGTCATCATGATCAATCCCGGATCGGCCATGATCAGGGCGTCGGGCCCCATCGCAATGATGGGCGCCATATCCTTGACAAAGGTTTTGATCTTGGTGTTGTGCGGAATGACATTCGCGGCAAGGAAAAACTTTTTCCCCAATTGATGGGCTTCAGCGATGCCTTTGGCCAGATTGTCGGACAGAAAGTCATTGTTGCGGACCCTGAGACTATAACGAGGCTGCCCTGCGTACACCGCATCGGCGCCAAAGGCAAATGCGTAGCGCATATTACGAATAGTGCCGGCGGGAGAAAGAAGTTCGACGTGTTTCATCAAGAATTTGGCTTAAAACAAAAGAGGGCTAGTTTAGCAAATTTACAACGAGGACCCCCATGAATTGACCGTATCGCGAAAGGCACTCAAACAGGCGTGCCGCCAAATTGCCCCCCCTGACCGATGCAAGGCAAAATCTCTGATTTAATCGCTAGCCACGCAAGCGCAAAGAAAACCGGTATTTTGCTAAAAATCTCGACAGTGTTCTATCATTAAGCGAAGAAAGCGACTGGCGTAACAACCTCAACTGTCCCGCCAAACATTTTATCCATGCAGCAGGATGCGAACTCTACTTCAAAAACGGCATCGGCCGGCGAGCCCATAAAACCCATGACTCTCAAGCGTCGCTTCCATCTGTTAATCGGCTCCGCCTTGGCTCTGGGGTTTTTCGTATTTGGCTTGCTCGCTTATCAAAACGAAAAAAAAGAAGCCGAGGCAAATTTGCTAGCGTCCGTCGAACACATCCGCAATCTGTTGATGTCCACCCGCCGGGTCTATCATCATCAATTCATAGACAGCGGCTTACCGCTCAACGACGAAACCCTGGGATTTCTACCGGCCCATGCGCTGGGACGGATTTCGAACGATCTGGCAAACTGGGACAAAACCGGCTTTTCCTTCAACAACGTCAGTGATCAAGCACGTAATCCGCAAAACCAGGCCGACGCCATCGAGATGGCCGCCATAGACTACTTTCGCCAATATCCTCAAGACGAACTGCGCTTCGTCCCCTTCACGGACAGCAATGGCAAAGCTTTTTACCATTATGCCCGCCCGATCTGGGTCGAAACCTATTGCCTAAGCTGCCACGGCGAACGACATAAGGCCCCTGATGCGGTACGCCAGCGTTATAACGCCGCTTACAATTATCAGGCCGGTGAATTACGCGGCATACTCAGCATCAAGATTCCAGCCGCCACCCTACAGGAACAACTTCAGCACAAATTTCTTTTTACGTTAAGCTGGAGCGGCAGCACATTGGTATTGCTCTGGCTATTGATCGGTTTTCTGGTACGACGCCATATTTTGCAGCCACTCAGCGCCTTGCGGGACGGCATAGGCGCATTGACCTCAGGCAACTATGCCGGCAACCTGAGTAATCTGCCGGACGAATTTGGCGCCATTGGCCGGGCGTTTGACAGGATGGCAACCAGCTTGACCGAGCAAAGACAGCATCTTGCCGCCTCCGAGCAGCGTTTTCGCTTGCTGGCGACCACGGCGACCGACGCCATCATTCTGGCCGACGACGAAGATCGCATCCTGTTCTGGAACAAGGGCGCTGAACATTGTTTTGGTTACACGCAAGCCGAGATGCTCGAACGCCCCATCCGCAACATCATTCCCGAGCGTTTTCGGGAGCAGTATCAATCCGCATTGCACGGCATTCGGGCTGACGGGGATTCGAGCCATCATTTTGGAGGAATATTCGAACTGGCCGCCTTGCACCGAAACGGCACCGAGATACCGGTGGAAATCGCCCTCAACAGTTGGCTGGGCGAGGGAAAACAGTACTTCGTGACCATCCTGCGCGACATCAGCGAACGCAAACGCATAGAACATGCATTGCGCGAAAGTGAAAATCGCTTTCACCACATCGCCTCGCTGACCAACGATCTGATCTACTCATGCTATCGGGCCGAGGATAGACTGTTTCGCTTTCACTGGATAGGCGGCAATGCCGAAAGACTGTTCGGCTATAGCATCGAGGAATTAATGGCGCGTGGCTGTTGGCGTTCCTTCGTCGTCAACGAAGACCAGCCTTTGTTTGCCACCCACGTGACCAATCTACTCCCCGGAGAATCCAGCGGAACCATCCTGCGCATCAGGCATCGCGACGGTTCGCTCCGCTATCTTTGCTGCCATAGCCAAGTCGAGGAGAACGGTGAACACGGATGCCATCGGCTATTCGGGGCCCTGCAAGACATTACCGAGCGTAAAAATTTCGAAGTCTCGCTGCAAGAAAGCGAAAACCGTTTTCGCAGCCTAGCCAATTCCGCGCCCGTCCTGATCTGGGTCGCGGAACCCGACAAACGCTGCAGCTGGTTCAACCACACCTGGCTCGAATATACCGGTCGCAGCCTGCTGCAGGAATACGGCAACGGTTGGCAGGCCGGTATTCATCCGGAGGATCTGGATTACTGTCTCGATACTTATCGCGCGCGTTTCGATACCCGCATGCAGTTTCAGATGGAATATCGCTTGCGTGGACGCGATGGTGAATACCGCTGGTTTATCGATGTCGGCAAACCGCGCTACGACGAGCACGGCCAGTTTCTTGGTTATATCGGCATGTTGACGGGCATCGACGAACGCAAACAGATCGAAGCAGCCATGCATTTTCGTCAATTCAGTCTGGATCATTGCGGCGAAGAAGTTTTCTGGATAGACCAAAATGGGCGCATTCTCGATGCCAACCTGGCCGCCTGCCAAAAGCTCGGCTTTACGCACGACGAAATTACCCAACTGACGGTAGCGCAGGTAGATGCCGATTTTCCGTTTGCGGAATGGCCCCATCATTGGCTTGAACTGAAGCGGCGCAAAAGCCTGCGCTTCGAATCGAAACATCGGCACAAGAATGGCCATGTATTCCCGATCGAAGTTGTCGCCAATTATTTCGAATACGGGGGTAAGGCGTACAACTGCGCCTTGGTCCGCGACATTTCCGAGCGCAAGACCTTCGAAGATGCGCTGAAGGAAAAAACCGATTTTTTGAATACCATCCTGAATAGCGAACCCGAATGCGTCAAGGTGCTTGACCAGGATCTGCAATTGCTCGAAATGAACCAAACCGGCTTGAAGCTGCTGGAAGTGGACCATATCGGCGCGGCGCGTCAATATGGCTTGATCAACTTCGTGCTGCCTGAATTCCGGCCTGCGTTCAAAAAGCTGCATGGCCAGGTGTTTCAGGGAAAAACCGGCACGCTGGAGTTCATTATCGAAGGCCAACGCGGTAGCCGATATTGGATGGACATGCATGCCGCGCCGCTGTTCGACGAAAACGGCAAGGTCAAGGCCATGGTCGCGGTGACGCGCGACATCAGCGACCGTATTTCCTTGCTGCAAGAACTGGAATACCAAGCACAAATCGATTTTTTGACCGGCCTCGCCAATCGCCGCCATTTTTTGGCCTTGGCCGAACAGGAACTATCCCGCTCCCAACGCTATGACACCTGGGTATCGCTGCTGATGATGGACATAGACTTTTTCAAAAACATCAATGACAGTTATGGCCACAAAGCCGGTGACCAAGTCCTGCAAACCCTGGCCGGCGTTTGTAAAAGCATGCTGCGCGAGATCGACGTCATCGGTCGCATGGGCGGGGAAGAATTTGCCATTTTGCTACCGGAAACGACCGGCGAACGCGCGGTCAGCGTAGCCAATCGCCTACGGCATGAACTCGAGAACACCCGCGTCAGCATCGCCGATCAAAACACGCCGATTCAATTCACGGTATCGATAGGTGTTGCCACATTGGCGACACCTGAAGCCACGCTGGAAAGCATGCTGCAGGAAGCCGACAAGGCCCTTTACCTGGCGAAAAATAGCGGGCGCAATAAAGTCTTCGCGGCTTTTGATCCGCGTGAATAACCCGAAATTGACCAAGGTTTTGGCCTTGGCATGAAACAAAATCATACAAGCCAGGCCGGCCTGTTTATAATCCGATTTAACCGCTCCATAACTCTGACCTAAGGTAGACGATGAACCCGAAATACAGCTTCTCATTCAAAAATGGCGACGGAAAAAACAAGGCGTTATTAGGTGGTAAAGGCGCCAACCTTTGCGAGATGACGCAAATGGGGCTCAATGTTCCGCCCGGTTTTGTGATCACCACCGCCACTTGTCTGCAATATCTGGAAAACAAGCAACTGCCCGCCGACTTGATGGACGAAGTGCGCCAGCAAATCGCCGATATCGAACAAGAAACCGGCAAGCAATTCGGTGGCAATAGCGATCCTTTATTGGTGTCGGTGCGCTCCGGCTCCGCCATTTCGATGCCGGGCATGATGGACACTATCTTGAATCTGGGTTTGAACAAGCAAACCCTGGCGGCGATGATAGAGATGACCGACGATCCGCGCTTTGTCTACGACGCCTACCGCCGCTTCATTCAGTTGTTCGGTAAAGTGGCACTGGGCATAGAGGACGAAAAATTCGATTTTCATTTCGAAAACGTCAAGCGGGCCGCCGGCATCAAGGCCGACGTGGCGTTGAGCGCCG
The DNA here is from genome assembly GCF_024360925.2 of Methylomonas rapida. Classification (NCBI taxonomy): domain Bacteria; kingdom Pseudomonadati; phylum Pseudomonadota; class Gammaproteobacteria; order Methylococcales; family Methylococcaceae; genus Methylomonas; species Methylomonas rapida. The sequence goes on along the minus strand of NZ_CP113517.1, from coordinate 1,905,792 downwards.
ACCAACTGCAGGAAATCAGCGACCTGTTCCTGATGGTCGTGCATGAAGAAACCGGCAAACCATTTCCTGAAGACGTCTACGAACAACTGGAAATTGCCATCAAGGCGGTGTTCAACTCTTGGCTGGGCAAACGCGCGGTCGATTACCGCCGCGAATTTCACATCACGCCGGACATCGCCAACGGCACTGCGGTCAACATCGTGACGATGGTGTTCGGCAACATGGGCGATGATTGCGCCACCGGTGTCGGCTTTACCCGCAACCCCGGTACTGGTGTCAACGAAATGTACGGCGAATATCTGGTCAACGCCCAAGGCGAGGACGTGGTCGCCGGTATTCGCACACCCAAACCGGTACACGAAATGGCCAAGGAAATGCCCGAGCAATACCGGCAACTGGTCGAACTGCGCAACAAACTGGAAGCGCATTACAAGGAAGTGCAGGATTACGAGTACACCATCGAACGCGGCGTGCTGTATTGCCTGCAAACCCGTAACGGCAAAATGAACGCGACCGCGATGGTGAAAACCTCGATCGACATGGTCAACGAAGGCTTGATCAGCAAGGAACGCGCCTTGCTGCGGATCAATCCCGAATTATTGGAACAATTGCTGCACCCGCAATTGGCGGCCGATCACGGCCAACAACCCTTGGCCCAAGGCCTGCCCGCCTCGCCGGGCGCGGCATGCGGCAAATGCGTATTCGACGCCGATACGGCGGTCCGCCTGGCCAAAACCGGTGAAGACCTCATTCTGCTGCGCGAGGAAACCAAACCGGAAGACATCCACGGCTTTTTCGCCGCCCAAGGCGTCTTGACCAGCCGCGGCGGCAAAACTTCGCACGCCGCCGTGGTCGCCCGCGGCATGGGTAAAGCTTGCGTGGCCGGCGCCGAGGACATCAAGGTCGATGTGCGCGCCCGCCTAGCCATCGTCGGCGACATCCATATCAAGGAAGGCGATTTGATCACGATCGACGGCGGCACCGGCGATATTTATCTGGGCCGCATCCCGACCATCAAGCCATCCTTTTCACCAGAGCTGAAAACCCTGCTGAGCTGGGCCGATGAAAATGCCCGCCTGCGCGTACACGCCAACGCCGATACGCCGGCGATGGCTAGATTGGCCGCCGAATACGGCGCCAAGGGCATAGGCTTGTGCCGCACCGAACGCATGTTCAACGCAGTCGACCGTTTGCCGCTGGTGATCGACATGATCCTGGCGCACAACACCGAGGAACGCGAAGCGGCGCTGGCTAAACTATTCCCGATTCAACGCGACGATTTCGAGCAATTGTTCGAAGCGATGTCGCCCTACCCCGTGACCGTGCGCCTGCTCGATCCGCCGATGCACGAGTTTCTGCCCAACGAACACCAGTTGCTGGATGAAATCAATGCGCTAAAGCATTACCTGACCATCGTCAAAGGCCAGCGGGTCACGCTGGAAACTTTGGCCGGCCACCCAGAACTGCCGACGCCGTTCAATCAGCTCAATGAAGAAGTGATACTGGAAGCGATCGCGAAAAAAGAGATGATGCTGGACAAGGTACTTGAATTGTTCGAAGTCAATCCGATGCTGGGACACCGTGGCGTGCGTCTGGGCATGAGTTACCCTGAAATCTACAAGATGCAAATCCGCTCGATTCTGGAAGCCGCGGCCCGCTGCGTGAAGCAGCGCATTCCGGTCGAACCGGAAATCATGGTGCCGCAAGTCATCACCGCGCAAGAACTAAAAAAGGTCAAACAGTTCGTCGACGAAATTCAGGCCGAAGTCGAGGCGCAGTACAAAATCAGCTTGAAATTCAAATTCGGCACGATGATAGAAACCGTGCGCGCCTGCACCCGCGCCGATCATCTGGCGAAAATCGCCGACTTTTTCTCGTTCGGCACCAACGACCTGACGCAAGCCACCTTTTCATTCTCGCGGGAAGATGCGGAAAACAAGTTTTTACCGCTGTATGAGGATTCAGGCCTGTTGCAGGACAATCCGTTCGAAACCCTCGACATTCAAGGCCTGGGCAAGCTGATGAAGATGGCGGTGGAATGGGGCCGACAAACCCGTCCTGACCTCAAAGTGGGTATTTGCGGCGAACACGGCGGCCACCCGCGCTCGATTAAGTTCTGCCATGACTTGGGCTTGAATTATGTATCGTGCTCGGCACCCAGAATACCGGTCGCGCGCTTGGCGGCCGCGCACGCCAAATTGCTGGAAGCCCAATCGACCTAAAACAGCAAGCCGTCCACGAAAGGCACGAAAGTCACGAAAACGTTTTGCCTTCACCGCTAAGGGTGCCGCAATTCATGCTGATAACGTCATCACATTTTTCGTGATTTTTGTGCCTTTCGTGGACAAAAATATTTTTCCAGGATAAACAGGCCAACCTTTTACAAAGCGGCGGGCTTTCTTTCGGGCCATCCGCGCGCCCGACTTGAAAGCCTGCTCAGTCCTGATATTTTGCCACGCGATTTCTACCGGAATGTTTGGCCGCATACAAGGCTTGATCGGCTTGGTGCAACAACTCAGTGCACTCGATCTTCTCATTAGGAATCAATGTCGCCACCCCCAGACTGATCGTCACGTATTGCGATATAGGAGAACTCGGATGCGGTAAATGCATCATTTCCACCGCCATCCTCAAAATGTCCGCCAACTGCAGGATTTGCGACGCATCGCAAGCCGCCACCACGCAAAACTCTTCGCCGCCATAACGCGCAATCAAATCCCCCGAGCGTCTGAAATAGCGCCGCAAGGTGCGGGCAACCTGGCGCAAGCACTGATCGCCCTCCTGATGCCCCATGCTGTCGTTATAGGCCTTGAAATAATCGATGTCTATCATGATCATGGACAGCGGATAACGATGCCTCGTGGCGCGTTTCCATTCCCTGCGCAAAAAAGCATCGTAATAGCGCCGATTCGGCAACAAGGTCAGCGCATCCAGATAGGCCAGTTGCAGATGGTTTTCGGCCCGGGTCAGGCGCCGTGTCAATTTGGATTGCGCCCAATAGGCAATCAACAGGGCTATGACACCAGTAGCGGCGATGAAAAAATGCGACTTTTTCAGCCGTTCGAACCGGTGACCTATGAATTCATCGATATCGGAGGCAGGGATACTGACACTGATACCGCCGCCGACATCACCCATACGCTTGTCGGCAACCGCATGACATTTGAGGCACTCTGCGTCCAATTTGAGCGGTGCCATGTAACGATAATAAGGCTTGCCCTTGATGTCGGCCAATTCGGTATAAGACGGCTGTCCATTTTCAAAGGCTTTAAGCGCTTGAACTTCCCACTCGTCGGCTTTGCTTTCGGGACGAAGGGGAGTGAGACTCGTGACGTGAAACCGAATCCCGGATTGCCGTAATTGCATTTCGGCTAACTGGCGGGTCATATAAGTTGGATTGATCAGCGTCAGCGGCTTGCCATCAGGACTGACAATATCCCGATAAGGTGTGTTCAGGTAAGGATTGGGGGGATTGTGTTCACTGATCGGGGCATACACACCGCCATGGCGACTATTCCATTGTCGCATCAAGACCAGGTAATCAAAGAACATTTCCGCTTGTTTATAGGCGATTTTCTGACTGTATTGCTTGTCGTCCTCAACCTGTTGATAAAAGGAAATACCGATCATTATCAACCACAAGGCTACAAAAATTAGCAAGCTGCCTGCTTTCATCCAAGATCCAACCCTATCGAGTACATATAAAAACACTCCCTTTTGTCAACACCAAGGATTTGGTTGAAAATAATTTCCCGCACTCCGGGCACATCGTTCCCATGCTCCGCGTGGGTAAGTGGCAGTTATTTCTGACGAAATCCTTATTTAGCCGCCCATATCAGTTGATTGATTATAATCAAGCCTCGCAAAATAGCAGAATTTTAACGAACCCATCATCGATAACTTGAACACAGATTCGACATTAACGGTTTACTCGGCAACGATTAATCGGTATGGTTCAACCGCAGATGAATTACAGCACCTTAGACATGACGGACAATACAAGCATCGAATCATCAGGCATCGAACACGACCATAATCAGTGTATTCGAGACGCAATTTCCGTGGCCGAGCAGGTATGCACGACACGCGGTGTGCAATTGACGCCCATACGACACAAGATTCTCGAATTGATTTGGAATAGCCATAGGGCAATCAAAGCCTACGATTTATTGGATCAAATTCGCCCCATCAATGATGCGGCCAAGCCCTCTACGGTATATCGGGCTCTGGATTTCTTACTGGAACAAGGGCTGATTCACCGCGTTGAAAGCCTCAATGCCTTTGTAGGCTGCCGCAGCTCCGGAACGCAGCACGATCAGTTATTGCTGATTTGCACAGCATGCCACAACGTCGAGGAACGAGCCGCACCCGACGTTTTCGCCGCCCTATCGGAAGAAATGCGCAACGCCGCCTTCAATCCCCAACGCAAAACCATAGAAATTCATGGCCTTTGCAAGCGCTGCTCTGCCGCATGATCGCCATGGCACAAATCCGATAAACATTGATCCAGGTCAATATTGACGCCGGCTATATGACTAGAATAGGCCTCATGTCGATTGCATTCCTACCGTTGACATGATCCTCTTGAAAGATAGGTCTCTGGGCGGACGAGTTTCCTCAACCGCCCCTTTTTTTATGCGAAGCAGAATATTGACGCCATTCCGCTTCTCGCAGATTTCATAGCCTGGTTTTAATGAGGGTTCGGGCTAGCAAAGACGACTCATTCACTCGCCAAAACTTTTGCCAATTGAGCCGCCGGCACATAACCCGGCAACACATTGCCCTTTTCAGTCACGATCATCGGCGTCCCCGTCATGCCAAATGCCTCGCCCAATTCCATGTGTTGATCAATCGGGTTTTCGCAAGTTTTAGCATCCAAGGACTCGCCTTTTTTTGCCGCCGTCAGAGCCTTCCGTCTGTCATCCGCGCACCAAACCGATACCGCTTTTGCATAGGAATCAGAGCCCTTGCCCGCTCTAGGAAAGAACAAATAACGCACGGTAATGCCTTGCGCCATGTATTGATCGATTTCCGAATGCAGCTTGCGGCAGTAGCCGCAATCGATGTCGGTAAACACCGAAACCGAATGCTTGCTGTTTTCCGGCTTGAAAATGATCATGTTTTTTTCGCCGACCTTATCCAATGCCGCCTTGCGCACATCGGCCAACTTGTTCTCGGTGATGTTTTTTTTCGCCACCGCATCGTACATCTGCCCTTGCAGCAAGTATCGGCCATCTTCGGAGGCATAAAAAATACTACCGCCAGTGACGACCTCGTAGAGACCCTTGATTTCAGCCGGTTTGATGGAATCGATCGCAGACCCCGGCATGAATTCAGCGATCACTTTTTTTACGGCGGCTTCATCGGCTGTAGCGCCGCTTGCCACAACCATCGCTGCCAAAACAGCCAAAACTTTTGAAATTTTTTTCATGACGAATGCTTAATTTTTAGAGGAATACAGTGGAAAGCGAAAACCAAGGATTTGTTCGGCATTACTGAAACAGTCGATCCAAATCCAGAAATAATGCCAAGGCCATCAAGGCCATCAACAAAAACATTCCTAGTTGTTGAAAATACATCTGCAGGCGGTCGGGTACCGGACTGCCTTTAATCAATTCGACGGCATAGAACAACAAATGCCCGCCATCCAGTACCGGTACCGGCAATAGATTCAAAACGCCCAGACTGACGCTGACCAGGCCCAGAAACTTCAGAAATGCCGTGAAGCCCATTTCCGCGGATTGCCCGGCATATTGAGCAATGCTGATGGGACCGCTCAAATTATCGACCGAAGCTGTGCCGATGAACATTTTCCCTATCATTTTCAATGTGCTGGTCGCGTAAAACCAGGTTTTTTCGAAGGCCGCAGGGATGGCCGCGACAGGCGACAATGAATATTCGACTTGTAAACCGCTCAACAATTCCTTGGGTACATCAACGCCCGCACCGATCTTGCCAATCACCTTACCGTCCTGCTGAGCTTCCTTGCGCGGAATTATTTGCAATTCGACTTGCACTTCATGGCGTTCGACCACGACCTTGATCGGGGTATCAGGCTTTGCCTGCACATACTCCACCCATTGCCGCCAATCCTGAATGGCTTGCCCATCGGCACTAAGAATCAAATCGCCGCTCTGCAAACCGGCTTGTTTGGCGGCGCCATCTTCCAGCAGCTTGCCGATGACCGGTTTAATCAACGGCATCCAGGGCTTCAGCCCCAATCGTTCATTGAAGTCTTCCGGACTTTTGATATCCTCATCGACCAAGGCAATGACCCGGAATTGCTGTTGTTCATCGCTGGTTTTGACATCCACCACGATATCGCGTTGGCCATCGATGGCAGAAGAAAACACTTCGTCCAACGCGATTGACCACGTGGGCGTCGGCTTTTGATTGACTCTGAGGATTTCGTCGCCGGATTGAAAACCGGCCTCGGCCGCAAGCGTACCGGGCTGAACCTCGCCCAGAATCGGCTTCAAACCGGTTTCCCCGATGATCATGACCAACCAAAACAGGAACACGGCCAGGATCAGATTAAACAACGGCCCCGCCGCGACGATGGCCGTTCTGACCGCGACCGACTGGCGATTGAAAGCATAAGGCAAATCCTCGGGCCTTACTTCGCCTTCCCGCTCATCCACCATTTTGACGTAACCGCCCAGCGGGATGGCGGAGATAACAAATTCGGTTTGGTCCGGGGACTTTTGAAACACCCATAATTTCTTGCCAAAGCCAATCGAAAAACGTATGACTTTGACCCCTGTTTTACGGGCCACCCAGAAGTGGCCCAATTCATGAAAGGCAACCAGAATCGCGATCGCAACGATGAAATAAAACAGGGTGTGAAGGGTTTCCATTAAGCTACCAAGGTCTTGATGATGTCTCTAGCCACCTCGCGCGCATCTTGATCGGCCTGCAAAACCAATTCGAGGCTGCCGGCATCGTCCGGTTTAAACTGGGCCATGCTGCGCTCGATGATGACCGCGATGTCAGTGAATTTGACTTCTTCATTTAAAAACGCTTCGACAGCAATTTCATTGGCTGCGTTCAATACCGTTGGCATAATTCCACCAGACTTGATGGCTTCATAAGCCAATCTCAGACAAGGAAACCGTTTCAAGTCGGGTTTTTCGAAATCCATGTGCCCTACTTCGAAAATATCCAGCGGCGCCACACCAGAGTCAAAGCGCTCCGGCCAGGCCATCGCGTGCGCTATCGGCGTGCGCATGTCGGGATTACCCATCTGCGCCAAAACCGAACCATCGACATAGTCCACCATCGAATGAATGATGCTCTGCGGATGAATGACGACTTCAATCTGGTCGGGCTCCATGTTGAACAACAAGCAGGCTTCGATCAGTTCGAGACCTTTGTTCATCATGGTGGCGGAATCGACCGAAATCTTGCGCCCCATGTCCCATTTAGGATGGGCAACGGCCTGATCCGGCGTGACGCTGGACAAGGTTTCAATCGGCGTCCGTCGAAATGGGCCACCGGAAGCGGTCAATAAAATGCGGCGCGCCTGTTTGGCTGTATGGCCTGGCGTATAACCCGCCGGCATGCACTGAAAGATGGCGTTGTGCTCGCTGTCTATCGGCAGCAATACAGCGCCGGAATCGCTGACAGCCTGCATGAAGATTTGTCCCGACATCACCAAGGCTTCCTTGTTGGCCAACAGCACGGTTTTGCCGGCCTTGGCCGCCGCCAAGGTCGGCAACAATCCGGCCGCGCCGACGATAGCCGCCATCACCGTATCGACGTTTTCCAGCGTGGCCACCTGTTGCAAGGCCTCGCTACCCGACAAGACCTTGATATCCGCTACCGGCGAAGCGGCAATGCGCTGTTTGAACTCTGCCACCTTGCTTTCCATGACCACCACCGCATACTCCGGATGGTGGGCCAGGCATTGTTCATACAATGCGTCGATATTACCATTGGCGGTCAGCGCAACGACTTGATATTTATCCGGATGCCTGGCAACGACATCCAGCGTGCTGACACCGATCGAACCGGTAGCGCCCAATATGCAAATACCTTTCATTCGAATACGCTCCGTCCGATCAGCACGATACCGGCATAGAAAAACGGTGCCGCCGCAATGATGCTGTCCACCCTATCGAGGATACCGCCATGACCCGGCAGCAACGTGCCACTATCCTTGACGCCTTTGATTCGCTTGACCAGACTGAAAAACAAATCACCGTAAATGGATACCAGCACGGTCAACACCGACAAAATCAGCAAATCTATCGACATCAGGACCGCCAATTCCGCACCATCCGATTCCAAGGCCGAAAAGCCGTAATAAACGCGCAAACCTATCGCGCAAATCATCGCTGAAGCCAATGCACCATACATGCCTTGCACGGTTTTGCCAGGGCTGATTTCAGGCGCCAGTTTGTCCTTGCCCCATTTTTTGCCGACGAAATAAGCACTGATGTCTGCTGTCCAAATCAGTATCAGGAAGTAAAGCACCATTTCCGGGCCATAAAAAGATCTCAGTTTACTCAGAAACATCCAGGCCGACAGCAATACCATCCAGCCGATAAAGCTCTTGAGCTTAGGCTTGTATTCCATCTTCAGCAATTGTGGCGCTGCCTGTCGGATCAAAATCATCGCCAGCAGCCAAAACAATACCGGCACGATCACAAACCATTCCAACGCATCCGAATATTCCTTGACTTCGGGCCACTCCATGGCTTCGCCCAATACTTCCAGAAACACCGTCCAAAACGTGATGCCCAACATTGGAAAAACCAGGGCCGCCAAAAACAATAATTTTTTGCCTATCTGGTCGACCCCGGTCAAAGCCAGCCATTCCCAGGCTCCGCCCAAGGCAATGATAGCGATGAACAAAGAAAAATAGATGGCAGGCAATTGGAAAACCGCCAATATGACGGCCGTTGCCAACACCAAAGCAGTTAGGATGCGTTGTACTAACATAGTTTGCTTAATAATTATTATGGTTATGAAAAGTGCCTAAAGAATACGCTTATCGACGATTTGATCACCGGTATGGCCAAATCGCCTTTGGCGTCCCTTGAAACTCGTAATGGCTTTTTGCATCATCTCCTGATCAAAATCAGGCCATAACACATCGGTAAAATAAAGCTCGGTATAAGCCAGTTGCCACAGCAAAAAATTGCTGACCCGCTCTTCTCCGCCGGAACGAATGAACAAATCGGGCTCGGGCAAGTCGGCCGTGACCAGATGCGCGCTGATCAATTCTTCGGTAATGGTTTGTTCCTGAATCTCACCCGAGCGGATGCCGGCGACAATCCTTTCTACGGCCTGAGCGATATCCCACCGGCCACCATAGTTTGCGGCAATCACCAGCGTCAGCCCGCTGTTATTGGCTGTTTGCGCCTCGGCATTGCGAATTTTCTCCTGCAGCGTGTCCGGAAAAGCGCTCTTGTCACCGATGATGCGCAAACGGATATTGTTTTTGTCGAGTTTGTCGACCTGCGTCTGCAAAGTGCTCATGAACAGCTCCATCAGCAAACTGACTTCATCTTTCGGGCGCCGCCAATTTTCGCTGCTGAAGGCAAACAGCGACAACACCTCGATGTTTTCCTTGGCGCAATACTCGACGATTTTTCTGACCGTTTTCACACCGGCATGGTGGCCCATGATTCTCGGCATCATCCGTTTTTGCGCCCAACGCCCATTGCCATCCATGATGATGGCGATGTGTCGCGGGTTTTCGCCGTTTATTATCAATTTGCTACCAAGCTCGGCTGACATGATTGTTCTCGGTTAATTACATGGACAGCAGATCGGCTTCTTTCTCTTCAAGATGCTTTTCCACTTCTTTGATGTATTGATCGGTGAGCTTCTGAATTTTTTCCTCGCCTTGACGTGCATCGTCCTCGGAAATCAGCTTCTCCTTCAAGGCATCCTTTATCGCGGCGTTGGCATCGCGGCGAATGTTTCTGATGGACACCCTGCCCTGCTCGGCTTCGTTTTTGACGACTTTGACCAGTTCACGGCGACGCTCTTCGGTCAATGCAGGCAAGGGGATCCGAATCACCGTGCCTTGCGTGGCCGGATTCAAACCCAAACCAGAAGACATGATGGCTTTTTCGATGGCCTGCACCATACCTTTTTCCCAAGGCACCACTTTCAGGGTTCTAGCATCTTCGACCGACACATTCGCCACCTGCGACAGGGGCGATTCCGAGCCATAATAACTGACGCTGATTTGATCCAGCAGACTCGGGTGAGCCCGGCCGGTTCTGATTTTGCTAAAGGCTTTTTGCAACGCTTCTATGCTTTTGGCCATGCGCGCTGCGGCATCTTGTTGAATATCACTGATCATTCTAGTTCCTCACGATTAGAGAGCCGATATCTTCACCGCGCATCAGACGCATCACCGCTCCCGGCTCAAAAATATTCATTACCCGCATCGGCAGGTTGTTGTCTCGGCATAATACCAATGCCGTGGTATCCATCACGTTCAGGCGCTGATCGATGGCCTCGTCGTAAGTCAGACGGGGATAGAACACCGCATCGGCTACCTTGTTCGGATCGGCAGAATAAACGCCTTTGACCTTGGTGGCCTTGATCATCAATTGGGCATCGATTTCGATCGCTCTCAAACTGGCCGCGGTATCGGTGGTAAAAAACGGGTTGCCAGTGCCGGCCGCGAAAATCGCCACCCGCCCCTTCTCCAAATGTCTGACGGCGCGGCGTCGAATGTAATCTTCGCAAACCTGATTGATTTTCAGGGCCGTCATGACCCGAACGGGTTGCCCCAGATACTCCAGCGCATCCTGCATTGCCAAGGCATTGATCACCGTCGCCAGCATGCCCATTTGGTCACTGGTTACCCGGTTCAAACCTTCGGACGCTTTCTCCGCGCCGCGCAGGATATTGCCGCCACCAATCACCAATCCTACTTGAATGCCGGCATCGCATAAGTCTTTAACTTCTTGCGCCAAACGCTGCACGATATCGGGATCGATACTCCCGCCCGTCTCGCTCATCAAGGCTTCGCCGCTCAATTTAAGTAAAATTCTCTGACAAATGGTCTGACTCATAATTGAAGTATCCAGAATTGATGGTTTAACGCAACCGATTGAGAACAGAAAAAACCCGGTAGAAACCGGGTTTTCTAGGGTTTAACCTCTGACTTGCGCCATCACTTCGGCGGCAAAGTCCTCTTCTTTCTTCTCGATGCCTTCGCCGACTTCGAAGCGGGCAAAGCGCACGACTTCGTTGCCTTTCTCCTTCAACAACTGTCCGACGGTTTTGCTATCGTCTTTAATGAAGGCCTGGCCCAGCAGCGTGATTTCCGCCAGGAATTTGTTGATACGGCCAGAAACCATTTTCTCGACGATATCCGCAGGTTTTCCCTTGATTTTTTCTTCTTGTTGCGCCAAGAAGATTTCTTTTTCTTTTTCGATGGTTTCGGACGAAACTTCATCGCCGGAAATGCAGATCGGCTTGCTGGCCGCAATGTGCATCGCGATATCCTTGCCCAGTTCCGCGTCATCCTTGCTCAGTTCGACGACAACGCCAATTTTGCTGCCATGCAGGTAGCAAGCCTGGCTGCCGGTTGCGGTGGAAAATTTCACAAAGCGTCTTACGGTAATATTTTCGCCGATTTTGGCAATCAGTGCACGACGCGTATCGTCAATCGAAGCACCACTGGCCAATGCCAAAGCTTGCAGCTGTTCATCGTTTTCGACATTGCCTGCCAGCACCGCATCGACGACATCGCTAACAAAACCCGTGAAATCATCGCCTTTGGCCACGAAGTCGGTTTCGCAGTTGACATCGACCATGACGACGGATTTGTTGTCACCGGACACTTTCACACCGATAACACCTTCTGCTGCGATACGGCCGGATTTTTTATCGGCTTTGGCCAGACCCGCTTTACGCATGTTCTCGATGGCCAGCTCCATGTCGCCATTGGCTTCAACCAAGGCTTTTTTACATTCCATCATGCCAGAACCCGTACGCTCACGCAGTTCTTTCACCATAGCCGCACTAATACTCATCATTTTTTCCTCAAGTTTATTAACTAAAAAAACGCCTCACAAAGGAGGCGTTTAAAAGACCAATATCCGCTTCCGCGTTCGAGCGAAAGCGGTTTTGTCCGGCCCGCGCAGGCAGGACTACAAAAACTTACGCTTCCGCTACGACTTCCTCGACGAAATCATCTGATTTTGTACCGGCATCCATGCGCAATGCCTTGGCTTCCAGAACCGCTGCAGCGGCGCTTTGGCAATACAAAGTCACGGCACGAATCGAGTCGTCGTTGCCAGGAATCACATAATCGATATTTTCGGGGGAGTTGTTGGAGTCAACCACGCCAACCACGGGAACACCCAGTTTCTTGGCTTCCATGATGGCGTTTTTCTCGTAGCCCACGTCCAAAACAAAAATCGCATCGGGAATACCGCGCATATCTTTGATACCGCCGAGGCTGCGTTCGAGTTTTTCCAACTCACGCTCCATGCCCAGCGCTTCCTTTTTGCTGAATTTTTGGTACAAAGTACCGTCGGCTTTCATCGCTTCCAGCTCTTTCAGGCGGTTGATGGATTTTTTGATGGTCTTGAAGTTGGTCAACATGCCGCCCAACCAACGATGGTTGACGTAGGGCATGCCGCAACGTTTCGCTTCTTCGGCCACGGCTTTGCGAGCGGATTTTTTGGTGCCCACAAACAGGATCGTGCCTTTGTTGGCGGTCATTTGACCCAGGTAATTCATCGCGTCATTGAACAAGGGAAGCGTTTGCTCCAAATCGATGATATGGATTTTGTTACGGGCTCCGAACAAATAGGATGCCATTTTCGGATTCCAGTAACGAGTTTGGTGTCCAAAGTGAACACCCGCTTCCAACATTTGACGCATTGACACTGCTGCCATTATTTTCTCCTAAGATTTTGCCGAATGATTCGGCGTTGGGTTACGCCTCCGCACTGTCCCGACTGATGACCCGTTATCGCTTCAGCTTTAACAGGCACCCCATCAATCGTGCCGACAGGCGTGAGTATTAAACATAGTGAACTTATCTTTATATCATGATTACGATTTCACAACAATAGCAAGTCTGTTAGACTGCTCCAAACCAGCATCCTCTAACCTCAATAGAATCATACCAAATCACCTCAAAATACCAGACTCACTGATGAGCATCGTAATAAAAACCGCCGACGAAATCGAAAAAATGCGCGTAGCCTGCAAACTGGCCGCGGAAGTACTGGAAATGATCGCCCCGCATGTGGTCGCGGGCATCAGCACGGAAGAACTCGACCAAATCTGCCACGACTATATCGTCAACGAACAGCACGCCATCCCCGCCCCCCTCAATTATCGCGGCTACCCCAAATCGATCTGCACGTCGATCAATCATCAAATTTGCCACGGCATTCCAAGCGACAAAAAACTGAAGAACGGCGATATCGTCAACATCGATATTACCGTCATCAAGGACGGCTACCACGGCGACACCAGCAAAATGTTCTGCGTCGGCGATGTCAGCCCGCACGCGAAAAGATTGGTCGAAATCACGCGTCAATGCATGTTCCTCGGCATCGAGCAAGTCAAGCCCGGCGCGCATTTTGGCGACATAGGCCATGCCATTCAGAAACACGCGGAAAGCAACCGCTATTCGGTCGTACGTGAATTTTGCGGCCACGGCATCGGCAAGGACTTTCACGAAGAACCGCACGTGATGCATTTTGGCAAACACGGCGATGGCGCCGTGATCCAACCCGGCATGATTTTTACCATCGAACCCATGATCAACATCGGCAAGCGCCACATGAAAATCCTGCCGGACGGCTGGACCGCCGTGACCAAGGATCGCAGCCTGTCCGCCCAGTGGGAGCACACCATTTTGGTAACCGACACGGGATATGAAATCTTGACTCTGCGCCAGGAAGAGCGGTGACCAACAGCGTCTACACAGCAACCGATTTTGCCCAAGGCTTTCTGGAAACCAATCCTATTGCCGCCTTCAAAAGCGCCATCGCCGCTGAAAATCAGGATTTGAAGCGACGTTTCAGTCCCGATCGTTCGCCGGAGGATTTGCTGAACGAAAAGGCCAGGTTCATCGACAAGCTACTGTCGGCCAGTTGGACACATTTTCTAGGCGACGCCGCCAACAAACAAGCCTTGATAGCGACCGGCGGCTACGGCAGAGGCGAACTATTTCCGCATTCCGACATCGACATCCTGATCATCCTGGATCAGTCTTACTCGGATGCCATTCAGGACAGGCTTTCCAGCTTTGCCAACTTCCTCTGGGATATAGGCCTGAAACCGGGATTGAGCACTTGTTTTCTCGACGAGTGCGTTGCCTTCTCCTCGCAGGACCAGACCGTATTCACCAGCCGGCTGGAAATGCGCCTGATCACCGGCAACGAAGCGCTGTTCAATCAACTGAAGCAGGAAATCATCAACACGCCACTCTGGTCGTCGGAACGCTTCTTTCTTGCCAAAATGGAGGAACAGGAGCAGCGCTACAGCAAATATCACGATACGGCATACAACCTAGAGCCCAACATCAAGGAAGGACCGGGCGGCTTGCGGGACATCCAGATCATCGGCTGGGTTTTCAAACATCATTACAAGGCGCGCTCCTTGAAGGAGCTGATCAATTACGGCTTTTTACCCAAAGCGGAATATGACAGTCTAGTCGCCTCGCGCGACATTCTGTGGCGCCTGCGCTTTGCGTTGCATGCCCAGACCAACCGCGGCGAAGATAGATTGCTGTTCGACTACCAGCGCGACCTGGCCAGCCTGTTCGGCTTCGTCGATAAGGAAGGACAGCCCGATGTCGAGCAGTTCATGCAGTTTTTCTTCAAGACCGTCGTCGATATCGAGCGCCTCAACGAAATGCTGCTGCAACTCCTCAACGAGCGCCTGATCAGCAGCAAGGAAAACCTGACCCCCATCCCGATTACCGCCAATTTTTCCTCCATCGCCGGCTACCTGGAAGTCAGCAGCGACGATGTGTTTCAAAAAAACCCATTAGCGCTGCTGGAAATTTTTTTACTGTTGCAACAATCGCCTTCGCTCAAAGGGATACGGGCCAGCACCATACGCCTGATTCGCAAAAGTCTGCCGCTGATCGACGACTCCTATCGACGCAACAAGGACGCCAACCGCCTGTTCATCGAAATCTTGCGGCAACCGCGCGGCATCACCCACCAATTGAAGCGCATGAACCGCTACGGCGTGCTGGCGGCGTATTTGCCCGACTTCGCCAACATCGTCGCCCGCATGCAGTATGACTTGTTTCATATCTACACCGTCGACGAACACACCTTGTTCGTGATTCGCAATTTACGCCGCTTTGCGCTGGACAAACACAGCGAGGAATTGCCGTTTTGCAACAATATTTTCCTGCTAACCCCCAAACCGGACGTACTGTACATCGCGGCGCTGTTCCACGACATTGCCAAAGGCCGCGGCGGCGACCACTCCACCTTGGGCGAAACTATCGCGCGTAATTTTTGCCAACAACACGATTTACCGGCCCATGACACCAAACTGATCACTTGGCTGGTACGTCATCACTTGTTGATGTCGATGACCGCGCAACGCAAGGACATCAGCGACCCAGATGTGATCCACACTTTTGCGCTACAAGTCGGCAGCATAGAATACTTGAACTACCTGTACCTGCTGACCGTCGCCGACATTCGCGCCACCAATCCCAGCCTCTGGAATGCCTGGAAAGACGCGTTACTAAAAGAACTCTACATATCCACCCACAAGGCGCTGCATCGCGGCCTGCACAATCCCGTCGCCCGCTCAGAACGCATCGAAGACAATAAAAAAGAAGCGCAAGACGAACTACTGAAGCTGGGCATATCGCCAACCACCATAGACTCATCCTGGCGGCATTTGAGCGAGGATTACTTTTTGCGCTACTCCGCCGACGAAATCGCCTGGCACACGATCGCCATCGCAGCCTGCACCGAAACAGAGCTGCCACTGGTATTGCTGCGCCCGCAAACCCAGCGCGGTAGTGCCGAGATTTTCATTTACACCCGCAACGAAGCCCAGATTTTTTCGATCTGCACCGCGACATTGGATCAACTTGGCCTGACCATTCTCGACGCCCGCATCATCACCACCGCGGATCAGTATGTATTGAACAGCTTCCAGGTACTGGAACAATCCGGCGAAGCGATCAACGATCTACATAGGGAAATTCATATCTGCAACGCCCTGCGCGAAGGCTTGACCAGCAAACAAGTCAAAGTCGGGAAAAACATCCACAAGCAATCCAGACAGGCGCGCCACTTTCCAATCGAAACCAGCATCACGTTTCTGGATGATCCAACACATCAACACACCATCATCGAACTGGTCACGACCGACCGCGCCGGCCTGTTATCCACCATAGGGCGCGCCTTCGTGGAGCTGAACATACAACTGTATGACGCCAAAATCACCACGATCGGCAGCCGCGCGGAAGACATGTTTTATATAACGGACCGAGAAAGCTCGCCCGTCGATGACGATTCGGAAAGACAACGCATCCGCGACACAATTCTAAGGCATCTGGCGCAGGCCGAGCGTTGACCCAAGCAGCGCGTCGTCGCCAAAATGAGGTTTGCCGCGACCGCCAACAGATGCCGGCAAAACCTCAGCCAAAGCCATTATCCTAAAAACGGCAGCAAGTCCACGAAAATCACGAAAGAAATCATTGCGTTATGAAGCTTATCGACTCATCTGTTCAGTGCCGCTCTTAGGCGTGATAACTGTTTGAAACTATTCGTGATTTTTCGCGGGTTTCGTGGACCCAATGATTTTTCCAGGACTATACGCCGGGCTGAACAGGGTCAGGATGAAGCCATCAACGACGCTCTGGAGTAAAAAGCTTCAGTTTTTTCCATTAAACACAAGCAAGCTGGCAAAAAATCGAATATGCGTTTTTAATGCAACCCTAATACTCGAAAGCAGCTGCAACCGGCGACCACTCACTAAAATATCATCGCAATAACGCATACTTTGCCCATGTCTTTATCAAAACAACTGCTCATCCTTATTTCTGCTTTGTTTTTACTGATTTTCGGCGTCAACCTGATCTTAAGCATCAACAACACCAGGACATATCTGGAAACCGAATCTCAAAGCCATGCGCAGGACACCGCCACCTCGCTAGGACTTTCGTTGAGCCCTTACATGAAAAATCCCAGCGACCCGACCATCAAAGCCATGATCAGCGCCATTTTCGACATGGGCTATTACGGCGAGATTCGCCTGCTCGACGCCAGCGGCAAGGAACTGATCGGGCTCGCCAACGATAAAAAGGCCGAAGGCGTGCCGGCATGGTTCATCGACTATCTGCCGCTGTCGCCAGCCGTGGCCAGCAGCGAAATTTCATCCGGCTGGACCATCAGCGGAGTCGTTTACGTCACCGTCAATCCGGCGTTCGGCTACAGTTCGCTTTATCGACAAACCCAAACGGCGCTTTATTACTCCTTGATGGTCTTGGCCATATCCATGCTGCTACTGTTGCTGCTGTTGCGAATGACGCTGGCATCCCTGAAGCGTCTCGATCAGCTCGCGCAACAAATCGCCGACGGCCATTTCGAAACCATAACCCCTTTGCCCTGGACCAGCGAAGTCAAAAGCGTGGCGACCTCGATGAACATCATGTCGCAAAAAATCAAGGGCACCATCAGCGCGTTGAACAGCAAACTGGAAATGACCGCCGGAAAATTGTTGCGCGACGAACTCACGGGGCTATACAAAAAATCGGTATTCGAAACCGATATGAATCATTTGATCATGGAACATGGCGATGCCTTTTTACAAATCATCAAACTGGACAGCCTGCCCGAACTGGTCAAGGAACGCGGCAGCGATGCGATCGACGAACTACTGCAAAAGGTTGCCGGCCTGCTCCGGAAACAGGCCCAAACGTATCCGTCCAGCGCCATCAAAGCCTATCGTTTTTACGGCGGCGAATTTGCCCTGCTGATCGAGACAAACGACATGGCTCAAATAGAAGCCATTTGCCAAAGCTTGAGCGACGATTTTACCGAGCTGGGTAAACATTTCGGCAAACCCGACCTGGCCCATATCGGTATAGCTCCCGTCAATTTGGTGGAAACACCGGAAAGAACACTGATCGCGGCGCAAGAAGCCTACGAGCAAGCCCGGTTGATCGGCGCCAACAGCTACCACATCCGCGCCGAACGGCGATACGCCAGAGATATTTCCGCCTGGAAGGCCTTGGTGTTCGACTGCATCGACCACGCCCGCTACACGTTGATTTATACAGGTAAAACCCATGCTTATCAGCGTCATGGCGTCATCATGGAAGAAGCCGTGCTGCAAGTGCGAGACGCCGAAGGCGAGCTGGTGGCAATTGCACCGTTCATTTCCATCGCCGAAAAATACGCCAAGATCGTCGACCTCGACAAGGGCGTCGTTCAGCAAGTGCTTGAGCATATTCGCACTAGCGGCATTCAGCATGCCATCGCCGTCAACCTTTCGACCCGCTCGATCAAAAATGCCGAGTTCATGAGTTGGCTGGCAACCTTGCTCAAAAGCAGCCCCGTTGCCGCCAGACAACTGGTATTCAGTTTCTCGGCTTACGCAGTGTGCAAGGACACTGACACTTATGTCAGCTTTTTTTACAGCCTGCATCAATGGGGCGGCCGCGTCATGATCAAACGCTTCGAGCCGCAATCCATGCCACTGGAGATCAACCAACAACTGAAACCCGACTTCGTCCGCCTGGCCCGCGACATCGGCAACGGCGTCAGCCAATCCCATAAAAAACTCACTTTCGCGCACACCCTACAGGAAATGTGCCGCTTGATGGATATTGCCGTTCTAGCGGAAAGCATTCAATCCGATCAGGATAATCAGGCCTTGAACAACATAGGAATCGTGGGTGCAAGTCGTCAATAAGCTCCTGCTCACCCTACTCACTGTCGGAATTTCTTACACTTGCCTACAACTCTATGATCAACACAGCTCCGAACCTAGTCTAACGATAGAGTTACGCCTTGACGAAAATTTGCTAAACCAGATCGAGCAAAATCACGGCAGCCTGGTTCGGCAACGCTTCACGCATTGGCAGGATTTGATACAAAACGGGAAAACCGCCGCCGAAGCCGACAAACTCCGCCTGGTCAACGATTTTTTCAATCAAAACATCCGCTTTACCAATGACATTGCCCAATGGGGCAAGGAAGATTATTGGGCCACACCCATGGAGTTATTGGCTCAAGGCGCCGGCGACTGCGAGGATTTTTCTATCGCCAAGTACTTTACCCTACTGGAAATGGGCGTAGACGACAGCAAGCTGCGCATCACTTACGTCAAGGCACTGGAACTCAACCAAGCTCACATGGTGCTGACCTATTTCGTCTCGCCCCAGGCCGTGCCACTGGTTCTGGACAATCTCAAACTCGACATCAGCCCGGCAACCGATCGCAACGACCTGGAACCTGTCTATAGCTTCAACGGTAGCGGCTTATGGCTGGCCAAAATCAAAGGCGCTGGTCAACAAGTAGGCAAAGCCGCCAAACTGAACCCCTGGGCGGATTTGAAAAGAAGAATGCTGCAAAAAGACTGATGGCTTTTTTGGCAATAGCTGAAGCTATCGCACTCCAGGGCTTACGCTTCAGGAGTACAAAAGCTTTAGCTTTTTTCCGAAAACGCCAGTGTGCAAACAAAAAAACGCCGGCATTAGCCGGCGTTTCAAGCGAGCAGAAACTGCTATCGGGTGACGGTAATAGCCATCTCGCTGGTTTTACTCGCCGTGTCGGTCGCAACCGCTTTGATCGCGTGACTACCCGCCGCTACCTTTTTGGTATTCCAGTTATAGGTCAAGGTTTTATTGGTTGTAGAGCTGACCAGTTTACCGTCGATATAAAGCTGCACCTTGGCAACCGCGACATCATCATTTGCCGCCACCGCCACCGGCACTATTCCGCTGACTTTAGCCGCATTGCTTGGATTGGAAATAGCTACCGTAGGTGGTGCTTGATCGGCCACGATTTTGGCGGCTTGATTTTGTACGGTCACGCTTACCGCAGTAGAAGCCCCTTCATTACCAGCCCCATCGGTGGCTGTAGCCGTCAGACTGACGGTACCGTCCGCCATTGCTGTGGTATCCCAACTGAATTGATAAGGGGCAATGTCGTCCGTACCCACCAGCTTGCCATTGGCATAAAACGAAACGGCATCGACACTGACGTTATCCGCCGCGCTGACATCAACTTGCACCAAACCATTCACGACAGTACCGGCGTTCGGTGAAAAGATCGCCACATTAGGCGCCTGGGTATCGGCAGCCGTGGTATTCAACGCCAGTTGCACGGCAGCTGCGGCATCGACACGGCCATAACCAAAGTAAGGGTGAAAATCGACGCCGGCCACTTTAACGGCGGAGGCTTCCAAAACCTTTTCAACTTCGTCAGGCGTCAAATTGGGATTGGCCGCCATGATCAATGCGACTACACCGGCGGTGGCGGGGCTTGAAAAAGAAGTGCCGTTCCAATTACCGTAAGCTCCCCCACGACTAGTTGTCAATATAGAAACACCAGGGGCTGCCACATCGACATAGGCACCGTAATTCGACCAACTCGCCTTGGCATCCTTACTATCAGTCGCAGAAACTGAAATCATGTAAGGGTTATCTGCATAAGCAGGGTCGACGCCACTATTTCCCGCTGCCGTTACGACAACGCCACCCTTGCTACGTAGATATTGTGCGGCGGTTGAAACCGTGGAACTATTACTAACGCCAAAGCTTATATTAGCAACATCAGCGCCGTTATCAGCCGCCCAACTTAATCCACGCGTTATGTCACTGAAATAAGCGTAGCCTGTTGGATCATTAGTAATTCTGACCGGGATTATATTGGCATTCCAAGCAATGCCGGCAACTCCAGCCGCATTATTTGTTAGCGCGGCTGCAGTACCTGCAACTGCGGTTCCATGGCCGTTTATATCCGACGTATCTGCGCCGCCGTCAACCGCGTTCCACCCTGGAATCAATTTTGCGGCCAAATCAGGATGCGCTGCATCAACACCGGTATCCAAAATAGCTATGTTAATGCCGTCAGCTTTGGAAACATCCCAAGCATTAGTTACTTGTATTTTCGGCAAATGCCAAGCACTAGCATATTTAGGGTCATTGGGGACAGTAGCACTCATCTCAACAGCCATATCCAGTTCCGCAAATTCAATACGTGGATTTTTGGATAAAGCTTTTACCACTGCCTCCTCAGCATTTTCAGGCACACTGATAATGTGCACCCTTAACTTGCCAATTTTCTCTTTGACTTTGCCTTGATTACCTTTTAAGACCTTATCAAACTCTTCATCCGATAAACCCGCTTTGGGTTTCACTAAAATTTGTCCTGACTTCCAGGTTTTGCTCACAGGACCAGCCGCGGGTGGCTGTTGCCCAATGTCTTGATTTATTAGGGACTCTATGTCAGAACCCAAATATTTGGTGACATAAAGCCCCGCAGGTACGGCTAATATCGCCAAAATTGCTATGTATAAACTTTTTTTCATCATGACACATTCCTCTCAAACGGATATTCCAAGAAATCACATTCCTTTAACGTCAACTATAACCATGCACAACAATCGGACAATTGCACGGGCAATCCCTGTACCACCAATCGTTTGCCGCCACTTGCAAGCCTAAGCGTCCAGCATTAATTTTGTTGTGACGTGGTAAACATAAAGCGAAGCGATGTCAGAATTGGATTACCGAACCTTTAAAAAAAAACGCCGATGGAATCGGCGTTTTTATTGAAAATGTAAAAAATTTTGACAGCAATCAATTACATCAAAGGCGTTTCTGTTTACGAGACATTGCCAAACCTAATAACCCTACCCCCAACAAAGCAATCGAATCAGGCTCCGGCACGTTAAAAGGCGGCGTGCCACCACACTCATCTTGATGAGCCGCAGCATAGTCAGGGTTTTCACAGCCGAACTTCAAAGGGTTCCCCGTTGTATCAAAAGCCCACTCTTCAAACGTACCTTGTGAGGCGTATTCAGGAGGAGAGACAGTTTCTATGCCAAATTTGTTATACAGGTAAAAATAATCATCAGAAGCAAAATTTGCGAAAAGAGATGCTTTGAACAGAGCGACAATATCGTATTTACCATTACCACCACCTAAGATATTGTAATCTAATGTCAATGTAGTATCGACTAGTCCGTCAAGATCCCAAACTTTAGTTCCAAGATCAGCATACTTACTTACACTACCAGTGGAAGTATTAACAAACAACTCAAGCTCAAGTAGCGAGATTAGAGGATTCAATTCGGTTTTATTTCGGTTAATGACTACTGATTCTGGCTCGCCCAAGTCCAGAAACAACCGAATGTATTGTTCGCTGTTATAAGTAATACTGGTCAAATCAGAAAGTTTGACCGAATGAGTGTGGACACCTTTAATAGCGTCAAGAGGAGCTGGATCGTAGTCGGTATTAAAACCTTCCTCAACTTCAGTGTTACCGTTGTTGTTTGTTCTTAGAAACGGATTAAACGCACCCGAACCAGTACCACTATTATCTGGAGCTACTGTAAATATCCCGCCATTTATGGTGGTCGATGTGCCATAAGTAGCAGTACCTCCCGGAGGGGTTGGGTAAGGATCGTTAGCTGGGCCTGGGCCAACTAAGGCATTATTGACTGTTGCGGATTGCGCAACCAAAGGTACTGTGGCTAGGAACGTAACCATACCCATTAAAAGCAATTTTCTAATGTTCGTTTTCATAATAGCCCCCATTTTTCGCATGTATGAATTCTACTGAATAAAGACAAAGCAAAAAACTTGCCATAAAACAAAATAAAATCATATACAGCCATATAGGGCGATAAATCATTCAGAATAAACAAAAGCCTAGCACTCATTGTAAAAAAAACTGACATTTCATGAGAATGAAATCACGTCGAAGCCATGTACGCTGCGCGTACCTCTTCAAGCATCGACAGAATTAATCGAGGTACGCACAGCGTACCCTACGACCATCCCACAAAGAGATCAGAGCCCTGGAGCGGAACGGGACACACACCCCACCTCAAACACGCTTCGAAGATGGACCAAGCCCAATCGTCGCAGCAGACAGAACAAACCGCACCGAGAGCCCTGCACTCTTTCAATTCATTAAAAGACTCTCCCCTCTCGCCAACTTGGGCAATCGCCCCTCCAACCCCATCGCCGCCTTCATGACTTTGTTTCGAATGGGCGTCAGACGTTGCGCCAAACCCAGGCCGATGTTACGGATCAGCTTGACCGGCAGGACGTCGTTGCTGAAGGATTGATAGAACACATCCATCACCGTCATCATTTTCAGGTTTTCATTGCGTCGCATGGCTTCGTAACGCTTCAATACGGCGAGATCGGCGATATTTTTGCCGCGAACCTGCGCATCGATCAGCACCTCGGCCAAGGCCGCCGCGTCCAGCAAGCCGATATTCACACCCTGCCCCGCCAGCGGATTGATCATGTGTGCGGCATCACCCACCAGCGCCACCCCTTGCTTGACATAACCTTGCGCATGCTGACGCTTCAATGGAAAACTGGCAACACCCAGGATTTGCGTGATCTCGCCCAGGCAGTCCGGAAAAGCCTTGACCAGTTCCGCTTTCAATTGCTCGTAGGACAAGGCCTGCAGGCGGCGCACTTCATCGGGTGACTGGTACCAGACGATGGAGCCATAATTGCCGGGCAACGGCAAGAAAGCTTGCGGACCACTGGGAACGAAGCGCTGCCAGGTAATATCCTGCTGCGGATAAGCGGTTTCGACATAAATCACCAAGGCGTGCTGATTGTAATCCCAGCCGGTCACCCCCAGACCCACTGCCTGCCTGACGCGCGATTGACCGCCATCGGCCGCCACCAGCAGCTTCGCCTGCAGCATACCCCCGTCAGCCAGCACGATCTCGCTGCCGTGACCATCGTAATGAATCTTGCTGATCGTTTGCGGCATCAGCAGCGTCACATTGTCGAAAGCAGACAGGCGCTCCAACAACGCCAATTGCGTGATTCGATTCTCGACGATATAACCCAGCTCCGACGCACCGATGTCGTCGCTATTGAACATCGTGTCGCCCGCTTTTTCCCAGACCCGCATGCGCCGGAAAGGACAAAAGCGCTTGGCCACAACGCCTTGCCAGGCCCCTACGGCTTCCAGGATGTTGCGCGAGGCGATGCTCAGCGCGGAAACCCGCAAATCATGCGCTTGATCTGGAGAAAAGGCTTCCGGCACCTGCGCCTCGATCACCGCCACCTTAAGCGGGCTGTTACCCAAGGCACAAGCCACCGCCGCGCCGACCATGCCGCCGCCTACCACCACCACATCAAATTCTTGTTTCATATTTGTTTAACGGAGTTTTATAACATTGAGTCATGCCAGAACAGCGTCATTTTCATCAGTAACGCTCATGAAGGCTTTGCATCGCCCCGGCAAATGAAAGTTCTGGCTGTAGGAGCGACGCATAGTCGCGAATTGAAGCCATTTATCGCGACTGTGCGTCGCTCCCACAATGACTTTCAGAGTAATGAAATGACAGAAACGCCTTCGCATGTTATTATTGGAAAGTTTCACTAACAGAAATTTTTAACAAACCCACAGGTTTTGTGCCGCTTCCGACGACTCTAACACGCGGCAGACAGAAAAACCATAAACGGCGTTGCCCGTATGGCAAATACCCGGCAGCGCATTTGATTTAGCAAGACAGGATCTGGATAGCAATGATCAATAACGCCCAGAAAAAAAACTCAGTACAGATGCTTTATGATGCCGACTTGTCGCAGGACAGCTGCGGCGTAGGCTTCATCACGCGTAAGGACAGCAAGCAGACGCACGACCTGCTGGTCAAGTCCCACGAGGCACTCTGTACCATCCCTCATCGTGGCGGCATGAGCGCCGAGGGCATCGGGGATGGCGCGGGCGTTAACATCGATATTTCGTTGAAATTTTTCCGCAAAATCACCAACCTGGAAACCCTGCAACTGGGCCAATTCGGCGTCGCCAACTTCTTCTTTCCGGAAGACCACGACCACTACGACTCCATCGCGGTTCAACTGATCGAACAGCATCTGAAAGCATTCGACCTGCCGGTCATCAAATGGCGCGACGTGCCGGTCGACAAACTGGTGTTGAATGCAGCAGCCATCAAGGCGCAACTGCCGATCAAGCAATTGATCTTTGGCCGTCCTGCCTCGCTGAAAGACGCCAGCCACGACGAATTCGAAAGACATATCCAAAAAGCCTTGCTGGCCATCGAGGCCGACGGCTTCAATCGTCCTGAATTGCAGGGCTTTTATCCGTTGTCGATGAGTTCGCGCACCCTGGTTTACAAAGGCCGCCTGAACTCGTTCGAAGTGATTCCCTATTTCGTCGATTTGTACGACAAAGATCACGAAATCAGCACGCTGTTCTTCCATACCCGCTTCTCGACCAACACCGCGCCGGCGACGATGATGGCGCAGCCGTTCCGCTACATGGCGCACAACGGCGAGCTGAACACCGACAAGAAAAACCGCCTCAGCGAAAACGCGATCGCCCGGCAGAACAACAAACACATCGTATTTCCGTGCGGCCAATCCGACTCGGGCCGTCTGGACCAAACCCTGACCCGCCGCATCAACGAAGACGAGCTGGACATCGTCACCGCGATTCTGGCGATGATGCCGCCGGCCTGGGAAAACGACACCACCTTGTCGGCTGACGTCAGGGCCATGCTGGAATATTTCAGCCTGTACGAAGAGAAAAATGACGGCCCTGCGGCGCTGATTTTCAATGACGGCATTCGCGTCGGCGCCCGCCTGGACCGCTTGGGACTGCGCCCCTTGCGTTCGGTGGAAACCAACGAGTACCTGGCAGTGATGTCGGAAGCCGGTCAAATCGACTTTCCGCCGGAACACGTATTGAAACGCGGCCGCATCGAAGCCGGCGGCATGCTGTATTTCGACCACGCCACCGGCCAATCCTACGACAGCCATCAAGTACTGGAAAGACTGGCTCGGGAAAGAGATTACAAAGCCATGCTGGCGGAACGCTGCGTGCATATCGGCGCACTGCCGAAAGTGAATTTGGCCGAAATCGGCAACGACCATGAGCTGAACATCGACCAGCGCCATACCGCTTACTCGCTCAATCAAGAAAGCTTCAAGTTTTTGCTCGACCCTATCCTGCAGACTGGGCTGGAAAAAGTTTCGGCCATGGGTTACGGCCTGGCGCCCAACGCGCTCAGCGCGGCCGAAGGCGGCATGTCGCGTTACTTCAGCCAACGTTTCGCCCAGGTTACCAATCCGCCGCTGGATTCACTGCGCGAGAGCGACGGCATGACCTTGCGCGTGGCCCTGGGCGCGAAACCCACGTTTGCACCGAGCCACAGCAAACAGCTGATGATAGAGTCACCGATTCTACAGCGCACGCAACTGGAACAAATCCGCCGGCAAACCCAGGTCAAAACCATCACTCTGGACATGCTGTACGCGCCGGATTTCGCCGACGCGGCAAAAAACGAACAAGCCCTGGAACAAGCCTTGCATGCAGTCTGTGAACAAGTCGCACAGGCCGCGCGCAGCCATACCGGCATCATCATCCTGAGCGACGCCGATATCGGCAAAACCAAAGCCGCGATTCCGGCCATCCTGATGGTCGCGGCCGCCAACCAGCATATGGTTGCGCAAGGCCTGCGCTTCAACTCGTCGCTGATTCTGGAAACGGGTCAAGCGGCCAGCCCGCACGACGTCGCCACCATTCTGGGCTTCGGCGCCTCGGCGATTTGCCCATTGAGCGTGCATAACCGGGTCATGACCGAATACGCCGACCCAGAATCCCGACAAAAAGCCTTGTATAACTTCCAGAAAGGCGTCGAAAAATCGTTGATGAAAACCATGGGCAAATTCGGCCTGTGTACCGCGGAAAGTTATATCGGCGGTGAATTCTTCGAGTCCAACTATCTGGACACCGACGAGCCCAAATTGAAGCCTTACTTCCCGAACATCCACGCCTCGGTAGGCGGCGTGCGTTACGCCGACATTGCGGCCAGCGCCACCGAATGGCATCACAAGGCATTATCGGTCAAGGACGAAAACGATATTCCGTTCCTGGGCTTGTTCAAGGAACGTCAGGACGGCGCCGGCCATACCTTCGGCAATCTGGCGGTTCGCGAATATATCAACATGACCGACGAGCCGATTCTGTATGTACCGACCGCCACGGATGGTGGGAGTGCGGCAGTTGGTCTGGAACCAAAGCCGCCGAAGCAACAGGCCGACGAAGCCAGCGACACCGCCTATCGCGACTTTGGCTACGACAAACGCACGCCGGAGCAAATCGACGCCTTCGGCATCACACCGGCTTATCGCAGCTTTACCCGAAATCTGGCGCAAGAACGCGCCAATCGCCCCGCCGCGCTGCGCGACGTCATGGAATTTCCGGTAGACATCGGCAGCGCCAACAGCAAAGCCGATTTCGATCGCTTGCTGGGCAGTCAGAATCTATACGGCAACAATAATTTCCTGGTGCGCGGCCTGCAGGTCGAAAAAACCAATGGCGTGGTATTTTCGTTGCATTTCAGCCGCGACAACGCCAAGTCGCGCCTGGAGCAACTCGCCGAACACCTAAAAGCGCGCTTTGCCGGCCACGACTTTGGCTTGACCGTCGAAAACGATGTGATCAATGTTCGCGTCAACGACACGGACAGCATCCTGTACTTTTACCTGAACAATATCATTACCGCGCGCAACGGTATCACGTTGGACAAAGTGCAGCCTGCGCATGAAATTACCGCGGCATTCGCCTCCGGCGCGATGAGCCACGGTGCTCTGTTGGCCGAAGCGCATGAAGCGGTGGCGATGGGCACCAACATCGCCGGCGCCAAGAGCAACTCCGGCGAAGGCGGCGAGCATTCCAGCCGTTTCGGCACACTGCGTTCCAGCAAAATCAAACAATTCGCCTCCGGCCGTTTCGGCGTTTGGGCTGGCTATCTGGCTGATCCGACCATCGAGGAAATCGAAATCAAAATCGGCCAGGGTGCGAAACCCGGCGAAGGCGGTCAGCTGCCAGCGCCCAAAGTTTCGGTCGAAATCGCCGCACTGCGCGGCGGCACGCCGAAAGTGGAACTGGTCAGTCCACCGCCGCACCACGACACCTACTCGATCGAGGATTTGGGCCAATTGATCCACGACGCCAAGGCCGCACGTGTCAAGGTCGTGGTCAAACTGGTATCTTCGGAAGGTATAGGCACGATTGCGGTCGGCGTGGCCAAAGCCGGCGCCGACGTCATCAACGTGGCCGGCAACACCGGCGGTACTGGCGCCGCGGCGGTGACCAGCCTGAAAAACACCGGCCGTTCGCCGGAAATCGGCGTCGCCGAAGTCCATCAGGCCTTGGCTGCGAACGGCTTGCGCGATAAGGTCGTGCTGCGTTGCAGCGCCGCACACCAAAACGGTGTCGACGTCGTCAAATCGGCAATTCTGGGCGGCGACTCCTTCGAGTTCGGCACCACCGCATTGATGATGCTGCGCTGCGTGATGGCGAAAAACTGCAACATCCGCTGCCCCGCCGGCTTGACCACCGCCCATGAAGAATTCAAGGGCGATCCACGGGTATTGGCACAATTTTTCATGAACCTGGCGCACGAAGTCCGGGAAATCCTGGCGGACTGGGGCTACGGCAGCTTGCGCGAGATTCGAGGCCAAACCCAGTTGCTGCATTTGATCAACCATCCAAGCATGGTGGGCCAGATTCATTTGCAAAAACTGTTGGCCGAAGTCCAGGAAATCAAGATCGAAAAGCCGATTTACCTGGAAAAGGATTTCAGCATCGACGATAAAATCTTCGCCAAGGTCAAATCCGCCCTGTTCGAGCAAGGCCAGAAACAGGTCATCATCGAAGGCGACGATTTCAAACTGAACAACCGCAACAAAACCGTAGGCGGCCAAGCCGCGATCGACTTGGAGCGCTTGTTGCAATACGAACTGAGCGCCGAACAAGCCGCTGCCAGCAAGATCGTTTACACCAATCAGCATGGCCGCCGCTATCTGGCCGATGACACCATCATCGTCCGCACCCACGGTTCGGCCGGTCAAAGTTATGCGGCGTTCAACAACGACGGCATCCGCATGGAGCACACCGGCACCTGCAACGACGGTGTCGGCAAAACCGCCTGCGGCGGCGTCATCGTCATCAAATCGCCGGGCGGCGGCTCCAAGCTGCCGGGCGAAAACGTGCTGATCGGCAACTTTGCCTTGTTCGGCGCCTCCGGCGGCAAAACATTCATTAACGGCGAAGCCGGCGACCGTTTCGCGGTGCGCAATTCCGGCGCGATGGCCGTGGTCGAAGGTGTCGGCGATTTCGCTTGCGAATACATGATCAATGGCGCGGTCCTGAACCTGGGCGGCTTTGGCAAAGGCTTCTGCACCGGCATGTCCGGCGGCAATGCCTACCAATATGATCCCGACAACCGTTTGCAAAATCTGTACGACAAAACCTCGGTCAGCATGCATAGCCTGACCGAAGGTACCGAGGTCGCCGCGGCGCATGAGCAGTTCATCCTGTACATGCTGGAGCAGCACATCGAGTACACCGGTTCGGAAAAAGCCAAGGCCATCTTGTCAAACTGGTCGGACGCGCGCCAGCATTTCAAATTCGCGCTGCCGTTGTGGCTAAACAGAACCCAAACCGCCGAGTTCCTGAGCCAGACCATGGACCGCAAGGCGATGATAGAAGAGCTGTCGGTAGCGTTCGCGCAAAAACAAATCGGGCAAATCAAACAGGCCTACCAGACCAATACGACGCTGTTCAACGGCGCGATTCCAGGTTACGGCGATATCGACGGCGAACTGACCCTGAAATTGATCAACAGTTATGCGGTGATCGACAAGGCGCAACAAATCGCCAAGGACCAGCTGAATAAAGCCGGCCAACCGATCAGCGAAGTCTTGGTTGACAAACATGCGCGTAAATTGATCCTGGAACGTCCGCGCAAATTGCAAGACGCCTTGATCAAAAACATCCGCGAGGCTTATAGCCAATACGACGACGCACAGCTTGCCACCCTGATGGCGGCGAAACGTCTGGATGACTACAAGGCCACGCTGATGCTGCGCGACGTACAAAGCATTTACTCCATCGGCTCGACCGCCTGGATCATCGAACAGGACAACCTCAATCGTCAGGCGCTAGCCGGCGTGCCATCCGTCGATAAAAACCTGGCCAGCCTGGAAAGCATGGCCATCGTCAAGGATATGCTGGAAAACCAGGCCGCGTAACCTAAGGCATGAACAAGAAATAATCTAGGCAAGTATCGGTGTAGGCGCGGATTTAACCGCACAGTGAGAATGAATTCGCACCTGCCATTGCCAAGCTTATTTCTTACAGACTCCTAACCAGGATAGGCTGGGTACGGCGGACCTTTCAGGTTATACAGCTCGCCCAGCCTACGTTGATTTATAAAAATGACCAAGCCGACTGAAACGGCCCAATTTGGTAAAGAAATGAAAACACCTTTTATCCCGTTAAACGCACCTTACAGTGACACTCAACGTGCCTGGCTGAACGGCTTTTTTGCCGGCATGCACAGCCATATGCTGCACAGCGCGGGCAGCATCAATGCGTCAAACGCCCGCACGCTGCATATCCTGTTCGGCAGCCAAACCGGCAATTCCGAATCGCTGGCGACCGATGCCGCCAACCGCGCGAAAAGCCATGGCTTGATTCCTGTGGTCAAAAGCATGGACGAAGTGGAAATCAGCCAATTGCCGTCCATGGAATATCTATTGATCATTACCAGCACTTACGGCGAAGGCGCCATGCCGGACAACGCCGAAATGCTCTGGGAAGCCGCTAGCGACGACGCGGCCCCTCGCCTGGAAAACGTCAAATATTCTGTGTTGGCCCTGGGCGACACCAGCTATGACTTGTTCTGCCAAGCCGGCATAGACTGGGACAACCGCTTGCAGACGTTGGGCGCGAAACGTCTATTCGAGCGCGTCGATTGCGATGTGGATTTTGAAGCGCCCGCCGAAAAATGGATCAGCGAGGTAATTCCGTTGATGGCCGAAGGCGCCGCGACTGTTTCCGTGATCGACAGCGAAGTGCCCACGGCGGCCAAATCGGTTTACAACCGTAAAAACCCCTTCCCTGCAAAAATGTTGGTCAACCATCTGCTGACCGCGGCCAATTCCTCCAAGGAAACCCGTCATTACGAAATCTCGATTGCAGGTTCCGACCTGAGCTACGAGGCTGGCGACGCGATGTGCGTGGTCCCAACCAACTGCCCGCAACTGGTGGCCGACATCGTAAAGGCCTTGGGTTGCAGCGGCAACGAAGAAGAACCCGTGAACGGCGAATTGATGCAACTGTCCGAAGCCTTGCGCACGCATTTTGAAATCAAGCTGCCTGGCAAGGAATTGATCGAGGAAATCGCCAACCGTTCGGGCGACCAGGAACTGAACGCCCTGCTGCATAACGGCAACAAGGACAAGTTGAGCGATTATCTCTGGGGCCGCGACATCCTGGATTTGTTGCAGCAATTCCCTGGAGTGGAATTTTCCGCCGCCGAGTTCTTGCGTCTGCTGAAACCCTTGCAACATCGCGCCTACTCGATTTCGTCCAGCAGTAAAAAATATCCGGACAGCGTGCATTTGACGGTTGCCAGCGTGCGTTACGACGCGCATGGCCGCCAGCACAAAGGCGTCTGCTCGACTTACCTGGCCGATTTGGTCGACGAAAACACCGAAGTCAAAATTTTCTTCACGCCCAACAACAACTTCCGCGTACCCAGCGATGACAGCCTGCCCATGATCATGGTCGGCCCCGGTACCGGTATCGCCCCGTTCCGCGCCTTCTTGCAGGAACGCGAGGCTCGCAATGCCTCGGGCAAAAACTGGCTGTTCTTCGGCGACCGCAATGCGGCGACGGATTTCATCTACCGCGAAGAAATCGAAGCGATGCAAGCCAGTGGTTTATTGACGCGTCTTGACCTGGCCTTTTCCCGCGACCAGGCCGAAAAAATCTATGTGCAAGATAGAATGATGGAACACGGCGCCGAATTGTATGCCTGGTTGGAGGAAGGCGGTTATTTCTTCGTCTGCGGCGATGCCTACCGGATGGCCAAGGACGTCGACCAGGCCCTGCACGACGTCATCCGCATCCACGGCAACAAATCCGCAACCGAAGCCGCCGAGTACGTCAATCAATTGAAAAAAGATAAGCGCTACGTCAGGGATGTTTATTGATTGGAAGGGGCGCTTTTAGAGTTGTAAACAACTCTGCGGGAGGTAAAAGCCCTCTCCTCGCGGGTTGGGGTGAGGGTTTAATGTAAGTATTTGATTTATTGCCCTCATCCTAGCC
Organism: Methylomonas rapida; assembly: GCF_024360925.2. Lineage (NCBI taxonomy): Bacteria > Pseudomonadati > Pseudomonadota > Gammaproteobacteria > Methylococcales > Methylococcaceae > Methylomonas > Methylomonas rapida. Next base: position 1,873,462 of record NZ_CP113517.1, on the reverse strand, counting down.
TTCTCCCAAAGAGAGAAGGAACTGTTTTGACTCACCCAACGGAGGACGAGGAAGCAAAATGCGGAGTAGGGAGAGAATAGCCGCTTCCCGGTATGCATGACGATATTTGTGTACGAGATGGAGTAAGGAATGTGTGAGAAATATGCTCAACAATGGTAGGTGCAAATTCATTCGCACCGTGCGGATAAATCCACACCTACGCCGAATACTTGCATAGATTATTTGATGTTCACTCCTAAGGATATAATTACAAATAACTTACCCGTTCCGGAACGTACTCTGGTTCCCACGGTCCTCCGCTCATCGTTATACACATCTCTGTGCGACAACCTGCTGAGCTTCCAATGCAATGACAAAATCGCGCAAACGCTGCAGTCCGATCCACATGGCTTTGGCACCCGGCGGCCCGTCATGCTTGCGTCCGAGATAACCGCCCAAGCTCGCCACCAAGAGAATCACTTCGCCCAAGCGAGGTGGCGTAAGCGGCGGCGGGCAAAGCTTAACCACAATGTAAGCAGCCCGCCACTCCTGTGGATCGAAGATAATTTCACAATCCATGTCCGGCGTAGTCCGTCCCAACATCAGCGTGAACAATACCCGCCAGGCAATAACCATGTACAACGCTAAACAAGGTAGCAGTCGGTCCTCGGTTTCCAGATGCAGTCGCTTAATCTGGCATCCGCTCTTGAGCACATGGAAGTACACTTCAATGCACCACCGCACGGCGTACCACATGACGATCGTTGCCGCCTGTTCGAAACAATCGATCGGCAAGCTAGTCAACAATAGCCATTCCAAACGTTCCACGCCAGACGGTGGTGCATCTTCGCGTGCCAGCACCGCATTGATGGTGAGTTCCGGTAGCCGATACCCTATCCGCTTAGGCGGTTTGAGGGTCACTGTAATGGCGCGTAACGTGATATGCGCCAGTCGCGCCGTGCGGTTCGGTCGCGGTTTGACGTTCACCTCAGAGTAACCCAATACAGGAGCTTGCTCCACGGCGGCCCACAGGCATTTCGTACCGTTCTCCGGCGAAGCCAACACTCGGTTTTGCGCCGCACGTACGATCCATTGAGCCCGTACCGCAGGTGCGTAGTCATGGTATTCGGCAAACCACTCGTAAATATCGCCCTCCCTGTCGGCAAGATTGATCAGCAGGGTGTCCGGCATTTGCGCCTGTAAAGCGCAACTGTCCTGGTAACTTTCCAGCCAATGGCGACTCTCTTTTTCGTCTACGCCTTTGTGAAGTCGTTCACTCCTTTGGCTTGGGATCTCTCGAGGCCAATACGATGCTTTCACGACACCCAAACAAATACGCGATGGCGTAAAGGCAACTGTCGGATGCAGGCGGCGCAAGTGTTTCTCCACGTCTTTCACTGTGCCAAGTCCCTTCGGCCCCAAGCAAATATTCTTATCGTCCTCGGTGGTGTCCTGTGCCAGCAGCACGATTGGGCTGCTCTTCATGCGCTCGATCGTGGCATCTCGATGCGGCGCCAGTATCTTCTCGAATGTCGTCTTAGCGTTATTGAAGAAGCGATAGGCTCCCATCGTCTCCTTCCAGCCTCCGCAGGCCGCCGGAATACTGAGTTGTGGATGCTCGCCCAATTGCTCCAATAGCAAGGCCAATCTCTTGTTTAGACGTTGATCTTCCAAATTGGCAGTTTGCACTTCTTCTTCGGCCCAGTTGCTCATCGCCTTTCTCCTGTTTCTGTGTCTCCTTGTAGTTTAGTCTTTGAGGGACTTGTGTATAACGATGAGCGGTCCTCCGTGGGAACCCATGCGAAGCCCGAGCGCAAGTAAGAAGCTGTTCCTGACGTGGGAACGAGGCGGAGCATGGGAACGATGATCCCGGAGTGCGGGAAATTATTCTCAACCAAATCCTAAGGGAATAATCAGGTATGTTATTTGCGGCAATATCCTTCGCGATTTTTCAATTGCTCGACATCATCCTCATGTCAAGGCAAATCATCAGCCGACAATGAAAAACCTCTAGGTTTGAAACCCAAATCCCGTTCCGCTTCGGTGTGATCGAAAACCATATCCTGATTCATGCGCTCCACCATCGCAAACGACCATTTCCGGTAGCGTGGAATCAAACTCAACAAAACCATCATGACCCGTAATAATCCGACAGGCATGTTAAAAAAGCGCGGCTTGCGTTGTAACACCTGAAAAACCCTCGCCACCATTTCCCTATAGCTCAATACTTCCCCGCCAGAGAGGTTATAGCTCTTATTTACGGCGGATGGAGAAATTAAGGCCGCCTGACAAGCCAAAGCAACATCGCAGCAATGAACGGGTTGTCGCAGACCGCTTGCTCCACCCAATAACGGAAAAAAGCCAAATTTTCGAATCAGGCGTATGATTTCACAGATGTTTTTATCCTTGCCCAGCCCATAAATCAAAGTCGGGCGCAATATCACAAACTCGACGCCATGCCTTTCCGCCCAGTTTTGTAATTCAAATTCCGATTCCACAAAACTCTGCGCCAATGCCTGATCCTGCGGATCTGACGCATTTTGCTTGGTAAAACGACTGGTTGACGATAACGCCACAATACGCTTGGCGCCACTAGCCTTAAATGTCTCGAAATATGCCGGTAAAACTCGTATCGGCGCAAGGGAAATCCAATAAGGAATGCTATGATCCGCACATACCGCATCAATGCTGCTTATGGCTCGCCAGATTACTTTGGTTTCATCTAACTCAAGGAATTCTCCATCGCCTGAGTTTTCATGGCCAATCCGGCGCGAAAAAGCAATAACATCAAAACCATCACGTGCCAACAAGGGCAATAAGGCTTGCCCGACATGGCTACTTGCTCCCAATACCCCAACAAGATTATTCATATCCAGAATCACTAACCATGCCAGAAGCGACGAAATGTGTAATAGCTTGCCACCGCCGCGAATCTAAACCAAACGCCCAAAGCCACCAGCCACATCAAAATACCGGGGTACTGGTGCTGAAAAAATTTGCGATAAAAGCGCATCATGCCTTTGTGCTTGTGCCACTCCACAAAAACGGGTCTAGACCGACTACAGGCACCCTGTTCATGTACAATTTTTGCTGTGGGAACAAACATAATCTTCCAACCCTTTCGCCGAAAGCGCATGCACCAGTCCAGGTCTTCACAATGAAGGAAATAACCTTCGTCCCATAGACCAACACTCTCAATTGCCTGGCGTTTGACCAACATACAGGCGCCAGAAATGGCTTCTACTCCAATAGGGGTTGCGGGCAAGGGGTGTTTATGCAGATCAAAATCAAAAAACAAACGTGGCCATCGCGTTTCTAAACGATGCAAACCAAATGCCCGTACAAAAGAACGCCAGGGTGTTGGCACTAATCGTCGCCCACCGGCCTGTTCACTACCATCCGGGTTTATCAGCAAGCCGCCGACCATGCCAATCGCATCATCACTATACAAACAGTCAATGAGACTTTCCAAAGAACCAGAAGGCAAGGAACAATCAGGATTGAAGAACAACACAAGCTCAGAATCGACTTGATTCAAACCTATATTGCAAGCAGATGCAAATCCAATATTGACAGAATTACGAATAATATTGACACGCGATAGTTGACTAATAGCGTCTAAACTTGAATCAGTCGATGCGTTATCTACAACTACAACTTGTTGAATATGCGCACAATTTAACAGTGAATTAACACAAGCGCTAAGCAATATACCAGCATTGAAGTTCACGATAATTGCTGAGACTTGATTAATCATAATTTTTGCTTATCATTAAAGAAAAAATGAGTATCTAATATGAGATGTATATCTATAATTCCATTCATTTTTTGGATTACTTGCTGTTTCGAGACTTCAGTTTTACGCTAGTCAATTTAAATTGGGCTTGTCACTTAACCATGATTTATCCGGGAATAAACTTACCCATTCGCCCTTTCAGTCCATGCCATACTCCTTTAGCCATCATTTTACAATATTTAAGCCGAGGCGTTACAAAGAGAGAGTAAAGAAAAAAACGTAGCAATAGCGTTCGAATAAAAATCAACTTCCAACCTAATGGGATATATGATTTAAACAACAATCTTATAGCATTCCGAAAAATGTAATAGTGGCGTAATGGACTATGATGCAATAGAGTGAACCCCAAAAACTTTAAAGGCTCTTCACCAAGATTATGCTGCATTGTTGTAGAACATACCCCATACGACTGATACCCACATGCCTTTGCCCGCAAACACCATTCTATGTCAATTTGATCAATAAAAAACTCATCATTCATCATACCTACTTCGTCAAGAGTACAGATTGGTATTAAGGAACCAGATGAGATAATGAAATCAGAAGGCACTATTTCCTGTTCATACAGGACTTTTTTTAGTCTAATACCAATAAGACGTGAGAATGAAGGGCGATCGACATTTCGCTCATCCACATATTTTGGCCCGACCGCTGCAACCTTGTTACCTTTAGCTTGTTCATTCTTTAACGCCATGGCTAAACAATTAACCATACCATGTTCAGGCAGGCTATCTTGATCGAATAATACGACAGCATCAGCACCTTCCGTTCGAGCCCAAACAATTCCTTTATTTTGCGCAGTTGCCACCCCGGTATTTTCAGCTAGAAAAATGCCATGCACTTTCTGTGCGTAGAATTTATTAAACCAATTGTAAAAATCATTCCCCGAGCAATTATCCACTACGACTACAGTATCAACCTGGGAATTCAAAATATCCAGCAAAGCACCTAACGCATTAAATTCCGGATGAAATGTAACAACAATTGCCACGACTTTCATTCAAATCAATATCGAAACCGGCATGAACAGCAAAAAAAGCAATAAATACTCTTATCCATTTGTTTTTCGCAAGATAGAATACATAACAATATATTTAAACCAACAAAACTATAATTAATTATTCACACCAAAAGATGTACGCCCAATTAATTTTTTCTTAATCTTTCTCAAATAACGATATGTAACATATCCTAGTTTATTAAAAATAACATAAAGAAAACTTCTATTTTTTTCCACATAAGCTTCAAGCCCACTAATTCTCCGATGACTATGCTCGATGTATCGAGAGTAATCACCCAACAACTCCTTAATATTATAATTAATACCTGAATCTTTCATTCCTGCCAACAACTTCAACCTTAAAGCCAAAGACAAATCGACAGGTAATTCAAACCCCTTACCACCCCATATTTTTTTTGCAATCATGGGGTTAAAGTTATGACATGCAATTTTATAGGCCTTTTCCAATTTCAAAGCCTGCGACTTTGCATCAAAATGAATTTCAGCAAAGCGACGCCCAGATTTTGCCATCATTTCAGCCAGCTCTGGATTTGAAAAAATTGCAATACACCTTTCTGCAATTTCTTCGGCACTACCAGTCTCGGTTAAAACCACATCAACACCATCAATCAACAAATTTGCGATATTTGCACTTGGCATAACCACTGGTCGTCCCATTGCCAAGAATTCTGGTAATTTACATGGTAATCTCAAATCTTCAAAAGGGTCTACCTTTCCTGGCTGAACCAGAACATCCGCCAAAGACAAAAGATTAGGGAGTTCCTCTCTAGGTAAAAGACCTAAATCAAGAATTTTATCAGCAGAGCCTTTTGGCAAAGTTTTAGTAAAATCTAATTTAAAAGGGCCTGTTCTCAAAAGCTTACAAGGAAAGCCTTTGTTATTTATAAGATGAACAGCCTCACAAAGTGATTTAATCAGTGGTTTGGTGAATCCATTAATGCCACCAGGATAAACAATTATCTTTTCATTCTGCTTGATACCATACTTTTCTCTTAGCAATGGATCAACCTTTCTTGGAGCAAAAAATTCAAGATCAACACACGGCATGACCGTTTCACAATGCACCCATGGAGGAACTTCAATTGCAAGTTTTTCCTGAATAACCACTGCTACATCAGCAAGCCCAATGAAGCTATGATAACGAAACGGATGTGAAAATGAATTTGTAATTTTTCTTGAAACATGCAAATCTGTTTGTTGCAATAAGTTTCTTTCATCAATTCCTAACTCATGACAAGAAATCCAATATTCATTATCTTCTAAATAAATGACCCATGGTGTAGGGACCATTGCCAAATATAAGGTTATAAACTCCCTAACAACTTCACGAGGCGTCCAGGCATGGACAACATCTGCTGGCTTACCATCAGCAAAAACAACAGAAGGATTATCTAATACTTCATCGAATAGAAATACGCTAAACCAAGCGTTGTCGTATTGATTTTTTGACTCTAAATTATCCGGTATAGTTACAGCACATTGATGCCCAAGCGATTGCAATTCACGTGCATATAAAGCTAAATGATTAGCACTGTTGGAGTAAAGATCTCCATATAGGACGAATAATATCTTCATTACACAATTAAAATCACTGCAGTCGTTAATTAGGATGCATAAAATAAAACTCCCTCAGCAGAATCAATTGAATAATTATTAAGCATGCAACTATTTTATTACACAATCCTAAACCGTGTCTTTCTCAGCATGACTTTGACTAAGATCAATTGTCTGCCCTATATGAGGATCGGCTTGAATGAAAAAACCAGTAACTTGAGGAATATTAAAGTTATTTCGATTCGTTGGAGGCACACAAAGACCCAGACTGGCCTATTAGGAATCATTATTTATAATTAAAAAATCTAGCCCAATCACAAATACGAAAGCTAAAGATATTTTTACAGACCTTAGTACATAATACGCAAATATAAATTGATAAATTAATAATTCGTTGCAAAATAACTTCCGAAGTTTCTCCCTCGACCGAGGTGTCGTCATAAAAGTAAAAAATACCAAGGCTATTCGGCAATAGCTCAAAAGACGCTCTAGTGCCCCGAACCGCAGAGCGGTTCAGGCTGCATTCCCACGCGGAGCATGGGAACGATGCCGTAGGGGGAAATTATTTTCAGTCAAATCCTAAGGACATGTTTCTTTCATCAAAAGGAACAAGTTTTTTATAGCGAGCACCACTAAACAATGCCTTTAGTCAAAAAGTCCGCATAAGCCATAGCAATACCATCTTGCAAGGAAACTTTAGCCTTCCAGCCTAAGTTCCGCATCCGATTGACATTTAGAAGTTTGCGAGGAGTACCATCGGGCTTACTATCATCAAATATCAAAGTGCCTTCCAAGTCCACGACACGCATGACTGTTTCAGCCAACTCGCGAATAGTAACGTCTACACCAGTACCAACATTGTAAATACCGTCACTAACACCTTTCTCCATCAAAAACACACAAGCATCGGCCATGTCATCGACGTATAAAAACTCTCGCATCGGCTTACCCGAACCCCACACTATCAACTCTTTTTTTCCATGCAACTTCGCTTCATGGGTTTTGCGAATCAATGCCGGCAATACATGACTGTTGTTTAAGTCGTAATTATCGTTGGGACCATATAAATTGGTCGGCATCACCGATACATATTTAGTTCCATACTGGCGATTGTAACTCTCACACAACTTTATACCGGCAATCTTGGCAATTGCATAAGGTTCATTGGTTGATTCCAATGGCCCTGTCAGCAAATATTCCTCCTTGATCGGCTGAGGACAGTCACGCGGATAAATACAACTGGAGCCCAAAAAGCACATGCGCTCACAGCCTGCCTGATGAGCAGCGGATATGATATTCGCTTCGACCATTAGGTTTTCGAATATAAAATCCGCCCGGTAGGTGTTATTGGCATGAATCCCACCCACTTTAGCTGCCGCTAAAAAAACATAGTCAGGCATTTCTGATTTGAAGAAGGCGTAAACAGCAGATTGATCAAGCAAATCCAACTCGGCTCGGGTACGAGTGATAACACCGGTGTACCCCTTGTTTTGCAAATTGCGCACTATTGCAGAACCAACCATCCCCCGATGACCAGCAACATAGATTTTGGCATTTTTCGCAATGTACTCCATTATTCGCGCCCCACACTCACTCTAAAGCCTTTGCTCTTGAGCAGACCGTGTTGCTTGGCTTTATCCAGATCGTAAGCAACCATTTCTTCAACCATTTCATCCAACGTAATTTTGGGCACCCAACCAAGTCTTTCTTTAGCTTTAGTGGGATCGCCTAGCAACGTTTCGACTTCAGCTGGACGGAAGTAACGTGGATCTATCTTGACGACAATATCACCCACTTTCAACGCAGGCGCATTTTCCCCGGTAATCGAAACGACTCGACCAAACTCATTCACACCTTCGCCTTCCCAAGCTAGTTCAATACCTAAATGAGCTGCAGTTTTATTGATGAATTCACGCACGGTATATTGAATGCCGGTGGCAATCACAAAATCTTCAGGATTATCCTGTTGTAACATCAGCCACTGCATTTCAACGTAATCTTTAGCATGCCCCCAATCACGCAGTGCATCCAGGTTACCCATAAACAAACATTGATCTAGACCTTGCGCAATGTTTGACAAACCTCGGGTAATTTTACGAGTGACGAATGTTTCTCCACGGCGTGGTGACTCGTGGTTGAAAAGAATACCATTACATGCATATAGGCCATATGCCTCACGGTAGTTAACGGTAATCCAGTAAGCATAAAGCTTGGCCACCGCATAAGGTGAACGAGGATAAAACGGCGTAGTTTCCTTTTGTGGAATTTCTTGAACCAAACCGTACAATTCAGAGGTACTAGCCTGATAAAAGCGGGTTTTTTTCTCCAACCCTAGAAATCGAATACCTTCAAGCAAACGCAAAGTGCCAATCGCATCGACATCGGCTGTATATTCCGGCGATTCAAAGCTTACCGCAACATGTGACTGAGCGCCCAAGTTATACACCTCATCCGGCTGTACTTCCTGCAAAATGCGAATCAAATTGGAAGTGTCAGTCAAATCACCATAATGCAGCTTGAGCATGGGATGGGCTGCATGCGGGTCTTCATAAATGTGGTCGATGCGTTCTGTATTAAATAACGACGCACGGCGTTTGATGCCATGCACTTCGTAGCCTTTAGCCAATAGCAATTCAGCTAAGTAAGAACCATCCTGCCCGGTAATACCGGTAATTAACGTTTTTTTCATGTTTAACTAAGTCGTCTAATAATTCGTAAAATCAAATAATCTTATTGCATTGGATAACAAACAGCATTCTTGATAGTAACGCTCTTGGAAGCTTGACATCGCTCAGGCAAATGAAAGCTACCTCTACCGGGGCAAAACAAACAAGCGGGGAGATTTGCACGCATTGTAATAACTAAAGCTATCGCACTCCCCCGCGTGATTTTGGAGTGAAAAAGCTTTAGCTTTTTCTAAGTGCTTCGGTGCTTCGTTCTCCATGGTTTCCAGGGCAACAACAGTTGCCTTTTCCCATTTTCTCTCCAAAACTATTTTGCATATGCCGCAATGCATCCACCGTTAGATCGAACTGAATAAGCCAACTGTTGCCACCCGCGCTCTAGCAGAACATTCCTCAATTCCGGACATCCCAATAAGCCAGGATATTTCGTTAACATATACGGATCAACAATAAGCGCTCGCGCTCCCGTCATCTCCAAACCATCAGCCAACTTTTCCGGTGTGCTCCTCGCTTCCTCGGAAAAAACACTAATGTCTATAAATGAAAGACTCAATAAAATAGCTTTGAGTTTTTCCTCCCGTTCTTCCTTAGAAAGGGAACCAATATCGGGTTTGCCTATTTTTGCAATAGTGCTTAGATTGTAAGGCGAACATAAGTAACTGACTACGTTTATACCGTATTCATTCACAGCCAGTCCTCCATTTAGCTCGCATAACATTGAAGCATGCGGCCGAAGCTCATTATAGATATCGCCTAAAGCTCCATTTTTACTCGGCAAGGACAAAGCCTGATATGAGGGCATGACCAACAGCAATACTGCCACGAATGAGCTCATAATCCACACACTATCCAATTTCCTAGATTGAGCCATAAATGCGTTAAGCATTACTAACACCACCCAAATATATAACACTCCCGCTCCCAGAAGGTAGGATGGTCGAGGTCTTTGAGTAAGAATGACGGCAATCTCCATAATCACCACCGCCAACAAAAGCGGTCCCAAGCGAAACAGCTTTTCCCGAATTGCCACATATTTCTTCGAAGATTTACCAAAAATTAAGGCTGTCCCTCCAACACATAGCAATAGGGTAAAACCTAGCAACGCACTCGGAAGCACCGGTACAAAGTAGACTGGAGCGTAGTCTGGGTTATCGCGAGCGCTAGTAGCATTGAACAGCAATACTTCTAAACCAGCGCGCGTCAAAGAAAGGTTCCAAAGGAAATGCTGAACCACCTCGCCAGGGTTGGAGGCGATCATTTCACGCAAAGATGGCAATGTTGTGCCAAATTTTTTCTGCATCAAACTGAGGCAATCTGTCCAGGGACTGCCGCTCCAATCAGAGTGTTGTTGCTGGTATCCATATGCATAGACTTGGCACATGTTCAGAGTATGTTTCGGCGCTGACTCCTCAGCTATCAATGCCCCTTGGATATAAGAGGCAGAATAAAAATAGACGATCAGCAAGCCCGTTAAAGCAAAAGTGGTGCCATAGCGTAATCCAACCAGTTTCATTTCCGAAAAAGAAATCGAGCGCATTTTATGCACAAATTTGACCCCACTTAAGGCCGCAAGTACGCAGATCACAATAATGTATTCATTCCGAACTAGAATGGTAGAAATTATGGCGACACTTAATAAGAAGGGATTCCGCCATTTGTCGCCCGCCACTAAGGAAACCAAGGCCATAACAAGGATTGGCAACGCACCGAATAAATGCACTTCATATAAAGTATCATAGTGAATAGGCAACGCTACCCACCAGACTACAAGCAGCAATGCAAGAACTCGTGGTAGAGAAAGATATCCCAGCCAAGCCACCAGTATGGTAGAAACTAAAATCAAACCCATCCTGTGCAAAAAGGTAGCAATACTTGCATTTTCAGTGATACTCAACCAAGACCCGAAGTAGGCAGTGTATAGTGGCGACCAAACAATATTGACCTGACTATTCAGGTGCCACAAAACAGCATGCTTAAAATAAGACGACGTGTCACCAAATGTAAGATCACGCTCCCAATAACCCCATAGTACTTTAATAAGAATCGCAAATACGAAGACCACATATAAAATCAAAGACACTTTTTTCCCATTTACACTAGATAAAATCATTTTATCCAGAAAGGATTTTAGAATGGACTGCACATTCATTCTCGCTCCAACACCACACTTTCGGTTGCTTTACTCAGCAACCATTTAATACTAGGTCGTGGCTTGATCACATAAAGAGATTGATAGGCAAATAAACCCGGAAAAATTTTGGCCACCAAACTATTAATTTTAACTAAAGCTATCGAAATAGAGTTCAATCCTATGGCAAGCGGATAAGGTGCGGGTATATAACTACGATCAATAACATTATAAGCAGCATACCTAACTAAGCGCTCAAGGGAACCGACTGTGAATAAACGCGTATGCGTAATATCCAAAATACCACGTCGACCATAGTTAAACTGCCCTATAAACATCATAATACGTGTAACAAAGAAACAAACATTGCCAGAGCTGACAATAATTTTTACTTTATCATTGCCTGATAACCTGTCACGTAAACGCTCCAAAAACAATTCGGGATTATTCAAATGTTCAATGACATCGAGAAGTACCACAACATTTAATTTTTCCCAAGGCACATCAGGTAACGAATTATTCAGGTCACAGGACTGATAGGAACAACCTGGAACTGATCTGCCTGCTTCCATATCAACCGAAAATACTGTGCAACCTTTCTCTTTATATAAACGCTCGGATAGATAGCCATCCGCACAACCAAGATCCAAAACCACACTTTTTTCGGGCACTTGAGAAAAAGAAACTGAATGTGTACTATGGAATTCGAATTTACTTACATAGTTTGAAGCCTGCTCTCCTTGAATTGAAAATTTTGGATCAAAGAAAATACCCATTCTAATTAAGCGAGCTTTAATGGATGCCTTAGTTACATCCCAAGCATATTTCAACCCATCAACATGACAAACTTCATCACCGTAATAGGTGGGAATTGGTAACTCAACTACTCGTGCACCAGAAAAAAACATTTGCACGATTATCTCTGTATCAAAGTGAAAGTCATTTGTGTTTAGGTCAAAAGGTATGTTTTGCAATGCCTTTACAGAATAAACCCGATAGCCTGTATGAAACTCAGATAACTGAGAACCCAAGAGTTTATTCTGCATTGCCGTTAATATTTGATTACCAACAAATTTATATAGAGGCATGCCTCCTTCTAAGGCATCCCGTCGGTTCAACATACGTGAGCCAAAAACTGCACCTAGGTGGCCTTCTTCATTAGCAAATGGGTCAAGCAAAACAGGCAGGCATTCCGGCGCATATTGGCCATCGCCATGTAATAGAACCACCGCGTCAAAACCATTTTCAATCGCGTAGTGGTAACCCACTTTTTGGTTGCCGCCATACCCTTGATTTTCGGGATTACGCATAACCATAAAAGGACACCAGTAACCATTTTTGAGGTGGTTAAAAGCGACTCTCTGCGTATTGTCCTTGCTGCAATCATCGATTATCAACAAAGATAAATCAAAGTGATTTAATAGTTGACGCGGAATTCGATCAATTACGCTGACAATTGTCTTCTCTGCATTATAAGCGACGATAAAAATAAGTACTTTTTGTTTAACTGATTGACTCATGCAGTTTTTCCTATTATTGCGACACCCGCTAGAACAAGACAGATACCAATTATTTGAGGTTGATTTATGCGCTCACCAAAAAACGCGAAGGACATTAACGGAACGATCACATAAGTAATTGCCAACATGGGATATGCAATACTCAACGGCACTTTAGAAAGCACATGCAACCACATTAGCAATGCTGCAGCATATAAACCCAAAGCACAAATAAGTCGCCATTCAATTATTAAGCGGATTAAACCTTGCAGATTAAAATCAATTGAACCATGCTTAAGCATGGCATATTTCAATAGCACTTGCCCAAACGCTGATATAGCAGCAGCAATCAAAATGGTATAAATCATAATGCAATTCTCAATAGTAAACGTTTCTTGGGCCGGCTAAGGGATAATGTTGCTTGCCACTCAAAACGGTAAAAGGTATACAAATGAACCCCCAATTGTAGGCTCTCCTTGATTTCCGGTAGCGGCACAATTTTAGTATGCGCCAAACCATAAGCTGCGCATTCTTCATTTAACCAAATACGCCAGAACAATCGCCTGTGAATATTCTCATTTTAGGTCGAACATTCTTCGTTATAGGCTTTATTACAACGATCATCGCAATGAATCGTCAAATAAGTATTCCCAGCTTATTGCAAATTCGCCACGACAAATCCGTGGTGATATGCCTACGCAAATAAGGCAGTACTGTGTTGTAAATTTCCTCGTTAGAGGGAACTCGTCCAAGCACACGCTCTCGAATACGGGTCATTTCTTGTATGCCAATGCTCGATATTTCCGCGGATGTTTTTTGCTGCATGTGAATACGGAATCCACCTAAAAAACGTGGGAGCCTCGCAAAACGTGCTCCAGCCTCACGGAAGCGTATTAGCAAATCCCAATCCATCGCGAAACGGAATGATTCATCAATTTGACCGCCCGCCTTATCCCAGATACTTCTTCTCCAGAACAGGGTTTCCTGCGGGATATAGTCGGCCCATGACAATACTTCGTTACAGTGCCGTGGCAGCATCCAGCGACCAATTTGTTGATCGTTTTCGTCAATTAGAATGCGATGCCCGTATACCACATCGACTTTCGGATGACGTTTGAAATAATTTGCCACATAGGCCAATGATCCTGGAAGCAAAATGTCATCCGAATTTAACCAGGCCATGATTTCACCTGATGTTTTGGCAAACCCCAGATTAATTGCATGAGATTGTCCGTTGTCTGGGCGTGACTCCCAACTAGCCAGTCTGTCGGCGTAACTATTTAGGATTTCTTCAGTACCATCCTGGGAGCCGCCGTCCTGAACAAAATATTCCAGATTTGGGTACTTCTGATCGACTACGCTCTTTATCGTCCGCTCTATGAATGCGGCTTGCCTGAAAGAAGGCGTAACGATGGAGATTTTTGGAGGCTGGCTAACATGAACGGGCCGCGCATAGTGTTTTGGTAGATGCAACTCTTTGGGGCCATGCTGAACCAAATGACCAAGTCGAAAACCAAAGATAGCTCGTAACCGATGCTTGCCGTTTTGGGCTGCAGCGATTATACGTTTCATGAACGATGCCCCTTTTCTTGCGATCGAAGAGCTTGAACCACCCTGCTAAGTTCCTGAATGACTGATTCCTTTTCTTCGATGGAGTGTGTTAACAGCATCAATGCGTCATGTTTTCTATGGATTTCAGCCTCTTTCTGATCAATTTCGGCCTCCTTTTCTTCCAATGCCCCTCTTAATTCGGCATTCTCAGTAAGCGATTGACTTGCCCGCAACCAATCCACCCCAACTGCTCGGGCATAGTCGGTTATTTGTTTATTAATGCTTCCTGGATAAAACACAATTACATCGTTAATTACCATTAATTCATGCACATTACTCAAGCGACGCAATTCAGTAATGATCTTATCAAATGATGGCCATTGGGAAACTTCATGAGGGGCTGGAGGAGGGGCGAGAAATAGACGAGCATCATCGACAATGATTACTGAATTCTCATTAAGCGATCCAATGGCTTGAATCTCTTCTAACAGAGGACACTGGCTTTTTTCACCCGAGGTGTCGTCAGCCACGCACCAATGCGCATCCAGCCAATATAAAACAGATGCATCTTGAAGAGCCGGCATAAACCTCACAATCACATCAGGCGAATGTCCATGACAAGTTTCCACTTTACTTTCGCTTGAAAACCGGTGCGAAGCTTCCAGCCATAAAGGTTCCGATAACTCGACTGTTATGATTCGATCAAAAAATGGAATCATTGCCTTGATGGTATCGCCTTTGAAAGTACCCGTTTCAAAAAAAACGGGAAGCGGTAATACTTTTTTAAGGCTTGAAACCAGTTGCACATCTAATGAAAAATTTACTGCACCCATAATTCAAACTTTCTCGCTGTTAGGTTTATGTGAACCGTTCAGAATCTTATTCAGACGCTGAACTTCCGCATCAAGTACATTGATTACATTCAAGCGATCCTCGCATATTTCTGTAAGAATATTAATCTGGGTCTGATACGATATTTGGTCATCTATACAAATAAATTTTTGTGTTACAGGAATATCCAATTCTTTTGGGATAAAAACCGCGTCACAAAAAGCAAGTCGCCCTTCTGGAGTGACGTGTAAATTGTTTAATGAATACATTTTATAATCCAGATGGACAAGAGCTTCGGTCAATTCGGCAGGTGAGCATTGTCCCTCATATAGAGGAATATAGATAAATTCAGTCTGGATAATTGGCCGATGAACCGAAATTGCACACTCCCCACCTTTAATCACAGAAAGGTCATTACCCTGGGTATCAATTTTCAAGCACTGTAATCTGCCGAGGTCAGAATTCGCGCCCAAATATTCGTCCAATGTGAGGACAGAAACAGTGTGTCTCTTAATTTTTCCAGAAATTAGATAACTTGAGTCATACTGGAGCAGTGATGCGGTAGCGGTATCTGCATCACAATGCAGGTCTAGCATCCCCGATGCAGAACTTAATGCGGAATTTATCACCTCAACCACACAGTTATCCTGTGATGGCACTGCGCTCTGAGTAGCCAAGTAACTTTCCAAATTGGGTTCAAAGGCCAGCACTTTTCCAAACAACCCGGTTTGCATGAGGAATTTTGAAAATTCGCCGTGATGCGCTCCAACATCGATTGCAAAACAGCTTTTTGCATTATCAGTATTGCAAGCTAATTGCAGTAACTTAGAAAGACTCGGATTCATCGTTGAGTACACTGATTCGTAAAAAAACTTTTTGGCAAACAGTATTGATCAGATTGATTATTTTTTTGAAAGGTACGCATGATTTTTAAACATAATTACCAGAGGAAATTACAAAAATTTGCAAAGCTATTTATTTCTCGCACTAAATACCCCTTATTCATGTTGATCAATTTCACATCCTTATCGAATAAAATTATGTGCCTTTACTGGCAAGCCAAACATCCCCAAAAATGGCGCTATTTCAGTTTCGTAATCCCATTTTATCTGTAGAGGGCCTATCCAATCCGTTTGATCCATTATCACTCCGTTGTTTTGCCCAATAGGCAAACCATAAGAAACTGAAAATGAGTAAAGTCCACTTTCAATCATGCATTCTATTTCGAATTCAAATAATCCATATAAATCACATTTACTAGTAATTGGCTCAAAACCTAGCATATACGAACCTGTACTAGACACAAGCTGATCGTACTTATTTTTTATTTCTAGCGCGAAATGTCCCTTGTCGTCAGGTTGGAGACGAAAATAAATTTGGAAAATTAATTTTTCTCCCATGCGGACAGCAGTGGTCGGCTCGCCTTTCTCATTTCTAACCACAACGGCCAGAAGTCGGTCATTATTACTTAAACTATCCATATCCCGTCGCCATAAAGCAACATTCAATGCCTCTTGCAGTGTGCTCTCTGAAGGATCGGAGTCACCATCAGGTTTTTTCAATGAAGGATTTGATTCTACGGGGACCAAATTGCTTTTTTCTGACAGATAGGCCCTAATCGCCTCTTGGCTATCGCCAATAAAAACTGCCTCGCCCTTGCTTAAATAAATCGAGCTAGGACACAGATCGCGTACAGTACCCATGTCATGGGATACAAATAGCAGAGTCAACCCGTCCTCACGCAGTTTACGCAAATGAGCAAAACATTTTTGCTGAAAAAAATAATCCCCCACGCTCAAGGCTTCGTCAACGATCAAAATATCTGGATCTAACTGTGCGTGAATAGAAAAGGCCAGACGCACTGCCATGCCACTGGAATAGGTCTTAATCGGCTGATCGATAAACTGGCCAATATCGGCAAAGGCCGCAATATCATCAAAACGGTTATCTATTTCATCTCTGCTTAATCCCAATAACGAACCGTTTAAGTATATGTTTTCCCGGCCACTAAACTCGGGGTTAAATCCCGCGCCGAGCTCAAGTAAAGCCGCGATCCGTCCTTGGGTTTCTAAGGTCCCGCTGGTTGGGGATAATGTGCCGCAGATCATCTGTAACAGTGTCGATTTACCGCTACCATTACGCCCGATGATCGCAACAGTTTCGCCTTTTTTGATTTCGAAGGACACATCCTTTAGCGCCCAGAATTCACGGAAATATTGCTTGGTTTGCTGTCTGACTAGCCTCTGCAAGCGTGGATAGATCGATTGCTTCAAGCGATCATGCGGCTGGTTGTAAATCTGATAGCACTTACTGAGGTTTTCTACTTTGATAGCGATGTCAGTCATGCTGATTATCCCGTTAACAAATAACCGGAAAGCTCCGGGTAGCTTGGAAATGCCATGTCATAACTCGCTAACTGAGCACCATGCTCTAATGTTGTTGCAATGATAATCCGATCAGCCGGGTCTCGATGTATATCGGTCAGTCCAACAGATCGTTGTGCAATTGAGCACGTAATGGACAAACACTCAACCCCGGATTGTCCCAATGCTTCTCTTATCCACTCATCTGTCGATAGTGGCAGCTCCAGTTTTCGGTTCTTAACTAATAATGTCACTTCAAAACAGGATATGAAAGAAATCACAACTCTGTCGGCGTCCTCTATTGCAGATGCAATCAGCGGTTTTAATGCGTCACGACCAAGCAATATCCAATTTAGCCATATGTGGGTATCTAACAATATCATGCTAACCCGTTCCAATCCTCAATAGGTGCTACCGGCGCGATGATATCGCCCAGAATTTTACCTTGCCCGGCAATGCGTGGCGAAGGTTGGCGTTTTGCCTTCAGCACAGGCACTTCTTCAGACGACAATAAAGTGACAATGACATGCGCCTCTTCGACGGATGGCTTATCCGTCAACCAAGTCAAGTGGCCGTGATCGTATAGGGCTTGGTAGCTTTGCAGCATTTCAATCTCTCAGTGTTGTGTTTATTGATCGTATACAACGCAAGGTGTAATTTAAAACGAACCACCTTGAAGCACGCGGATTCAAGATAGTATTGCTTGAACCTTCTTATCAGCATCTGCAACAAGCGGCCTTGTGACCTATCATAAATTTGGTAACACTTGCTGATCTTTTCTAATTTGGTGGTGACTTTAAACATTTATTAGCGAGTTCAATTTTCAAGATCCGAAGACAGGTGGCTTCAGGACATTCGCCACTTGACATTCAACACATTGATTTCACAAGAATTCAATGCAAACCACCCCGTGTAGGTGCGAATTTATTCGCACGCAACCCATGGATTTTGCGAATAAATTCGCACCTACCTAGAGATAGCGTGATTGCTCTGCAGGTGGCTTTATTTAGGCCTGCAGATGCACAAGCTGAGTAGGGGACGCGCCTTTTACCGAATCGAATGCGATGCGGCGATCCAGCGTGACGAACCTGCCGCCATTCTGCACAGCCAGAGTCAATAGGTATATATCCGTAACTTGGCGATGCCCCAGCACTTTTGACCAACTGAACACATTGGAATCCAATAAACTGATGCTGTCCGGCCAGAATTCATGTTCAACAGAAGCCACGGCCTCTGCCAATCTATCGGCAACCTGTGTCACCGGCAGGGCTCCAGGATAGTTGGGTTGCGACATGATCCGGATACATCCATTTTGGGTAATCGGACAAGATGCCCAGCCGAAGGATAAGTTTTTCTCCAGCCAGTTCATTGCCATCTCATGATGCACGTGTCCGGCATCCATTAACGCAATCAACACATTGACATCAAGCAAGGCTCGCATCAAACGCCTTCTCGATCGCGCAGCTCATTGACCCTGTCGTTGGTCACTACTATACCGCGTGAAGAAAAAGGGCGGAATCCACCGACGGTTCTGCTTTCGACGGTTGTTCCAGATAAACTCGACTGACCTGATAACGCCTCTCTCATTAACCGGGAGATCACACGGCCAACCGCTACATTTTGCATGCGCGCCAACTCTTTGGCCGCGGCAAGCACATCATCTTCAAGATCGACTGTTGTGCGCATCACTAGCTCCAAACCACAAAATCATCATGATGATACGGCATCAAGACACCTAAAACAACTTTAAAGTAACGCTCATGAAAGCTTGGCATCGCCCCGGCAAATGAAAGTTTTCTGTAGGAGCGACGCCTCGTCGCGACAATAGGCTCGCATCGCGACTGTGCGTCGCTCCCACCATGACTTTCAGAGTAACGCTCATGAAGGCTGGGCATCGCCCCGGCAAATGAAAGTCAACTTTGTTATGTCGTTAGTCTGTTTTTGGGGTTGCCGCGTGACTTTCAGAGTAACGTTCATGAAGGCTTGGCATCGCCCCGCAAATGAAAGGCTCCTGGAGCGACGCCCTTGTCGCGATAAATCGCTTCAACTCGCGACTATGCCTCGCTACATTCCTTGCTGTCATTACCAGGAGTGATACCGAGCGTTAGGATATGGTCAAAAATAACTTCTATGCGTATCCCCCTCACCCCGCCCCTCTCCCAGAGGGCGAGGGAGCAAAAAGTGGACGTTAAATCCTTTGATGGTGGTGTCTGCTGCACTCATTGGGGCATCCAGCTTTCATCAGCTTGTTTTGTTTTTACAATCAACATGAATTCTGTCGTGAAATCTGCTTGTTTAGGTAAAAGATCCAGTTGCTCTTGGCAATAGCTAAGGAAGCGTTCGGCAATGTTGTAAAGTAAAGGGGTTAATGCCTTTAACGAATTAAAATGGTCGGCGATTTCTGCGTATTCAATATCGTAATCATGCGCGGCAAGATTACGTGCTGTTCGACATAATTGCCACGCTTCAACCGATTCGATTACCCCATTTTTTTCGTAAAAGCCGAGTACCTTAAGAAAACTATCGGCGGGCTCGCCTGCAAGAATGCAGGCATGCCGCATGGCAGCAGCCAGTGTATCTTGTAATTTGGCGAATCTCTCGTTAACGGCTGCCATGGCTTCAAATAGCGAGACATCTTTCTTCTGCTTTTCTAGCCGATCTGCGGTTAATGGCCAAATTAGTTTGTTGCTAGAGGCATCAAGGAAATAAACACAACGTTGTATTGCCTCTAATAGCTCTGCAAGGTGCTGTTTTTCTGAATTGAGGATAGATCGATCCACTCAGTTCACCAGTTCAATCGAGTGCGATTTAGCGATGTCTTGAAATGGCGTAGCTACAGCAAAGCGGGATTTTGACACGATGTCGACCGGCAAGCCAAGTTGAGATTCAAGCTGCATTTTAATGTGTGCTCGCTGCAACAGCGATAATTGCGTATCGGATTCGATGAATAAATCTATATCACCACCTTTTGCTTGATCGTTGAGTCTGGAGCCAAATAAATAGACTGCCGCGTCCATGCCAACCAAACGGACAACTGTTTGAGTGATGGCATTTATTTGTTGTTTTGTCAGTCTCATTTTATCAATTCATTTTGGCACTTAGGATATGGTCAAAAATATCTTTTATGCGTATATCCCTCACCCCGCCCCTCTCCCAGAGGGTGAGGGAGCAAAAAAGTGGACGCTATTTTTGACGGAATCCTTAGTGAGTCATGTCATCGTTAAACACGGCATCCAGGCTAGACGCAGAAATAGCGCTAATCAGCCAGTTTTTAAGTTGCTCTTCACTAGAACGCGCAAGTTTGTCTACTATCGCCACAGGCAGTGCTCCAAAGCGATGCGTAAGCAGAATACTCAGCATCTTGGCTTCGCCTTCTTGCAAGCCTTCTTGCAAGCCTTCTTGCAAGCCTTCTTGCTTGCCTTCTTGTCGTCCTTTGGCAATACCTATTTTTTCTACGCTGGTGACATAGTGCATTTTTCGACTCTCTTCAATGGCTTCAATTTCATACCACAACTGCTGCTCCAGCTCTTCCGGCAGGCGCATCATCCAATCAATCACATAAAATAGATCAATGACTTTCTGCTTATCCCAATTACGCTGGTATAACAATTTCATCAGCAGGCTTTTGGCTTTGTAGCGTTCCTCGTCGTTCTTTCGGGTCCGTTGCGTCAAAATATGCGCTGCCGTAACAACAGCAAAGATATTATCCGCAACTAACAGTTTATCCAGTTGGTTATGATAATCGGTCAGTTTGACAACTGGAAACTCTAAAAAGTGTTTACAGCCCAATACTTCAAATCCATATGAGGCAGGCTTCCAATCAGGTTGTGCATCGGCCAATACAGCCATACTGGCTATCGGTCTATCGTAGCGATCGAAAAGTCGATAGTTGTAAACAAACATACGCTTGGCAAATTCTGCTTGTTTAGTGCCCTGTATTTCAATGTGAATGTAAATCCATTTTTCATCGCCACTTTGCAACAATACTCTGATCAGCTTATCAACAAAGCGTTTACCCAGTTCGGCATCACGTACTACGGCCATTAATTCCTGATCTAAAATCGTATACCCTTTTGACCAGTCAATTTCTAAAAACGCATCTGGAAAATAAAATGCCATAAACGCCGAGAAATAATGCTCTACGGCATCTTTCCACGGACTATCATAATCATCCGGTTCGCTTGCGGAATTTACAGAAAATCCATCATCTTGATCGACCATTATATTCTCTGGATATCAATCAGAACTGCTCTGCTTGATTGCACCGACTTGAAACAGCGTGTCACAGATCATTTGCGACAAGCGGCAATTCCAGTTTCCGGTTTTTAACTAAGGATTTCGTCAGAAATAACTTCCTCTTATGGTTCCCATGCTCCGCGTGGGAACCTGTTCAGGGACACTCTAGCGTCCCGAACCGCAGAGCGGTTCAGGCTGCATTCCCACGCGGAGCATGGGAACGATGCGCTCGGAGTACGGGAAATTATTTTCAACCAAATCCTAAGAGCGTCACTTCAAAACAGGATATGGAAGAAATTACGACCCTGTCGGCATCCTCTATAACAGATGCAATCATTGGTTTTAATGCGTTACCACCAAGCAATATCCAATTGATCCATATATGAGTGCCTAATAAGATAATGATGACTCGTTTCAATCCTGAATTGGCCGTTATCGTATATGGCTTGGTAACTTTGTAATATTAGAAAACTCCTGATTTGGGGTTATATCGCGCCGCCAAAAGGGCTTTATCGGACATTGACGACTCCAGCTTTATCAGTAAATCCACATCTCCGCCTTTTGCTGTAGCGTCCAAGCGGGAACCAAACAACCAGACAGATACGTTATCGCCAAATACGTTTTTGGCAACTTCCTTGATCGTCTCTCTGTAGCTGGGTGTTAAACGCATGGATTATTCTGAAAGTCATGGTGGGAGCGACGCACAGTCGCGATAAATGGCTTCAATTCGCGACTATGCGTCGCTCCTACAGAAAATTTTCATTTGCCGGGGCGACTGCCCAGCCTTCTGAGCGTTACTCAAATAACATCCGCAAAGCCCTTGCGGGTCTTTTGAAACCAGGCAAAGCCCAGCCAGGCAATCAATAAGGACGCTAAAAAGTAGATCGCCAGCATTTGCCAGTTAGGCAACGTGCCCCAAACCAACAAGGCCCGGCCTTGTTCGATGGCGGGGGTCAATGGGTTCATTAACAGAAAAGTCTGATATTTGGGCGGCAACGCCGAAACGGGATAAAAAATCGGCGACAGAAACATCAAGGTCGTCGTCACCAAGCCAATGATCTGGGCAATGTCACGCAGATAAACACCCAAGGCCGCCAAAAACCAGGATAACCCCATCGTCAACAGCAAAAGCGGTGCCATGATGATTGGAAACAACAGCGCTTCCGGGTGCGGCATGCCAAATAAGAGGGTGTAAAAAATAAGCCAAACCAGCAAATTGACAAGGCCATGAAACAAGGCCGACCCCATGCTGACCCAAGGCAATATTTCCAACGGAAATACCACTTTTTTCACATAGTTGACATTGGCCAGGATCAGGCTCGGTGAGCGGGCAAAGCATTCGGCAAACAGGTTGAATATCGTCAAGCCTGCAAACAACACTAAAGCAAACTCGGTTTTGGAATCGCTCCCCCCGCTCCAGCGCGCTTTAAACACCACACTAAACACGAAGGTATAAACCAGCAGCATGAAAACCGGGTTAAAAAACGACCACAAGATACCCAAGGCTGAACCACGATAGCGGCCGATCACTTCGCGCTTGATCAAGGCCTTGATCAATCCTCGGTTACGCCATAGGCTCGCGACCATCTCGCGCGGCGAAATACTGAAGTTTTGCATCAGGCGAAAATCTCTGCAGAATTTAAGGCTAAGCCTTGTTGATCCTTTCCAGATAAAACAGGTGCGTCATTGAATGGCCATTGCACATTGATGGAGGAATCATTCCAGACAATGCAGCGCTCGTATTCAGGGGCGTAATAATCGGTAGTCTTATACAAAAACTCCGCCGTTTCTGACAATGTCACGAAACCATGCGCAAAGCCTTCCGGTATCCACATTTGGCGTTTGTTTTCCGCCGATAAAATTTCTCCCACCCATTTTCCAAAGGTCGGCGAGCCTTTGCGGATATCGACGGCCACGTCAAACACTTCGCCCTGAACCACCCGCACCAGTTTGCCTTGAGCCTTGGGCGGCAATTGATAATGCAAGCCTCGCAAGACGCCTTTTTGCGATTTGGAGTGGTTGTCTTGCACGAATTCGCGTTTCAGTCCGCTTAGTTCTTCGAATTTTTGCTGGTTGAAGCTTTCAAAGAAAAAACCGCGCTCGTCGCCGAAGACTTTGGGGGTAAACAAGATAACATCAGGAATGTTGAGACGTGTAACCTGCACAGGCATACCTATAGCCAAAAGAGCTGGCAAAGATACTGAACTTGAGCGTATTTGGCAAGTTCTAAGGATTTGGTGAGAATAATTTTCCACACTCCGGGCTCACGCATGGGTTCCCACGGAGGACCGTGGGACCCAGAGTACACTACGATCCCATCGTTCCCATGCTCCGCGTGGGAATGCAGACCGGCATACCCACGTCAGGGACAGCTCCGCACTTGCGCTCGGGCTCCGCATGGGTTTTCCCACGGAGGACCGTGGAAACCAGAGTACACTACGGGCCCATCGTTCCCATGCTCCGCGTGGGAATGCAGACCAGCATACCCACGTCAGCAACTGCTTCGTACTTGCGCTTGGGTTACGCATGGGTTCCCACGGAGGACCGTGGGAACCAGAGTAAAGATGGGTTAAAACACGTGCTGTTTGAGCAAGGCCAGCAGGTATTGGCCATAGCCGTTCTTGGCAAGGGGTTTTGCCAAGTTATCTACTTGTTCGTCGCTGATCCAGCCGTTACGCCAGGCGATTTCTTCCGGACAGGCAATCTTGAGACCTTGCCGCCGTTCTATGGTCTCGATGAAATTACTGGCTTCTATCAGACTGGCATGCGTGCCGGTGTCCAGCCAGGCATAGCCACGCCCCATGATTTCGACGCTGAGCTGGCGTTGCTGCAGATACGCCTTGTTGACATCGGTAATTTCCAGTTCGCCGCGCGGAGAAGGCTTTAAATTGGCGGCAATATCTACGACCTGGTTATCGTAAAAATACAATCCAGTCACGGCATAATTGCTTTTGGGATTTGCCGGCTTTTCTTCCAAGGTGGTTGCCCTGCCCTCCGCGTCGAAACTCACGACGCCATAACGCTCCGGGTCATTAACGTGATAGGCGAACACCGTCGCACCCGATGTGCGCGCGTTGGCATCCTTCAGTTGCACATGTAAATTGTGCCCGTAAAAAATGTTATCCCCCAGAACCAGGGCACTTGGATGGTTGCCGATAAAGTTTTTGCCGATGATGAAAGCCTGCGCCAAACCGTCGGGACTGGGTTGCACGGCATATTCCAAATTCAGCCCCCAATCACTACCGTCGCCGAGCAAATGCCGAAACAGCGGCGTATCCTGCGGCGTGGAGATGATCAAAATATCTCGAATATCCGCCAGCATCAGCGTGCTCAAGGGGTAATAGATCATCGGCTTGTCGTAAATCGGCAACAACTGCTTGGAAACAGCCTTGGTAACAGGATATAGCCGGGTGCCGGAACCGCCGGCCAAAATAATACCTTTACGATGAGTCATGTTATTTTCCTAATATTTCAGTCAGCATGCGTTCAACACCCATTCGCCAATCCGGCAGTTCCAAATGAAACGCTTGTTTTAGCTTGTCGGTATTCAGACGCGAATTCAGGGGGCGCGTAGCCGGGGTTGGGTATTCGTCAGTCGAAATGGCCTTGATCGCTTGCAGCGGCACCTTTAATTCAATGCCTTGCCGCCGAGCGAAATCCAGCACTTGTAAAGCATATCGATGCCAACTCGTTGCTCCGTCGGCGGCCAGATGATAAAGCCCCGCCAGTTCTGGACGATTCATGGCGCTTCGAATGGCATGCGCCGTGACGTCGGCGATGAGTTCCGCCCCGGTCGGCGCGCCGATCTGGTCGTCGATGACCGACAACTGCTCGCGCTCTTGCGCCAGCCGCAACATGGTCTTGGCGAAGTTATTGCCTCGCGCGGCGTAAACCCAGCTCGTCCGGAATATCAGATGCTTATCAAGCGTGGCTTGAATCCCTTGTTCGCCTGCAAGCTTGCTCTTGCCATAGACGCCGAGCGGATTGACGACATCATTTTCGCGCCATGGTCTATCTCCACGGCCGTCAAATACATAGTCCGTCGAGTAATGCACCAACCAGGCTCCTGCATGTTGCGCCGCTTCGGCCAATATACTGGGCGCCGTCGCGTTGATCAGGCTCGCCATATCCGGCTCGGATTCGGCTTTGTCCACCGCGGTATAAGCCGCGGCATTGACAATGACATCGGGTTGCAGCGCTTCGATAGTCCGCGCTATGCCTTCTTTGTCGGCCAAGTCGCCGCAATGATCCTGACTACGGCGATCAAGCGCGATCAGTTCACCCAGCGGTGCGAGGCTACGCTGCAATTCCCAGCCAACCTGGCCGTTTTTGCCGAATAAAACAATCTTCATTTTGTATATTTTTTTGGCTGCGGTTTAACAATCGGGGTTTAGGGCTTTTACGACAGCCTCGCGAGAGATGAGACTATGGTTTCAAGGCCATCTTGGATCATGCCACGCGGTCAGAGTAATTCTTTTCCACCCAGGATTGATAATCGCCGGATACGACATTCTCGACCCAGGCTTGATGATCCAGATACCACTGCACGGTTTTGCGGATACCCGTTTCAAAGGTTTCCGCGGGCCTCCAGCCTAATTCGCGCTCAAGCTTACTCGCATCTATCGCATAACGCCGGTCGTGGCCGGGACGATCGGTGACATAGGTAATTTGCTCGGCATAAGACTTGCCGTCCGTGCGTGGTTTCAGCTCGTCGAGAATCGCGCATAAGGTATTGACCACGTCCAGATTGGCTTTTTCGTTCCATCCGCCCACGTTATACACCTCACCCACGCGGCCTGCCTCCAATACCCGGCGAATCGCGCTGCAATGATCCTTGACATAGAGCCAGTCGCGAATCTGCTGGCCATCGCCATAGATAGGCAAAGGCTTGCCAGTCAGGGCATTCTGGATGCACAAAGGGATCAATTTTTCCGGAAAATGATACGGGCCGTAGTTATTCGAGCAATTGGTGGTCAAAACCGGCAAGCCATAGGTGTGATGATAGGCTCTCACCAAATGGTCGCTGGCCGCCTTGCTCGCCGAGTAAGGGCTGTTGGGCTGGTATTGGTGGGTCTCGGCAAAGGGCGGGTCTTGCTTTTCCAATGAACCATAGACTTCATCCGTGGACACGTGCAAAAAGTGGAATTCGTCTTTAGCCGCCGGCTGCAAGCCGTTCCAATAAGCGCGCACCGCTTCCAACAGGCGAAAACTGCCAACGATGTTGGTTTGAATAAAATCTTCCGGGCCGTGAATCGAACGATCGACATGCGATTCCGCGGCAAAATTGACCACCGCGCGAATCCCATGTTGTTTAAGCAGACTTAAAATCAAATCGTAATCGCCAATGTCGGCTTTGACGAATACATGCCGGGAATCGCCTTGCAATGAAGCCAGGTTCTGCAGATTGCCCGCATAGGTCAGTTTGTCCAGATTGACGACCGGTTCGTCGCTTTGCCCCAGCCAGTCCAGAACAAAATTACTGCCAATGAATCCGGCGCCACCGGTTACTAAAATAGTCATAGATATTTACAGAGTGGATTAAGAATATATGAGAAATAAGCCAAGCATAGGTTATTTCATGTTCATTCCTTAGGATTTCGTCAGAAATAAATTCCACTTATGGTTCCCATGCTCCGCGTGGGAACCTGCTCGGGGACGCTCTAGCGTCCCGAACCGGAGTGCGGGAAATTATTTTCAACCCAATCCTTAGTGAAGGATTTCAGCGAAACGAGATCTGCGCGCAAAACCTTCGCCCCGGCAAGGGGTCAAAAAAGTTCCTTATCCCGCCGGGAGAAGGTCAGGATAAAGGATATAAATCAGATGCTTACATCCCCCCCCTCACCCCGCCCTCTCCCGCAAGAAGAGGGTGCTTTTGCGACAGCCTCCAGGTAGGACAATTTCACGCCGCCTTTCCCTTTCAAAAGCGGACTAGGATACACCATTAGGGTAAAAACAGACAAAACCTGGCCCCGCCCAAGCGACTGTGATTATCGATCCTGACGAAACCACTTTTATCCCGGTTTTTATGCAAGCCGGCAATGGCAGCCACGAAATAAAGCCCCAAGCCGGTATTTCCGTTCACCCAATCGAGATCGGAAGGGTCGCTCAAGTTCGCATTCAGCAAATGTTCCGGATACCCCACGCCATCGTCTTCTATGCAAAATTTCAGATAACCATCGAGCTTTTCAACGGATATGCAAAGCGCATTGCGAGCATAGCGCTGGGCGTTGTTGACGATATTGCCCAGCGCATTGGCGACTTGTTGATAGTCGCAGTAACACATCAGATCTTCGCCACACTCGACCTTCACTACGGTTCGATTCAACTGGAGCAGGCCATCTTGCTGGGACACGGCTTCATTGATCAAATCAAGCGCCGGATACTCGTCGATGACCAGACTAAATTTCTGACTATCAATCCTGTACATGACCAACAACTGCATCAGGCTGTGATTGATGCGATTGGCCTCGAATTCAAGCTGCCGAATATTGTCAACCTGATCGGCCGATTGACTCAAGGTCAGTTGTTGAATCAGTCCTAGCAAGGTGCCCAGCGAGTTTTTTATGTCATGTACCGTCGAAGCCAGAATGGTTGGAAACACCCCGCCACCGCTCATGCTTTCGCCTCAAGCTTATTTTTTCTGAGCAAATTGGAGAATTCCATTTGCAAAATACCCAGTTTTTGCTTGTCGATACCGACCTGTCGGGCTTTTTTGAATAATTTTTGCGCGCGCAAAAGTTTCTGCTGGTCATGATCGGCGTTTTTCAAGTCATGCAGGGTGATTTTCAGCATATTGATGATGATGGTCTTGTTATCCGGCATCACCGACATGGCCTTTTCAAAAAGCGCCATCGCTTCCCCGTACCTGCCCTGTTTATACAGCGTCACGCCTTTGTTGTTGATCGCGACCAATTCGCGCTTGGTGGATTGAATCAAAGCCTCCGAGTGGTTTTCCAGGCCTATCCCGCTCTGCATGCGCCGGATGTCGTTCAAAAAGCCATCGTCGTCGATATGGGTCTTGATCAAGCCATTTAAAATCTCTTCCGCACGCTCCGGCTGATTTTGTAAAAAACAACTACGGGCAATATCGAGCTGCAGATCCTTGGGCACTTCGTTTCCAAGCTGTTGACTCAGTGTCAACATCTTTTTCAGGCAGTCGTCCGCCAATTGTTCGTTTCCGGCTTTCTTGTGCAACTCGACTTCCAGCGTGGTTGCGCGCAATTCGGCTTCGGGATTGTTGAGATATTCATGGCGCATTTCCTTCAGGACTTTCAATGCGTGCTCGGAATCATTGGTCTTGGCATACAACTTGGCCAGATTGGTAAAGTCGCCACAGGATTTATGCACGGAATGCTTGCCCAATGTCACAGCCGCTTTGTAGGCCTTTTCCGCGATGGCCAAATTACCGTTTTTGTCGGCCGTTTCAGCAAGTTTTTTTTGCCGCAAGATGGATTGAGGGGACAGATCGACCGCCTGATTCAGCACCTGCTGCATGTCTTGCAATTTATCCTGTGTTTCATAGGTTTTGGACAACCAGTCATAGCCTTCCAGAAACAGGGGATTGTCTTGCAATAGTGCTTCAAAAATAGCGATTGCCGTGTCGAAATTGCCCTGTTGATACTCGATGATGCCCAAGCCCAAGCGCGCCCATGGCAAATCGCGCTCTTGCAAAATCTGTTGATAAACTTGTCGCCCCGTTTCGAAATCACCGACCAAAGTCGCCAATTCCGCCCGTTTTTTCAACAGATGAGTGCGCATTTTCTGATCGTTCGCCGCCAGCAATTGCTCGCAATCTTGAATCGCCTGAAACAAATTACCGCGCTCGATTTCCTTTTCTATGCCTTGCAAAAACTGCTTGCGCCGCAGATTGCGCTCTATCCGGGCGAACAACTGCTGCGCGTTGAAAGGCTTGGTCAGATACTCATCGGGCTTGCTGTCCATTGCCCCCAACACCATCGAGGCGGTTTGTTCGGCGGCAACGATGATGAAAATACAATGCTGGCCGATCAATTTTCGATACCGGGCCTCCTCCAGCACTTGTTGACCATTCTTGCCATTGCCAAGATTGTAATCGCACAACACGATATCGAAACTGGTCTTCGTCATTGCATTGATGGCATTGACGCCATTGTCGGCCTCGACGATGGTATCCGCTTCCAGGATATACAGCATGTCGCGTATGGCTTTACGCATCGCCGGATAGTCTTCCACAATCAAAATGGATTTGCCTGCCAGAATCGGCTTCATAGTGTCAGTCGGTTTGGGAAATGCGGAAATTTTAGCCTATTGTAGGATTATGGCTTAAATATGCTAAAAGGGTTTTGCCGCTAGCACGATCGTGTTATGTTTCAGAAAGACCAACTCCGTTTCGACCGGAGATCGCGTTTACAGGGAGCGGCTAAAAACGGGGGACGTCTTCGCAACCCAGGAGTTGGTTGAAAATAATTTCCCGCACGCCGGGCACATAGTTTTCATGCTCCACGCGGGAATGCAGCCTGAACCGCTCTGCGGTTCGGGACGCTAGAGCGTCCCTGAGCAGGTTCACACGCGGAGCATGGGAACCATAAGCGGAAGTTATTTCTGACGAAATCCCAAACACGCAAAACGACATAGGCTTGCGCCCAAAAAACTTCCCCTTTTTCAGAGGCATTACATGAGCACCAGCATCGAAATCAACGAAACCGTCCGCCATTATTATGGCGAAGTATTACAATCCAGCGCCGATCTGAAAACCAGCGCCTGCTGCAGCATCGACGCAATGCCTCAATATCTAAAGACCTTAATGGCCAGCCTGCACCCGGAAGTGGTGGAACGTTTTTACGGCTGCGGCTCGCCCCTGCCTCCTGCACTGGCAGGCAAAACAGTGCTCGACCTAGGCTGCGGCAGCGGACGGGATTGCTACTTGTTATCGCGCTTGGTCGGCCCAAGTGGCCGCGTCATCGGCGTGGACATGACACCGGAGCAACTTGAAATCGCCATGCGTCACCGGGACTGGCATGCGCAACGTTTCGGCTATGCCAACATCGAGTTTTTGCACGGCCATATCGAAAATCTAACGACGGTCGGCATAGCGGACGATAGTATCGATGTCGTCGTTTCCAACTGCGTGATCAACCTGTCACCCGAAAAACCCCGAGTACTGGCCGAAATTTTCAGGGTGCTGAAACCAGGCGGAGAACTCTATTTTTCAGATGTATTTGCCGACCGCCGCATCCCCGGCGAACTACGTCAAGATCCGGTATTACTGGGCGAATGCCTGGCGGGCGCCTTATATTGGGAAGACTTTCGCCGCATGTTGCAGGTACTGGGCTGCCCGGACGTGCGCATGGTCAAGCAAAACCCGATCAGCCTGGATGATCCGGACATCGCCCACAAGATTGGCATGGTCAAATTCAAATCGGTAACGGTACGCGCCTTCAAAATGAACCTAGAAGACCGCTGCGAAGATTACGGCCAGGTAGCTTGTTATCTGGGCACGATACCAGAGCACCGGCACGCGTTCGACCTGGACGATCATCATCATTTTGAAACCGGCCGGCCATTGCGCGTATGCGGCAATACCGCCGACATGCTGGGCCTCAGCCGTTACGGCGATCACTTTCAAATAATGGGCGACAAATCCCGTCACTTTGGCTTATTCGATTGCTCCCCTGGCCCACACGGCGAATCTTCCGCTTCAGGCGGTTCATGTTGCTGACGACATTTGCCCCATCGCCTTTGTTGCGATTATTCGCCCCCATACAACTCCCTTGTTTGTACAAAAATGAAATTTTGTTTGACAAGAAAGATTATGACTATATAATGGGCGCTCTTTCCCACTCTGAGTGGGGATGCCGAGGTGGTGAAATTGGTAGACGCGCTAGCTTCAGGTGCTAGTGGGGGTAACCCCGTGGAGGTTCAAGTCCTCTCCTCGGCACCATTAATATCAATAAAATCAATGCGTTATGGTATTAATGATGTAATTTTGATGTAACGAAATACCTATCCTCTTTGCCTTCTAGCAAAATCCTTAACCTCTTCAGGTAAATATTTAGGGTGACTTCCAGGATAAGGTTTGACCGGCCTTGGAAATCTAGGATGAGATTTAATCTCATGCGCTTTGGACTTACCAACCCCAAAGTAGTAGGCAATATCCCAAAGCCTATAACCTTTAGCTTTTCCTTCGAGTGCAATTAGGATTTGTTGAAGCGTATATTTTATCCCAAAAGTTGATCGTCTTATCCGTTGAGTGCCATTGATTCCGGGGCACGGGGTTTGCTGCTCCGGTTATTCCATAGCGAGCATCGGAGCTTATTGCCCAAAATCCAACAGCACATCCTCGTAAATCGCGCCCAAATCCAGATTTATGTCCAACGCGCGCAATGGCAGGCGATCGCTGGCCTGATTAAAGCCATGCAACAGCCAGCCTTGATCGGCGGTACGCTCGAAACAATCGATGGACTGGGTCTGGCTGTCGATCAGCCAGTAGTGTTGCAGGCTGTCCAGTTGCCGGTAGGCGGCAAACTTGGCGCCGCGGTCGAAGGCTTCGGTGGAAGGCGACAACACTTCGGCAATGAATAGCGGATGCTGCTTGTACAAGCGGTTGTCCTTCTCTCGCCGCTCGCAGCTCACCAATACATCAGGATAAAAAAAGGCATTAGCCTTGGTGACATTGACTTTCATGTCCGAAATATAGGCTCGGCAAGGCGTACCCTTGAGAGCCTGTTTGAGTAGAAAAAACAGATTGCCAGCAATCGAAACATGAGCATCACTGGCACCGACCATGGCCCAAACTTCGCCATCGAAATATTCATGTTTGACCGTGGCGGAGGATTCGCCTTGCAAATACTCTTCCACGCTTAAGGTTAATTGTTCCGCCAGTGCCATAGCCTGTTTCCTGTAATCAGTGGATAAAGTTCATTCTAACGCGGACAATGACCTTTTCGGAAGCTCTGGCCCGCCGCGCCTCCATGCACGGCGGTCGAGCCAGGCGGGTTTAAACCGCTTTGATCAAACTGGCGTCGTAGTCTTCCGGCGCTTCGAAGCCCAGCAAATTCAACACGGTCGCGGCAATGTTCGACAAACCGGGCGCCGCCAAATCCTCGCGCAGTTTGTAGGCAGGATCGGCTTCGCCGGAAACCAAAACAAACGGCACCGGATTCAGCGTATGCGAGGTTTTGGCCTTGGTGCGGCCTTCGGCGTCGCGGGTCACATTACCTTTTTTGTCCAGTTCGTACATTTCGTCGGCGTTGCCGTGGTCGGCGGTGATCAATGCCACCCCGCCCACCTCCAGAATCACCGGGATCAAACGCGCCAATTGCAAATCCAGGCCTTGCATCGCGGTGACCGCCGCTTCGAAATTGCCGGTATGGCCGACCATGTCACCATTGGCATAGTTGACGCGCAAGTATTTGTACTTGCCGCTGCGAACGGCATCGATCAATGCGTCGGTGATTTCGGCGCATTTCATCCAGGGGCGTTGTTCGAACGGCACCACGTCGCTGGGGATTTCGACGTAGGTTTCCAAAGTTTCGTCGAATTTGCCGGTACGGTTGCCGTTCCAGAAATAAGTCACGTGGCCGTACTTTTGCGTCTCGCTGATCGCGTATTGGGAAACGCCGTTTTTGGCCAGGTATTCGCCCATGGTTCTATCGATGGCCGGCGGCTCAACCAGAAAACGCGGCGGTAGCTTGGTGTCGCCGTCATATTGCATCATGCCGGCGTAAGTGACTTTGGGCAGCGGGCCGCGCGCGAACGGCTTGAAGTTTTCTTCGGTAAAGGCGCGGGAGATTTCGATCGCGCGGTCGCCGCGGAAGTTGAAGAACACCACCGCGTCGCCGTCGACGATTTTACCCACGGGCTGACCGTCCTTCGCAATCACGAAGCCAGGCAAATCCTGGTCGATCACGTTCGCTTCATTGCGGTAGGTAACGATGGCGTCATGCGCGCTGGCAAACTGGCGACCCTCGCCTTTGACATGAATGTCCCAGCCGCGCTGCACCATGGTCCAGTTGGCTTCGTAACGGTCCATCGTGATGGTCATGCGGCCGCCGCCAGACGCAATGGCTACGTCGAAATCTGGGCTGCGCAAGCCGTCCAGATAGGTTTCGAACGGATCAACGTAATCCAGCGCCGAAGTCTCGCCCACGTCGCGGCCATCCAGCAGGATATGCAATCTGACCTTGGCCACGCCTTCCTGTTTGGCCTGTTCTATCATCGCTTTCAGATGGTCGATGTGCGAATGCACGTTGCCGTCGGAGAACAACCCCATGAAATGCAGCGTACCGCCTTGTTTGGCGGTGGCAACCACGTCATGCCAGGCTTGTCCTTTCCACAGATTGCCGCTGGTGATGGATTCGGCCACCAGTTTGGCGCCTTGCGCAAACACGCGGCCCGCGCCGATGGCGTTATGACCGACTTCGCTGTTGCCCATGTCCTCGTCGCTGGGCATGCCGACCGCAGTGCCGTGCGCAAGCAAAGTGGTCATCGGAAAATTCGCCATCAGCTTATCCAGCATGGGCGTGCGCGCGGTTTTGACCGCATCGCCGTCCTCGCGCGGTGAAATGCCGACCCCATCGAGCACGATAGTGACGACAGGACCCGCACAAGCGGTAAAACGGGAAGATTTTTCTAGTTTCATAAGATCTTTGAGTGGATGGAATATCGAAAGATGAAGAAAAACGGGCCTTAGCGGCGATCAAGCGCTTATTTTATCAGTTCTGCCCGATACCAAGAAAAAATAGCCCGCTTATCGGCGCAATCGCACCGACACTGTTCACGTTATTTTTAGCTGCAAGACGTTGAAATTTGACATTCGAACCACCAGATTCGTCGTTGAGGGCATGGGCACCCTCGTTTTCGTTCACAGCATGATTAGTTGACAGATGAGGTGATAGTTATGCCAATGATTTCACTCGAAGCGCTCTTGAAAACGGTCGCCGAACAAGATGCGGAAATCAAGGAACTGAGAAAACAACTCTCACATTTAGAGGCGCTCTTGAAAAATCAGGACAAAATGAAAATAGCGTGGGAGCTCGTGGAATTTGTGCAAGATTACCCCGGAAAACTGCACTATCCCATCGTCGCCTCGACGGAAGTTCATTGACTGCATCGGGTAGGCATTCCGGGCTTGCCTGCAATACAATAAGCGGCCTGGCCAAACGAACCTGGCCATTGTTCCGTTTTCTCAATCCAACATAAATCCATGAGCAAAGACATCCGCATTCAGCGCCTCAGCGGCGAAGCCCTGGTGCAATACATTTCCGAACTGGCCCGCCTGCGCATCGAAGTATTCCGCGACTTTCCGTACCTGTACGACGGCGACTACGAATACGAGAAAAAATACCTGCAAACCTATATCGACTGCCCGGAAAGCGTCATCGTGCTGGCGTTCGACGGTGACAAGATCATCGGCGCCTCGACCGCGATTCCGCTGAAATACGAAACCGACGAGGTGAAAAAACCCTTCATCGAGAACGGCTATAATCCGGATGATGTGTTTTATTGCGGCGAGTCGGTGTTGAACAAGGCTTACCGCGGCCTCGGCATCGGGGTGAAATTCTTCGAACAGCGCGAAGCCCATGCCGAAGACCTGGGCGGATTCAAGCACATCACCTTTTGCTGCGTCGAACGCCCGCTCGACCATCCGCGCCGTCCGGCCGATTACGTGCCGCTGGATGCATTCTGGAACAAACGTGGCTATTTCAAGCATCCGGAACTGAAAACCACCTATAGCTGGAAGGATTTGGACGACGAGGCAGAAACGCCCAAGCCGATGACCTTCTGGCTGAAGGAGGAGCGTCATGCCTAGAATCGCCAGCGCTCAATACGACATCGGTTTCCTGGAAACCTGGGACAATTTCGCCGCCAAAACCCGCCAATGGGTCAAGCAAGCCGCCGATAACCAGGCCGAGATCCTGCTGTTCCCTGAATACGCCTGCATGGAACTGGCTTCGCTGTTCTCAAAGGAGGTTTATTCGTCCTTGTCCGGCCAGCTCGAAGCCTTGCAATCCCTGCTGCCTAAATACCTGGAATTGTTCAAATCCCTGGCCATGGAACACCGGGTCTACATCCAGGCCGGCACCTACCCGGTCAAGCATGGCACCGGCGAATTCCGCAATCACGCCTATTTCTTCACCCCACAGGGCGATTTCGATTACCAGGAAAAGCTGACCATGACCCGCTTCGAAAACGAGCATTGGCATATCTCGCGCGGCCTTGATATCAAAGTGTTCGACACGATTTTCGGCAAGGTGGCGATCAATATCTGCTACGACAGTGAATTTCCGCATTACGCCAGACAGCAGGCCGAACGCGGCGCGAGCTTGATTCTGGTGCCGAGCTGCACGGATACCGAAGCCGGCTATTACCGGGTCCGCATCGGCTGCCAGGCGCGCGCGCTGGAAAACCAATGCTACGTGGTGCAAGCGTCGCTGGTGGGCAATGCCGATTGGTCGGAAGCCGTGGATGTAAATTGCGGCGCGGCGGCGATTTACACGCCGGTCGACAGAGGCTTTCCGAACAATGGCATCTTGTCCATCGGCGAATACAACAAGGTGCAATGGGTCTATGCCGATCTGGATTTGGCCGCCGTAGACACGGTGCGCCGGGAAGGCCAGGTGTTCAATTATCGGGATTGGCCGAAACAGTTTGACTGCCGATAGGCCGCTCTGAGCGTCAAGCCTGGCAGCGGTTTTTCGGCGGAAATTCGTTTGTCCAGGTCCGACGCGGGGAGCGTTGGGTTTGCATCTTATCCAGCCTATCGGCTTTCAGGTTCTCTTCGCTTCCGCTTCCTTCAGCAATTCATCGATGAAATAGCAGCAATAAGACGGCAGGTAAAGTTGCTTCAAGTAGGCGATCTTGGTAACAGAAGCCGGTATCAGATGCTCCAGGTCCAGCGCGACCAAGTCGCTGTCCTTGCCGGGCTCATACGAGGTTTCGGCGATGATGCCCACGCCAAGGCCCAATCTGACATAGGTTTTGATCACATCCGAATCGGCCGCGGCCAAAATGATGTCGGGATGCAAGTCGGCCTCGCCAAAGGCTTTTTCGATCGCGGAACGCCCGGTGAAGCCTGGGCTGTAAGTCAAGACCGGTTGCGCCGCCAAGCGCTCCAGGCTGATCTTACCTTCGGTCAAAGTATGCCCAGCGGGCACAATGGCGACGTGATGCCATTGATAACACGGCCTTAAAACCAAACTGTCATCCTCGGCCAGCTTTTCGGTGCAGATGGCAATATCGGCTTGGTGTTGATGCAATAAATTGATCAGATTATCCGGTGACGACTGCACCATGTAGATCTTGATGCCTGGATACTTCCGCCGAAATTTCTGCACCGGCACCGGTAACAAATATTTGGCTTGGGTATGGGTGGTAGCGATATGCAAGGTGCCGTTACGGTTATCGCGAAAATCGTCGGCCATGGTTTGAATGTTTTTCTTGGCCCGATGAATCTGATCGACCTCGGCCATGATGCGCTCGCCCAGCGGGGTCAGTCCCAGCAAACGCTTGCCGTGGCGCTCGAACAGCGGCGAACCGAGTTCGGTTTCCAGCAATTGCAACTGGCGACTGACTGCCGACTGCACGACGTGCATTTTGTCCGCGGCCTTGCTGAGATTGAATTGCGTCTCTTGCAAAGCTCGCAATAACTCCAATTGATTCAGATTCATCCGAGTGTTTTTCCTGTCATTGGCTTAGGAATGAGCATGAAATAAACTATGCAGGCACTCGGTGTAGGTGCGCATTATCCGCACAGTGCGAATGAATTCGCACCTACCATTGCCTGGCTTATTTCTCACATATTCCTTAGCGGGTTCATAGTTTTTGAAACTGATCGGGAAACGGCCTGTAGCTGTTCTGCATCGCATGGAATTCCGCGACTGGCTGACAGGTAATGTAGCCCTGATGAGTATTCAAGGCCCTGGCAAAGCCGGCATCGCTTGCCAGCGCTGCCAGGCCGCCGTCCGCCAGTTTCAGCACATACGGCAAGGTTGCATCGGTCAAGGCTAGCGTCGACGTCCTGGGATAAGCGCCAGGCATATTGCTGACGCAATAATGAATCACGCCGTGTTTTGCATAAACCGGCGCCTCATGCGTAGTAGGGTGCGCGGTTTCGATGCAACCGCCCTGGTCGATACTGACATCGACGATCACCGATCCCGGCTGCATGCTTTTCACCATTTCCTCTGTCACCACATGCGTTGCGCGCGCCCCGTGCATCAAGACCGCGCCAATCAGCAGATCGGCCTTGCGCACATGTTCGGCTACGGTCTCCGGCGTCGAAATCACGTATTCAATGTCGCTGGAAATCTCGCGTTTCAGCCGCTCGCCATTTTCCGGAAACAAGCCGGCCACCGTCACCCGCGCCCCCAAGCCAACCGCGACGCGGGCAGCTTGGCTGCCGACGACACCGTCCCCGATGATGAATACCTGGCCGTGCCGTCTTCCGAGCACCATTCCCAGCATCACGCCCTTGCCGCCATTGCAGGCCGCCAGATAATAACAGCCCATTTGCACGGCCATGTTGCCGGCCACCGCGCTCATCGGCGCCAACAGCGGCAAGCGGCCGTTGCCGTTTTCCAGAGTTTCGTAGGCCACAGCGCTGGTTTTGGCTTTGAGCAATGCCTCGGTCAAGGCTTTTGGCTGGCCGGCCAAATGAAAATAGGTAAATACGATCTGTTGTTTCAGGTAACGGTATTCGGACTCGACAGGCTCCTTGACCTTGACGATCAGCTCTTGATCCCATGCATGCGCGGCATCGACGATATCCGCACCGGCGCCGTGATAATCCTGATCGCCAAACCCCGAGCCCATACCCGCACCCTGCTCCACCAAAACCCGATGCCCGCGCACGATCAGTTCGGCAACACCATTAGGCGTCAAACCGACACGATTTTCCTTGCTTTTGATTTCTTTGATCAAACCGACTCGCATGGCAATGCAACTCCTTCTATTGAGGTGGCTAGAATAGCAGCTTGTGAGTATTGCGAAGCATTCACAGGCTGTCAATGACAAGCGGGGCGAACTGTCCAGGCGCTCGCTACAAATAAGTTCCGCATTTCATCTCCGCCCCCCCCCCTGGGGTCGGCGTAAAAGTAAAAAATGCAGCGCTATTATTCGACAATGGCCAAAGCCATTGCATGCCTGAGTTGCAACTAGGCTGAAAAAGCTTTAGCTTTTTCCACTGAAATGAGCCGAAAAAACAAGCCTCATACCCGATATTGCACGCTAGCCCACCGCTGACCATTGCCAATGCGCGAAGAACATACATTAGAAGACCGAAAACTGGATGTGCAACAAATCATTGCCTGGCTTGCGGCGGACAGCATGCTGACGCCAAAGGATCTTGTGAAATGTCAAAAGTATGCGCAAGCCGCGATCAACAAACACAAACATCCGCTGAAGACATTGGCGGAATGCGAACTGGCCGACCAATCCCAACTCGGCAAACGCCTCACGCTGGAGGATTTATCGCAATGGCTGGCGAAAAAACTAGGCATGACCTATTACTATTTCGACCCCTTGCGTATCGATGTCGCCAAAGTCACATCCCTGTTCAGCCGGGCTTACGCCAGCAATTACAACATCCTGCCGATCAAGATCAGCGACGATGAAATCGTCGTCGCCACCGCAGAGCCTTACGTGCAGGCCTGGCAACAGGATTTGGCCAAGATGCATGCCGGCCAGATTCGTTGCGTATTTTCCAATCCGGAAGAAATCAAACGCTATTTGGACGAGTTTTACAACTTTTCCAGGTCCTTGAAAGGCGCCGGCTACCAAACCGGTCAGGAAGAGCATTCCGCGATCCAAAATTTTGAGCAACTGGTCGAGTTGAGCAAAATCGGCGACCTCGATGCCAATAACCAACACGTGGTCAATCTGGTGAACTGGCTGATGCAATACGCCTTCGACCAACGCGCCAGCGATATTCACATCGAACCGCGCCGCGGCCAGGGTAATGTGCGTTTTCGCATAGACGGCATCCTGCACCAGGTTTACCAACTCCCCAAACCGATCCTGAACGCGGTGTTGAGCCGGTTGAAAATCCTGGGACGGATGAATATCGCGGAAAAACGTCTGCCCCAAGACGGCCGCATCAAAACCCAAAACAGCAGCGGCAAGGAAATCGAACTCAGGCTATCGACGATGCCGACGGCGTTCGGTGAAAAATTGGTCATGCGCATATTCGACCCGGACGTGGTGCTGCGCGACTATATGCAATTGGGTTTCAACAAACAGGAACTCGAACTGTGGAACCGGATGATCGGCCAGAGCCACGGCATCATCCTGGTTACCGGTCCGACCGGTTCCGGTAAAACCACGACGCTGTATTCCACCCTGAAAAGGCTGGCAACCCCCGAAATCAATTTGTGCACGGTCGAAGACCCCATTGAGCAGATCGAGCCGAGTTTCAACCAGATGCAGGTACAAACCAATATCGGGCTCGACTTTGCCAGCGGCATCCGTACCTTGATGCGGCAAGACCCCGACATCATCATGGTCGGCGAGATTCGCGACCACGAAACCGCCGAAATGGCGGTACAAGCCTCGCTGACCGGACATTTGGTGTTCTCT
The DNA here is from genome assembly GCF_024360925.2 of Methylomonas rapida. Taxonomy (NCBI): domain Bacteria; kingdom Pseudomonadati; phylum Pseudomonadota; class Gammaproteobacteria; order Methylococcales; family Methylococcaceae; genus Methylomonas; species Methylomonas rapida. The sequence continues at coordinate 1,833,268 of NZ_CP113517.1, read as the reverse complement.
ACCCTGCATACCAACAATGCGCCCGCCGCCGTAACCCGTTTGCTGAACATCGGCGTGCCGGCATTTTTGCTCCAACAAACCTTATTGGGCGTCATGGCGCAACGCCTCATTCGGGTACTGTGTCATTGCAAAACGGCCGTCGCCACCAACGAAAAACAGTGGCAGGCCTTGGTGGCGCCTTTTAAAGCGTCAATGCCACCCAAAACCTATCAAGCGGTCGGTTGCAAGGAATGCCGAAATACCGGTTATGCCGGCCGCATCGGTATTTATGAAATCCTGGAAAACACGCCGGGTTTGCAGTCTTTAATCGTCGAAAATTGCGACAGTGTGTTGTTGCAGAAACAGGCCATCAAGGAAGGCATGCGGCCATTGCGTTTGAGCGGCGCGGAAAAAGTCGCGGCCGGCATCACGACTATCGACGAGGTGATGCGCGTGGCGCCGGAGCGGATCGAGTTGTAGTTTTTGTCGTATCGCGGACATGAAAAAAGGGGCCATGAGGCCCCTTTTGCTTTCCGGCGACTAACGGATTTGCCAGAAATAACTTCTTGTGTATTCCCCTCATTCCGACTCTGGCCCAGAAGAGAGTGTCGTAAAAGTCAAGACAATGCCTTCTCTCTCAGGGAGAAGGCTAGCATGAGGGGATAAATCACGTGTGTAGATTATTTATTCCCCTCGCTCCAGCCTCTCCCGCGAGGAGAGAGAAGGCTTTTACGACAACATCCAGAGGGCGCGAGAGCGAAATGGAAGTTATTAGGCCAAATCCTTAGTTGAATGTGCTGCCGGGAGTGCCGGGCAATTCAGGCATGGTTTGTTTCGGGAACTCGCCGGTCAAGGCGTTCAGGAACGCCACGATGTCGGCTGTATCCTCGTCGGACAAGTCTTTGTTCAATTGCAACTTGGCCATCAGCTTGACCGCCTTGTCCAGGGTTTTGACCGAGCCGTTGTGCATGTAAGGCGCGGTCAACGCAATATTACGCAACGTCGGCACTTTGAACATGTGCTCGTCGCTTTCTTTCTTGGTCACTTCGGCCAGACCTTTATCCTTGTTGAAGTGGTACTGAGCCTCGAAATAGCCGTTCGAATGAACCGGGAATTTTTGGAAAGCCCCCGGGCCATTGAAGGCAGGGCCGCTGTGGCAGCTGGTGCAACCCAGTTCCACGGCCTTGTTCATGCCGCGAATTTGCTGCTCGGTCATCGCATCCTTGTCACCTTCGACGTATTTGTCGTAAGCGCTGTTTGGCGTGATCAGGGTTCTTTCGTAAGCCGCAATCGCTTTTGTCGCGTTGTCCTTGGTGATGGCTTCGTGATCGCTACCGAAAGCCAGTTCAAACGCCTGACGGTAACCTTTGATGGTTTTCAAACGCGCCACCACGTCATCCCAGCTTTTCATGCCCATTTCGATCGGATTGGTCACGGGGCCCGCGGCTTGTTCTTCCAGGCTGGCCGCGCGGCCATCCCAGAATTGGACTTTATTGAAAGCGGCGTTCCAGACGGTAGGCGCGCTACGGCCGCCGGTCTGGCCATTTACGCCCATGGAGTTGGGACGATTGTCTTCGCCGCCCAGCATGGTGTTATGGCATGACGCGCAAGAGACAGTACCGGTCGAAGACAGGCGTGGATCGTGGTACAGCATTTTACCCAGCGCCACTTTTTCCGGCGTGGTCGGGTTGTCGGCCGGTGCCGGCGCGGTGGTTGGCAGAGAATCCGCCGCCATGACGGAAAAGGATCCGGCCATTGCAATCGCAGTGACCAGCATACGCAGTTTTAACATGTCATCCTCCGAAAATCGTTAATTATTATTAGCAACGAGGCTGAATTGTAAGATAAAGCCAAGCGCCAGGTAAATTTTATTCAGGTCTTGCAGAGGCAAATTTCATAGACGCATGCCCCGAAGCAGTACGTCACTCGGCAACCAGTCCGCGGAATTTCAAGCCGTAAAAAGCGATATACAAATAGCACAGCACCGGCACGAACAAAGCCGGTTGCAAGCCCAGCCTATCGGCGAACATCCCCTGTATCAGCGGCACGATGGCGCCACCGACGATCGCCGCGCACAATATTCCGGAACCCTGACCCGTGTGACGTCCCAAACCGGAAACCGCCAACGAGAAAATGGTCGGAAACAGGATGGAATTGCACAGACCAACCGCCAGCAGGCTCCACATGGCCAGGGCACCGCTGGTCATGATCGCCAACGTCAGCAACACGACAGCCATGGTTGCGTTGAATGCCAGGGCATGCGCCGGCCGGATTTTCCGCATCACCACCGCCCCGGCAAAACGCCCCACCATGGCGCCGCCCCAATAAAACGACAGGTATTTGCCGGCTTCCTGCTCGGCGAGCCCGGCGATTTGCGGTTCGCCCAGAAAATTCACCATGAAGCTGCCAATGGAAACCTCGCCGCCGACATAGACAAAAATCGCCAAGGCACCCAAAACGAGATGCGGATAATGCCAGGCGCTTTCGTTTACATCCGTGCCGACAGCATCAAGAATTTCAGCTCGGGCTTGAATTTCGGGTAATCTCAACACGGCAAAGACCGCCGCCATCAGGAAAAGCACTGTCGCCAACAGCAAATAGGGATTTTGCACCGCCGCCGCTTGCGCGGCTTGGTAGACCGATAATTCTTCACTGTTCAACAGCTTGAGTTCGTCTGCACTTTTGACAGCCGTGGACAAAATCAACAGCGCGCCGAAATAAGGTGCCAGCGTCGTGCCGAGCGAATTGAAGGCCTGGGTCATGGTCAAGCGACTGGAAGCCGTTTCCGGCCTACCCAATGCCGTCACGTAGGGATTGGCCGCGACCTGCAACAAGGTGATTCCGGACGCCAGCACGAAAAAAGCCGTCAAAAACAAGGGATAGGCCTGCAGGCCCGCCGCCGGATAAAACAACAAACAACCACTGCCGGCGATTGCGAGGCCAGCCACGATACCGTTTTTGTAGCCGATTTTTTCCACTAGATAGCCGCTCGGCAGCGATACCACGAAATAAGCGGCGAAGAAACAAAACTGTATCAACATCGCCTGGGTGTAATTCAGCGTGAACACCGCCTTCAAATGCGGGATCAAAATGTCGTTCAGACAGGTAATGAAGCCCCAGATGAAAAACAACGAAGTCAATATCACTAGCGGCGCGTTGTAATGGGCTGCGTTCTGACGGTTTACCATAACACCCTCGAATCAGTCTTTAAGCACGGTAAAGCTCGCCATCTCACCGCCGACCATGACCTGAAATTCGCCGGGCTCGACCACGCGTTTCATATCCAAGCCGATGAAACTCATGTCTTCCGGCGTCAACGTGAACTCTAGGCTTTGCTGCTCGCCGGGCTTTAATTCGACTTTTTTGAAGCCCTTCAACTGCTTGACCGGCCGCGACACCGACGCCGCCGCGTCATGCAAATACAGCAATACCGTTTCCTTGCCGCTAAGCTGCCCGGTATTTTTAACCCTGACGCTGACCTCAACGTTATCGCCAAGCTTGATTTGGCTTTTGTCCAGTTTCAAACCGCTGGTCTCGAAGCTGGTGTAACTCAAGCCATGCCCAAAGGGATATAGCGGCCGGTACTGGTTACCTTCGTAGGCTTCGATGGGCTTATGGTCATAGGGCAATATGTCGTTGACCGCGCGCGGATAGGACAGCGGCAACTTGCCGCTTGGATTGACGTCGCCGAACAGAATGTCGGCCATCGCCTCGCCGCCTTCCATACCGGGCAAAAAGCCCAGTACCACCGCCCTGGCCTTGTCGGCGATTTCAGTGATGATGCGCGGCCTGCCGCCGAAGGTCACCAAAACCACCGGCTTGCCGATCTCGAAAATTGCTCGGGCCAATTGCATTTGCACAGGGTCCAGCGTCAGGGAATCGATATTGCCGGGGGTTTCGCAATAGGGTTTTTCGCCCAACGCCAATATCACGACATCGTGATTGCGCGCTTCAGTCACGGCCTGCTCGATGTTGATTTCGTCGCTGAACCGCTGACCACCGACAAAGGTGACCTTGCCGCTGGTCTTCGCGCGCAGCGCTTGCAGCAGCGTCGGCCTGTCCTTGGGATAGAGTTCTTCGGCGTCGCCCTGCCAGGTGATGGTCCAGCCGCCGTTCATCACGCTCAGCAAATTGGCGGTAGGTCCCGTCACCAGGATGCTGACGTCCTTGCGCAGCGGCAGCATTTCATTGTCGTTCTTCGCCAACACGATGGCCTCACGCGCCGCCTGTTTGTTGACCTCGACGGCTTCCTCGGTAGCGAAATTGCCCTCCACGGCCAGCGCGGGCTCGCTGCGCTCGAACAAACCGGTTTGATATTTGACCCGCAGGATGCGCGAAACGGCCTCGTCGATGCGGCTCATCGGCACCTCACCGGTCTTGGCCAGATCGAGCAACAGCTCGTAAAAAGAAAAATCAAACGGCACCATGCTCATATCGACGCCGGCCATCACCGCCATCTTGACCGCCTCGCGGGGTGTCGCCGCCAGTTTGTCCCGCGTATGCAGCCGGATAATGTCTTCCCAATCGGATACGGTGAAGCCGTTAAAACCCATTTCGCCGCGCAGGATCTCGGTCAGATAATGGTAATTGGCATGCCCCGGAATGCCGTCCACTTCGGCGGAATTGATCATCACGGTCGGCGCGCCGGCCAGCACGCCGGCCTGAAAACCAGGCAAGAACCATTCTCGCAGCGCCCGCTCGCCGATCCAGGCCTGGGTTCTATCCTTGCCGTTCAATGGATAACTGTAGCCGACATAATGCTTCAAACAGGTCGGCGCCTTGTCGGCATCCGCCATGTTGTCGCCCTGATGACCTTTAATGTAAGCCGTACCCATCGCGCTGGACAAATGCACGTCCTCGCCGTAGGTTTCCCAGAGTCTGGGCCACAAGGGCTGGCGCCCAATGTCCATCACCGGCGAGAAGTTCCAATCCAAACCGGAAGCCTTGACTTCCCGCGCGGCAATTTCACCTTCCTTGAACGACAGTTCGGTATTGAAAGTGGCCGCCATGCTGATGGCCTGCGGAAACAGCACCGCATTTTGCGTATAAGTCGCGCCGTGGATCGCGTCTATGCCATAAATCACCGGTATTTTCAGCCGGCTTCTGGCCGCGGTCTCCCGGATGGTTTGCGTCATTTTGCGCCATTTCTCGATCGACTGGGCTTTGTTGTTCGGCGTGGTCGGCGTATTCAGGATGGAGCCGACATGGTGATGCAGGATCGCATCCTCCAGCTTGGCTTGGTCGATCGGATTTTCCGCATCCTGGCCATTGACCACGGAAACCACGCTGAAATCGATCTGCGTCATCTGCCCGACTTTTTCTTCCAGCGTCATTTGCCCCAGCAAGGCCTGGACTTTGTTTTCGATGGCCTCGCTTGTTTCTTGTGCGCTCACGGCAGACTCCACTATCGCAAATAAGGAAAAGACCGAAATGATTTTTGGGATTTTCAAGGGACGAATTCTCGCTCTGTAAACGAAGGTTTAAAGGCGATAATTATGGCATGCCCAACGGCTTGGGCAGAACAGAAATAAAGCGCCGGCTCACGCCGCGAGGATCACGCCCCTGCTATTTCAGCTCATGCGTTCCCATACCGAAGTATGGGAACGAAGTAGACGCCAAACGGAAGCTCCATCATCCTATAAAAATCATTTGGTCCACGAAACACACAAAAATCACGAACAGTTTCAAAAAGTTATTGCTCAAAAAGCCGACACCTTGCGGGCAACTAAATCAAGTGACGTAACCATCTGTTTTATTTCGTGTCTTTCGTGCTTTTCGTGGACTACTGATGTTTTTAGGATCATCGGGCTTTGAAATGCTTCATCGGCGACTGGTTTATGAAGGCGGGCCGAAGAAATCGAAATTGAAAGGCGATTTGGTGTCGAACGTAAACGGCACTCTAAGATTCAAATAAGCATTCTGGGCATCATCCGTCGTACCGATACCCAATGAGAGGTTGAAGGTGGTTCTTGGCGAATATTTGAATGAATAGCCCACCATGAATTGGCCAATATCCAATTCACTGCCTTCAATAGTTTCTCCATTAACCGCTGAATTGAAAACGTGCCTATGCGAATATCCCAAACTGAAGGATGAACGCTCATTGAGGCCGAAACCCATACCAAAACTGAGTCCAATTGCGTTACCGGGATCGTATTTACCGAAATCCTCGCTGGTTTCAGCGTTCCAGATATAACCCAGGTTACCGAAAAAGACCGCCGGATCGGTTGGATACAGGGCCGTTACACTGGGTTGAAAACTAAAAAACCCAACCCCGGTAGGCAACTCACTAGGATACGTCGCGCCTGGAACGCCTTGTGCGGCAACATATTCAATATCGAACGGACTCGTACCCGTTGGCACTGTCGCCGCCATGTTTCCTACCAAAATAGGCCAGCCGCCCGCACCATCGGTCAACTGATAGCGAGCGTTGAATTCTATGTCCCCTATGTCCATGCCATCGGCTTCGAATGTCTCGTCCGTAGCCGCACTGACGCTGACCGGGCGGGAGCGTTGCGTATCGGAACGATAAACATATGGGGCTTTTAATTCCAGCTCCAATCGATCGGTCAAGCCATAACGTCCCGCAAGACTTCCCATCAGTGTATGGCGCTTGATTTGTCTAATATCGATCAAGCCAATCGCAATGGCAGGGATAAAGGTATACGCATCCAAAAATACCCTGGAATTATCGGTATAACCGTATTGAAAGGATGGCTCGACAACGAAATTTCCTTTACGGGTCAATACCCCGCCAACTTCGTCACTCAGGCGTGGAATTTCCGGTGGTCTGGGTTTTTCCGTGGCTTCGGCCGGCGCTTGACCAACAGGCTTGCTTGGCAATTGACCGGGTGGACTTACTGGTTTCACAGGCTCCGCTTTTGGCGCCTGACTTACGACTGTAGCTTGGGGTGGTGGCGGGGTTGGCTCTCTAGTGGCATTTTCCGTGGGCGTGGGTTGTTTATTCTCCGCCTTTTGCGACAACAAGGCATTCATTTGCTGTTTTAGCTGCTCAAGTTCCTTGCCTTGATTTGCAATGATCTGCCGCTGCGCTTCGAATTCCTTTTGTTGTTGCGCCAATAATTTTTTGTATTGCTCGAGAATTTCTTCCTCGTCCGCCTGCACGGTTACCGCATTGGACATCAATAAAACACCGGCAAACGCTACAAATTTGCCAACATCTCTGGTTCTAGAAAAATCCAATGTCTGTTCCGCATTCATCTATGCTCAACCTTACCTGATCATCAAGGACAATCGCCGATAAGCATGATTATCTGAAACGCATCAGATGCAGAGCCACCCCAAACGCTTATCAACTAAAAACTGTTTATAAAATAGTACAATAAGCATAATATTTCAAGTCATCTATTAACATTAGGCACCGCTAAATCACTAGCAACCAAAGCCCGCTGCGCCGGGGTGATACTGTTCCTCAGGTTGCTCAGTTCAATATTGATGGTTTTTAAGGTACTGATGAATTGATCATCGAGGTTATTTTGTACCACGGAACCTAACACAGGCCCCTGAAATTCAGGCGCCTCGTTACCAAGACCATTTTGTATCAAGGAAATATTGGCCGGCATATTGAATGTGGACGAAAACGTGATCATTCCATTCATAGAAACTATTTTTTCAACGCTGAACTCGACATTCATGCCATTTGGCAACACAAAACCACCTCTCAATTCGGCCAGCTCTTCGTCGGATGCCGGCACCAAGGCCGCCAGAAAAGCCTTTTTCAAAGCCATATCGTCGACGGCACCAGCCTGGCCCACGATACAGACCATCAACAAAATCGCCCCCAAAATCTTGCCAACGAGCTGATAGATTAGATCACCGAATAAATGTTTTTTCATCGTAATCACCCTTAACTAGACACACACCGATCGAAGTCAGTGGATTAAAAGCACTGGACTCAACCCGGCACAGGATGTAACACCGAGTTTCCCGGAGAGTCGTCAATGTTGCGGTAGGTTTTTTCGGCGGCTTGCGGGATAAATCGGCAAAAATCGGGGACAGCGCTATCTATCGCCCTTGTACGCAAACATCATCGAAAGCTCGCCCATACCTAGAATATGGTCATAAATAAATTTCCCTATAGGGTGTCGTAAAAGTCAAAACAGTTTCGTCTCCCGAGGGGAGAAGGTTAGGATGAGGGAATATAAATCAAGTGTTTAAATTATTACTTCTCTCAATCCAGCCCGTTTCCCGCAAGAAGAGGAACTGTTACGACAACGAAGAATTTATTCTTAGCGAGAGCCCCGCAAATTGGCTGACACCACATTTCCATGGTTTTCAACACCACACTCCTTGACACCCCATCGGCGCTAAAGCATGAACATGAAATAATCCATGCAAGTATTCGGTGTAGGTGCGGATTTATCCGTAATGCGCGGATGAATTCGCACCTACCATTGTCGAGCTTATTTCTCGCATATTCCCAACGCTTCATGCATCAAACAAGGATTTAGAAATCCCATTTACCGGGCAGAAAAAGTTGAAATCTGGCCAAGCTTTCGCGATCAACCGCTAACTCCAACGGAGCCTTGGTTCTCAAAGCCCATTCTTTTTTATCCTGAAAATGATTATCTGCCGTATCGAACTTGTCGTGTATCAGGAACAAAATTCTGTTTTCCCACATGCTCACGAATTCTTCCCTGGGGATTACCTTGACACCTGCGGCAGGATCACCAATCAATACCTCATCTTCGCTAACGCCTTTAATAATGACAAAATGCAGATAGCCCTTGTTGTTGATAATGGTAATGGCCGGTGCATTTGCTTTTACCAAACCATCCAGGTCTATCTTGAACCCGTTGGCCACATAACCTCTGCGCTCCAGATACAGTTTCATGTCCAGCAAGGAAAAACCGAGTTTTTGAATCTTTTGTTGATCACCGTTTTTATACATATCAACAAACACGGTTTGTTCATTGACCAAATCATCGTAATGGTAAGTCAATAAACTGGCTAAAGCCGCGGAACCGCAACTAAAATCATATTGCTGCTTATATACCGTCTTAAAGCGCCTCTCTGCGAAACTGGTCACCGGAACGGAAAATACTGCCCCGCCCGCCAAACCGAATAACTCAACCGAGCCAGCATAACAATCATTCATGAACACCATAAACAATACAAGGAATCGATATGCTAGTCTCATACACGGATGCGGTAATCAAACACTCAAGGTACGATTGTAACATTCACAATAGTGGAATCTTGAATGATGACATTATTGCCCGAATTCTGTACGACCGAAATTAAGCCGCTGGCACCGGCAAAAGAACCGTTATCGATCATGTTGTGACCGGTTGCGTTGTTAATGGCAGTATTGCCGCGTAACAAAGCCGCCACATTCTGATTGTTTAACGTGACGATGTCGACTTCGCCGCCGCGTCCCCGCTGATCATCGAGCTCATCCAGCAAAGCAACCTCTGCCCGCTCTAAAAATGCCTCTCCTTGTTCGTCGGCAATGGCCATAGGACCTTGCAAAGACGCCACAAGAAGAATCGAGAAGGAACATTTCATTGCCACTTTCATGTTTGCTCCTTTTATCAATCTTACCAAGGAAATTCCGGTGAGGAATTGCTTCCTCACCGGAAAACACAAGCCGTAAAGGCAGGCTCTAATGAATTACTTCAGAAAAATCATCGATCTATTTTTCCAATGCAATTAGAGCCTCCTAAACTGGCTTTAGGGAGCAACAGCAGGCTGGGTTACGTTGACATTGCCTTGGAATGACACTTGTTGTTGAGCCAACGAAGCATTACCTGCGTTTTGTACCGATTGATTGATACCGGCAAAGTTGTTGTAGGAACTATCGATATTGTTACTGACCACAGGAATCAGGCTGCCTTCGGCATCGGTTGCCGCTGGCAAATACGCAACCGTTCCAGCGCCGGTCACGCTGCCTGACAGATAGGAATTGTTAACGGAAACGGCACCCGTACTCGCAATGGCGGGAGACGCAGGGCCAAACGCGCGCGCGGTTACATCAGTGTAGGTTGAAGTAGCTGAGCCCGTGTTGGATGAAGCAGAACCATCGCCGTCGGCTTCGCTTTTATTGTTTGTACTGCTATCGGAGTTGTTACTGGCAATGGTTTTTTGATTATTGGTGGTTGCACTGCCATTGCCATTGACGGCGGCCGCATTGTCTTCGGCTTTGGTTTTGCCATTTTCCGCGACACTGTTATTCGTTTTTGTATTGGTGTTTGTCGTTGAAGCCGTGCCACTGCCATTTACAGAAGCCGCATTGTCTTCGGCTTTGGATTTGCCATCCTCGCCAATACCACCTGTATCGGTCTCGGTTTTTGTCAATGTGTTATTGCTATCTATGGTTTTTGTATTGTTGCTATCTTCCGCATAGGCAGTAGTTGCTGAGCCACCTCCTACAACGCTTGCAGCGCCATCATCGCCTTTAACTTTACCGAACGAACTTACACTTGAATCAGTTTTTGTAATGGTTTTCGTATCGGTTTCTGAGTAGTTTTTGGTCAGCGTGTTGTTGCTGTCCTCTGTTTTAGTAATGGTATTGTTGCTATCTTCAGTTTTGGTAATGGTTCTGGTATCAGTGACTGTTTTGGTCAGCGTGTTGTTGCTGTTCTCAGTCTCTGTTTTGGTAATGGTTTTTGTATCGTTGTCAGTGACGTTTTTGGTCAGCGTGTTGTTGCTGTTCTCAGTCTCTGTTTTGGTGATGGTTTTTGTGTCGTTGTCAGTGACGTTTTTGGTCAGCGTGTTGTTGCTGTTCTCAGTCTCTGTTTTGGTAATGGTTTTTGTATCGTTGTCAGTGACGTTTTTGGTCAGCGTGTTGTTGCTGTTCTCAGTCTCTGTTTTGGTGATGGTTTTTGTGTCGTTGTCAGTGACGTTTTTGGTCAGAGTATTGTTACTGTCTTCAGTAAAGGTACTCGTCGAGCTGCCGGCACCAACAGTAGAAGCATTGCCTTCACCTTTGGTCTTGGTCAAATCGATACCGTCTTGTATTGTAGGCAAGGCATCCGCAGGCGGCTCTTGCGCCCAAGCAACTGACGCAGAACCCAAAGCCAAAAAAATACCGGTAGCCAATAATGTTTTATTGAATTGTTTCATAACTGTTACTCCTAGAAGGTAAGTTTCGAATTCCATCAGACACTTAAATCCGACATGGGTGGAACATCTGATTCAATGTTAGAGAGTTGAACCTTTCGCTACCACGGTGACAGTTTCTTAAAAAATCTCCTTAAATATCCATAAAAGCAACATCAAAACAAACTCAAAAACCTTATTAACACTGCTGATTCCAAGCGTTCATGCAGGCCTGAATAGCATTAGAAGCGACGGAGAGGAAGTCAGGATTCGGCATTCCCTGCCAAAATAATGAATTTTGTGGCTACTGATTTTAGACGGAACAGCCGTTCGTCCCGAGTCCTTCGGCTTCGCCCAGGAGAGCCATGTCAAAGAACTTGCGGTTCATGGCTCGACAAGATCATCATGAATGGGGCCCAAAAACTGTCCCGGTTTACGCTGGAATTGGATTTTTGCACAAGAAAAAACGACTAACTTTGAATGAATATCAGGTTAATCGTTTTTTCATGTTCAAGAAATAAATGCAAAACTATTTCAAAAAATGCTGCAGGAACGAGATATGGCTCGACATGGATAAGCCATCGGCCGTGAAAATGCGTCTCTTCCACAATATTCCGCTTCAAAACGGTTATGCCGTCTTGCTTAAAAGATATTACAAAACCTCTTCCCTGAGAATTTCACTGGCGTTCAGGTTGAGTCTATAACCAAAACCTTTAATCGTCAGAATCCACCGAGGGTTATTGGGATCTTTCTCTACTTTCTTCCTGAGCAAATGCATGTATTGATAGAGGTCTGACTTCGTCGCCCGGTTATTTTCCGGCCACAGATAATCAATAATTTCATCGGCCGCGAATACACGATCCGTATCGGTTGATAACAATTCAAACAGCGCGTATTCCTTGCGCGTCAAATCGACCTTTTTCCCATTCAAGAACAAACATTTATTACGGTGATCAATTCTTAACCGTTCATTTTTGCATGCGTCGTCATCATACGTTTGATGGCTCAAGCCAGTCGGTCGCCTGGTTCCGCCTAAAATATCCGCAATCGACGCAACACGCCTATCGCCCATTGATCGCCTTTCAGTGCAGCGCCTATCTTGCAACCCATAATTCAGCAACAAAAAATGCCTTTTGATAAAAGCATCTATCTCTGAAATATCCGATGTAGTAACCAACCGTATATCAATCAAATCATCCAAATCGTCTGAATCGATAACGTCGGAATCAAGCAATCCGCAAATAACAGTTCCGTCATTGCCCTTCAAGGCTTTTAGCACTTCTGTTTTGGATTGATTGGACCTCAATATATCGATGGGTAAAAAAATTAAAGAAGGACCAACTTTTATAGCCTCCTCAATACCCTCGTCATCAAATCCCTTTTCGGAAAAATTGACTTTATTGGCATAGCAATATCCTTTCAAAACCGCCGAGAATATATAATCGGCTTCAAAAACAAAAACATTGCTGATAACTCTCATTCCTCCCCCCTAAACAAAGCCATGAAACTAAGGAATGAACATCAAATAACTATACAAGCCTTCGGTGTAGGCGCGGATTTATCCGCACAGCGCGAATGAATTCGCACCTACCATTGCCTGGCTTATTTCTCACACATCCCTAACATCGTCATGGATTCAACCCAAAATCCGCATTCAATGGAGGTACTTGCAAAATTATGAAATTTTACGCAAAAACCACTAGATATAGTGGTTTTTAAAATTAATTGGCCACTAATAGTGGTATTTTGCAAGTTCCTCAATGAAGAATTAATTGTTTTTTCTTATAGAAAAATTCCCTACATCCAATATAAATAGACACCTATAAAAGGCTTGTCCGCCTCAGCGCCGATATATCTCCGTCAGAGTCATTAACACAGACATAACAAAGACGCTAGACTTTTGACTATCAAGCCTCCATTTATAAGCAAACCGCGAACCAAAAAAAATAAACCCTTGAATTCATTGACATCCCATATCAACGAAAAACAATTGCTGTTTGGTTTTGTAAAATTTTTTGACAGTTCATCATGAGCCCGACCGGCGCAAGTCAAAAACCATTATTCGCCACGAAGCCGGCGCGCCTGGCAATCAACCACACCAATCCGAAATAGTTTACTTTACCTGCGACGGCAAGGCCAAACACCCATGATTAGCCGACTCACCTCGTGATGATGACTGCGGACGGCGCTTGATCCAGCTTGCCGCCCGCCTGTTTTGAATAACGTTTTGACTTTTGCGATAGGCTGATCAATCCCTGTCACAAGTCGACAGAGGCCATCAGCGTTTCTAGCTCCTTGGCTTCCAACTCATAAAACGAATGTGCCCTGACCCGTTCCGGCAATACGACGTCGCCATAGCGCACCCGAATCAAGCGACTGACCTTGACGCCTTGCGATTCCCACAGGCGCCGGACCAGCCGGTTGCGCCCCTGTTTGACCGTGACATAAAACCATTTGTTTGCGCCCTCGCCGGCATAGAAACGCACGTCTTCGAAATGCGCCGGACCATCTTCCAGCTCGACGCCTTGCCGCAATCTTTCCATCATGGCTTCATCGACTTCGCCCAATATCCTGACCGCATATTCACGTTCGACTTGCCGCGAAGGATGCATCAGACGATTGGCCAGTTCGCCGTTATTGGTCACCAAAATCAATCCGGACGTATTGATATCCAGCCGACCCACCGCAATCCATCGGCCCACCGCCAGGCGCGGCAATTGGGTAAAGATTACCGGCCGGCCTTCCGGATCGCGTCGGGTGACCAGTTCGCCAACCGGTTTGTGATATACCAGCACGCGCGTCGGCTGCTCGGCGTATTTTTCCCATTTCACCACCCGGCCGTTGATTTGCAGATGGTCATGCGGTTTCAAATGATAACCCGGCTGGATACGGTTGCCATTGACGGTCAACTTGCCCTCTTCTATCCAGCGCTCGATTTCGCGCCTGGAACCCAAACCGGCCCGGGCCAGCAATTTCTGGATACGTTCGCCGCCGGGCGCGGACTCAGTGGAGCGTTCGGGTTTCGCAGCCGTTGTCGGCTTTGGCTTCCGTATCGGATGCGGTTTCCTGTTCTGCGGCTGAGGTTGAGACGACTTCTGTTTCGGATGGCTCGGTTTGCGGTCTTTCACGGTGTTCCTGCGGTAGTTGTTCGTTACTGAAATCAAGATCGCTGATTTCTTGCAGCGTCGGCAATTCGCTCAACGATGTTAAATTGAAATAATCCAGAAATTGCTTGGTGGTGCCGTACAAGGCCGGCCGGCCCGGCACTTCTTTATGGGCGATCACGCGTATCCATTCCCGCTCAAGCAGGGTATGGATGATACCGGAACTGACACTGACCCCCCGGATGTCTTCTATCTCGCCGCGCGTCACCGGCTGCCGGTACGCGATGATGGATAGAGTTTCCAGCAAAGCCCTGGAATACCGTGCCGGTTTTTCCTCGAACAAGCGCGTCACCCAGGGCGCCATACCTTCCCGGATTTGAAAACGATAGCCGCTGGCCAGTTGTTTCAAGCCTATGGGCCGCGTCATATAGTCCCGGGCAATGGCTTCCAGCGCCATTTGAATTTCCAATGTGTCCGGTTGCTCCAGCTCCGGAAAGGCCTCTTGAATCTGCTTGACCGTCATCGGCTTGTTGGCGGCAAACAGGATGGCTTCCACGATGCGTTTGATGTTCACGTCGTACTCTATCGGTTGTTCGGGTAACTGCAACGGGCGTTCCAATACAATGGCCTTGCCGGCACCGGCACGCAAGGTCGCCGCCCACTGCGAGGGTAGCCGGGCCGAAGATTTCCTGACCGATTTTGCCGGTACGGAAATCTTCTTGGTGCGCAATTCAGCAGCCCATTGAGCCGGCAGTCGGCTGGCGGATTTGTTGACAGCTTTTGTCCGTGACAAAGGCGGCGTGGCTCGAAAACTCGCTGCCCACTTTGGCGGTAGCCGGGTCGCGGGTTTACGCTCAAGGATAGGCACAGGTGCGATTGGCTGCCGTTGTGCCGGCCTGGCCCGCAACTCCGCCGTCCAGATCGCCGGAAAACGAACCACCTTTTTCCGCCGCTCGACCACCTGGATAATGGGTTCGGGCTTTGCCCTGGGTTTGCGTGGTTTAGGCTTGGCAACAACATCATCGACGACGGTTTGGCTAACGGATGCTTCAATCGCCGGTACTGCTATTGGCGCGGATTCTAACGTGGATACCGGCGTAGGGTTCGGGCTGGAAAATGTCGATGACTCGCTCTTTGGAGAGTTCAAGGATGGCAAGAAACGAGACAACCACCCCGTTTTTTCCTTCACTTCGGGTAAAACACGCTGGGAAAGGGAGCTGATCTGCTCCGTTAAGTTTTTCCAAAATGGCTGCCATTCGTTCACGGACTGATAAGGGCTCTTTGGTTATATGGTGGTGACTGAGTTGCTCGACGCGCTTCAACACATCCTGAAACGCCAGCAATAATTCCTTGAGTTGCACATCCGGCAACACTTGCCGCACGTTGACCGTCGCCGTATCCACTGACGCCTCGAAGGTATCACGCTCATTCCTGGGCAATTGATCGATTTCTTCGGCGACTTTTTTGATCGCTTCGTATTCCTGCAACTTACGAATCAAAAACGCGCGCGGGTCCTCTTCTTCCTCTTCGCTCTCAGGCTGCCTGGGTAGCAACATGCGGGATTTGATTTCCGCCAGTAGCGCGGCCATCACCAGATATTCCGCCGCCAACTCCAGCCGCAGATTTTCCATCATGTCGATGTAAGCCAGATATTGCCGGGTGATCTGCGCAATGGGGATATTCAGAATATCCAGATTCTGCCGCCGGATCAAATACAGCAATAAATCCAACGGCCCTTCGAACGCATCCAGAAACACTTCCAACGCATCTGGCGGAATATACAAGTCTTCGGGCAAATCCTGATAAGGCTCACCCTGTACCATCGCCAATGGTTGCGTAATAGGCGCTTCGACTTGCGTCTCGACGGTATCCATGCTCACAGCATCGTGGTACGCAGTGCGTACCTTACATTGCTTAGCAATGCATACTTCACGGCTAATCGTGTTGACATCATCGACCAGCCAAACCTACAAACCATTGTTCTAAATAATATATAGGGTAATCAAAAAGAATATTTAGCATTCCTGTTAAAAGTAATATAACCATGATAATTAGTCCAAAACGCTCCAACTGGTTGTAGCGCCAAGCCCAGTAATCGGGCAAAAGACCGCTGATTACTCGGCTACCATCCAAAGGAGGAATAGGTAAGAGGTTAATTAAAGCCAAAATCAGATTAAAGTGGATACCTGCTCTACTCCAGAGATTTAACGGGTCTGCTACAAATTCGATTTGAGAAATTTCTACAGCGAATCTACCTAGAAACGCCCAACCAAATGCCATCAAAATATTTGAAAATGGTCCAGCTAAAGCAACTAGCATCATAGCTTCCTTAGGTTTTTTGAAATTTCTCGAATCGATGGGAACCGGCTTAGCCCAGCCAATTATGAATCCAGTAAAATACAGAAGAATACCGGGTACAACAATCGTACCCAATAGATCAATATGCATAAGCGGATTCAAGGTATAACGCCCTTGTTGCTCTGCTGTATTATCACCGAACAATTTCGCCATCCAGCAATGAGCTACTTCATGAACTGTGACAGCTAAGACCAAAGGCACCAAAATGACGACAAATAACTGTACCAAAGTCAAATCACCCATCATATTCAATCCTCGAGCATAGGGGCGCGGCCTATACCCTGCCTGACGATCTCGATGACCTTATCGGTACAGGCAATCACGGTGGTGGGTTTGTAGTCGATGATGCCGCCGTCGATGATCAAATCGAGCTCCTTATCCAGCTTTTGCCGGATTTCATAAGGATCGGCCAAAGCCTCATCCTCGCCGGGTAATATCATCGTCGTGGTCAGCAGCGGTTCGCCGAGTTCCTCCAACAGCGCCCGCGCGATGCGGTTATCGGTGATGCGGACGCCTATGGTTTTCTTTTTCGGATGCTGCAGACGCCGTGGCACCTCGCGCGTCGCATCCAACAAAAACGTGAACGGTCCGGGCGTCAGGCTCTTGATCAACCGGTGAGCATCGTTGCCCATCTTGGTAAAGGTCGACACTTGCGACAGATCGGTGCAGAGCAGCGTAAAGTTGTGATTATCATCCAGACGCCGGATGCGACGTATTTTATCCATCGCCTGCTTGTCGCCGATTTGCGCACCCAGCGCGTAGGACGCATCGGTCGGATAAACGATGACCCCGCCGTTACGGATGATATTGACCGCCTGTTGAATCAAGCGCGGTTGCGGGTTTTGTGGATGAACTTCGAGAAACTCGGCCATTTAAGAATACAAGGCTTAAATGAAAGCCATTGTACCTTATCTTTCCGACTGCTTTTTAGCGACTTTGTCGCGCAGATAGACCGGCAGCGCTTGCTCGACCGGCACGGCCAAGCCCTTGGCAAAATCATCGGCGCCTAATTGCGCGACGCAGGCCGCGCGCGGCCAAATCTCGCTGACGACACCCTGCACGCGCGCGCCCAAACGTTCGCTCAAACATTCGCCATGTACCGCCCAGCCCGAACCGACGCCAAACCCGGCCAGTTCGGGAAAGCTTGCCGCGGCCGCCGGCGTCACCGCCTCGTCGCCGAGCAACTCGGCCAAGCCTGAATCATTGCGCCGATATACGCCCCAAAAAATCTCGTCCATGCGCGCGTCCATAGCCGTGAAGGACACGTCAACCGGGTATCGATTGAAGAAATCCTGCGCAATGGCCGCCAAGGTCGACACCAGCGCCACCGGCACGTCGGCGCCAAACGCGATGCCGTGCGCCACGCCGGTAGCAATGCGCACGCCGGTAAAAGAGCCCGGTCCGCGGCTCAAGGCGACCGCATCGAGTTGCCAGGGTTTTAGCTGCGCTTCAGCCATCAACGCGTCCACCATCGGCAAAATCAGTTTGGTATGTTCGCGCGGCGCCAACTCGAATTTTTCGCAAATCTCGCCGTCGATGAACAAGGCCGCCGAACAGGCGTCGGTGGAAGTTTCCAGTGCTAGTAATTTCAATGTGTTTCCTCTGTGGCAAAAAACCGCCGCACATCTTCGATCTCACGGCTACGTTTCATCGCCGGCACGCTGTCCAAAAACATTTGCCCATAGGTGCGTTTCAACAGTCTCGGGTCGCACACCATCAACACCCCCCTATCGTTGACATCGCGGATCAGACGGCCCACACCCTGGCGCAACATGATGATCGCGCTGGGCAATTGATGCTCGAAGAAGGGATTTCTGCCCTGTTTTTCCATCGCGCTCATTCTGGCTTTCAAAACCGGATCGCCCGGCGAGGCAAACGGCAGCTTGTCGATGATCACGCAGGATAGCGCGTCACCGCGGACATCAACCCCTTCCCAAAAACTGGCGGTCGCCAGCAATATCGCATTGCCCAATTTCTTGAACTCTTCCAACAATACGCCCTTGGATTTACTGCCCTGCACCAACAACGGATGATCAATTTTGCCTTCCAGCAATTGCGCGGCACGCTGCAAGGCCTTGTGACTGGTGAACAGGAAAAACGCCCTGCCCCGACTGGCCTCCAATACCGGCAAGACGAAATCGACGATCTTGTCGGTAAACTCGGGGTCGCTGGGTTGGGGCAAACCGCGTGGATGATAAAACAAGGCTTGGTTGGGGTAATCGAATGGGCTTTCCCAGCTCTGACTTTGGGCGCCGTTCAGCCCCAGACTGCGGGAAAAGTGACCGAAATTATTGGCCACGCTCAAAGTCGCCGAGGTAAAAATCCAGGTCGCCTTATGCCGGGCCATGAACCCGCGAAATTCCTTGGCGATGTCCAGCGGAGTGCGGCTCAACGTGAACGACTTGCTGTAGGTTTCGTACCATTTGATCCATTGCCCGTCCTTGTCGTTGATCAGGGTTTCCAGTTGCATGTCCAGCGCTTCGGCGCGATCGAAACAGGATTCCAAGCCCTTGCTGCGCACCGAAGCTCGTTCCAGTTGATCGGTCAGACGCGCCAGCTGTTTTTGCAACGATTCCAATGCCCCGGCGATTTTGGGATTTTCCTCGATGTCTTTCCAGTCGCCGCGGCGCAATTCAAGCCCAAACGCCAACCGCATGTCCTTGACCTCGAGTTGCAAATCCTCGCAGGCCGTGCGCAGATCCGGCATGTCCTTGGCGTCGGTGAAATATTCGGCCAGCGCATCGTCGGCCAAATCTGTGAGCTGCTTGCCGCTGACGGTAACACCCAGAAAATTGGACGCGGTATCGGCCAGTTGATGCGCCTCGTCGATGATGACGATTTCGGCATCCGGTAGCAACTCGCCGAAACCG
Organism: Methylomonas rapida; assembly: GCF_024360925.2. Taxonomy (NCBI): domain Bacteria; kingdom Pseudomonadati; phylum Pseudomonadota; class Gammaproteobacteria; order Methylococcales; family Methylococcaceae; genus Methylomonas; species Methylomonas rapida. The sequence goes on along the minus strand of NZ_CP113517.1, from coordinate 1,813,896 downwards.
GTTTCGCGTATCGACCAATCCGCGCACAACAAATGATGATTGACGACGACGACGTCCGATTCCTGAGCTTGTTTGCGGGCCTTGGTCAAAAAACAGTCGGCGTAATCCGGACAGTTTTGCCCCAAGCAATTATCGGTGGTGGAAGTGGCGTGATACCAGACCGGATCACCATCATGCACATCGGCCACTTCGGAGACATCGCCGGTCTTGGTGCGTCGGGACCAGGACTTGATTTGCGCCAGCGCCGCCGCGTCTTCCTTGCTGTAACCAAAAGACGCATTCAACGCCAATTCCAAGCGATAAGTACACAGATAATTCGCCCGGCCTTTCAGCAGGCTGGCCTTGAACGGAATACGACTCAAGGCCTTGCGGATCAGCGGCAGATCCTTGTTGAATAGCTGATCCTGCAGGTTTTTGGTACCGGTGGAGACGATGACTTTCTTGCGCGACAAAATCGCCGGAATCAGATAGGCAAAGGTCTTGCCGGTGCCGGTGCCGGCCTCGGCGATCAGGTTTTGCCCGCTGGCAATCGCCTCGGCAATCTTTTCGGCCATTTCGATTTGCGCGGAGCGGGGCGAATAACCGGCGATGACACCGGCTAATGCGCCGTCACTACCAAAGACGTCGGCGAGTTCGGTCACGTAGTCACAAACCAGGCGGCCTTAAAAGCTTTCCGCCTTTGCCTTGGCTTCCTTGGCGCCCTGGTAGTTTTGCTGCATGCGTCGGGCTTCGGCAATCAACAACCAACTTTTGCGCTTCAAATCCAGGTCGCTGCCGGCCAATAAGGCGGCCTTGCCGGCCAATTCCTCGGCCAACTGCGGCTTGTTTTGCTTGATCCTGAGTTGAGCCAGTTTATAGGTCAGCGCGGGATTTCGGGAATCAATACGCAAGGCCCGCTCGGTGGAAATCACCGCCGCATCGAGATCGCCCGAGGCACGATTGCGATCGGCCTCGGTCAGCAAGGCCACGACGGCGGGCGATGTTCCCGCCGGCATGCGAACGTCTTCAACGGCATAGGCCGGCATCACGGGCGCCGAAACGACAGGCGTAGGGGTGATCAGATTGCTGCCCGGCGCGGGTGTGGCCGTACCATCCGCACTCCCGGTAGCGCTTGGCAATTCCACCGGCGGCGCCATGGGATCGATACGCATGGCCGGCACGCTAGGCTCTATTTTAAAACTGCTTTTGGCGTCATCGATGGCGTAAGTCGCTGTGCCGGGCGGATCTTTTCTAACCACCGGAGGAGCAGGCTTTTTGGCGATGGGCGGTTTTACCGGCGCCGGCTGCTTTGGCTTGACCACCTTGGCCACGGGTTTTTGCTGTTGCTCAGGCACCGTGCTACAGGCGGATGCCAGAACCAGCAACGGCAGAAAAGCTAACAAGGATTTGTTTTTCATCAACGACTGTATAACGTGTATATCAATTAAAAAAATTCGATTTCGTCCTGATCCGCCTTGTTGGCCGATTCCGCCGCCAAAGCCAATGCTTCTTCGATGCTTTTACCATCATGGATCGCATCGAACATGATCTTTTCCGATTCCATCGTGTAACGGCTACGAATTTCCTCCTGAAGCTTGCACCATTCGACCGGATTGTAAAGGCGGCCTGGGGTTTCGATGATATTCGACAAGCCTTTTAGCCCACTGGAGACGTGTTGTAAACATTGCTGCAAGCGATCGTAAAATTGAAACGCCACGATCGACGAATAGATGGTTTCCTGGGTGGAGGCGCAATGCCGCAGGGCCCGGTCGCGTTCTTCGCTGGGCGCCAAATTCGTCAAGATCTCCTGCACCGCACTCATGTCATCGACCATGCGGGTAAAAGAGGTCGCCAGCACCCCAACCGATTCGTCACCGCTTTTCAGGCCGCCTTCAACCTGCGCCACCGATACCGCTAGCAATTTAACGGTTTCCCTAATTTGACTCCAATCCAAATCCGGCTGGCGTGATCCTGAAAATGCCATAACGAGACACCAATTATTTGATTAAAACAACAATCCAGGTAACTGCTCGGCAAATCGTAAAGCCGAGCAAACTACCGATGACCCGCGCCCACTCCTGTCGAAAAAGCCCCCTCTCATCGCCGGAGAGGTGTCCAATTCCTTTGCCCGCCGGGAGAAGGTAGGATGAGGGGGTATAAATCAGATGCTTACATTATTATTTCCCTCACCCCTGCCCGCTCCCGCGGGGAGAGGGGGCTTTTCGACACCCCTCCTGAGGACAGGGTTATTGCGCTTCACACCGAATAGTCACCATGTACAGAGGAAAATCGCATGAAGCTTGCATTCTATTGTAATTGGACAGCCAACACAAACCGCCACCCCAAAATGCGCCCATCGCAAACCCGCAATACACGCCGGATTTGACGCCTCCCCAACAGATGGAGTAGAAAGACTGTCCATTAAACACTAGCGCATTCGACTTCCCTTCGATTTTCAAGGAGCCCATGAATATTCAAGCCACCGCCAAAAAACTGTTCGTATTGGATACCAATGTCCTGATGCACGACCCTACCGCGATTTTTCGTTTTCAGGAACACAATATTTTCATTCCGATGGTGGTGCTGGAAGAACTGGACCATGCGAAAAGAGGCGTATCCGATGTCGCCCGTAACGTGCGCCAGGTCAGCCGCTTTCTGGACGACCTGATCCGGGACGCCGACCAACACACGATCAACGAAGGTCTGCCATTATCCAAAATCGAGCACGGCCCCGCTGGCGAACAGGCCGATATCGGGCGCCTTTATTTTCAAACCCGCCAGTTATCGCACTTGCTGCCGGCGGACCTGCCCGGTCAAATCGCCGATAACTCGATACTCAGCATCGTACTGGCGTTGACCAAGGAATATCCCAACGTCAATGTGATTCTGGTGTCCAAGGACATCAACATGCGCATCAAGGCTGCTGCCTTGCAGATCGTTGCCGAAGACTATCATAACGACCAAACCATAGAAGACATCGACCTGCTCTACAGCGGCTCGATGGCATTGGAGCCGGATTTCTGGGAACAGCACGGCGACAAAATGGAATCCTGGCAAGATAACAACCATACTTTTTACCGCATCCACGGCCCGCATGTAGCGGAATGGTACCCCAATCAATTTCTATATCTCGAGGACGAATCGGGGTTTGAAGCGATCGTCAAATCCGTGGACGGCGAGACGGCCGTATTGCAACTCGCGCGCGACTACCGCAACAAACACCACAGCGTCTGGGGCGTATGCGCGAAAAACCGCGAGCAAAACTTCGCCCTGAACGCCCTGCTCGACCCCAACGTCGACTTCGTCACCCTGCTCGGTTCCGCCGGCACCGGTAAAACCCTGCTGGCCCTGGCCGCCGGCCTGTCCTTGACGATGGAACACAAGGCCTTTCTGGAAATCATCATGACCCGCGAAACCGTGCCGGTTGGCGAGGACATCGGCTTTTTGCCGGGTTCCGAGGAAGAAAAAATGGCCCCCTGGATGGGCGCCTTGATGGACAACCTGGAAGTGCTAGGCAGCCGCTCCGGCACGACCGAATGGGAACAAGGCGCTTCGCAGAACATGATGATGAACCGGGTCAAAATACGTTCCTTGAATTTCATGCGCGGCCGCACCTTCCTGAACCGTTATTTGATCATCGACGAGGCGCAGAACCTGACGCCCAAACAGATGAAAACCCTGATCACCCGCGCCGGTCCGGGCACCAAAATCATTTGCATCGGCAATCTGGCACAAATCGACACGCCTTATTTGACGGCCACCAGCTCCGGTTTGACCTACGTGGTCGATCGCTTCAAGAACTGGGAAAACAGCGCGCATATCACGCTGAAACGCGGCGAACGCTCGCGCTTGGCGGATTATGCCTCCGACGTGCTGTAAAACCCGCTCAAGCCGACGAGACCTGCCCTTCCCTCGGCCATGCGGTCAACACGGCTTTGACCAGCGTGGCCAGCGGGATTGCAAAGAACACCCCCCAAAAGCCCCATAAGCCGCCAAAAAACAAAATGGCGACGATGATTGCAATCGGATGCAGATTGACCGCCTCGGAAAACAACAGCGGCACCAAAACCACGCCATCAATGGCCTGAATCACCGAATACGCAATCAGCACATACATGAACTCGTTGCCGTCGCTCATGCCCCATTGGGCATAGGCCGCCCCCAATACCGGAAAAGTCACCAAGGTCGCCCCAACATACGGAATCACCACCTGCAAGCCCATCAACACCGCCAGCAACATCGCGTAATTCAGACCCATCATCATAAAAGTCAGATAGCTTGCGGCCCAGAGAATGAAAATCTCGACGAACTTGCCGCGAATGTAATTGGCGATTTGCAAATCCACTTCCTGCCAGACTCGGGTGGTCAGCGTCATATCCTGCGGCAAGAATTGGGCAAACCAGGCAATCAGCACGTCCTTGTCCTTCATGAAGAAAAACACCATCATTGGCACCAGGAACAAATAGATCACGGCCGCCAGCAAGCCGGCAAACGATTCCGCCGAACCGGAAATGACGTTTTGACCGTGCTTCAACAACTCATGCTGAAAAGACAACATGATGTCCCTGATACGCGCCTGCGAAATGAAGTCTGGATACAACTCGGGCAGCTGCATGATCTTGAGCTCAGCGCTGGCCAACATCTCCGGAATACGCTGCACCAATTGCACGGTTTGCTCGGAAACGACAGGCACGAGCACGAACAATATGAAGCCCAGCGCGGTCAGAAACGCGAAGAACACCACATGCACCGCAATCAAGCGGGGCATCCAGACGGGTTCCAGTTTCTTGACCAGCCCCTCGAGCAAGTAAGCCAGAATGACGGAGGCAAAAACCGGCATCAACAACCCGGACAAAGCATAAATCAACAAGGAGCCGGCAAACAGGCTGATGGCCAACGAAACGACTTGGGAATTGGGCAGGAAACGGTGAAAAAAATCTCGCACGAAGTCGAGATTGGAAAAATTGGTTTGTTTGCTCATCGGCGCGTATAGCCTGGTGGACTCGAAGGCCTTACCCTTTGTCACGCAAAGGGTAAGGCGAAAGACATGGAAATTAAGACAAGATAAAAAGTTTACTGAAATTGGCGATTTCAAGAATTTTTTTGACTTCGGCGCGCGCGCCCTTGATCTCGACCGCATTCCTGTCGCAGGAAACTTTATCCCTCAACAGCAACAACATGCCCAGGGCCGAACTGTCGACATAATCGGTCGCCGACAAATCCACCTCTATTTTTTTGATACCGGCCGTGATTTGATTTATCGCGTCTCTAAACTGTTTATGCACACCAAAATCAAAGCGTCCCGCGATATTGATATGCAAAACCCCGGATTCTACTTTTGACTCAACACTCATTCCATTCTCCAATCAATTTTTTTTGCATGCCATCGGCCCAGTCCCCGGTGTGATGTCTTCATCTGCTCGCCCTGTCGGGAACCTGTCGCAAAAGGCGCTTGGACTGACCCAACACACTGGTTTCTTGGGTAATGTCACGCTACATTTTGGCTTTTAAATTTGTAACCGTTCAGCAAAGCGTAAAACCGAGCCAATTGTCGACAACCTGCTCCTTTTCCTGGATGGGACCGTCTTAAAAACCCCCTCTCCTCGCGGGAGAGGGTGGGGTGAAGGAAATAAATAATGTACGCACTTATTTATCCCCCTCATCCTAAAACCTTCTCCCAGGGGGAGAAGGAACTGTTTTGACTTTTACGGCAGCCTCAATAACAAGAGGGTTTTTGCGCTTCGCCCTGAATAGTTAGGACTTGGTTGAAAATAATTTCCCGCACTCCGGGCTCATCGTTCCCTTGCTCCGCGTGGGAATGCAGCCTGAACCGCTCTGCGGTTCGAGATGCGAGAGCATCCCTGAGCAGGTTCCCACGCGGAGCATGGGAAGCATAAGTGGAAGTTATTTCTGACGAAATCCTTACTAAATTTTAAAATAACTCGACATCGCCCTCTTCGACGGAAGATTGCGATACCGCTTTGCTGGCTTTTGCCCGCCATTGCTGCCTCATTTCACGCAAGCGTTCCGTACCGTCGTTCAACTGGCTGGCCCAATTGGCGGTATCGGTGGTTTTAAATACCCCCATGCCTATGTTGATTTCATCAACCACGGCTTGAAAATTTTCGATGTTCGCTTGCAAATATTCGATCAGTTGCCGCGACATATCCTCAAACTGCAAGCCTCTGACCGCATCGTTGACGCTACGTTCGATCTTGTTGTTCAAATTCGACACCTGATCGATGCTTTGCGACACCTTATGATTGATCACGGCGATGTCGTTCATCATCTTGTCGATCTTGGCCTTCGAGCTGATCGTAATATTCATGTCCTTGGAGGCCATCTCTTCGATCATGGCCTGGGCTTGATGGATATTATTCTTCGAAGCGTTGACGACAGCCTTGATTTCTTCGCTGAACTTGTCGGAATTCTTGGACAGGTTGCGAACTTCGTCGGCCACGACCGCAAAGCCGCGCCCCGCCTCGCCTGCCCTGGCCGCTTCGATCGCGGCATTCAGCGCCAGTAAATTGGTTTGATCGGCAATTTTTTGCACATCGCCCAACAACTTCTCGACATGCGCCATATGGCCGCCGACATCGTTGATCACGCCGACCATCTCCATGCTCTGCTTGCTGATCAGCAAAATATGCTCGATGAAAAAACTCAGCACCTTGTCGGTTTCTTCGGCAAATTGCTGAAAGCTCATGCTGCCGTCGGCCCTTTGTTCCGAACGATCGAGATCCTTGATCAGGCCATGCACCACCACCGATTGCCCGGAAGTAAGCTGATGCAGGTTGTTAAAACTATTCGACATCGTCGCCACCGCGTCCGCGACCATCGCTTTCAGCTGCAGCAGTTCGTCATTGAATTGCGTCAACTCTTCGCCTATGCACGTCCCCAGGCCGTTGACATAACGGTCTATCGCCTGTTCCAATCGTTCCGCCTCATCCCTTTTCGTGCCGGCATCGCCGCCAAGCTGCAACTTCCTGTGCATCGCATACGCCTTATGAATCCATAGCAATGCGACCGCCAGCATGGCCAGACAATCGCCCGGCTTGGACGGAATTACCAATGGCAACAGCATCAGCACAAGGGTTGACAGCACCCGCCATCGGTTATCGATTAGAAATCTGCTCATCATTCAATTCATCAATGCAAGAATTTGGTCCGCAATCTTGTCCAAGGATAACACATGATGCGCGGCGCCCTGTCTATAGGCCTCGCCGGGCATGCCCCACACCACGCTCGAGGCTTCGTCCTGCACGATATTGATCGCGCCGGCTTCACGCATCCGCACCATGGCCTTGGCGCCATCCGCCCCCATGCCGGTCAGCATCACGCCTATCGCATTGGCACCGACATTTTCCGCTACCGACTCAAACAACACTTCGACCGAAGGCTTGTGGCGATTGACCAGGGGTCCGTCGTCAAGGCGACAGATATAGCGGGCACCGTCGCGCGCCACGCTCAAATGCCTGTCGCCGGGCGCGATATAAATGTTGCCGGGCAATATCAACTGCCCATCCCTGGCAATGCAGGCCCTCATGTCCCCGGCGGCATCGACATGCTTGGCAAACGAGTCACTGAATGTCACCGGCAAATGCTGTGTCACCACCATGGCCGGCGCATCGGCCGGCAAGCTTTTGACCACGATTTTCAAGGCCTCCGTGCCGCCTGTCGATGAACCGACAGCGACTATCCTATCGGTCGTTCTGAAATGTTTTTTGCTCGCGACATGCGCCTGCTCCACTGGCCTGGGTGTTTCCAGGGCCCGCACCTTGGCTTTGGCCGCCATCCGTACCTTATTGATGATTTCATCGGCGTATTCCCGCAACGCGTTCGGCACATCGGCCTTAGGCTTGGCGACAAAATCCACCGCCCCCAAGGACAATGCCTCGAGCGTGACTTCCGCCCCTTTGGCGGTCAAGGTCGATATCATTACCACCGGCATCGGCCGCAGGCGCATCAGATTGCGCAAAAAAGTCAAACCATCCATGCGCGGCATTTCGACGTCCAGCGTCAATACATCGGGATTCAGGGCTTTGATCTTGTCGCGCGCAATCAACGGATCGCCGGCCGTACCGACCACCTCGATATCCTCGGCGGTGTTGAAAATCTGCGTCAACATATGCCGGATCAGGGCCGAATCATCCACAATTAACAGCTTTATCTTTTCCATGGCTAACCTAAAACAGTTCTATGCTGCCCTCAACCGGGGCGGTTTTCAGTTGCGTGCCGTATTGTTTTTCCCGCAGCAGGATAGTGTCGTTGTGCAAGTCCTTGATTTTTTTCATCCTGACCCGACCGGTTTGGGGATAGAAATTCACCTTGCGCGGATAAATGTCACCCAAGTCGTGAGAGACCAACTTCAAGGCCTCGGTATCGACATAATCCAATACGAACTCGATATTCCTCAAGCCGACGTCGCCCAGCGTCGCGATGATCTTGCTGCCGCCGAACAACTTCACTTCCAGGTTCTTGCGCTTGCCGCCGTATTGCAAAATGGTATTGATCAGATGCTCCATCGCATAATTGCCATAGCGCAGGGCCGTACCTACTATGGATTCATCCCTGGAATTCAAACGCGACTGACTGGTTACCGGCAGCATGAAATGGTTCATGCCGCCAATGCCCGCCACGGCGTCGCGTATGCAGGCCGACACGCACGAGCCCAACACGGTGGTAATCAGCTCATCATCGGTAGTGACATAATATTCGCCGGGCAATAATTTGGCGGCAATCACGCCATTTTCCGTGTCCCAATAGCGATTGATATGTTCAAAGCCGGGAAGGGATGGTTTGCCGACCACGTCGCTATTCGTCATACGTCCGTCTTCCGATAGATAGTGTGTCCAACCAGCATAAAAGGCACGTCGATCTGATGCAACGATTCCGAATGACCGATGAACAAATGGCCGCCTTGCCGCAGCAATCCCGCATAGCGATTGACCAAGCGCGCCTTGGTGTCCCTGTCGAAATAAATCAGCACGTTGCGACAAAAAATAACATCAAACACACCCTGCATCGGCCAGTCCTGCATCAAATTCAATTGCTTGAAATGTATGATCCGCCTGAGGTCCGCCCTAGCCCTGGCCTTGCGGCTTTGCGCCCCGACGCCTTTCTGAAACCAGCGCTTCAAGCGTTGCTCGCCAATCGAAGTCACCCGCTCCAGCGCATAAATCCCTTCGGCCGCGGTGGCCAGAACGTTGGTATCGAGGTCGGTGGCCAGAATCTTTACATCCCAACCGGAAGGCACGTTTTCCAATAAGGTCATCGCCAATGAATAAGGCTCTTCGCCGGTCGAACAACCGGCCGACCAGACCTTGATTTGCCTTTGGGCTTGATTCTTTTTCAGCAACTCGGGCAGTACGGTTTCAGCCAGATAATCAAAGTGGTGTTTTTCCCGAAAAAACGACGTCAAGTTCGTCGTCACCGCATTGATGAATTCGGTAAATTCCTGTTCGGGATGGTGCTGCAGATAATCGCAGTATTGTTTGAAGCGGGTAAACCCCAGCAAGCGCACCCGTTTCGACAGTCTGGAATAAAACATATCAAACTTGTCATCGGGTACTAGAATACCGGAATGCTGATTGGAGATTTTCCTCAGGAAATCAAAATCGTCCTGTGTGTATTCAAATTCTCGCGCGTTGTTTGCCACGGCCGCCTTCAAAACTGATTAAAATCCCCTCGTCCCCTCAGAAAAAACCCGCCGCGGCTTGATCGACATCCAGCATTTCCGCCAATCCCAACAGGCTTGCCGCTTCGACGAATTTATCGGAAGGAAAGTCTATCACTACCTGCTTGTGCATTTTGAGCGCGGTCTGCTTCAACACCAGCAACAATTGCAGCGTTGCGGTATCTATCGTCGTAATGGCCGACGCATCGATCTCCAATTGACTGCCTTTATCCAACGCGCTCATCAAGCGCTCATGCAATTGGGCCACATTCTGGATATTCTGAACCGCTGCCAATAGGACAGACTGGACATCGGCTGCTCCCTGCGTAGCTTCAGCCATACTCGCGTCCTCCTCCTCGACCGTTTCAGTTTCGGCCAGCGTCACCCATTCAGGTTCCGCCACGCTCGCCGCGACAGCCGGCGGCGCCAAGTCTTCAGGCTCGTCCTCCGTCACGAACTCCACCGGTAACGGCGCTACCTCGCCGCCGGCTTGGCCGGATTCCTGCAGCCAAGCCAAGGGATCGTAACCGATCATGCTGTCATCGTCTTTTTCTGCCATTACATCACCCTGTCTTGCAAAAAATCCTCCGCCAGCGCGGCGAAATCTTGCGCCGAACGCCAACCCGGACGGTATTCAAAAATGGTTTTACCGAAACTTGGGCACTCGGCCAGTGCCGACGTTTCTCTGATTGGAGTCGCCAAAATCTGCCCAGGAAAATATTTTTTGATGGTTTCCAACACATCCCTGGAAAGTCGGCGCGTCGGTAGGTAACGAGACATCACCAGCCGCATGCAATATTTTTTCTGCAACGCCGCCTCGAATTTCCTGATCGTGCCCATCAAATGCGACAAGCCCTGTAATGCCAGATAATCACTGGTCATTGGCACCAATAGCTCATCGACGGCAATCAGCGCATTGGCCACCAGAATACCGGACGACGGCGGACAATCGATAAACACGAAATCCAGCTCCTCCGCGTCGGTAGCCAGGGCCTTACGCAACAAATCGCCACGATGCGACCCGCCTTCCGTCAGTTGCTCTATCTCTTGCAAACGCGGTCCGGCCGCGATCAGACTCAAGTCTTCCCGGATAGGCAAGCGTTGCGCGTGCAATGAGGCTTGGCCCAACATGACGGCATCGATACCGCTCTGTTGCCGGGACGTCGCGCCCAAGGCCACGGCCAAATGGCATTGAGGGTCCAGATCGATCACGCAGACTTTCGAACCCAGCCTTGCCAAGGCGTGGGCCAGATTCAGCGTGGTCGTGGTTTTGCCGACGCCGCCTTTTTGATTCAGAACGGCAACGATCCTGGCGGTCATTTGCCGCCCGACGAAGCCGGCAAGCCGGCGATCTCGATGAACTCGTCTGGATTCAATAACTTGACCACATCCAGCAGCAACACCATATTCTTCTTGCCGACATACATGCCGCGAATATAACGGGTATCGATCTTGGAACCGAGATTCGGCGTGTGCTTGATGTCGCCCGAATGGATGTCCAGCACGTCGGACACCGCATCGGCCACGATACCCATCACGGTCGCATCGCCATTTTCCGCCTGCACGCACATCACGATCACCACCGTCATCGGCGTATATTCGACCGTTTCCATGTTGAAGCGCACGCGCAAATCCACGATGGGCACGATAGAGCCGCGCAGGTTCAGCGCGCCTTTGACATAAGCCGGCGTGTTGGGAATCATCCTGACGGGTTCCCACCCCCTAATCTCCTGGACTTTCAAAATTTCGATGCCGTAGGCCTCGCCGGCCAATTCAAAAGTCAGGAATTGTTCCATCGTTGTGTCAGACTTCGCGTCGGCGGTCATAGTATGTATTCCGAACGGTGAACTAAAAATTGCATCGTTTTAAGTATCTCGCTACCCATAACGTCCCCCTGTGGAGGTAATCGAAAAAGCCCCTCTCCCCGGGAGAAGGGACAGTTCATCGTTCCCATGCTCCGCGTGGGAATGCAGCCTGAACCGCTCCGCGGTTCGGGACGCTCTAGCGTCCCTGAGCGGGTTACCACGCGGAGCATGGGAACCATAAGGATTCCGCTAAAAATAACTTTCCGAAATGACTTTTCCCGCCAAACCGTTCGTGCTGAGCCCAGTCGAAGCATGAACGGTTTGGCGTGGTGGATGCTCGGATTTTCCCGCCCATCCTTCGACAAGCTCAGGACGAACGGGAAAATCCTTGTACCCTGAAACAGGGAAGTTATTTGTAACCATATCCTAAGCGGAAGTTATTTCTGCGAAATCCCAATCTTCTCCCCACAGGAGAAGGAATTGTTTTACCTTTTACGACAGCCTCCTTTGGAAAAAGGGGCACGTCCTTATGGAAAAAGCTAAAGCTTTTTTACTCCAGCGCAACTCGGGAGCGCAATAGCTTTAGTTATTGCCGAATCGCGCTGGTGTTTTCTAAAGACACGACATCCTAAAAATCCTGCCACTCCTCATCGCTGGCGACGCTCTTGTAGGCCGGTTGCCGCGCGGGCACCGCAGGCTTGGACGCGGCAACGCGCGTATCATAAGTCCGTGGCTCGTGGCCGGCATTGGCCACTGCCGCGTTTCGCTGACTATCGAGCTTGAAAAACGACAACAAATCCACCATGTTGGTGGACAAGTCGCTCATCGAGACGCTGGCAGCTGACGCTTCTTCCGCCAAAGCCGCGTTTTGCTGGGTGATTTCATCCATTTGCGCGACGGCCTGGTTGACTTGAGCAATGCCGGCCGATTGTTCGATGCTGGCGTTGGCAATCTGGGCAACGATATCGCCGACTTTTTTCACCCCGGCGACGATCTCGTTCAAAGCCACGCCGGTCTGATTGACAAACTCGCTGCCGGCCCGCACTTTTTGCACGCTGCTCTGTATCAATTCCTTGCTTTCGCGCGCCGCCGTCGCACTGCGTTGCGCCAGATTGCGCACCTCGGTCGCCACCACCGAGAAACCGCGCCCTTGTTCACCCGCGCGCGCCGCTTCCACGGAAGCATTCAGCGCCAGCAAATTGGTCTGGAAGGCGATCTCATCGATCACGCCGATGATGTCGGCAATTTTGTTGCTGCTTTCGTTGATCTCCTGCATCGCCGCGACCGCCGCGTTGACGACGCTGCCGCCTTTTTCCGCCAGCTCACGGGCATTGCTGGCCACCTGATTGGCCTGCTGGGCATTTTCCGCGTTGTTTTTCACGGTACTGGTCAGCTCTTCCATGCTGGCGGCGGTTTCTTCCAGATTGGCGGCTTGTTGTTCGGCCCGCTGCGACAAATTATTGTTGCCGCTGGCAATTTCCTGCGATGAATTGTTGATGAAGACAGCCGCCTCGGCCACTTGGCCAAAAATCTCGCTGAGCTTGTCGATCGTGGCGTTGATGTCGTTCTTGCAATTCAGATACACGCCTTGGTAGTCGCTGGTGATGCGATTGGTCAAATCGCCTTCGGCCATGCTTTCCATCGTGCTGCCGACATCTTTGAACACGCGCTCGATGATGTCCGTCAACTCGTTGATGCCTTCGCTCAATTTGGCGAAGAAACCTTGCTTGTCGGCCAGCGACAAACGCTTGTCCAGTCGGCCGATCTTGACGCTGTCGACGATTTCCTCGATTTCTCGCTCGACCATGACTTCCCGGGTTCTGTCCAGCCACTCGACCACCACGCCGATGCGCTCGCCTTCGTCATTTCTGACCGGGTTGGCGACGATGTTCATGTGCCGGCCCCCAATGACCAGCTCGGAACTGAACGTGCTGCTCAAACTGGCCAGCAAACCGCGCTGATGCGCAGGATTCTTATGGAATTGATCGATATTGGCGCCCAGCAGCTTACTGGCATCGAAGTTCGGCAATTGCGTGCGAATGTCGGCTTCTGCATTCTTGAACATATCCTGGACGGTATTGTTCATGTAAATGATGTCCAGCTCGTTATTCGCCACCATCACGCAAGATTGCACGTTGTCCAGGGCTTGCCGGATGCGGGTCGCTTCCGCCGCCACTTGTTTGGTATAAGCCATGTCGGCATTCAGTTTGACCTGCATGCCGTACAAGGCCCGATTGAAATCGCCGAGCTGGTCGCCGCGATCGAGATCGAAGCGGTTCCTGAATTGCTCGTCGGCCAGGTTGTAGCAAACCTTCATGGAATGCCCCAGGCTCTCAACGATACTACGAAGCAAGGCATGCCCCGCCCAGGTACCCAAAATCAGCAAGGCCGAACAAAGCGATAGCTCCAGCCATTCTTGCGCCAGGAAATGCCGATACAAGGCCCCCAGTATGGGCAACAGCAACAACAGGTAGGCAAGTCCGGCTTTTCTGCCCAGGCTCATATCGGTGATTTTTTGCAGCACAGCCTTGAAACCGGTCGGACGCATGCTCGCCTGATTGGCGTTGAGCTTCGCGTAAAGGGCTTCGGCTTGCTGGATCTGCTCGCGCGACGGGGCATAACGCACCGACAAATATTCCCGCGCCTTGCCATCTTTGAAAACCGGCGTCACATTGGCTTCCACCCAATAATAATCGCCGCTCTTCGTACGATTCTTGACCAGCGCGGTCCAGGGCTTACCGGCTTTCAGGCACAGCCACAAATCCTCGAACGCCGCCGGCGGCATGTCCGGGTGGCGAACCACGTTGTGATTGGCGCCTATAAGCTCGTCTTTGCTGAATCCGCTGATTTCGATGAAGGCATCATTGGCGTAAGTGATGATGCCCTTCAAATTGGTTCGGGTCACCAATATGGTGCCTGGCTTCATCATCACTTCGCGATCGGTCACCGGGTGATTGATTTTCATTATCCAACCCTCTCAAAACATAGCCATGCTATTGGCCGTTCAATTTTCATCGTCATCGTCCACGCCTTCCAATTTCAATAATTTATCCACATCCAACAGCATCACCATGCGTTGATTCACCGAAACCAAACCGGTAATGAACTCGGTACTGACTTTCGCGCCGAAGTTGGGCGAACTCTGAATGCTCTTCTTATCGACGTCTATCACGTCGGACACGGCATCGACCACGACCCCCATCACCCGGGTCTTGTCGCGGATTTGCGCCTGCAACACCACGACCACCGTCAGCGGGGTGTAGTGACTGCGGCCCAAGCCAAACCGCTCGCGCAAATCGATGATGGGCACGATGGCGCCACGCAAATTCACCACGCCTTTTTCATAGGCCGGCACATTGGGAATACGCGAAACCGGCTCCCAGCTCCTGATTTCCTGCACCCTCAATATATCGACCCCATATTCTTCCTTACCCAAGGTAAAACTCAAAAATTGCGCGCTCGTACTTTGCACTTTCTTGCTCGACGGTTCTGCTTCGTTAATTTCGGCCATTTGCGACATGTCGTTTTGTGTTCAGGCAAATATCATAAATAACTGGCCCAGCTTTTTCCTAGGTTCTGCACTTGATACTGAATCTCATCAAATGGCTTGACGCAAGAAGCTGGGATTTTTCCATTCGCCCTTCGACTAGGCTCAGGACGAACGGAAAAATTAACCGCATCGCATAATAAATAAGTTATGGTCAATCATGGCCTAAGCCCTTCGTTTGAATGACATCAGAAAGTAAATCCGTTCATCCTGAGCCTGTCGAAGGATGAACGGATTTACTTTTCGCTAGCCGAGAAACCTCATCCCAATCACCACTAATCATTGCTTCTTTTTTCTTACGACTCCAACCTTTGACTTGTCTCTCTGCTGCCAAGGCTTCTTCACGAGTAAAACATTCCTGCGACCACACAAGGACCAAAGGACGACGCGATGCCGTATACCCTGAGAATCCTCCGGTCGCATGTTGTCCCATGCGTCTTTCAAGGTCATCGGTATGCCCAGTGTAATAACTCCCGTCAGCACATCGAAGTATATAAACCCAAAACATATCCGTAATCCAAAATCATGACCTTTTTTAGATTTACTCTGAAAGTCATTGTGGGAGCGACGCACAGTCGCGATAAATGGCTTCAATTCGCGACTATGCGTCGCTCCTACAGCCAGAACTTTCATTTGCCGGGGCGATGCAAAGCCTTCATGAGCGTTACTGATTCGCCAGACGCACCAAACCGGGTATGTCCAGAATCAAGGCCACCGAACCATCGCCCAGTATGGTGGCGCCGGAGACGCCCTCAACCCGACGATAATTGGCCTCCAGCGACTTGATCACCACTTGCTGCTGCCCGAGCAGATCGTCGACGAACAAACCGCAACGCACGCCCTGCCCTTCCACGACCACCAGCAGGCCGTCGGTCAGCTTGGTATGTTTTGCCGTCGTGACATTGAAAATCTCGTGCATGCGTATGATGGGTAAATACTGGTCACGCAATTGAAACGTCTCGCCTTTTCCCACCACCCGATTGACCCTGTCTTCCTTGATGTTCAAGGATTCGATGATGGCACCGAGCGGCACGATATAGGTTTCGTCGCCAACCGCCACCGACTGACCGTCAAGGATCGCCAACGTCAACGGCAAATGTATCGATATGGTGGAACCCTTGCCCAGCGTGGAGATGATTTCGATATTGCCGCCCAAGGCTTGAATATTGCGCCGCACCACATCCATGCCCACGCCGCGTCCGGAAATGTCGGTCAGTTTTTCGGCGGTGGAAAAACCCGGCATGAAAATCAACTCGTAGGTCTGCTTGTCGGTCAGAACCGCGTCCGGCTCTATCAAGCCTTTTTCTATGGCCTTGGCGCGCAGCTTGTCCTTATCCAGGCCTTTACCGTCATCGCTGACCTCGATGACGATGTTGCCGCCGCGATGATAGGCCTCCAACGTCACCGTGCCGGTTTCCGGCTTACCGGCGGCCAGCCGTACATCCGGCATTTCGATGCCGTGATCCAGACTGTTTCTGACCAGATGCACCAACGGATCGCTGAGCAATTCCACCACGGTTTTATCCACCTCGGTATGCTCGCCGACCAGTTTCAGTTCGATTTTTTTACCCAGTTTGCTGCTCAAATCATGCGCCAGCCTCGGGAAGCGGCTGAACACGAAACTGATGGGCAGCATGCGAATGTTCATCACGCTTTCCTGCAACTCGCGAGTATGGCGCTCCAGTTGCGACAGACCGTTTTTCAGCTGATCCAGCTTGCTCAATTCAAAATGCTCGCCAATCAGGCTCAGCATGGACTGAGTGATCACCAGCTCGCCCACCATGTTGATCAAGGTGTCTATCTTGCTGGTATCGACGCGTATCGTGCTGGAACCTTTGCTTGCCGCCTTGGCATCTTCTTTTTTGCCCTCCTTGTTGTCGGCCGCAATCGATTCGGGCACGGCTGGAACGGCAACGATTTCCTGCGGCTGCTCGACCGCAATGGCATCCACGGCGCCAGGCGGCTGCAACAGCGATTCCGCGGCATATATCGGCTGCTTGGCCAGATCGCAGTCGTCTTCCACCCAGTCGAAAATATCATCGATCTCGCCGACGGAAACCTCGCCCTGCAAATCCAGGGTCCAGGATAGATGACATTCCTCCGGGTCGAGCTGATAAAGATCGGGTATTCCGCGCAAATCGGCGGTTACCGTCAAATCGCCCAGGGTAGCCAATTCGCGAAACATCCTGACCGGATCGTTGCCGGTTTTCAATAGATGGGCATGAGGGCTGAAGGCAATCTTCCAAGCGGACATCGTTGGCGTGCTTGTCGGTTGTGCGTGGTCAACGGCACGCGCTTCGCCGGACGACTGCGCCTGATCGCTTGCGGCCGCGCCATTGAGCTCATTGTCCAACGCTGCTTTGTGGGCGCTGACGCTTTGTCGATCGATCTCGCCGCCATCTTGAATGGCATGCAGCATCTCACGCAAGCAATCGACCGAACCCAGCAGCACATTGACGGCCTGCCGGGTGACCTTGCGCCGGCCATCGCGCATTTCGTCGAGCAAGGTTTCCATCACGTGGGTGAAATCGGACACCACACTAAAGCCAAAGGTGCCGCTACCGCCCTTTATCGAGTGCGCCGCACGAAAAATGGTGTTGATTTCATCGACATCCACGTCCCCCATGTCAAGATTCAGCAATCCCGACTCCATCGCATCGAGGCCTTCGAAGCTCTCCTCGAAGAAGACCTGATGGAATTGCGCCATATCGATCGGCATACTCCCCCTACCCGATTGCGATCTGCATTACTGGTTTCAAGGGACTTAACCCATTACCTTGTTGATGGTTTTCAGTAATTGGTCGGGATTGAAAGGTTTGACGATCCAGCCGGTCGCGCCGGCTTCCTTGCCTTGCTGTTTTTTGTCCATGCCGGATTCGGTGGTCAGCATCAGCATTGGGGTAAATTTGTAATTTGGCAGCGCCCGCAAGTCCTTGATCAATTCGATGCCGTCCTTGTTGGGCATGTTGACGTCGGTCACGACACAGTCGAAGGTTTGCGCCTTGGCTTTATTCAAGGCATCCACGCCATCAACCGCCTCGACCACGTTGTAACCGGCTCCCTTTAACGTGAAGGAAACCATTTGTCTCATGGATGCAGAATCATCGACTGCAAGAATCGTCGCCACAATTAACTCCTAAAAAATTTGCTCAAATAAAGTACAAAAACGTAACCATTCATCATTGTTCGCAGGAACGACGCAAGTCGCGACTATGCGACGTTCCTGAAGAAAAATTTGCTTTTTCCAGAGCTTTTCAACAAGCCCGTGGTTTTTGCCGAACGTTACCAAAACCCTGTAAGCGGGTGCTTTAAACCAAATACTCTAAAGCAAATACCGGGCTTTTCCAAATCACGAAAAAATCCTGCCGATGGGCTTGCTTTTTTGGCTCACCAAGGAAAACTCGTATTCGACAGACTTATCGATCATGAGGCCAGTACATCACGCCGAAAAATGAAAACCGATCCTGGCGCAACAAGCACAGGCGGACGGTTTTATCCAGCGTTTCCCTGGCGGCCCTATCGTTGCAAAAATGAACAAAATCAATGACTCTCGCTTGATCCTAGAAAAATCATTGAGTCCACGAAACACACGAAAATCACGAAAAGTTGCAAACAGTCATCATCCTAAGGAGCTGCACCGGACAGGTGAATCGATAAGCGCCCATGACGCAATGATTGCTTTCGTGCTTTTCGTTAACTATCGATGTTTTTAGGTTGATTCGATCAATCTTGACCCGTTTACAATAACCCCATAGCCTACCGAGCGAAAACACTTTTTCAAGCAACGGAGTAATAAATGTTCAGCACTTGGTTCAATAACAAAGACCATCATCACATTTCCAGCGCTGAAAAAGCCGCCATAGAAGCGGACTATCTGGGGCAAATCAGCGCCATCGAAAAATCTCAGGCCGTCATTCATTTCAACATGGACGGCACCATCGTCAAAGCCAACGACTTGTTTCTGAACGCGGTCGGTTACCGTTTGGACGAAATCGTCGGCCAGCATCACAGCCTGTTCGTAGGGCCTGACGTGGCGGCAAGCCCGGAATACCGGCATTTTTGGGAAAAACTCAATCGCGGCGAATTCGATAGCGGCGAATACAAGCGCTACGGCAAAGGCGGCAAGGAAATCTGGCTGCAAGCGACCTATAACCCCATCATCGGACCCGACGGCAAACCGTTCAAAGTCGTCAAATATGCAACGGACGTAACCGCGGACAAACTCAGAAATGCCGATTATCTGGGACAAATAGAAGCCATCAACAAATCGCAAGCCGTCATTCAATTCAACATGGACGGCACCATCATCACCGCCAACGCGTTGTTTCTAAAAACGGTAGGTTATTCGTTAGAAGAAATCCAGGGCAAACACCACCGCATGTTCACCGAACCGGGCGTAGCCGAATCCGAAGAGTACCGCCAATTCTGGCAAAAACTCAATCAAGGCCAATTCGATGGCGGCGAATACAAGCGCGTCGGCAAAGGCGGCAAAGCCATTTGGCTGCAAGCTTCTTATAATCCTATCCTGGATCTCAACGGCAACCCCTTTAAAATCGTTAAATACGCCGCCGACATCACCGAGCAAACCTTGACCAAGCAAACCTTGGCCCAGGTTTTCAGCGAAGTGGGCAGCGTGATGAGCGATGCGGCCGAAGGAGACCTAACACATAAAGTTACCGGCCAATACACCGGCGTTTATCTCGACTGCAAAAACGCCATCAACAGCACGATAGAAAAATTAAGCGAAATTTTCGGGCAAATCAGCCAGTCGGCCGAGATCATCAACAACACGTCAAAAGAAATCGCCAGTGGCAACAATAATCTGTCGCAACGCGCGGAACAACAAGCGGCCAATCTGGAAGAAACCGCCGCCAGCATGGAACAACTGACCGCCACGGTCAAGAAAAACGCCGACCATACCCAACAAGCCAATCTGGTTGCCAATAATACGAAAGAATTGGCGGAAAAAGGCGGCCAAGTGGTCGCTGCAGCCATCGCCGCGATGGAAGACATCAACGCCAGCAGCAGCAAAATCGCCGAGATCATCAGCGTCATCGACGAAATCGCCTTTCAAACCAATTTGCTGGCGCTGAACGCCTCGGTAGAAGCCGCCAGAGCCGGCGAACAGGGCCGCGGTTTTTCGGTGGTGGCGACCGAAGTGCGAAACCTGGCCAAACGCTGCGCTACCGCCGCCAAGGAAAGCAAGGAACTGATCCAAAACAGCGTACAAAAAGTGCGCACCGGCGGAGAATATGTCAATCAAACCGGCAACGCGCTCAGTGAAATCGTCGATAGCGTCAAGAAAGTGGGCGACATCATCTCAATGATTGCGTCCGCCAGCGTCGAACAATCGGCCGGCATCTCCCAAGTCAATCAGGCGGTCACCCAATTAGACGAAATCACCCAGCAAAACGCGGCCTTGGCGGAACAAGCTTCGGCGGCCAGCGTATCGATGAGCGACTTGTCCAGCAACATGATGGAGCAATTAGCCTTTTTCAAACTGCACGACACAACCGGCGCGGCACCTCGGCAACGTCCAGCCGCAAAGGACTTGCCGCGAGCCAGCGCGAAACCGGAACCCAGAACAGTTAGCAGCTACCAAAGCGCGGCGAGTGACGAAGAATGGCTGGATTTTTAGGCCATTCCCCACTGGAGCCATTGGCGAAACGAAAAAAACCAGTAACGTTCATGAAGGCTAGGCATCGCCCCGGCAAATGAAAGTTCTGGCTGTAGGAGCGACGCATAGTCGCGAATTGAAGCCATTTATCGCGACTGTGCGTCGCTCCCACAATGACTTTCAGAGTAAACATGAAGTACGGTTATGCAATAGCTAAAGCTATTGCACTCCAGCCAGCGGTTCAGGAGTAAAAAGCTTTAGCTTTTTTGAAAAATGCTGGCGGTTCAGCACGTAAGGTGTGGTGAGTTTACGAACCGCACCGATCGCGAACGATGCGCTTCACGCTGTTCAGCACATCCTACGATCCTAAACCAAATCATCCAAATCCAACGTTAGCGCTGCGGCGATTTTTTTCAATACGTCTATTGATCCAGTGCGCTTTCCACCCTCGATTTGAGCAATGGTAGCCTGTGCCAGGCCACAGCATTCGGCGAGTTCGGATTGCGTCAGACCGCGATACTCCCGCCAAACCTTGGTCTTGTTTTCATTCAGCAGGCGATAAACCACTTCGGCGGGGATCATTTCTTCATCGCGCCGCATGGCCTCATCATAGGCTTTAATATCCTCCAGCATTTCAACCTTATCCAGCAAGGCCTCATATTCCGCCATCGGTAATATGGCATATTGCCGCTGGCCATTTTGTTCAATGAATTGCACGCTCATGTGTACACATCTCCCCGGCTGCCAATTTTTACAACATCAATAATCATAATGTCATTCAGCGCGTAGGGTGTGGTGAGTTTACGAACTGCACCGATCGCGAACGATGCGCTTCACGCTGTTCAGCACATCCTAGGGCCCTACACCCTCAAGAGCATGGAGACGAGATAATAATTTTACCAACAGGTAGCCGCATCGTACCCACTTGCAGCATTTATGACCCCTTTGGGATTAGGAAACGATGTGTCAATTTCAAAGTTACCGCATTTATCGTTAGCCTGACGCCCGTCATTTTTACGCGTAGCCCTGATTCGATAACTATCTGGAACAACCGGCGAAGTATTGGCACCAGGAACCGAGACAACCGATAAATCATAATGCCCATCTGGTGAAGTAGTCGCATGTGTAAGCGTGTAATTTCCAGTCGCACAGCTGTAATTGGCCGCAGCGGTATCAATATCTTCTGCATACTGAATACAATTAGCCCTATATTTCTCTTGGGTCAATTGCAAACTCAGCAAACCCGCTTTCGCATCCGAACGCCTGCTTTTCATCACATATTCCGTATAAGACGGATAGGCAATCGCCGCCAATATTCCCACCACCGCCACCACGATCATCAGCTCTATCAGCGTGAATGCGCGTATCTTTTTCGATAGCTTGTGTGCCATTTCAAAATCCCGTTTTAGAATCAGTTGAAAAACCATACTTATTGGCCGAGAAGTATAGCCTGTTTGCCGGCGAAATAGGGCTCAAAACCGAGTGCCGGTTGAAATGCAATTCATGGATGCCGTAAAAATAATTTCCGTATTTTGCCACTCGTCCGCTGGAGACTGCCGCCAAAGTAAAAACGCCAACGCCATCCGACAAAAGCTAAAGCTCGCACGCCGTCTGGAGTAAAAAAGCTTCAGCTTTTTCCAGCAATCACCGGCCCGATCCGGGCAAGCACCGTCAAAACAGCCAAGCCTCACAAGCAAGCCGAAAACTTCGACTATACTGAAAACCAATCGATCGCCGTATTGCCAATCCCGCCGCCAGCGGCGCGCACGGCGATTCAGTCACCCTGGCCAACGGCTTGATGCACACATTGGCTAACTGCCAGCATTCCAATGGCTTGCATCGTCGTTTGCGCAGGGACAAAAGGATTTTTGACTATGATGGTGAGGGACAAACCATGGGAATTCGCGCATCGCACAACGATCAACAAGGTGTCACGCTGACCGAAACGCTTGTCGTCGTCGCAATCACCGGCACATTATTAGGATTCGCCATACCTTCCTACCAAGGCATGATAGAACGCAACCGCCTTCGGCAAGCCGCCGAATCCTTTAAATCCGACTTACAATATGCAAGAAGCGCCGCCCTGAAACGAAGCCAAAACATCGTGGTATCGCGACAGGCCGGCAACGACGGTGCATGGTGTTACGGCTTGGCTGTCAGAACCGCCAGCAAGACCAGTTGCAATTGCAACGAAACCGATCCCGCGGCGAATAATTTTTGCGACATCAAACGCATAATGGGTAACAACTTTACGCAAACCAACATGGAAGCTGCCACTATCAACAATAATACTTTTAACTCTAGGCGAGGCACGACCAACGCCGGCGGCGCCACGTTCAGCACCAGCCATTACGCGGTTCGCGTGGTTTTCAGCGACGTAGGCCGCGTCAGACTTTGCAGCCCCGATCCACTGCCGGCAGATAAAGAAGCTTTACCTAACATTCAAACCGCTTGCTGAACTTTCAAATTCATTCGCTGCCATGAACATGAAACCGTTAAGATCGCAAATCCATCAAAATCGCGGCGTCACGCTGACCGAATTGATGATCGTCATCGCCATCATCGGCATCATAGCGGGCTTTGCCGTGCCGTCTTACCAGGACTTGATAGAACGCAACCGGTTGAAACAGGTAGTCGAATCATTAAAGTCCGACATGCAGTTTGCCCGGACCGAGGCAATCAAACGCAGCCAAAACGTTGTGCTATCGCCAACCACCGGTAACGCCGGCGCCTGGTGTTATGGTTTGAATCTATCAACTGCCTGCACCTGTGGCACAGCCGGTTCCTGCGGGATTAAAACCGTAGCCGGTAGCGGCTTTAGTGCGGCAGTTTCCATGACGGCCTCAACCGGCAGCAGCACGTTTGACTTCAGGCGCGGCATACCCTCCGCGACTACCAACGTTACATTTGCCACGACGCATTACACCACTCGAATCAATGTCAACAGCGCGGGAAGGGTTGTGATTTGCACGCCTACAGGTACGACCGGATTGCCGGGATACCCAGGCTGCTAACCCAACAGGAGAGAGCCATGAAAAAACAAACGGGTTTCACACTGATAGAAATCATGATTGCGCTGCTGCTGGGCTTGATCGTCGTCGGCGCCACCATCAGCATCTATATCGCTACCGTCGGCAGCAGCGCCAGCACCATTCGCTCCAGCCGCCTCAACCATGATCTCGAATCCGTGATGACCCTGATGGCCAACGACATCCGCAGAGCCGGTTACTGGGAAGGGGCGGCCGACAACGAGGATGATAACAACCCTTTTACCAACACGGATGCAACAGCAGGGGCCGTAACCAATGTCAATATTCTCGAAAATGGTACCTGCATCCTTTACAGCTATGACGCAGACAACCCCTCTCCCATCACTATAGTCAATAATGAGTTTTACGGATTCAAACTGCAGAACAACACCATCATGATGCGTTTAAGCGGATCAAGCACGACTAACTGCAACGATGCAAACGATACTTGGCAAAACTTCATCGATAACAACCAACTGACTATTACCGCATTGCAATTCAGTTTTGCCCCCATCGACGTCAATGGCGATGGCGACACCACAGATCCCGGAGACTTGCCGGCCACTTCGCGCTGTTGGAATCAAACCCAAAAAACCAGCACCAATCAACTGGCTTGCACCGGTGGCGCCAATGGCGATTACATCATCCAAAACCGCATCGTCAACATCCGCCTGTCAGGCCGAGTCAGCGCCGACCAGGCCGTCACCAAAACATTGTTAGGCACTACGGAAATCCGTAATAACCGGATTTGTGTGTGGGATGGCGCGAACTGCCCTTAAATTGAGAACGTGCTTGTATTCAACCCTAGCCCCAGGTTTTGCCCATGAACGCTAAATCTTCCCTTCAGAAACAACGCGGCGCCGCCTCCCTGTTAACAGCGCTAGTCTTGCTGATTTGCATCACCCTGATTGCCTTGCTCACCGCGAAAACCGTCTTGGTGGAAACCCAAATCACCGCCGACAATTATAGAACCAGCCAGGCCTTCTCGGCCGCCAGCGCCGCGATGGACAGAGGCGTAGCCTATTTCATGGAAAATGGTTTCGATGCCGACGGTAACAACGTACTCGACTATCCTGGTCCAGGGGCCGAACCGTCAGCCGGCGCCTGTGCTTTACAGGCCAACAGCATTAATAACAATCCTTTCAATTTTTCAAATACCAATCCAACCGGCACACAAACCACCTTTTCCCAATTCTATTTCGACAACACCCGAAACCCAGCCGACCCCAACGACATTTGCCCAGCCGAAACACCCAACATGAAGCGCGGCATCATAGTGGCGCGTGGCTGGAGCGACGACTGCACCGCTGTCCGTACCATCACCCAATGCGTGGGCACCGTGGGTTA
This sequence comes from Methylomonas rapida, assembly GCF_024360925.2. Classification (NCBI taxonomy): domain Bacteria; kingdom Pseudomonadati; phylum Pseudomonadota; class Gammaproteobacteria; order Methylococcales; family Methylococcaceae; genus Methylomonas; species Methylomonas rapida. The sequence continues at coordinate 1,788,896 of NZ_CP113517.1, read as the reverse complement.
TTTCAAAAATGGCGTGGCCCCCGAACAAGCCTGGGTCAGTAAGGCCGGCGTCGGGGTCAACGGTACAGGCACCATCATCAATCGCTACACCAATACCAACGTCTGGGCAGGCGGTGATTATGGCGGATCTAGCGCGGCTTACGATACTTATATCCGCCCGGCGGATAAGCAAATTGCCGATTACACCACCGCAGAACTCGACAGCGCTACCACCGCAAACACGCAAAAAGTATCCGACCGCAATTCCGGCATAGGCCTGGATGTCATTACCAGCGACGCCTTTTTGTCCAGCAAAACTTCTTCAACCGACAATGCCAATTTGAATAGTACGGCCCAAAATCAATTCTTTGACATGTATTTCTCCGAAACCAAACAAGGCATCAAGGAGATGGCCGAGAAATCCGGACAGCTTTACACCACGACCACGCCACCGAACACCGTCAGCGGCTTGGTTTGGGTGGAAGGTGATTACAGCTTGCCAAGTCTGGGCAGTTCCACCAAACCGGTAACCCTGATCGTGAACGGAGACTTGACCATCAACGGCAACATCGACTTTTTTGGGATTGTTTACGTGACTGGGGACATCAAAGGTACCGGTACGCCAGTGATTACGGGCTCGATCATTGCGGAAAAAACCGCGGCTACTCATTCGATGTCGGCAACCTCTACCCTTGTATTCAAACCCTGGGGCGATGGCAGCGGCGATGACACCCCCTTTCAAAAAGGTACGGGTACGGTAATCGCCGGCACCTGGAAAGACTGGTAGTCAATGCATTAGAGGACAAGACCATGAATACTATGAATTTTTGTAAAAAAAACGCCGGCATTGGCCTGATCGAAGTCTTGATCACCACCGTGGTCATCGCCGTCGGCTTGTTGGCCGTTGCCTCGTTGCAAGGCAATCTGATCGGCAGCAGCCGGGACAATAAAACCCGCGCCGAGGCCAAGGCCCTTGCCGACGCCAAAATCGAGCAGTTACGGGATACCGTCGTCAAAACGGGATTCGACGCCTTGGCTTCTTCGACAGCAGCGGAAAGCATCGGCGGCGTGACCGAAACGTTCAGCCGCACCTGGACCGTTACCAATCAAACCTCTCCAGCACGCAAACAAGTCAGTGTCAACGTCTGCTGGCCGGCCGGTGCATGCAGCGATAACGTTGCCGTGCAAAGCGTGCTGGTTTACGACGACGTAGGCAATGCGGCCAAAAACCTCAAGGATGCCCAATCAGGTTTGTCCTTAGCCGGCGGCCCCAGCACCAACGCGGAATCATCCGATGAAATCACCGAAACCAAAACTCTGCCAGACGGCGAACCGGGTAGCTATGTACAAGATCCTGATAACGAAAACAAAATCTGGATACGCGAAGACAGCCGCACCAAGGGGACCGGCGCTTACCTTTGCTCTACTTTAGGTTTGAGCGCGTTCGAAAACGGCCTATATACGCGCCGCACCAATCATGATGGCGTCACCGGCAACGAAGCCATCGAACTATACGAACAAGTGACATTCGATAGCACGAACTATTGCATTCCCCGCATCCGTTTCAATGGCGGCGTGATCATTCCGATTCGCGGCATCGTTCACTCCGGCGCTACCTCAAAACAAGGCAATACGACTACCTATTTGGATGTTGACTTGTTTACTTTTAATGCTTCCGAAACCGGTGCTTACTGTATTTTTAAACCCGCTGATGGCGCCAAAAGCGCTCCCTATGTCTGTTATGTGGGCGGCAATTGCTCGGGATTCGTTTGTACCGACACCACCCCTTCAACTTGTGATGACGCCGATGTTACAAAATGTCCGAATGGCGCTTACGCCTCCGCCAAAGTAGGCCCTGGCGGCTGGCGTGGGAAAGTAGGCTTGTTAGGCGTTGCCGGTTCCAGTAACAACTTTAGGAACGTCTGCTTCCAGGAAGAAATCGCCTCGTCGCCCGCGTCCCTGGATACGGCACGGAATTATTACGCTCTGAGAAACAATATCAACGAAGGCATCAACAAACCTTATAGCTGCCATGATTTCTTGATCATCAATGGCCAATCCACCAATCCCAAAATTCACGATGAATGCGTCAAACAAGCCGAGGCGATTGGTGGATTTACCTTGGCCTCCAAAAACATCCAACGCACGATTTCTTCAGGTGCGAATTTATATGACCCCACCATTGACACCAGTTTTTGTACCGGTACCACCGGCACAGCTTACAGCATAACCGGAGAAATCACCGGAGCGGCAAGCACCCCCACCGTTACGGTTACCGATGGCTCGACAACGCAAACCTGCACCGTTACAAGCTCATCTTATACGTGTGCCATCACTACAAGCGCAAGTTCGGTCAATATTAGCGGCATCTATAACAGTCAGGCTCAAAGCTGCAATTTGGCTCTGACTACAAGCGTTACATCTCCAACCGGCTGCTCATTGGCGTTTATCACCATGCCAACTTACACAATTACCGGTGTGATCCGTGCCGCCAGCGCTGCTGCGGTAACTGCGTTGTCGTTGGAAATACAGGATGGCGACAAGGTCATTCCATGTCCAGACAGAACGGTATTCAACGGCACCTCGAGCACTTACACTTGCACAGTTGCCACAAACAATACCAGCATCTCGATACATGCATCAGTAACTGGCGGTTATACCGTCTCGCCGAGCAACTATACAATTTCATCGCTATCGGGCACTGGCGGCAGCGTGGTTGTACCCTCGCCCGATAATGATTTTATTGTGGCTGCGGTATCTACTTATACCGTTAGCGGATCGATCAGCCTTGGGAATAATGTTGACAATTTGACATCAGTCACGGTCAATGCAGCTAATCCTGCAGGCGTCGGCTGCACAATTACACCGCCTAGTGGGGGCTGGAAAAAGAATAAGAGTGGTACCTATAGCTGCAGCATTTATGGAGGCAGTAACTCTATCACTCTAGCTATTTCTCCAACTTGCTCGAACAGCAACCCCGCTAAGCGATACAGCCTCTCGGCTTCGGGGGCAACACAAGTGCAACCGGGCCAGCTTGTTATAGATTTGGGGACTGTCAACGGCCCTCAAACCAAAGATATAAGTATCACGGAATCAAATACTGGTTGTTAACTACCCCTCCTCGTTCCCACGCTCCCGCGTGGGAATGCATACGCACCTGCTAAACAAGCACGCCGCAAGGTTCCCACGGAGGACCGCTCATCGTTATACACATCTCTGTGCGACAACCTGCTGAGCTTCCAATGCAATGACAAAATCGCGCAAACGCTGCAGTCCGATCCACATGGCTTTGGCACCCGGCGGCCCGTCATGCTTGCGTCCGAGATAACCGCCCAAGCTCGCCACCAAGAGAATCACTTCGCCCAAGCGAGGTGGCGTAAGCGGCGGCGGGCAAAGCTTAACCACAATGTAAGCAGCCCGCCACTCCTGTGGATCGAAGATAATTTCACAATCCATGTCCGGCGTAGTCCGTCCCAACATCAGCGTGAACAATACCCGCCAGGCAATAACCATGTACAACGCTAAACAAGGTAGCAGTCGGTCCTCGGTTTCCAGATGCAGTCGCTTAATCTGGCATCCGCTCTTGAGCACATGGAAGTACACTTCAATGCACCACCGCACGGCGTACCACATGACGATCGTTGCCGCCTGTTCGAAACAATCGATCGGCAAGCTAGTCAACAATAGCCATTCCAAACGTTCCACGCCAGACGGTGGTGCATCTTCGCGTGCCAGCACCGCATTGATGGTGAGTTCCGGTAGCCGATACCCTATCCGCTTAGGCGGTTTGAGGGTCACTGTAATGGCGCGTAACGTGATATGCGCCAGTCGCGCCGTGCGGTTCGGTCGCGGTTTGACGTTCACCTCAGAGTAACCCAATACAGGAGCTTGCTCCACGGCGGCCCACAGGCATTTCGTACCGTTCTCCGGCGAAGCCAACACTCGGTTTTGCGCCGCACGTACGATCCATTGAGCCCGTACCGCAGGTGCGTAGTCATGGTATTCGGCAAACCACTCGTAAATATCGCCCTCCCTGTCGGCAAGATTGATCAGCAGGGTGTCCGGCATTTGCGCCTGTAAAGCGCAACTGTCCTGGTAACTTTCCAGCCAATGGCGACTCTCTTTTTCGTCTACGCCTTTGTGAAGTCGTTCACTCCTTTGGCTTGGGATCTCTCGAGGCCAATACGATGCTTTCACGACACCCAAACAAATACGCGATGGCGTAAAGGCAACTGTCGGATGCAGGCGGCGCAAGTGTTTCTCCACGTCTTTCACTGTGCCAAGTCCCTTCGGCCCCAAGCAAATATTCTTATCGTCCTCGGTGGTGTCCTGTGCCAGCAGCACGATTGGGCTGCTCTTCATGCGCTCGATCGTGGCATCTCGATGCGGCGCCAGTATCTTCTCGAATGTCGTCTTAGCGTTATTGAAGAAGCGATAGGCTCCCATCGTCTCCTTCCAGCCTCCGCAGGCCGCCGGAATACTGAGTTGTGGATGCTCGCCCAATTGCTCCAATAGCAAGGCCAATCTCTTGTTTAGACGTTGATCTTCCAAATTGGCAGTTTGCACTTCTTCTTCGGCCCAGTTGCTCATCGCCTTTCTCCTGTTTCTGTGTCTCCTTGTAGTTTAGTCTTTGAGGGACTTGTGTATAACGATGAGCGGAGGACCGTGGGAACCAGGTAGACCAAGTCGAGTCGGGTTACACACTAACCCGACTCGACCAACATGGACGCCATCCTCGTTGTCTTTTGCCCGAATAGCGTAGAATGATCGCTCCAGACATGACCGCTGTTACTGTTATGAACGATTCCGCCCCGGACGAATACGATAGCCCGTGGAAAGAAGCCGTCGAGCGCTACTTTCCCCACGCTCCCGCGTGGGAACGCATACGCCACCTGCTAAACAAGCACGCCGCAGGGTTCCCACGGAAGACCGTGGGAACCAGGTAGACCAAGTCGCGTCGGGTTACAACACTCATCCGACGCGACCAACATGGACGCCGTCCTCATTGTCTTTTGCTCGAATAGCGTAGAATGACCGCTCCAGACATGACCGCTGTTACTGTTATGAACGATTCCGCCCCGGACGAATACGATAGCCCTTGGAAAGAAGCCGTCGAGCGCTACTTTCCGGAATTCATGGCGTTTTATTTTCCGGCTGCCGCGAACCAGATTGACTGGCGCCAAGCCTATACGTTTTTGGATCAGGAACTGCGCGCGGTGGTGCGGGATGCGACATTGGGCAAGCGCTTCGTCGACAAATTGGTTCAGGTGACATTGCTGGATGGGGCCGAGCAATGGGTCTATGTTCATATCGAAGTGCAAGGCGCCAGACAGGCAGGCTTTGCCAAGCGCATGTTTACCTACAACTACCGGATTTTCGATCGTTATGATCGTCCCGTGGCCAGTTTGGCGGTGCTGGCTGACGAACATCCCGACTGGAAGCCTGATCGTTTCGGCTATAGCCTGCTGGGCAGCGAGACTTCGATTCGGTTTCCTGTCGCCAAGATTACCGATTACCGTGATCAGCTGGAAAACTTGCTGACTCAACCCAATCCGTTTGCCATGGTGACAGCGGCGCATATTCTGACCCAGCAAACCCGCGGCGATGACGATGTTCGTTTTCAGGCCAAGTGGCGCCTGATCCGTTTGCTGTATGAGCGAGGTTGGGACAAGCAGCGTATCATTGACCTGTTTCAGGTGATCGACTGGATGATGCGGTTGCCGAAAGAGCTGGAACGGCAATTATGGCAAAACATTCATGAACTCGAGGAGGATGGCAAAATGCGATATATATCAAGTGTGGAACGAATTGGCATGGAAAGAGGGATGGAAAAGGGAATGGAAAAAGGGATGGAAAAAGCCGAACAAAACACGCTGCGGCGTCAGATTATCCGCCGGTTCAAAACCTTGCCCGCCTGGGCGGAGCAACGCATCGAACAAGCCGGTCAAGCCGAATTAGAGCAATGGCTGGACAATATCATCGATGCGCCTACGCTAGAAGCGGTATTCGAATCCGATAATTCCATGCATTGATTCCCCTCGTTCCCACGCTCCCGCGTGGGAATGCATAATGACCGCTCCAGACATGACCGCTGTTACTGTTATGAACGATTCCGCCCCGGACGAATACGATAGCCCTTGGAAAGAAGCTGTCGAGCGCTACTTTCCGGAATTCATGGCGTTTTATTTCCCGGCTGCCGCGAACCTGATCGACTGGCGCCAAGCCTATACGTTTTTGGATCAGGAACTGCGCGCGGTGGTGCGGGATGCGACATTGGGCAAGCGCTTCGTCGACAAATTGGTTCAGGTGACATTGCTGGATGGGGCCGAGCAATGGGTCTATGTTCATATCGAAGTGCAAGGCGCCAGACAGGCAGGCTTTGCCAAGCGCATGTTTACCTACAACTACCGGATTTTCGATCGTTATGATCGTCCCGTGGCCAGTTTGGCGGTGCTGGCTGACGAACATCCCGACTGGAAGCCTGATCGTTTCGGCTATAGCCTGCTGGGCAGCGAGACTTCGATTCGGTTTCCTGTCGCCAAGATTACCGATTACCATGATCAGCTGGAAAACTTGCTGACTCAACCCAATCCGTTTGCCATGGTGACGGCGGCGCATATTCTGACCCAGCAAACCCGCGGCGATGACGATGTTCGTTTTCAGGCCAAGTGGCGCCTGATCCGTTTGCTGTATGAGCGAGGTTGGGACAAGCAGCGTATCATTGACCTGTTTCAGGTGATCGACTGGATGATGCGGTTGCCGAAAGAGCTGGAACGGCAATTATGGCAAAACATTCATGAACTCGAGGAGGATGGCAAAATGCGATATATATCAAGTGTGGAACGGATTGGCATAGAACGAGGGATGGAAAAGGGCATGGAGAGAGGCCTGGAAAAAGGAAAATTGGAAGCGGAGCAAAACACCCTGCGGCGTCAGATTTCCCGCCGATTTAAAACCTTGCCCGCCTGGGCGGAGCAACGCATCGAACAGGCCGGTCAAGCCGAATTAGAGCAATGGCTGGACAATATCATCGATGCGCCTACGCTAGAAGCGGTATTCGAATCCGATAATTCCATGCATTGATTCCCCTCGTTCCCACGCTCCCGCGTGGGAATGCATACGCCACCTGCCAAACAAGAACGCCGCAGGGTTCCCACGGAAGACCGTGGGAACCAGGTAGACCAAGTCGCGTCGGGTTACAACACTCATCCGACGCGACCAACATGGACGCCGTCCTCATTGTCTTTTGCTCGAATAGCGTAGAATGACCGCTCCAGACATGAACGCTGTTACTGTTATGAACGATTCCGCCCCGGACGAATACGATAGCCCTTGGAAAGAAGCCGTCGAGCGCTACTTTCCGGAATTCATGGCGTTTTATTTTCCGGCTGCCGCGAACCTGATCGACTGGCGCCAAACCTATACGTTTTTGGATCAGGAACTGCGCGCGGTGGTGCGGGATGCGACATTGGGCAAGCGCTTCGTCGACAAATTGGTTCAGGTGACATTGCTGGATGGGGCCGAGCAATGGGTCTATGTCCATATCGAAGCGCAAGGCGCCAGACAGGCAGGCTTTGCCAAGCGCATGTTTACCTACAACTACCGGATTTTCGATCGTTATGATCGTCCCCCGTAATCATGCCTCCCCTGCAGTAGCAGATACGCAATATGCACCTAACAACTGAAAATTTTTCTCGGTGGTTGATGCGGTGAAATAATTACACTATTATTTGACCATGAACACACTTTATCGGCATGGCAAGATGAAAATAGCGGTATACGCGGATCATAATCCGCCGCATTTTCATGTAATTACGCCGGACGGCGAGTCTTTGATTGATTTGACTACACTGGCTGAAATTCAGGCCGGCGCACCCCGCAAGCCATTGGCCAAAGCGCTGGCCTGGGCCATACAACATCGAGCCGAGCTGGAAACCGAATGGCAACGCCTTAACCCGGAGTAACCCATGATGAAAACCCCACAACAGCACCGCATTGACGCCGCTTATCCCTTGCAATCCCAGCGCTTGAAGATCACGTTTGCCGACGGCTGGAGCGCCGATGTTGATTTGTCGGATTTTATCGCGGCGCACCCTGCACTGATCCCATTGCAATCGCCTGCCCTGTTTGAAAAATTGGCCGTCGGCGAATGGGGCTTTGATGTCACGTGGGACAATGGCGGCGATTGCACCATCGCCGCAACGGCCATTCGTCGCTTAGCGGAAGAGCAAACCGGCGGTCCTGCCAAGCAGTTTAATGACTGGATGCTGAGAAATAATTTGTCTCTGAGCGCGGCAGCTGAATCGCTAGGTATGACGCGGCGGATGATTGCTCACTATCGCACGGGATCACGTCATATCCCGAAAACAGTGCTACTGGCCTGCAAGGGTTGGGAAGTCGAGCATAACGGGATAAGGAGCAATCCATAACCCGTAAGGCGGATTTGCCCCCAAGCAATCCGTCAACATGGTAAGCCAGGTAGGTCGGGTCCCCTCGTTCCCACGCTCCCGCGTGGGAACGCATACGCCACCTGCTAAACAAGCACGCCGCAGGGTTCCCACGGAAGACCGCTCATCGTTATACACATCTCTGTGCGACAACCTGCTGAGCTTCCAATGCAATGACAAAATCGCGCAAACGCTGCAGTCCGATCCACATGGCTTTGGCACCCGGCGGCCCGTCATGCTTGCGTCCGAGATAACCGCCCAAGCTCGCCACCAAGAGAATCACTTCGCCCAAGCGAGGTGGCGTAAGCGGCGGCGGGCAAAGCTTAACCACAATGTAAGCAGCCCGCCACTCCTGTGGATCGAAGATAATTTCACAATCCATGTCCGGCGTAGTCCGTCCCAACATCAGCGTGAACAATACCCGCCAGGCAATAACCATGTACAACGCTAAACAAGGTAGCAGTCGGTCCTCGGTTTCCAGATGCAGTCGCTTAATCTGGCATCCGCTCTTGAGCACATGGAAGTACACTTCAATGCACCACCGCACGGCGTACCACATGACGATCGTTGCCGCCTGTTCGAAACAATCGATCGGCAAGCTAGTCAACAATAGCCATTCCAAACGTTCCACGCCAGACGGTGGTGCATCTTCGCGTGCCAGCACCGCATTGATGGTGAGTTCCGGTAGCCGATACCCTATCCGCTTAGGCGGTTTGAGGGTCACTGTAATGGCGCGTAACGTGATATGCGCCAGTCGCGCCGTGCGGTTCGGTCGCGGTTTGACGTTCACCTCAGAGTAACCCAATACAGGAGCTTGCTCCACGGCGGCCCACAGGCATTTCGTACCGTTCTCCGGCGAAGCCAACACTCGGTTTTGCGCCGCACGTACGATCCATTGAGCCCGTACCGCAGGTGCGTAGTCATGGTATTCGGCAAACCACTCGTAAATATCGCCCTCCCTGTCGGCAAGATTGATCAGCAGGGTGTCCGGCATTTGCGCCTGTAAAGCGCAACTGTCCTGGTAACTTTCCAGCCAATGGCGACTCTCTTTTTCGTCTACGCCTTTGTGAAGTCGTTCACTCCTTTGGCTTGGGATCTCTCGAGGCCAATACGATGCTTTCACGACACCCAAACAAATACGCGATGGCGTAAAGGCAACTGTCGGATGCAGGCGGCGCAAGTGTTTCTCCACGTCTTTCACTGTGCCAAGTCCCTTCGGCCCCAAGCAAATATTCTTATCGTCCTCGGTGGTGTCCTGTGCCAGCAGCACGATTGGGCTGCTCTTCATGCGCTCGATCGTGGCATCTCGATGCGGCGCCAGTATCTTCTCGAATGTCGTCTTAGCGTTATTGAAGAAGCGATAGGCTCCCATCGTCTCCTTCCAGCCTCCGCAGGCCGCCGGAATACTGAGTTGTGGATGCTCGCCCAATTGCTCCAATAGCAAGGCCAATCTCTTGTTTAGACGTTGATCTTCCAAATTGGCAGTTTGCACTTCTTCTTCGGCCCAGTTGCTCATCGCCTTTCTCCTGTTTCTGTGTCTCCTTGTAGTTTAGTCTTTGAGGGACTTGTGTATAACGATGAGCGGAAGACCGTGGGAACCAGGTAGACCAATTCGCGTCGGGTTACAACACTCATCCGACGCGACCAACATGGACGCCGTCCTCATTGTCTTTTGCCCGAATAGCGTAGAATGACCGCTCCAGACATGAACGCTGTTACTGTTATGAACGATTCCGCCCCGGACGAATACGATAGCCCTTGGAAAGAAGCCGTCGAGCGCTACTTTCCGGAATTCATGGCGTTTTATTTTCCGGCTGCCGCGAACCTGATCGACTGGCGCCAAGCCTATACGTTTTTGGATCAGGAACTGCGCGCGGTGGTGCGGGATGCGACATTGGGCAAGCGCTTCGTCGACAAATTGGTTCAGGTGACATTGCTGGATGGGGCCGAGCAATGGGTCTATGTCCATATCGAAGTGCAAGGCGCCAGACAGGCAGGCTTTGCCAAGCGCATGTTTACCTACAACTACCGGATTTTCGATCGTTATGATCGTCCCGTGGCCAGTTTGGCGGTGCTGGCTGACGAACATCCCGACTGGAAGCCTGATCGTTTCGGCTATAGCCTGCTGGGCAGCGAGACTTCGATTCGGTTTCCTGTCGCCAAGATTACCGATTACCATGATCAGCTGGAAAACTTGCTGACTCAACCCAATCCGTTTGCCATGGTGACGGCGGCGCATATTCTGACCCAGCAAACCCGCGGCGATGACGATGTTCGTTTTCAGGCCAAGTGGCGCCTGATCCGTTTGCTGTATGAGCGAGGTTGGGACAAGCAGCGTATCATTGACCTGTTTCAGGTGATCGACTGGATGATGCGGTTGCCGAAAGAGCTAGAACGGCAATTATGGCAAAACATTCATGAACTCGAGGAGGATGGCAAAATGCGATATATATCAAGTGTGGAACGAATTGGCATGGAAAGAGGGATGGAAAAGGGAATGGAAAAGGGCATGGAAAAGGGAATGGAAAAAGGGATGGAAAAAGCCGAACAAAACACGCTGCGGCGTCAGATTATCCGCCGGTTCAAAACCTTGCCCGCCTGGGCGGAGCAACGCATCGAACAAGCCGGTCAAGCCGAATTAGAGCAATGGCTGGACAATATCATCGATGCGCCTACGCTAGAAGCGGTATTCGAATCCGATAATTCCATGCATTGATTCCCCTCATTCCCACGCTCCCGCGTGGGAATGCATACGCCACCTGCCAAACAAGCACGCCGCAGGGTTCCCACGGAGAACCGTGGGAACCAGGTAAAATAGCCACGGATATGCAATGCATGCAACCGGATTTAGTTAGAGGTGCAATCCGTAGGGCGTCAATAGGCGATAGCCCTATTGCGCCGCACGATGGATTTTGATCATTCGACGCATTACGCTAACATCGATGCATCCTATCGGATAAACCTGTTCAACCAAATTCATTGACGCAAACACATGGGCTTACCAGAATTCAAACCAGCAACCTATGCCGACCTCTGCGCTGTACCGGCTCATTTGGTGGCGGAAATCATAAACGGCACGCTTTATACGCATCCTCGCCCCTCGCCGCGCCATGCAAGGGCTTCGTCATCGCTTGGCGATGAAATCGTTGGACCTTATGACAAGGGGCGTGGTGGCCCCGGTGGCTGGTGGATATTGGACGAACCGGAATGCCATTTAGGTTTTGATATCGTGGTGCCGGATTTGGCCGGCTGGCGGCGGGAGCGCCTGCCCAAATTACCGGAAGGCGCTTATTTCGATATTTCGCCCGATTGGGTTTGCGAAGTGTTATCACCCGGCACGGCACGAATCGACCGGGTCGAAAAAATGCCGCTCTATGCAAGACATGGCGTGAGCCATATTTGGCTGATCGATCCCCTAGTGCGCACACTGGAAGTTTTTGCAAACACGCCTAACGGCTGGTTATTGCTAGACGCGTTCGAAAACGACGATACCGTTTCGATCGCGCCGTTTGACGCAACCAGTTTCCATTTGGGCGCGCTGTGGGCGGATTGAGACCATCCCGAAAGTCTCACGGGTAGCGCATGTCTTCACTTGAGTGTTGTAGCAAATGCCGATAAATATCCGCGTCGGTTTCAGAGAAACAGCAAAAATACACCTGCATGCCTTCATCATGCCCGCGTAAAAAAGCCTTGACGCTTGATAGGGCAATCCGAGCCGCCAGCGATTTTGGAAACCCGTAAATACCGGTGCTGATGCACGGAAAGGCAATTGATTGTATGTGGCGTTCCCTCGCCAAATTCAGGCAATTTCGATAGCAGCTTGCCAACAAATCCGTTTCGTCATGCTGACCGTCGCGCCAGACTGGACCGACGGTGTGAATCACGTATTTTGCCTGCAGCCGGTAACCCGCGGTGATTTTGGCCTCCCCCGTAATACAGCCGCCCAATGTTCGGCACTCCGCGAGCAATTCGGGACCAGCTCGACGATGAATGGCGCCATCGACGCCACCACCGCCCAATAGCGAGGGATTCGCGGCATTCACGATGGCGTCGACGTTCAGAGTAGTCAAATCCGCTTGCACCACATGGACTAAATCATTTGTCATTCGGACACCCCCATAAAATATTTGCGACAGGCTATTCCAAGAAATCGGACAAAAAATAACGCCGCATTCTATCCCTGGCAACCTTGTGACATAGCGAGCGAAGACCGTCGTCGATAACCCTTACCTGGCGGCTTGACGGCACCGAGGCTAAACACGGTTGCGCACCCAGAACCATCCACTATCGAAAGTTACGGCCGCCCCTAGCCGACAAGGCTTTCCGGCAAGGATGATTGAAATTAAAATGCGCCCTGATTGTTACTTTGCAGGAATGCCAATGGCCACCGACAAACTGCTGATCAGCGCCGGCCTCTTGATCCTGACCTTGGGCCTGATAATGAAGTATGCGCCATGGTTGATCAACTGGTTTGGCAAACTGCCAGGCGATATCGACATCCAAAGCACCCATGGCCGTGTCTTCATACCGATTACGTCCATGCTTGTCATCAGCCTGTTACTGACACTGATAGTCAATTTGTGCTTGCGCAAATAATCCCGGCACCTATTTGTGGGCTCGAGCTAGGCGCCATCGGCTACAATAATGTGTGAGAAATGAGGTAGGCGCGAATTCATTCGCACTGCGCGGATAAATCCGCGCCTACACCGAATACTTGCATAGATTATTTCATGTTCATTCCTAAGCTCGGTTAATCCGACCATTTACTCTATCCTGATACCCTGATGAGCAATCCGATAATTCACGCCTATGATTTTGACGGCGTCATCTGTGACAGCGCCGTGGAAACCGCCATCACCGGCTGGAAAGCCGCCGGCCAACTCTGGGGCGACATGCCCACCGAGACGCCGCCCGACATGATCGAAAAATTCCGCCAGATTCGCCCCATCATCGAAACCGGTTATGAGGCGATCCTGGCGATGCGCTTGTTATATCTGGGCGACAGCTGCGACGCCATTTTCCGCGACTACCAGGAAAAAACCCAGCAATTGCTACGGCAAGCGCAAGTCAGCGTCGAGCAATTGAAAAAACGGTTTGGCGAAACCCGCGATCACTGGATAGCAAACGACCTGGCATCCTGGATTGCGATGAATCCGTTATTTCCGGGGATTGCGGAAAAATTGCAACAGCTTGGGCGGACGGAAACCTGGTATGTCGTCACCACCAAACAAGAACGCTTCGTCAAACACATCCTGCAAGCCAACGCCATCGAACTGGCCGACGAAAGGATTTTTGGCCTCGACCGCAATTTGAGCAAGGTCGAAGTCTTGCAAGGCTTATTAAAAACCCATCCGGGTCAAGAATTGCAGTTTATCGAGGATCGCCTGCCGACCTTGCTCAACGTGCAAAAACATCCGGAGCTGGCTGCCGTGAAATTGCTGTTTGCGACATGGGGCTATAACACCGACAGCGATAAATCACGCGCCAAACAACAGGGCTTTGTCAGTCTGAACTTGACTGATTTTGTGCCGTGATCGCTACCCCGCAAGCGCCCCCGCTTTGCCCCGCGCAACAAGGGCCATTTTTGTGAATAACCGTTGAAATTCACCGTGAATTACCTGGACTATCAAGTTAAACTGTCGCACTTAGAAGGCCGTCGTAAAAGTCAAAACAGCGTCTTCTCCCGCCGGAAGAAGGTTGGGATGAAGGGATTAAATCAGGCGAGGAACTTGCAAAATACCACTAGTTAGTGGCTAATTAATTTTACCTCAGGTATTTAAATCATTTAGGAATGTGCGGGAAACAAGCTCGGCAATGGCAGGTGCGGATAAATCCGCACCTGCACCGGATACTTGCATAGATTATTTCATGTTCATTCCTTACCCCCCTCCCACGAGGAGAGGGCGCTTTTACGACGGCAGCTTGCGCCATTATGGAAATTCAAACAAAAGATCACTGCAGGATTCAAGGCATGAATAATTCAGGCGACAACCAGGGCAACATTGTTATCGTGGACGATCAGCCCAACAATCTGCGAGTCTTGAGCGGCATCCTGCAGCAAGCAGGCTACAAGGTACGCCCCGCCCTGGACGGAAAATTCGCGCTGCAGTCGATCAAATCCAGCCCGCCCGATCTGATTTTATTGGACATCCGCATGCCCGAAATGGATGGCTACGAGGTTTGCCGCCACCTGAAGGCCGATGAACAAACCCGGGAAATCCCGGTCATTTTCATCAGTGCGCTACAAGACATGGAAGACAAGCTGAACGCCTTCCGTGTCGGCGGCGTCGATTACGTGGCCAAACCCTTTCAGATGGAAGAAGTCCTGGCGAGGGTTCAGGCTCACATCAAGCTTTATCGCTTGCAATGCAACCTGCAAAACGTCATCGAGACCCGCACGCAAGACTTGCGCATGACGCTGGAATCCTTGAGCGAAAGTCAAAAAAAGTATTCCAAGATCCTGGAAGAAATGATCCTGGCGATTTCGATGACCATCGAGAAACGCGACCCGTACACAGCCGGCCACCAGTGGCGGGTTTCCTTGATAGCCGCCGAGATCGCCCACGAACTTGGGATGAGCGCGGATCGAATCGAAGGCATCCGCTTGGGCGGAATGGTGCATGACATCGGCAAGATCTATGTCCCGGTCGAAATTCTGACACGCCCTGGCGCCTTGTCCGATATCGAATTTTCCTTCATCAAAACCCACCCGGAAGTCGGTTACGACATCGTCAAGCATGTGCAATTCCCTTGGCCGGTGGCGGACATGATTCTGCAACACCACGAACGCCTCGATGGCAGCGGCTATCCGCGCGGCTTGAAGCGCGGCGAGATACTGCTGGAATCGCAAATCATCAGCGTGTCGGACATCGTCGAAGCCATCGCCTCTCATCGTCCTTATCGGCCGGCACTGGGTTTGGAACACGCATTGAAGGAGATTCGCGCGGGAGCCGGTCGTATTTATGACGCCGATGTCGCGGCCGCCTGTTTACGTCTGTTCGAGGAAAAGGGCTACATGCTTCCCGAGTTGATCAAGAGAACCTAGCAATGCCCCCCCTGTACCGCCCTCTCGTTTTCGCGCTGTTTGCCGTGATAGTTGGCTGCGGCTCCGAAAACGATGCGCCACAAGGGCCCAAATACGCTAACGCACCGCTCGATACCGAGAAACCCCTCTACCGTTTTGCGGTCCATCCCTTGCATAATCCGGCCAAACTGGCCGAGGCTTACCAACCGCTGGTCGATTACCTGAACCTTCATATCAGCGAAGTCCAGTTTGAACTGGAAGCCTCGCGCGATTACCAAAATTACGAAGCCAAATTCCGCGACCGCCAACCCGAGTTGTTATTGCCGAATCCGTGGCAAACCCTGGAAGCCATGAAGGTGGGCTATCACGTCATCGCAATGGCCGGCGATGCCGAAGACTTCAAAGGCATATTCATCATACGCAAGGACAGCGGCATCCAATCGCCGCTGGATTTGAAAGGCAAGGTCGTCAGCTATCCATCGCCCACCGCGCTGGCCGCTTGCATCATGCCGCAGTATTTCCTGCACAACCAGGGCCTCGATGTCATTCACGACATCGAAAACCGCTATGTCGGCTCGCAGGAATCCTCGATCATGAACGTCTATTTGGGCGAGGCCTCGGCCGGAGCGACCTGGCCTCCTCCTTGGCGCCTGTTTCAAAAAAACCATCCCCAACAAGCGGCCGAATTGACGGTCGCCTGGCAAACACCCCCGCTGATGAATAATTCGGTGATGGTACGCGACAATGTGCCGGCCAGCACGCGCGATGCCATCAAAGCCAGGCTCCTGGCGTTGTTCGATTCCTATGAAGGCCAGGCGATTCTAGCCAGCATGGAAACCGCCCGTTTTCACGATGCCGACGATACCAGCTATCAACGGGTGCGCGATTACATCACCGAGTTCGAAAGCACCGTCAGGCCGGTCGAGCAACCATGACGGCGACCAGCATGCCATTTTTTTGCGGGAATAATCATCCATGAATTGGCTGCAGAAGCTTTTTTTTGGCTCGTTACGGCGCCAGTTGATCATCGGAGTCGCCGTCACCAATGCGCTGATCATGGCCATGTTCGTCTGGGACGCCAGCGAACGCCAGAAGCAGATGCTATTGGATCGGCAAACCGAGTATGCGATTGCGTTGACGCAAAGCGTGGCCTCTTCGTCCGCGAGCTGGCTATCGACCCGAGACTTTCAAGGCTTGCAGGAAATCATACGCGCGCAAAAACGTTATCCAGAACTGCAATACGCCATGATTCTGGATAAGCGCGGACGCATCGTCGCCCATAACGACCCTGCGCATCTGAATCAATACATACTCGATCTGCCAGCGGAGACCGCGGAACCGGCCGACGTCTACATTCAGCAGCGCAGTCTGGCCTTGGTGGATGTCGTCAGCCCCATCATGCTGTCGTCGTATCGGATCGGCTGGGTCAGGGTCGGCTTGACCAGACAAACCATGAATGCGCGTTTGCAAAGTATTTATCGCGATGGCGTTCTGTTCGCCTTGGCATCAATCGTGATCAGTTCGTTGTGGGTGGGCATTATGGGCTGGCGCTTGACCCGCCGCCTGGAAATCATCCGCGAGGCCAGCGATGCGATTCAGGCCGGAGAGCGCAAGCGTCGCGTTCACCTGAGCGGCATCGACGAAGCCGCGGCGCTCGGTAGCGCCTTCGACGCGATGCTGGACACGCTGGCGGCGCGCGATCTAGCCCTGCGCCTGGCCAACGAACGCTTGCAAGCCGCGACCCGAGCCGGCATCATCGGCATTTGGGAGTGGGATGCGGTCACCGATGAGTTGATCTGGGACGAAGTCATGTGTCGACTCTACGGCATTCAGGTTCAGGCATTCGCCGGCACGCCGCAAGCCTGGCTGAACTTGCTGCATCCGCAAGATCGCCGTGCGGCGCGGCGCGATGTTCTGAAAACCTTAAGCGGCAAGCATGACTACGATTCCGAATTTCGCGTCATTTGGCCGGATGGTTCCATACACTATCTGAAATCGGCGGCACAATTGATACGCGACGAAAACGGCCACCCCGCGCGCATGGTGGGCGTCAATTACGACCTCACCCAAATCAAGCGGGTCGAAGCGGAATTGAAACGCTCGAATGGCGAGCTGGAACAATTTGCCTACGCCGTATCGCACGACATGCGCCAGCCGCTGCGCATGGTCAACAGTTATCTGCAATTGATCGAAAAAACCCTGAAGGAACAACTGGACGACGATACCCGGCAATTTTTGCATTTCGCCACCGATGGCGCTCGCCGCATGGACGGCATGATCCTGGCGTTACTGGATTTTTCCCGAGTCGGCCGCAAAACCCTGCCCATGGCCGAGTTGGACGTTCGCGAAACATTGGATGAAGCCCTGGCCTTTCTGGGGCCGGAAATCAACGCCAATGCGACAGAAATCAAAATCGACGGCGACTGGCCGCGCGTGGTCGCCAGTCGCGACGAAATGGTGCGCCTGTTCCAAAACTTGGTGGGCAACGCCTTGAAGTATCACGAAACCGGCAAGGCACCGGTCGTCAACATTACCGGCACACTGCAAGCCAATGCCTGGCACTGCGAAATAGCCGATCAAGGCGTCGGCATCGATCCCAGCCAAATTGGCCGGTTATTTCAGGTATTTTCCCGCCTGCAGGCGCAATCCCGTTTCGAAGGCGTCGGCGTGGGTTTGGCTTTATGCCGCAAAATCGTCGAACATCATGGCGGCCGAATTGGCGTGGAATCCGCTGGCGAAGGGCAAGGCAGCAGTTTTTGGTTTGAACTGCCGTTGACGGCAAGTGACCAACCAGCACCATGAAAGAGCTGCGCCATCTCAAATTGAGCACGTTTGCCGCTGTTTTTGCCTGGAGCGCCTTGCTGGCTGGTTTTTGCCATTACGACATCAGCTTAGCCAGACAGCACACCGAGGCACTTGCCCGCAAGGAAGCCAGGGCCAACTTCGACAAGGATCTAGCTTTTCGTTTATGGGCGACCAGCCACGGCGGCGTCTATGTGCCAATCGACAGCAGAACCCCACCCAATCCGGCACTGGCCCAGATTCCCGAGCGCGATATTCAAACCCCATCGGGCAGGAAACTGACGCTGATGAATCCCGCCTATATGCTGCGCCAACTAATGGAAGATTTCGGCGAGTTGTATGGCATCCGGGGCAAAATCACCAGTTTCAAGTTAATGAATCCCATCAATGCCCCCGATGCCTGGGAAGCGGAAGCCATGCATCAGTTTGAGCGTGGAGCAAAAGAAGTTTTCGAATTCGCCAACATCGATGGAGAACCGTATTTGCGCTTGATGGCCGCGATGCTGGTGCAGCAAGGTTGCTTGAAATGCCATGGCTCTCAAGGTTACAAACTCGGCGAAGTACGCGGCGGCGTCGGCGTTTCGATACCGATGCGGCCTTATTGGCAAGAACTTGACGAACAGATTCATAAAAAGATAGCGATGTATGGTGCCATCTGGCTAATAGGCTTGGCCGCTATCATCAGCTGGAGTTTGCTGAGCAAACGGCGTCTGCTGGAAAAAGACCGCATCACCGCGCAAATCGGCCAGCAACATGCAGCCATCGAACGCGCCAATGCCGAGCTGACGCACTTCGCCAATATTTCCGCTCACCACCTGATGGAACCCGCGCGTAGATTGCTGTCGTACGCCCAGCGCTTGCGCACGCGACTCGGCAGCCGGATACAGGAGGATGAAGACGCGCTTTTGTCGCTGGAATACATCGAAAAAGGCGCGGCCCGCATGCGTGACTTGCTGCGGGACATCGAGCGCTATCTGGCCGCCAGCACCGCGCGCGGCCCCATGCAATTGAACGATCCCGGCGCGGCCTTGACCGAAGCCCGCCGCCGTTTGGCCAAGCTGATCGCCGACAACAAGGTAGAGCTCGACGTGACCGCTTTGCCGCCCGTTTACCTGGACTTACCGCGTCTGGCCGATTTGTTCGAAATCCTGCTGAACAACGCCATCATTCACGCGCGCCTGGACGTCCCACCCCGCGTCCGGATTGCGGCGCAAGCCGAAAAATCCGCCGTGCGCATCGTGATCGAGGACAATGGCCCCGGCATCGAGCCAGAATATCGCCGGCGCGTATTCGGCGTATTCGAACAACTCAAGCCCAACCCATTGGCCGGAACCGGCATCGGCCTGGCCATCGTCGAGCGCATCGTAAACAGCCGGAACGGCAAAATATGGATAGAATCCTCAGACATGGGCGGTATCGCCGTAATATTCGACCTGCCAACCGGAGTTCTTAATAATGACGTTCGAGATTAACCCCTTCGAAATCCTGCTTTTGGAAGATGAGCCGGCCGACGCCCATCTGGTCCGCGTTTCGTTGAAAGAAGCGCGGGTGCATTGCCAGTTGCACCACCTGCTCGACGGCCGCGAAGGCCTGGACTTTTTACAGCGCAAGCAGCCCTTCGAATCGGCTCCGCGGCCGGATTTGATCTTGCTGGATTTGAACATGCCGCGCATGAACGGCCACGAGTTTCTCGCCGCGGTCAAGGCCGATGAAAATTTTCGCGACATCCCGGTCGTGGTGCTGACCACCTCGGAAGTCGAACGCGACGTCGAAGCCAGTTTCAAGCATGGCGCGGCCGGCTATATCACCAAGCCGGTCGACATGCAGCAATTTACCGCCGCCATCTCGCAATTGAGCGATTACTGGTTCGTGCTGACCCGACTGCCACGCGAAAACAAAATATGACCGACGACAGCGCCGCACCGATTCGGGTATTGCTGATTGAAGACGAAGCCGGCGATGCGGGTTTGGCTCAACTGGCCTTGCGCGACTTCCGTAATGCGCATTTCAGCGTGGCCTGGGTACAAACCCTGGCAAAAGCGCTGGAAAGCATGGGCCAGCAAACGTATGATGTCATCTTGCTCGATCTGACCTTGCCGGATTCCGCGGGCATCAACACCGTCGAACGGATATTGGCGGTGGCCAGCCTGACACCCATCATCGTGCTGACCGGCCAGACCGATACCGAATTCGGCCTGAACACGCTAAAAGCCGGCGCCACCGAATATCTGGTGAAAGGCGACTTTGGCTATGACGGTCTGGCCAGAACCATTTTTTATACCCTGCATCGCACCAAACTGGAACGCGAACTGGCGGAATACCGCTTTCATTTGGAGGAATTGGTCACCCACCGCACCGCCGAACTGGCGCTGGCGAAGGAAGCCGCCGAATCCGCCAACCGCGCCAAAACCGCGTTTCTGGCCAACATGAGCCATGAACTGCGCACACCGCTGAACGCCATTCTGGGTTTCGCTCAATTGATGGAACGCGACCCTGCCCTGGACAGCGACCACCGCCGCGAGTTGCAAACCATCAACCGCAGCGGCCGCCATTTGCTGGCCTTGATCAACGATGTACTGGAAATCTCCCGCATCGAGGCGGGCCATACCCTGATACAGAACAAACCCTTCGATTTCGTCGACATGCTGCATAGCGTCGAAGAAATGATCCGCTTGCGCGCGGCGGCAAAAGGCTTGACATTCAAACTCGAGCAACACGGTGAGCTGCCATCTTCGGTGGTTGGCGACGGCCAGCGGTTAAAACAAGTCTTGCTCAATTTACTGGGCAATGCCGTCAAATACACCGAACACGGCGAAATCAACCTGCGCATGACGCCCTGCAACGAGCATATCCGCTTCGAGGTCAGTGACACCGGTGTCGGCATCGCCCCGGACGAACAGACACGCATCTTCCAGGCCTTTTACCAGACCGACGTTGGCCTTTCGCTGGGCGAAGGCACCGGTTTGGGGCTCACTCTCAGCCGCGAGTTCGTGCACATGATGGGCGGTGAAATCAGCGTGCAAAGTCAACCCGGTCAAGGCAGCATCTTCAGCTTCAGCGTGCCGCTGCCCGCCGCTGACAGCCCGCCCACGACTTTACCGCATGCCAGGGTTTTAGGCTTGCAAGCAGGACAGGCCCCCGTACGCATTCTCATCGCCGAGGATGCGGCCGATAGCCGGGAATTCATCGTGCGCTTGCTGACCAGCGTGGGTTTCGAAGTGCGCGCGGTAGAAAATGGCCTGCAAGCCATCGAGACGTTTAAAACCTGGCACCCCCACTTCATCTGGATGGATATCCGCATGCCGGTCATGGATGGCTATGCCGCCACCCGGCAAATTCGTGCCTTGCCGGGTGGCGATAGCGTCAAAATAGTCGCGCTGACGGCTAGTGTGTTTCAGGAACGCCTGGGCGATATTTTACAGGCCGGCTGCGACGATGTACTGGGAAAACCCTTCGAAGAAGAGCGCCTGTTCCAGATCATGGCCGAGCTTCTGAATGTCAAATACCGTTATGATGAAACCGTCAACCACATCGAAACCACGGAATTGGATTTGACGACGACCAGCCTGGAACTCTGCCTCGCCATCAAATACGCCGCCGAAACCCTGGATTTGGCGGGATTCGGCGACATCATCGAACAACTGCGCGACAGCCAGCCTACGGTTGCCCCGATTTTACAGCGCTGGGTCAACGAATTCCGTTTCGAGCAAATTCAACGCGCCGCCGATGCCGGCATCAACGCCAAGGAGAAGCGCCATGGCAATGCAGAATGAGCACAAAATCAGTCGCCGTTATCTCATGTTCGGTTTCTGGCTTCTCGCCGCAGGTCTGATTTCCTGCCAACCGGCACAGCCGCCAAGCATCCGTATCGGTGTCATCCATTCACTGACCGGCAACATGGCGATCAGCGAAACACCATTGGTGGATGCGGTCCGGCTGGCGGTGGAAGAAATCAATGCCGCCGGCGGCTTGCTGGGACGCCCCGTGGAAATGGTGGTCGCCGACAGTCGCTCCAGCCCTGAAATCGCGGCCGAAGAGGCCGAACGCTTGATACAGGAACAACACGTCTCAGCCCTGTTCGCCTGCTGGACCTCGGCTTGCCGCATCGCGCTGAAACCGGTGGTGGAAAAACATCGTCACCTGCTGTTTTATCCGGTGCAATACGAAGGGCTGGAAGAATCGACCAATATCATTTACACGGGCTCCGCGCCCAATCAGCAAATCGTGCCGGGCATCTATTGGGCGCTGCAACATCTCGGCAAGCGCCTCTACCTGATCGGTTCCGATTACGTGTTTCCGCGCGTTGCCAACCTGATCATCACCGATTTGGCCAAGGCGTCCGGGGCCGAGATTCTGGCCGAGCGCTACCAACCGCTCGGCAACACGGACTTCAGCCAGGAAATTCAGGAAATTCAAAGACTGCGGCCGGATGTCGTCATCAACACGGTCAACGGCGACAGCAACTTGCATCTGTTCAGCGCCATGCGCGACGCCGGCCTGAGCGACCAGGCCATCGTATCCTTCAGCGTGGCTGAAGGCGAGCTGAACGCACAGCCCGAAGTTCATCTCAATGCGCATTACGCGGTCTGGAGTTATTTTCAAAGCGTCGATAGCGACAGCAATCGTCGTTTCGTCCAGGCTTACCAGCAACGCTATGGTAGCGACAGACCCACTTCCGACCCCGTCGAAGCGGCTTACACCGGCGTCAAATTATGGGCCCAGGCCGTGAAAGAAGTAGGCTGCGACGACGTCGAGCAGGTCAATTTTGCGATCGTGCGCCAGAGTATCGAAGCCCCTTCTGGCATACTTGCGGTCGATCCCGGCACCCGGCATTTATGGAAGAACGTGAAAATCGGCAAGGCCAACGCGCATGGCAATTTCGACATTATCTACGACTCCAAGAACGCCTTGAGGCCTGTCCCCTACCCGCTTTATCGCAGCCGGCGCGAATGGCGTGAGCTGGCCAAGCAGCTCAGGAAATCGCCATGAACGGCGGCCGCATCCACGCCTGGTTGTTGGCAGCCTTCTTGTTGCTGGCGCTGGCGCCACTACTGGGAGGCGGCTGGTATTTTTTGCATATCTATGAAAATGCGCTGCGGGAAACCGTCGCCAATAACCTGGTGCAAATCACCAACAAGAAATACGACCAAATCGACCGTTTTTTCCAGGAACGTTATAACGACATAACACTGCTCGCCAATCGAACCTCCGTTCAAAATGCGATCCTGGAATTGAGCCAGCTTTGGCAAGCCCAAGGTCCGCACAGCCCTTCCTATCAACGGCTCAGCGAAAGTCTGGACAAATCCATGCTGTCTTTTCTGGAATCGGGAGATTATTACGATTTACTGTTGATCGATAAGGGCGGCAATGTCCTGTATTCGGTGGCGCGTGAAGCCGATTTCGCCACCAATTTGTTTAGCGGACCTTACAGAGACACTCACTTTGCCGAAGACGTCGAAACGGCGCTGAATTTGCTGCAAACCGGCCAAACGATATTCGCGCCTTACGCGCCTTCGCAAGACAAGGAAGCCAGTTTTCTGATCAGCCCGGTATTGCACGATGGCAAACCCATCGGGGTCGTAGCCTTGCAATTCAACTGGGACAGACTGGCGTCGGTAGCCACCGATCGCACCGGTCTCGGGACTAGCGGAGAAACGGTGCTGGCACAGAAGGACGGCGATTTTGTGCTGTACACCTCGCCGCTTCAACACATCGAAAACGCCGCCTTCCGCTACCGGATTCCGTTCGCCGAAGTAGCCGTTCCGATGAAACACGCCTTGAGCGGACAGTCGGGATACAGCGTGATGATTGCCGACTACGCCCGCCAATCGACCGTATCCGCCTGGCGTTATCTGCCCGCGTTACGCTGGGGCATGGTGGTCAAAATCGACACGGACGAGGCCCTTGCCCCCTTGCGGCGCATGCAACAGCTCACGGTTGCGGTCTTGTTTGTCTTGACCTGCGCGATCAGTCTATTGGCAATTTATTTCAGCCGAATCATGACAAAACCGTTGATAAATCTGATCGCGGCCACCCAGCAGATGACGCGCAAAAACTTCAACATCAAAGCCACGCCCACGGGACCGCGGGAATTACGTGAACTCGCCGCCGCTTTCAATCAGATGAGCGCCCGGCTGGCGGAACTCTATACCGGCCTGGAGATCAAGGTGCGTGAGCGCGACAACGAGATCCTGGCGCGCAAACAGGCGGAGGCGGCTCTCATCGAGGCCAGGGACGCTGCCGAAGCGGCCAACCGCGCCAAGAGCGTGTTCCTGGCGAACATGTCGCACGAATTACGCACGCCGTTGAACGCCATTTTAGGCTTTGCCCAGATTCTCCGGCGCGACCCCTCACTGACCGACGAGCAGCACAGCAAGCTGGAAACCATAAACCGCAGCGGTAGTCATCTGCTGGCGTTGATCAACGATGTACTGGAAATTTCCCGCATCGAAGCAGGACGCACCGAAGTCCAAAACGAAGTGTTTTCGCTGACCGAAATGCTGACGTCGGCCGAAGACATGATTCGGCTGCGCGCCGAGTCGAAAGGTTTGCACTTCGCCAGCCTGCGCGATGGCGAACTGCCACGCTATGTCGTCGGCGATGCCCACCATTTACGTCAAATCCTGTTGAATCTGCTGAGCAATGCGGTCAAATATACTGCGCAAGGATCGGTCAGGCTGCATGTGCAGGCAGAAGGCGACAATATTCGATTCGAAGTGTCCGATACCGGCGCGGGCATTGCCGAAGCAGACTTGCCGCGCATCTTCCAGGCGTTTTACCAAACCGAAAAGGGCGCCGCCCAAGGCGAAGGCACAGGACTCGGCCTGACCATCAGCCGCGAATTCGTGCGCTTGATGGGCGGCACGATCGACGTCAGCAGTGAGCCGGGCAAAGGCAGTACCTTTGTATTCACGGTACCGTTGCCGGAGGCCGAGGCGCCCGCGCTTTCCGCCCCACCCAGTCAGGTCATCGGCTTGGCGCCCGACCAGCCGACGGTCAGGGTACTGGTGGCCGAAGACAATAATGACAATCGCGAATTGATCAGGCTGTTGTTGAGCAATATCGGGTTTGAGGTCAAAACCGTCGAAAACGGACAACAAGCGGTGGATTGTTTCCAGACCTGGCGCCCCTGGTTCATCTGGATGGATATGCGCATGCCGGTCATGAACGGTTACGAGGCCACCAAAGCCATCCGCGCCCTGCCCGGCGGCAACAAAGTCAAAATTGCCGCGCTGACGGCCAGCGCCTTCCGTGAAGACAAAGACGGCATTCTAGCCGCCGGTTGCGACGACATGCTGGCCAAACCCGTGGATGAACAAAAACTATTGAAAGTCATGGGGGACCAACTCGGATTGCGTTACCGTTATGCGGACGAAGTCAGTGGCAACGCCAGCGAATTGCCCCGTTCGAACGGGGCCCTGGACCTGTCAACGTTAAGCCCCGAATTACGCGCCGAATTGGCGGAAGCCGCGGAGCTGCTTGACGCCGAGAAGATTAAGGCCATCTTGGCGCATTTGCAGCCTGAGCATCCGGAGATCGCCAAGGCAATCAGAATCTGGACGGAAGTGTACCGTTTCGACCTGGTGGCAAAACTTTGTCGTAACGGTCAAGCTCAACCGGAATAGCTCGCCTGGCCGGGTCAGCGATAGCGGTCGATTTCTTTCAGGCGTATGGCCAGGTGCAAACGATCATCGACGCCGAATTTCCTGAAAATCGAGGAGAGATGGGCTTTTACGGTGCGCTCCGAGATGTTCATCGCCAGCGCGATATTCTTATTGTTTTGGCCCTGCCGTATCATGTCGGCCACTTCAAGCTCGCGCGCGGACAAGGAATCTATCATCTTGGTCAACTTATTCAGTTCATCCTGCGACAGATAATGGTTGTTCGAGTTGTTCAGGCTACCGGTCAAGATTCCGATCACCTTGGGCACCAACGCGCGTCGCATCCAAATATCCCCTTTCAGGATGCAGTCGACGGCGCGTTTCAGTAGATTGGCCGCCTCGGCTTGCTCGCAATACCCCGCCGCGCCATGTACCAAAACCTCGATTTGTTTATGTTCCGGCCAATCCGAGCCCAATACCAAAAAGCGCGTTTGCTTATTGGCAAAAATGGAGATCAACGTGGGATCGTCATCGAGTTTCCTGGCATCGAATATCACCGCGTCCGCCTGGTAATCGTTATGTGCATTCAACAAACGGCTGACGTGATGGTCGCTGATCAATGCATGCGTCCACTCGGCGGTCAGTTGCGGATTATTTGAATAAATCAGAATATTCGCCACGTTGTAATGGTTGTTGGTTTACTGGCAACTGGTTCGATACCGATAAAGGGCCCCAAATAGCGTTGCGAGATGTTTGTGACACCCGGTTTATTGCGGCCCTATCCTAAATCACATTAGTGATACGATCAAAAGGCGACTATTCTCGCATGAAACCTTACGGTTTTATAAATCGGCTTTGCGCCAACGCGCCCTCAACTGATCACGGTGAATATAGAGCCATTGAATGGCGATGATGGGAATACCCGATTCGATTTGGCCGTCTTCCAGCATCTTGAAGACCTCCGCGAATTTGACCGCGGTGACGTGTATGTCCTCATCTTCTTCGGCCAAGCCATGAATGCCGCCGACCGAACGGCTATCGACGCGGCCGCAGAACAAGGTAATGCGCTCGGAGCAACCGCCCGGCGTGGTATAAAACTCCTGAATTTTCAACAACTCCTGAATTTCACAACCCGCTTCTTCCAGGGCTTCGCGATAAGCGACTTCTTCCGCGCTCTCGCCCTCTTCGATGGCGCCGGCAACGATTTCGACCAACCACGCCCGCTGAGGCTGGAAAACCGCGCCAACCCGGAATTGTTCGATCAATACCACCTCATCGCGGTCGGGGTCGTACAACAACACCCCCACGCAATTGCCGCGCCGAAACAATTCCCGGGTAATGGGTTGGCTCCAGCCACCTTTGAACAAGGTATGTTTCAGGGTGTATTGTTCCAGTCTGAAAAAGCCTTGATAGACGATTTCTTTTTCCAGGACTTCGAACTGTTTGCTACTCAAGGCTTGTACTCGACTCTGTAGATGACGCCCAGCTGATCATCGCTGATCAACAAACTGCCGTCGGTATATTGCAGAATATCCACGGGCCGCCCCAAGACCTTGCCGTCCGGCGTCAGCCAACCGGACACGAAACTCTGTTCGCTTATGGGCTCGGAACTGCTGAACCTTATCTGCGCCACTTGATAGCCTTGAGGCACGCTCCGATTCCAGGAACCATGCTGAGCGACGAACAGCTGCTTGTAATAGTTTTCCGGAAATTGCGAGCCGGTATAAAAGCGCATGCCCAAAGGCGCGATATGCGCCTTGTAATTCCAGACCGGCCCCTTGTACTGGCCGCATTTCTTGTTGCCGCCAAACTCGGGATCGGGAATATTTCCCGCGTGGCAATAAGGAAAACCATAATGCTCCTTGCTGCCCGTCCACTGATTCAGTTCATCGGGCGGCACGTCATCGCCCAAATTGTCCCGTCCATTGTCGTTGAAAAATAAATGATGGGTATGTGGCTCCCAGTCGAAGCCAACGCTATTGCGTATGCCTTTGGCGATTATCTCGAAACCGCTGCCGTCGGGGTTGAGGCGAAACAGCGAGGCATAGTTCTCTTCTTGCGGATCGCAGACATTGCATGGCGCACCGACGGCGCTGTAAAGTTTGCCATCCGGACCGAAGCGCAGATATTTCCAGCCGTGATGCCTGTCGGAAGGCAGTTTATCGAACACCACCACGGGGCTTGGCGGATTGTCCAAATTAGCCTCGATTTCGTCGTAACGAATGATCCGGTTGATCTCGGCCACGTACAAGGCACCACTCCTGAAGGCCACGCCGTTGGGCAAATACAGGCCCTTGGCCAGCGCGTATTGGCGTTCGGCCACACCATCGCCATCGGCATCCTGCACGGCATAAACAAAGCCATCGCGCGTGCCGACAAACACCACGCCGCGTTCGCCTAACGCCATTTGGCGTGCGCTGGGTACGTTCTCGGCAAAAATAGAAATTTTAAAGCCATACGGCAAATGCAGCTGCTTCAAGACTGCTTCCTGCTCTGGTTTGGCGGCCGAGCATAAAGATGTCGTAGCTATCAACAACAATAGCGACTTTAACCCTTTCATTTTTCAGTCCTCTAAAATAAACTTTGCTTCATCTTATCACTCTAAGGCTTGAATTTAACTATTCCGCCTCCACCTCGTTTTCACCTCAACACAACACAGGATTTTTATCATGATGAGAATATTGCTGTTTTTGGCCACCAACGTGGCCATCATGATTGCGATCAGCATCATTTTCAATGTTTTAGGCTTGAAAAGCACATTGGATGCCCAAGGCATCGGTCTGAATCTGGACGCTCTTTTGGTGATGTCGGCGATCATCGGCATGACGGGTTCCGTGATCTCGCTGTTCATGTCCAAATGGTCCGCCAAAAGCGCGATGGGCGTACACGTGATCGACAGACCGCAAAATCAAACCGAACAATGGCTGGTTGGCACCGTCGAGAGACTGGCCCGCCAAGCCGGCATCGGCATGCCGGAAGTTGGTATCTTCGACGCGCCCGAAGCCAATGCCTTCGCTACCGGCGCCAATCGAAACAGCGCGCTAGTGGCCGTCAGTACCGGCTTGTTGCAGAACATGAATGCGGATGAAGTCGAAGCGGTGCTGGGCCATGAAATCAGCCACGTCGCCAATGGCGACATGGTGACAATGGCCTTGATGCAAGGCGTGGTCAACACCTTCGTGTACTTTTTCGCCAGCGTGATCGGTCATATCGTCGATCGCACCGTGTTCAAGACTGAACGTGGCTATGGTCCGGCTTATTACATTACTCAGATGATCGCGCAAATCGCGTTGTCCATCTTGGCGTCGATGCTGGTGATGTGGTTCTCCCGCTACCGCGAATTCCGGGCCGATGCCGGTGGTGCGCAATTGGCTGGGCGGCAAAAAATGATCAGCGCCTTGAGAGCCTTGCAGCGTTCGCATGAGCCGGCACAAATGCCCGGCGAACTGGCGGCTTTCGGCATCAATGGCGGTGGCATGCAACGCTTGTTCATGAGCCATCCGCCACTGGAAGAACGCATCGAAGCCTTGCAAAGCCAACGTTGATTGACGCCCTATCAGTGCCGGCGCCAGCCGGCACTCTCGTGTCATGCCCACCAATCAATTGATCCGCTTCAGACTCAATCTCGGTTACGACCAGTATTTAGCGGTTTACCAAGGGGTTGCCAAAAACGTCACCGTCCTGGCCGACGATGGCCGCCGCATCCTGTTCCCAGCCGGCAAAATCCAGCGTTACCTGACCAAGGACGGCATACAGGGCTATTTTGAAATGGAATTGACCGCGCAGAACAAGTTCGTCGGCATAAGAAAACTGGCTTAAACCAGTCTGCGGCTCATTGCAAAGAACAGTTCCCCCTGGAGTTCACGCCAGGGGGAGCCGTTTGAATGTGAAGATTTACAGCGCTCCCAAGTACTCAGCCAAGGCTTTTATGTCATCATCGGACAAGGTTTTGGATATCGCATTCATCTGGCCCGACTTACGTTCGCCGCTTTTGAAATCATGCAACTGCTTGGCCAGATAGTCGGGATGCTGGCCCGCCAGTTTTGGAAATTGGCCATTCCCTTTCAATTCCTGGCCATGGCAGCCCATGCACATGGCGGCTTTTTCCTTTCCTTTCGCCGCGAACGCCGCATCACCACCCGCCGACTTGCCAGGCAGACTGGCAAAATAAGCGGCCAGGTTTTGCATGTCGGCATCGCTTAAATCCTTGGCAATTGCGCTCATCGTGGAGTTTTCGCGCAAGCCGGCTTTGAAATTCTTCAACTGTTTTTCAAGATAGGCACTACTCTGGCCGGCCAGCGTTGGCCACATCGGGTTGTTACTGACTCCGGCGCTGCCGTGGCAGCCCGCGCAAACGGCGGCCTTGCTTTTGCCAGCGTTGATATCCGCAGCCCGGGCCGGCATTATGCACAATGTCAATAAAAGGATGAAACCCATTTTGAAGTCATGTTTGTTCATTGCAATATCCTCGTTGGCTTGTTGTACAATTTTGAAACCAATAGCACGTGACTAGCTCGCATCATACGCAGCCAAATACCTATTGTGCAACTGGAAATCCCCCTTCCCTCCGCCATGACAAAGGACATTCATGCCCTGGCTGATACAACTATTCAATCAAGATTCAGTACCTCATGCGATGCTGATCATCAGCCTGGTTATTTCCATAGGCTTGGTCTTGGGCAACGTCTCCCTGGCGGGCATACGCTTGGGCATTGCCGGCGTACTGTTCTCGGGGCTCATTTTTGGTCATTTCGATCTGACCCTCAATGCCGAAGTGATGCATTTCCTGCGCGAGTTCGGTTTGATTTTGTTTGTCTATGCCATCGGTTTACAGGTTGGGCCAAGTTTCGTCAGTTCGTTTTTCAAACACGGTCTCAAGCTGAATGCGATGGCGGCCAGCGTGGTACTCATGGGCGCGCTGATCACGGTGGGCATCAGCATGATCGGCAAGATCCCGATGCCGGTCGCGGTAGGATTGTTCTCCGGCGCCACCACCAATACGCCTTCACTGGCGGCAGCACAACAGGTTTTGGTCGGTTTACCCGGAATAGACGGCAACGTTTTAAAAATGCCCGGCCTCGGGTACGCAATCGCCTATCCCTTCGGCATCATCGGCATCATTCTGTCGATGCTGCTGATCAAATGGGCATTCAGGGTCAATATCGCCACCGAAGCCAATGATTTTGCCGATAAGCAGCGGCAACTGGCGAACATCCCGGTTTCAGAGGATCTGGTGGTACAAAACCCCAACTTGAACGGATTGACAGTCGGACAAATCCCTTTTTTCGAAAGCATGAATGTAGTGGTCACCCGTATCTTGCATCAGGGTGAAACGGATGTTTGCATCGCCCGGCGCGACACGGTTTTGCGGGTCGGCGACATTATTCGCCTGGTCGGCGAGCCCAAACTGCTGCAACGACTAAAAATCGTCATCGGCCCCGATGCCGAAATCAACCTGCAGGAGATCGCCAAAAACTTACATACCAAACGTTTGGTCGTCACCAATAAGGCCGCGATCAATCAAACCATCGGCGATTTATGCATGCGCCATGACGTCACGATTTCTCGCGTGCATAGGCCTGACGTCGAATTCACCCCAAGCAGCGCGCTGCATGTGCAATTTGGCGACGAAGTGCTGGTGGTCGGCAGCCGCGATGCGCTGGCCAACATCGAAAAGGCCTTGGGTAATTCGCTGGAAGAACTGGACCATCCGCAAATCATCCCTATCTTCATCGGCATTACGTTGGGCGTATTGCTCGGCAGTTGGCCCTTCTATTTGCCCGGCATCCCTTCGGCATTGAAACTGGGCATGGCCGGCGGCCCATTGTTGGTGGCCATCATGCTCAGCCAAATCGGCAATTGGGGCACGATGACCTGGCATTTGCCCAAAAGCTCCAACATGATCCTGAAAGACATCGGCATCGTGTTGTTTCTGGCATGCGTGGGCTTGAATTCCGGCGACCAGTTTTTTGAAACCTTGTTCAATGGCAACGGCTTATACTGGATGGGCTGCGCGGCACTGATTACCGTCTTGCCTCTGCTGATCATCGGCTTGGTTGCGCGTCTGACCAACAAGCTGAACTATCTGACCTTGTGCGGTTTGCTGGCCGGCAGCATGACCGATCCGCCGGCGCTCGCCTTCGCAAACAATATGCATCCCTCGGCTGCGGTCTCGATTGCCTATGCGACGGTTTACCCGTTAGTGATGCTGCTCAGGATCATTTCCGCCCAATTGATCATCCTCCTGGTCAATTGAGTTCACCCCATGCCGTTATTGCAAGCGCGGGGCAATCTCATTCCCTATGACGGCCAGTTATATCATTGGCCCCGGTTTTACCCGCAGGAACAGGCCGATAGCTATTTCCAGCGGCTCTATCAAAACCTCACCTGGCAACAGGAAAACTTGTTCATTTATGGCCGGTGGCTGCCCGTGCCGCGTTTGATGGCATGGTATGGCGAGCCCGCTGCGCATTATCGTTATTCCGGCGTCGATCACCCGCCATTGCCATGGACGCCCGAACTGCAGACGCTGCGCCTGGATATGCAAAGCGTTTGCGGCCAAAGCTTCAATAGCGTGCTGGCCAACCTGTACCGAGACGGGCGCGACTCCATGGGCTGTCACGCGGACGATGAAAAGGAACTGGGCCCCAACCCCGTCATTGCATCATTGAGCTTCGGCGAAACCCGCTTGCTGCGTTTTCGCCACCCGCAAAGCAGTCGACGACTCGACATAGAATTGATGCATGGCGATTTATTGATCATGGCCGGCGAACTGCAGCAGCATTGGCGGCACGAATTGCCCAAAACCCGCCGGCCGAAACAGCCCCGCATCAATTTGACCTTTCGCAACATCATTGATTAGACAGGTCATGCGGCTGCCTGCGTTTCAAGAAATCAAAGAGGTCCACCTCGATAAAACCGAACGCCACGATCCATAACAGCGCATCGTAGGCATCGAGCCAGGCCTGCTGCCACAGCCAAATCCCCGCCGTCCCGATCAGGCCGGCAAAAATCGTCAGGGTCAGCAACCAAAACAGATTGGCATGCTTCATCACGATGCCCGGCCGCCGGACTTCCAGTTCCATCACGGCAATCAAGGCAAACCACAACAAAGAATTGCCGACATCCAGCCACTCGCTATCGTCCAGGTAACTGAAAAACACCGAGACGATCACGGCAATCAGGCCCGTCCGCACCTTTTTCATTGTGCTTTCGGCAACGGGTAAGCCGTTGCCATGGGCTTCCCACTCGTATATCAGCAGCAATACCAGCCAGGTGGCGGCATCGATGGCCGTGGTCAACGTGTCGACCACGGCATAGACGATCATGTTGACCGTCAGTAACGTCAAGATCAGCAGTTTGGTTTTTGGATACTGCAACGCGGGCAATGACAGACGCAGCCCGGCAACCGTCATTTTACGAAGCAAGCCTTCTCGGCTGCCGCATCGGCTTCCTTCAATTTGGTGCGCAGATCCTTGGATTGTTGGGGATCACGGAATGCGGAGCCGGCTTCGCCGGGCGTTTTGATCATCTGCGTGAAGGTGCGCGCGGCTTCATATTCCTCGAACGTCAGCTGCTCGGCGATTTTGTCGATTTTGCAGCCGCAGGCGTATTGATTGATGTAGTTCAGACCGCCGTGTTTGGCCACGCATTCCAACACATAATCCACCCGCTCGCGGGTAGGAAAATCGTTGATGCGCCCAACGCCGGGTTCCAGGCTGGCACCCTCCTGGGTAAAGGCGCAACCCGCCAGAAAGGAAAGCAAAAAAGCGGCTAGCAGTGATTTTTTCATGAGGCTCGTTAAGGTTGGTTACAAGAAAGTTTAATTCTCGGCGGCAAAATCGACGATTTGTTTCAATTGCCGATTCATATCCGCGGCAAATCGGTTCAATTCGGCATTATCGCCCTGTTCCGGCAGCAAATGTGTCCTGACGATGGTTTTGCCCTCGAATTGATACGTCACCACATTGCAAGGCATGTATCTGATCGCATGCGGCGTGATTTCCAGGATGCTCCTGGCCAGCGTCAGATTGCAGAACTGCACGGTATCGTATTCCGGAAAGCCCTCCGCGCCGCGGCCTCGTATCACCTTGCCGACCCGGCTGTGCCCAGTGATACGAAAATTATGCTCGCCGATGGCGATTTCCAGCTCGGCCAATACCTCATCATAAGGCTTCGTGGTTTCCACCTGATAATAATCCACCCACTCGCGCTGAACGTTGGGCGAACGCGGCGGCGTGGCGCAGCTTGCAATCAGCAACAGACTTGCGACAATGGCGGCTTTCATCAACATCACAAAAGCTTAACATCATGAGCGGGCAAAACAAAGTCAGCGGCGTCGTGCTGGCCGGCGGCATGGCGCGACGCATGGGCCGGCTGGACAAGGGCTTACTCCTGTTTCACAGTCGCCCGCTGGTCAGTTACGCCATCGCCGCCATGGCCCCGCTGGTCGATGAACTGTTGATCAGCGCCAACCGCAATCAAGCACACTATGCAACATTCGGCTATCCGACCATCAGCGATGAGAATTGCCATTTCGACGGCCCTCTGGCCGGCATCCTGGCGGCGATGCAAGCGGCGCATCATCCGCTGTTATTGGTGATGCCGTGCGATTCGCCGCTGATTCAGACCGAGCATTTGCAACGCCTGCTTTCCAGCCTGGATGCGAACGTCGACATTGCCGTTGCCGACGACGGCGCGCGCATGCATCCGGTTTTCGCCGCGCTGAAAACTCATTTGCAAACCGACTTGAAACGCTACCTGCAAAGCGGCGAACGCAAGTTGCAAAACTGGTTCAATCATCAACGCTTGGCCAAGGTCGATTTCAGCGCTGAGCCGGCCGTATTCGCCAACATCAACACGCCCGAGGAATTGCGGACGCTTGAAAGCCTCGAATCGGTAAAAATCGCGTAGCGTCCAAGGCCCTGTCCCCAGTCCGGTCGCCGGCTCTAGGCTGAACGTCGTCCACGCCGATCTAGAATCAACCAGAGATAAAATCCGATGTTAGTCACCAAGACGATGCCGGCCAACACATACTGTATTTGAGGCGTAAGACCCGCCGGATAAATGATGTTCAGCACATAGTGTTCGATGAATCCGCCGGAATAACCCGCCTGCCCCGCTTGTCGACGCAGATGATTTTCCAGATAGGTCAGCGGGCAAATGCCGCTGGTCAATTCGATGAAAATGCCCCAGGCTGCCGCCGGCAGATGGATAAACGGTATCCAGCGCCAGCGGAAAGCCAATGCCGCGCCGAAAACGACGAAGAGTATAAAAGCCAGATGCAGCAAAATCACGGCATCGGCACTCAGTCGAAAAAACATTACAGCCCTCCAGCGATCATTTGCGCAAACTCCCCGTTACCCCAAAAGCATTCTATATTTAGTGCCAAGCACTTTAACCTTTACCCAAGGAGAACAGCATGGATCTTTTTCATTTTGCCGATGAATTCGGCCCAGCGAAAATCATTCATATCTACGAACCCTCCGCGGACTTGAAGGGAATCTTGGTTGTCGACAATGTGGCGATGGGGCCTTCGATTGGCGGCGTCCGCATTGCGCCGGATGTCAGCGTAGAGGAGTGTTTCCGCCTGGCGCGGGCGATGACGTTCAAAAACGCCGCGGCGGGGCTTGCACATGGCGGCGGCAAGATGGTGATCTTTGGCGACCCC
The DNA here is from genome assembly GCF_024360925.2 of Methylomonas rapida. Taxonomy (NCBI): domain Bacteria; kingdom Pseudomonadati; phylum Pseudomonadota; class Gammaproteobacteria; order Methylococcales; family Methylococcaceae; genus Methylomonas; species Methylomonas rapida. The sequence goes on along the minus strand of NZ_CP113517.1, from coordinate 1,753,373 downwards.
AAGATGCCCAGAGAACGCAAGGAAAAGCTGATGCGGGCCGCGGCCGCCTCGTTGCGTCATGAAGTCGATTACATCTTCGGCCCGGACATGGGCACCAATGAGGAATGCATGGCCTGGGTCAGGGACGAAAATGGCCGTGCGGTGGGCTTGCCACGCGAAATCGGCGGCATCCCGCTGGACGAAATCGGCGTGACCGGCTGGGGCGTGCGCCACGCCACCGAAGAGGCCTTGCGTTTCATGAATCTGGAACTGCACAACGCCACCGTGGCGATCCAGGGCTTCGGTTCGGTCGGAAAACATGCGGCCCGTTTCCTGGCCGAACAAGGCGCCAAAATCATCGCCGCGAACGACTCGCACGGCACGATATACAATCCCGACGGCCTGGATGTCGCAGCCTTGTTCAAACTGAAGGATGAAGGCAAAAGCGTGGCCGACTACCCCGGCGGCCAGGCATCGCATCGGGACGACATCATAGGCATAGCCTGCGACATCTGGATTCCGGCCGCCCGCCCCGACGTGATTTCAGAAGCTAACGTGAACCAGCTCAAGACCCGATTGATCGTGCAAGGCGCCAATATCCCCATCACCTTGGGCGCCGAAAAAATTCTACATGAACGCGGCGTATTGATCATTCCAGACTTCATCGCCAACGCCGGGGGTGTGATTTGCGCAGCGCGTGAATACCACGGCGCTACCGTCACGTCCGCCTTGCAGTCCATCGAAGAAAAAATCCGCCAGAACACCCAGCAAGTGCTGGAAATCTCCCGCCGGGAAAACGTGCTTCCCCGGAAAGCCGCCATCGATCTGGCTGCCGCGCGTCTCAAAAAAGCCATGTCGTTCCGGCGCTGGTCGCTGTTTTCGTCAGCCCCCAGATTCATCTGATTCGAGCTGTCGCTTTTTTGCCGGCCTGCTACTATTCGCCGATTGATTCAACTACCCGACGTGTCCGATGAAAACCTTGGCCATCCTGTCACTGGCACTATTACTGACAAGCGCGGCAAACGCCGAAAACCGTTTGCCGATCGGCGAATTCAGCCGCAACAGCCTGGCCGGCTGGGAAAGCAAGAGCTTCAAACACCAGACCGACTATAGCCTGCAAGATTTGGACGGCACGACGGTATTGCGCGCGGTCAGCGACGATGCGGCATCGGGCCTGTACAAAGAACAACGCATCGATCTGGAGCAAACGCCCTATTTGAATTGGTCCTGGCGCATCAGCAAGCGCTTGCAAGGCTTGAACGAACAAAGCAAGCCCGGCGACGATTATGCCGCGCGCGTCTACGTCATCGTCAGCGGCGGTTTGGCTTTTTGGCGCACCCGCGCCGTCAATTACGTCTGGGCCGGAAGCACCTCCAAGGACACGGTCTGGCCCAATGCCTTCGCCGGCGAGCATGCGATGATGCTGGCTTTGCGCGGTCCGGAAGCGCCGTTAAATGCCTGGCTGCAGGAAAAACGCAACGTCCAGGCCGACCTGAAAAAACTGCTCGGCGAGGACATCCGCTATATCGACGCCGTTGCGTTGATGAGCGACACCGATAACAGCGGCGGACAGGTTTTGGCTTATTATGGCGACATCTGGTTTTCCAAGGACTAAACGTGCACGACACCCGACCTTTGCTGGCCGATAGCGACTTTCCGGCCCTGTTCCGCAAACCGCTGGAAATCCTGCAGATCAACCTGGGCTATCTGTGCAACCTGAGCTGCGTGCATTGCCACGTCAATGCCGGCCCCAAACGCACGGAACTGATGAGCGATACAACTTTGGAACAGGTATTAAAATTCATCGAAGCCGTCGGTATTCGAGCCTTCGACTTGACCGGCGGCGCGCCCGAGATGCATCCCAAATTCCGCGAGCTGGTGACAGGCGCTCGCAACCTTGGCGTCAAGGTCATAGACCGCTGCAATCTGACGATATTGGAAGACCCCGGCTTCGCCGGCCTGGCCGAATTTCTGGCCGATCACCGCGTCGAAATCGTGGCCTCCCTGCCCTGCTATCTGGAAGAAAACGTCGACAAACAACGCGGCAAAGGCGTGTTTCAAGCCAGCCTGGCGGCCTTGCGGCGTTTGAATCGCCTGGGTTACGGCCAGGCCGATAGCGGCCTGCAGCTCAATCTGGTGTTCAACCCGCAAGATGCGGTGTTGCCGCCCAACCAGCAACCACTCGAGCAAGCCTATAAACAGCATTTGCAGCAGGATTTCGGCATCGTTTTCAATAAGCTCTATGCCATCGCCAACATGCCGATTCAACGTTTCGGCAGCATGCTGGTCAGCCAAGGCCGTTTCGACGCCTATTTGGCTTTGCTGCGCGCCAGTTTCCGTGCCGAAAACCTGGATAATTTGATGTGCCGCAACACCCTCAGCGTGGATTGGCAAGGTTATGTTTACGATTGCGACTTCAACCAGATGCTGCAAATGCCGCTGGCAGGGCTGGATAAAGCCGGGACGCATATCAGCCAATTGGCGTTGACCAAGTTGAACGGCGCCCCCATCGCCACGGCCGCCCATTGCTACGGCTGCACGGCCGGCCAAGGCAGCAGTTGCGGCGGCGCGTTGGACAGTCACAAAGCATGAAACCCAGACTCAGCATCATCCTGCCGGTTCTGAACGAAGGCGAGTGCCTTGGCGTCGCCTTGCAAGCGCTGCAAGTCTTGAGGCTGGATTGCGAGTTGATCGTCGTTGACGGCGGCAGCACCGACCTCAGCCTTGCCATGGCTCCGCCGCTGGCCGACAAAGTCGTATCCTCGCCGCGCGGCCGCGCCAAGCAGATGAACGCCGGCGCGGACGCAGCCAAAGCCGATATATTTTTATTTCTGCATGCCGACACAGCCTTACCCGATGGCTCCGTTGACCTTATAACAAAAGTCATCGAAGACGGCTGGAACTGGGGCCGTTTCGACGTGCAATTCGACGCTCCGCAACCCATCTTCAAGCTGATCGCATGGATGATGAACCTGCGCTCGCGACTGAGCGGCATCGCTACCGGCGATCAGGCGATTTTCCTGACGCGTAAAGCGTTCGAGGCAGTGGGCGGCTTTCCGGACATCGCGCTGATGGAAGACATCACCTTAAGCAGCCGGCTGAAAAAACTCGGCAAGCCTTGTTGTTTACGCGCTAAAGTCACGACCTCGGCCCGACGCTGGCAACGGCACGGCATACTCAAAACCATTGTGCTGATGTGGCGCTTGCGCCTGACCTATTTTTTCGGCGCCGATGCCGCGGTTCTGGCCGCCCGTTATTACCCGAAAAAACATCAGTAGTCCACGAAAGCCATCAAGGGGTGATTAAATTTGTGCCTGCACCTATCTGGCATCACTATTTATAACGATAACCGTCTGAAATTTTTAGTGATTTTTGTATCTTTCGTGGACTAAAATCTTTTTCCAGGATTATCGGAGATCTTGATGGAAGCCTTGTTACGTTTCGGCGTTTTTTTGTTGATTTTGTCGGTCATGACCGCTTGGGAAGCGTTGAGCCCCAAGCGCCGTTTATCCTTGCCGCGCCGACGGCGCTGGCCCGTCAACCTGGGACTGGCGACGTTGAATGTCGCCGTGATGCGGGTCAGCATCGGGGCGGCGGCCTGGCTGGCGGCGCAATGGGCCGCCGAGAACCATATCGGCTTATTCAATCTGGTTTCGCTGCCGGACTGGCTAGGCATCGTCTTGAGCCTGCTGCTGTTGGATCTTGCGATCTACGCCCAGCATATCGCCGCGCACCGTTGGCGCTGGTTCTGGCGCCTGCATCAAGTCCATCACACCGATCTGGATTTCGACACTACCACGGCGATACGCTTTCACCCGTTGGAAATCATGCTTTCGATGCTGTACAAAGTGGTGCTGGTGATCTTGCTGGGCGCGGCACCCGCCGCGGTAATCACCTTCGAGATGATTCTTAACGGCTGCGCGCTGTTCAATCACGGCAATGTCTACCTGCCCGAAGGCTTCGAGCACCGCTTGCGCTATTTGCTGGTGACGCCCGACATGCACCGCATCCACCATTCGACCTATCAGCCAGAAACCGACAGCAATTACGGCTTTTCGTTGCCGTGCTGGGACAGACTGTTCAAGACCTATTGCGCCTATCCTCGCCAGCCGCAAACCGACATGCCGATAGGCTTGAACGGTTTTCGCAATGCCAGCGAATTGGGCGTTGTCCGCATGCTGGCCTTGCCATTCCAAGCTTTACGCCAGCGCTGAATGAACTATCTGTTCCCGGACAGCGTGTTGCTGATCTTCTGCAAGGCGCCCGTCCCAGGCCAAGTCAAGACCCGATTGCAACCGGCATTGAGCGCGGAACAAGCCGTAGCCGCGCACAGGCAGTTGACCAGACTGACGTTGGCCAGAGCCTTTGCAGAGCCCCTATGTCCGGTACAGCTCTACTGCACCCCCGACAACGAGCATCCTTTTTTTCGCCAATGCGCGAAGGATTACCCACTAACGCTCATGACGCAACGCGGACACGACCTGGGACAAAGAATGTCGAACGCCTTTACCAAGGCGCTGGCCGTCCATCGTCATGCCATCCTCATAGGCTGTGATTGCCCCAGCCTGACCGTCTCCGAGTTGTCGCTGGCCTTCACCGCATTACGAGATAGCTGCGACGCCGTGTTCGGTCCGGCCGAAGACGGCGGCTATGTGCTGCTGGGTCTAAACGAGCCTGAAGCCATGCTATTTGAAAACATAAGCTGGGGTAGCGAGCGCGTAATGGCACAAACGCGCGACTCAGCCGCCAAAGCGGGCCTTGAAGTCTTTGAGTTACCCACTCAGTGGGATGTGGATGACATGGATGGATGGCGTCGTTTTTGTTTCACACAAGGACAGCATCCCTCTGTTTAGCCACCATCGCGTAAGGAGCAAACATGAACAATCACTTATCGTTTCAGTTTCAAAACTTTGAGGGTTATTGTCAGACCTTGAAGAGAGTCGGTATCGACGCGGGTTACGTGATGTACACCAATCACCATGCCAGTAACGACAAGCCCGCGGCCCGACTGATTTCGGGCAACGATGTGGAACTGGCGAAGGCTTATATCGGTTCGCCTTCCGATGAAATCTTCAGGCAGCTGGTCGAAGCAGGAGCATTGTTTGACACCGACTGGGATCGTCGCACTCATCATTGGGAACTCATTGCGTTCGAAGGCTGGGAAACCTTGCACAAGGCCTTTGCCCATCTGCAGGTCAAGGCGTCGCAATCCTTGATGGAACTGACCGGACTGTCGGATAGGGAGTTCATAGACTCCATTTAATGGCCAAGCCTTCTATTGCCGATACCAGGCCAGTCCCATGGTTTAACCTAAAAACATCAGCAGCCCACGAAAAGCACAAAACACACCAAATAAATCATTACGTTATGAACGCATATCGATTCAGCTGTTCGGTGCAACTCTTTACTCTGAAAGCAGCAAAATGTGAGGGTGCGGTTGCTTGTTGGACAGGCGTCGGCGGCAAGGATGCCGCCGTCGAGCCAACATGGATGTATTCACGGCGGCCTGTCCGGCAAGCAACCTTACCCTGAAGACTATTTTCATTTGCCGGGGCGAGGCACAGCCTTCATGAGCGTTAGGATGATAAATGCTTGCAACTTTTCGTGATTTTCGTGTGTTTCGTGGACCAAATGATTTTTCTAGGTTTAGTCAAGCAAGATAGAGAACACTGTTTAGCAGGCAAAAAAAAGGGCTATATGAAATAGCCCTTTTTTAGCGATCCGAAGCGCTGTTATTTGGCGGCTTCGGCCAATTTGTTAAATGCTTCGACGCGCTGTTTGCCGGTATTGGCCAAATCGATGCCATTGTCGATGATCATTTGAATCAGGCCAGGCGTGTTGTAGACGATTTTGCCCAAGTAAGCGACGACCGGCACCGCCAAAATGGCACCAAACAGAGTATTGATACCCAACACGCCCAACAGTTTGGAAATCAGCACAACGATATCCAGCGGCAACAGCACCATGGCGCCGAAATATACCAGGACAAAGAAAGTAAACAGCGCGAATACCACAAATTGCAGCAAGCGTACCAAAACAACATTTAAGTTTTTCATGGTTTATTTTTCTCGGGTTCAATTAAGTAATCTGTTTACGAGGCCAACGCGTCTGATCGCTTACGTTACGTTGCCAACCGCAATGGCCGGACATTATAAAATAAAAGCCCTATGGTTACTTAATTTTTTGGGTTACAGGAGCTCGTCAACTTGGCTCTCGCTTAGCCGAGCAGTCGCCATTATGGGGCGGAGAAGTGTCGAATACCTCAACCCGGTCACGGCCTTTGGCCTTGGCGGCGTAAAGGGCGCTATCGGCCCGATGAATGATCGCATCGATGTCCAGTTGTTGATCGGCATCGGCGGAATTGGGCAGGGCGCAGTACAAGCCTATGCTCAGCGAAACCCGCACATTTTCGGCCTCTACCGGCCATCCAAGGGCCTTGACTTGGCCGCGAATCCTCTCGGCAAGGACGCGGCCATTTTCGCAACTGGTGTTGGTAAATAAGATGATGAACTCCTCGCCGCCGAACCGCACCAGAATGTCGGCACTCCGGACCTGAGTCTTCAGGGTGTCGGCAACGGTGATCAATACCTGATCGCCAAAACCATGCCCGTACAAATCGTTGATGGATTTGAAATGATCGATATCCATCACCAACAGGCAAAAAGGCTGTCCATAGCGCTTATGTTGCGCCAAGGCCAGTTCAACCTGATCGTAAAAGTAACGCCTGTTGTGCAAACCGGTCAGTTGGTCATGCATCGACAGATTGGCGTAATGATCTTTCAAGCGCCGGGTTTCATTGACCAAACGTTCCAGCTCCGCCGTTCTCGATGCAATCTCCATTTCCATTTGTTGAAACAGGCGCCGATTGGTGATCAACTGGCCCAGCACATTGGCATAGACATCCAGCAAACGCATGTGCCAATCGGTAAAAAAGTGCGCTTGCGGATGGGAGACGTTCAACACGCCAATCAATACATTGTGCAATGTACAAACCGGCGCACAGACGATCGATCCCGGCATATGGGCCTGATCGGCCACCTTGGCGAAGCGCCGGTCCTCGAAACAATTTTCGCAGTACTGCATTGTCCGCGTGCTGGCCGCGTGGCCTATGATGCCCTCGCCCAACCGAAATTGCATGGGCCTTGTAGCCCAGGCATGCTCGGCATCCGGCAAATCGACGATGCTCAAGCCGGTGACATTGGTCAACGTACCTTCGTGATCGGCGACAAAAAAAGAGCATCTCTCCATGTCCTGATTACGCAGCAAACCTGCCAATGCTTGTCGAATCAGCGTTTTTTCATCGGCTATTTCACAACTGATTTCCGCCAGCGATTTGACGGCGGACAAGGCGTTTACCAGATCAACGATTAAATCCTGCACCCCGGCGCCGGCCCATTTCCTGATGTCGCCCTTTTTGACTGATTGCATCATCGTGCTCCCATCGCATCCGCAAGTTTTTGAATAGCTTCTTTTTTGTCCACAAGCTCGGCATAGACGCTGACAATGGCGTCCTTGGCAATAAAAGACTCCCAGGCGATCTGCTCGAGCCGCTCGGGCTCCGCGCAGCCTTCTTCGATTAACAGGCAGCACATCCGCTGGCTTGCCCGCAGGATATGGATAGGCTCCGCGTCATCCCCGGTCAAGTCGAGGTCTTCAAAACGCCGCAAAATCATCTGGTAAACGTCGGGCAGCTGCCATTTGTTCAGCAACATATAGGCGACCTGATAATGACTCAGGCCCAGTTGCCGGTTGATTTCATCGCTTAAGGTCAGATAATCTCTCTGCTCGTTTGCCAGCAGCGGCCCCAATTCTTGCGGAAAAAGGTAGGCGATCACCAACACGCCAAGGTGCAACAGCAGCCCCGCGGTGTAAACGGTGGAACTGTTGACGCTTGTACCCGGGTCGCATGCCACCAATTTTTGCGCGGCTACGGCGGTCAATAACGAATGCATCCAGAAAGAATGGGTATCGAAGCCCCTGCACTGGCTGCTATCGATCTGTACGTTCAAGACTATGCCAACCGTCAGGCTTCTCACCAGCTGCAGACCCAGAACCTGAACGATGGCCGTGCGCAAATCATTGATTTGCCGCGCCTGCCCAAAATAGGCCGAATTGGCCAAACCCAGCAAGCGCGCCACCAATCCCGGCGACAACGCCAATACTTCCGCCAGTTTTTCAATCGAAACATCCGGATCGTGAATCGCTTCCAGAATTTTAACGCTGGCTTCCGGCAATGCGGGCAGGCTTTTAAGCCTGTTTATCTTCAACTGGACTGAGTGCTTAATCGGGTCGTTCATCGCGCCTCGTCACGCCCATAAATTGCCAACCTGACTCTCAAGCGCCTGAAATCGTTCGCGGATAATGAATCGCCAACAATCACTAGCGTTCCACTCGATTGATCGTCAGTCTTGTAGTGCAAAAATATCACCGCGCTGGTTATGACAGTCGTATCTAAAATCACTGCGGGCTGGTAAGTAAATTGATCCATCGATACCTCCCATCGCTTGTTTTCAGTATAACGCAGATAGGCTGGCCTTGCTTCGCGCCGCATTGCGTAATGCCACCAAAGCAAAACAACGATGGCCATTAGCAATAGCTGATACAGGATTTGCAGGCCATTGAGCCAGCACGCCAAAATCGCGCAGCCATGCAAAACCTCGGTCAACTGTTGCAGGCGCCGTGATGGAAGAACCTGAAAACGAAAGCTTTCTTGGCAATTTTTTGACATCCTCGAACCGTTAAATCAGAGCGTAACGTGTAAAATAGGTTTCAATATTCCCTGCCGTTCATCTTAAAGCAATGACTGTTCATAATCTGGAAACGCCCTCCATCAACACCTTATACCCCCTGAATCATCTTGCCATCATTGAAGCGGCTGGCGACGACGTGATTCAGTTTTTGCAGGGACAACTGACATGCAACATCAAGGAATTGAGCGATGACAAAGCCAGTATCGCCGCGTTCTGCAACCCCAAGGGACGCGTTATCAGCACGCTATTGATCATCAAAACCGAAGCCCGTTTTCTGTTGATCTTGCCTCGCAGCTTGCTGGATAAAGTCCTGAACAAGCTGAAAATGTACGTCTTGCGCTCCAAGGTGCAACTTGGCGACAAAAGCGATGCGCTGAGCTTGGCGGGACTCGATTGGCCGAATACGGAACTGCCATTGCCAACGGACGATTTTCAGTGCCGCCTCCTTGCCACCGGCTGCCTGAGTATTAAACTGCCCTCAACCACCCGGCGATTTCTTTGCATCATGGACCAGGCAACGGACGCAAGCGGAATATTCAAAGACTTCATCCGCGGTAATGGCGAAACCTGGCGTTATCGGGACATATCGGCGGGTTTTCCATGGTTCGACCTGGAACAATCCGAACGGCACATTCCACAAATGCTGAATATCGATCAACTAGGCGGCATCAGTTTCAACAAAGGCTGTTATACCGGCCAGGAAATCGTCGCCCGCACGCATTACCTGGGCAAAGCCAAACGGCAACTGGTGCTGGCGGAATGCAACCGTGGCCTGACAATGATAAGCAACCTTTCGGTAAAAGACGCGCAAACACAAGAAAAAATCGGCGAAGTCCTCGATTTGCAAGCGCTTGGCGAGACCACGCGTTTGCTGATAGTCCTACAAACAGTTGATGGTGAAGCAAAAAACCTTATACTTGACGACTGCGAACAAACGCCTGTCGCGCTGATTTCCTTTCAATAGCCAAAATTCCGATCATGCAATTCAAATCTGTTCAAGACTTTCTTGTTCATGTCAAAGCCGAACTGGAAGCCAACCGCCTGGTGCTGCCGACTTTGCCGGACATTGCCTTGAAAGTTCGCGATGCCGTTTCCAAGGGAGATGCGTCCGCGCAGGAACTGGCAGAGATGATTGCAACCGATCCCGCAATCTCGGCGCGCCTGATCCAGGTCGTCAACAGCCCGTTGTACCGCGGCACCAACGAAATCAAAAACATCCAGATGGCGGTCACCCGCCTCGGCAATAGTACCATTCGCACGCTGATCACCAGTTTGGTCATGCAACAGATGTTCAAACCGACCTCGGCCTTGCTGGAACATTATTTCCGCACGATCTGGGAACAGGGTGTCAACGTTTCCGCCATCAGCCGCGCCCTGGCGGCATTGGTCCCCCACCTGAATTCCGACGAAGCCATGCTGGCCGGACTGATTCACCAGATCGGCAAGTTGCCGATTTTGACGTTGGCCGAAAAAATCCCCGAATTCAGGGACAGCCCATCCCGCATGGAAAAGTTACTGGAAAAAGCCCACCCACACGTCGGCAAGATCATCATGGATACCTGGAATTTTCCACAGGAACTGAAATCCGTAGCTTCGGACTACGTCGACTTCCAACGCGACCATCCAGGCTCGGCCGATTATGTCGATCTGGTCCAAGTGGCTTTCTTGCAAAGCATAGCAGGCACCGACCACCCCGCCTGCCGCGTCGATTGGTCCACCGTGCCGGCATTCGCCAAGGTCGGCCTGCAAACCGACGTGGAAATCCTGGAAATCGAAGGCGTTTCCGAAGAAATCGAACTCGCCCAAGCCATGCTCATATGACGTTCAATCCGACGATGATAGACTCAAAAGCCGCAGCCCGTTTTCGCCGCTTAGGCACGCTGACCATATTTGCCGTATATTTCGTCATCCTCGTGGGCGGCATCGTCCGCGCCTCGGGTGCCGGCATGGGCTGCCCAGACTGGCCGACCTGCTTCGGCCAATGGGTGCCGCCGACCGACGAATCGCAATTGCCGCCCAATTACCATGAAATTTACGCGGCGCGCGGCTACGAAAACACCGACTTCAACCCGGTCAAGACCTGGACCGAATACACCAACCGCCTGGTTGGGGTAACGATAGGCTTTTTGATTTTCTTGACCGCCTGGTCGTCGCGCATCTATCTGAAAACCGATAAACCTACGTTTTATCTGGCCTTGTCGGCCTTTTTCCTGGTCGGTTTCCAGGGATGGCTGGGCTCGGCCGTCGTCGCCAGCAACTTGAAACCGCTGATGATCACGCTGCACATGCTGCTGGCCTTGTTCATCGTCGCCTTGTTGATCTACGCGATCAGCCGCTCGCAAAAAACGCTGCTGGCTGGCTTGAATACCGACTGGGTCAGCCCGCGCTTTGCTTTGATATTGAAAATCGCGATGGGCATGACCTTGATTCAGGTAGCGATGGGCACTCAGGTGCGGGAGGCGGTCGATTACATCGCCCACGAACATAGTTATATCGACAGACAATATTGGCGCGACAGCTTTCCCATCATCTTTTATGTGCATCGCTCGTTTTCGTCGCTCATTTTGTTCACCAATGCCTGGCTGGCCTGGACCGTGTACAAAAACGTCGAAGCACACAGCTTGTTATTGAAAGTGGCTTATGCCTTGATGGGCCTGATCGTCACGGCGATTCTGGCCGGCGTCAGCCTGGACAGACTGGGTTTTCCGGCCTTGGCCCAACCGATTCATTTATTGATGGCGAATTTGATCTTCGGCGCGCAATTTTTTCTCTTCATCTGCCTGCATTATTCGTGGCGCGAAACCCGCGCGTGATACCTACAATTTAGCCCGTGGTTCCATCAATCGAGCATTGTGCCGCCAATCTGCGGTACAATGCCACTATTGCCTGCCGTCTGCAGGCAGTTCTCTTTATTCTCTACAGGTAATTTAATGTCCGATAGCCCCACCCTCACACCTTCCTTCAAAGATTTAGCATTATCCGAGCCGGTTTTAAAAGCCCTGCAAACCATCGGATACGAAACTCCTTCACCGATCCAGGCGCAAATCATCCCCTTCGTGATGGCGGGCCGCGACGTACTCGGCCAGGCTCAAACCGGTACCGGTAAAACCGCCGCCTTTGCCCTGCCGATACTGACACGCATCGACATTAAACAAAAAGAACCGCAAGCCTTGGTCTTGGCGCCTACCCGTGAATTGGCGATTCAGGTGGCCGAAGCCTTCCAAAGCTACGCCGCCCATATCAAAGGCTTTCATGTGCTGCCGATTTACGGCGGCCAGGATTACAGCGTGCAATTGCGCCACCTGAATCGCGGTGCCCACGTCGTGGTCGGCACGCCCGGCCGGGTCATGGATCATATGCGCCGCGGCACCTTGAAGCTGGATCAATTGAAAACCCTGGTGTTGGACGAAGCCGACGAAATGCTGCGCATGGGCTTCATCGACGATGTCGAATGGATTCTGGAACAAACGCCGTCCAGCCGCCAGACCGCGCTGTTCTCGGCGACCATGCCGACCGAAATCCGCAAGATCGCTCAGCAGTATCTGAACAATCCTGAACAAGTCACGATCAAGGTCAAAACCACCACGGCCGCCAACATCCGCCAGCGTTACTGGTTCGTCAGCGGCCTGCACAAAATGGACGCCCTGACCCGCATTCTGGAAGCGGAAAACTTCGATGGCATGATCATTTTCGTTAGAACCAAAACCGCCACGATTGAAGTGGCGGAAAAACTGGAAGCGCGCGGTTTTTCCGCGTCGGCGATCAACGGTGACATGTCGCAGGCCCTCAGGGAACGTGCGATTGAAAATCTGAAAAGCGGCAAGCTGGACATTTTGATCGCCACCGACGTCGCGGCCCGTGGCCTGGACGTCGACCGCATCACCCACGTCGTCAATTACGACATTCCCTACGACACCGAATCCTACGTGCACCGCATCGGCCGTACCGGTCGCGCCGGCCGCACCGGCGACGCTATTTTGTTCGTCTCCCCACGGGAAAAGCGCCTGCTGGCCAATATCGAACAGGCCACCAAGCAAAAAGTTGAAGAAATGCAACTGCCTTCGACCGAATTCATCAACAACGCCAGAATCAACAAGTTCAAACAAAAGATTACCGACACGCTGGCGACCGAGGAATTGAGCTTTTACACGCAATTGATCAATCAATATCAGGTCGAACATGACGTACCGGCCATCGACATTGCCGCCGCGCTGGCCAAATTGCTGCAAGGCGACACCCCGTTGCTATTGAAAGATGCCGGCAAAAAACCGCGCAAGGAAACCTCGGAAGACAAACGCCAGGACAAGGAACGCGGCCCGAAACGCGAAAGAAGCCGCGCCGGTGCCGTCGAGATGGAATTGTTCCGTATCGAGGTTGGCCACAACGACGGCGTCAAGCCGGGCAACATCGTAGGCGCCATCGCCAACGAAACCGGCATCGACGGCGATCATATCGCCCGCATCAAAATCGAGGAAACCTACAGCACGGTGGAATTGCCCGCCGGCATGCCCAAGGATTTATTCCAGGCCTTGAAAAAAGTGCGCGTGGCGGGCAAACCGCTGAACATTTCCAAACTCGACCCTGCTTTGATCAAAAAAGCCAAGAACAAAAAGCGCGTCGGCTCGACTTCGAAACGCGGCAAAAACAAAGACTGATCAAGCCCCTCGCTACGGCGCCCACCGGCGCCGAAGCGGACGCATGCCGGTAGCCCGTAAGTCAGGTCATTCGCATCCTGACGGCCGGGTACCGGCAATATCTTTGACGATATCCCGCAAACTGCGCTCCCGTAAAAGCTGCCGGGGATACTGAGCCAAATCATCCAACAGCACCTGCACGACCGTTTCAGCTTCGCCATGCCGAGTCAACTGATCGCCCGTGGCTCGAATGACCCGCACGATGTCCCGCAGCAGGATCGCATCGGTATCGTGAGCCAGCACGTAGCCGCCCCCATCGTCTTCCGACTGGACCAAAAAGCCGTTTTTCATCAAACAGCTCAATATTTCCACGACGGGCTCCCACGGCAAATCGACCCGGTCGGCCAAATCTTGCAACGTGCAAAGCTTACCGCCTGTCAGGTGCTGGCGTCCTATCAGGCTCATCAGCAAGATGGCCAACTGCTCCTGGGATTCGATACTCAAATGAGGCCGGCGTTTGGCATAGCCCAAATAACGCGGAAATTGCCGGTAAAATACAAACACGCCGCCCAGCAACAGAATCAGCCAGCTGATATACAACCAAACCATCGACAGCAAGATCAACGCAAAACCGGAATAGATGGCGCTATATTGCGCGGAATTGGCGATGAATAGCCCAAACAGCATTCCGATGATCTTCCATGCCACGCCGGCAAAAAATCCCCCCAAGACAGCTGGCCCCAATTTGACCGTGGTGTTGGGAATAAACGAATAGGCAAAACTAAAAGCCGCGGCGACCAATACATAAGGCAAGATCAAACCAGCCAGATAATAGGCAGTACCGAAAGGCTCCAGCGCTATCAAATGCTGCACGACAGCCAGATTCCGCATCGATGCGGTGATGCCGATCGCGGAAAACAACAAGACCGGGCCTATCAAAACGACGCTCAAATAATCACTGAAGCGCCGGTATAAGGAGCGCGGCTTGTCGACTCGCCAAATGTGATTGAAACAATCCTCGATCTGTTCCAGCAGCGATACCACGGTGTAGAACAACATCAGGAAACCGACGAAACCCAACACCCCGACCTGGATGTTTTCCACGAAGAAAATGATATTGCCGGAAATCTCCACGCCTTTTTCACCCAATGGCGCCAGGAATTCCCGCAGCAGAGGCTCTATCTGGTTGTGTACCCCAAAGCCCTTGAGGATGGAAAAACTCACGGCCAAAAGCGGCGCCAAGGACAACAAGCTGGTGTAAACCAAACTCTTGGCTCGTAACGCCAACCCATCGTCATGCAATTCGCGCATCATCACCGACGTCAACAGCCTCATCCGTCGCAGGCTGGTCTGAAGATAACGAGTAAGACAGTGAAGGTTTTGAAGTGACGATGTCATGCCGGATCCACGGATTTTCGAGACCACGCCATTGGTCTCTCTACAGGGCTTGATGATAGGCGACGAATGGTCATATGCTTAATGTCATCCCCCGCAGTCCCTGGTGACTGTCGTGAAAATCGCTCCGATACGAGAGAGGATGGAGTTTGTTTGAACCTAAAAACATCAGTAGCCCACGAAAAGCACGAAATACACGCAAGCAATCCATGTGTTATCAACTTTATGCATTCACCTGTTGGCTGGCATTGTTCTAGGTGATACCTGTTTGAAATTTTCGTGCTCCCTTCGCCCGCGCTCAAGACAAATTCTGTGTCTTTCGTGGACCAAAGCCTTTTTCCAGGTTTGAAGAACCCGAGCCTGTCAACTCATTCCCGCTGACTTCCAGGGCCTGCTAGGAGTTGACAGACTGAGTGGAGATTGCGCTTATTCTTTGCCGATTTGATAGATTTCACTATTGGCTTCGACGATTTTGCCACTGGTGGCATCGACTTCGACTTTCATCTCCTTGCCGTCCTTGCCCTTGATATCGAATTCGTAGGACGCCGCGCCGTCGGGCTCGATTTCATATTCGACTTCGACGATGTCACCCGGATAAGCCGCCAAAGCAATTTTCCGCGCTTCTTCCTCGCTGATTTTCAGTTTGCCCTTGAATTGCGCCTCGTCGGCATCTTTGACTTCTTCTTCAATTTCGCTGATCTTGCCGGTTTTGGTGTTGCATTCGATATCCCAGGCCTTGCCGTCCGGCGTTTCGATATCGAACTCGTAGGTGGGAACATTGTTCTCCATTTTCAATTCGACCTTGACGACCCCGCCGTTTTTCTCGGCCAGCGCGGCATGCAGGCAATGCTCCAGACCGAATTCGGTTTTCGGGAATTGCGCGTGAGCAACGCCGACGCAGCCGCTCAACAAGGCCGTAGCGAACAAATATTGTGACTTTTTACGGGTTTTCATGATTGATACCTCATAACAAAATAAACGAACGGTACCCGTCTCAAAGCCGGGCGCCACTATTTCGGACCATTCGGGCACGGTCCTAAGGAATGTGTGGGAAATAAGCTCGACAATGGTAGGTGAGAATTCAATCGCACTGTGCGGATAAATCCGCACCTACACCGAATACTTGCATAGATTATTTCATGTTCATTCCTAAGCACCACCGTCAATGCGCGCATGGCACGACGCTGGCGACTATTGGGCTTTAATCATCCCGTTGTCAACCTTTCTCGGCAACGGGATATTTTTTCATGCATGAATCCGCGCGCCAGTCCACTGATGGTCTTTGCGCAACGGAGCGCGCATAAAATAACTTCCTCACGTAGGCGAATGAATTCGCGCAATTCCCTGATTTATTCCATGCCCATTACAACGCGGACTAGTATAACTTCTTTCAAAAGCCGTCAACGTGTTTCAAGCCGAAAATCGACGCGTTGCAAAGCCCGCTGTTCAATCGCTTGCCCGTTTTTATAGGCCGGCTGGAAACGCCATTGTTTGATGGCCGCTAAGGCAGCTTCCTCGAATACCTCTTTGGGCTTGGCATCGACGACTTTGGCCGCGCTGACTTTGCCCGACGGGTTCACGATGATTTCCAGCTGCACCCAGCCTTGTATGCCCAGGGAACGCGCCCTGGGCGGGTAATCGGGCAATACGCGGGATAAAACCACCAAGCGGCTTTTCGCATAACCTGCCCCCTCCCCATGTTCGTCTCCGCCAGCGCTCTCGCGCGGCTCGGGCTTTTTGGCCACGTTCCATTGGCCGGGCGGCGCGGTCAGACGCTCGTCCGTGCCCGGCACGCCTGGAAAGACCACACCATCGCCATGCGCCGGAATATCCAGCCGCGGCGCAGCCACGCCAGGCTGCTTTATTGGGGATTTGGCCGGTTTCCCGGTTCTGGCTGCCGGCTTTTTGCCGACGGTAGTAGTATTTTCGGCCGCAGGCTTGGGTTTTGTCGCAGCCGGCTTGTCGGTCACCATCTCCTTGGCCTCGACTGCCGGCGTTGGCGGCTCTTTACGGGTGGGGCGAAATCGCACGAAATCCACCGGCTGCAGATTGGGCGTTTGCGCCAATTCCCGCTGCCGTTCGCTGATCAGGCCACCGATCAACAGCAATAAACCGACGTTGATGGTCATGGCAGCAATGATCGCCCCGCTCATCACCAACATTTTTCGATTCGGTTTGTCGGCCGCGAAGGCGAGTGTCATAGCGCTTCGCCCGCCGAACTCGCGGCTACGGAAATATCGGCAAAGCCGGCCAAACGCAATTGATCCATGGTTTTCACCAGCAAGCCGGTGCTGGTTTGCTGATCGGCCAGGATAATTGCGGAACGTTTGGAACTCGTCAGTTTCAACTCTTCAATGCGCGCCCGCAGACGACGAATATCGACCACCGCGTCGTTTAGCCAGATTTGTTCGTCGGCGGTAATGGTCACGATCAGTTCGGCGCCGGACTGAGGAAGCGCCGTGGCGGCCTGGGGTCTGCGCACCGTGACCGATGACTCTCGAATGAAAGAGGCCGTCACCAAAAAAAAGATCAGCAGGATGAACACCATGTCTATCAATGGCGTCAGATTGATGGCATCGGCGTTATCTTCTTCCGGGCGCAGGCGTGAATTAAAAAAACCGCGTTTTCTCATGGCTTTAAGCCTTGCCCCAGCCTTATTTCGTCCGCGTTGGCGCGTCTATGCAAATCATAGCCCACCCCGACGCCGAATAAACCCATCACCAAGCCGGCGAGCGTGGTGATCAGGGCTTGCGAAACACCCCGCGCGACGATGCGCGTCTCGGAACTGCCAAACACATGGATCAAATCAAAGGTTTCCACGATGCCCGTCACCGTCCCCAGCAAGCCCAGCATGGGCAATATCCCGGACAGCGTTCTGATCAAGCGTAAGTTACGCCGAATCGCCAATAGGGTTTCGGCGCGCGCCAAAGTGCGCCGGGCTTCGGTATCCGCGATACGCATCCAATAAGTCAGCAATCTTGGATAGGTAACCAGCAAAAACCAGTAACGCTCCAAGACCAGGGTCCAAAGCAGAATGGACACCAATACCAGCGGCCACATCACCGGTCCACCCAGGGCCATCAAGTCCTCGATATATTGCTCACCGCTTTGCAGCGCTTCCAGCCAGTTCATCGCACTACCGCCGCGGGATGGCCTGCGTCCAGGGTTTGCTGCTCCAGACGTTGCGCCAGCGCCGCCGCGGCATGCGCTTCCAGTAAAATGCCGAAAGCCTGGCTCTGACTGCTCAACACGCTGTGCAACAGCAAGATCGGGATCGCCGTCACCAGGCCTTCGACCGTGGTGACCAGCGCTTCGGAGATACCCCCAGACATCAGTTTCGGGTCACCGGTGCCATGCATGGCAATGGCCTGAAAGGTTTCTATCATGCCGGTCACCGTGCCGAGCAAGCCCAGCATCGGCGCAATGGCGGCGATGAGTTTTAAAAAGGTCAGCGCATAATCCAGCCGGGCTTGTTCCTCGATCAAGGCTTCTTCAACCAGCAACGACAAGGCGTCGTGATTGGTCATGGGCGCGTGCTCGACCTTGGCCAATATCCGCCCCAACGGGTTATCCAGCCGATGTTCCCGGCTTTGCAATTGCTTGCGCATGCGTTTGCCTATCAGGCTGAGATGAAAAAATCGATATCCCCCCAAGAGATAGGCAAACCCCGCCAACAGCAGAATCAAATATCCAACAGGACCGCCTTGGGCTATGCGTTCCGATAAATTCGGAATTTGCACCAACAATTGCAAGGCCTGGCCTGCCGACGGGTCGATAGCCACATTCGCCAAGGTTGTCGTATCCTGGCGCGCGAATGAATCGGCCATGTCCAACATGCCTGCTGCCGGCTGTCGAGGCAATTCCAGCAGGCGCCCTAATTCCAGGTCATAGCTCAGGTAGCGACCTGCGGCAAGCAGGGTAAAATTGCCGATTCGCAGCACCTCACGCTCGGTCGCATGGCCATCGGGGGCATAGACTTGCGCAGGGAAACGCGTAATGCCGGCTTGCGCGCGTAATAGATCATTCGTCAACGCAAACAATCTGGCCAATTCATCGAGGCTGGGTATGTGGCGTTCACCGGCAAACAGCGCCAGCAATTTTTCGGCCCCTTCATCGCCCGCGCCGGTCAGCGACAAGGGACCATAGCTATCGAGTGCGGCCGCATACGCTCTGGTTTCGGCCAACAGGCTTTCCTTGTCGACGCTGTCGCTCTGTTGTGCAGTATTTGCCGTTGCATCCATTCCAGCCGCCCAATGCACGGCCGGGGGTTGCGCCGTGGCATCCTTGACCTGTTCCGCGCCAAACAACGGCAACACCATCAATTGCGGCGGCTCCAATTTTTTGGCGATACGCAAGCCTTGCGTGATCTTTTCGTTGTCTTCATTCGACAGGCGCAACCACTGCCGACGGTGACTATCCCATATGGCGGATTCGCGACCGTTCAAGGTTTGGTAATACAATGCCAGCCGACCGATGCGCAAGAATTCCACCAGGCGACTGTCCGCGTCACTGCTCAGCAACTCACGATAGGCTTCTATGCTGTTGGCATAATCCAGCTCGATGCGGTAAGCCTCCAGCAGGCGCCGGTATTTCTCGGTCAAGGCCTGCGCGGTATCGACCGGCAATTGACTGACTCGCTGCAAACGCGACTGGCGCTCGTTCCACAAAAAGGGCGGGTCTTGCTCGAGCCGTTGTTGTAATGCCGATAAGGCAGCGTCGATCAACTGCTTGTATGGTTTATCCGTTGGGCTGACCGAATCGCTGGCCATGACGGATGGCTTGGGCTCTATACTGGCGTTATCGGTTTGCGGCTTGGCAGCCAAGGCAAGGGCCTGAAAACAAACCCAAAAAATGGCGGCGAGCGCTGCTCGGCTTTTAAGACAAATCGGCATGATGGCAATGAGGCAGGCGGCAGGCTCGGTTCAATCGGCAACGGTATAGTCTGAAGACAAAGCACGCAATAGGAAAAATTCCTGTAATTGAATAGCCTGATGCCAACAACTAAGGTCTTGATAACGACAATGATAGAGACGATCGAATCATCGCGTTGGTTTTTGCGCCTCGAATCTCGACGTCATAACCGGCTGCGCGCGCCTTGTAAGCCGCCGGTATGCAAGGCCAGGATACGTTGCCCCGGTTTAAAATAGCCCTGCCGTAACAAATCATAGACGGCGAACAGCATTTTGCCGGTATAGACCGGCTCCAATGGCACACCATGCCGAATTTGAAACCGATCGATAAAATCCAGCAGCTCGGGCGTGGTTTTGCCGAAGCCGCCAAAGTGATGGGCCAGCAAGATTTCCCAGTTACTTTTCGTCGATTTGCCGGCTAACAGCTGTCTGACATCATCGGCCAGAAAACCAGCCCCTTTCAGCGCGGCCACACCCAGCAACGTTGCGCGCTCGGGCGCGGCGGCAATCAAGCCGGCCAGCGTCGCGCCCGTGCCGCAGGCCGTCAGCAACACATCGAACGGCTGCGAAATCTCGGCCAGTATTTCGCCGACGCCCTGCAATGCCAACCCGCTGGCTCCGCCCTCCGGCAGCCAGTATTGGCCGGCTTTCAAGCCCGGCAAACTGTCGTGGGCTTTATGCACTCGTAGTTGCCGATACTCACTACGCGATACGAAACGCAATTCCATGCCCCAGTCCAGCAAATCCGTCAAGGTCGGACTCAGAGGTTCTGGTCGTTCGCCACGTACGAAAGCCATGGTTTTCAGGCCCAGCCTGTTGCCGGCATAGGCCAAGGCATGCAGATGGTTGGAATGGGCACCACCCATGCTCACCAAGGTATCGGCGCCGGTCGTCAACGCATGATTCAGGATGTATTTGAGCTTGCGCCATTTGTTGCCGGAAATGACGGGATGCAATAAATCGTCGCGTTTGATCCACAGCTCCACGCCGTGCTGGCTCAGTTCCCCATCGACGATAGGCGTCAACGGAGATGCGTCAAACCGGCGTTGCAAAGCCCGCAGACGCGGATGCAACAGCGCCGTCACTGCGCCCGCTTGATAGCCCAGGCCACGTCTGCCGCCTGCCGATTGGCTTTGACATCATGCACCCGAAACATTTGCACGCCGGCCATGACGCCCAGGGCCGTCGTCACGGCGGTGGCCGTTACCAGCTCATGCGGCGCCTCGACGTGGCAAATACTGCCCATGAAGCGCTTGCGGCTGGTGCCCAACAACACCGGGTAACCCAACGCCACGAATTCATCCAAATGCGCCAGTAAATCGATGTTGTCCTGTTTGCGCTTGCCAAAACCGATGCCCGGATCGATGGCGATGTGCTCGGGTTTTACGCCGGCCGCGAGTGCCGCCGCAATGCGTAGCCGCAAGGCGGCCGTGACCTCCGCCACCACGTTGTCATAAGACGGATCGTCCTGCATGGTCTTGGGCGTGCCTTGCATGTGCATCAAGATGATGGGCGCCTGGCGGCTAGCCGCCAGCGGCAGCATCTCGGCATCCCCGAGTCCAGCCGAAATATCGTTGATCAGATCCGCCCCGGCGTCCAAGGCCGCGGCAGCAACTGCGCTCGAAGCGGTATCGATACTGATGGTCAGCGCCGGGTGATTTTGTTTCAAGGCCTGGATGACCGGCAGCACGCGCCGAATTTGCTCGTCGGCCGGCACGGGATCGGAACCGGGCCGGGTGGATTCGCCACCGACATCGATCATGTCCGCCCCCTCCGCGATCATTAGCTCCGCCTGTCTTAGTGCTGCGGCGACACCGGTAAATTTTCCGCCATCAGAAAAACTATCCGGCGTGACGTTGAGTATGCCCATGATTTGCGGGCGGGCGTGGCAATTGAACATGCTGATTACTGAAATATGCGAATTGTCTGATTTAAGCCCAAAAGGTACGCGCCGCGTACCCTACAACGGGAAGTCATGATTGATGAAGATAAAACCTAAAAACATCGATAGTCCACGAAAAGCACGAAAGAAATCATTGCGTTATGAACGCTTATCGATTCACCTGTTCGGTGCAGCCCTTTAGGATGATAACTGTTTACAAATTTCGTGATTTTCGTGCATGTCGTGGACCCAATGATTTTTCTAGGTTAAACGGTTGGTCTCGAGCGAGATTGTATTCCCAAGCGGCGTCATTATCGCTGCATTGGCCAGCGATGACATCCAATTTTTCGAAAGAGATGCAAAGCTTGAGTTGGCCCATGTCGCGTCGAGAGCGTTGCTACTGCACTCCAGGCTTTCATTGTCCAGTGTGCTTGCCATGCCTTCATGATCCTTTGCTTGGAATTACAACCTCCGCTTCAGGCTCATGTGTCATTGGACAAGGCAGGGCAATCGCGCTATGTTGCAGATGTTCCGAAGAGTAATTTAAAGCGATAGTTATCGTTCAAACATGCTCGCAACTTGCGGCGCTTCAAGCTGTCTTTAGTAGGTCCGTTATTTCGTAGTAAATTGAGTGCCATCCGTCGCATCAACGCCAAGTTTTCGGCGGAATGATCTGTTCTGGCGCGATTCGCATCTTCGCCAAACTGCACATCCAGCACCCAGTGCTGGGAATTTTCTATCGCCCAATGCTGCCGTACCCCTTCGGCAAAGCGCTGCAAATCCGTAAACGAACACAAATAGTAGCGACACTCAACCGAGGTCTTGTCACCGAGGGTGCGAATCGATTCAACCCGACCAATGGCTTGTAGCCCGGCCCAGTCAGGTTTTTGCGTCAACCAAGCAATCTCGCTACTCAAGCTGTAACGGCGTATTTCCAGGCGACCGTGATCTTTGTCGATGGTTTCGTAGACCGGTAAGCGGTCGTTGGCATTTTCAGTATCCAGCCACAACCTGACATCCTCGCAAAGGTTCGGATGATTATCCTTCAGTGCCAACACGTAATCCGCTTGCGCCGTAACGATGGTTTTCGCAATGGCTTTTTGACAACCCATGGCATCGATCGAGATCAGAGCTCCTTTGATGTCCAACATCGACAATAAATCGGGGATCGCCTTGATTTCGTTAGTCTTCTCATCCACCGCCTGTTGCGCCAACACCCAACGCGCTTCAGCCGCAAAGGCGCTCATCAAATGCACGGCCTTATCCCCTTCGCGGCTGCCGCGCAAGGTCTTGCCGTCCAAACAGACTTGCTGTCCTGAAAGGCTTGGCAATGCCGCCTGCACCCAACGTTGAAAGGTCTCGGCAAACGCTTGGGGATTCAGGCGGCCCAAGACATTACTCAGGGTATCGTGCGAGGGAATTCCATTCGGTAATTCCAAAAAGGTCCGCAGCCAATCTTCTTTTTCTTCGGCAAACTCTTCCATGCCGACCCAATCCTCGATGCCGCTCAATACTGCGCATAAGACGATCATCACGATATCCGTGAGTTTGTGGAGTTTGTTTTTGCCCTCTCGCCGCGGGTCTGTGAGGTCAGCAAAATAGGGGGTTGGATCTGGGAGCATCTGGGATATTAGGCAAAATCGCTATACTAAACCCCTTGCCCGTGCAAGTGCTACAAAGCGCGATTGCCCTGTTGGACAAGGCTATCGATACCCTCCCAATCCCCCGCCGTGCTAAGATTCGGCGGTTTTTTCGCACTAACCCATCACCGGACAGAAACCGACATGTCAGTCATGAATCATCGTTTATCCTCCACGCTACTCTGGATCGGCGTCGCCCTAATCGGCGCGTTTGCCGTCGGCGGTATAGCGCTGCAACGCGGCGAAATCATCAACAGTCTCTGGATCATCGTCGCCGCCGTCTGCGTCTACGCACTGGGCTATCGCTTTTATAGCGCCTTCATCGCCGCCAAGGTTTTGGTGCTGGACGCCAGCCGCGCAACGCCCGCCGAGCGCTTCGACGACGGCCGCGATTTCATGCCGACGCATAAATGGGTCGTCTTCGGCCATCATTTCGCCGCGATTGCCGGCCCCGGCCCCTTGATCGGTCCGACATTAGCGGCGCAATTCGGCTACTTGCCCGGCACGTTATGGATATTGATCGGCGCGGTGTTGGGCGGCTGCGTGCAGGATTTCGTGACCCTGTTTTTCTCGGTGCGCCGCGACGGCCGCTCGCTCGGACAAATGGCCAAGGACGAGCTGGGCGCGATTGGCGGCAGTGCCGCGATGCTGGGGGTGATGATGATCATGATCATCCTGATCGCGGTGCTGGGTTTGGTCGTCGTCAACGCGATGAAGCATAGCCCGTGGGCGACTTCGACCGTCGCGGCGACGATTCCGATTGCGATGCTGATGGGCATTTATCTGAACAATCTGCGTCCAGGCCGCGTGGCCGAGGCCACCTTGATCGGCGTATCGCTATTGATTTTCGCGGTAGTCGGTGGTGGCTGGATAGACGAAAACCAGACGCTGCGCGGCTGGTTCGATTACGACGCGCCGCAACTGGCGCTCATGGTAATCCTGTATGGTTTCGCCGCGGCGGTATTGCCGGTCTGGCTGCTGCTGGCCCCGCGCGATTATTTATCCACCTTCATGAAACTCGGCACCATCGCCGCGCTGGCCGTCGCCATTGTCGTGTTGCGCCCTGAGCTGAAAATGCCTGCGCTGACCCAGTTCATCGACGGCAGCGGGCCGATCTTCGGCGGCAAGCTGTTTCCGTTCGTGTTCATCACCATCGCCTGCGGCGCTATTTCCGGTTTCCATGCCTTGATTTCGTCCGGCACCACGCCGAAACTGCTGGCGAATGAACAGGACGCCCGCTTCATTGGCTACGGCGCGATGATGATGGAATCCTTCGTCGCGATCATGGCGATGATCGCCGCCTCGGTGCTGGAGCCCGGCGTGTATTTCGCGATCAACAGCCCGGCCGGCATAGTCGGTAAGGAAGCGGCCGATGCCGTGGCCAAAATCAGCGCATGGGGCTTTCCGGTCAGCGTCGAGCAAATGCAGCATCTGGCGCAAACCATGGGCGAATCGACGCTGTTCGCCCGCACCGGCGGCGCGCCGTCGCTGGCAGTCGGCATGGCAACCCTGTTTTCCCGCGTATTCGGCGAAAACCTGCTGGCGGCCTGGTACCACTTCGCGATCATGTTCGAGGCCTTGTTCATCCTGACCACGCTGGACGCCGGCACCCGCGTCGCCCGCTTCATGCTGCAGGACATCTTGGGCAATTTCGGCATTGGCGTCGGCAAGACCCATCACTATGCCAGCATCCTGCTGACCAGCGCGGCGGTAGTCGGCGGCTGGGGCTACTTTTTGTACATGGGCACGATAGACCCACTGGGCGGCATCAACAGCCTGTGGCCCTTGTTCGGCATCGCGAATCAAATGCTGGCGGCCATCGCCTTGTGCGTCGGCACGACGATATTGGTCAAATCGGATAAATTGAACTATAGCTGGGTGACTGCCCTGCCCCTGTCCTGGCTGATCATCGTCACCAGCGCGGCTGCCTGGGAAAAATTGTTTTCGGCGGATTTGCGGGTCGGCTTTTTGGCGCATGCCAAGGATTTATCCGACAAACTGACGAACGGCCTGTTGTCGCCAGACATGGCCGGCAAGGCGCCGCATCTTATTTTCAACGATTATCTGAATGCCGGACTGACCAGTCTGTTCATGCTGATCACCTGGCTATTGCTGGCCGATACCTTGCGAGTGATTTACTGCGTGGTGGCCGGTAAAGACTATCCCGAGTCCAGCGAATCCCCACACATGCCAAGCCGCTTGGTCGAGGAGTGGGTCAGGGATTAAAAAAAGCTATTTGCATGACTTTCCGGCATAGTGGAGCTGTAAAATTTCTCGCTCTCCTGCAGGCACTGATAGTTCAGCTGGATACAATATTTGTAGCGTGGAATTTAACGGCAACACAAATTTTAATTTAGCTCCATGGGACTTTTTCTGGTCAGCTGTGCAACTTGGTGTTTGCGTGGTTCTAACAACAAGCATGAAGATATAAGTTGTACGCATTGCGTACCTTCAGGATCTGCATTCCCACGCGGAAGCGTGGGAACGAGACGAACGCGGTGCGTACCTACGTGGCTTAGCCTAGTTTAAATCCGACATAGAACCCCGCGATTCCGCCCAAACCGCGGCTTGCAAAAAGCGAAAGCCTATCAATCAAATAATTACCCGATGCCTTTGCGGCTCCGGTCGCGTAATCCGCCGCCTGTTCCAATGCCAGTCCATTTACGGTTATGACACCGTAATATTCGGCAGCAAACAGCATCACGACAAGCCCACCACCTACAAACAAGGCTAGCTTTAACATTTTCTTGGCAAAATATCCGACAGCCATCCCCAAAATAAAGGGAGCCCCAACATTGCCGAGCAAGAACGTTGAGGAAAATATGTCGGAAGATGGGGCTTCAGTAAGTGTGTTTTCGTTCATCTCGACCGTGAAAAAGACGTTTTGAAAGGCATTCCATGACAACATTCTCCCCTTATCTGATGATTAAGACTGGAGTCCGGTTAATATGTCTTTTATTGGAACTCCGATGACAAATCAAACAGTTTGTAAACCCAACCGCTCAAGCAAACAAAGCCATGGCCTTTTTCAAGGTCTGGGAAACACCCCAGACCAGCGGCACCGCCACATACAGCCAAAACAGCACCACCTGCCAAACCGGAGTTGATTTATGCGGGGCTTGCGTCATTTTTGTTCTCCTTCGGTTTCAGTTTCTCTCGGAAAAGCGCCGTCCAGTTCGTCGAATTCGTCGTACTTCATGTGATGTTTTTCATGCACCGGCCTGATCAATAGATTGCAGACGAATCCCAACACCAGCACGCCGGCCATGATGTACATCGTCACGTTATACGCGTCAGCCTTGGCGACACCCTGGCCGATTTGGTATTCACGAATATAGTTGACCAGCACCGGACCCAACACGCCTGCCGTCGACCAGGCCGTCAACAACCGCCCGTGTATGCCGCCGACATAACGGGTGCCGAAAATATCCGCCAGATAGGCCGGTATCGTCGAGAAACCGCCGCCGTACATGCTCATGATCAACGCATACAGGATCACGAACAAGGCAACGTTACCGACCTGTCCCATGCCGGGAATCAGCGCGTACAAACAGGCACCGACCACGAAAAACACGAAATAGGTGTTTTTACGCCCCAGATAATCCGAAGCCGACGACCAGAAAAACCGCCCGCCCATGTTGAACAGACTCAACAGCCCGACGAAGCCCGCCGCGGCGGCCGGGGTCACGCTGCCCTTGAACATCTCCTGTATCATCACCGAGGCCTGTCCCAATACGCCGATGCCGGCCGTCACGTTCAGACACAATACCAGCCACAACAAATAAAACTGGGGGGTTTTCAAGGCCTGGTCGATATGCACGTGATTTTGCGTGATCATTTTGTTCTCGACCTTGGGCGGCACCCAACCTTCGGGTTGCCAACCGTGCGGCGGAATCCGGATTGTCAACGCGCCTATCATCATCGAGACGAAATACAATCCGCCCATTACGATGAAGGCCTCCATCACACCAACCGAAACAGCAGACTTGAAATGATCCATCAGCCAAACCGCCAGCGGCGCCCCTATCATCGCGCCACCGCCGAAGCCCATGATGGCCATGCCGGTCGCCATACCGCGCCGATCCGGAAACCATTTGATCAGGGTCGATACCGGCGACACGTAACCCAAACCCAGGCCAATGCCGCCGATCACGCCATAGCCCAGATAAAGCAGCCAGATTTGATGCAGATAGACGCCGAGCGCGGCCAGCCAGAAACCGCCGCCGAAACAGCAAGCCGCCACGAACATGGTCAAGCGCGGGCCGACTTTTTCCAGCCATTTGCCGCCCACCGCGGCCGACAACCCCAGAAACACGATGGCCAAACTAAAAATCCAGCCCAGCGTGGTCAATTTCCAGTCATCGACCGCGGGCGCTGCAATGCCGATCACCCGCGTCAACGGCTCATTGAACACGCTGAACGCATAGGCCTGGCCGATACACAAATGCACGGACAAAGCCGATGGCGGCACCAGCCAGCGGCTGTAGCCGGCGCGAGCCGTGATGCGCGATTTGGAAAAGAAGTCCGTCATAGGAATAGCTCCGTGAATAGCATTGCCGATGGGCGCAAAAGCGCGCCACTATAACAAGCCAGCGCCTAAAGGTCACGGCACCAAGCTTCCATGCTGTTTTATACTGCGCGCATTGTTTCAATCAAAACAGGAATTGCCATGACCAAACCCAAAGTTCTCGTCAGCAGGCGCTGGCCGGCCTCGGTCGAAGCCAAATTGCAACAGCTCTACGACGTCACGCTGAACCTGGATGATCACCCCTTCAGCGCCGACGAATTCAAATACGCCTTGCAACATTATGACGCGGTCTGCCCGACGGTTTGCGACAGTTTGCCGGCCGAGGTCCTGAACGTGCCGAACAAGCGCTGCAAGATTCTGGGCAATTTCGGCGTTGGCTACAACCACATCGACATCGCCGCCGCCAAACAGCAAGGCTTGATCGTCACCAACACACCCGGCGTATTGACCGAAAGCACCGCCGACATCGCGATGACCTTGTTACTGATGAGTGCACGGCGCGGCGCGGAAGGCGACAGACTGGTGCGATCCGGCCAATGGACAGGCTGGTGTCCGACGCAGTTGATGAGTAGCGACGTGACCGGCGCTACGTTGGGCTTGATCGGTTTCGGTCGTATCGCCCAGGCCATGGCCCGCAAGGCGCATCATGGGTTTGACATGAAAATCCTGTATTTCAAACCGACACCCGCAGACCAGGCCGTGGTCGAGGATTTGCAAGCCATCCGCTGCGACAGCCTCGAGGAGCTGCTGCCGCAATGCGACTACGTCTCCCTGCACTGCCCCGGCGGCAGCGATACCCGGCATTTGATCAACGCGGAACGTTTGAGCCTGATGAAACCCTCCGCCCATCTGATCAACACCGCACGCGGTGATGTAGTGGACAGCCAGGCCTTGATCGAGGCCTTGCAAGAAAGACGCATCGCCGGCGCGGGTTTGGACGTTTACGAAAACGAACCCAACATTGATCCGGGCTTTTTGACGCTGGACAACGTATCGTTACTGCCGCATCTCGGCAGCGCCACGATTGCGACACGCACCGCGATGGGAGAAAAGGTTCTGGCAAATCTGCAAGCCTATTTTGCCGGCGAGGAATTGCCGGATAGGGTGGCGTGATAACGCTGAAAGTCCCGGTGAACGAAACACCGAATGCCTAGAAAAAGCTAAAGCTTTTTCACTCCAAACCACGCAGGGGAGTGCGATTGCTTTAGCTATCGTACTGATGGCAAATCTTCCCGGCTTGCGCGCATTGACCCGGTAGAGCTAACATTCACTTGCCGGGGTGATGCGGCTTTTTCATGATCGTTACCCTGAAAATCATGATGGGAGCGATGCCCTTCAAGGACTCGTCGCGACGAGGGCGTCGCTCCTACAAGAACTGGCTAAGCAATTTTTTCGTTGAAGGCCAGTTTGCGTTTTTTCATGCCCACAATCCCCAACAATCCCGCCAGGAACGACCACGCCGCGGCTGGCAGAGGAACCGGAGCGGCATTGGCTTCTAAATAACCATAATGATTGATGTCGATATAAAACATCTTCGAATCACCCGCAGCCAACGTAAAAGTATAAGGCGCGGCATATTCGCTAAAAGCCGAGGTTATCGGCAAATAACCGGCCGCATCGATTGAATCAACACCATAAAATTCCCCTAAATCATCGGAATACCCAATCATAACGCTAGAGAAGGCCGTACTGTCGCCAGCCACTTCGGCAAACAACCGATAAGACATGTTTAACGTAATATCAAACGCTTCAGAACCATTATTGACAAAGCCAATATCGTACAAACCAAGATGGTTGTAATCGATGGCGCCATCCGACACCCCGCCGTCAAACGCGAATGTATGCGTAAATGAACTGCCCACCAGCATGGGTCCCGAGATAAACGGTATATCGGGGTTATCATCGTGGATGCCGCCATCCCCGGTTACAGAGGTGTAACTCTCATAGAAACGGGAAAAGGAAGCAGTCATTTCCAAGCCGGAATAATCAGTGGATGCCCCTGTAATACTGCCTATGGCAAAGTCTAATGTTGCATAGCTATTGAAAGAAGTGCTTGCGACAGCATCGTCCGCATTTGACACAAACATCCCGATTACAGCAATTGCCACTGCGTACTTTTTAACTTGGTTATTCATAAAACTCCTAAAAATCATTCTGCTGAAACGCAAGCCGGTACTGACCGACTTGCATTGAACTCGTCGCGACGAGGGCGTCGCTCCAGCAAGGCTTAGCCAAGCAATTTTTCGTTGAAATCCAGATTACGAGAAACTATCCCTTCAAAAGAGCCCAAAATCGCTAACTCGTCATTCGAGATATGACCTGGGTTCGTCAAGTTGCTTATATTGTCGATGGAAAAAGCTAATCGTCACGGAACTCGCCAATTCACGATGCGAGCTGGTTTGAAATCAGCCCGCATCTTGGCAATCAAATTATTCGACAAACAAACTATTGAGCCGACGCGGGCGCCAGATAGTGATCGAATGGCAACAAAGGTTTGGGTGTAACGCCATCCGCTTCGAATGCCCCATTGGCGCCGACGGCGGGAACCACCATTGCATGCTCTTTGCCCCAGGCGGCGCTCAGTTCATGCCCCGGCGTAACCGCTACATGATCACCCACATGGCCATCGGGCACGATCACTTCGGGATGATCGAAAGGTGCCTTTTCATACCGTACCCGGTCGTCGGTAAAGGTTTTCATATATTCGATGATCGCCTGTCTATCCTCGGGAGCATCCCCCGCCAGAGTCACCGCGTTCACCAAATTTTGCTGATTGGCATTCTCCGGCAAGGCCACGTTACCCAGACGAGAATAAAACTCGATGACCTGCTCCAGAGTAGCCATGCTGCCGTTATGCATGTAAGGTCCTGTCAGTTCTACGTTACGCAAGCTGGGCACCTTGAAAGTCGCCTTATTGGCCACGGCCATTTTTGCCGTTCCCAATGTCGCATTGGCCGCCGCGACAGTCGGTATATAGGCCTTGGTGGTACTCAAGCAATTTTGGGCGCGCCGTGTTACTTCCGCTTCGCCTTCCCTCTTGCCGTCCGCTTCTATGCCATCGGTTGACTTGAACACATCCGGCGTCAATCTGCTCGCGGTACTCGCCAACGGTTGGATAAAGTCGCAACTACGCACGTGTTTCAATACGTCCTGGTCCTTGACCGCCGACTGATTACCCAACAGGTATTGCAAATACTGATCAGTGAACGACAGAGGATTACCAAAATCGTCCACGCCATCGATGCCGGGATCGGCGTCAGGATCGTTCACACCGGTATTGAAAAACCCCATATCCATCAAGCGACGATTCAACCCGACCACCACGTCACGCTGCACGACGTTTTTATACGGGGTGATACCGGCGGCCGATGCCGCGCTAAAGGGCCCTAATGCATCCGCGCCATAAGGGATTTGAAAATGGCTGGGACCGTAGCTTTTACCCGGTGCTGGCGTAACCAACTCGCTGTTCAGTTCAACCGCGGCCGTGGTAATCGCAGGGCCGCCATGGCAAAGATTGCAATGGTTATCGGTGAACAATTGCTGACCTCGCAGCAACGTTGCGATCTCTTCCGGCGTTTTTACGATACCCGTCGAAGCAGGAAACCTCCACGTCGGCATGAAAGTATTGGGATCACGCTCGGTCAAATCGATCGGCGCCTGATCAGATACCAGCGTTGCCTGATAAAGCTGCAGCGCTATGCCAAAAAACATCGAGAAGTTCGCTTCCATCTGGTTGTAAGCCGTTTGCCCAGGAGGCGCACCGAACTCGCCGACACGGGTATACGACCAAAACTTTGGATTAAACGCCTGCGTAATCAAACTCTTGTAAGTCGTGTTCAATCCTGGCTTCAAATCACCGTCGACGCTCAGACTGTAAGGCCCAAGCACGCTGTCTTGATGATGAACCTTTTGATACTGCAGGGGTTGGCGCAACAACAGCTTTCTGCCTATATCCGGCCAAGTCCGCTTCCGGCAGGACATTTCCGCATCATTCAGAGGCGGCCCCATGGCCAATGAGGCAAGCGATGAGTTGGTCAATTGCAATTTCCTTTTTGCCACGCTACGGGCACCGGTTTTGACCCAAATGCCGGCGTTTTCGTCACGATCTCCCCAAGGACTCGCACCGTTATAAACGTTATTGGCCCGGCCATCCCAGAAGTTACGATAATTGAAGATCGCATTGATCATGGTCGGCACATTACGCGGCTCTACCCTACGCGTGCCAACACCGTTGACATGAAATACCGGATCGACGCTTCGACTACATTCGTCACTGGTACCAGTAAACTTGGATGCACCGACGAAGTCACCGCTAAAGGTGCCAGCCGAGGAAACGACGTCATCGGTAGAAAAGGTTTTGCCGCTGCTTCTGTCAAAAGGGTTGGCAAATTGATACAAGGGAAAATCATCCTGGGTCAAGGTATAGTTGGCGCCGCCCGCCGCGCCAGATGGCAACGGCTCAAAGGTATCCCCATTGCCGGTGGCACTTTTGGCGCCAGGATTCAATTGGTTTTTGATCCTGATGTCGGCCCCGGCATGAACATGGCAAGAACCGCAAGCCATGCCATCGCTACCGACATTCATGTCCCAAAACAGGGCCTTACCCAGCGCAATGGCTTTTTCCTTGTCGACGACAATCGAATCGGGCCCGTCTTCCGGTAAAAAATTCACATCCGCACCGCCCAGTTTCCCATCCACATGCGGAATCGGCACATTCTGCAATGGCAAGGGCTCGGGACCATGAGCAAAGGCCGTCTGCGCCAGCAGCAAACAACTCAACCCCAATATCTTGTTTATCCTCATCTTCACCTCAGTAATAAATTAGCGGCACTCAACGCACAGACCGACGTTCCTATAGCAACCAGGGAACCAGCATTGCTCCCCAAATCCCGGCAAGCCCGGAATTTGTCGCCCGATTGAGGATTTGGCCTTGAATAACATCCACCTTTACCCTCTCCAGAGGGTTGGGGCGTGGGTTGAACTACAGGAAAGTTATGCACGACCATATCCTTAGCAGACATCGAAAAGCAAAATCAAAACCATAAGTTAAATATAGTTTTTCAATCATACAGTTAGTCAATAAGAATCGAATGCTCAATCTGCCATGCGAACTACAAAATGGGCGAAATCACATACCGGCATGGACAAATGCCCCGGATACAACATAAAAAAGCCGTGTATCGCTGCATGCGATGCACGGCTTTTGATTGAACGGCTAAGAGCAGATCAGGCCGATAAGGCTGGCTTTCTTCTGCCTAAAGACAACAAGCCCAGCAAACCGCTACCGAACATCCAGACTGCTGCCGGCACGGGAACAGAGGTGACTTGTGGAGCACTCACCGCAATATTGTCGATTTGAACCTTGAATGGAAATTGGGCCAAACCAACATTCTGCGCCCCCGCATAGTGAATCCAGACCGCCTTTACATTCCGAAAGTCTTCATTCAGGGAAAGCGTATCATTGAAGCCATTGTAAATCGTCTGATAGGCAACAGCCGTGCTGTAATTTGTGCCATCGCCATTCCACAAATCCGGGTTGAACGCGGTGTCAAACCCTAATATTTCGTAGTAATCAAGAGTCGAATCATGATCCGGATTCAAAGTCACGCCATCGGCCAAATATTTTGCCAAAGGGTTTTCGCCGCTGTATGGCGAGCTAATCTTGATCGAATCAAAGCTAAAAGCCGACATATCATCGGCTCTGAAATAAACACCACCAGAGTCGTTGTGATAAGCCAGCATGCGATCAGCCGTCGAACCGCCCTGGTGAAGATGGGCATTAGGTCCGGTAGGATCACCGATGGTACCAATCACCATGCTGTTTTGCAGCACACAATCCCCTTCAGGGCATATTTCCGCACCGACAGGCGCCACATTTGCCTTTCCGTAGTACGCGCCCGCGGTCAGCACTGTATCAGGGGTAGTTCTATTAGGCTTGTATCCAAAATCCACAACGGTTGGACTGGTAATTGCCGCATTCGCGCTTCCCGCCACGGATGCCAGCAAACCAAACACCGCCCCATAAACCAACTTTGTCTTATTCATTCAATACTCCTTAATATCGTTTAACAGCGATTTAATCCATATTAAAAACAAAAATCGCGCCTAGATGATCCTTTTGTCCACGCAGGGCACAAAACGAAAACATCCCATGAATGGCAGCCCGACCATCTCCTGAATGAAGAGATTCGCGACTTTCCGTCCCCGCCTCGCGACGGGTTTGGCATTTTTCAACAAGTCATAAAGCAAAACACAGGCCATTTTTGTCAATGTATTATCCTGAAATAATATTCAAAGAAACCAACAGCAACCCAAAGAAAATATCTAACGATTTTCATGACGCGACAGGAGAGCACACCTCTTTTTAAATTGAACTATGTTATTTATCGGCATTCAATGGGTTTTTTGCCCTTTTATCACAAGAAAAACCAGCACGACGCTTTTTCCTGCCGTCTGCCGCTCATCTGGCAAGCAAAATACAACCTGGATTTCGTCAGAATTAGCCTCCCGACTGAAGAACCGCGCCTAATTCTTTGTCGGATTTAATATGCCTGCCGGCAATGGCAAGCTACGCTCCATCCTTGAGGCCTGATTTCCTGTGATCCCTACCGGAATGACAAAAACACCTTTGAAAATTTGCCCCCTCTCGGGCCACAAATCCGACTCTGAAAGTCATGGTGGGAGCGACGCACAGTCGCGATAAATGGCTTCAATTCGCGACTATGCGTCGCTCCTACAGCTAGAACTTTCATTGGACGGGGCGATAGCCTTCATGAGCGTTATTTGAAAAAAGCTAAAGCTTTTTCACTCCAGCGGCATTTCGGGAGTGCAATAGCTTTAGCCATTGCCGAGTGGCGCCATTCGCGAATCCTGAACAGGAATTCAAATCCGCCCACCTATTAGGCATAATTATTGCTTCAAATTACAGTCAAACCGTTATCTCTACCCTGCTGAATAACATGAAAAAATCATTACTCCTCGCCGTCATCCTGACCCTATCGTCCCACGCTTATGCGACGGATCAAGGCCAAACCGTGCCGAGCTGCCAAGCCACACTTGCCGATACTGGCGCGCAACTGGACTTCAATGCTTATAAAGGCAAAGTGGTATTGGTGGATTTTTGGGCGACCTGGTGCCCGCCTTGCAAGAAATCCATGCCTTTCCTGAATAGTCTGCGTAACGAAAAACAAAAAGACGGCTTTGAAATCGTCGCCATCAATGTCGACGAAAACAGCGATGAAGCCAAGCAATTTCTGGCAGCCAATCCGGTTGACTATCTGATGACGTTCGATCCGAACGGTAACTGTCCCGGTGTTTTCGACGTCAAGGCCATGCCATCCTCTTATCTGGTCGACAAAACCGGCACGGTCCGTTTAGTGCATCTAGGCTTCCGGGACGGCGACGAAGCCACCATTCAACAGCATGTCGAAAAGCTATTAGCTGAATAACTCCGCAACATCCACCTGCAATACCATGCGCTTATTTTTGTCGTATCTGAAAGTTATGGCTTGCTGCCTCTGCTTGCTTGCCCAGGGCTGCAGCAAGGTGTCGCCCTGGGAAAGAGGCAATTTGGCCCGCGAGGACATGAGCATC
The DNA here is from genome assembly GCF_024360925.2 of Methylomonas rapida. Lineage (NCBI taxonomy): Bacteria > Pseudomonadati > Pseudomonadota > Gammaproteobacteria > Methylococcales > Methylococcaceae > Methylomonas > Methylomonas rapida. The sequence goes on along the minus strand of NZ_CP113517.1, from coordinate 1,718,062 downwards.
AACCCCAATCCCAACCTGAACCGGTTCCGGGATCATATCTTCACCAGCAAGGAGGCCTCGCAAGGCGGACATAGCGGCGCGGGTGGCGGCTGTGGCTGCAACTAAAGTGGAAAAAAACGCGGCGCTCGCCGCGCTGACATCGGCCGCGTTGAGCTTGCCCGGTTTGCAGGCAGTTGCGGCCGTACCCGCGGCCAATATCAACGCCAACGTCAGCTACGGTCATTACGAAGAAAACAACAACAGGATGAAGGTCGATGTGTATCACGCTGACGCCGTGATTCCGTTGACCGATCGTATCGAACTGTCGTTTAGTTTGGATAGGGATACTTACTCGGGTGCCACGCCGATGTACAGCCTACCAGTTACCCTGACCAACCTGCCGAGACAAGAGAAATCCAAAATAATCTATGAAGACTTAGTATCCTCCGCCTCTCCCATTGTCACTAAAAGTAATATTTTGACCTTTGGCCTGGATACTTTCTATACGGAAAGCGGCTCTACAATAGCGAACGTAATCAGCAACTCGCAAGATCAAATATCGAACAATCGTATTACCCTCCAATCTCAGATCAATGATAATCATCAAAATGACTTGAAATCGCTTGATTTCAATCTGTATCAAGCGCAAATTTATGTAGAAACCGAGTACACGAACACTTTCGATTCGATCGTCGGTCCCTTTATCGCATCAATGAGACAACAAAGGGATAATGATATTGCCTTGTACAACCAACAAAAAACCAACGATTTAGCGACTTACCAGGCAAGCCATCCAGAACCCAGCAGCATCAAAACATCGACCACTGTCAATTTCGAGGGCGTTCTTACCGCGGGCGCTTATTATGGCAAGGCTAGCGACTCCCCCATTTCAGGCGGGCTATGCCCAGGCGGCGACTGTATCAGCCAAAACGGTATCATCGTCGGTACAATTAATGACATCACAGGCCCAAACGCGCATTTGCATCAAGGCGGCACCACAAGCAACCGCGCCCTTACCTACCACAACGACTCCGGCGGGATTTATATCAGGGCGCTCGACTCCTCGGCTTTCAGTCTGGATTCGATCAAAATAAATTCTCCATATAAAGGTGAAAACCCGTATGCAAAATTTTTAGCGGATGGCGTGACACCCAATCCCGATCACGATCCTAGCGTAGATTATTTCGAGATATTGGGATTCAATCAAGCGACCAACACAAACTTAGCAGAGCCTACACTTAGCGGCAAATGCACCGATTATGCAAGCTGTGTAGCCTACCAAACGATTTACAATGGCTTCGTGGGTACTTTGCCGCTAAACAGTGGTTTTCGCAACATCAAGGCCGCTTGGCTACATTACGCAAACATCAATAATACAGGCAAAGCTACATTTAATTTTGCGCTTGAAATCGACGACATCGCTGTCTCACCCGTCTCGGCCTGGTTAAGCTGGAACACCGACTTAACCCAGTTCAAAGCCAATCTGGATAGCCAATATCAAACATTAATCAATAACCGGAAAGCGCAATTTGAGTCCGACTTGGCCGCACAAAACCTAAGCCCGGAACAAAATGCAGCCATCGATGCCGCCGCCAGCAAAAAAAACGAAACGATAGAATCACTTACCAAACAATATCAAGCGGATATCGCCAACCTGAACAAGGAAAAGGAAGACGCCTTCCGCGATGTCGAGCAATTGGTCGAAAACCTCAAATTTCAAGCCAAAGTCGACGCCTATCGCTCTTTGCTGGACAGCATGGTGCCAACAAATACGCCCATCGTGCAACGCTTTGCCTTGCAACCCATGGAAACTCGCTCCATGCCGCAATTTACAACGCGATATTTTTTTGACGACACCACTTTGAGCCTCTCCGGCGGTCTATCCGATGAGCCTGATTTTCTGTCCAATTTCGGCTCGGTGAACGTCAGTCACGAATTCAACGACAAATCAACCACCGTATTCGGTGGCTACGGCGTCACGAGCAACGACATTAACCGCAGCACCGGTCACGCAGCATCCGGTCACTCTCATGATGAAGCGGCGCCTAATTATCCTGACTTGAAAGAAACCAGCACTTTCCATAATTTCAACTTGGGCTTATCGCAGGTTTTAGGCAAGAACACCTTGTTTCAAACTTCGGCCAATTACAGCCATCAACAAGGTTACCTCAGCAATCCTTATAAATACGTTTACATACGCGGCGAAATAACGCCAGAAGAATATGCCTTACTGGAATCCGCCGACGAGGATTTCAACTGGGGGCAATTAACGTCATTGGAAATGGTGGGCATAGAATTATTCAGAGAAAACCGCCCCAGCCAACGCAATATTTTTTCGACCTCAAACCGTTTGAATCAACACATCCCCGAACTGGATGCCTCCGTTCATTTCGATTATCGGTTTTATACCGACGACTGGAATATAAACTCCCACACTTTCGAACTGAAATGGTTCCAGTCCCTGCCCGGTGGTTTTACCGTTACGCCATCGCTGCGGTATTACTCCCAATCGGAAGCGGAGTTTTTTGCCCCTTATTTTCTGGCTCCGCGCGCGGATGGTTATTATTCCAGCGATTTCAGGCTATCGGCATTTGGCAATCTGACGCCAGGAATCACCATAACGAAGGAATTTGCCCGCGGCATCACCCTGGAAACCGGCTTTGAATACACCTTTCATTCCGGCGGCTTGAAATTGGGCGGCGGCGGTGTCGGCGATTATGCTGATTTTGAATATTTTATGGCCCATGCCAATTTGAACATCGATTTCGCGGCCAGACCCTTTTCGATGGGCGGCGGCGCGGGCGATCATCACATGCATCACCACCACCATCATGGCGCACCGATACCGGCCGGCGTGATGTTTGGGCACATGATGAGTCAGGCCGATGAAATCATGGTGGGCTACCGCTACCAATACGGCGTACAAAGCGGTTCCATGCTGCACGGCAGCGATCAGATCAGCGACGCCTTGCTGGTGAGCAATGCCTGCGCCGTCAGCGACGGATGCCTGTACAAACCCACCAAAATGCACATGCAAATGCACATGCTGGATTTGATGTACTCGCCAACCGATTGGTTGACGCTGATGATCATGCCGCAATTGATGAGCATGGACATGACCATGAGCGACTCATTGCAACCCGGCAATGAGGGCGAGCATGGCGGCAGCAAGCACACCAGCAACGACATCGGCGATACGCTGGCCGTGGCAATGGTCAAACTCATGGATGATGGCACCCATCATGTGCATGCCGGCATAGGCATGAGCGCACCCACGGGCGCCATCGATGCGGAAATTTCGCAAGGCCGTTTAAAGGATAATGGCGCCAGCACGGAGCGCGAAACCGGCACGGCTGTTTTGCAAGATTACGGCATGCAGCTAGGCAGCGGCACTTGGGATTTCAAGCCCAGCTTGACTTATACGGGCCACATCGACGACTGGGGCTGGGGCGGACAGCTCAATGGTACCAAACGCTTGCAGAAGAACGAGTACGGTTACGCCTATGGCGATATTTTTCAAGCAACCGGCTGGGGTAGTTATAATATTTTCAATTGGTTGTCGGCCACGATACGGGGAGTTTATACCTGGCAGGATCGTATTCGGGGAGAAACCAATCAAACCCATGAGACGACATCACCAGTCGATTTTCCGGCCAATTATGGCGGTCGCTTCTGGGATGTGGGTTTTGGCCTGAATGCCTCCATTCCGGAGGGACGCTTTGCCGGCAATAACTTTAGCGTGGAATGGCTGCAACCTGTCGCTACGGATTTCAACGGTTATCAGTTGGATCGGGACGGCGCATTGACCGCCACCTGGAGTTTTTCGTTTTGAAACGCTTGCGCTATTCGGCAATAGCTAAAGCTATTGCACTCCCAGATTGAGCCTGGAGTGAAAAAGCTTTAGCTTTTTCCAATCGCGAAGGTTTTTACGCTACCCCGTAGAAAAGGCCGTCGCATAAGCCCCCTATCCTTGAGGGAGAGTGCGGGGTGAGGGGAACAAACAATGTAAGCAACTGATTTATATCCCTCGTCCCAACCTTCTCCTGGCAGGATAAGGAACTGTTTTGACTTTTACGACACTCTCAGTAGGGATGGGTGCATGCGAAAGCTATTTTGACGGAATATTCAGGTGGCTTAACAGAGACCCAGCCGATGTAGATGCGAATCTATTCCCATGCAATCCTTTGAGCGTGCGAATAAATTGCCACCTACACAGTGCCCCACCAACATCACGAACAATCTTGGCAGCCAACAAACTCAAAATTTTCCGATTTCCATTCAGGGCCATGGGATCGCCCTGCGAAATTCAATTATTTGCCGAACATTCGTTGCTGGCCAAACAAATCGCCAAGATTGCCATCGCGGATATTCAACGCCTGGAAGCCAAATATTCCCGTTACCGCCCGGATAGCCTGCTGGCAAACATCAATCAAATAGCGTCCAGCGGCGGCAGTATCGAGGTCGACGAAGAAACAGCAGGATTATTGAACTACGCGCAAACCTGTCATCAGCAAAGCGACGGTCTATTCGACATCTCCGCCGGCATTTTGAGCAAGGCCTGGCAAACGCAACAGGATCAATTACCTAGCGACGTCCAAATCCGTGCATTACTGCAACGGGTAGGCTGGCAGCGATTGGATTGGTCCCCGCCGACATTGACTTTCAGGCATGAAGGTATGCAACTCGACTTTGGCGGAATCGTCAAGGAATATGCCGCCGATAGGGCCGCCGAATTATGCCAAAACGCCGGTGCCCGGCATGGCGTCGTCAACCTGGGCGGCGATGTGCGGATCATAGGCCCGCGCCCCGACGACAGGCCATGGCGGATTGGAATCCAGCATCCGCGGCAATCGCAAGCCATGCTGCAAACCCTGTCGATACACCGTGGCGCGGTAGCCAGCAGCGGCGACTATCAACGCTATATCATGATAGACGGCATGCGCTATACGCATATCATCGATCCATTGAGCGGTTGGCCGGTAAAACACTTGGCATCCGTCAGTGTGATCAGCGATTTCTGCGTACTGGCCGGAAGCGCCGCGACGATAGCGATGCTGAAAGCAGAACAAGGCCCCGAGTGGCTGCAAACATTGGGCCTACCGCATTTATGGGTCGACGCGAAAGGCCGTCAGGGTGGAAGCTTGCTAGATGATTGAAAACAAGCTACCTCGCTAAAAGAGGCTGATGTCGAAAAAAGTAAAACCCTCCCTTCTCCCGGCGGGAGAAGGGAGGGTTTTGACTTTTACGACATTCTTCAAAGCAGGGATATTAAGCCTTGCGAGCCCCTTACCCTTAGGCTTGTTGGTTCTGTTTCCGTCTGCCGATGCCAAGCAAGCCTATCATGGCCGAACCGAACAACCAAACCGCACCAGGAACAGGGACTGCGGCGGGCGCGGCGGATACTTCAAAGGTAAATTGATTACCCTTTCCGCAAGCCGCGGCGGCTGCACTATCGCTTGGATAACCTGGGCAACTGCCGCCCAGTCCGATCAGATAATTACCGGCTTTTAATCCCGATAGGATCATCATCGCAAAATCCGGCGCGCTGCCAATCGTCGGCCCATTGTCGCCATTTCGATAATAATTGTTGCTGAAACTGGTGCTAGAAGCGCCTGGATTAGTCAACCAAGATAAACTGCTGGTGTTCAAACCACCGTTCGACACCGAATCCAGCACCGCTGCACCGGTATCTGTCTGCAGATTTCCGTTTTGCGGATCTAGCTGGTTGATCAGCGTATAAGCAGGCCCGGAATTGACATATCCTATCCATCCTTGATGACCTTCCAAAATGCCGGCCACGCCCAAAGTTTCGTTAGTCCATACAGTCGTTGAGTCACCATTGACATCCGTGGCAATTTCCTGCACGCCACGGGTTGGATTCCAGCCATGACCTATACTGGTTGCCTGACCGGTATTGATGGCACCTGTTCCGGCGGTCCATACGGCAAAGGATGGGTTATTGATCGCCGCGGCGGTCGCGTCGCCGAGATTGAGCGTACCCCGTCCAGTCATTTTCAACTGCACGTCGTAGGTTTTACCACTAGCCATTTCGGAGGCATCCCCTATGGTCAAGGTAAAAAATCTGGCGGTATGCATCCAGCCCTGATTTTGAGCCTTGTAATCGCTGAACGCCTTGAAAGGCGTAGTACTATCCACGGAAATGGTCGAGCCGGTAAAAGTACCTATATCGATACTGCCAAACGCACTGGCTTGAGAAGAATAGGCTGCCATGGCCGATACCCCCAACGCTGCCAAGACAGCTCTATGCAGTTTATTTTTTTTCATTTTTCCCTCATGGAATTGTATTTAAATTCACAGCATTCATGTCCCACCAAACTTTTACGCACATCTGCGTAAATTCATTTCGCCTGTGGCATGGAGTAGCGGTAAAAACTCTCTTTGTAGCCAGACGGCAGGACAAACCTAACAACACAATTTCTTAAGCAAAATACGCACCTGTTTTTACAAACAGACTGGCCAAACCCTCTGCATTAATTTGTCAACACAGAACAGAAAACAGGAAACGCCGGAGCCCAGGCTGTCATGAACGATCAAAGCTCATCCGCATAATATGATTTGGAGGCCGGAATGGCTGCCTTCTAAAATCGGCAAGTTATTTTCGCGATATCCTGATGCGGCAGAAATGGTTTCCCCCACTAGCACATCACGCAATTAATCTGTGTTAAATAACATTACCACCTCCACTTTTCCGGTGAATTAGCTCAACTGCACTCCAAAAAGCTTTCTCGCTTTTCTTTGAAAAACAATTTCGTGTAGGCTATTAAGCAATAGCAGCATAGCTATTAAAACCGGCCATCTTTCAACGACACCTCGTTGCGATCAATGCCTTGCCAAATCGCGGCGAGACGTCGAACCGATAAGATCTTTTAAAAAGCTGTACATGCTGACTGACGCAAACTTCGCAACACGCACAAAACCTTACCCATAAGGCCCAATGACTCTTTTCATCCAACGCGGCCAAGCCGCAATTCAGAATAAAAACCTTCCCGAAGCCGTGCACTGGTTCAGCCAGGCAGTCAAAGAAAGCCCCAAGGACCCGCAAGCCCTGGCTTGCCTAGGGCAAGCACTGTGCTGGCAGGGCAAGCGCGATGAAGGTTTACCGCATTTGCGGCAATCCGGCCAACTGCTGGCCAAAAAGGCCCGCAAAAGCCGCGACATTAAATTGGTATTGGATTTGGCCGATCAGCTACAACACTGGAATGATTATTCTGGCGCGGCCGAGCTTTGCAAACAGGCCGTGCAAATCAACCCATCCGTCGTGCGCGGCTTTCAATTGCTGGCCTTATCCCATTCCCGCCTGAATCAAAAAAAACTGGCATTGGTGGCCGGTCGCCAGGCATTGAAGCTGGCACCGGACAACGCCATGCTGGCGATATTGCTGGCCACGCTGGAAATTGCCGATGGGCAGACGGAACTAGCCCGGCAACGCTTGGAAAAAGTGCTGCAAAATCCGCTGCTAAAACCCGAGGAAAAATTCCGTGCGCACAAGGAATTGGCAAGAGTCCTGGATAAATTGCAAGTATCGGAGCAAGTATTCACTCACTTGCATGCGGCGGCCAGCGTATCGCCCCGCCTGCCCGAGGTTCAGCGCCAGGATGCGAACCTGGTCCCCAACATGCTGGACACGTACAAGACCGACTTCACCCCCGAGTTGCTCGGCAAATGGAAAAACGCCGATTTTCCCGCCGAACATGCGGCACCGGTTTTTTTATTGGGTTTCATGCGCACCGGCACCACCCTGACGCAGGAGGTGCTCGGCGCGCATCCTGACATATTCGTCGCCGACGAAACCGATCTGATCATGGCCACGGCCAACGAATTGAAACGGATGATCAATCAGCAGGGCACTATTCCGCAGCTGCTGGAACAGCTCGATTGGGAGGGTGTTTTACATCTGCGCACTTTCTATTGGCAACGCGCCAGGGCCCTGTTCGGCGACAAAATCGGCGATCGTCTATTCCTGGACAAAACCACGATGAACAGCATCGATATTGGCCTGATCAATTGCCTCTTCCCGGACGCCAAGCTGGTTTTTCTGCTGCGCGACCCGCGCGATGTCTGTTTGAGCTGCTTCATGCAAACCATGATCCCGACGCCATCGACCGTACATTTGTTTACCTGGGAAGGGACCGCGCGATTTTATGCGCAGGTCATGGATTGGTGGACAGGGGTAAAACCGAAACTGACAATGGACTATGTCGAATTTCGTTACGAGGACGCGGTATTCGACTTCGAAGGCGCGTTTCGTCGGGTGTTTGACTTTCTAGGTCTGGACTGGAACCCCGATGTCGCCGATTTTCACAAGCATGCCGTCGGCAAGGTTATCGCCAGCCCCAGTTTCAGTCAGGTCGCCCAGCCGCTTTATTCGTCATCGGTCGGGCGCTGGAAGCATTACCAAAGCGAATACGCTGCTGTCATGCCCTGGCTTCAGCCTTTCATCGACGCCTATGGTTACGCATGACCTAAAAAACGTGGTCGAGGTTAGCAAAGCTCGGCATTGGTAGGTGCAAATTCATTCGCAATGCGCGGATAAATCCGCACCTACCCCGAACACTTGCATGGGCTATTTCATGCTCATGCCTTACCTGATCGTCACGCCCAAATTCACGGCGATATGGGCCAGTTCGGCGGTGGTGTCTACCTGTAATTTTTTCTTGATTTGGGTGGCGTAGTTGGCGACGGTTTTGTTGCCGAGACACAGCTGGTCCGCGATTTTATGCACCGTCAAGCCTTGCGCCAACAAGTTGAAGATATCGAATTCGCGCGGCGAAAATGACGCGATCAGGCTTTGATAATCGCCGGGCTTATGCGAATCGCCGCCCTCCTTCAACAGCCCTTTCTCCACATAGGTTTCCCCTTGCAGGATAGTGATAATGGCCTCGGCCAAAATCTCCGGCGCGCTGTTTTTGGTGATGTAGCCTTTGGCGCCGGCATTCAAGGCCCGGTTGATATACACCTGCTCGTGATGCACGCTGAACACCAAAATAGACGCTTCGTTATCGCGCTGCACGATGCGGCGTATGGTTTCCAGACCGCCTATCCCCGGCATGGACAAGTCCATCACGACGATATCCGGCTTCAGCTCCTGATAAAGCTGAATGGCCTGCTCGCCTCGCTCGGCCTCGCCGATGACCGCGATCTTGTCGCTACTGGCCAGCAACATCTTGAAACCCGCCCTCACGACGGCATGGTCATCGACCAAAATGATGGTAATTTTATTCAAACTCATGACAACGGAATCCAGGCTGTTATGACCGTACCCTTACCGGGCTCTGATTGGAGATTGAACTCGCCTTCCAGCGATCTGACGCGCTCTTTCATGCCGCGCAGGCCAAACCCCCTGTTGAGATTTTGTAAATCGCAGCCTTGGCCATCGTCTTCCACGGTCAACTGCAATGCGTTTTCCGGTTCCAACAATTTCAAATCGATAGCCACCCGCTCGGCGTTGGCGTGCCGTATCACGTTGGTCAAAGATTCTTGTATCACTCTAAAAACCTGCCGGGTCACGTTCTTGTCCAGTTCATCCACTTCATCGCAGCAATGGATACGCAAATCCAGATTGGGGTTTCGTTCCGACCAATGATCCACCATGTCTTCCAGCGTAGCCTTTAGCCCCAACTCGGTCAACACCAGGGGATGCAATTGCTGCATCATGGAGCGCAGCACCTGTATCAAATGATCGCAAATCTCGGTAATGGTCGCGGTAATTTTACTGGCGCCGGGATTTTGCTGAGCGGCGGTTACCGCCATGACCTTGATGGCGGTCAGGGATTGTCCGAATTCGTCATGCAATTCTTGCGACAGGCGCTGCCGCTCCTCTTCCTGTATGGCCAGGGAATGCTGGGTCAAGGCTCGATTCTCCTGGCGGGCTTTTTCCAGTTCCACCGTCATATGATTGATGGCGCTGGCAATGGTATCGAACTCCGCGGTAGCGAATTTGGGCAACTGGTAGCGATATTGGCCCGTCTCGATCATGCGCAGGGCATCGACGATCGCCGCAATCGCCTTGAGCGATTTATTCAACACCAAATTGACCGCAATGAAGGTCAGCAAGGTCAGCAACGAAATCGAGGTAAAAAAACTGACGCTTTCCTGCCAGACTTCGGTGATTTCATCCAGGGGTTGCGCCTTGATGACCAAGGTCAGCGCTTCGCCGTCCTGGGTGGTCAAACTGTGCTCGACTTCGGGATAGTCGCTCTTGACCCAGCGAATGAACCAGGCCGGCGGCATGTCTTCCGGATGAATGGGTTGCTGTTCGCCGGCAAAATGCACCAACTGGCCGTTGGCCTTCTTGATTTGTATGTTCAGATGGCGGGTTTGCCGCAAGGCCGTGAGGCGGGATAGATCATCGACATGCTGCAATGACGGCGCATCGGCAATACCCAGCGTGATTAACTGCAACACCAGGCGTATCGACGCATCGACCTCTTTTTCCACGGCCTGGCGCGCTTGCCAGATGGCCAATGCCCCCCCCAGAACCAGTATGCAAAACGATGACAGGAGAATTCGGAAAATGATCTGATATCGCAGACTCATAAAGACAAGGTCGCTGACTAAACCCGCCATTATCGATGAGGCTCGATCGAACAACCATAGGAAAAATTCTTTTTTTCCAGGCCTGCAGGCAAATTCAAGGATGCCGAGATACTGTCGGCATCCCCGCTATATCCCGCTAGATTTTGCTGACGCGTTGTTTCAGATAGTTGGCGAATTCGGCTTTGATTTCCTTGTGCAGCAAGCCATATTCGACATTGGCCAACAAAAAACCAAACTTGGAACCGCAGTCGTAGCGATTGCCTTCGAATTCATAGGACAAAACGCGTTCGTCTTTCATCAACGCGGCAATCGCATCGGTCAATTGAATTTCGCCGCCGGCACCGCGCCCCGTGTTCTCGATTTTTTGAAAAATGGCCGGCGTCAAGATGTAGCGCCCGACCACCGCGATATTGGAGGGCGCCACTTCGGGTTTAGGTTTCTCGACGATGGAACTCAACCAACCGACTCTGGGCGAGGCTTCGGCATGTTCGACGATGCCGTACTTATGGGTTTCCTTGGGATCGACCCGCTCTACCCCCAACACGCTGCTTTGCTCTTTGTCGAACAAATCCACCATCTGCTTCATGCAACCGCGCTCGCCGTCCTCGATCAAGTCATCCGGCAAGATCACCGCAAACGGCTCGTTACCGACCACCGGCTTGGCGCAATGCACCGCATGACCCAAACCCAGAGCCTCCGCTTGACGCACGAATACGCAGGACACATGCGCGGGCAAAATCTCCCGCAGCATTTTCAGCAAATCGGTCTTGCCGCTTTTTTCCAGTTCCTTTTCCAGTTCGTAGGATTTATCGAAATGGTTGGCAATGGATTCCTTGTTTCTACCGATCACGAAAATCATCGTGTCGATGCCGGCGGCCACGGCCTCTTCCACCGCATACTGAATCAGCGGCTTGTCCACCACCGGCAACATTTCCTTGGCAACGGCCTTGGTTGCGGGCAATGACCGGGTGCCCAGTCCGGCAACGGGAAAAACGGCTTTGGTAACTTTCATAGTCATAATAGCTCTTGGGATTGGGTTAAATTTTTGACGAATCAATATTGTCGGCCTAACCTTATGCGAAACTTAAATAAAGCTGCAGAAGTAGCTGTATTCTAGGCGATAATATCGATTAATTCTCACACCTCTGTACGGAACATTGCAATGATAAGACTGTTGGCGGCGCTATGGTTAGCCTCTATACCGTTCGAAGCGGCCTTGGCCGAAGACTTGATGGAAATTTATCGATTGGCTGTACAAAACGATCCTGAATTCAAGATCAGCGACATCAATCAAGCGGTCGCTGGTGAGTTCAAATCGCAAAGCATTGCGCAAATGCTGCCTAATTTAAGTTTTACCGCCAGCAGCGAGCGTAACCGACTGGCCAACTACAAAACCGAGTTCAGCATCATGGGCGCGGGCTTGCAGCATTATTGGGATCATGCCTTGGGAATCAGCCTGAAGCAACCCGTTTTCAACTGGGGCCACTGGGTACAGCTGGATCAATCCGAAAACAAAATCGCCCAGGCCGAAGCCGAATTTCAAGCCAAGCAACAAGGCCTGATGACGCGAACCGTCGAGGCTTATTTCAATGTGCTCGCGGCTCAAGATAATCTTGATTTCATCGTTGCCGAAAAGAATTCCATCGAAAAACAATTGGAACAAGCCAAGCAGCGCTTCGATGTCGGCATCATTGCGATCACCGACGTCTACGAAGCCCAGGCCGCTTTCGATCGCGCGCAAGCCGCCGTCATCGAGGCCGAAAATCAACTGGATAACAGCAAGGAAAGGTTACGCGAAATCATTGGCGACAATCCGGCGACGCTTAAAAAGCTGGCAGAGCAAATACCGCTGAGCCAGCCCAGTCCTCAAGACATTTCCGCGTGGGCCAACTCGGCGGAAAGTAATAACTTTTCGATCGTAGCCCAGTTCAATCAAGCGGAATTCATCCGCAAAAACATCGAGCTGCAGGAATCCAAGCATTTGCCGACCCTGGATATCGTGGCGCAATACTATCAACAGGACAACGGCAACCAATTTGGTTTCCGCGGCGACAACGAGAGTTTTGGCGTCCAAGTCAACCTACCGATATTTGAAGGCGGCGGCACGGTATCGCGCACCCGCCAGGCACAACAGGAATACGAGATCGCGAAGGAAGAACTGATCAAGGTCAAGCGCAGCGTCAATCGCGAAGTCAAAGACGCCTATCGCGGCGTCTTGGCCAGCATCAATCAAGTCAAGGCCCTCAAAACCACCACCGAATCGGGCGAATTGGCCGTCGAGGCCGCGGAAGCCGGCCTGGAAGTCGGCACCCGCACCATGGTCGACGTACTGGCCATTCAGCGCAATCTTTACAAGGCCCTGAGTGATTACGCCAGAAGCCGTTATGATTACCTGATCAACGGCATTAAACTCAAACAGGCCTCCGGCAGCCTGACCGAGCAAGATCTACTGCAAATCAACGAATATTTACGCAATTGACGATCCCTACAATGTGTTTTTGGAGAATTTCATGAAAAAACTCTTGACCTGCAGCCTGTTGGCACTACCTATCGCCGTTTCGGCTCAGAACTTTGGCGGCATGCAAATGAACGAGGCGCAAATGCAGCAACTGATGCAACAAGCTGAACAGATGCAAAATTGCATGGCGAATATCGATGAAGCCGAACTGGAGGCCTTCCAACAAAAAGCCGACGCCATGGATGCCGAAGTCAAAGCCTTATGCGCGGCCGGTAAACGCGATGCGGCGATGGCACGCGCGATGGAATTCGGCAAGGATGCCGCTCACAGCAAGGTCATGCAGGACATGAAAAAATGCGGCGAAGGCATGAAAAACATGATGCCGAACCTGCCCAAAACGGCCCAGCCGCAAGATGAGAACGGCGACACGCCGAAACATATTTGCGATGAGTAACGGCTGTTTTTGATATGCAAAAAAGGGCGATTGTCATCGCCCTTTAGATACGGCGCAAAGGACTAAGACTATTGCGCCCTATGGATTAACCTAAAAACATCAGTAGTCCACGAAAGACACGAAAGACACGAAATAAAACAGATGGTTACGTAACTTGATTTAGTTACCCGCAAGGTGCCGGCTTTTTGAGCAATAACTTTTTGAAACTGTTCGTGATTTTTGTGTGTTTCGTGGACCAAATGATTTTTATAGGATTAAGCCGCGTTAGGAATGAATACGAAATAATCCATGCAAGTATTCGGTGTAGGTGCGGCTTTATCCGCACAGTGCGAATGAATTCGCACCTACCATTGTCGAGCTTATTTCCCACACATTCCTTAGTTTCAAAGCTGGCACCGTAGACAAAAATCCATTAAAACCAAAAACGCAAGATTAAAGCCGCGAAAACGCCCGCCAACACGTCGTCCATCATGATGCCCAAGCCGCCTTCAACATGCTTGTCCAGCCATTTGATCGGCCAGGGTTTGACAATGTCGAATAGTCTGAACAAGACAAAACCGGCGAGCAGGCTATGCCAGGAAAACGGCAAGCCTATCATCGTAATCAGGAAACCGGCAATCTCGTCCCAAACGATGCCGCCGAAATCGTGCACGTCCAGTTTTTTCGAGGCTTGCTCGCAGATAAGAATGCCAAACACTACACTCAGCAGGGTGAAAATCCCATAAACGGCAACAGGGGTTTGCATCAACAGCACATACAACGGAATGGCGGCCAGGGTGCCCAGCGTACCCGGCATTTTCTTCGCCAAACCGGAGCCGAAGCCGAACGCCAACAGCAGCACCGGGTCTTTGAGAATCTCTGATGCCGTCAGGCGGCTGTTGCCATAATGTTCTCTAAGAAAAATGCTCATAGCCTTTCGCCTCGAAGATTTCCGTAACACCGGCTCGTTCGACGCGCAACCCCGGTTCGGCCTCTATCGTTCCGACCTGGATGCTGCCGCCGGGCAATTGCCCGGCAAAATCGGCTGGCACGGTAAAACACAATTCGTAATCGTCGCCAGCCGTCAACGGCATGCGCCAGTCGTTGCTACGTTCGACATACTCCTGTACTTGCGCAGACAGCGGCAAACGCTCCCATTGCAAGCGGGCGCCCACACCGCTTTGTTCCAGAATATGACCCAAATCGGCGGCCAGACCATCGGAAATATCGATGCAAGCGTTGGCAATACCGCGTAATGCCAGACCCTGCTCGATACGGGGCTGCGGTTTATTGAAACACTGCAATGCCAGATCGGGCCTGTTGCAGTCATAACCTTGCTTGATCTTTAGCCCAAGACCGGCATTGCCGAGCTGACCCGTGACGTAAACCGCGTCGCCGGCTTGGGCGCCAGAGCGCAGCAACGCCCTGCCCTCCGGCACCACGCCCATGGCCTGCACACTCAATGTCAAAGGCCCGGACGTCGTGTCCCCTCCAACCAGATCGACGCCATATTGCCTGGCCAGTGCCATGAATCCGCGCGAAAAAGCCTGCAGCCAAGATTCATCGGTCGCGGGCAAAGTCAGGGCCAACGTCACCGCAAAGGGTTCGGCACCCATGGCCGCCAGATCGCTCAGATTGACCGCCAGCAACTTGTGGCCGAGTGACTCGGGATCGACATCGGCGAAAAAATGCACATTTTCGACCATGGTGTCGGTGGTCACCGCCAACTGATAGCCCGCAGGCACATTCAATAATGCGCAGTCATCGCCTATGCCCAATGGGTTGTAAGGGTGTTGCGGCGCATGCACGGCGAAATAGCGCCGGATCAAATCGAATTCGGCAATTGTTCCCGACATTGTTCTACCTAACGGCCATGAAAGTGTTGCATTACCCCGGTAAATGAACGTTATCCACCGGGTCAAAAAACGCGCAAGCCGGGAAGATTTGCCATCAGTGCGATAGCTAAAGCAATCGCACTCCCCTGCGTGGCTCGGAGTGAAAAAGCTTTAGCTTTTTCCAGATATTTCGGCACTTCGTCCACCATGATTTTCAGAGCAATGTGTCCGTCACTCGTTGACCCGCGCCATCAGTTTTGCGGCTTGGCCCGCTTGGCGGCGATTTCGACCGCGCGCTGCTTCTGCGAAACCTTATCCAAGATGCCGTTGACATATTTGTGACTGCCTTCGGCGCCAAAATCCTTAGCCAGATTGACGCCCTCGTTAATGATGACTTTGTACGGTGTTTCCAGTCGATTGATCAACTCATAAACCCCGATGCGTAAAATCGCCCGTTCCACGGGATCGATTTTTTCTACTGGCCGATCGACGAATTCGGCCAGCGCCGCATCAATCTCCGTCAACTGTTTGGGTACGCCATGAAACAGCTCACTGAAATAGGTTTTCTGTGCCCCTTTCAGATACTCTTGCTCCAGGAAGTAAGTTTCGATACGGCTCAGGCTTTCGCCGGACATTTGCCACTGATACAGTGCTTGCACCGCGCACTTTCTGGCATTGGTTTTCGCTTGACTCATTAAACACTCATATTATTGAACAGACTGACCATTTCGATTGCCGACAAGGCCGCTTCCGCGCCTTTGTTGCCGGCTTTGGTACCCGCTCGCTCTATGGCTTGCTCGATCGTATCGACGGTCAACACGCCGAAGCTGACCGGCACGTCGTGTTGCAACGAAACCTGGGCGATACCTTTCACGCATTCGCCGGCGACATATTCAAAGTGGGGCGTACCACCGCGGATCACCGCGCCCAACACGATGATCGCATCGAATTTTTTGGCCGCAGCGACTCGTTGCACAGCCACGGGTAATTCGAAGGCGCCCGGCACTTTAACCAGCGTGATGTTGGCTTTATCGCCTCCGTGTCGGACGATGGCATCAATCGCGCCACCTTCCAGTTGCTCGACGATGAAGCTGTTGAAACGCGAGGAGACGATGCAAAATTTGCCGCCTTGCGCGGACAGATTGCCTTCCAGGGTTGTGACTGTTGTCATAGGTTTACCTTGCTGTATGGATTGAAATCTTGATTAAAGGTTTATTCAATGTGCGGTGTCGATATGCTCTACCACTTCCAGGTCGAAACCGGACAGACCAATGTATTTTTTCTGCGTACCCATG
Organism: Methylomonas rapida; assembly: GCF_024360925.2. Taxonomy (NCBI): domain Bacteria; kingdom Pseudomonadati; phylum Pseudomonadota; class Gammaproteobacteria; order Methylococcales; family Methylococcaceae; genus Methylomonas; species Methylomonas rapida. The sequence continues at coordinate 1,701,505 of NZ_CP113517.1, read as the reverse complement.
ACTTTCAGCCGTCGCACGCCCAAATCGGACAAGATCCGAGAGCCGGTTCCGGTGGTGCGCCAATCGGCATCGGCCGTCAAGTCCTGAGTGTTTTTGAGGCCATGATCCTGCATTTGATAGGCATGAACCAGCTCGACCAACGATTTGTTATCCTCTTTCTGCCGGATAATCACCAACACACCACGACCGGCTTCGGCGATTTTTTTCAGCGCTTCGCGTACCGGCAGGCTGCAATCACTGCGTTTGGAGAAAAACAAATCATCCATCAGATTGCGCGCATGCACCCTTACCAGCACCGGCTCGTCGCCAGCCACGTCTCCCATCACCAAGGCCAAATGGACATTGTCATCGTTTCTGTCCTGGTAGGCATATAGCCTGAAATCGCCGAACTCGGTGGGATAGGCGCACTCGCTGATACGCTCCAACGTGTTTTCATGCTGAATGCGGTAATGGATCAAATCGGCGATGGTGCCGATTTTAAGCCCGTGTTGAGCGGCTAATTTTTCCAGGTCCGGCCGTCTGGCCATGGTGCCGTCGTCATTCAAGATTTCCACGATCACCGCGGCGGGCTCCACGCCGGCCAACCTGGCCAAATCGCAACCGGCCTCGGTATGGCCGGCCCGGTTCAACACGCCGCCGGCCTGGGCCATGATAGGAAAAATATGTCCTGGCTGCACCAGATCGGTGGGCTGGGCATCTTTTGCCACCGCCGTCTGGACGGTTAATGCGCGGTCGGCTGCGGAAATACCGGTGGTCACGCCTTCGGCGGCTTCGATCGACACCGTGAAATTGGTGGTGTACGGCGTTTTGTTGTCGCTGACCATCAGCGGCAACCGCAATTGCTGGCAGCGTTCGCGCGTCAGTGTCAGGCAAATCAGGCCGCGGCCGTATTTGGTCATGAAATTGATGTCTTCGGGGCGCACGAATGCCGCCGCCATCAATAAATCGCCTTCGTTTTCGCGGTCTTCGTCATCCATGATGATGACCATTTTGCCCTGGCGCAGGTCTGCTATGATTTCTTCTATGCTATTCATTTGATAAAGCCTGCTTCATGTAATAGGGCCTCGGTGACGCCGCCCTGGCATTGCGCGGCCGCCTCGCCGAGCATCAGGCGCTCCATGTAACGAGCCAGTAAATCCACTTCCAAGTTGACCTCGCTGCCGACATGGGTATCGCCCAGCGTAGTTTCCTGCAAGGTATGCGGCACGATGTTGACGGAAAAATACACACCATTGACGCTGTTGACGGTCAAACTGATGCCATCGATGCAGATAGAACCTTTTTCAGCGATGTATTTGGCCAGATTGTCCGGCACCTTGAATTTGAAACGCATCGAACGGCCATCGCTCTGTTTTTCGACGACCTTACCTATGCCATCGACATGCCCGCTGACGATATGCCCGCCCAGACGGGACGAAGGCGTCAACGCCAGCTCCAGATTCACCGGCGTACCGGCTGCCGCGGATTTCAAGGTGGTCCGCGACAAGGTTTCGTTGGAGACGTCGGCGCAAAAATAGTCGCCGCCCAATTCCACGGCGGTCAAGCAGACGCCGTTGACGGCGATGCTGTCACCCAACGCCACCTCCCCCAGCGGCAATTTGCCCGTATGGATTGTCAAGCGGCAGTCGCCGCCTTTCGGTTGAATCGCGGCGATGTGTCCCACCGCGAGAATGATGCCTGTAAACATAATACCTTCGACTCTAAAATACTAAACACACGCATCAGCCAATAATACAGGCGGCGCTAAAATGTCACTCTGAAAGTCATGGTGGGAGCGACGCACAGTCGCTCTAAATGGCTTCAATTCGCGACGCCTACAGCTAGAACTTTCATTTGCCGGGGCAATCGCCAAGCCTTCATGAGCGTTAAGACACCAGACTAGCGCGACTTGCCATCCGGCTCTGGCTTGGGCGTATCGCCTTTAGCTTTATGATCCGCTTCGGGTTCGCGATATACCTTAAAAGTCTGAAAAGTACCGGTATGGTAGTCATAGACCTCCACTTCATGCTCTTCGCGAATGACTTTGCCTTCCTTGATGATGAAAGTGCGAACCTCTTTGTTATCGTCTTCTTCCGCGTATCCCCAAAGAGGTAAAGCCATCAGGAAAAACGCCGTTATGCCTGCTTTCATTTGTCCGTTTGGGTCATGCCCGTTGAGTTTGATAACGTAATCGCAAGTCTGATCCAATTTGGCGAGTTTCGCTCAAATGTAACAATTTTTTATCTTGCATGATCTGCAAGCCCGGCAGATGAAACAATCCTCGCGCCTGGTCACCCAACACACAGGGCGCCATATAGATCAGCCATTCGTCGACCAGCCCGCTGTCGAGCAAGGCACCGTTCAGGGTGGCACCGGCTTCGACCCACACCGTGTTGATTTGCAACTCGGCCAGCAATTCAAACGTTTCCACCAAATCGACGCGACCGTTTTTGGCCCCGACTTGAAACACCTTGCAGCCGACTTGCCGCAATTTTTCCAACTTCCCGGCGTCATCGCTGCAGGTGACGATCCACACTTCCACTGAATTTTGCAGCATTTTTGCCGTGAGTGGCATGCGCAAGTTGGAATCCAGCACCACTTTGACTGGCTGCACCAGATCGAAATCGACGCGGGCATTCAGTTGTGGATCGTCGTACCACACCGTATCGATGCCGGTGACGATCGCGCTGCTTTGCGCGCGCCAGCCCTGCACGTCCTGTCTGGCTTCTTTCGACGTGATCCACTGACTCTCGCCGGAGGCCATCGCGGTGCGCCCATCCAGGCTCATCGCCAGTTTGCTGCGTATCCACGGCAACCCTGTTGTCATGCGCTTGAAAAAGCCGCGGTTGAGTTTTGCGGCTTCTTCCGCCAACACGCCGACCACGACTTCTATGCCTGCTTCGCGGATCTTCCGCAAACCTCGCCCGCAAACCTGAGGATTGGGGTCCTGCATCGCCACCACCACGCGGTTGATGCCGGCGGCGATCAAGGCCTCGCAACAAGGCCCGGTTTTACCGTGATGGCTGCAAGGCTCCAATGTTACATACGCCGTCGCGCCTCTTGCATCATTTATTTTAGCCAGCGCATCGATTTCGGCATGGGCGAAGCCGGCGCGTTGCGTCCAGCCTTCGGCGATGATCTCACCATTTTTGACCAGCACGCAGCCGACATGCGGATTGGGATCGGTCGTGTAAATCCCGTTTTCCGCCAGCTTGACGGCACGAGCCATGAAAGCGGCGTCCAGTTCAGCGCTCATGCTGTTGCAGGTTCTCTATCATTCGGGTGAATTCGCTAACATCTTCGAAGCTGCGGTACACGGAGGCAAAGCGCACGAAAGCCACATGATCCAGGGCACTGAGTTCTTTCATGACCAGTTCGCCTAGTTCGTGCGCGCTCACTTCCCGCTCCCCCTTGCCCACCAGGGCTTTCTTGATCCGACTGATCGCCGCCTCGATTTCATCCACCTTGACCGGGCGTTTTTCCAATGCCCGCTGCATGCCCGCGCGCAACTTGCCTTCGTCAAAGGCTTCACGCGCGCTATTGCGCTTGATGATGCGCGGCAAACTCAATTCAACCACCTCGAAGGTCGTAAAACGTTCCTTGCAGGCCACGCACTCACGCCGACGCTTGACCTGGTCGCCCTCGTCGGCCAGGCGAGTATCGATCACTCGCGTATCTTGTGCGGAGCAAAATGGACAGCGCATCTGTAAATCCGTTTCAATACCAGGCTTTTGTAAAACTCGCCATTTTATTACAGTTTGATTTTTTATTGAAATCGACTACTTGCTCCGCCGCTCGTGAATACCCCGTCGGCAACCGAACGGATATGAATGTCGCGTTGCGGAAACGGTATTTCTATGCCGTTTTGCTGCAGGGCGACGTAGAGTTTTTTATGCAATTCATGGGTGACGGCCATTCTGTCGCCCAACTCTTTGACAAATACCGATATTCTGAAATTTATCGCGCTTTCTCCAAAACTCAAGAAGGACACCATGGGCTCGGGATCCGGCAATATCTTATCGACCGTACTCACCGTGTCTTTCAGAATTTTTTCCACCAATTCGATATCGCTGCCGTAAGAGACGTTCATCATCAAAATCACGCGCGTGACCGTGTCGGTCAAGGTCCAGTTCACCAGGCGATCGGTGATGATGGATTTGTTCGGCACCACCAGTTCCTTGCTGTCCCAGTCCAGAATGTGGGTGGCGCGCATCTGAATCCGGCACACGCGCCCGGTAACATCCCCCACAGTCACGGTGTCGCCGACCCGAATCGGGCGCTCGAACAACAGGATGATGCCGGAAACCATGTTGGCGAATATTTCCTGCAAGCCGAAACCCAAACCCACGGAAAGCGCGGCGACCAGCCACTGCACTTGCGACCAGCGCCCCCCCAATTCATTGGCAACGGCCAAAAACGCGATCGTGATCAATAAATAGCGCGCCAACTGAATCAAGGCATAACGGCTGCCAGAGGTCATCGCGAACTTGCCTACCGACAGCAGATCGACCAGTGCCGGAAAGTTGCTGACGAATACGAATGTCAACGCCGCATAAAACACCGCAAAGAACAGGTTGATCAGGGTAACCGGCATGCTGACCTCCTTGCCGTCCAGCAACTCGCTGCGCTGCCAGAGCTCGACGCGGTCGAACACCGCGAAGGCCGGCAAAATATCGCTCCAGATCATCCAGAAACCCGCCAACAAGATCACCGCGATCACCGTGATCAACAGCTTGTCGCTTTGCTGGTTAATCGTGGAAATATCCACCAGGGCTTCATCCGATACATAGCCCCCTCCTTCGGTGCTGAGGCTGGCGGATACCTGATCCACCGTTTGCTTGCGTTTTTTGCGGGCATTTTGCACCGCCAGTTGGCGCTTGGTGACCGTCAACCAACGCAAGGCCAAGGCATGGAACAAGGCCGTGATGAATATCAGCCGCAACGTAACCACCAACTTGCCCTGCAATTCCAGTGCGCTTTGATAATAACCCGCCACGGAAAACCCAATCACGACCCAAGGCGCCAGAATGGCCAAGCCATACCAAACATAACGCAAGCGGCTGATCCAACTGCTCGAATACACATAAAACGTCTTACCCAGACCGATGCCTGGATGAGCCAAACGATGCATCACATAGGACACGACCAGCATCATCAGGATTTGCGCGGTTCTGCCCAGGGTTTGATTGTGTTCGGAAAACAAATTGGCGCTGGTCATGCCGACGATGAAAATGCAGGGAATGATGACGAAGCGAGACCATTTCAATTGTTGGTACAACAGCTGTGCGGTACGCTGATGCCAGAAAAACAACGACACGGCCACGCCGTCGGGCCTGAAGATGCGATAAAAAAACTGCAACAATGCCAAGGAAACGGCGGCCGATAGCAAACCGCCGACAAGAGCCCGACTAAAGCCATCGCCGTTGTAATTCAGGCTCAGCATCCAGCCCGCCCACCCCATCAACAACGGGACAGGCAGGGACATGGCCAGGATGTAACCCAAACCGCTCAAGGTTTGGCCGAAACCGGTGACATATTGATTGGAGCGGCTTTTCGCCAACAGAGCCGCCAGGTTGACTCGCAAGGTATTTTTAAATTTTAGATGTAGCACAACGATTGCAATACCCAGCATCAACATCAATGGGTAGGATTCCAGACCCTTCTTCAAATTGCCGATGACCTGCGCCCAATTCGCGGGCGCGCAAAACCAGGTCACCGAATGCACGATATTTTGCAAATAAGCCTTGGTAATCACCGGCGCGTTCGGCACCCATAACAGGCGCTGATCCAAATAGGCACCGAATTTATCCGCGCTGTTCAGCATTTGCTGCAGGGTAAAATCGACATCCCCCAATATCCTGGCGTATTCCGCATAAGCGATCGACAAGCGCCCGACCAGGTCTTTTTGATCGTTCAGCAGCATGCGCAATTCGGTACGAATGCGCAAGGCTTCGGCGGGCTCGGTGTTCGCCGGCAGCTGTTGTTCCAATCGCATCAACAGGGTCTGGTTTACGTCGGCCAGTTCCTTTTTAACCTCGTCGAGCTTGAACATCTCCAAGCTGGTGGAGGCGATTTCCTGCTGAATCGTGTCGTTGAAATTGCCGTATTGCTTGCGTTGCGGCAGATTCCGCCGCTGTTCGCGCAGTAAATTGCCCAGTGCCGGACTCAAGCCCGCCAGATTGATTTTTTGCTCGGCGCTCTGAAAATCTTTTTCCAGTTGCTTGTTGCGTGCATCGATGTCGTTTTTTTGCGCCAAATACTGCTCGATATGCTGGTTCACATCCCGCAAATTACGGTTGTAACGCATGTTGTCCTTGGTCGCGGCACGAATCAAAGGATGCTTGCCTTCGGCATCCTTTTCCGCCTGCAGCAATTCGGCCCGCTCTTTGTCGATTTCCTGTTGCCGCCTTTCCAGCAGGTAGCTTTCCAATTCGGCAATGACCAGGCTCAAGCGCTCCCGTTGCAAGTTCAATAATTGCAAGTGGTCTTTCTGTAATTGCAGAAGCATCGGATTGCTGATGTATTCGAGCTCCAGCGTCTTTTGCGTGCTGTTCAGCAGGCGCATTCGCGTATCCAGCTGAATTTGCCTGGCCTCCTTTTCCGGCAGATTTTCCATGGTCTTGCCGGTCAGCGCCTGCTGTTCCTGTTGCGTCGATGCTTGCTTGGCCTTGAGTTCCGAAATCTTCTCCCTGATCATTTGCGGGCTATTGCTCAGCTCAGTGACCAGGTTTTCGACCCGGGCAATTTCGGCATCCAAATCGCTGAGCCGCGTTTTCTCAATGACTTGACGCTGCTCGATCTCATCGGTGGGAAATATCGCCAGTTTTTCCGGACTGCGGTTTTTCAACTGATTTTCCGCATCGGCGATTTGCGCCTGTAGCTGTTTGGCTTCCAGCGGTATACTGCTGGACGTACGCTTGAGCTCGGCGGCTTCAGTCTGCTGATTTTCCAGTTCTCGCAAATTGTCCAGACTTTCCTGATAAGCCGCGAGAATACGATTGCGCAATTCCTCGGAGATGTTTTGCTTGTCCTTGAGAGACTGCATGCGTTGCTCTATTTCCGCCGCCGTCACGCTTTTTTTGGCCGTCGCGCTTTCGTTGGCCGCGAAAGCCAGATTGATGGCAAGCAATGACAGGATGAGCCACGGAGCAAAAGCGGATTTAAAAAACTTGAACATCATGTGTTTGAAAATAAAAGACAAATCAGAATCCATGCAAAAATAACATGAATGAGCGGGAAGGTGTAATCAAATACCGGCTGAAACACCAGGCCGACGACGCTGCAATCACGACCGACATCAGTCAAATCAATGCCTGGCGCAATGTGCTGTTTAGATTGGAACTCATTGGACAATCACCGGAAAAATATCATGGCCTCGGCTACGGCAATATCAGTCAGCGCTTACAACAGGACCGACAGGCATTTTTGATTTCCGGCACCCAAACCGGCCATTTACCGCTATTGACCACGAGGCATTTTGCCATTGTCGAAAAGGCCTTGCCAAAACAGAATGCGCTGTTTTCGCGCGGACCTTCCCGGCCTTCTTCGGAAGCATTGACCCATGCCAGCATCTATCTGCATGCACCCAAGGCACAGGCCGTGATTCATGTGCATTGCCCCCAAATCTGGCGCCAGACCCAAGCGCTGCAAATACCTCATACCGCGGCGGACGTTCCTTATGGCAGCCTGGAAATGGCCGAGGCCGTCGAAGAACTTTTCGCCTCGGGCAAACTGGCTAGCTTGCCGATTTTCAGCATGCTGGGCCACGAAGACGGCATCGTCGCTTTCGGCGACTCGCTGTCGACCGCGGCACTGACCTTGTTGACGCAATTTGCCAATGCGCTGGCTATTGAGCAAGCCTCTCAGGCTGGTTAGAATACCAGCTTTATTAGAAAGCTTTAATTTAAATCAGATGCCAGAAATCGTCGTTTACACCGGCCGCTTATGCCCTTACTGCACCATGGCCAAACGCTTGTTGGAGCGCAAGGGCGCAAGCTATACAGAAATCGATGTCGACTCCAGGCCCGGCCTGCGTCAAGAATTGATGGAAAAAACCCAGCGCCGCACCATTCCACAAATTTTCATCGGCGAGCGCCACATTGGCGGTTTTGACGATTTGCAAGCACTGGACATGAGGAACGCGCTCGATCCATTGCTCCGGGAGCAGCCGTAAGCCAATAAGTCAGTGGCTAAACGGCGCGAATATGCTGTTAGGAATGAACATGAAATAACCTATGCAAGTATTCGGTGTAGGTGCGGATTTATCCGCGCAGTGCGAATGAATTGACACCTACCAATTGCCAAGCTTATTTCTCACACATTCCTTACAGGATGGAGACGATTTGCAATCCCAATTTGGTCGAATCGTCCTCATCGCCCACCCAAACCACCTTGCCCAGCGCGGCCAAACCAAATTCCTTGATTTGTAGTTTGACCGGCGTATTGGTCTTGATTGGGCGATGCGGCTTGTTTGATTGGACGCATAAGCCATCGTTGGAACGGTTGATACCCTCCACCAGCAAACGCTCGTTGTCGATAAAGAGTTCGGCGGTAAAAGGCTTGGTCTGGCGGTAACCTCGCCGCTTGATCCAGAGTTTTTCCGCGTTATGGACCACTGTTTCGAATTCCAGCCCCATATAGAGACGGCCACGTTCCTCGCGCACCCAAACGATTCTGACTTCACCGGCCAGCATCAACTCGCCTATGAAAATTTCCGCGCGCCTGTCTTCCCGCAAAAACGCTTCGAAATCGGCCACGCTCGCCAATAATTCGCCTGGCGACACTTCTATCATCGCTCCCTTTACAGAAACGTCGTAGCAATTGAATTGCAGCACCTCCCCCCCGATGTGCAATTGTCCGAAGGCATTGAATTTTTTTCTGTACTCTCTTCTTTCTCGAAACATGCACGCAATTCCGTATTAATCCATCAAGATGCATCAAAGATAGCTTATTTTCGAATTTCGGTAATCAGGCAAGCCCAGTTTCATCGTTCGCCTCGACTCCGTTCGGCGAACTCAAGCGCCTGTGCGGCAGCTAAAGCCTTATATCCAAAAACAACCCAACCTCATGTGCAGCCAGGGCCACGCTCCCGCCCTGACTTTCAGAGTTTCTATAAGCCTCTTCGCAAGTCGTTTTTAATATCTTCCAGATTTTCCAGACCCACCGATATTCTGACCAGGCTATCCTTGATGCCCGCCTCGGCTCTGGCTTCAGGGCTAAGTCTGCCGTGCGTGGTGGTGGCAGGATGCGTGATCGTGGTTTTGACGTCGCCCAGATTCGCGGTAATCGACAACATTCGGGTTGAATCGATCAAACGCCAGGCCTGCTCTTGACCGCCGGTCAGTTCGAAACTAACCACCGCGCCGAAATGGCTCTGCTGACGTTTCGCCAGTTCATGTTGAGCATGCGATGCCAGGCCCGGATAATGCACTTTCGCCACCGCGGGTTGCTGCTCCAGCCACTTCGCCAGCTCAAACGCGTTGTCGCAATGCGCTTTCATACGCAGCGCCAGGGTTTCCAGTCCCGATAAAAACACCCAGGCGTTGAACGGGCTCATCGTGGCACCGCCGGTACGCAAATACGGGTAAATATCTTTTTCGATCAAGGCCTCGCTACCGATCACCGCCCCACCGACGCAACGCCCTTGTCCGTCGATGAATTTGGTGGCCGATTGAATCACCAGATCCGCGCCCAAGGCCAAAGGTTGTTGCAAAACCGGGGTACAGAAACAATTATCCACGACCAACAGACAATCATGACTATGGGCAATGTCGGCCAAGGCCTGAATATCGGCGATCTCGATCAACGGATTGGACGGGGTTTCCAGAAACAAAAACCGCGTATTCGGTTTGATCGCCGCTTCCCAGGCCGACAAATCCGTCAGATTGACGAAATCCGTCGTCACGCCGAATTTGGCGAAATAATTTTGAAACGTCAGCACGGTATTACCGAACACGCCGCGCGAGCAAACCACATGATCGCCAGCTTTCAGCAACCCCATGCCGACCGCCATGATCGCGGCCATGCCGGAGGAAAACGCCAGACAGCGTTCGCCCTTTTCCATCAAGGCCAGCCTATCCTGAAAGGCGCTGACCGTCGGATTGGTGAAGCGGGAATAGATATTGCCCGGCTGTTTGCCGGTAAAGCGTAAAGAAGCCTGTTCCGCCGATTCGAACACGTAACTCGAGGTCGCGAAAATCGCGATGCTATGTTCATCTTCGTGCGTGCGTTTATGCCCAACCCTGATGGCCTGGGTTTCCTGGGCGTATTGTTGCCAATCGAAATCTGTCATGTCTTGATCCGTCATTTTTGTGCGATGGCGCTGATCGGTGCATTTCTGCGCTCTTGCGCACCATCGTTGCGCAGAGCCTCGATTCGAGCCAAATATTCATCATCGATGTCGCCGGTGACATATTCATGGCTGAAACACGAGGTATCGAACTGTTTGATGTTCGGATTGCCCTTGCCCACCGCATCGATCAGATCTTCCAGATCCTGATAGATTAGCTTGTCGGCTTTTATCGCATCGCAAACCTCTTGTTCGGTGCGGCCATGGGCGATCAACTCACGCGCCGCCGGCATGTCGATGCCGTAAACATTGGGATAGCGCACTGGCGGCGCCGCGGAGGCAAAATAAACTTTTTTCGCGCCGGCATCGCGGGCCATTTGAATGATCTGCTCGGATGTGGTGCCGCGCACGACGGAATCGTCGACCAACAACACATTCTTGCCGGCAAATTCCAGCGAAATCGCGTTGAGTTTTTGCTTGACCGATTTCTTGCGCATTTTCTGTCCAGGCATGATGAAGGTACGCCCGATGTAACGGTTTTTCATGAAACCTTCGCGGAATTTGACGCCCAATTCATGCGCGATTTGCAGCGCGGCCGTGCGGCTGGTATCGGGAATCGGAATGACCACATCGATGTCGTGATTCGGCCATTCCTTCTGGATTTTTTTTGCCAGTTTCTTGCCCATGCGCATGCGGGCCTTATAGACCGAAATGTTATCGATGATGGAATCGGGACGGGCGAAATAGACGTATTCAAAGATGCAGGGGCAATGATTGGTCTTTTCGGCGCACTGCTTGATATGCAATTTGCCCGAAGTCTCGATGAATACCGCCTCGCCCGGCGCAATATCGCGGATCAAGCGAAAATCCAGCACGTCCAGGGCTACGCTTTCCGAAGCGATCATGTAGTCGGTAAAACCATCGTCGCCTTTGCGCTCACCAAACACGATCGGACGAATGCCGTGCGGATCGCGAAAACCCAGGATGCCGAAACCGGCGATCATTACCACTACCGCATAAGCGCCACGGCAACGTCTATGCACGGCGCTGACCGCCTTGAACACGTCATCGACGGTCAGGGTCAGCTTGCCGGCTTCGGCCAGTTCGTGGGCGAATACGTTCAACAATACTTCGGAATCCGATTCGGTGTTGATATGGCGCTGGTCGTCGACGAACACCTGCACCTTCAATTCTTCGGTGTTGGTCAAATTACCGTTATGCGCCAAGGTCAATCCGAACGGTGAGTTCACATAAAACGGCTGCGCTTCCTCGGCGCTGGTGCAACCCGCGGTCGGGTATCTGACATGGGCAATTCCCATGTTGCCTTTCAGCCTCAGCATTTCCTCGGCGGAAAACACATCACGGGTCAAGCCATTTTCCTTACGCAAATGCAGCCTCGAACCTTCGCAGGTTGCAATGCCGGCGGCATCCTGGCCACGGTGCTGCAACACGGTTAAGGCATCATACAATTCCTGATTGACATTTTGATTGGAAACAATCGCGGCAATACCACACATAGCAAACCTAATGAACTAACGATAATGAATGTAGCCCGCCAAATCGGACGGGATATGGTCTTTCAGCCAGACGGCGAAAGATTGGAAGGGCGGAATCAGCCTTGACTGTTTCCACCAGGGATCTTCGGGCAATGGAGTGACGCCGGCCAGCATCACGAGCAAGGCAACCAGTACCGCGCCGCGGGCGATGCCGAACACCATTCCCACCAGGCGGTCGGTGCCGCTCAAGCCGGTTTTTTCGATCAAATGATTCAGTATGAAACTAATCAGACCGCCCAAGACCAGCGTCATGACAAACAACAGAATAAAGGCTGTCGCAATACGTGCGGAAGGATAGTCGATCTGATTCCGCAACAATACCGCGAAATCCCGGCTGTAATGCCAGCCCACGCCTATCGCGACCATCCAGGTCAGCAGCGCGAAGGCTTCCTTGATGAACCCCCGAATCAAACCGATGATCGCGGAAATCGACACCAAACCGAGGATGGCATAGTCTATCCAGATCATCTTGTCGAAATTCAATACGTCCGACATCATCAAGCCTTTTCTAACCAGCGAGAACTCGATTACTCGTCTCCGGAAACAAAGCTGTTGACGTTGATCTGGGCCAGCTTGGCCTTGATTTCTTGCGCCTTGGCCTTATCCAGCATCGGTCCAACCCTGACTTTATAAATAGAGCCTTTTTCCCCGGCCACTTCCTTGATTGAAGCCGCGAAACCTTGTTTCTTCAAGTTTTCCAGCATCGTCTGCGCGTTGGCCTTTTGACTGAAGGAACCCGCGTTCAAATACCAGCGCGTGGTCGCGGATTCCGCCGCGATCGAAGGCTTGGGCGCAGGCTCGACGAGCGCCGGCTTGCTTGGCTTGACCGGTGCTTCGGCCACGGGTGCCGGTGCTTTAACGGGCTTGGTCGCGGCCGGCTGAGGCGGTACGCTGACGTCCTCTTCATCGGCCACGTTCAATTGAGGCGCGACAGTCCGCGGCGCGGACGCGGGCGCGACTGCTTTCGGCACCGGCGCGGTTTCCTTTTCCGTGATCATTGCACGGGGACGGGCGGGCGCCATGTCCATATCGGCCTCCTCATCGCCCTCATACACCACGGCCGGCGCGGGCGGCTCCGGCTTTTCCATCGGCGCAACGGTCGTCACGTCTTCCGCCTTTTCCGGCAACGGCATGATCTCAACGTCCTGCGCCTTGGCCGGCAATTCCGGAATCTTTAATTCATTGACACTTTTACCGGATTCATCGATAGGATCATCGAATAACATCGGCACAAAAATAGCCGCCAGGGCCGTAATGACAGCGGCGCCAATCAATCGTTGCTTCAACTCTTGATCCATCTTCATCACCTCTACGAAAAATGGGATAAATATTCAGACACCAGAAAAAAAGAACCGAAGATCAAAATCAACTCGCCCGGCAACGCATGCCGGCGGGCATCTTCGAACGCCGCCGAAAAATCGGCATAGCCATGGTTCACACTGGTGACATCTTGTTGTCGAAAATAACTTGTCAATAATTCTTCGCTGGCGGCGCGCGGATTTTTCAGCGGCGCCAAGTACCATTGCGCCACGCGCTCGCGCATGATTGCCAACACCCCCGGTATGTCCTTGTCCTTCATCATCGCGAACACCGCATGCACCTTAACCGAGGGAAAGTGTTCCCGCAAATAATCCAGCAACGTTTGCACCGCTTGCGGATTGTGCCCTACATCCAGCAAAATCGGTGTCGTTCCCGCGATCAGTTGAAAGCGTCCCTGCAATCTCGCCGTGGTCAGACCTTGCCGAATCGCCTGCTCGTCAACCGGCAATCGTCCCTGTAGACACATTACAGCCATAATGACCGCCGAGGCGTTGTGAAATTGGTGTTCACCCTGCAAATTCGGCTCGGGCAAGTCGGTCAATTTTAGCCGATCGCAAAACCAATCCCAGCCATCCGCCTGTTTACGATAATCGAACGCCTGGCCGATTTGCATCAGTTCCGCTTGTTTGTCCCTTGCGCTTTGCAACAAAGAATTTGGCGGGTTCCGGTCGCCCACGATAGCCGGGGTCGCTTGACGAAATATGCCCGCTTTTTCCCGGCCAATGGCTTCCTCGGTATGCCCCAGCCAATCGACGTGATCGATCGCAATGGTCGTCACGATGGCCGCGGCGGGGTCGACGATATTCACGGCGTCCAGCCGCCCGCCCAGACCGACTTCCAAAATCCTTACTTCAACGTCGTTTCTGCTGAATATATCCAGCGCCGCAAGCGTGCCAAACTCGAAATAACTCAGGCTGGTATCGCCCCGCACCGCGTCGATACGCTCGAACGCCGCGCAAATATCATCATCGGCTACCGGCAGGCCATCGATCCTGATGCGCTCGTTATACTTGAGAATGTGCGGCGAGGTATAGGCGCCGACACGATAACCTTGCGCCTTGTAGATCGCCTCCAGGAAGGCGACGCAGGAACCCTTGCCGTTGGTGCCGGCAACGGTGATCGTCGGTATCGTGTCAGGCTTGGGATCGAGGCTGGCATAAACTCCAGCGACTCTATCCAGGCCTAAATCTATCGGTCGTGGATGAAACTGTTCCTGCCAGGCCAGCCAGTCACCCAACGCTTGAAAGCGCGCCATCGCGGGCTAATTAACGAATACTTCGCTTTCGTTGATCAGACTTTGTGATTCCGGTTCTTGACTGGCGCTATCGACATGTGGGTAAAGAATGGAAAGGACACTGGCTATTTTCTCGCGCATTTCGCGTCTGTCGATGATCATATCGATCGCGCCGTGCTCTTGCAAAAATTCGCTACGCTGAAAGCCTTCGGGCAGCTTTTCCCGCACGGTTTGCTCGATCACCCGGGGACCGGCAAAACCGATCAAGGCGTCCGGCTCGGCGACGTTGATGTCACCCAGCATGGCCAAACTGGCGGACACGCCTCCCATGGTGGGATCGGTCATGAACGAGATATAAGGAATGCCGGCATCGGCCAAACGCGTCAACGCGGCACTGGTCTTGCTCATCTGGAACAGCGAATACAGGGACTCTTGCATTCTGGCGCCGCCGCTGGCGGTAAACACGATGAACGGAATCCGGTCTTGCAAACTTTGATTGACGCCGCGCACAAAACGCTCACCAACCACGGAGCCCATCGAACCGCCCATGAAGTTGAAATCAAACGCGGCCGCCACGATGCCCCGCCCTTTCAGACTTCCTTTCATGACCACCAAGGCATCGTTTTCGTTACTTTGCTTCTGCGCCTGGCTGATTCGGTCCTTGTAGCGCTTGCTGTCCTTGAATTTCAAGGGATCGCTGGGTTTCAAGCCCGCGCCGATCTCGATGCGTTCGCCTTCATCCAGGAACAAATCCAGGCGCGTGCGCGCGGAAATGCGTAAATGATGGTCACATTTAGGACAGACGCTAAAATTTTTCACCAATTCCGCATTAAACAAAATTGCGTCGCAACTGGGACATTTATTCCACAGGCCTTCCGGCACATTGGTCTTTTTTTCCGCACTATCGGTTCTAATGACGGACGGCACCAATTTTTCAAACCAACTCATTCGCTGTCTACTCCGCTTGAATTCTTAACCATCCATCGCTATGCGCATGGATTTCAATAAAGCTATGATTTCCCGTTTCGCCTGCATCGGATCGTCCAGATGGGCCTCGATTTTACTGATCAAGGCGCTGCCCACCACCACGCCATCGGCAATATTGGCGATGGTCTTGGCGGTCTCGGCATCCTTGACACCAAAACCAACACCGACCGGCAAACTGGTGTTGGCGCGTATCAATTGCAATTTGTCCGCGACATCCGCCACATCGAGATGCCCGGCACCGGTCACCCCTTTCAAGGATACGTAATACAAATAACCGCTACCGACCGCATGCATTTTCTGAATACGTTCGGCGGTGGTATTCGGCGCCAGCAGGAAGATTTGATCGATGCCGCGCTCGCGTAGCAGCGTCACGCAAGCCTCGGATTCTTCGGGCGGCAAATCCACCGTCAATACGCCATCGACATCGGCCCGCTGCACCGCATTGGCAAAATCTTCGTAACCCATGATTTCGATCGGGTTCAGATAACCCATCAGCACCAGCGGCGTGGTCTGATCGGTTTTTCTAAATTCCATCGCCATCAACAATACCTTGCGCAAACCGACATGGTGGGCCAAGGCTCGCTCACTGGCGCGCTGAATGACCGGGCCGTCGGCCATCGGATCGGAAAACGGCACCCCCAATTCGATGATGTCGGCCCCGGCCGCCACCATCTCGTGCAGCATCGGTACGGTGAATTCGGGATAAGGGTCGCCGGCCGTGATGAACGGAATCAAGGCCTTACGGCCCGAGGCTTTCAATTCGGCAAATTTATCAGCAAGGCGGCTCATAGACTGATCCCCTCGCGTTGCATGATGGTATGCATGTCTTTGTCACCGCGTCCTGACAGGTTGACGATAATGATTTGGTCTTTGCGCATGGTCGGCGCCAGCTTCATGGTGTAAGCCAGGGCATGACTGGACTCCAGCGCCGGAATGATGCCTTCCATCCGGGTCAAGGCATGGAAGCCTTCCAAGGCTTCGTCATCGGTGATATTGACGTAATTGGCGCGGCCCGTGTCTTTCAGCCAGGCATGTTCGGGACCGACGCCAGGGTAATCCAGACCCGCGGAAATCGAATGGGTTTCGATGATTTCGCCGTCGTCATCCGCCATCAGATAAGTACGATTGCCGTGCAATACGCCGGGGCGACCGGCGCACAACGGCGCGGAGTGGCGCCCGGTTGCGACACCATCGCCGGCGGCTTCGACGCCGTACATCGCGACCTCTTCGTCGTCGATGAAAGGATAAAACAGGCCAATCGCATTGGAACCGCCGCCGACGCAGGCCACCAGCGCATCCGGCAGACGGCCGGCTTGCGCGATACACTGTTGTTTGGCTTCGCGGCCGATCACGGCCTGGAAGTCGCGCACCATGGCCGGATAAGGATGCGGCCCGGCCACGGTGCCAATGATGTAAAAAGTGTTGTCGATATTGGTCACCCAGTCGCGCAAGGCTTCGTTGAGGGCATCCTTCAGGGTTTTCGAACCGGATTCGACCGCAACCACGGTAGCGCCCAGCAGTTTCATTCTATAGACATTCAGGGCCTGGCGAGCGACATCGACCGCACCCATGTACACCACGCACTCCAAACCCAAACGGGCCGCGACGGTCGCGGTCGCCACGCCGTGCTGGCCGGCGCCGGTTTCGGCGATGATCCGGGTCTTGCCCATGCGTTTGGCCAGCAAGGCCTGACCGACAGTATTGTTGACCTTGTGGGCCCCCGTGTGATTGAGGTCCTCGCGCTTCAAATAGATTTGCGCCCCGCCCAGATGCTCGCTCCAGCGCTGGGCATGATACAGCGGCGATGGCCGGCCGACATAATCACGCAAATCGGCATCGAGTTCGGCGATGAATTCCGCATCCGTCAGATAACGTTGATAGGCCTCATTCAATTCGGTAATAGCCGGCATCAGCGTTTCCGCCACGAAAATACCGCCGTACGGACCAAAATGTCCTCGCGCATCCGGCATATCGTACTTGTGCCCTTGAGGGTTTTTGTCAGTCATAGTTGTTTAAGTTGCTTGATTGGTTATTCTTATAAATGCAGCCATTTTTGCCGCATCCTTGATGCCTTTGGCGGATTCGACCCCGCTACTGACATCCAGCGCATACGGCCTGACTCGCTGCACGGCCAAGGCCGCATTTTCCGGCGACAATCCACCCGCCAAAATAATCGGGAGTTTGCGCTCAACAGGAATCGTCTCCCAGTCGAATCCGCTACCGGTCCCGCCTTGCATGCCCGGATGATATGCGTCCAGCAGCAAGCCTGCCGCATCGGCATAGTGCCGCTCCAGTACCGCCAAGTCAGTATCTGCCTGCATCCGAATCGCCTTGATATAAGGCTTAGCGTAACCGCGGCAAGCTTCCGGCGTCTCGTTGCCATGAAACTGTAGACAATCGATATTGACCTGCCGCAGCACTTCATGCACAAAAAAAGGTTCGGCATCGACGAACAAGCCTACTACCGTCACGAAAGCCGGCAGCGCGCGAGCAATCGCGACGGCCTGGGGCACTGAAACATTCCGGGGACTGGCCGGGTAAAACACCAAGCCGATCGCATCGACCCCCAAATGCGCCGCCTGCAACGCATCTTCGACCCGAGTAAAGCCGCATATTTTAACGCGGGTGCGCATAAATTCCCTCATGAAAAAGGCGGGCTAGAATACCACACCCACAAGCGATTTCGTGATTAGCCTTAGTAAAAAAACCGCCTGCCGCCGCGATAGAATCCCGCATCCTGGCTTCATGCTCAATGGGTGTGTTGATGATTATGGTGGTGCTGATGTCCCGGTTGGTTTCCAGGGAATTCTTGCCGCTCATCGTCGTCATCATGATCATGATCGTCGGAGACCGAATCCTCGCCATGTTGATGAAGGGCAGCGGCATTTTTATTGATCTCGGCCACCGGTCTGACGGCCACGCCATAACCATACACCATGGAAGCCCCCAGATCGGCGGTAAATACCAGCAATCCCGTCAAGATGGCACTCAGGATCAAGTGGAGGGTGTTTGCCGCGCCAGCGATCACCCCTTTGGCCAGGTAACGCCATCCTGCCAATATCAGTGACAGCACAAAAACCGAAACACCCAGATGCTCATGATTTTCCATGACCTCATGCACATCACCGCCGTGAGCAACCGATGCCGCCGCAACGAATCCCGCAATAACGGTCAGGCCGGCGAACAATACACCACTATACAAAAACCAATCCGCCGCTCGCCGCCAAGGCTCTTTACCCGCCAAAGACCCGACCAAATCCAGCAGGAAAAACAACGACAACAGCGCAATCGGAAAATGCACCAGCAAGGGATGCAGATTCTCCATCACCGCGATTCCTGGCATCAAGCGCTCAAACACGGCATCGGGCGACAAGCTCAACAAACTCTCGATAAACCCCAAAAAACCCTCCACGGCTCCGGCGACCCCTCCTCCCGAATCGCCACCGCCATGGACTGCAAACCCCACGGTATTGCTTAAATCAATCATCTCTCCCCCTAAAAAAATCCCCACGATCCCGCGCAACATGGGGCATGGTTATTCGATAGACAACCCGCTTTTTTCCAGTGCTTGCGATTTCGTTTCCAATAAACGTTCCCCCTCTTGCCGCACAAACAAAGCCTTGATGCCCTCGGCGTCCGCGAGTTGCATCCCTTGTTGCTGACCCACGCACAGCAAAGCCGTCGACCAGGCATCGGCCACGGTCGGATCGTCATGCAACACCGTCACCGCCACCAAATCATGCGTCACCGGCTTGCCCGTGCGCGCGTCCAGAATATGACTGTAACGTTGACCATTGACATCGAAGTAGTGCCTATAAGTTCCCGACGTCATCACCGCGAACGGCTGATCCTTCGGCGTCGTCAGGATTTTCATCATGCGTTGCTCGCCCGGCAGCGGCTTTTCCACCGCGATACGCCAGGCCGAGCCATCGGGCTTGTGGCCGTTCGTTTTCAACTCGCCACCTATCTCGACGAGATAATTATGCACACCTTGCTGCTCGAGAACCCGACTGATTTGCTCGACACTGTAGCCCTGGGCCACCGATGACACATCGACCCTGACGTTGGCCGGTTTTTGCAAATGACTGTCATCGACGATCCTCACTTTATCCAAACCTACCGTGGCCCGGACTTTTTGCAAGGTCTCCTCGTCGGGAATCGTCAAGCGATCGCCCTGGAACCCCCATAAATCGAACAAGGGCTTGATCGTCAAATCGTAACAGCCTCGACTGGCCTGACTGACCCGCGTCGCCACCTTGAGCAGCTGGACGATTTCAGCGCCAACGGCCTGGCTGTCACCGGTCGGATTGTTGTTGAAAACCTCTATGACAGAATCCGGCCGGTAATTCGATAAATTCTTGTCGATATCGGCAAATTCCTTGGTAACCGCCGTTTCCAGGGCCTTGGCATCGACCGGCGCTTCCGCCCAATAGGTGATGTGATAGGTTGTGCCTTGGGCAAAGCCCTCGAACTTGACCAATTCGGGCGCGCGTTCGCAGGCCGATAGCACCATCGACATGCAGCCGGCCCATAAGAGTGATGTAGGTTTCATGCTTAAAATGAAGAATTCAGCGCAGCAGCGCGGAAATGGCTTTGAAATGTGGGTGCCGCGCGTCGCGCAACCACTCGAACAGGACCGATTCATGATTGGTCACAGTAATGCCGAGCTGGCGCAGCCGCGCCAAGGCATTGTGTTTATGACTATCCCGACGCGAGCAAACGGCGTCCTCGACCACCTGCACGGCAAAACCCTGGTTATGCAAATCAATGGCCGTTTGCAGCACGCAAACATGGGTTTCCTGGCCGACGACAATTACCTGCCGCCGACCGGTATCCGCCAAGGCCCGGTTGAAGCCATCGCAGCCGCAACAGGAAAACGCGGTTTTCTCGAAGCGTTGTGCGTCAATCGGTAATCCATCCTCGATGGCTTTCGCGGTCGCGCCCAAGCCCTTTGGATATTGCTCGGTCACTAAAACCGGCAGGCTCAACAAGCCGGCGGCGGCCAATAATTTATGGGTGTTCTCGAGCACCGTCTGCCAGGATGCCGGCTGCATCGCTTCGCCGAGCCGGCTTTGCAGATCGACGACCACCAGCACGCTATCGACGCCATTCAACACAGAAGACGTTCCGCTTGCCTCAACCATGCTTCATCACCCGCGCCTTTTCCCGCTGCCAATCCTTGTCCTTGGCCGCCGCGCGCTTGTCGTGCAACTTCTTGCCCTTGGCCAGACCGATTTTCAATTTGGCGCGCCCCCTCACCCAATACATAGATAACGGAATCAGGGTATAGCCCTTGCGTTCGACCGAACCGATCAACCTGGACAATTCGCGCGCATGCAGCAACAGCTTTTTCTTGCGTACCGCGTCCGGGTTGACATGGGTGGACGCCGACAATAGCGGCGACACGTGCGCGCCGCACAACCAGGCTTCGCCGCGCCTGATTTCCACGTAACTTTCCTTCAACTGCACCCGTCCGGCGCGCAAGCTCTTGACTTCCCAGCCTTCCAGCACCAGACCGGCCTCGAAAGTTTCCTCGATGGTGTATTCGTGGGTCGCCTGCCGATTGACTGCAATGGTATTGTCGGTTTGCTTGCTGTCCTTTTTGGATTTTTTTGCTGCCATGGCCTTGAGTCGATTTTTAGACTGACTGTAAACAAGAATTTTGCTATTTTAACCGACCCGCTGACAAAATAACGACTTAATCACAGAGTTCTGCATCATGACGGACAAAACCCAATCCATTCACGGCCAATGGTCGTCGCGTTTCGCGTTCATATTAGCCGCCACCGGCTCGGCGGTCGGCCTCGGCAACATTTGGAAATTCCCTTACATCACCGGCGAAAACGGCGGCGGCGCTTTCGTGATGGTGTATCTGCTGTGCGTGGCGGCACTCGGCATTCCGATCATGATCGCCGAAATCATGCTGGGTCGGCGCGGCCGGCAAAGTCCGATCAACACCATGCAAAGCCTGTCCAAGGAAGCCGGTGCCGATCCGCGCTGGCATTATCTGGGCTGGTGCGGCATGATCGCCGGCTTTTTGATTCTGGCCTATTACAGCGTCATCGCCGGCTGGTCCATGGCCTATATCGTCAAGGATTTTTTCGGCGGCTTCATTAACAGCAATGCCGACGAAATTCAACGCCTATTCGAAAACCTGATGGCCAGCCCGCTGCAACAGATTTTCTGGCATACCGTATTCATGATCATCACGATGCAATTGGTGATGCGCGGCGTGCAAAACGGCCTGGAAAAAGCCGTGCGCTTTTTGATGCCGGCCTTGTTCGTCATCCTGATTTTGTTGGTGGCCTATGCGATGTCGTCGGGCGCTTATGACCAAGGCATGACGTTCTTATTCAACCCCGATTTCAGCAAGATCGACGCCGACGCGGTGCTGACCGCGATGGGCCATGCCTTTTTTACCTTGAGTTTGGGCATGGGCGCAATCATGGTGTACGGCTCTTATCTGCCCAGCCATGTCTCAATTGCCAAAACCACTTTTTTCATCGCCGGCGCCGACACCATCGTAGCCTTGCTGGCCGGCATCGCCATTTTTCCTTTGGTATTCGCCAACAATCTTGAAGCCGCGGCTGGCCCCGGCCTGATTTTTCAAACCCTTCCCTTGGCATTCGGTCACATGACCGGCGGCTGGCTGTTCGGCTTGCTGTTCTTCATTCTGCTGTTCTTCGCCGCACTGTCTTCTTCGATTTCGTTGATCGAGCCCGCCGTGGCCTGGCTGGTCGAGAACAAAAACATCGAGCGCCATCAGGCCTGCGTCTGGGCCGGCTCGGCTTGCTGGGCACTCGGCATAGGCGTGGTGTTTTCGTTCAATATCTGGTCTGACCTAAAATTTTTCGACAAAAACCTGTTCGAACTGCTGGATTATTTGACCGCCAACCTGATGCTGCCGCTGGGCGGCATGGCGATTGCGATTTTCGCCGGCTGGATGATGAAGCAATCGCATGCAGAACAGGAACTGGAAATACCCGCCAAAGGTTTCCAGGCTTGGCAGTTCCTGATCAAATACGTGTCTCCCGCCGCGGTATTCCTGGTATCCCTGCACGTCGTGGGAGTGCTGTAATGATTTCCATCGTACAAAAAAGCGCGTTGGTCAAATTTTCCGCGCAGCAGATGTTTGACCTGGTGGACGACATCGAATCGTATCCAAAGTTTTTGCCCTGGTGCAGCGGCAGCCAGGTGTTGCGCCGCGAAGGCGACATCGTCGAAGGCCGCATAGACATTTCAAAGGCCGGCTTTCACAAGTCTTTCGCCACCCGCAACCGGCTGGATCGCGGCGGCAAGATTTACATGAGCCTGCTGGAAGGCCCGTTCAAATCACTGGAAGGGGTCTGGAATTTCATGCCCTTGCGCGAAGACGCCAGCAAGATCTCGCTGGATCTGGAATTCGAAATTTCCAATGCCTTCGCCAGCCTGGCCTTCGGCCCGGTCTTCAATCAAATCTGCAACACCATGGTGACCTCGTTCACCCAGCGTGCCAAGGAAATCTATGGCGGCTGAGATTATTCAGGTCGAGGTGGCCTATGCCAGACCGGAACGCCAGGCCATCATCCCGATTGCATTGCCGGCCAACAGCACGGTTGGCCAAGCGATTGATCAGTCCGGGATATTGCAAGCATTTACGGAAATCGATCTGAAGCAACAAAAAGCCGGCATCTTCGGCCTGGTATGCAAACTCGACAAAATGCTGCAAGATGGCGACCGCGTCGAAATCTATCGCTCTTTGAGCCAAGACCCAATGGCGGCAAGACGCAACCGCCTGCAAAAATAGCTGTCCAGTCCAGCCCTCGAATCCGCCTGGCCTGCCTGATCTCGCCGACGTCAACCTCATTACGTTTTGTACGAGACCGGCGACAGGGCAAATCAGCGCTTGCTTCGATATGGAAAAATACCCGTAATTCTTTGAACAGCCCGTTTATAATTTGCTGCTATTGATTTTCCTTCTCGCAAAACCTGGCGAAACACACCTAGGAACCACCGCACGATGACTGTCGAATTCTTGATCAACCTTACGATTCAGCTGCTTGGAATCGTGGCCACCGTATTACTTGCCTATCGGTCTTTTCAGAAACGCCGCATTCAGTTGGGCGCCGAACCGACCCTGCCCCAGTACTTTATTCGACGCAGCACTTACTGGACAGGCATTGCACTGTACTGTGCGTTGATGGCGATTCTTTTTGGACTGCTGACTTGGGAATGGTTGCCCTTGGAACCGTTAGTCACGCTGGTCGTTAAAAATCTGCGCGCAGGTGAATTGGTGAGCCTGTTGCATGGCTTGGACGGCAGCACGCTCATGCCATTGATTGCCGCGGGCTTGTTTCTTTTTCTGGTCGACTGGGAAAACAAATTCAACCCCTTGTTGATTTTGCGGGATAGCATACACGACGCCTTCGCGATTCCGACCAAGGCGGTGGAAGTCTATAACGCACTGATCGCATCGCGCTTGTCCGCGGTAGACGATCAAATCAAATCGCAAATCGCGGATCGCCTCCTGGTCGAGAGCATAGACCCGGGCGATTTCGACAAATCCAGCGGCACGGTCGAATATAAATGGGCGCACAATTGCCTGCTTTTCGACCGCATCCAAAACTATGCCAACGATTCTTCGTTCCGCCGACTGTTTAGCGAACCGTCGCTGAAATGGGGCGAAATCTGCATTTCCTATAACGCGATGTCGGAAAAAGTGGCTACCTGGAAACAGGCCGAGCCGCATTACACCAAGACGCTGAATTTGATCAAGGATTTGGACCGTCTGACCGGACTGCTGTGCCGCTTGCTGGCTGCGCTGGTCGTATTCGGAAGCCCCAACGAAAACGATATCTGGGCAACCGTGAAAAAGCTGGGCGGCAACGTGCACAAGGCGCGTTTGAAACACACCTATAAATACATGCTGCTGTTCACCGCCGCCACCGCTGTCGGCGTGATCTTGGGGCGCGAGATTTCGGTCGCATTGCACAATAGCTTTTTGTTCCCGGAAAAGCCGCTGCCGCACTTCAGTTATACGACGATGCGCTGGATCGCCTACGCGATTGCGATGTACGTGTTTCCGCTTGCGCTGGTCTTCATATCCAGGGCCGTCGCTTTCCGGCACAAACAGGAACAAGCCGACCGCTACTACGGGTTTTATATGGCCATGATGATATTAGGATTCATGGTCAGCACGACCGTCTCGACGCTGGTCTGGGAGATTACGTTCTACCACAGGGACAATTTCAACTTCCTGGAAAGCTTTCTGGACCATATGCGCTGGGGCATCATGCCGGCATTGGTATGCGGTTTCGTCGCCTACCGCATGGATACGCCGGTGAGCGAATCCGAAACACTGGCCAGCATCGTCCTGGCCGCCGCCTTGCGATTTCTGGCCTGGGGTGGCGTTGCCGTCGTCATCATGCTGTATGCCACCGACGATTTGACCATTGAAAAGTTGAATCTGCGCTTCACCCTGGTTGGCACGGCTTTCTTCGTGATCGGCCTGCTGGGAGCATCCGCCCGCTTCAAATCGACGAGACAGGTCGAGTAGCATCCCAGTCACCGCGGGCTACCCGAATTATCCTGAAAAAATCATTTCGTCCACGAAATACACGAAAATCACGAACAGTTTCAAAAAGTTATTGCTCAAAAAACCGACACCTTGTGATTAACTAAATCACGTGACGTAACCATCTGTTTTGTTTCGCGTCTTTCTAGCTTTTCGTGGACTAACTGCAGCTTTTAGGATTGTTGAAGAAAGGGCGGGGAGTGAGGGCAATAAATACTGATTTATATCCCCTCATCCCAACCTTCTCCCGGCGGGAGAAGGGACTGTTTTGACTTTTACGACAGCCTGCAAAGAGGGCAGCTATTTGTAGCGAGAAACTACATTGGCCCACTGAACAGAAAGCTCAAACCGCCGCGCTGCTCTCTTCGGGCTATACCGCCATTTTGCGACCAGCCAGCAAACGCTTTTGCAAGTCGTTATTTTCCCCCCACAAATCGCCGGCCAGCAAATTGGCGATTTGATTTTTCAACTCGGGGTTTCTATCGGCCTCGAAAAACAGATTATGCACGATGTTGGATTGATAGAAACGTTCGACGAATAAACGCATGGTATTGAAGCCCAGCCAATAAGCCTCGTCATCCTCGGCGTGCAGTTCCGGGTCGGCTTCACGCCCAGCGACAAAACCCTGGTGAACACGATCGGCGATGCGGGCGGCCCCCGTTAAAGCCAGAAACACGCCCGACGAAAACACCGGATCGAGAAAGCCTGCGGCATCGCCGCAGCAGGCATAGCGCATGCCGTAGCGGTTTTCATTGGTATAGCTGAAATCCGCTTCGATGCGAATCGGCGCGCATTGCTGCGCCCCATCCAGCAAACGCTGCAAGATTGGCGAGTCCGCCAGATAACGCAGCAACAGCTCCTCCACTCCGCAATCCCTGGGACGTTCCTTCTGCACGACCAGGCCGACACTCAAACGTCGGCCAGCCAGCGGAATGATCCAAATCCAGCCGATGTCGACCACCGGCACATAAATGCAGCCGCTCCGAAACAATTCATCCGCCTCATCACCGGCCGGAATATTGTCGAAGTGGGTAAAAACGGCAAACTTGCCAAGATTTTCGATGCGCTCGATACCTTGGCGTTTTTTACCCATCAGGGCATTGCGCCCGGTCGCATCGATCAGATAACGGCCGCGATAATTGCCCTTGTCCGAGGCAACCTGAACGCCGGTCACTTGGCAAGATACTTCCATCACCTGTTCCCGCTGATGCGTTTTCACGCCGTGTTTAGCGGCGTTTTCGAACAACTTTTGGTCGAACGGCGCACGCTCTAACTGGTAAGTCTTGCGCTGACCGCTAAGCGGGAAAAACATGCGCTGACCGGTGCTCTCGTCCATGAACACCGCCCCGCTCTTGAACTGATTACCCTCGCTCCAGTCGATGCCCAAACGCTGTATCACCGGTTCGCTGAACGGCAACATTGATTCGCCGATATGAAAACGCGGGTGCTGGTCTCGCTCCAACAGCAAAACCGCATGCCCATGCTGTGCCAGCAACGTGGCCGCGGTTGAACCCGCCGGCCCGCCGCCAACAACCACGACATCGTAATCAAAACCGCCTTGCGTGTTGGACATCGTCTTGAAACCCGTTATGCGAGATTATTTGGAAAAACTGTCCGCGGCCGGATTGTATACGGCGCGATAGACTTTCCAATGCACCCCGCCGACGCCGGCACCCGTGTAAGTGACGGTGCCCTGCCCTTTATAGAACTCATCCGTGCGCATGACGTCTGGACCAAAATAGAACGGAATCCAGGCCTTGCCGGTTTGATAGGACTTGGTATCGGTCGGTTGTCCGAGAATTTCATGCACTTGGCCTTGGGTCATGCCCAATTGGATCTTCGCGAACGGACTATCCGCCGGAATGTTGCCTTCGATCCGAGAGTCGGAGGCTTTGCCAGAGGCCGCGGCTTGCGCCGGGGCTGGGCTTGAGGATTTGGAAGAAGAGGCGCAGCCAGCCAAAATCAAAGCTGCGAACAAGGCCAATGCATAAGTCTGTTTCACGAGTCACCACCTTAGGTTGGTTAGGGTTGATAAAAAACCAGGAATTCTAAGCTATTTTTCCGCAATCATGGGCGATAACCCACCATTCACGACCGAGCGGAACTTGCGTTTCGCGCGGAATCTGACCGCTGCCCGCCAGCGTCAACAAGGGTATTGCCGCCAGCACGGGCATGCGCTCCCATTCCGCGGCCGGCTGGTTGGCACCGGGATAGGGCCGACCGATGCGCAGAATGCCGTTCTCAGCGTCACCCGCCGCCAACACCATTGCGCAGGCAAATCCCGGTTTGCCACCATCCGGCGCCAAATGAGCCGGCCAATCCTCGTCATAGCAAACCAGCAACAGCTCACCGCCCTGGCATGCCAGTTGACACCATGCCTCCAGCAAGGCCATCGCAATCGTATTAGCCCCGGCCGCCAACGCGGTGGCCGGCTGCCTGCATCGATGCACGATGCTCCAATAACCGGCTACGGTATTTTGCACCGAGTTATGAAAAGCACTGGGGGAAACACTGCCGTCGGCGCGCGCCAATTCGCCACATAATTGGTCGGTGGTGCGAATCTCGCCGGCCACGCTGGCAAATATCGCCGGCAGCGCCGCCGGCGTTCGGCCCGTTTGGCCGCACGCGGCA
This sequence comes from Methylomonas rapida, assembly GCF_024360925.2. Taxonomy (NCBI): domain Bacteria; kingdom Pseudomonadati; phylum Pseudomonadota; class Gammaproteobacteria; order Methylococcales; family Methylococcaceae; genus Methylomonas; species Methylomonas rapida. Next base: position 1,673,957 of record NZ_CP113517.1, on the reverse strand, counting down.
TTCGCGGCGCTGAAGGCCAATTGCATGGCTTGGCTACTACGGCGTCGTAGCAGCGGCGGGATGGCTTCAGGCGTATTGTCGACGCAAGAAAACGGCAGGTTTTGTTTGAACTCGGTATCGAGCGTGCAAGCGGCAAAGCCCAGCAAGGTAATGCAATCCATCAAGCCGCCTCCAGCAATACGCTGGCATTATTGCCGCCGAAACCGAAAGCATTGCTGAGCACGAGCCGCGGCTTTTGGTCGAGCATGGTCTTGTCGGTCACCGCAAAGCCGAATTGCGGGTCGACCTCGCGTAAACCGCAGGTGCCCGGCAAAAAACCACGCTCCAAGGCCAGCAAACTCACGACCACTTCCACGGCTCCCGCAGCACCCAGGGTATGGCCCAGCAAGCCTTTGACGCCGCTGCAAATCGGCGGCCTGCCGCCAAACAGGCTGAAGACGGCTTTGGCTTCTGCCGCATCGTTGAGCTGGCTGGCGGTCGCATGCAGATTGATGTAATCGACCTCGTCCCGCCCTCTGTCGCCCAAAAACAAGGCCTGGGCCATGGCCGCGGCCGCACCGATGCCTTCGGGATGCGGCGCGCTCATATGGTAGGCGTCCGACGATTCGCCAACGGCCAACAGTTTGGCGCAGCCGGCATTGTGCGAATCCGGCCGCTCCAGTAACAGCATGGCCGCGCCTTCGCCGATGTTGATGCCGCTGCGCTGGACATCCATGGGCCGGCAAGGTTCGGGCGAGATCAATTGCAGACTGTTGAAACCGCGCAGGGTCAGGCGGCATAGACTGTCCACGCCGGCAACCAGCACCGCGTCGCAGACACCGGCGGCAATCAGGCGCTGTCCGACGCCCAAGGCTTTGGCGCTGGAGGAACAAGCCGTGGAGATTGCGTAACAAGGGCCTTTCAAGCCTAGCTCCAGTTGCAGGAATTCGGCGGTCGCCTGCGCGGTATGGGTTTTCAATAATGCAAAATCGGCCGGCATCGCGCCGTCGCGCAGCCACGCAACATAGGCATTCTCGGTTTCGTAAATGCCCGAGGTGCTGGTACCCAGAATCACGCCGACCCGCGCGGCGCCATGCCGGACAAGTGCGTCCTCCACTTGATACCTGAAACCGCCCTGCTCCAGCACCTTGAGCGCCAGGCGGGCATTTCGGCAATCATAGGCTTGCCAGCGAGCTCGAACTGGCGCTAACGGCGAACTGATCTCGCCAACCACGGTCGGGAACGGAATCCCAAACAAGCGCAGGGGTTTCAAGCAGGTCTGGTTAGACAACAGGCTCCGATACAAGCTCTCGACGTCGTCACCAGCAGCGGTCGCGCATTGATAGGCCGATACCGCAACCGGCATGAGTTTGCGCAGGGTCATGATTTACGCTGCTTTGCGATCAACATGGGGCACAACATGAAGCCAACGGTAACCCCTAAACTGACGGACAAGGCCAGAATGGGCAGTGTCGGCGTTTTGCCCATGCCCAGCGCGCCAAAGGACGCCAGCGTGGTCAGCGTCGACGAGGCGATGGCGTGATAGGTCACATCGGTATCCTGAGCGCTATTCTCCATGAAAAAAATGCCATAATCGACGCACAGCGAAACCGACAGCAATAGGCCTATCACGTGCAGAAAGCTCAACTCTTCGCCCATCAACGCCCAAATCGCAAAAATGAACAATACCGCGGCCAGGGCTGGCAGCAAGGTCAGCGCTACCTTACGTATATCCGGCTGCTGCAGCCAGATGAACACGCCCATGATCGCAATGCCGATCACCAGCATATACAGCGATCGGTCGCGGTATTGCACCGCCAGCTTATCCAGCTGATCCTTCTGACTGAAATAACGCACGCCATCCAAGCCTTGCAAACCCTCGCTCAATCTGGCGGGCTCGTGGCGGCCCAGCCATAGCGCCAACATCACGCGTTGCCGGCCTTCGATCAGTTGACCGGACAAAACCTGCCGAACCGGCGTATCCAGAACCGCGGTCGAAAGCATGGGTTCTGTCGAGGCTGATTGCAACGCGCCGAGTTTTTCCGTCGATAGTTCGGCTTGACGCAACGCGGTTTGCCAAGCCTGGGTAAATTCCGCCGTCAACGCCGCGTCATGGACACGGGCGTTTCGTGCCTGCAAGGCCTCCGAACTCAGCCAGGGAAACAGGCCGCGGTATTCATCGAGCAATCCCGCCTGTTGCAGCTGCCTCAGCCGGCGTTCGGCGGCTTCGGAACGCTGCAATGCGGTTTCGAAATCTTCAGCCTCGACCAACACGAAACGCCCCGGCTCTATGCTGGAAAAATGGGCACGCACGGCCTTGTCCTGTTGTTTAAGTACGTCCATGTCCAGCGCCAGCTTTTGCATGTCATCCATCCAGCGCAGTTTTGTCAAGGCGGGCACGGCCAGCAGCGTGGCCAAGGCGAACAGCAGCCACAGCACTTTGCGGTGGCGGCCGCAAAAATCCACCCAGGCGGCAATGCCCGGCAAATGCGCGACATGCAACCGGGTATCGGCCAGCAAGGCCGGCAACACCCAGCGCGTCAGGCTCAAGGACGCGGCGATGCTGAACAACGCGAATACGGCGATTTGCTCGAAGCCGGGAAAACCTGTCATACCCATCGCCACGTAGCCGATCACGGTGGTCAAGCCTCCCAGGAACAGGCTGGGCCACAAAAGACGCACGGTGGCTTGCGGAGAATCCTGGTGTTTGGCGCAATGCACCATGACATGCATCGGGTAATCGACGCAAATGCCAATCAGACTGGCCCCCAGCGCCAAGGTCAGACTGTGGACACGCTCGAAAATCAAGGCCGTCGCCAGCGTACCGATGACAAAAGCCGCCGCCTGTACCAGCATCACCCAATGCAAGGCCGCGAATGAACGGAACAAGGCCAAAAACACCAATACCACGGCAATGCTGGATAAGGTCGACACCAGCGCGACGTCGCGGCTGATTTCGCCGTGCGCCGCGACGCCGAATACCGGCACGCCGGCCATGCTCAGGCGAAATTGACCGCCCGCCGCTTCGTTGAGGGCGTTGAAACTACCGCGAATGGCCACCTGTAATTGCTGGTGAGCTTCCGAATCCAGTGCCGGCGGCCGGCTTTGCAGCACCAGCGCGCCACCCTCTACGCCCAGCCTGGATTGGCTTTTGAACTGATTTTGCAGATCCTTGAAGCCATTCAGCGACAACAGCAAAGGATCTTGCTTGGCGATGGTCTTGACGAAACCACCTTGAGGAGAAAGCAAGGCCTGTTTCAAGCCGGCCGCACGGTCATGCAATGCCGTCTGGTCGAACAAATGGGCGGCGTCTTCCTCGGGGTTCAGGCTGAATATGCGCGCATGATAAGGTGCATAGGCTTGTACGGCATTCAGCCATTCGCGCGGCGGCTGATTGGCCGGCCATACTTGATCGACCCCTTCCAGCGGCGCCAATTGCTTCGCCAAGCGCTGACCGAAGGCGGACAAGGATGGTTCATCCCGTTGCCCACCTTCCGCGGACGAAGCCGAATCCCTCTCCACCACCAGCAGATAGCGGCGCGACAATTCACCGGATTTCAATAAATCCGACAATAATTGGGAGTCTTCGTCATTGGTGGCGGTAAAAAACGCATTGAGATCGTTTTCGACGCGAATCTGCCACAGCATAATGGCCAGCAATATCGGCAACAACACCAAAAACCAGCGTTTTATCGACTGCGCTGACACTCATCAGTCTCCAGTCGCTTCCCGCAACAGCGCCGGGATGGACAAGTTGTCCGCCTGCCGCTCCGGCAGCCTGGAAATGTGATATTCGGTCGCTTCGCCATCGCGTCGACGCATCGAGATAATGCGGCTACCGGCAGCGTCATCGCCGGAAATTTCGATAGTCGCGGCCGCATCGCCTTGTCCGGCTTTCGGCGTCATGCGTAGCGACCAACGCTTGTCATCGATTTGGGCGGCAAAATCATAACTGTTCTGAAAATCCTCGCTATGCCCCTGCAAAATCGCGCGAAAAAGCACGATCTGCTCCGCGGCCTCGCCGCCGTAATCCAGCGGCATGCGGTGCCGTTGATTCTGAAGCGGGTCCCAGTAATACATCTCTTCATCGCTGATGGCCATGATGACGCGACTAGGCTGTAATTGCAGTTTGACCAGGCTGCCGTCGGCACCGGTCAGCATATAGCCTTCTGCTTCCCATGGCGCCGCGGCCAACTCCAGCAATCGGGTTTCCCGATATTGAAACTTGCCGGCGCCATCGTGACGCGCGCGCGCCAAGACGCTGGCCAGCGCGCCGTCGTCGGCAAAACCCGCGACGGGCAGGCATAACACCAACATAAACAATAGCTTTTTCATGAACCTATATCCTTGAAGGCTTTATGACCGTGCCGGGCAAACACTTTGAAGGTCTCCATGACCGGAGGAGCCTCCAGATCCGGAAAACGCCGACGCCGGTAAAACCATTCGCCGACCGCCAGCAGGCTCATCAGCAGATAAACCAGCACCCCGGTATACAAGGTCCAAATCCCTTCTCCAGCCAAAAACGGCAGCAGGGCGCATACGGGTACATTGATGGCGAAAAACCAGGTCCATACCCAGGTTACTTCACGTAGGTATTCCGCAATGCCCGGCTTGAACTCCGGAAATTGCAAACGCACCAGACGTTCGCAGAGCGACGGCGGCGACAACAAGGTATAACCAAACACGGCCGCAAGCCATGAATAGACCAAACTTGGCAGCAGCCAAACCACGTATCGATTGGCAAAATAAGCCGAAATCATTAGCGAGATGGCCAAAACCAGGGCAATCAGTCGCCAACGTCGCTTACCGAAGCGCATGCCCCGCCATAGCGTCATGACAGCGAACAACACCAGAATCCAGCCGGCAAAGCCATGTCTGGCAAGATAAGCGCTCAGGAAGGGATAGACGATGATCAGACAGGCGACGAGAGCAGCCCTGATGGCCTTGGCCATGTTTAGCGGGTGCGATTATTGGCGACGAATTCCGCCAATGAATGCAAGGAGGAAAAAATCTGGTGGTTGCGCTCGTCACCGGAGGTGATCTTGACACCGAATTGCCTATCCAGCATCACGCCTATTTCCAGCGCATCGATGGAATCTAGGCCAAGGCCTTCGCCGAACAAAGCCGCATCCGGCGCTAAGTCGTCGGGTACGATGTCTTCAAGGCGCAAACCCTCGATGAGCATGGTTTTCAATTGGCCGATCAAGTCGTCTGACATGGCTAGATACATTGGTTGAGTAAAAGGCAAATTTTACACAATATCCCTAACGCATTCAAAAACGCTTGGTTTACGCCGCCGCCAATGCCAAAATTGCGCAAACTTTCACTCTATTCACCCCTGCCAACCGACCCGACCCATGAAGGAAAAACTCAAAGCGTTCATCTTTTCCGAACTGATTTACCACGAAGACCCCGCGTCTTTTGGCGACGATGACGATTTATTGGCCGCGGGACTCGACAGCATGGGCATCATGCGTTTGATCATGTTTGCCGAGAAAGAATTCGGCGTAACGCTGCCCGACACCGAAATCGAGCCCGATAACGTGCAAAGCTTGAACGCATTGGCAAGATGGATCGATCAAGCCCGATGAAGCAAGGCGCAGCCATTCTTTTCAATCCGGCTGATTACTTTACCTACGTACTGGATCAGGAAATCCGCGCGGCCGGCATGCCGGGCGGCTATTGCGGCCTGGCGCTGCAACTGGCCGGCGAACCGGACCTTGAACGGTTGCAAAATCGCCTGGATTTGCTGGTGGATATGTTTCCGAAGGCTTCGGCCCGCATCGAGCGGCACGGCAAGCGGCACGCCTGGATACCCACTGGACAGCGCATTCTTCTGGAATGTCATCGCTGCGACATGCACAAGGCCCAGGATGAAGAATGCCAACGCTTGCTGTTGGCGATTTTCAACCGTCCGGAATCGCTGCCGCTAACCGTGCACTGGATCGCTGCCAACAACGGCGGCACCTTGCTGATCAACTGGCTGCACCCTTTACTGGATGCGCGCGGCGCCAAAATCGTGCTGGATTTTCTGGCCTCCGGGCAACCAGAAAACTTCAAGGAATCGCCCTCGTTGATAGAAGCCAAATTGGCGCAATGGCGTTTTTGGAAAAAACTGCAATTGCTATTCAAGGCCAAACGCCACAACAACGAAGCCAATAGCCTGGACAGTTGCCTGCCCACTGCCGTCGAGCAAGGCCCGCAAACACTGAACTTGAAAGTACGCCGCTTCGATGCCGAGCAATCACGCCACATCGCCGAACTCGCGGGGCAATACACCGGCCTGGCCGGCCGTACCCTGTATTATCTCGGCTGCTTCATGCGCGCGATGGAACAGGTTGGCCCGCCTCATGCCAAAGCCGGCTATTGCATCCCCTATGCCTTCAATCTGCGCCGGCAAAATGCGCCGACTCCGGTGTTCGGCAATCACGTCGGCTGCCTGTTCGCCCGCGCCACCCGCGAACAGGTGCGCGACCGCGCGGGGCTATTCGCGCATCTGCTGGCGCAACATACCAGGGTCGTGCGCGACGAACTGGATCTCGCCTATCTGCCCCTGATGTGGCTGGGCCAATGGCTGACGCCGGCCCGCTATGCCAGATTCCTGCGCAAACAACACAGCGGCAACGAACTGAGTTCATTATGGTTTTCCGATCTAGGCGACATGTCCTGGAGCAAAAGCGGTTTTCTCGGCATTCCGGTCACCGACTTGTCGATGATGTGCTGGATGACGCTGCCGCCCGGCCTGGCCTTATTGGTTGGGCAACTGGACGGACGGCTGACCTTGTCTTACAGCTATTTGTCTCCGGCCGTGGATGAAGCCTGGCTTGACGCCGTGATAGATCGCATGGAAGCAGAGTTGCTAGAGACCCTCTAGCTTCGCTCGCTGGATACTTACGCCGAACATTGGATGCACATGTTGCTGGAAGACTTTCTGACACAATGCCAACGCCAACCCGACGCCTTGTGTTTTCAGGAAGCAGGCCGCGGGCAAAGTTACGCGCAAGTATTGCGCCAGGCACAAGCCATTGCCGCAAGCTTACAGGCGCACGGCATTCATCCGGGTCAAACCGTCGCGCTGCACCTTGACCGCGGCATGGACGCCGCCATGGCGATATTTGGCGTACTGCTGGCGGGCGCGTGCTATGTGCCGCTGGACTTGAAAAACCCGCCATCCAGACTCGCCTTCATCGTCGAAAACGCGCAAGTTGCGGCGGTCATAGGGCAAGGCAGTGCCCCTGCCTGGCGGAAACAGGGCTTGTGGCTGAATATCGCCTCTTCCCCGGACAAAAAGCCGGCGCCCGTCGAAATTCGGCCTGATGCACTGGCGGCCATCCTGTACACCTCCGGCTCCACGGGCCAACCGCGCGGGGTGGCTCTGAGCCATGCGGCCATCAAGGCCTTTGCCGACTGGGCGGCCACGCGCGTGAACCTGAGCTCGAACGATCGCATCGCCAGCAGCACGCCATTTTTTTTCGATTTATCGACTTTCGACCTCTACGCCGTGCCGGGCCGTGGCGCCAGCCTGCATTTCCTGCCCGCCGCATTGACCATGGCCCCCGCCAGACTGAGCGCGTGGCTGGCCGAACAAGCCATCAGCGGCTGGTATACGGTGCCGTCGTTGCTGGCTTTTCTGGCGTATAAAGGCAATCTGGCGCAAACACCGCTGCCTTCATTGCGGTTTTTGTTCTTTGCCGGCGAGGCCTTCCCCAGCCCGGCCCTGATGAACCTAGCCCGGAATCTAGCGCAAACCGAGCTCTTCAATTTTTTCGGCCCCACTGAAACCAATGTCTGCTGCTATTGGCCGGTGAAGCGCTCACAATTGAGTGCGACGCAAAACATTCCTATCGGCAAACCCGCCGCAGGTTGCACATTGCGGATCGATCCCGAAACCGGCGAACTCTGGGTACGCGGGCCGACACTGGCCAGCGGCTATTGGAGCCAAGGCGGCTTGCACCCCTTTTTGAACGAGCAAGGCTGGTATGCGACCGGCGATCGCGTCAGCCTGAAACATGGCGAATACCATTTTTATGGCCGCCTGAGCCGCATGTTGAAATGCTCGGGTTACCGGGTCGAACCCGCCGAAATCGAAGCCATCGTGAATGCCTTGCCGGGCGTCAAGGAATGCGCGGTAATCGGCATCGAAGACGAAGCGGCCGGGCAGCGTCCGGCTTTGGCCGTGGTTTTGGAACCCGGCCGCGACATCGGCGAAATACGCAAGGCCTTGCTGCCAAGGCTGCCAGCCTATATGCAGCCTAGCCGCTACCATGCCTTGCCGGCCTTGCCCAGACTGGCCAATGAAAAATTGGACTTTCGGCAATTACAAAGTATGTTTGTTGCTGGTTTGGCTGATTCCCAGCCAAAGCCATCAAGCAATCCTGACGGCGGTCATGTTTGAGTCGCAATTTACCATGAAGCTTGATACACTTTTCTTGGCTATCAATAGCGACTCGATAGCATAATTCCAAATAACCCATAACCTGGATATGAACATGTCAAAAACAAAAACATTGCTATTTACCTCGTTGCTGGCCATCAGCGCATTTTCTCCAGCACAGGCCGACGGTTATTTCTCGGAAGTATCGGAAAAATTCCTGCGCGGCGGCGCCAATCTGTTTACTGGCATGGGCGAAGTTCCCAAAAACATCGTTTGGGCCAGCGGCGAAACCAACCCCACCGTTGGATTTACGGGTGGCATCGTAGGCGGCACGCTCGACGTACTGGGCCGTACCGCGTCGGGCATCTTCGACGTCATCACCAGCCCGATTCCAACCAAAAGTTTGGTTGAACCGGCCTATGTTTGGGACGACTTTGGCAAACCCACCACTTACGGCACCAATTACAGACAGGGCGAAGTGAAGGTTTACAACCCTCAATAGTCTTGGCGCCTTGCAGGTGTTCGTTGCCAATTCAGGACACCTGCAAGGTACGGCTGGCGCAGCAGCCAGAAAGCGTGATTTCGTCTTCCTAACGATCATGAAAATTCGGCAACACCCCGGAAAATGAAAGTTTTCTGTGGGAGCGACGCCTCGTTGCGACAATAGACTTCGCATCGCGACTGTGTGTCGCTCCCACAATAGCTTTCAGAGTAATGACTCGAGCCAATCGACGCACGAGCGGGAATCCACCATCCACTGCTTCCATTCTCATGGCTGATACCACGGACTTTCCTGAACTAGCACCTTATACCGTCCCGCTGGACGATACGGAGATTCTGTCGCGCTTTCGCGCCATTGCCAGACAAGGCGCCTTGCGCCATGCCTTGCCCGGCGTTTATGGCGGCCTGGACGATGATTTCGGCGCCCTGTGCCAGACCCATCGCCGACTCGGCGAAACCAGCCGCGATCCAGGCTTACTCTTGATGCTGAATGCCCACTTATGGGGAGCGGTATTTCCGCTGCTGCTTTATGGCAGCGATGCGCAAAAACAAAGTTTTCTGCCCAAGTTGATAGCAGGCCAATGGCTAGGCGGCCATGCAATTACCGAGCCTGCTTGCGGCAGCGATGTGCAGGCCATGAACACCCACGCCGAAAGAAACGCCAGCGGATTCGTCTTGAACGGCGAGAAGCGCTATATCACCAATGCACCGCTGGCGGATTGGCTGGTGGTTTACGCCAAACTGGACGACAAGGTTTCGGCATTTTTGCTTGGTCGCGAGGATGTTGGTTGCGCATTCAACGCCGACGGCAAGCTGAATGCCTGCCGCGGCAGCGCCACCGGCGGCGTGCGTCTGGAAAATTGCCAAATCGGTGCCGAACGTTTATTGGGCAAACCCGGCGCGGGTGCTCAGATGATGCAAAAAGCGCTGGAATACGAACGCGCCTTCGTATTCGCCGGGATCGCCGGCATCATGGAGTGGCAGCTCGATGAAGCGATCCGGCACAGCCGGCAGCGCCGTTCGGGCGCCACGCATTTGGGCCGGCATCAAGCCATCAGCCACCGCATCGCCGATATGAAGCTGCGCCTGGACACGATCGACCTATGGCTGAACGAATGCGTCAGAATTTGCAATACCGGCAAACGCCTGACCTTGGCCTCGGCGCAAACCAAACTCTACGCGGCGGAAGCATTCTTGCAATCCTGCCTGGACACGGTGCAAATCCTGGGCGCGGCGGGCCTGGAAACCGGCGGCGTAATGTCGCCCCTGGTCCAGGACGCCATGGCCGGTCGTTTGTTTTCCGGCAGTTCGGAAGTGCAAAAGAACCTGATAGCCGCGCTGCTCGGCACCGGCGATGCCTACCGAGGCGGCCTCTGATTCAATATCGATTGCGAAAACTTTTACCGGCGACTAAAGTCTGCGTTCGGCCTGAGCAATCAGCCCCCTACCTTGTAATTTTGGAAATCTTCGCCATGAAAAAATACGCTTACCTCCTGGCCTTCAGCATCCTGATCGGTGGCTGTAAATTTCAGCAACCCGAGTATTTGCAAATGTTGAGCCCGGCTGAATTGAACCAAATCATGCAAAACCAGGATATTTTCCTGGTCGACGTGCATACCCCCCAACAGCAGCACATCAAAGGCACGGATCTGTTCATACCCTACGACGAAGTCGAAAAATATCAGGACAAACTACCCCAGGATAAGTCCACGCCGATTTATCTTTACTGCGAAGGCGGTCCGATGGGCAATGCCGCCGCCCGCGCTCTGCATGACTTGGGCTACCAGAAATTATTCAATCTGGATGGCGGCAGCAAGGCCTGGCGTCAAGCCGGCTTCGCTTTCGAATAAGGACGCAGCAATCGGCGAGAAAGCGCCATGTCGCTAGACCGCGCACTGGAACGAATCGCCAAATGCTGCAACACAATTTTTTATCAACCCCGCAGGAGTTCAAATGCAAATTCATGTCTACGATACCTATGTAACCGCCAAAGACGGCCACACCATGCATTTTGACGTGTTCACGGCGGAAAAAGACGATCAAAAAGCCATCGCCTACGCCAAGGAATGGCTGGTGTCTATCGGCGAAGACAATGCCACGGTTTCCAGCAAGGAATGCCGCTTTTGCCACAGCCAGCAAGCCCCGGCCGATGTAATCGACAGCATCAACCAGCAGGGTTATTTCATTTACAAAATGGAAGGTTGCTGACGGCCTCGCTCACATTTGCTGGGTTGGGCTGGCGAAAGCCTAGCCCAACACCGATAACGCAAACAGCACCAAGCCACCGATCAACAACCACGAAGCCAGCAAAATGCGCAGGATATAGCCGACCGTAGCCATCAAATGGGGCTTGGCAAAAACCACGGCGTGTTCGGCGTCATTTGGCTGAGGCTGCCCCAACGACTCGATATGCAGGCGATAACGGCCCGGATGCGGTAAGTGGTAGGTTTGCAGTTCTATCCGGGCCTTGGAAAATCCAGACGATTTGGCGCGAAACCAATGCTTGCTGGCCGGGACATCGGCACCGTACTCCGTCCGCAACTTATAGCTCAGGGATACAAAACGGCGCGTCAGCAACGGCCCTTCCACGCACAACACCACCGGTCCCGCCGAGGCAAAAGTCAATTCCTGGATTTCCTGCAACGGCAACCTCAGCAACTCGGCGGCCTTGAGCATCGGCAACAGATTGCGGATGCTGCTGATCAGCAGCACAACGCCCAGCAGCGCGGACAAGGCGGCAAGCCACGGTACAAAGGACGCAAACTCGGATAATGCATTCACGGCAGTCTCCTCGTCCGAGGATCAAGATTGTGTTTTTAAATTGCCAAAGCATCCATGGCATGCGCCTTGGCCCTACCGAGATGCAAAGCCAGTCCTGCATCCACTGCCATCCGGTGAAAATTCCGCGAACGCTCGGACATGAACGAAGCCGCCAGCATCAATTCGAGCTCGACGGGCGGCACTTGGCGCATGAAGCGTCTGACCAGCTCGGCCTCGACGCCGTCACCGCCGAATTCCCCAAGCGCCAGCGACCGGGAAAAACCGTAAAACTGCCGGATGCGATTCTCGCAAATCTGCGCATGGCGGGCACGATAGGCCGGGGCCTTCAAGGATTCCGCCACCGCCAGCGCGACGATGGAGGCGTTATAGAACGCGTTCAATACGCCATGCGAATAAATCGGATCGACGAAGGCAGCCGCATCGCCTATGCAGTAAAAATTCTCCCCGCACAGCCGGGTCGAATAATAGGAGTAATCCGGCCGCTGGCTGAACGAATCCGGCAGATAGTCGGCGTTTTCCAGCAGCCGACCGATATAAGGCGCGGTTTTCAAGGTATCCAGATAGAAACGCTCGCGCCCGGCCTTATCCATGCCGCGAGCCTTGTCGGTGTTGATGACCAGGCCGACACTAGTAACCTTGCGCATCGCGATATGCCAGATCCAGCCGTCCTCGAACGAGGTCACGAACGTGACGGGTTTGACCAGGCTGACCTGATCCGCGGCATGGCTGCGGCCGTCAGCGGCCACATAGCGCGAATTCTGAAAATGTCCCCACAGCGACAAAAAGCGCATGCTGGAATCGACCAGCCGTTTGGATTGGAACTGGCCGGCCAATACGCCCGCTGCGCCGCTGGCATCGATCACGAAGCGGCAACGGATGTTGCCTGCCTGGCTTTCGCCGCCGCGCCTGTCCTGATAACTCACCGCCGGCCAATCGCCCGACAAATCCGCCTCGCGCGCGCTGACTTGCTGAAACACTTGCGCGCCCTGACTGGCCGCATGTTGCAGCAAGATTTCATCGAACCTGTCGCGCTCGACGTGCAGAGCCGGCCGGCTGAAACCGAATTCGGCAAAGGCGATCCTGTGTATCTTGTCGTTCCAGACCGTGATCCCGCCAGCCTTGGCGACAAAGCCTTCCTGCTCGATCAGCGGCGTAACCCCGGTCAGATCGGCGTATTTCCAGACGTGCGGTATCAGGCTTTCTCCGACTTGGGGGCGCGGATGCAGGGCTCGTTCCAGCAGGACCACGTCGATGCCCTGTTTGGCCAGCAACGCGGCGACACTGGAACCGGCGGGCCCGCCGCCAATGACCACGACGTCGCAGCGTTCGGGAATGGGGGTGTTATTCTGCAATGCTGTCCACCTTGTCGTTCTTGAAATGCACCACGAAGCGGTTGAAACGGTTGCTCCAATAGCTCCAGTCGTTGACATCCAGCGACGGCGTTTCATGCCGTGGCGGATAACCGATAGCCGCCAATACCGCTTTGCGGCTCATGCCCTTGATGACCCGTCCGGCCATGATCGCATCACGCTCCTCAGCAGAAAACAGACTCAGATCGACTTTGCTCAGGCCAGCGATTTTATTGAACGCGGTTTGCATGTCATCGAGCGTGTGTTTGGGCACGTTTTCTATCGTCAAGGTTTGTCCGCTATCCACCAGCCTGAGCACCGCTTCGTCGGACTTCATGGCTTGCAGGGTAACGGCGGTATTGATCGGAATCAGAATACCCTTACGGTAATTGGTCGTGCGAAAGGTGTTCTTTTCCTGGAACAAGCTGAATTGGGTGTAATAAATCTGACTGGATTGCGTGCTCGCCGCCGCATCAGTCGTTTTCAGTTGTTTTTGACAACCCAATAGTAACGTCATCAGGGCCAGCACAAAGAAAATCACGGATTTTTTAAACATCGGCATCTCCTCAAGGCAAAAAATCAACTCGGATTATTCGCGGCGACCCGTTGTTTATTTAGACAGGCACTACAAAAAGCCGGGCGCAGCTTGCTGATTTTAGTGGAAATTCATGAAAACATCGGGTTCCATGCGCTCAGGATGCCGATTCGATGCCCAACTTTTCCAGAAAAATCGGCGGCGAGGCGAAACTCATCTCGCCGCTCGCGCTATCCACCGCCGCTTGCACCGTGTGGCCCTTGGCCAGCACTTCGCCGGTTTCGGCGTCGGTGATGCGGTATTTGATTTTCATCCGGTATTCCCATTCGACCAATTCGGCTGACACGCGCAGGCGCTGTTCGAATTTGGCGGGCCGCACGTAGCGCAACTGCAAATCGACGATGGGCCACACATAACCCGTCTCACGCATCGTCATATAGCCATAATCTATGCTGTCCAACATCGCGCAGCGGGCAATTTCCAGATATTTGCAATAATGGCCGTGCCAGGCGATACCGAGGATGTCGATATCAAAAAACGGCACTTTGATTTCTACTTCGGCGCGTATCGTCATTGCCTCGCCTCCGCTCCTGAATGCTCATGTTCCTGCGCGGGCAATGTGCTCCAATAGGGATAAAAATTAAACCATTGCAAGGGTTCGGCGCGGCAATGCATCTCCAGGCATTCAGCGTAGCGCCCGGCCAACGCTTCCAGCATTTGCTGGCGTTCGGGTTCCTTGCGCGGGATACGAATACTGTCGGCAAAAGGCTGTAAATGCACCTGGTAACGCCCCTGGGTCGGATAACAAAACAACGTAAATACGGGACAACGCAACAACGAGGCCAGCAAATAAGGGCCTTGCGGGAAATCGGCATCTGCTCCCAAAAACTGGGCCTTGATGGTACGACTACCCTGCACCGGAATGCGATCGCCTACCATCACCACGAATTCACCGCGCTCTATTTTTTCTTGCAGTTCAATCGCAATCGCCGGATTCAGGTCGGTGACCTGTATCAGTCTGATGGTCGCACTGCCCTCGCCCCGGCCCAGCAAGCGGTTGAATTTCTCGGCATGCCGGGTATGCACCAAAATGTTTAATCTGACTTGGGCGCGCAAATTCGCGATCGCCTGGCACAATTCCAGGTTGCCGATATGGCCACTGAGTATCAAGGCGCCGCGTTTTTGCGCCATTAGTTCCAGCAACAGCGGGCGATTGGGAAAATCGACCTGATTGGGATTAATACAGCCCATCCAGGCGATGATTTTATCCAGCAGGGTTTCGCCGAAACTCAAAAAATGCCGGTAACTCAGCCACCAGCCTGCGTGTAGATTCAGTTCGGGACAATATTCGGACAAACGGCGCAAATAGTCCTTCGAGGCTTCGCGAGCGACGCGGCCGCTGAGAAAGTAATAGCTCACGACCGGCCGCAAGACCAGACGAAAGGCCCAGCGCCCAAATACCCGATGAATCCAGACCAAGAGGCGTATGCCCCAGATCAGGCTGGTTTCTTCCAGCGCGGCCCAATGCGTTGCCGAGTTACTCCCGCTCATCGAAAATGTCTCGCCAATAAACGCGGCAGGCGTATCAGCATGCCCAAAAACAAGCGGGCATGGGTCAGGCTGATGCGCAGATTGTCCTCCCAGCCGCGAAAATGTGAAATGCCATCTTGCGGATAACCGACGCGGGTAGGAATGGACACCATGGATAACCCTTGCCAATACAGACGAACCAGAATCTCGACGTCGAAGGCCATGCGTTCTTCCAGTGCAACGTTTTGGATCAAATTGGCACAGGCGGCAAGCGGATAGACCCGATAGCCGCACATCGCATCGCGAATCTCTAACGACAAGGTGTTGATATAGACCCAGACATGGGTCAAATACCGGGCATAAAAACGGAGTTTGGGAATCGAGTCGTCGAACAATGGCCGTCCGATGATGACGGCCTCGGGATTGGCTTGCGCGGCGGCGAGAAATGTATCCAGGTCATTCAAATCGTGCTGTCCGTCGGCATCGATTTGCAGTGCATGGGAATAACCGCGTGCGTGCGCCCGCAAAATGCCGGCTTTGACCGCGCCGCCCTTGCCGCGGTTGAGCTCGAGCCGCACCGCCTCAACCCACGGATACTGCTCGGCCAGGGCGCGAATGACCTCGGCGCAGCTGGGATGACTGCCATCGTCCACCAGGATGCAGGGCAATTGCCTGGATGCCAGCCGCTCGACGATGCTCGCCAAAGGGTCTTCATGGTTGTAAACCGGAATCAGGATGCAAGGATCAAACGCGGGGGTCATGGAAATAAATCCTGCCGGAGCTATATTCTGAATGCTGCGAGCGATAACAAAACTCCAACTTGGCGGCCTGATCGCTGTAGCGCAATTGTAATTCGAGCGGTTGGCCGGGCAATAACAATTCCTTGAACTTGACCGCTTCCATGTGTCTGAAGACAGGCTCAACCCCCAAGTACTGCCGGGCGAAATGCACCGCCCATTGAATTTGCACGACGCCCGGCACGATCGCAATGGCATCGAAATGCCCTACAAAATAAGCCAGCGTTTCCGGAATGCATATCGTCAGGACGATGCCATCGGCGCTCGCTTTCCGCGCCAGGACATCCGGCAACAGGACCGGACTATCTGCTTGTGTAAATTGATTCAATAACTTGCCCTGACTTTACGGCGTACCGCCATTTCCGCAGCCATCAACAGGCCCATCAATATGTAGGATACAAAGCCATTGTAAAAACCCCATAACCAGCGATCGCCATAAAGAATGGTCGCTAGTGAAACGGCGGCATTGCATAGAAAAAACACACTCCAGACTTGCGTCACCTTGCGCGTGTAGGCCACGCCCTTGGGCGGCAAATCAGGATCTTCCAACCGCGCCAGCCGCTCGATCATGGTAGGGGGATAAAGCAAACTGCTAAAAAATAACGCAAAAAATGCCAAGCTGACCAAAACCGGATAAGCCAGCAACCACTCGCCTCGATTGGACCAGGCTATGGCCAGCAAGAGCAGGATGCTGACCGGTATCATCAGCATCAAACCTTGATTGGAGGCTTGCGACTCTCTCAGCAAAAAGCGCAGCCAAAACAGCCCAGCCAGCAGCAAAGCCAGTACGCGCGGCTGGACGAAATCCAACGAAAACCAGATTAAAAACGGATAACTTACCGTTGCCGCCGCGATCAGCGCATTCAAGCCGAGCCGTAGCCAACGATACTGAAAGCATTTTGGCATGCGGCTAGGCCGCGCTGATTCTATGTACGGTTTCCACGACATCCTGTATCGTGCGGGCACTCTTGAAATCTTCCGGATTGATGCGCGTGCCGGTAATTTCCCGCAATTTGACCATCAAATCCACCGCATCGATGCTGTCTATATCCAAATCCTGCCGCAAGCTGGCGCTCATGACGATGTCATCCGGGGCCAATTCGAACATCTCCGACATGATTTCTTTAATGCTGTGGAATATTTCTTCTTGGGTTTTCATACAATCTGTGTTTCCTGTTGCGAGGCGATAAACGCGGCCAGGTTTCTCACCGAAGCAAAATGTTCGATCAAGTCCGAGGAATACGCGTCGATTTTGATATGGTATTTTCTCTTCAAGGCCAGACCCAGTTCCAGCGCATCGATCGAATCCAGTCCTAATCCAGCACCAAACAAGGGCGCGTCCGAAATGATGTCTTCGGGGTGAATGCCTTCCAGCTCGAATATATCAATGATCAGTCGCTTAAGTTCGGCTTCAATATGTTTCATGCTGTGCCAATTGCTCTAAGAAATAGGCTTCCAACCGCCGAGTAATCTGCCGGCTTGCAAGCGAACGATTGCCGTTTACGTGAGCCGAGGTCAACTCAATATGATCGCCTACATTCAAGCTCAAAGTAAACCTCTTTTCCGGGATTTGATACCATTTTTCCTGCTTGGTCAGCGTCGTCGGCCAGCAGCGCAACGTGATCGGCAGGATTTTCGCCCTCGCCTGCAAGGCAATGGCTGCCGCGCCGCGCTGAAACTTGATCGGTTTTCCCGGTGTCGTGCGCGTACCTTCGGGAAAAATGATCAATGAGCCGCCTTCCCGCAATTCGGCTTCACAACGCGCCATCAAAAGTTCCGGATCTTCGGCATAGATATAACCCATGGCCCTGATCGGAATGCGCATGAAGGGATTATTCATCAAGGCCGGCTTGACGATACAGGTCGCGTTGGGAATCTGCGAAATCAGAAATACGATATCCAGCAAACACGGATGATTGGCCACCACGACCCGGCCCGGCACGCCGAGGCGTTCACGGCCCTGCACCTGGTAGTTCAGGATACCGATGAAACGCATGAAATCCATGTAACTTTGAAAAATCCTGTGCATCAACAAACGGGCGCGGCGCTTTTTTTCGACGCCCTCGCCCAGAAATTTCTGCAACAACGGAAACAATACACCCCAGGTAAACACGCCACCGGCGCCGAACATGAAAAAGCTGAGTCCCGTACCGAACAGACGCCAGTAATAATTGATGCGCTCAATCATGCCCCAAAGCCCACCACCAACGCACGCGTTCCAGTTGATCGCATCCAGTTTGCTGCCCGTTGAGCATAGCCTGCAGCAATTTGGGCTGTCCTGTTTCGCATGAGCCCTGTCCGACCAGCGGCTCCCTGAACAAACTCAGTTGCTGCCCCGATTCAGCCGGCCGTGACAGAACCATGGCCAATGCCCAGATATGAGGGCAAGCCGCCGCATAGTTTTGATAAATCGCCGGCAAGGGCTGTTCATAGCAGACGATCATCACCCGGCGCACGTCCTGTAACCAGCCTGCGGCTTCGACAAAGGCACCGAAAATACCTTCCGTTCCCCCGGCAAGCGCCACATAAGGCAAAAAGCTTCCACTCTGCAAACTAAACAAGCCCGCGATGGCATTATGTACCGACAAACTGAAGCGGCTCGGCGACACGGCTTCCCCTGCGGCCATGTCCTGTAGCGTATCCAGATAGAATTGGCTCTCGCCGTGGTTCGAATGAAAAATCGCCGGCATGTCGCCACCCGCCGCTCGCCGGCAGTGCCAGGCCACCGCGCACGCCGCCCTGGCCAGACTGGATAACCTGCGCCGCTGCAGCATCGGCAGAAAACCGACCTCGGCCAGACCGCCATTGGCAGGCAATACCGAACCAGAAGGCCAGGCATTTGTAGACGAAACAGCTTCGGATTGCCACAAGGCCCAATGTTCCAGCGTAAAACCGAATCGGCTTTCCGGGCGACCGGCCCTGCCGGCTGAATCACCGCTCACATCAAGCGTCCCAACGGCGAAACACCAACGAGGTATTGACGCCGCCGAAAGCAAAATTATTGCTGACGATGTATTCGGCATTGATTTTGCGACCGTCGCCGGTCAGGTAATCCAGCGCCGCGCAACGCGGATCGAGATTTTCCAGATTGAGATTGGGATGAAACCAGCCATCCCGCATCATTTGAATCGCCACCATGGCCTCCAAGGCTCCGCAGGCGCCCAAGGTATGCCCGGTATAGCCTTTCAGCGTGCTGACCGGAGTATTACCGCCGAATACCGCGGCAGTGGCGTGGCTTTCGGCGATATCGCCTTGCTCGGTGGCGGTGCCGTGGGCGCTGACGTAGTCGATTTGAGCCGGCTGCAAGTCCGCATCCTGCAAGGCCATGCGCATCACGACCTGCATCGTGTCCGCATTGGGCTGGGTGATATGCGCGCCGTCGGCATTGGTGGCAAATCCCACCAGTTCGGCATGGATTTTGGCGCCACGCGCCAACGCATGTTCCAGCTCTTCCAACACCAAGGTACCAGCACCCTCTCCTATCACCAAACCATCGCGATCGCGATCGAAGGGGCGCGGCGTGAGCTCCGGCTCATCGTTGCGCGTGCTGGCGGCATACAAGGCATCGAACAGCGCGGCCATGGTCGGGCAAAGCTCTTCCGCGCCACCGGCCAACATCACGTCTTGCTGGCCAAATTTGATCGCCTCGTAAGCAAAACCGATACCTTGGCTGCCGGAGGTGCAGGCACTGACCGCCGGAATCACCCGCCCCCGCACCTGAAAAAACACGGCGACGTTCGCGGTCGTCGTATGTCCCATCATCTTTAAATAGGTCGTGGCGTTCAAATTGCCGATGTCATGCTGGAGCAACATCTTGCCAAAATCGGCGATTGCCGCCGTCGAACCGACCGAGGAGCCATACGCCACCCCCGTGCGCCCGGAACTGATAACGGCATCGCCCAGCAAGCCGGCATCGATCAAGGCCAGTTCGCTGGCTCGCGTTGCCATCAATGAAACGCGGCCCATGCTGCGGGTATTTTTGCGGGTGTAATGACTGGGCAGCTCGAACTGCTGCACCGGCCCGCCCAAGCGGGTCAGCAAACCGTTATATTTTTCCCATTGCGGCAGATAACAAATGCCTGAGCGGCCGGCCATCAACCGAGCGCGGATTTCATGCCAATCGTTGCCGATCGGGGAAAAACCGGCCATGCCGGTAACGACGACGCGGCGGTTCAACACAAGCCTCCATTGACCGAAATGACTTGGCGGGTAATGTAAGCCGCATCGTCGGACATCAAAAACGCCACCAACGCGGCCACTTCATCCGGCGTCCCCATGCGTCTGGCCGGAATCGCCGCGATGGCCTCCTCCAGCGGCAAGCCCTCCAACATATCGGTTTCAATCAGTCCCGGCGCCACGCAATTGACCGTGATCTTGCGCTTGGCCAGCTCCACCGCCAGGGCTTTGGTTGCGCCGATAATGCCGGCCTTGGCCGCGCTGTAATTGACTTGACCGCGATTGCCGATCAGGCCGGATACTGACGACAGGGTGACGATACGCCCAGGCTGGCGCCGTTGTATCATCGGCATCACCAAGGGGTAAAGCACATTGTAAAAGCCATCCAGATTACTGCGTAAGACCTGATCCCAATCCTCGCCGCTGAGCGCCGGAAAGGCATTGTCGCGCGCCAAGCCGGCATTGCAGACCACACCGTAATACGCGCCATGGGCCTGGATGTCCGCTTCCAGATTGGTTTTCGCGGCTTCCCGATCGGCCAAATCAAAACTCAGCACGCGGGATTGCGCGCCCATCTGCTTGACCTGGGCGACCACCTGTTCGGCCTCATCCAGACGATTTCGGCAATGCACGACGACGTCATAGCCTTCGCGGGCCAGCCGCAAGGCAATGGCTTTGCCTATGCCACGGCTGGACCCCGTGACCAAGATGGTTTTTTGCTTCATATTCCTTTTCCAGCAAGAAATTTTTTCGAGTCCTGCGGCATCAGCAAATTCAATTTGGCAGTGGCTTGGATCTGATCGCCCTGAAGATGACAGTCGAAGACGACCATATCATTCGCCGCTTCGATGATTTTTTCCGCCCGCACGGTCAGGCGGGTACCGCAGATAAATTGGCCGGCCGAGCATTCGTAGTAGCGTGTCCCCAACAAAAAGCCCAAATCGATCTCTTGGCCGCGGCGTTTGCGTTGATAACCGGAAAATGCCGCCACCGCTTGCGCCATGTATTCCAAGCCCACCCAGGCAGGTACGGTATGATCCGGACCGGAAAACAAACCGTCATCGCGCACGCTCAACTCGACCACGATATGCGCCTCGCCCGCCTCGACCACCTTATCGACCAGCACCATGCGCTGGGATTGAGGCACCAGCGTTTCGACCGCATACGGGAAATCCGCTGACGACTCAGGGACTCCCGATGAGCAAGGACACATTGTTACCTCCGAACGAAAAAGAATTGCTAAGGCAGTATTGTAGTCGTTTAGAGCGCGTTTTTTCCAGCGCGACGAAGCCCAATCGGGGCAATTCGGGATCACCTTGCCCATCCCAAACATGGGGCGGCAAGTATTTTGCTTCATTCAGCGCCGACAGCAACAACCAACACAAACCCGCTTCAATCGCGCCGCCTGCGCCCAGACAATGGCCCGTTGCCGGCTTGCTGGAGCCGCACGGCGTCCGGACGGAAAACAAGCGATCGACCGCCCGGCTTTCCATCGCATCGTTTTGCCAGGTTCCCGTGCCGTGCAAATTGATGTAGTCAATTTGTTCCGGTTTCAAACCGGCATTGGCGAGGGCGGCCTGCATCGCCAGGAATGCGCAAGCGCCATCGGGACGCGGCGCGGAAATATGATAAGCATCGGCGCTGAGACCCGCGCCGAGCAAGGCGATGTCAAAAGGCTCATTGCTCATCAAGAACAAGGCGGCGCCCTCGCCGATGAGGGTGCCATCCCGGTTCTTACTGAAGGGATTGCAGCGGCTGCGGCTGATCGCGCCCAGCGCCGAAAAACCTTCCAGGGTGGTCCGACATAGCGCGTCGCTACCACCAACGACCACCGTATCGCAAAGCCCCTGCCGCAATAAACGCCTGGCCGACGCCAAGGCATTCGCGCTGGACGAGCAGGTCGTCGATACCGTGTAAGCCGGGCCCTGAATGCCCAGATATGCCGCCAAGAATTCCGCGGCCCCGCCCAGTTCCTGCTGCTTGTAATGATATACATCAGGCAGGCTGCCCGACTTTTGCAGCACTACGGCTGCCTGCTCGCCCTCGGCGATGCCGGAAGTGCTGGTTCCAAGCACCAAGCCAATACGTTCGGAACCGTATCGCCTGATGGCCCTGTCAAACGCGGCTTCAATCTGGGCAAATGCCGCCAATAACAAGCGGTTGTTGCGGCAGTCATAGCGTTTCAGATGGGGCGGAATGCCCGGCAACTCATTCGAAGCCGCATAGGCCGAAATATCGGTAGCCAGCCAAGGCACATTTCCCGGTTGAGGCCAGCACCCGGATAGCCAAGTCCGCAAAACCTCATCCTTGTTGCCGCCCAGCGCGCAAACGATGCCCAAATCATGCAAAAACAACGACCAGCTCCCGGAAACCTGTCATAACAAAGGACAGAGCTCCGCAATCGCCTCGATCTTTTTGGTGCAGCGTTGCGTCATCGGATTGGTGTCATCCCAGGCATAGCCGGCCAGGATGGAACAAATCATCGCTTTGATGCTGGCCAACTGGCGCTCTTCAAAAATGATGCGTTGAAAGCTGCCGTCGTACCAGGCCGTGACATAGGCCCGAAACACGTCGATGCCGCGGCGCAAGGCCTGTTCGTAATCGGTCTGCCAATCCACCGGCAAGCCACGCAATTGCCTGTCCACCAAGGGAACGGCCAGGGAAGCGGACTTCAGCGCAATCGTCACGCCCGAGGAAAATACCGGATCGAGAAACTCGCCGGCATTGCCGAGCAAGACGAAACCCGGTCCCTGCAAATGCGTGACATTGGCTGAATAACCGCCAATGTGATTGGCCGGGGTGTCGAAGCGGGCCTGTTGCAGCAATTCGGCCAGACGGGGTTCTTCGAACGCCAGTTCCCGCAGCACCTCCAGCGGCGTTCCGGTTCTGTCTTCCAGAAACCCTTGCGGCATCACCACGCCCAAGGAACTTCTGCCGTTACTAAACGGTATCAGCCAATACCAAACCTCATGATGCTTGGGATGTATCGCGATCAGGATTTTGTTGCGGTCATAATCAGGGGTATCGATGCGGTCTTCGATATGCGTGAACAGCCCCAGGCGCGGCGGCAACGAGGAAGGCGTTTCCAGATTCAACAGGCGCGGCAGCACCCGGCCAAAACCACTGGCGTCCAACACCAAAGACGCCGTCCACTCGCGTTTTACCCCTTCGGCATCGACACTGGTCAAGCGAACACATCCTGGAGTATCGAAATCCGCCGCGCTGATACTGTGCCGATAATGGATGGGTACGCCCGATTTTGCGGTCGTTTCGGCCAGAATCTGATCGAAGCGCGCCCGCGGCACTTGAAAAGTCGTGCCCCACCCCGGCGTGAATTTCTGCGTGAAATCAAATTCGGTGAGTTTGCCGGCATGCGAAAACGCCGCGCCGTTCTTGAATTGAAAACCCTCCGCCTCGACGGCCGCCAATAATTCCGCGTCCTCCAGAAAAGGCATGCATTGGGGCAGCAGGCTTTCACCGATGGAAAACCGTGGAAACTGTTCCTTCTCCAGAATGACGACGCGATAACCCCGCTTTTTCAGCATGCTGCCCGCCAGGCTGCCCGCGGGTCCCGCCCCGATGATCAATACATCCGCATCCATTTAATCTAAGACCCTCTATATCCGGTTAAAATGCTCTTCAAACTGTAAAACGCCGATCCAACACTTGCACCATGCACAACAGCCCAGTCAACGAAACCCCGCGAATGGCCGCGACCGATGAACCCTTTGCCATTTACCATGGCCGGGTGATCAGCCGCGGCCAGTTATGGGCAGACGTGGCGGCACTGGCAAGGCAACTGCCGGAACAGCCTTATCTGTTCAACTTGTGCGAAAACCGTTATTTGTTTTGCATTTGCCTGCTGGCGGCGGCGGCACGTAAACAGACTTGCCTGTTGCCGCCCTCGAATCAATCGGCCGTCATCGAAGAAATCAGACAGACGTATCCCGCTGCGTATCTGGCAAGCGACAAAAATCTGCCGGGTAATCTAGAATACATCGACATTCAAGCAGCCAGCCTGCCTCCGTCTTCCGCTGCCGTGGAACTCGATTGGGACCGACCCGCCGTGATCGCCTTCACCTCCGGCAGCACCGGCCACCCCAAGCCTTGCGCCCATAGCTTGAGGACTTTCGCCCTTTCGGCCCAAATGGCCATCGGCGCGCTTGGCTTGTCCGGCCAATGCCGGGTGATGATCTCGACCACGCCGCCACAACATATGTACGGCTTGGAAACTTCGGTATTCTGGCCACTGTTTTCCAGCCTGGTGCTTTACGACGGCCGGCCGTTCTTTCCGGAAGACATCCGCCTAGCCGTTGCGACCGCGCCCCGGCCCGCGATCCTGGCATCCACGCCCACGCACTTGCGCTCCATGGTCGGCGCCGAAGGAGACTGGCCGAATCTGACAGGCATTCTTTCCGCAACCGACACGCTGCCGTCGACACTCGCCAACGAGATGGCGGCCATTCTAGGCCAATCCCCGCGCGAAATCTATGGCAGCACCGAAACCTTGTCCTTCGCCAGCCGGGAAATCTTGCAAGACCCTCTATGGCGCCCTTATCCAGGCAGCCGGCTGACTCAAGATCACGCGGGACAGGTCTGGCTGGCATCGCCGCACCTGCCAAACTCGATAACATTGCAGGACGCTATCAGAATACACCAGGACGGCCGCTTCGAGGCGTTGGGGCGGCACGATGACATGATCAAGGTCGGCGGCAAACGCATTTCGCTGTCGGAACTCAACCGCAGGCTGAAGGCCATAGAGGGTGTGGAAGACGGTTTTTGCTTTCTGCAGCAGCATGACCACGGCGCCCGCTTGGCCGCCGTGGTCGTAAGCCACCTCAATGGCCAAGACATCCGGCGAAGCATGAAAGCCACTGTCGATGAGGTGTTTATGCCGCGAAAAATTCATTTCGTCGACCATATTCCGCGTAATGAGGCCGGCAAACTCAGTAAATCCGCTCGGGAATCCCTGTTGGCCGTTTTAAACGCTTGCAATTGAGCCTGTCCTGGCAATCTGCTACCCTGCCCACTCTTTTCGCGATCTAAAGCCATTCTGCCATCAGCCAACATGCGCGGCATTCACTCAGAATCCAGACACGAACAATATGACGTGATCGTCATTGGCGCCGGCATCGGCGGCTTGAGTACGGCCGCGCTATTGGCGAAAGCCGGAAAAGCCGTGCTGTTGGTGGAGAGGCATGACCGTCCCGGCGGTTATGCCCACGGTTTCCGGCGGCGCAATTACCATTTCGATTCAGGGGTACATCTGGTCAGCGGCTGCGGTGCCGGCGGCTATGAAAACGGCAGCACGATTTACAGGATTTGCCGGGCCGTGGGCATAAACCCCGAGGATGTTTTCCTTCCGATCCCGTCTTACGCCCGCGCGGTGTTTCCAGGGCTCGAACTGAGCCTGCATGCCGGCGAGGAGGCATTCGTCGGCGCGTTATGCGTGCATTTCCCAAAGGAAAAGGACAATCTGCTCCGCTTGATTCGGCTCTGCAAAACCCTGGCGGAAGAAGCCATGCTGGCGGAAGAAATTCTGGAACAGAGCAAGATCACTCGCGTACCGCCCACGCGAGCGCTGGCCAATTTGTTTCGTTACCGCCGCGCCACCTTGGCGGAAGCCCTGGATGAATTTTTGCTCGACCCACATCTTAAAAGTGCCTGCGCCGCACTATGGCCTTATTTGGGCCTACCGCCTTCGCAACTGTCTTTCTTATATTGGGCCAGCATGATGGCGGGCTACACCTACGAAGGTGCGTATTATTGCCGTGGCAGTTTTCAAACCTATGCCAACCGGCTGGCGCAAGCAATCGAAAAGCGCGGCGGCGAGGTGTTGTTGAACGCCAGCGTGCGGCGGATTTGCGTGGAAAACGGCGGCATCAGCGGCATCATGCTGGAAAATGGTCAACTGATACGCGCAAAGACCGTGGTTTCGAATGTCGCCGCCCAGCAAACCGCCGAATTACTGGTCGGTCGCGAGCATTGGCCGGCTGGCTATTGCGACAAGCTGGAAAAGTTGGCCCCGTCGCTGTCGATTTTCGCCAGCTACATCGCAACCGATTTGGCCATCGACACCCGCGTTCATAGCCACGAATCGTTTTTTTACCAAACCTTCGATCACGAAGCCGGGTTTGCATCCACGCTAAGGGGCCGGCCCAATTGGTTCTCGGCCACCCTGTCGACGCTGAGCGATGCCTCGCTGGCACCGGCCGGTCAACACACCCTGCTGTTGACCACCTTATGCCCGTTTGACACAGGGCAAAGCTGGCGACAGGCCAAACCAGACTTTGAGCAACGGTTATTGGCGCAAGCCGAACAACATTTTCCGGGCCTGAACGAACATTTGTTACTGGTGGAATCCGGCTCGCCGCGCACGCTGGAACGCTACACCCTCAACCACCAAGGCGCGGCCTACGGCTTTGCCCCTACTCCCGATCAAATCGGCCCAAACCGTCCGGACATTCGCGGAGCCTTGCCGGGCTTGTTCCACACCGGCCACTGGACGCGTCCGGGCGGCGGCGTCGCCGGCGTCAGTATCTCGGCTCAACTGGCGGCACAAGCCATTTTGAACATGCCCATACAAGCCGATTTCTGGAACAGCCTGGATTAGCCTAGAAAAATCACTGGGTCCACGAAACACACGAAAATCACGAAAAGTTTCAAACCGTTATCACATCTAAGAGCAGCACCGAACAGGTGAATCGATAAGGACCGATAAGTTTCATAACACAATGATTTATTTCGTGGACTTACTGCCGTTTTTAGGATTAGCGAAAAAGGCGCGGCAAACGGCAATAGCCTCAGCGCAGATAGACATCGTAACGCAACAACTTGCCCTGATAGGATTCTTGCGGCTTTCCTCCCAGCGGCTCGGCATAATCGGGGCTCTTGACCACCAACCGCCTGCCGGTGGCGGCAAAAGCGGCCTCGAACAAGGCTTGCCTGTCCAGGTCGTCGCCTAGAATATCGCGCAAGATTGCCATCGACTTACGCGTCGCCGCCGACTGTTTGCGCTTGGGTGGAAACATCGGGTCGAGATAGATGCAATCAGGCTTTTCCGCCAGGCTGGCCAATAGTTCGATGGCATTGCCGGTCAATAATTTAGGCGGCGTCAACTGCCGCCTGATGACCCAATCCTTTTGCGCCAGGCGTTCGAAACCGTCCTGTATCAAAGCCGCCATGAGCGGCGAACGTTCGATACACGTCACTTCATAGCCCATCCGGAATAAAGCCAAAGTATCTTGCGCCCAACCGGCGGTGGCATCGATGACGGTATGGGATTTTTTGCCGATGGCGTGCGCCAGCAAATCTTTTTTCGGCGCCGGATAAGAATGTTGTTCGCCGGGACGCGGATCGACTTCGACGAACAAACCGCCCTTTTTCAGCGTTTGCTTGTCCAGCAACTTCAAACAGCCGTCGCGATAGCACAGAAAAAAATCGCAAGCGCTTTCGGCGGCTTCCTCCAGCGGCAAGACGGGCAAAGCCAATTGCTCGGCGAGCCCGTGGGAGACACTGGCCGACTGATCGGTGTGCAGAATGGCAATAGTAGTCATCGCATGCCGCCGGGTCTCCACTCAGGCTACAAGCTTATTCCGTGGAAACCGCTTCCTCTTGGTTTTTCAAGGCCGCATCCAGGGTATGCCAGGCCAGGGTCGCGCATTTGACCCGTGCCGGGTATTCACGCACGCCCGCCAATACCGCCAGCTTGCCGATGGCCTCGAGGTTGATGTCTTCGGTCTGGCCGGTGGTCATTTCGTGGAATTGCTTGAACAAGGCTTCGGCTTCTTCTTCGGTTTTGCCCTTGACGATTTCGGTCATCAGCGACACCGACGCCGTCGAAATGGCGCAGCCCGAGCCTTGGAAACTCGCGTCCTTGATCAGATGATCTTCTATTTTCAAAAACAAGGTCAGCTTGTCGCCGCACAAGGGATTGAAACCGTTCACCCGTCGATTCGCGTCGTCCATGACCCTGAAATTGCGCGGATTGCGGTTGTGGTCGAAGATGACCTCTTGGTACAGGTCGCGTAATTCATCAAACATTAGCCAAACACCTCTATTAAGGATTTGATGCCTTGCATCAAGATATCGATTTCTTGCCGGGTATTGTACATGCCGAACGAGGCGCGCGCGGTGGCAGGCACGCCGTAGAAGTCCATCACCGGCATCGCGCAATGATGGCCGGCGCGGATGGCGATGCCCAGACTGTCCAGCATGGTGCCGATGTCGTGCGGATGGATATGATCCAAGGTAAACGACAAAATCCCGCCTTTATGCTCGGCTTGACCGATGATGTTCAAACCCTTGATCTGTTCGGCTTGCTCGGTGGCATAGACCAGCAGTTCATGTTCGTAAGCGGCGATGTTCGCCATGCCTATGCCGCTGACGTAATCGATGGCCGCGCCCAAACCGATGATTTCGGCAATCGCCGGCGTGCCGGCTTCGAATTTATGCGGCAGACCGGCGTATTCGGTTTTTTCGAAAGTCACCATGCGTATCATGTCACCACCGCCTTGATAGGGCGGCATGGCTTCCAGCAAGGTTTGCTTGCCGTATAACACGCCGGTACCGGACGGCCCGTACAATTTGTGCCCTGAAAACACGTAAAAATCGCAATCCAAAGCCTGCACGTCGATGGCGGTATGCGGTATCGCTTGGGCGCCGTCCAACAACACCGGAATGTTCTTGGCATGGGCCGCGGCAACGATTTTTTTGACCGGATTGATCGTGCCCAGTGCATTGGACATGTGAGTGATAGCCACCAACTTGGTGTTTTCGCCGAGCAGTTCTTCGAATGCCTCGAAAATCAGTTCGCCCTGTTGGTTCATCGGCGCCACTTTCAGCACCGTGCCTATCTGCTGGCACAGCATCTGCCACGGCACGATGTTGGCGTGATGTTCCATCGCGCTGATGACGATTTCATCACCGGCCTTGAGCTGCGAGCGCCCGTAACTTTGCGCGACCAGATTGATCGCCTCGGTCGCGCCGCGCACGAAAATGATTTCCTTGGTGCTGTTGGCGTTGATAAAGGCTCTGACCTTTTCCCGCGCCGCTTCGAACTTGTCGGTGGCGCGCACGCTCAGGGTATGCACGCCGCGATGGATATTGGCGTAATCGTGCGTATAGACATGGCTGATCGCGTCGATCACGGCCTTGGGTTTTTGACTGGAAGCCGCGCTGTCGAAATACACCAAAGGCTTGTTACGAACCTTTTCCTGCAATATCGGGAAATCGGCGCGGACTTGTTCTATCGGAAATGAAGTCATTGCTTAAACTGGGTTTCGTTGATTTGTTTAACTGTACTAACTAGAATCGGAATATCGCTTATTTTAACTGGATACCGCCATGGTCGCCGTCTTTCCGCAAAAACACCTGACCGACATCGCCGAATGGCATCGCATGGGCGAGGCCGGCATTTTTCCGCCCGACGCACGCCTCGAATTGATTGATGGAGAAATCTTGCATATGGCCCCGATTGGATTTAACCACGCCGGGCATGTTGCCCGTCTTATTCATGCCTTAACGCCAATTTTGCACGGAAAAGCGATCGTCAACGCGCAAAATCCCGTACAACTCGGCGACCTATCCGAACCGGAGCCGGATTTCTTATTACTCCGTCCCGATCCTGATTTTTACACGACCCGGCATCCCCAAGCCGCAGACGTGTTGTTGCTGGTGGAAGTCTCGGACACCACACTGCGCTTCGACCGCGAGCAAAAACGCCGGCTTTACGCTACCCACAACATCCCGGAATATTGGATCGTCAACCTGATCGACAACTGCCTGGAAGTCTATCGGCAACCGCAACACGACGACTATCTGAGCAAAACGCTACTCACCAAAGCCGACAGCCTGAACTTGGCCGCCTTGCCGGAGGCTCGAGTCGCAGTCGCCGACATTCTGTAACTCGCAGGCTATCGAAATCGCGCTAAAGCTCCATCGCCGGAAAGCGTATCGCCAGCTGCTCCAATAGCAGCGCCTTCAGCCCGGCATTATCGACTTTGTCGACCATTTCGTTGGCGAAGGCAAAGGTCAGAATGTTCCGCGCCGACTCTGCGTCCACCCCGCGCGATTGCAGATAAAACACCGACTTTTCCTCCAATTGCCCGACCGTGACGCCGTGCGAGCACTTGACGTCATCGGCATAGATCTCGAGCTGTGGCTTGGTATCCACTTCAGCGTCGGCCGACAACAACAGATTGCGGTTGTTCATCTCCGAATCGGTTTGCTGGGCATTTTCGACGACGATGACCCGGCCTTGAAACACGCCGCGCGCCCGTTTATCCAGCACGCCTTTATAAAATTCGCGGCTGATGCCTTGGGGCTGTAAATGGTTGATGCGGGTATGGTTGTCCAAATGTTGGCGGCCCGTACCCAAGTACAAACCATTTAAATGGCATTCCGCCGCCAAATCCAGGTTACTGTGAATGTCGCTGCGCGCCAGCACGGCGCCAAAACCGAAATTATGATGGACGAAGCGACTTTCGCGGGCTTGTTTGATGTAAGTGCCGCCGAAATGGCAGGCCTTTTCCGCCTCGGCCTGCAGCTTGTGCAAGGTCAGACCGGCATTGGCCGCCAGAAAGCATTCGTTGACTACCGCAGAAAAATAGCTGTCGGCACTGCCGATGTAGGTTTCCACGACCTCGGCTTCGGCGCCGTCGTGCAGCACGATCAGATTGCGGCTGGCGGCCAAGGCCTCGTTGGCCGTCACCACATGCAAGATCTGCAAAGGCTGAGTCATTTGATGGTTTGCGGCGATTTCTATGATCACGCCGTCGCCAAACCAGGCGCTATTGAACGCTACCAAGCTATGCTCGGCGTTCGTGACCGCCTGACCCAAATGCTGTTGTGCGGCGTCCGGCTCATCGCGCAGGCTTTTTATGCTGACCTCGGCCGGCAAGCCGGCAAGATTCGACAACTGCGGCGCGAAACGGCCATTGAGCAAAACCACGCTCCAGGCGTTGTCCAGACGATAGCCGTCAAGCCAAGCGCTAGCGACCGTGCTATCGTCCACCGGCGCAAAAACCGTCTTGTTCAGCAGCGCCAGGTTGGTGTATCGCCACTCCTCGTCGCGCAAATTCGGAAAACCATGCGCCTCGAACGCTTTCAAGCCCTCGTTTCTAAATTCTTGCAACCACGGCAAATCGTTGCCCGGCAACGCCGGCGCAACCGCTTGGTAGGCCGTCAGATAAGAATACGTAGATTGTTCTGCAGTCATCATGCCGCCTGCCCTTCCAGCCAACTGTAGCCCTTTTCTTCCAGCTCCAGCGCCAGCTCCGGTCCGCCGGTCTTGACGATGCGGCCATCGGCCAGCACATGCACGACATCCGGTTTGATGTAATCGAGCAAGCGCTGGTAATGGGTAATCATCAAGAAAGACCGCTCCGGCGAACGCAGGGAATTCACACCCTCGGCGACGATGCGCAACGCATCGATGTCCAGACCGGAATCGGTTTCGTCCAATATGCAAAGCTTGGGTTCCAACACCGCCGCCTGCAGAATCTCGTTGCGTTTTTTCTCGCCGCCGGAAAAGCCCTCGTTGACCGCGCGGTACAAGAACTTCTCGTCCATCTGCAACAATTTGACCTTGCCTTTGACCAGCGTCAGAAAATCCATCGCATCGACTTCCGGCAGGCCCTTGTGCTTGCGCATCGCATTCAACGCGGCCTTCAGCAAGTAAATATTGCTGACGCCCGGAATTTCGACCGGATATTGAAAGGCCAAAAACACGCCTTCGCGGGCGCGGATTTCGGGTTCCATCTCTAACAAATCCTTGCCGGTGTAAGTCACGCTGCCGTCGGTCACCTTATAACCGGCCTTGCCGGACAACACGTGCGACAGTGTGCTTTTCCCGGCCCCGTTAGGCCCCATGATGGCATGAACCTCGCCGGGCTTGATGTCCAGGCTAAGGCCTTTCAGGATGGGTTTGTCGTTGATGGAAACGTGTAAATTTTTTATGCTGAGCATGTGTTTTTACCTAAATTTTAAATAATTCCGAACTTTATCGTTCCCATTCTCCGGCGTGGGAATGCAGCCTTTGACGCTCTTGCGTCACGAATGGCTTGGCTAGGTTGTTAAACCTAGCGTTAAAATTTTTTTTCATGTTTCGCTATTGCGAAGTTTTTTAAGTCGGGTTTCGGCCCGACAGCCGACTTCTAAAACCCTTCGCAATAGCGACACCTTAAATGTCAAAAGCCGTCGTGTTGGGTTACGGCTATCGCCTAACCCAAGCTACGAAAACTCACACCCCCAACACCACATAACCCCGCAAAATCTCCTGGTGAAACGACTCCGGCAACCTTGCCCAATCCCTGGCTTCGACCAGAATCGGGATATTCGACTCCCTAACGGCCTCCTGAAAACGTTCCAAAGCCTCCAATGGAATTTTGCTCAAATCAGCCGACCGCAACACGATGTCCAAATCGCTGGCGTCGTGCGCGTCGCCATTGACTCGTGACCCGTAAACCCAAGCCGTTACGCCGGGCAGATACTCAGCCAATAATTGCAATAAGCGGCGTTTATCCTGTTCCCGTAACAACAATCCGGCCGAGCTCATGACTGCTTGGCGATGACGTCGTTAAGTTGCTTGGCATCGGCGATAAACTGCGGCAACAAATTCAAAGTTTCTTCCGCAAAACCTTCACCGTAATCATGCGCCGTGTCGTTTCGGTTATCGCGATAGAGCAACCAACGCTCCGCGGCATCCAATGAAATCAAGTCGTGCTTGGCCGCATGGCGAAATACATCTTTGAAAGTCAGCGCGTCGACCTGTTTGGGCGACGCGAAATAGGGTTTCAAACACTTCTTCAGCAACTTGCCCGATTGTTCAAGAATAATCTCGAATTCCTTGACGCAAGCGGCGCGGTAAATGTCGTACATTGCCTCGTCGCCGACATGTTCCATCAGATAAGCTTGCGCGCGTTCCAAAGTGGCAATGCAACGCGCGAAATAATTGGTATTCAGTTGGGCCATCAGCCAACTGCCCCCTCCAGACTAATCCCCAACAACGCCTGCGCCTCGACCGCGAATTCCATCGGCAATTCCTTGAATACTTCCTTACAAAAGCCGTTGACGATCATCGACACCGCGTCTTCCGGCGACAAACCGCGTTGCTGGCAGAAGAACAATTGATCCTCGCTGATCTTGGACGTCGTCGCTTCGTGCTCGACTTGCGCGGAAGGTTGTTTCACTTCGACATAGGGAAAAGTATGCGCGCCGCATTTGTCGCCGACCAATAAGGAATCGCACTGGGTATGGTTGCGCGCGTTTTCAGCGGACTTGGCGACTTTGACCAGGCCGCGGTAAGTATTTTGCGCCTTGCCAGCGGAAATCCCTTTAGAAACAATCGTGCTGCGGGTGTTTTTGCCGATGTGGATCATCTTGGTGCCGGTGTCGGCCTGTTGCAGGTTGTTGGTCAGCGCCACCGAATAAAATTCGCCGACCGAATCGTCGCCCAGCAACACGCAGCTGGGATATTTCCAGGTGATCGCCGAGCCGGTTTCGACTTGGGTCCACGATACCTTTGAATGACGACCACGGCATTCGGCGCGCTTGGTGACGAAGTTGTAGATCCCGCCCTTGCCGTCCTTGTCACCGGGATACCAGTTTTGCACGGTCGAATATTTGATCTGGGCGTTTTCCAGCGCCACCAGTTCGACAACGGCCGCATGCAACTGGTTTTCGTCGCGCATCGGCGCGGTGCAGCCTTCCAGATAGGACACATGCGAGCCTTCGTCGGCGATGATCAAGGTGCGTTCAAACTGGCCTGTGTTGGCGGCGTTGATACGAAAATAGGTCGACAATTCCATCGGACAGCGCACGCCTTTCGGGATATAAACGAACGAACCGTCGGTGAACACCGCGGAGTTCAACGCGGCGAAAAAGTTGTCACCGGGCGGCACGACCGTACCCAAGTACTGCTGCACCAGTTCGGGATATTCCTGTAAAGCCTCGGAAATCGGGCAAAAAATCACGCCGGCTTCCTTCAGTTTGCCCTTGAAAGTCGTCGCGACCGAGACGCTGTCGAATACCGCATCGACGGCAATGCCGGCCAGGCGCTCTTGTTCGTCCAGCGGAATACCCAGCTTCTTATAGGTTTCCAGCAATTGCGGATCGACTTCGTCCAGGCTTTTGGGACCTTCTTTTTTCGACTTGGGCGCCGAGTAATAGCTGATGGCTTGATAATCGATAGGGTCGATTTTAAGCTGCGCCCAGTTCGGTGACGGCATGGTCTGCCAATGGCGGAATGCCTTCAGCCGATATTCCAGCATGAATTCCGGTTCGTTCTTGACTTTGGACAAGCGGCGGATCACTTCTTCGTCCAGGCCAGGCGGAAAAGTGTCGGCTTCCAGTTCGGTCACAAAACCTTGCTTGTATTCCTGACTGATCAGATGTTCGATTTCTTGTGCGGTTGCTGACATAAACGTTCTCGATAAATTAACGGTACAGGCGGCTGACCGGGATACTAACCTCATCCGGCTGCTTGAACGGCATGATCATGTCCGCCAAGGTCACCGATTCCAAGGCCTGAGCGATTTTTTGATTGATCAAATGCCAATTGCCCTGAATTTGGCAGCCACTGGCCTGATCGCAGCCTTTATGCGAGGCCGAGCATTCGGTCAACGCAATTGGCCCCTCCAGCGCACTGATCACGGTCGCCACGGTGATTTTTTCCGGCTCTCTGGCCAAGGCATAGCCACCTTTGGCCCCCCGCACGGAACACAACACACCCGCCTTGGCCAGAATCTTCAGAATCTTGCTGACGGTAGGCAAGGCAATACCGGTGGTTTCGGCGATTTCTACCGCCCCATGCACGCGGCATTGATCCTTGGCAATGACGCTCAAGATCACCGTGGCGTAATCGGTCAATTTGCTTAATTTCAACTCATGCCCTCGTTCAATTGGGACCATTTTAGTACCATTTAAAAACCAAGTAAAGCACTTGGTTTTTAATTTTTCCCCCACCCCCGCAAAGACAATTTATTTCCATTCAAGGAACCAGTGGGAATCAATACAATCAGACCCGCCATGGCCGATGCAAAATGCGCTATCAAACCCATGAATGCATCATTTTGTTGTCGGCTTGGCGAATACCGTTTAATTTGAGGTATAACGGTAAAAACAACTCAGCGATGACAGCCTGCAACATCGCCTCGAACCAATGGATGCTCCATGAACGCTAATCCCTTGATTGCCCTGATGCGAGACACTCGCCTCAAAAGATACCTTGTGAATATTGGTTTAACGCTACCGGCTTTCGTGCTGCTATTTTTCTTCGCGCAAAACAACACCACCGCCGATGTCAGCCCAAACAGCGACGACGTTGCCGCCGCGATTGCCTCGCTTATCGCCACAAAGCAAAACCCATTACTGACCCAACCCGACTTTAGCGCACAAGCAGAGCAAGTGAGCGCTCTTTACCGCATGCATGCCGACCAACTGCTCTGGCTCGGCGAAAATCGTTCCGAATCACTGATTGACGACGCCTTAAAACTGTTACGCAACGCCAGCGCCGATGGTCTCGACCCGCTTGACTACGATACCGAAGTTTTGACTAACGATTTCAAAATGGCTTTGGCGATGCCGCGCAACGCCATTACGGAACTGGCAAAATTCGACACTGCACTATCGATCTCGTTGATTCGCTTTATCAACGATCTACATCATGGCCGGGTAAAACCGCGCCAACTCAACTATCCCAGTCAATTCGGCAGCAAACAAAGCATCGATTCCGCCAATCTGATAAAGCAAGCGATCTCGGCAGGCACCCTCGCCCAACTGGCGGAAACTGCGGCACCCAGAATCAGACAATATCAACAACTTAAAAAAGCGCTGCACGATTATCGACAAAGACCACGCGAAACTCGTGGCGATCCGCTTGTTTTGCAAAAATCCTTACGACCGGGCGATCGCCACCCGCAAATCGCCGAATTGCGCGAACGCCTGATTGCCTGGGGCGCGTTGCCCGCGAATGCCGGCAACCCGAATGACACGGATGATCGCAGCGACCTTTATTCAGAAACACTTGAGGCGGGCGTGAAGGAATTTCAACGTCAAAACGGCCTGCAAGCCGACGGCATTATTGGCAGAGAAACGACAACCAAACTCAATCAATCGCTCGAACACAGGATTCATCAAATCGAACTAGCCATGGAACGCTTGCGCTGGCTGCCTGATAATTTGAGCGGCCCCTTGATTATCGTGAATATCCCCGCGTTTCAACTGTGGGCATTTAGTTCGCCGGAAGTCAACGAATCGCTGAACATGAAAGTCATCGTAGGCAAAGCCCTGCAAAACCAGACGCCGGTATTATTCGAAGAAATGAAATATTTGGAATTCATGCCTTATTGGAACATCCCAACCAGCATCATGAAAAAGGAAATTCTGCCCAAGCTTTATAACGATTGGAGCTATTTACAAAGCCAGGACATCGAACTGGTTCAGGTCTATAGGAGCGACGCCGAATCGTGGGATGGCATTTTCGAGGACATTCGCCGCGGACGAGTGCGCGCGCGCCAACGCCCCGGCAAGAAGAACCCGTTGGGCAAGGTCAAATTCATTTTCCCCAACAAGGAAGACGTCTACCTGCACGATACTTCCACGCCTAGCCTGTTTAACCGCAGTCGGCGCGATTTTAGCCATGGCTGCGTGCGCGTGGAGGATGCCGAACGCCTAGCCGAGTTCGTTCTGAGTCATCAACCAGACACCAATTGGGATTTGAGCGCGATTCAACAAGCGATGTCAGGCTCGAAAACCCGCCGCGTCAGCTTGAAAAATACCATCCCGGTGTTGTTTTTATACAGCACGGCATTTGTCGATCATGACAACCAGGTACACTTTTACAGCGACATCTATGAACACGATGCTACCTTGGCCAAAACACTCGGAAAACTCCCTCTCTCTGACAATGACAAGGTATTAACCGCTGGCGGCTCCGCACCTGGCTGACACTCCGCGGCATGGGATCATGCAGGAAACAATCTTATTGCCTACCCACCCGCAAAAAAATATAATCACCGCTTTTTTTTAAACTTGTCCGCACTAGACAACCAGCCAATAAGCCTAGAAAAATGACTACCCACATCATGCCCACTTATGCCCGGCAGGCGGTTACCTTTGATCACGGCGACGGTGCGTGGCTTTGGGACATAGACGGCAAGCGTTACCTGGATGCATTGGCGGGCATTGCAGTCTGCAACCTGGGCCATGCCCACCCTGCCATACACCAGGCCATCAGCCAGCAAAGCCAAAAGCTGATCCATACCTCCAACTTATACGGCGTCAAATTGCAGGAAGAGTTGGCCGACAGGCTATGCCAATTGAGCGGTATGGAAAATGTCTTTTTCTGCAACTCCGGCACGGAAGCCAACGAAGCGGCAATCAAGCTGGCGCGTAAATACGGTCACCAACAAGGAATCGAAGAGCCCGTCATCGTCACGATGGACAAGAGCTTTCACGGTCGCACGATGGGCGCCTTGGCCGCGACCGGCAACAACAAGGTAAAACAAGGCTTTGCCCCGTTGCTATCGGGTTTCGTGCATGTTCCGTATAACGACATCGCCGCGCTGCAAACCGCCATTGCAGCGGACAGCAACATCGTCGCGGTATTGGTCGAGCCGATTCAGGGCGAGGGCGGCGTCAACATCCCCGCCAGCGATTACTTGAACAAAGTCCGCGCGCTCTGCGATGAACACAATCTGCTGATGATGCTGGATGAAATTCAAACCGGCATGGGCCGTACCGGCCGATTCCTGGCCTTCCAGCACAACGACCTGTTGCCGGACGTCTGCACGCTGGCCAAAGCGCTGGGCAATGGCGTGCCGATGGGCGCCTGCATGGCACGCGGCAAGGCCGCAACTATTTTGACGGCCGGCAATCACGGCTCGACCTTCGGTGGCAATCCATTGGCTTGCAGCGCGGCCATGGCCGTTGTGGACACCTTGAGCAACACGGACTTGATAGCCAAAGCCGAAGCCAAGGGCCAGGCGATTTGCAGCGGCATTGAACGACTGACTGCAGACAACCCTCATGTCGTATCCATACGCCATAAAGGCTTGATGATAGGCATAGAACTGGATGCGCCGTGCTCGGAATTGGTCGGAAAAGCCCTGGAAAAAGGCCTGCTGATCAATGTCACCGCCGAAAATACGATACGTTTGTTGCCACCTCTTGTGATCAGCGACGAACAAATCGACCTATTGACCGAGACGCTGTCGGCGCTCATACAAGAACACACCCAATAAGCTCCCTTATGCAACCCAGACACTTTATCAGCCTGCTAGACTTGAGCAGCAGAGAATTACGCGACCTGATTCATCGGGCGATCGAACTCAAGAACAACCGCGACCCTGATTTTCAGCCGCTCAAAGGTAAAGTTCTGGCGATGGTATTTGAAAAATCATCGACGCGCACCCGGATTTCCTTCGAGGCAGGCATGGTGCAATTTGGTGGCAGCGCCATATTCCTGTCACCTCGCGACACCCAACTGGGACGTGGCGAACCCGTCGAAGACAGCGCGAAAGTGATCTCCAGCATGGTCGATTGCATCATGCTGCGCACCCACGCCCATGAAATGGTCACCACTTTCGCCAAGCATTCTCGCGTGCCGGTCATCAATGGTCTGACCGACCTGTTGCACCCCTGCCAGTTACTGGCCGACATGCAAACCTACTTCGAACACCGCGGCGACATCCAGGGTAAAACGGTTACCTGGATCGGTGATGGCAACAACATGTGTCATTCCTATATCAACGCCGCGCGCCAATTCGATTTCAAACTGAATATTGCCTGCCCCGTCGACTACCGCCCCCTGCAAAGCATCGTCGATCCGGCCGCGGACAGAGTGGCATTTTTCAATTCGCCGGAACAAGCCGCGCGCAACGCAGACTTGATCGTCACCGATGTCTGGGCCAGCATGGGCCAGGAAGACGAGCAGAAAAAACGCGAATTCGCCTTCCGCGATTTTCAGGTGACGACGCAAGTGATGCAAGCCGCGCATCCGGACGCGTTGTTCATGCATTGCCTGCCGGCCCATCGCGGTGAAGAAGTGGCAGCCGCCGTGATCGACGGCCCGCAAAGCGTGGTTTTTCCGGAAGCTGAAAATCGACTGCACGCCCAAAAAGCTCTGCTCGAATTTCTCATCTGCCGATAATTTCGCTAGAATCGTCGCCCACTATTTGTCGAGAAAGAGTATCCCGCCGTGAAAAAAGCCCTTGTCAGTATTCTTGTGTTGCTCGCCACCTGTAGTCTGGCAGAAGCCAGAGTGGGCTATGTGACCGACAGCATCGACGTGCCCTTGCGCAGCGGCGAAAGCGAACGCAGCAAAATTGTCAAAATGCTCCCCAACGGCATGTCGCTGAACGTACTCGGCGACAACACCGAAAACGGCTACACCTACGTTCAAGCTGCCAACGGCGCCGAAGGTTATATCCTGACCCGCTACATCAGCAACGAACCGAGCGCCCGCAATCAATTGGAAGCCGCGGTCAAAAAGCTCGAAACGCTACAAGAAGAAAACAAGCAATTGAAAGCCTCGCAGGTCAACCACCAAGAAGTCGGCAAGGAGCGGGACAAACTCAGTGCGGAATTGAGCGAACTCCAACAAACGGCGGCGAACGCGATACAAATGAAGCAACAACGCGATCAGTTGCAGGAGCGCGTCGTGACGGTCGAGCGCGAACTGCAACAACTCAAACGCGAAAACCAGGCCTTGGCCGATAGCACCAACCAGGATTGGTTCTTATACGGCGGTGGTTTGGCCTTATTTGGCGTGCTGCTGGGCTTCATCCTGCCGAAAATCAGCTGGCGTCGCCGTTCCAGCGGCTGGGATACATTTTAAACACTGAATACGCAATACAGGGATTCAAAAAATCCAGCGGGCACCCCGCTCCCAGCGAGCCTTTATCATTGGTCGCCGAGCCACACAGGATTTCGTCAGAAATAACTTCCGCTTATGGTTACCATGCTCCGCGCGGGAACCTGCTCAGGAACGCTCTAGCACCCCGAACCGCAGAGCGGTTCAGGCTGTATTCCCACGCGGAGCATGGGAGCGATGCGCCCGAAGTGCGGAAAATTATTTTCAACCAAATCCATAGCTCGACTCGGCCTGTGGGTGTTCGGAAGGCAATTTCGCTTCAAACGGAGACAAGGCCTGAACGCATGGAAGGGCCCTTGCCCAATCAAACACTGGACGTCCAGATCATCAAATTGGCCTGGCCTATCGACGACTCCAGATTGAACCACCACTTAGCCAAGCGGTAACAGCCACCTGCCCTATGGGAACCGCCAGTTTTAAACAATGATGCCCGCCAGCCCCACGTTACCAAACTCGCCACAACCTTGATCCGATGAAACGATTTTTCTTATTGATCATTTCAATCTGGAAACAACAGCTAAAGATTTACGTCATGGCTGCATTGATCGGCGCCGCCGTCGGGGTATTTCTGCTCGCTCCCAGCTACGATTACATCAGCTCACGCGAGAACAACGCCGATCCCATTTCCTCGCTGGAATATGTCTTTACCCAAATCCGGGAAATAGCAACCGGCCATATCAACCAGAACAGCCTGTTGTTGTTTTATGCCGAAATCGGCGCGATGCTGGGCTTGTTGTCGCTCGGATTCTACAAACTCCTGCATAGACGCCTGTCCTACCTGGAATCATTGAAAGCAGAGCTGGATAAAGACCTGCCTTCGATCATCCGCCAGGGCGAAGGCCCCTTACTGGAATTCAAATCCTCAATACGCTGGGACCTGCAGGAAGAACGCATCAACCGGAATCTGGAAACCGTCATCATGAAAACGGTCGCCGGTTTTTTCAATAGCCATATCGGCGGCACCTTGTTGATCGGCGTTCGCGACGATGGCGAAATCATAGGCCTGGAAAAGGACTACCAAACCTTAAAAAGACCCAACCAGGACGGCTTCGAACAAACCCTGATGACGGCCATTTCCACGAATTTGGGCGCCGATCTTTGCCCGTTTATTCATATCCTGTTTCATGTCATCGACAATAAAGACGTATGCCGCGTGATCATTTCCCCCGCCATGCGTCCCGTGTTTTTGACTCAAGGCAATACCCCAAAATTTTTCGTCCGCACGGGCGGCGGCACGCGCGACTTGAACATACAGGAAGCACTCGAATACGTCGCCAGGCGCTGGAAAACACCCATAACCATTAACCCGGCCTGATTCAACATCACAACAGCACACTAATGAACAACACCACGCAGACAGCCACCCAAACGCCACGGTTTTCTCCGGTGATCTTATTTGCCGGCACCTTGTTCGCCAGCGCCTTGTTGATGTTCATGCTACAACCGATGTTCGGCAAGATTCTGCTACCGCTGCTGGGTGGCACGCCGGCCGTTTGGAACACCTGCATGGTGTTTTATCAAACCCTGCTTTTCGGCGGCTATTGGTACGCGCATTGGGTGACTACACGCACCGGCCATCAGAGGCAAATTCAAATCCATACCGCATTGTTGATATTTAGCCTGTTCGCGCTACCGGTGGCGCTTCCGGCGAATGCCAATCCGCCCGTCGACAGCAATCCAACCTTCTGGTTGCTCTGGACCTTGTTTCTGGCGATTGGCTTACCCTTTTTCGTGGTATCGACCACGGCCCCGTTGCTGCAGAAATGGTTCTCGCACCTGGGTCATCGCAGCAGCAACGACCCGTATTATTTATATGCCGCCAGCAATGCCGGCAGCCTGTTGGCGCTACTGAGTTATCCCTTTCTGATCGAACCCAACATCGGTTTGGCGCATCAGCGTTTGTTTTGGAGCATCGGCTACGGCGTACTCTGCGTGCTGATCCTGATCTGCGCCATGGCGCTATGGCGCAGCCAGACAGATAACGACGAACCGGCAGAGATTTCCGACATCGAACCCATCGAGGCGCCACCGATGCGCCAACAGTTACACTGGCTGGCATTGGCCCTGGTGCCGTCCAGCTTATTGCTGGGCTTGACTCAATACATCAGCACCGACATCGCCGCCGTGCCGTTGTTGTGGATTTTGCCGCTGACCTTATATTTGCTGTCGTTCATTCTGGTTTTTTCCAAATGGGCCGACCGCATTCACCCCGCCATGGTCATCGCGCAACCCGCTGTATTGTTGGTTTTTATCGCGTATTCCTTCATCAATCCGGCCGTATTACCATTCTGGCTCGATTTGATTTTACATTGCTTAGCCTTTTTCCTGGCTGTCATGGTCTGCCACGGCGAATTAGCCAAAAACCGCCCGCATGCGGAACATTTGACCCGCTATTACCTGATCATGTCGTTTGCCGGCATGCTAGGCGGCCTGTTCAATACCTTCGTCGCGCCTTTTGTCTTCAATGCGGTCTACGAATATCCGATCATGATCGTCGCCGCCTTGTTATTACGCCCCGGTTTTTTCAATGGCCGCTGGTTCTTGCAACCCATTTTCCCGCTACTGCTGCTGGTACTGGGATTTGGCATTTATCTAAGCACTGAA
The DNA here is from genome assembly GCF_024360925.2 of Methylomonas rapida. NCBI lineage: Bacteria > Pseudomonadati > Pseudomonadota > Gammaproteobacteria > Methylococcales > Methylococcaceae > Methylomonas > Methylomonas rapida. The sequence continues at coordinate 1,631,458 of NZ_CP113517.1, read as the reverse complement.
TCCTTATGGGATTATCTGGACATCATTGGCGGTGCCTTGATTTTGTTGGCGGGCTTAACCTATTCGGCAAGACAAAACCCATTGGGTCTAGGTTTATTGACCGGTGTGATTTTGATCTTCACCATTGGCTTACATGGCCTGGCATCCAGCACACTCTATCAAGAACGCACCTTTTTCGGCGTATTGTCGGTACGCGATACGGTGATGGCCGACGAAAATCAAAAGCCCGAAAAAGTGCGCGAACTCTATCACGGCACCACCAAGCACGGCGCCGAGCGTTTGACGCCCGCCAACATCACGACCCCTTTGACCTATTACAGCCGTCCCGGCCCTATCGGTCAGCTATTTAGCGAATTTGACGCCGAAAGCCAAAACTGGCGCATAGGCGCGGTAGGTTTGGGTGCCGGCGCCTTGGCCTGCTACCACAAAGACGGACAGGATTGGCGCTTTTATGAAATCGACCCACTGGTGGTAAAAATCGCCCAAGATCCCCAATGGTTTCAATATCTGGAGCGTTGCAACAAAAGTGCGGCGATGATCGTGGGCGATGCGCGCCTGTCCCTGACCCAGGAAGCCGATACCAGTTTTGACTTGCTGATCATGGATGCCTTCAGTTCCGATGCCGTGCCGACTCATTTACTGACACGCGAAGCAATGCAGCTATACTTTAGCAAACTGAAGGAGGATGGCCTGCTGGCGTTCCATATCACCAACCGCCATCTGGCGTTGAAAAAAGTGCTGGCCGACCATGTCGAAAGCATGCATCTATCGGGTTTGCTGCAGGAATTCAGACCGGAAAATGCCGCTCCGTTAGTGGTCGCCACCGACTGGGTGGTGATTGCCAAACACCCCGAGCGCCTGGAACGTTTGCGCCAAAGCCGGCTCGGCCATTGGCAGAAGCTACCGATCACTTTCGGTTTGCAAACCTGGACAGACGACTTCACCCATATCATTGGCATCTGGAAATAGGATTCAACATGCAGATCACGGAATTGGCTCAACTTTGCGACGCTCGGCCTCAGGGCGGCGATCCTGCTCTCGGCATCGATTCGGCCGCCGACATCATGTCCGCGCAAGCCCATCAGGTTACGGTACTAAGCGATGGCAAATACAAAAAATATTTGCAGAGCTGCCAGGCTTCGGCCTGCTTTATTTCCGAACAATTGCTGGAGGCCGACATCCCGGCCAACATGACCCTGTTGGTTTGCAAAGACCCGGAAATGAGCTTTCTGAAAGCCGTCGGCGCGCTGCATCCAGAACCTGCCCGGAAAAGACAAATTTCCGCACAAGCCGTACTGGCGGACGATGTAACCTTGGGTCAAGATGTCCATATCGGTCCCTTTTCCAGCATAGGCGAGCGCTGCCGCATCGGCGACAACAGTACGATAGAAGCCAGCGTTCAAATCGGAAACAACGTCAGTATCGGCAACAATTGCCGCATTCACCCCAACGCGGTGATTTACGATAACAGCGTGATCGGCAACAACGTCATCATTCATGCCGGCAGTATCATCGGCGCGGACGGCTTTGGTTACAAATATCGCAACAACCAGCACGTCAAGGTCCCCCATGTCGGCAACGTGGTGATAGAAGACAATGTCGAGATTGGCGCCAATACCTGTATCGACCGGGGCGCGCTGGGCTCGACGCGCATCGGCTGGGGCAGCAAAATCGACAATCTGGTACAGCTTGGCCATAACAACGTGGTCGGCCGCAATGTCATCATTTGCGGCCAATGCGGCATCTCCGGTTCCTGCACGATTGAGGACGGCGCCATTCTGGCCGGTAGCGTCGGCGTGGCCGATCATGTCAAAATCGGCAGCCGCGCCGTCGTGATGGCCCGGAGCGGCGTATCGCAGAACATAGACTCAGGCGCGCAAGTCTGGGGCAGTCCGGCCAAGGACAGAAAAGTCATCTGGCGCGAACTGGCCGCTTTGGCGAAATTACCGGAGCTGATACAAAAAATCAAAAACCTGGAAAACCGCCTGGATAAACTGGAAAAATAGGCCTTTGAGCTAAAAAGCGCGGTTTGGCTATTTTTGAAAAAGCGCTTAACTTCGCATAGGCTCTGGCTCTCATTTTTTGTGGATCACGCATCTTTAACTTTGACGAGGAATCCGCCATGAACGACAAACAACGCGTCGCCGAACACGCCGCCCAACGGATCGAAAAAGGCATGCTGGTCGGGCTTGGTACGGGCTCCACGGCCAATTTCTTCATCGAGGCGCTGGCACGCCGCCAGGATTCGTTACAGGTACAGGTAGTCGCCAGCTCGGTCGTCAGCGCGATCAAGGCTCAAGACCTGGGCCTTCCCTTGCGCGGCATCGAACAGGTCTCACGGCTGGACGTTTATGTAGATGGCGCCGACGAAGTCACAACCGACCTGACCTTGCTGAAGGGTCGCGGTGCCGATTTGGTGCGAGAAAAACTGCTGGCCAAAGCCAGCGAAGCCTTCTGGGTGCTGATCGATCCCAGCAAACAAGTTCAACGTATCGGACAGAATTCCCCCATTCCAATCGAAGTGATGCCCTTCGCCTGGCAACTCGTGCAACGCAGCCTGGCGGACATCGGTGGCGAGGCATTGCTGCGGCGCAACGGAGACGGTCTTTTCGTGACGTCTTACGGCAGCCTGGTGCTGGATACGACCTTCGCCCCGGCCATGGATGCTGCAACGCTGAACGACCGCCTGAACGCCATACCGGGCATCGTCGAGCATGGCATCTTCAAGGGTTTGGCCACCACGGTGTTTTGCGGCCGCGACGGCAACGTCGACGAATACCAGGCTTAAAAGCCATCTCGTTTGGGTTCTTTTCTTGCCCGAGCTGGCCTGATTCCGCTTTCGACTATTGGCATTACGACCCATCCGGGCTTATCCTGAACGTCGGCGGGGAGTCGGCAATATGCTATTGCCCCGCTGTTTCAAGGCCGAATCAAAGGAGAATCCAATGTCACAATTATTAGAAAAAAACCAGGCAGCGCCGTTTTTCCGCGCCGTCAATCAAGACAACAAACTGCTGTACTTGTCCGATTACAAGGGCGAAAAAAACGTGGTGCTATACTTCTATCCCAAGGATGACACGCCTGGCTGCACGATAGAAGCCAACGATTTCACGAGTCTCGCCGACCAGTTTGCCGCGCTGGATACCGTCATCATTGGCGTCAGCAAAGATGATTGCGAAAGTCACCGGGCTTTCATCCATAAATATGGCCTGAACGTGCAATTGTTGGCCGACACCTCCGGCGAGCTGTGCGATAGCTATGGCGTCTGGCAGGAAGTCGAGAAAGACGGGGTCAAGAAATGGAAAATCGTCCGCTCCACCTTCATCATCGGCAAAGACGGCCTGCTGATCGAAGCGATGTACGGCGTCAACCATGAAGGCCATGCGCAAGCAGTATTGGACATCATCAAAGGCCTGAGCCATTAAGCCGAAACAGGCCAAGCAACTCGAAACATCGCGTCGCTTGGCCTGATCCCGATTCAAGCCTTGTCTTGCAAAACCCGCTGCACCAGCAAACTCACCACCATGTCGCCTTCGACGTTGACCATGGTACGAAAGGTATCCAGCAAGCGATCGATAGGCAGTAAGATGGCCACGGCTTCGGCCGGCAAGCCGACAGACTGCAACACCATGACCATCGTCACCATGCCGGCGCTCGGAATGCCTGGCGCGCCGATCGCGGCCAGCATCGTCGTGAAGAACACGATCATTTGCTGAGCCAAATCCAGCTCGATATTCGCCAGATTGGCCACGAACAAGGCCGCGGCCGCTTCATATAACGCCGTCCCATCCATGTTCGCCGTGGCGCCCAGCGGAATCACGAAACCGGCGATGCTGGGCTTGACATGCAGATGCTGCTCGGCGCAACGCAAGGTAACCGGCAAGGTGGCGGAACTGGAACTGGTGGCGAATGCCGTGATCAACGCTTCACGGGAAGCGCGGAAAAAACGCAGCGGCGACATTTTCGTCAGCAAGAACAACAGCAGCGGCAACACGACGAAACCATGCAGCAAAGTCGTCCCCAATACCACGCCGACGAATGCCGCCAGACTGCTCAACACCGCGAGGTTTTGCGTCGCCAGCAGTTGAGCCAGCAAGGCCAGTATGCCAAACGGCGCCAGGCGCATGACCCAGCCGACCATGCGCAGCATCAGCTCCAGGCCTTCCTGCAACAGTTGCAGAATATTACGATAGCGCTCGCCGCCCATCACCAATGCAATCCCCAGCAACAAGGCAAACATCACGATCGCCAATACATTGCCCTGCGCCAGCGCTGCAAAGGGATTGACAAACAAACCATGCAGAAAACCGGCGATGAATTCGGCAAAACTCATGTGCTTGGCGGCGATGTTGCGATCGGCTTGTTGGAATAAATCGAGACTCAGCCCCTTGCCCGGCTCAAACCAATTAGAGGCCAGCAAGGCCAACGCAATGGCCAATGCCATGGACAGCACGAAGAAGCCGAGTGTCGACACCCAGACCCTATGCAGTTGTCTATGCTGACGCAAATTGGCGACGCCAACGGCTATCGAGGTAAATACCAATGGCACCAGCACCATTTTCAACAAGTCGGTAAACAAGTTACCGATCAGGCTGCAAACAAATATCCCTTGTTTGACGCCGCCGGCATCGGGCCCCAGACGAGCAAACAGCAAACCCAGCGCGACACCCGATAAGGCGCCAACCAGGATTTGAGTATTCAACGCAATACGCACGACGCCCCCTTGAGCTTATGAGCAACAACCAATAAACCTATAAAAATCATTTGGTCCACGAAACACACAAAAATCACGAACAGTTTCAAAAAGTTATTGCTCAAAAAGCCGACACCTTGCGGGTAACTAAATCAAGTGACGTAACCATCTGTTTTATTTCGTGTCTTTCGTGCTTTTCGTGGACTACTGATGTTTTTAGGATAAAGACCATGATAGCCTGTCTGTTCGCCTTGGCCGATGGAATTTCGGTAAACTATTCAGCCATGACGACCATGACATCCCATACCGAAACCTGTTTGTGCGGCTCGGGCCTGAATTATTCCGATTGCTGCGGCCCCTATCACGCTGGCGAAAAATTGCCCGCCACCGCCGAGCAATTGATGCGTTCGCGCTTTACGGCTTATGCGCTAAGAAACGTCGACTATCTGCTGGCCAGTTGGGATACGAGCAAACGCCCTGCATCGATAGACTTTTCCAAGGAAACGGCCGCTTGGCAAACACTACAGATCATCGACTGTAAAAAAGGCGGCGCCAAAGACAGCAAGGGCATCGTCGAATTCAAAGCCTATTACAGCCAGGACGGTGAAAGCTATTTCATGCATGAAATCAGCCGTTTCGTCAAAACCAATCAACGCTGGCTGTATCTGGATGGCGTGATAAAAGCGGCCGGCAAGGTTGCAAGCACCGCAAATGCCGGTCGCAATGCCTTATGTGCCTGCGGCAGCGGCAAGAAATTCAAGCACTGCTGCGGCCGCTGAAGGGTTTGGTCAAAGTTGTTGCAAAACGTGCAAGACGTCCTGAACGTGATCCTTGACTTTGACTTTGCGCCATTCATGGATCAAGACACCTTTTTCATCGAATAAAAAGCTACTGCGTTCGATACCGCGTACTTGCTTGCCGTACATGTTTTTCAGCTTGATTACATCAAACAACTGACACAACTGCTCATCCTGATCAGAGAGCAGATCGAACGGAAAGTTTTGTTTGCATTTAAAGCCTTCGTGCATCCTCATGCTATCCCTGGAAACGCCCAAAATGGCCGTATTCAAGCGTTCAAACGCTTCGATGTTGTCCCTGAAGGCTTGGCCTTCCTGGGTACATCCGGGCGTATTGTCCTTGGGGTAAAAATACAGCAGCAGTTTTTTGCCTTCAAAATCACCCGGTGACAAGGTCTTGTCACCTGTCGCTGGCAACTCAAAATCGGGAATGGTCTGGCCAATGGCGATTGCAGTCATGGGATCAACGTTTGATGGGTTCGAGAATGGCATCGATATTCAAGCCGTCGCAAAAATCCAGAAACTCCTCGCGCAACGACAAAATACGCACGTTCGGCGGAACCAGCAGCGTGAAACGGGTCGAAAAAATCTGGTTGCTGAACATCAATGCCGGATGCAGATTCGCGCTGATTTCATCGATGACGACACCGCGATCCAGCAGAAACGATGTCACGGCATACAGCAAATCCTTTTTCTCCATTGATATGGTTTCCAGCGTATAGGGCACGCCTTCCTGTACGTCTTGCGCAACAGCCAATTCCTCTGGCCGCAACAGACTGATCTGCATTTGAAAGCGATTGCGCAGAATATCCAGCAAGCCTTCCAGCTTGGCCACATGATTCCAGTTGCCGTCGAGCAGAACATAAACCGCCGTGATTTCAGTCAGGTTGGAGGTTCTTAGCTCCAACACGCTACATTGACAACTATTGATCGCCGACAATAATTCCGCGACGAAGGTATCCGTTCTACTACCCAAAACCGTGATTGCAAGCTGCATAAAAAATTTGCTCGAAAATTGACGCTGAAAGTGTAACACCAAACCGGAAAAACAAGATGCCTTGCGACAGGCAGCGCACCCGGAAAACCGATCCAGATAATCTTTTACCCCATAAAAGAAGCGAATCGATACGACAACGCCCCGAGCAAATTAGCGCATTTGGACTACCCATATTTAAACGGTGATTTTGATAAACGCTTATCAGCCTTGAATTTATTGCCTTGCCCCGCGTGGACGAGACTTTTTCGGGTTGACTTTTAGGAAAAAATCCTTCAATTTACGCATCTGGTTTGGCTATCCAACTGCACTCGGCTCCCGCCGGTAATGCTACAGAAGACAGTCATCCAAACTAAGAGCTTTAACACTAATATTAGTCTTAACAATACAAAAACGTACTCTGTCTTTATCAGCAGATTACCGGGAGGAAACATATGAAGCCTGTAAAAAACTGGCTGCTTGCTTCGACTATAGCAACTATTCTTGCTACACCTGCAGTAACCACTGCCAACAGTGATGTTGAAAAACTGACCCAAAACCCTGCCAACTGGGCAACCTGGGGTGGTGACTATGCCGGTACTCGCTACAGTAAACTGTCACAAATCAACACTCAAAACGTAAAAAACCTGCAACCGGCCTGGACTTTCTCCACCGGCGTTCTGCGTGGCCATGAGGGCGGTCCTTTGGTTGTTAACGGCATTATGTACATTCATACTCCGTTCCCTAACACCGTTTATGCGATCGACCAAAAAACCAAAGCGGTCATCTGGGAATTCACCCCAACCATGGATGCCGATGTCACCATTCCTGTCATGTGCTGCGACACCGTCAACCGCGGTCTGGCATACGGCGATGGCAAAATCTTCCTGCAACAATCAGACACCGTACTGACTGCCCTGGATGCCAAAACCGGTAAACGCGTATGGAGCGTACAAAACGGCGACCCGAAACTGGGCATGACCAACACCCAGGCGCCATTGGTCGTCAAAGACAAAGTACTGACCGGTATCTCCGGCGGTGAATTCGGTGTGCGCGGCTTCCTGGCGGCTTATGACATCCGTACCGGCCAATTGGCATGGAAAGGCTACAGCATGGGTCCTGACAAGGACACCCTGATCAAACCGGGCAAATCCACCACCTGGGAAGACGGCAAAGTTACCCCGCTGAAACCGGAATCAAGCTTGGCCACCTGGAAAGGCGACCAATGGAAAATCGGCGGTGGCACCACCTGGGGCTGGTATTCCTACGATCCTAAATTGAACCTGGTCTACTACGGTTCAGGCAATCCATCCACCTGGAACCCTGTACAACGTCCAGGCGACAACAAATGGTCCATGTCCTTGTGGGCGCGTGACGCCGACACCGGTGAAGTCAAATGGGTTTACCAAATGACTCCACACGACGAATGGGACTACGACGGCATCAACGAAACCGTCCTGGTTGACCAAGAAGTCAAAGGCAAAATGCATAAAACCATCGTGCATTTCGACCGTAACGGCTTTGGTTACACCCTGGACCGTGAAACCGGTGAACTGTTGGTTGCCGAGAAATTCGACAAATCCGTCAACTGGGCTAGCCACGTCGACATGAAAACCGGCCGTCCGCAAGTCGTGCCCGAGTTCTCTACCGAACATAACGGCGAAGACGTCAATACTGTAGGCACCTGCCCTGCAGCGTTGGGCGCCAAAAACATGGCACCTGTGTCTTACTCTCCACAAACCGGCTTGTTCTACATCTCCGGCAACCACTTGTGCATGGAGTACGAACCGTTCGAAGTTAGCTACACCGCAGGTCAGCCCTACGTAGGTGCGACCCTGTCCATGATGCCTGCTGGCGCTGACGTGCTGACCGGCAAAAAAGACGACAGCACCAACCTGGGTCAATTCACCGCATTTGACGCAAAAACCGGCAAAATCGTTTGGTCGAACAAAGAACAATTCTCCGTTTGGTCAGGTTCTGTCGCAACCGCGGGTGGCGTAGTATTCTACGGCACCCTGGAAGGCTACCTGAAAGCCGTTGACGCCAAAACCGGTAAGGAATTGTACAAATTCAAAACCCCATCCGGCATCATCGGCAACGTCAATACCTGGGAATTCGAAGGCAAACAATACGTTGGCGTTCTGTCAGGTATCGGTGGCTGGGCAGGTATCGGTATCGCGGCTGGCCTGGATTCAGGCGAAGCATCAACCAACTCCGAAGGTTTGGGTGCGGTTGGTGCTTACAGAAGCTTGAGCTCTTACACCAAGTTGGGTGGTACACTGACCGTGTTCGCTCTGCCAGACTAATATCTAGCCTGTTGGATTGATGTCAGCGAGCCTTGGCCGAGCAATCGGCCAAGGCTTTTTTATGTACACTGATTACGCTAAAGGAAACCGCGATGAAAATTAACCCAAAGCTGCCGCAATGCCTGATGCTGGCAGGCCTGACTTTTGCCGCCGCCAACATCCAGGCTGACGATAAATTCAGAGTCTGCGCCGACCCGATGAATCCGCCCTACTCAACCAAGCAATTGACGGGTTATGAAAACAAAATTGCCGCTTTGTTTGCCAAACAATTGAATCAGGAAGTCGAATATACCTGGCTACCCGAACGCATTGGTTTCATACGCAACACACTGAAAGCCGAAAATGAAGACGGGAAAGGTTTTAAATGCGACGTGGTGATGGGCGTGCCAGCCGGCTACGATTTGACCGAAACGACCCAGCCTTATTTTCATTCTACTTACGTCTTGCTGATCGCCAAAGGGCGGGGATGGGACGATATATCCGAATCCTCGCAACTGGCATCTCTACCACTACAGCGTCAGGAAGGACTGAAAATTGCGATGTTCGATCGCGGGCCAGGCACGGAATGGTTGCAAAAGAGCGGCTTGCTGGAACAAGGCGTGCCGTATCAAAGCATGACCGGCGACAGTGAACACAACGTAGCGATGCAAATCGACAAGGATCTGCGCGACGGCGTCATCGACATGGCGATCTTGTGGGGCCCCATGGCCGCATATGTATTATCACAAAACCCGCCAGCCAGCTTCATTGCCATCCCCATGCAATCAACCCCGGATATCAAATTCGATTTTTCGATTGCGATGGGCGTACGCCAGGGCGACGACGAACGCAAAAGACAATTGAACACCCTGATAGAACAAAATCTGCCTGAAATCCATAGCATTATCGGCAGTTACGGCATTCCTCTGCTACCCATCCCCAAGCAGAATCCTGCCAAGGATGACGACGATTGATGGCACCTGCACTCTGGGCATCCATGCCATAAGTTTTGTTATCAAACGACTGTCCACGCACACCGCTCGTGGACAGGTTTTAATAATGCGGGCACCCAGCAATGCGGCGGATTTTTGTTCAGTCCGCAAACACGAACGGCGACTAGAGCAGTAAGCGCAGACTACGAACGCCGACCGAACAATCCTATGAAATGAGCGAAACGCCCAGCGTTTTCTTCGCTTAATTGAGACCAATCAAAGCGCCAGCGCCAATTACCGCTGGTAGTCCCCGGCGTATTCATCCTATCCGCCGACCCCAGCCGCAAAACATCCTGCATTGGGATAATCGCCAGATTAGCGGCAGAGCCCAACACGGCGTGCATCAGCGCATCGGGCATGGGCAGGGTCGACCAGCCGAGATAATCATAAATCCGCTGTTTTTCGGCATCACTCAAGCCGTTAAACCAACCCAAGGTCGTGTCATTGTCATGGGTGCCGGTATAGGCGACACAGTTTTGGGTAAAGTTCATCGGCAAATAGGGATTTTCCGGATGACCATCAAAAGCGAATTGCAGAATCTTCATGCCCGGCAAATCAAAATCGTCGCGCAACGCCTCGACTTCTTGAGTGATGATACCCAGATCTTCCGCAATCAACGACAAGGCGGGAAATTTGTCTTCGATGGCCTTCAACAATTCAACGCCGGGCGCCTTGACCCATTTCCCGTTGATCGCCGTGTCCTCAACGGCCGGAATTTCCCAGGCCGCCTCCAGCCCACGAAAATGATCGATGCGCAATATGTCGAACATTTCATACTGGCTTTTGATGCGATCCAACCACCATTGATAATCGGTTTTACGCAAATAATCCCAATCATAATGCGGATTACCCCAACGCTGCCCGAACTCGGAGAAATAATCGGGCGGAACGCCCGCCACGACTTCCATGTCGCCGTTTTGATTCAGCTTGAATACTTCCCTATTCGCCCACACATCCGCGCTATCGTAGGAAACAAAAATAGGTATGTCGCCGAACAGCAACACGCCTTTCTCGGCCGCGTAAACTTTCAGATCGTGCCACTGCTTGAAAAATACATATTGTTCGAACTTGATGGCTTCTATCGCTTCCTTCAGCAGCTGCCTGGATTCCTTTATTGCCAACGGTTGCCGCTGTTTCAAGGCTTCCGGCCATTTGTTCCAGCATTTTTGCCCAAATACATTTCTCAGCGCGATGAATAGGGCAAAGTCATCCAGCCAGCCGACGTGCTTCTGGCAAAAGTCTCTAAAATCCTGCCGGTCTTCCTTTTTGGCGCGTTCCAAAAAACCATAATAGGCTTTATTGACGACGCAGGTCTTCCAAAACAGTCGCCCTCGATTGCAATCGAGACATTGATCTTCCTCAGGAATCCAGCCCTTGTCATATAACCACTGAACATTGATGAAAGCCGGATTACCCGCGTGCGCGGAAAGGCACTGATACGGCGAGCCGTCTCCATGCGGCATGCCGAGCGGCAAGGTCTGCCAGACCGTTGCGCCGACATCGTGCAGAAAATTGACGAAATTGAATGCTTCTTGTCCTAAATCACCACAGTCTCCACCACCGGGTAATGAACTAATGTGTAGCAATACCCCGGCACGGCGTTTATTTAAACAAGCACTCATAAATTCCTATAGTAGATTAAATTTCATTACCACGCCTCATCGCGCCGCCCATTGCGGGGGCCCCGCTGCCTTGGGTAAACGACAAGGCCAGATAAGGCGGGGGCTCTTCTCCCAACAGGCGATACAGATTAGTCAGGTTCAAGCGATATTGTCTTTCAAAGTCACTGACCGCCTCGCCTGGATTATAATCGCCGAACCACCAAAACCAATCGGAACCCTCGCAGACCGCCAGTTGCATTTCGGCCTTCGTCAGCTCCAACTCGGACAGTCTTCCAGAAGATGCCACATTGTCAAAGACCTTTTTCACGTCGCCAAGCATATCCCAGCCGCAGTTTTTATCGACATCCCCTATCCAGGTTGAAAAAGTGCCATACACCCAGCTCCCGGCAACCAGCCTGGCCAGAGGTCTTATCCGGATATCCTGATTCAGGCACTCGGAAAAAGTCGTCAATTCGATTTTCGGATGCTCTGCCAAGCGCCGATACAAGGCCTGCAGAAAATGATAGCCGTTATCCGGAAAATATTCCCAGGCATTTTCACCGTCCATGATAATGGAGACCACGGATTCTTCGTCCACATGCCCGGCAATATTTTCCAGATGCCGAATCAGGTCGGCCACGGCGTCATCGGCATGCCACTTGGAATACTCGAAACCGATCAAATCCGATAAACCGTCATCGCGAAAGAAACAGGCGATATCCGCCGATTGCCACTGAAATGGATGGTAGATGGTCCCTGTTTCGTCCACTGCCGACGCGAGCAAACTGTTTTGCAACACGTTACCGCCACTGGCCGTCCATTTGAATCCGTACTCGGATAACAATTTTAGCGTTGCTTCGCTGACACCACCCTCCGAAGGCCAGCAACCCTGGGGTTCAATGCCGAAAAAGTGCTTAAAGGTCGCCATGCCTTTGTCCAGATGCCAACGTGCGCGGGCTTCCCCACCGGGATATTGCTCCAAAGCCGGCATACGCGCGTTAGGCATGGCGTCCAAGGCGCAATTAATGTCTAGCATCAGTGGCATAATAGGATGAGCGTACGGTGTGACCGACAACTCGATCCGCCCCTTTCTGGCCAGAGACTTGTAGCGATATAACACCGTGGACAACAAGTCGCGAATGATTTCGAGCAGTTCCATTCTATCGTTCGGCGAAAACGCGCAACCTTTTTCAATCAAACGCTGCACCCGGCCATCGTTCAGCTTGACCGTTTCGCCCATCCAGGCCAAGTGATACCAGACCAAAATATCGCCGACGAACTGGGAATTGACATAGTTTATGGACTCCTGATGCGCCTCTACCCATTCCGCCATTTCGGTCAATTTGCGAAATATCGGATAGCGATGGATTTGGCGCTCCCGATTGGCTTTGCGGCAATCATGCAACAATTTCAACCGATATTCCGGATCAAGCGGAATTTCGGGGGCGACTAGCGCCGCCAGCAACGGATCTTTCAATGGGGTGCGTTCGAGCAAATAGTTATTCACCTGATTGGAATAGTCTTCTATCTGTTCGAGCAATATCGGCGCAAAGTTCACGACCGCCCTGGCTTCTGGCACGGCTTCCAAATGAGCCACCATATCGACGTAATCCTTGATGACATGCAGATACGTCCAAGGCAACATGAATTCGCCGGCATGCCTGTCTCGGTATTCAGGCTGGTGCATGTGCCAGCACAGCACCAGCTTGAGCGTCCTATCTGACATAGTGCCGTCTTTGGCCAAGCATCTCCGGCGTCACCAGCACTACGCCGCCTTCGCTGACATAAAAGCGTTTTTCATCTTCCGCCCTGTCTTCTCCGATCACGGTGCCTTCAGGAATCTGGCAGGCTTTTTCGATGATTGCCTTCGTTATGCGGCAATGGCGGGCAATGTTGACTTCCGGCAGGATCACCGAGTCGTTGACCTCGGTATAGGAATTGACCCGGACTTGTGAAAACAACAAGGAATGCCGCACGGTCGAACCTGAAATCACACAGCCGCCCGACACCATCGAATCGATGGCCTGACCGCGTCTGTCGTCGTCGTCGAAGACGAATTTTGCCGGCGGCGTTTGTTCTTGGTAGGTCCAGATCGGCCAAGTATTGTCATACAGATTCAGATCAGGCTTGACGCCGATCAACTCCATGTTGGCCGCCCAATAGGCATCGATGGTTCCCACATCGCGCCAGTAACTTTGCTGACCGCTTTGCAAGTCCAAAAACGGATAGGCGTTGACCCGATATTTGTCAATCACGGCAGGAATGATGTCCTTGCCGAAATCGCGACTGGAGCCTTTGGTGTCCGCGTCCTTGATCAATTGCTCGAACAAGAAGCCGGCGTTGAAGATATAAATACCCATGGACGCCAGCGCGGTATTCTCGCGGCCCGGCATCAGCGGCGGGTTTTCGGGTTTCTCGACGAAGGCTCTGACCCGTCTTTCATCGTCGACATCCATCACGCCGAAAGCCTTGGCGTCTTCCAACGGCACCTCGATGCAGCCTATCGTCAGATCGGCCTTATTGATCACGTGGTCGGCCAACATCGCCGAGTAGTCCATCTTGTAAATGTGATCGCCCGCCAACACCAGCACGAATTCCGGATTGCGCGCGCGCAAAATGTCGATATTCTGGAATACGGCATCGGCCGTGCCCTGATACCAGTCGTTCTCGTCATGCCGCTGCTGCGCGGGCATCAAATCGACATATTCGCCGAATTCGCCCCGCAAAAACCCCCAACCCTTTTGAATGTGCCTGATCAGCGAATCGGCTTTGTATTGTGTCAGGATGCCAATCTTGCGTATATCGGAATTGATGCAGTTCGACAGGGGAAAATCGATGATGCGGAACTTGCCGCCAAAGGGAACCGCTGGTTTTGCGCGCCAGTCTGTCATTTGCTTGAGTCGCGACCCGCGCCCGCCAGCAAGGATCAAGGCAATGGTGTTTCTGGTTAATTCGTTGATGCGTAAATGCGGTTGCTGGGTATTGCCGACTAACATTGTTTTTCTCCAAATAGACTTATTGCCACTGCCTTAAATGGGTACGATAGACCGCATTCGGCAGATTTGTTTTGACTTCCACTTGCCGCTTCCGCCCATTATCGTTACTCTTCACGGAAAAGTAAAAATTCAAATTTTTTATTCCCGTGATCCTGACATCCTAACGATTGCCACCTACCGTTTTTTTAGAAATTCAACTATAACCGAGGCCTTGCAAAATGAACAAGCCAAGCAAACCGAATCCGCTTGATTCCAATCTCGTGCGAATCATGGAAGCCAAACATCACGACCCATTTTCCGTTTTGGGCCGCCACGAAATCGATGGCAAAACCGTGATCAGAGCTTTTTTACCTTACGCGGAAGATGTTCGCATTGGCAAAGATGGCCCGTTAATGCAGCGGGTTCCCGGCACCGATTTATTCGAATATCGCCCAACCAAGGAAAACATAGCACAGCATTATCAGCTGTCGTGGACGGACAAGGACGGCCACGACCATCTAGATGTCGATCCCTATACCTTCGGCCCCTTGCTGGCCGAGTTCGATCAACATCTGTTCGGCGAAGGCCGGCATTGGCATATCTACCAGAAATTGGGTTCACATCTGCAAACCGTGGACGACATTGCCGGTGTTTACTTTGCGGTTTGGGCGCCCAATGCCGAGCGCGTCAGCGTGATTGGCGATTTCAACCGTTGGGATGGGCGTTGCCACCCCATGCGCAACCTGGGCGGCAGCGGGATTTGGGAAATCTTTGTCCCAGGATTGAAAGAAGGCTGTTTGTACAAATTCGAGATTCGCAACGCGCATACCGGCCAAGTATTGGTCAAGACCGATCCCTACGGCCAGCAATTCGAATTCCGCCCGCAAACGGCCGCCATCGTTACGCATGAAGACAGCTATGACTGGCAAGACAGCGAATGGATGGAAAAACGGCCGAACCACGATTGGCTGCACCAGCCGATGTCGGTTTACGAGGTGCATCTGGGTTCCTGGCAACGCGATAGCCGCGGCAATTTCCTGAATTACCGCGAACTGGCGACCCGCTTGGTGGACTATGTGAAGATGATGGGATTCACGCATATCGAGTTGCTGCCGATCACCGAGCATCCGCTGGACTTGTCGTGGGGTTATCAAACCACCGGCTATTTCGCCCCGACCAGCCGCTTCGGCACACCCGACGACTTTCGCTTCTTCGTCGATCTTTGCCATCAAAACGACATCGGTGTGATTCTGGACTGGGTACCCGCGCACTTTCCCAAGGACGCTTTCGCCTTGGCCCGCTTCGACGGCACGCCGCTGTACGAACACGAAGACCCGCGCAAAGGCGAACATCGGGACTGGGGTACGTTGATTTACAACTACAGCCGCAACGAAGTGAAAAACTTCCTGCTGTCCAGCGCCTTCTTCTGGCTGGAAGAATTCCATCTGGACGGCTTGCGGGTCGATGCGGTGGCCTCGATGCTGTATCTGGACTACTCGCGCGAAGCCAACGAATGGATTCCGAACATGTACGGCGGCAACGAAAACCTGGAAGCCATCGACTTCCTGCGCCACATGAACACCGTCACCCACGAACAACATCCCGGCACGGTGATCATGGCGGAAGAATCGACCTCCTGGCCGCAAGTCACCCGGCCGACCTGGACCGGCGGCCTGGGATTCTCGATGAAATGGAACATGGGCTGGATGCACGACATTCTGCACTACATGCAGGAGCAACCCATCCATCGTTCCTATCACCACGACTCGTTGACCTTCGGTCTGCTGTATGCCTTCACCGAGAATTTCGTACTGCCGTTTTCGCATGACGAAGTCGTGCACGGCAAACAATCCCTATTAAACAAAATGCCGGGCGACGAATGGCAGCGTTTCGCCAATCTGCGCCTGCTGTACACCTTGATGTTCACTTACCCCGGCAAGAAACTGCTGTTCATGGGCTGCGAATTCGCCCAGGGCACCGAGTGGAGCGTGAACCGCGACCTGGACTGGTATGTGCTCGATTACCCCCATCACCGCGGCGTGCAAACCCTGGTCAAGGACCTGAACAAACTCTACGCCACTCATTCGGCCCTGTATCAATTCGATTTCGATCATCACGGTTTCGAATGGATCGATTGCCATGACTATCAGCAATCGATCATCAGCTATCGGCGTAAATCCGCCAACGAGGACTTGATCGTGATACTGAACTTCACGCCGGTTCCACGCGAGAACTATCGCATTGGCGTGCCGCGCGAAGGCGTTTATCATGAAATCTTCAACTCGGACTCCGAATATTACGATGGCAGCAACATCGGTAATGGTTACGTGCATTCAGAGCCATTGCCCTGGATGAATATGAACCATTCCGTTACCGTGACCCTGCCTCCCTTGGCCGGTATCATCCTGAAAATGTAAGATTTGAAACATGAAAAAAATCCTGTTCGCCAGTAGCGAAACCCATCCCTTGATCAAAACCGGCGGGTTGGCCGATGTCGCCGGCAGCCTGCCGATTGCGCTGACCAACCTAGACCAGGACGTGCGCGTCATCATGCCCCATTATCAAGGCATCAAAAACTGCGAGCCCGGTCGTTATTTGTGCACGGTGCGGGTCAACAATTGCGACGTCAACCTGCTGGAAACGCATTTACCCGAAAGCGATGTCGTCGTTTGGCTGGTCGATTATCCGCCGTATTTCAACCATCCAGGCAATCCATACCATGATGAAAACGGCATACCTTGGCCCGACATCGGCGACCGTTTCGCGCTGTTTTGCCGCATCGTGGTCGAGGTAGCGATGAACCGGGCCTACTTGGACTGGAAACCGGACGTCGTGCATTGCAACGACTGGCAAACCGGCCTGGTCCCCGCTCTGCTGTCATTGGAAGAACATAGGCCGGCCACGGTGTTTACGATACATAACATGGCTTACCAGGGTGTCTTTCCCAGCAATGCCTACACTTTGCTGAATCTGCCTGGCCAGCTCTGGCATCCGGACGGTCTGGAATACCATGGCATGCTGTCATTCATCAAGGGCGGCTTGAGCTATTCCGACTGGATCACCACCGTCAGCCCGACCTATGCTCAGGAAATCCAGACCCCGGAATTCGGCTACGGCCTGGAAGGCTTGCTGGCCCACCGGCAGCCGACCTTGTCCGGCATCATCAACGGGATTGACACCAAAGTCTGGAATCCGGAAACTGACCCCTTCATAGCGCAAACCTACAGCGGCAAGACTCTCGGCAAAAAAGTGCTGAACAAAACCGCATTGCAGGCCCGTTTGGGATTACCGGTCAACGCGGATTTGCCGCTGCTGGGCTTGATCGGCCGACTGGTCGATCAGAAAGGCATAGACCTGGTGCTGAGCTGCTTGAAGGAATTGGTCAACATGCCCTTGCAGTTCGCCTTGCTCGGCAGCGGCGACAACAGCATACAGGTTAGGCTGCAGGACTTCGCCCGCCTGTATCCGGATAAGGTTTCGGTGACCATCGGGTACGACGAGAATCTGGCCCACCAGATCGAAGCCGGCTCCGACCTGTTTCTGATGCCGTCGCGCTTCGAACCCTGCGGTTTGAACCAGATGTATAGCCAGCGTTACGGCACCCTGCCCGTCGTCAGAAAAACCGGTGGTCTGGCCGACACCGTGGTCGATACATTGCCCGACACGATCAAAAACGGCACCGCGAGCGGATTCGTCTTCAACGATGCCGTGCCCGGTGCGTTACTGGAAACCATCAAGCGCGCGCTGGTGGTGCACGCCAATCCCAAGCTCTGGCAAGAGCTGCAGCGCAACGCGATGCGCAAGGATTTTTCCTGGGAAAACAGCGCCAATCAGTATCTGGCGTTATATCGTGAAATCTAAAGGCTCCATTCGTCGTTCACAGGCCTGGATTGGCCGATGGATTGGGCCAGGCGCGCCATGGGGCTTGATTGCCGGCCTTGGCCTGGTTTGGCTGCAGGTCGTTGCCGCGCAAGAAACGGTGATGGACATGATTCCATTACGAAACCGCCCTGCCGCCGAAATCCAGCCTTTGTTGATGCCATTGTTGGAAGCCAACGAAGTCGTCACCGGTAACGGCTTTGATTTGATCGTCAAAGCCAGCCCGGCCCGCCTGCAAGAGATTGGCCAGTTGATCCAGCAACTCGATAAACCTCAGCGCAATCTGCTCGTTTCGGTGCTGCAAAGCAGCTATAAAACAGCCGAACAATTGAATGCCGAAGCCGCCATCGCGGTTTACCCCAACGCGATCCGGATGCAGGGCATGGCTGGCGATACCCGCGACGCCGGAGAGCAGCGCGCGATGCAACAGTTACGCACCCTGGAAGGCCAGCCGGCGCGGATAGAAATCGGCCAGCTCCGGCCTTACGAGTATGTCACGATTTACGATTCCGGCTTCGGTTACCCCGGCGTCGCCAGCAGCACCCAATTCCAGCAGGCCAGCACGGGCTTTGCGGTGATTCCGCGCCTGCAAGCCAACGATGAAGTCATGCTCGACATCGCTCCCTGGGCCGAACGCTTCCGCCATGGCGGCCGCATCGACAGCCAAAGCGCGCATACCTCGGTGCGGGCCAGGCTCGGCGAATGGATAGAAATAGGCGGTATCGCCGAACGGCAACAGGCTGACCAACGCGGTCTATCTGCCTGGAATTACAGCACGCAAAACCGGGCCACACGGATTCTGGTCAAAATCGATCTGGCAAACTGACGCCCCTTCCATTGAATCTTCAACCTTCGCAGGAGCGATCCCTATGAGCAATCCAGCCCATACCGACTTATTTCAACCGGTCAAGATAGGCGCCTGGTCATTGGCAAACCGCATCGTGATGGCGCCATTGACCCGTTGCCGCATCAAGCACGACGGCATACCGGGCCCACTTCAGGCCACCTATTACGCGCAACGCGCCAGCGCCGGCCTGATCATCAGCGAAGCCACCAATATCTCGCCGCAAGCCCGCGGTTATGCCTATACCCCCGGCATTTATACCGATGCCCAAACCGACGGCTGGCGACTCGTCACCGATGCCGTGCATGAGAAGCAGGGCAAAATCGTCTGCCAGCTCTGGCACGTCGGGCGTTTTTCGCACCCTTCGCTGCAACCGGACGGCCAATTACCGGTCGCGCCCTCGGCCATCGCCGCCGACGGCGAAACCTTTACCGAATTCGGCATGCAAGCGGTGCCAACTCCGCGCGCATTGGACAGCGCAGAAATTCCCGGCATCGTCGAGCAATATCGTCACGCCGCGCTGTGCGCCAAACATGCCGGTTTCGACGGCGTCGAAATCCACTCGGCCAATTGCTATTTGCTGGAACAATTCCTCCGCGACAGCACCAATCATCGCACCGACCAGTATGGCGGCAGCATTGAAAACCGCGCCCGCCTGGTACTGGAAGTGGTCGCCGCGGTCACCGCCGTCTGGGGCGGCGACCGGGTCGGCATTCGGCTGTCACCCGTGACGCCGGCCGCCGGCAACACGCCTTTGGACAGCAACGTGATGGCGACGTATGGCTACCTGATCGAACAACTCAATCAATTCGACCTGGCTTACCTCCATTTCGTCGAAGGCTCGACCCGCGTGTCGCGCGACATACCGAACGGCATCGACTTGCAGCCATTGCGCGCTCTGTTCAAAGGCCCGTATATGGCCAACAACCTTTATACCCGCGAACTGGCTTACGCGGCCCGGCAAAACCGAAGCGCGGATTTGATCTGCTTCGGCCGGCCGTTCATGGCCAATCCCGATTTGGTCGAACGCTTGCAAACCGGAGCCGAGCTGGCCGTTGCGCCAAAAGAAACCTGGTACGGCGGCGACGAACAGGGTTATACCGATTGGCCCAGCCCGGCCTGATCGGCCAGGCATCTTCCAAGGGAGTCTTAGCAATGCTGAAAAGTTACGGTTATGCCGCCTACAACGCACTGACGCCATTGCGCGCCTATCAATTCAAGCGCCGCAGTCCCGGCCCGCGCGACGTCCTGATCGAAATCCTGTTTTGCGGCGTCTGCCATAGCGACATTCATCAGGCCCGCAACGAATGGAACGGCACCAACTACCCCCTCGTGCCGGGTCATGAAATCGTCGGCCGTGCGATACAGGTGGGCAAGGAGGTGAATGGGTTCAAAGCCGGCGATCTGGTCGGGGTTGGCTGCATGGTCGATGCCTGCGGCGTTTGCCCGGAGTGCCGGGATGGCCTGGAACAATATTGCGACGCCACCGTGTTTACTTACAACAGCCCGGACAAGCATACCGGCAAGATGACCTACGGCGGTTATTCCAACCAAATCGTCGTCGACGAGCGCTTCGTGCTGCGCGTTTCGGACAAACTGGAATTGGCGGCCGTGGCACCCTTGCTGTGCGCGGGCATCACCACCTATTCGCCGCTGCGCCACTGGCGGGTGGGCAAGGGGCAGAAAGTCGGCGTGGTTGGCCTGGGCGGCCTGGGGCACATGGCGGTCAAATTCGCCCACGCCTTCGGCGCCCATGTCGTATTGTTCACCACATCGCCGCATAAAGCCGACGACGCCAAACGCCTGGGCGCAAACGAGGTCGTGATCTCGACCCAGCCCGAACGCATGCAGCAGCATCTGCAAAGCTTTGATTTCATTCTCGACACGGTCGCGGCGGCGCACGATCTGGATCAGTATCTGACCCTGTTGAAACGCGACGGTACCCTCTGCATGGTCGGCATGCCGGACCATACGCATCCCGCCCCCAGTGCCGGCAATCTGATTTTCCGCCGCCGGCAGCTGGCCGGCTCGTTGATCGGCGGCATTCGCGAAACCCAGGAGATGCTGGATTTTTGCGCCGCGCACAATATCGTCTGCGACATTGAACTGATTCCGATGCCGGCTATCAATCAGGCTTACGAAAGAATGTTGAAAGGCGATGTAAAATATCGTTTTGTGATCGACATGGCGACTTTGCAAGGCTAAATTCCTTGCAAGGTCACGGTTAGCTACCATAGGCGACATGAAGCCAAAACCGTCGAATACCTTTATCGGTCTTTTCTGCCTGCTAGCGCTGACGTTCTGCTACAACGAGGCGATCAGCGCGCGGGAGACCCTGCGCGTCGCCGCCTGGGCCGGCTATGCCGACGCCGATTTGGTTGATCGGTTTCAACAGCGCTTCGATGCCGATATCGAAGTGACCTTTGTCGGCTCCGATGACGATTTATGGGACAAAATCAATAGCGCGGGCTTCGATGTGTTTGCGGTCAACACCGCCGAGTTGCAACGCTACATAGAGAACGATTTGGTAGTACCTCTCGATCTGGCGAACATCCCCAACCATGCCGCGCAACTGCCGCGCTTCCAAAATCCAGGCGCCATTCCAGGCCTGCTGCATGACGGCAAACTCTACGCCATTCCCTATACCTACGCGGAAATGGGCCTGATCTACAACCGCAAGCTGGTCAAGGAAATCCCGCAATCGATGGCCGCGATGTGGGACCCTCGCTATCGCGGTCAGGTATTGGCGTTCAATGCCAGTAACCACAACTTCTCCCTGGTCGGCTTGCTGATGGGCGCCGACCCATTTCAACTGACCGACGAGCAGTTGCGGCAAGCCGCCCGCGAGCTGGTCAGGCTGCGCCGTAACGTGCTGACCTTTTACAGCACCGCCGACGAAGCGGCCAAGCTATTTTCCCGCCACGACATCGCGCTGATTTTCGGCAATTACGGTAACCAGCAGGTGAAGGCGCTGCGCGAAGCCGGCGCCGACATCGGCTACGTCATTCCACGTGAAGGAGCCCTGGCCTGGCTGGATTGCTGGGCCATCACCCAGGAAGCCAAAAACAAGCGCTTGGCCGAGCAATGGATCAATTACACCCTGGAGCGTGCCGTCAGTCAACGCTTGACCGACAAACACGGCCTGGCCAATACCATCACGCCGTTTCCGGAAGAACGCCACGGCGACAAAATCATTTGGCTGGAACCCATGCGCGCCCCGCTGGAACGCAAGCGGTTGTGGGATCGCATCATATCCGGCGAAGCGCCAGAGGCTTTTTGATGCGTCCGGGTATTGGCTTGAAACTGGGGTTCTGGCTGGCACTGCTCGGCACGGTGTCCACGGGCCTGACCGGCTATTACGTTTACGACCGCAGTCACACGCTGTTGATCGAAGAATCTCAGGAAAAATTACTGACGGCAACCCGTGGTTTGGCCCATCGCTTCAATGTCACCTTGGCCGCCATCGCCAGCGACGTTGATTTCTTGAGCCAGTTAAGCCTCAGCCGCAGTCTTGCCGAACAGGCGGCAAGCGCGCAGGCGTTAAGCGATGAGCAACGCCTGAAACTGGCGGACATTTTTGCGGCTTTGTTGCGCGCCCATCCCGAATACAGCCAGATTCGCCTGATCGATGCCCAGCATTACGGCAAGGAACTGGTGCGGGTCGACCGTGACCATAACGAGATCAATCTCACCCCGGATGACCAGCTCCAGGAAAAAAGCCATTTTCCCTATGTGTTCGAAACCCTGCGCCTGCCCATCGGCCAATTTTATATCTCGAATATCAATCTGAATCAGGAACTGAGCGCGCATCAAGGCTTCGGCAAGCCGACGATACGCATCGCGGCATCGTTACCCTCGCCCGACAACAAGCCCGCCGCCATCATCGTCATCGATACCAATCTGGATGAACTGTTCGGACAAATCAGCAAGGAATTACCGCACAACGTCCATCTACTGCTGACGAATCATCGCGGCGACTATCTGCTGCATCCTGATCCCGCCAAGACCTTCGGCTTCGAGCGGGGGCGCTCGTTTTTGATCCAGGACGACATCGCCGCCACCCGCGAAATGCTGGAAGGCGACACCGACTGGTTGGTATTTGCCGGCCACGATGGCGACTTGTTCGGCAACGCCTTCCTGGCGGCTTTCGTCAAGCAAGGCTTTGGCCCGGTATCAGAGCCGCGTTTCATCCTGCTGGGTCTTTACACGGCCATGGAAAACGTGCTGATGGAAAGCCAGGCCTTGGGCCGGCAAGTCGTCCAACTCACTTTGCTGTTCAGCTTGCTGGCAACCTTGATCTCCCTATCGCTGGCCAGGATTCTGGCCAAACCCTTGAAAGCGATAGCCCACTCCGTCAGTCAGTTCGAATTGGGTCAACCGCTGCTGGGCGTCCCCTCCGAACGCAATGACGAAATCGGCTATTTGGCGCACAGCTTCCAGGCCATGGCGCAACAGCTCAATGCCCAGGTCGCGGAATTGCATGCCTCGGAAGCCAAATTGCATGCGATCCTCGACAATGCCCCGGTCGGCATCTGGTTGGTCGGCACCGACGGTCACTATCTGTTCGTCAACCACACCTTTTGCAACGCGCTGGGCATGGAGGAAAGTCGCTTTCAGGCCGGCGATGCCCTGGAGGACTTATTGGGGCGAGAATACGCACAGCGTTTCCTACAGGCCGATCAAGCCTGTCTGGAACATCCCCAGGAGTTGCATCGATGCCAGGAAACGCTGATATTGGCCGACGGTGAAGCACATACCATGGAAATTAGCCGGACACCCTTGCAGGGTATCGACGGTGAAATCATTGGCATCATCGGCATGGCCATGGACGTAAGCGAACGCCAACAGGCGACGGAGCGGGTGCGCGCCTACAATCATGTGCTGGAATTATTGGCCAAGGATGCCGACTTGTCGGACATTCTTGACGCCATCGTGCTCGGCGTGGAAGCGCAAAACCCCGCGCAACTATGCTCCATCTTGCTGGTGGACAGCGAAGGTCAACATCTGCTGACCGGATCGGCGCCCCATCTACCCGCTTTTTACAATGACGCGGTAAACGGCTTAAAAATCGGACCCGGTGCCGGTTCATGCGGCACCGCGGCCCATACCGGCCAGCGCGTGATCGTCGAAAACATCCAGCAACACCCGTACTGGGTGGCGTTTAAGGACCTGGCGGCCCGGGCCGGTCTGGCCGCCTGCTGGTCGGAACCCGTCCGCAGTGCTTCCGGCGCATTGTTGGGAACTTTCGCGATCTATCGCCGCGAACCGGCGTCGCCCTGCCTCAAGGAGCTGCAACGCATCGAGCAAGCCGCCAACCTGGCCGGCATTGCGATCGATCGCTACCGCGCCAATACCGAGCTGCAACTGGCCTCGCTGGTTTATCAAAATAGCAGTGAAGCGATGGCTGTCACCGATGCCCAGGGCACCATCATCACGATCAACCCCGCTTTCACCGAATTGACGGGCTATACCCTGAACGAGGTGGTCGGCAAAAACCACAACATCCTGAAATCCAATCACCAGGACCAGAGCTTCTATCAAAACATGTGGGCGGCGATCAATAGCGCGGGCTATTGGAAAGGCGAACTGTGGAACCGGCGAAAAAACGGCGAGCTCTTTGCAGAGCTATTGACCATCAACACCATCTTCAACCCCGATGGCACGCCGTACCGCCGCGTCGCGCTGTTTTCCGACATCACCCAGAAAAAACAATCGGAGGAATTGATCTGGACGCATGCCAATTTCGATCCGTTGACCAACCTGCCCAACCGGCGCATGTTCCACGACCGTCTGCGCCAGGAAGTCAAAAAAGCCCACCGCTGCGGCTTGCCGATGGCCTTGATATTCCTCGATCTGGATCGCTTCAAGGAAGTCAACGATACCCTGGGCCATGACATGGGCGACCTATTGCTGCAGGATGCCGCCCAGCGCCTGACCAAGTGCGTGCGAGAAACCGACACCGTGGCCCGTTTGGGCGGCGACGAATTTACCCTGATCCTGAATGAATTGACCGACATTGGGGACGTGGAACGCATCGTGCAGAACCTCCTGCTGAAACTGGCCGAACCGTTTCAATTGAAGGATAAACTGGCTTATGTCTCGGCCAGTATCGGCATCACCTTTTACCCCAGGGATGGCAATGACATCGAGACGCTGATCAAGAATGCCGATCAGGCCATGTATGCGGCCAAGCATCAGGGGCGCAACCGTTACAGTTATTTCACGCCGTCGATGCAGGAAGAAGCCTTGCGCCGGATGCAGACCGCCGAAGATTTGCGCCAGGCGTTGTCCGACGGGCAATTTGAATTGCATTACCAGCCGATTGTGGACCTGACGACCGGCAATATCCCGAAAGCCGAAGCCTTGTTGCGTTGGCGGCATCCCGGCCACGAACTTCGCGGTCCCGAAGAGTTCATCTCGATCGCGGAGGATATTGGCATCATCAACCAGATTGGCGATTGGGTGTTTCGGCAAGCCAGCCAACAACTGGCTAACTGGCGCAGACAATACCATCCGACCTTTAAAATCGGCATCAACATATCGCCGGTACAGTTTCATGACAGCGGTAGCCTGGAACAATCGTGGTTGAAGCATTTACGGCAATTGGGATTATCCGCCGACGGTTTGGTCGTCGAAATCACCGAAGGCTTGCTGCTGGACGCCAGCGAGCAGGTCAACGAGACGCTACGGTCCTTCCGCAATGCCAGCATGCAGATAGCCTTGGACGACTTCGGCACCGGTTATTCATCGCTGGCCTATCTGAAAAAATTCGACATCGACTACATCAAAATAGACCGTTCCTTCGTCAGTCATTTGGCCAGCGACAGCAACGACATCGCGCTCTGCGAAGCCATCATCGTGATGGCGCACAAACTGGGCATGAAGGTCATCGCCGAAGGCATAGAAACCCCTGTCCAACGCGACTTATTAGCCAACGCCGGCTGCGATTACGGACAAGGCTATTTATTCTCCAGGCCGCTGCCAGCCGAGGCATTCGAAGCCTTATTTGAACGCGGCCCCTTCATTGACGCCGCCCTTGAATAGTTTTCTAGGCCCAAAAGGCCAGGTTAAACGCGCGCATTTATCCTGGAAAAATTATTGGCTCCACGAAACACACGAACATCACGGAAAGTGTCAAACCATCATCACATCTAAGAGCAAACTTCATGATGCAACGATTTCTTTCGTGATTTTCGTGGACTTACTGCCGTTTTCAGGTTTATCGGGCAAATGGATGGCGCCCTCCGCAAAAATGACCGCCTGTCCGCCTATGCGGATCATCAATTTCTCCTGCTGTTTATGGTCCATTTCCAGCTGTATCAAGCTGCGGCGGCTGGATAGTTCGCCGCGCTCGACGGCAAACGCATGCGTGCCCTTTTGCGTGTGCTCGAACGAACACAAATAACTGCAAAACGCCGGCATCGCGCTGCCGATGGGGGGATCTTCGTGCGGTGCAATTCTGGGCCCCAGCAAGCGTGCATGGAAGTCGGCGTCCCGATTCGGCGATTTGGGCGCGAATAACAGGATTTCCTGCGCGGCGGTTTGCGGTGCCGTGGATTGGCTCCAGGCCTGATAGTTGAAGCGCGCCTTGCGCACCGATTCGTATTGCCAGACCGGCACGATCAAATAGGGAAACCCGCACGAGACCAGGCGCGGCGAATATTTTTTATGATCCAGCTCCGACAGATTCAGCCCGAGAAATTGGCATAACTCGTCATCCGGCGGCGCGAAATGATCGACGATGGCGCTGGTGTCGCGGCAGAACTGCACGAAGGTCGGCACGCCGTCCTGGCTGGAGATGTTGACCTCGATCGGCCCTATATTTTGCTCCACGATCATCCGCGTCAACGGCTGCTGCAAAACCACATCGCCGCATCGCGCCAATACATAAGCCGCGGCAATGATGGGATGGCCGGCAAAATGAATTTCCTGCAGCGGCGAAAAAATCCGCATGCGCCGGGTATCGTCGGCATTCAGTTTATGAAAAATGAACACGGTTTCCGACAAATTCAGTTCCCGCGCGATCAGGGCCATTTTTTCGGCATTCAAGCCGTCCGCGTTCGGAAACACAGCAATCTGCGCGCCATTGAAAACACGGTCGGTGAATACGTCGGCAATGTAATATTGATATTTCATGGCTTACTCCGTGAGCTGGATTTCGAGCCGGTCTCGGGCGATGCGGCACGGATAAACCGGGATCCTGACCTCGGCATTCTCGAAACAAACCCCCGTTTCAAGCTCGAAATGCTGCTTGTACATCGGCGAGGCCAGCATCGGCTTGCCGCCCAAGTCGCCAACCATGCCGCGCGACAGCACATTGGCCTGGCTAAAGGGATCGAAATTACCGATTGCATAAACCGCTGGCAACTTGCTCAGGTAAAAAATCGCGATTTGCTTGCCGCGTACCAGGGCGCAGACGCCGGCATCGGCCTGTAAATCGTCGACGGGACATACGTCTATCCAGGCTTTCATGTTACGCCGCCTCCTCGATCAGCTTGAAATGCTTGCGCTCGTCCAGCGTGGCCGGGCGAATCTGGCCGCGCTCCTCGACGAACACGACCCGGTCGTCGGCTTGATCGCTATTGACGAAATGGCGGAAGCGCTTCAAGGCTTGCGGGTCGTTCAGGGTGGTTTTCCATTCGCATTGATAAGTAGCGATGACGTGCCGCATTTGCCGCTCCAATTCATCGCCCAGGCCGAGCGTGTCGTCGATGATGACCGCTTTCAGATAATCCAGCCCGCCTTCTAGGTTTTCCAGCCACACCGAGGTGCGCTGCAAACGGGCGGCCGTGCGCACGTAAAAAATCAATAGCCGGTCTATGTATTGGATCAGGGTTTGCTTGTCCAGATTGGTGGCGAACAAGTCGGCGTGGCGTGGCTTCATGCCGCCGTTGCCGCAAACATACAAATTCCAGCCGTTTTCGGTGGCGATCACGCCGATGTCCTTGCCTTGCGCTTCCGCGCATTCGCGGGTACAGCCCGATACGGCGAACTTGATCTTGTGCGGTGCGCGCAGGCCCTTATAGCGGTTTTCCAGTTCGATCGCCAGGCCGACGCTGTCATCGACGCCGAAACGGCACCAAGTACTGCCGACGCAGGATTTTACGGTACGCAGCGATTTGCCGTAAGCATGGCCAGACTCGAAACCGGCGTCGACCAGTTCTTTCCAGATCGACGGCAATTGTTCCAGGCGGGCACCGAACAAATCCACCCGCTGGCCGCCGGTGATTTTGGTGTACAACTGGTACTTCTTGCCGACTTGCCCCAACAGGATCAGCATGTCCGGCGTGATTTCACCGCCCGGAATGCGTGGCACCACGGAATAACTGCCGTCCTTTTGCATGTTGGCCAAGAACGCATCGTTGGTGTCCTGCAGGCCGACATGGGCCTGTTGCAGAATATAATCGTTCCAGTAGGACGCCAGAATCGAACCGACGGCTTGTTTGCAGACCTCGCAGCCCAAGCCGCGCCCATGTTTATCCAATAACTGATCAAAGGTCTTGATCTGCTCGACCATGATGATGTTGTACAAATCCTGGCGGGTATGCGGAAAGTGCTCGCAAATGTCGGTACTGACGGCCACGCCCTGTTTGGTCAGTTCCGAGTCCAGTACCGACTTCAATAAGGCCGCGCAGCCGCCGCAGCCGGTGGCGGCTTTGGTATCGGCTTTGAGTTGCGCCATCGTGGTGCAGCCGCCTTCGATCGCGTTGCAAATCTGACCCTTACTGACGTCGTAGCAGGAACAGATTTGTGCCGAGGCCGGCAGTGCATCCGGGCCCAGGCCGGCCGGCGCCTCCGCATTTCGCGGCAGGATCAGCGTTTCTGGGTTGGCCGGTAGCTCGATACCGTTCAGGCAATACTGCAACAAAGTGCTGTAGTCTCCCGCCTCGCCCACCAGCACAGCGCCCAGCAAACGTTTGTTGTCCGGACTGACCACCAGGCGTTTATAGATTTCGCCTGCGCCGTTTTGATAAGTGTACACCATGGCGCCTGGCGTTCTGGCATGAGCATCGCCGATGCTGGCCACGTCGACGCCCATCAGTTTCAATTTCGTACTCATGTCGGCACCGGTAAAACGGGCGTCTTCGCCGGATAATACCGAAACGACGGTACGCGCCATCGTGTAGCCGGGCGCCACTAGGCCAAAAATCTGCCCATTCCATAGCGCGCATTCGCCAATCGCGAAAATGTCCGGGTCGGAGGTGAGGCACTGCGAGTCGATGACGATACCGCCGCGCGGACCGACGTCCAAGCCGCTGCTGCGGGCGATTTCATCGCGCGGCCGAATGCCGGCCGAGAACAAAATCAAATCGGTTTCCAACGCTTCGCCATCGGCGAAATTCATTTTATGCAGGCACGCTTCGCCCTCATCGATCAACGTGGTGTTTTTGTTCAGATGTACCCTGACGCCGAGTTGCTCGATTTTTTGCCGCAACATTGCCCCGCCGCCATCGTCGAGCTGCACGGCCATCAAGCGCGGCGCGAATTCCACGACATGGGTTTCCAGGCCCAAATCTGTCAAGGCCTTGGCGGCTTCCAGTCCTAGCAATCCACCGCCGACGACGGTACCGATTTTGGCCTTG
The DNA here is from genome assembly GCF_024360925.2 of Methylomonas rapida. Classification (NCBI taxonomy): domain Bacteria; kingdom Pseudomonadati; phylum Pseudomonadota; class Gammaproteobacteria; order Methylococcales; family Methylococcaceae; genus Methylomonas; species Methylomonas rapida. Next base: position 1,601,836 of record NZ_CP113517.1, on the reverse strand, counting down.
GCGGCCGCGTCTCGAATGGCCTCCAAATCCTCGATGGTACGATAGACCAGACAGTTGGCGCGCTGGTGGCCTGGCACCGGCGGTACGAAGGGGTAAGAACCCGTCGCCAAAACCAGTTTGTCGTAATGAACCAATACACCCTTGGCCGAAGTAACCGTCTTTTGTGCGCGATCGATGCAGACGGCTTTATCACCTAAATGAATCTGAATGCCATGCTCGGTAAAAAAATTCGCAGCCACCAAGGACAAATCCTCGGCATTCTTGCCGGCAAAGAACTCGGATAAATGTACCCGGTCGTAAGCCGGACGCGGTTCCTCGCAAAAAGTGACGATGCGGTAATGTTGATAAGCTTGGCTTTGCACCATGCTGGCCAGAAAATGCTGCCCAACCATGCCGTTGCCGATGACCACCAGGGTTTGTTGTGTATTCATGTCAAACCTCTTCAAAAGGAATAATTGACCCTCCCCGCGCGGCCGTCAGCCAAATTTTGGACAAAAAAAAAGCGGCCTGAATTGAACGAGTGACTCATTCAATCAGGACGCCTTTGTCCAAGATGATGACAAGGTAAGCTCAGCGGGAGACTTGTCATGGGAAAAGCAATATGAATGCCAAAACATAAAAATCAGGCCGCTAAAGGGCTGGCGAGCTTGCTCGTGACCGGGTCCCGCAAAAAACGCACCCCAAATAGGCATGGCGCCCCATGAAATGCACCAAATTGATTCAAAATCCTGTTCAGATCCTAACCAAAACGGCTTTTAACTGCGTGGCACATTCCCTGCTTTGACAGCGATGACTTTTGCTGCACACAACGCTATGAGCATCGCACCGTTTAAATTATTTTCCCTACAAGGCAAAGCCAAGATCTTGCACCTGAATTGGCTGGCCTTTTTCATCAGCTTCGTGATTTGGTTCAATCACGCGCCTTTGTTGATGTTGATCCAGCAAGACTTACAGATCAGCGACGCCGATATCGAAATCATCTTGTTGCTGAATGTGGCGCTGGCGATACCGGCGCGGGTTGTCACTGGATTGCTGGTCGACCGTTTTGGTGCCCGCATCAGTTACAGCGTGTTATTGGCCGTTTGCAGCCTGCCTTGTTTCATGTTCGCGATGGCCGATGATTTTGCCGAGCTGGCCTGGTCGCGATTTTTGTTGGGCTTCATAGGCGCCAGTTTCGTCGTCGGCGTGCGCATCATCGGCGACTGGTTTCCGTCCAGCCAAATGGGTTTTGCGGAAGGCATCTATGCTGGCTGGGGCAACTTTGGTTCTGCGGCAGCGGCGATTGCCTTGCCCGGCTTGGCGCTGTATTTGGGCGAGGAAAACGGTTGGCGCTATGCCGTCGCCGTCACCGGTTGTTTGGCTTTAGTGTTTTCGCTGGTGTATTACCGCAACGTGGAAAATCTGCCGCCGGAACTGGCCGGCTTAAATGTCAGGCACGCCAACAGCATGGAGGTTGCCAGTGTGCAGGATTTGTTTTTGTATATGCTCAGCCTGCTGCCACTGTACGCCAGCTTGTCGCTACTGACCTGGAAATTGTCTACTTTACCGAACACCTTACTAAGCACGGCTTGGGCCGCAGCCTTACATACAGGTATTTGGCTACTGTTTTTCGGCCATGCCCATAAGCTGGTTGGCACCAATGCGGCGCGTTTGAGTCAGCCCGTCCCCGAGATTCATCAATACCGTTACAAACAAGTTTTCATCCTAGCGGTCTGTTATTTGATGACGTTCGGTTCCAAATTAGCGGTGTTATCGATGCTGCCGATGTTTTTCTTCAACACCTTCAGAGATAGTCAACAGATCGGCATGCTGGATGCGGGCTTGTTGGCTTCCAGTTTTGTCATCACCAACATCATTGCCCGCCCGGCCGGCGGCTGGTTGAGCGACCGTATCGGCCGCCGCTTATCCATTTTGCTGTTTACCACCGGACTGGCATTGGGTTATTTATTGATGGCGCAAATTTCCACAGACTGGCCTATTGCCCTGGCGGTGCTGGTGACGCTGTTCTGCGCCGTGTTCATGCAGGCCGCCGAAGGGGCCATTTTTGCTTTCGTGCCGCTGATCCGTCGCGCGATCACTGGCGAAGTGGCCGGAATCGTAGGCGCCTATGGCAATGCCGGTGCCATTATCTTTTTGATCGCGCTGACGTTCCTGACGCCGACCAGTTTTTTCCTGGTGCTCGGTGCCGGTTGTCTGTTGTCGCTGGGGTTGATCATGTGGCTGGAAGAGCCTAGAAATTTCATGAACCAGATCCTCCCCGACGGAACGATCATCAAAATCGAGCTGGAAAGCGAATGACTGCACGTAAGGTGTTGCTGATCGACGAGTTCGATAGCGATATGGCGTTGGAACAACATCTGGGCCGGCACGGCTATCAGGTGGCTACCTTGAAACTGCAGGCCTTGGACTTGCCTCAAGTCGTGCAAAACCTGCAACCCGATGCGGTGGTGCTGAATTTATACAGGCCTGGCGACCATATCCTGCGCATGATCCTGACGCTGAATGAGCGCTGCGCGGTGCCGGTGATCATGTTCGCGGAAGACCAGCAAACCGATACCATCAACAAGGTCATCAAGGCCGGGGTCAGCGCCTATATCGTCGATGGCCTGGAGCCGCGCCGCATCAAAGCCATCATAGAAGTGGCCATCGCCCGCTTCAACGAACAGCAAGCCTTGAAAAACGAACTGCAAAAGACCAAAACCCAGCTCGAGGACCGTAAACACATCGACCGCGCCAAGGCGATTCTGATCAAGTCGCAAGGCTATGGCGAGGAAGAGGCTTATCACGCGTTGCGCAAATTGGCGATGGACCGCAAGGTGTCCATCGGCGAAATGGCCAGGAACGTGATTGCCATGGCCGAATTATTGGGCAAGCCCTGACATCAAAGCTTTGCGCGGCATCGTCAGGAATGCACATGAAATAATCTATACAAGCCTTCGGCGTAGATGCGGATTTATCCGCACAGTGCGAATGAATTCGCACCTACCAGTATCCTAAAAACATCGATAGTCCACGAAAAGCACGAAATACACGAAATACACGAAAGAAATCATTGCGTTATGAACGCTTATCGATCCTTATCGATTCACCTGTTCGGTGCAGCCCTTTAGGATGATAACTGTTTACAAATTTCGTGTGTTTCGTGGACCCAATGATTTTTCTAGGATTATCGAGCTTATTTCTCGCATATTCCTTAGCATCATGTTTCTCCCACAGAAAACGTTCATTTACCGGGGTGATGCAGCTTTTTCATGATCGTGACCGTGGCAAGCCAGGCCGAGCCTCGCGCAGCCTGGCCAGCGCAATCGGATAATCGAAATTGTCTATTGCCCGTTCCAGCTCCTGCCCAAGCTTGCCCAGGGCCGCATGCAGCAAGGCGGCGTGTTCCTGAAAGACCTCGTTGCTGCGCACGTTGCCTTGCTCCAGCAACGCATCCAGCTGATCCAATATCGCATCCAGTTTGGGCCAATCCAATTCTCCCGGCACCACTTCCGCTTCCGCTGACAACGATTCCAGATCGAGCACCGCCGCGGCCAGACGCCGGTACTCGTCTTCCAGCTTTTGCGCCAATCGTTCCATGTCCGCCTGCTCGCGCCGCGCCAGAATCGCTTGCTCGAGTTCCGCGGCCGCCGCCCTTACGCTGCCGGCTCCCAGCGTTGCCGATACGCTTTTCAGCGTATGCGCCAAGCGCCTGGCCTCCTCGTAATCGGCGGCGGCATAACGTTCGCATGCCCCGGCGACGTCGTTGCCATGCTCGCGCACGAAACGACCGAGCAAACTCAGATAGCTGCCGATGTCGCCGCGCGTACATTTCAATCCTTGCTGCAAATCCAGGCCCGGCACGCGGCTCAAATCCACTGCCGGTGCCTGCGGCGCACTTTCGGCGGATCGGTCCGGCTCCAGCGTATCGACCAGCGTGGTTTGAGCAGGCAACCATTTCAACAACATCGCAAACAACGCATCCGGATCGACGGGTTTGGCGAGGAAGTCATTCATACCCGCCTGCATGCAGCGGGCCCGATCTTCGCCGAAGGCATTGGCCGTCATCGCCAATATCGGAATCTGCTGTCCGCCGGGCAATTGCCGGATGGCACGGGTCGCGTCCAAACCATCCATGACCGGCATCTGCATGTCCATCAAAATCAGGTCGTAGTGGCCGTGCTCGCACATTTCCAGAGCCTTTTTGCCATCGTCCGCCACATCGACCGACAACCCCGCATCGGTCAAAAGCGTCAAGGCGACCGTCTGATTGATCGGGTTGTCTTCGGCCAGCAGCACGCGGCAACCACGGCAGTTTTGCGTCAACGCCTGTTCCGCCGACGATGTCCCGGTCTCACGGGAGGCGGCCGGCAGTTTATGGCCGCGCAACACGTCGACCAGCGTATCGTGCAGACCGGACAACGTCACCGGCTTGGTCAGTTCCGCGGTAAAACCGGCCCGCCGTACCTTTTGCCGCAACTCGACATCGTCCTGAATCAAGGCCAGCAGATAAGGCGGCCGCTGCCGCAGCGGCAAGCCGCTTATCCGCCGACTCAAGCCTTTCATGTCCTGGCCCATGACCTGCCAGTCCAACAAGATGCAATCGAACGGCGCACCATCGCTATCGGACGTGACGATATCCGCCAGCGCGCTTTCGACCGAATCCGCGATCCGGCAGCGCACGCCCAAGGTGTGCAGCATCTGCTTCAGCACATCGCGGGCGCTGGACGCCGTATCGACCAGCAGCACGCAGCGATTGGACAGACTGCCGGCCAAGCATTGCTTGCCGTCCGTTTTAGACTTCCCGAGCCGCGCGGTAAACCAAAAGGTGCTTCCTTGCCCCAATACACTGTCGACACCGACTTCCCCTCCCATCAACTCGGCCTGGCGCTTGGTAATGGCCAGGCCGAGCCCGGTGCCGCCGTATTTGCGTGTCGTGGAAGCATCCGCCTGTTCGAAATATTGAAACAATTTGCCCAGCTTTTCCGGGTCTATGCCTATGCCGCTGTCTTGAACCTCGAAACGCACCAGCAACTCGTCGTCGCTTTCTTCCAGCAGGCGGGCGCGGACGATGATGGCGCCGTGTTCGGTAAACTTGACCGCATTGCTGGCGTAATTCAGCAAGGCTTGCCCCAGATGGGTCGGATCGCCGCGAAACACGCCGACCAAAGCAGGCTCGATGTCGATGACCAGCTCTATTCCCTTGGACTGAGCCTTGGTCGCAATCAGCGCGCAGGCGTTTTCCAGCACTTGTTCCATCTCGAAATCGATCGATTCGATGGCCAATTTGCCGGCTTCGATTTTGGATAGATCGAGTATGTCGTTGATGACGGCCAAAAGATGGTGGGCGCCGTCCGTCAACTTGCGCAGCTTGTCGCGCTGGTCGGCGTCGAGGGGGCTGCGCTGCAATAAGTGGGCGAAACCGACGATGGCGTTCAGCGGCGTGCGGATTTCGTGGCTCATGTTGGCCAAAAACGTGCTTTTGGCAATGTTGGCGGCCTCCGCCGCCGCCTTGGCGAGCTGTAATTCCCGCGTGCGCTGTTCGACCAATTCCTCCAGGTGGTGGCGATGCTCGTCCAGTTCGCGCGCCAAGCGTTTCTTTTCGGTGATGTCTTCCTTGATCGCCAAATAATGCGTAACCGTGCCATCGGGCCGCCGCACCGGACTCAAACTGGCAAACTCGACGTATTCGCTGCCGTCCTTGCGTTGATTGACGAATTCGCCGCGCCAAGTCCGGCCTTGGGCCAACGCTTCCCACAGTTCGTCGTAACGGGCGGACGGGGTCTTGCCGGATTTCAGGATGCGCGGATTCTGGCCTATGGCCTCCTCGCGGCTATAACCCGTAGCCCGAACGAAGGTATCGTTGACATACTCGATGCGGCCTTGAAGGTCGGTGATGACGATGCTTTCCTGGCTTTGTTGAATCGCCAGCGATAATTTCATGAGTTCCGCCTCGGCCGTCTTCCGTTCGGTGATGTCGCGCACGACCACCAGCAGGCGCAGATGGCTGTCGATTTCGGCGACTTTCAAGCTGACTTCAACCCAAAACAAACGGCCGTCACGGGCGCGGGCCTGCCACTCGAAAGTCTGCGGCCCTTGCTCGCGCGCTTTTTGAATCATGGGTTGGATATCAGCCCAGGTATAAGGCGGCACGCCAGCGCTGAGGTCGTCCACATACAAGCTTGTGACGTCTTCGCAGCGATAGCCATACATCTTGCACATGCCGTAATTGACTTCCAGAACCCGGCCGGTTTCCAACTCTTGGATGAAAATGGCATCGCTGACACCGTTGAAGATTTCTTTGAAGCGGGTTTCGCTTTCCCGCAGCGCCGCGTTGGCCAGCTCGAGCTGTTGACGTGCGCTGACGGCGTCTTCCATCAGATTCAACGCGGCCCGGCGCGATCGGATTTGCGCATCCAGCGCCGCGTTCTGCTCTTCTTCCCGCGCCGTGGCTTGTTTCCTGACTTCTTCCGCCGCCTGTTCAGCGGCTTGCCGGGCCAGCGCCATGTCCCGGTACAGCCGCAGATTATCCAAGCCGACGGCCACCGCGTCGGCTACAGCCTGCTGCAGTTCCAATTCCTCATCGCTGGCCCGATGGGGCACAGCCCAATAACTGCCTATCGCGCCGACGGGTTCGCCACGGCCAATCGGCACCATGCTCAGACTTTTTACGAAAGTGGGACGATATGCGGCCTGCAGCACGCGCGGGTCCGCGTAAACATCCTCGATCACCGCCGGCTCGGCATGCAACATGACCCATCCGGAAACACAGTGCTCCAGCAGAAAGCATTGCCCCTTCCACAAAGGAGCGATGGCATCTTCGTCGACATAGCAACATTGACCGTCCTTGCGCAGAACCACCGTGACGCCGTCCGCGTCGATCAATTGGCGCATCGACCGCTTGGCGACGTCCATCAAGCCGTCCATGTCGCGCACCGCGGCAACTTGTTCGACGATGCCGGCCAAATGGCGCTGGCGTTCCTTGCCGCGCAACAATAAAGCCTGATCCTGCCGCTGTATGTTCAGCGCCGCTTCCAGTTGCCGCCTGCGTTCGGCTTCGTCGAAACGGGCGCGGTGCAACATCTCGCTGGCATAACTGACCAAAAACCCGTTCGCAATCAAGACGCTCCATTGGAACAGATCGTGCGGGGCTCCGAACGCAAAACTGCCGATGGGCGGAATCAAAAAATAAGCGGTCAATAAGGCGGTGGTCAGCGTCGCCGTCAGGCCCGGTCCCTTGCCGGTCAATACCGCGAGGCAAACGATAGGCAGCATGAACAAAATCAACAACGGCCGCTCACCGAAGGCGACCAGGAAGTGATCCCGGCAATACAGCATCAATAGCGGCAACAGCAAAGCGAGTGCATAAGCGCCTATTTTGTATCCCAATCCTTTACCGATCATCACTTCACCTCGTCGACGCTGTGCTCCAGCCTGCTCAAATCGAACGGCGGATTCCGGCCCAATTCGACATGCAGGGCATTGATGTGGCGTTTCAACTCGACCATGGCATTTTCGCGATCGACCATCGCCAGATTGAAGCGTTCCAATTCCTCGTTACGCGCTTTTAGCGATAATTCGGCCTGCTTGCGTTCGGTAATATCCTCGCCGGACCCCAGTGTGCCCACGATACGGCCCTCTTCGTCGGTCAAGTGGGCGTTATGCCACGCGATCAGATGCAAGCGGCCGTCCCGGCAGCGCACGGCGTTTTCGAAATACTCCGCCCCTTGCAATTCGCCGGCCATGATGCGGCAAAAGACCGGATACACCCGCGTCATGCCCTCGGGCTGAGGCAGGCAACACGCGAACCAATTACGGCCGATCAATTCGTCCGCGCCATAGCCCAACAGCTCGCAGCCGAAGCGGTTGATCATCGTGATGCAACCCTGGCTATCCAGTGCCACCATCACGGTTTGCACGGTATCGAGATAGCGCTGGTTCAAATCGCGCTGTTCTTGCAAGGCTTCCAGAGACGCCTCGGCCTGCTTGCGGGCGGTTATCGCGTCCTCCATCAGTCGACAAGCTTCCTGCTTAGCCAGACTGAGTTGTCGTAATGTCTCCTGTTGATCGCGCCTGTGCCGCAGGCGATCGACCAAGGATAGCCCCAGCGCCACGGTCAGCAACGGAAACAGCAGCAGCACGGGCAGGCTGATCGTGGCCAATACCTGACGCGCCATCGGCCAGGGCATCAGCAGCATCAAGCCCAGCATCGCCCCGTGCACGATCAAACCCATCGCATAGAGCTGGCGCCAATTCAATGCTTCCAGGCGGTTGTGCCAATGGCGGCGCCAAATGACGCCTATCAGGCCGGAGACCAGAATCACCAGAACGCCGGTCAGCGTGGCCGGCCCGCCCATAAACCAGCGATAGGCTGCCGTCATCGCCATGGCGATCGCTGTCGGCCCAAACCCCAGAAACAAGCCGCTGATGGCCAGCAACACGGAGCGGCTATCGAAAATAATGCCGGGCATCAAGCTGATACTGAGCTTGATCAAAATCAGCCCCACCCCGCCGACCAGCATGCCACTGACCCACGCAGGCCGCGACAGACCACCGCCATCATGCGGTGACAAAACCATATCCACGATCTGCGCCAAGCCCAATAACAACATCGAGTTCAGCAACAACGAAAAACTGAAATCCAGCAGCGGCAAAGTCATCACGATACCTCGGGCCTATCAATCCGGACGGACAGCAGGCATTGCAAAAATGATCCGGTTGTTCCGACGTAACAGACCAGACGCAGTTAGCTTATTGAAACGCAAATAAGCGCCATATACCACACTCCTATTATGTAATTTTAATTTTTCAAACGTCTGTGCAACTTTTTCGGGAAAAGCAGAAATGGCGGGCTCAATAGGATACCCAAGCAGGTTGCATGCCGATCGTATCCCATATCCGGCGTGACGGGCGCAACCGGATCGCTTGTCTAGCCGATATTCCCCCTCTGGCGACTTAGCCGCGACTCGTAATGGAGGAAGGCGTCGCGAACGATCGTGACCAATTCGTCGTCGTTCCAGGGCTTGGCGATGAATTTGTACAGTTCGCCAGTGTTGACGGCGTGGGTTACCGCCTTGAGATCGGTATAGCCGGACAACACGATGCGAACCGTGTCAGGGTACATGGTACGCACTTTGCCCAGAAATTCGGCACCCCCCATTGCCGGCATGCGGGAGTCGGCAATTACGACGCCAACATTGTGCAGGGCCATTTGCTCCAGCCCGGCCAAACCGGTTTCAGCGGTGAGAATGCGGCATCCTTCGCGCCGCAACAGCCGGCGTACGGAGGCCAGGATGTTGGGTTCGTCATCCACCACCAGCACGGTCCGCTCCGGCAGTTCGGCGCCAGGCGGCAAAACCAGCTGGCGCCGCTCGCGCAGCATCTGCTCGAATTCGGCGGCGGGCACGGGTTTACTGAAGTAAAAACCCTGAATATCGTCGCAGCCCCGTTTGCGCAGGAAGTTGAGCTGGGCCTCCGTTTCCACGCCTTCCGCAATCACCGACAGCTTCAGGCTGTGCGCCATCGAGATGATGGCCTGGGCGATCGAAGCACTGTTGGGGTCCTGCGTAATGTCACGCACAAAGGAGATGTCGATCTTCAGCCTATCGATAGCGAAGCGCTTGAGGTAGCTCAGAGAGGAAAAGCCAGTGCCGAAATCGTCTATGGCCAGACTGATGTGCAATCCTTTCAGACTGTCTGTGGCCTGCACGAATTCATCAGCATCGGACATCACGGCACTTTCGGTCAATTCCAGTTCCAATGTGTTGGGGTCAATGCGGGATTCCTGCAATATGGCTGCCACCCTTTCCACCAAGTTCTTGCTGGCAAACTGATGCGCCGACACATTCACTGACATGGTAACGATGGGAAGCCCGGCGTTTTGCCATGCCTTGTTCTGGAGGCAGGCGCTACGCAACACCCATTCGCCGACGGCCACGATCAGCCCCGTATCTTCGGCCAGCGGAATGAACTGACCTGGTGGTAACAGGCCTCGCCGCGGATGTCGCCAGCGCACCAGAGCCTCGCAGCCGATGATATCGCCGTTTCTCAGGCTCAGCTGGGGTTGATAATAAAGCACGAGTTCATCCCGCTCCAGAGCCCGGCGCAGGTCGTTGGTCATATCGAGACGATCCAGCGAGCTGGCGTTCATTTCCGCGGCATAAAAACGAAAGTTGCCGCCACCCGCCGCCTTGACCCTATACATGGCCGCGGTAGCGTTCTGCAGCAGGGTTTCGCCGTCGTCGCCATCTTTTGGAAACACGGCGATGCCGATGCTGGCGGAGAGGACAAATTCGTGTTCGTTGATCGATTGGGGCCGCAACAGGATTTCCAGCATCGTTTGGGCAAGCCGGGTTACCGGCTGCGCCGCCGATTCTCCATTGGACACCAATATGACAAACTCGTCGCTGGTCACGCGCGCCAGCGTGTCCACCGCTTGCGAGATTTCCTGCAGGCGGTTGGCTACCCATTGCAAGGCCTGGTCGCCAGCGGCGCGCCCGAGCGTGTCGTTGACCTCCTTGAATCGATCCAGATCGAGCACCAACACCGCCAGCGTGGAGTCATTCTGCCTGCCGCGCGCGATGGCATGCGCCAGTCGGTCACGTAACAGGTTACGGTTCGGCAGGCCGGTCAGTTCATCGTAGTTGGACTGCCGTTCCAGTTGCGCCATATAGGATTTACGCTCGGTGATGTCCATAAAGGTTACCACCGCGCCAAATAGTTTGCCCTCTCTGTGCATGGGCATGCAGGAAAGCTCTACCGGCAATGGGCTGCCATCCTTGCGCCATAGCAAACATTCCTTGTTCCGGATCGCCAGCCTGGCCATGAGAACCGTGTGCAAGGGACAATCCTCGGCAAGATAAGGGCTGCCGTCCGTCCTGGATCGATGAAGGCTGGTACAGGCCTCCCGCCCAACCAATTCGGCATTTTCGTATCCCAACATGGCGACGGCGGCCGGATTGATGAAGATGATTTTTCCATTTGCATCCATGCCGTAAATCCCTTCTCCGGCACTTGCCAGAATCAGCTCGTTATCGGCGGCACGGCGCGCTACTTCGGCTTCGAGACAAGCATTCTGATCCCTCAATCTGTCGCGTGCCTCCTTGAGTTCGAGCTGGATGCGCACCCTGGTCAAGACAATCGGCGGCCGCAAGGGCTTGGTCAGATAATCCGCCGCGCCGAGATCGAGGCCGCGCTGCTCGTCTTCGTCGGAATCCATCGCCGTAACGAAAATAACTGGAATGTCCTGTGTCTTCGGATTCTGTTTCAGGTGGGACAAAACCGTATAACCGTCCATCTCCGGCATCATTACGTCGAGCAGAATCAGGTCCGGGCTGGGATCGGCCAGGGCCAGCTCCAGAGCACGTCTACCGGAGTTGGCCGCCAGAACCTGATAGCTCGGCAGCAGCAATTCGCTGAGAATGGCCAGGTTCTCCGCCGTATCATCGACGATCAGAATGGTATTGCCGGTCTTATCCATTGCCTGGTTGAGGCGGTTGTGCATAATGATCAATTCTATTGATGGTAAGGAAAATCCGATAGGGATCGAATACGCGCGCGGCATAAGGTTTTTGCCGATGATACATGACAGGACTTCTTACGACGAAGAATAACTCGACGCCGAGCATGCGATGGCCCCACAAAAATCAGGACAGGGGGCGTTTCGAACGACCGTGTGAGCTTGCCACGGCTGGGGATATTCAGGTTTGGCGGAAATAAAATTTTTATCTGCAACCATAAATCGTCTTCGCGTGTCATGCTGACTTGGGGGTTTATGGGTCAGCTCATTGTGCCATAATTCGAATCGAGGCATCCATCGGCGGGCGGCTCCGACCAAACACCCTTGCGTATATGCGTCTTCCAACCTGGAACAACCAATATCTAGTGAACATCGTTAGCGCTTATCATCAACGCCGGCCTATCATGGAACCGCGAATGTCACGGCATTATTCAGCACTCGCCATGAATGTACCCTGGAGGCCGTCATTGAGCCCACGGAACGCAAAGTCTGTTACAGGCAAAAATCATTCCCCGCCACATTGTCAGCGTCAAAAATTTGTTGATATGACTATAGCGCGTGTTTCCACTTCTACAGTACCGACATGAACATTGCCGCCGTCGAAAAAACCAATCTGGAAACTGGACTGCGGCATGCGCTCGCGGCCAATCAATTTGTCCTGCACTACCAGCCACAACTCGATATAGAGCGGAACAAAACCGTCGGCGTCGAGGCGCTGGTGCGCTGGGCGCACCCAGAACTGGGCTTGCTGCAGCCCGCCCAGTTCATTCCATTGGCCGAGGACACGGGACTCATCGTTCCCATCGGCGAATGGGTGATCAAGACCGCATGCAGCCAAGTGCGCGCGTGGCAAGACGCCGGTCTGTCCTCGCTACGCCTTGCGGTCAACTTATCGGCGGCCCATTTCAGAGACCCTGGCTTTGTGGCCATCGTAAAGCGCATTCTTCTCGAAACACAGCTTGATCCCAGCTTTTTGCAACTGGAAGTGACTGAAAACCTGCTGATACAGGATACCGAGAGAACCATGACCACTCTCAAGGCACTGAAGGACATCGGCATTCAATTGGCGCTGGACGATTTTGGCACCGGCTACTCCTGCCTGGGGTACCTGAAACATCTGCCGGTCAATACGCTCAAGATCGACCGCTCGTTTGTGAACAATGTTACAACCCACCCTGAAGACGCGGCACTGGCCAAGGCCATCATCGCCATGGCGCAAAGCCTGCGCCTGCGCGTGTCCGTCGAAGGCGTGGAAACCGAAGGGCAACTGGCCTTTTTTGCCGATCAGCATTGTGAAGAAATCCAGGGCTACCATTTCAGCCGCCCGCTGCCGGAAGAAGAATGCGCGAAATTTCTGCAACAAAGCCGCCCGCCACGGGCATACGGCAGGATAGCCGCGGAACACACGATGCTGCTGGTGGACGATGAGGTGAACATCCTCAATGCTCTCAAACGCTTATTTCGCAAGGAAGGCTACCAGATTCTCACGGCGGATAACGGCCTGGCGGGGCTAGAATTACTCGCCACCCACCAGGTCGGCGTCATCATTTCAGACCAGCGCATGCCGGAAATGACCGGCGTCGAATTTCTGCGGCGGGTCAAGGAACTTTATCCCGAAACCCTACGCATCGTACTGTCCGGCTATGCCGATATTCAAACCATTACGGATGCCATCAACGAAGGCGCCATCTACAAATTTCTCGCCAAACCCTGGGAAGACGATCAATTGCGCGAACAGGTGCGTGAAGCCTTTCACCGCTATGAATTAAAGCAGGAAAACATCCGCCTCGAACACGAAGTCAATCGCGCCAACCGCGAACTGCAAAACATCAATCGTGATCTACAGCGCCGGGTCGCCGAAAATACCGAAGATCTTGGCCACAACATCACGGTATTACAGGTTTCGCAGGAAGTGCTCGAGAACTTGCCTATTGCGGTTATCGGCATTGATGAAGACGGCCTGATCGTCCTGGCCAACCGACAGGCGGAATCCCTGTTCGTTGGCGGCGACGGCGAGTCGCTACTGGGCTACGACATGCATGCCAGACTACCCGCGGCATTGACGGAGTGCCTAGGCAACACCACTGGCGTCACCTTTGGAACGGTACTGGCCGATGACCGTCATGTAAAGGTCATCTGGCGTCGCATGGGTGAAACCTGCAAATCCAGAGGTCACATATTAATGATTTCGCCGATCGATGGCGAATGATACATGGCTATTTGGCCACCGAGCCGGCATCAGGTCGTCAAGCCCCCTCGCCCTCCGGTGGCTTGTCGCAAACATCGAAATAATTCCTCCTCACCCGCCCTCCCGCGCGAAGAGTGGGTTCTTACGACGACCTCCAACATGAAGACGCGAATAAAATCGTCCAGATTGAGATAACAACAATGCAACCGAGCGAACATAAAACTCCCGCCAATATCAGCGAAGTGCTGGACCGGATTCAGAAGCTGCCTTCATTACCCGGCATCGTGATGGAAATCCTGGAAAGCATCAACAATGACGATGCCGACATTGCCCAGCTATCCATGAAGATTGCGAACGATCAAGCCATTGTGGCGAGAATACTGCGGGTAGCCAACTCGCCCTTTTACGGTTTGTCCGGAAAAATCGACTCGATTTCCAGAGCGATTTCCATACTGGGTTTCAACAGTTTGCGCGGCCTGGTGATGGCTGCCTCGATTATCAATGTGTTGCCGCATCAGGAAAAAAGTCTCGACTGGACCACATTCTGGCGACACAGTATCGCTACCGCGGTCTGCGCCAAGGTATTGGCAAAGCACGCAGGACTCAACCCGGAAACAGCCTTCACCGCCGGCCTGCTGCATGACATCGGCAAGCTTGCGATAGGGGTCTATTTCCCCCGGCTGTTTCAGCTCGATGACACTTGCACGATGGCATCGTTGCAGCGGGAACAGGCAGCGCTCGGCTTCGATCATGCGACGCTGGGCGGCGAGGTGGCAAAACGCTGGCATTTTCCAGTAGCGATACAGCAGGCGATCGGCTTGCATCATACCCATGCCGGAGTAATCCAGGAAAGAACCTTGGCTGACGTGGTGTATATCGCCAACTTGTTTGCCCATGCATTGGATGCCGGACACATCAAGCAAGACAAGGCGGAAACGCTGGCCATGGAAGCCTGGACCCGGCTCGAATTCAAAAGCGAAATGCTCGAGAACCTGGCCGGTGAAGCCCAGCAGCTATACGACAGCATCATTCCGCTGATAGCCTGAGCCCCTCCAGCAGCAGGTTAGCAAGGCATTGCTCGGGCGGCTCGAATCGACTTCCACTTATGGTTCCCATTCCCCGGGAACCTGCTCAGGGACGCGCTAGCGTCCCCCGAACCGCAGAGCGGTTCAGGCTGCATTCCCACACGGAGCGTGGGAACGATAAAAAGTTATTGCTCAAAAAGCCGACACCTTGCAGATACTAAATCACGTGACGTAACCCTCTGTTTTATTTGGTGTCTGTCGTGCTTTTCGTGGACTAATGATGTTTTCAGAATCAAATCGACTTGCACCAGTATCGTGCATTTGATGGGGCGGATTGATTCAATGAAGTGCATCGGAAATGGCTTGGCGGGCGGACACGCTCAAGCGAACCACGCCCAATTTACTCATAAACCTATGATTTAAATATTGAAATAAAATTCATTAGCTCCAAGATACGAGTTTGGCATTGCGATTGCTTGGGATATGTCAGAAATAACTTCCCTGTGTATCTCCTTTCCCAGAGAAGGCGGTCGTAATCCCCCTCTCCCCGCGGGTGTGGAGGGAGAAGGCACTGTTTTGACTCATCCAACAGAGGATGAGGACGCACAATGCGGAAGTTATTTTTGACTGAATTATTAGTATCAATCAGCACTCCATCGTAGGAGTCTGAATTTTCGCTCACGGGTGAGCAAATCGGACGAAGGCGTCTGTCGTGCATTGCTTTTGGCAATGACACGCGGACGCCTTTTTTATTTTCCGCCGTTTTTGTTTGGAACTAGTCATGAAAACCATCATTAGATCGAGCTCGAAGAAATTGTTATTGACGTTATCGGCTTCGCTAGCCGTTTGGGGTTTGACGATTGCGCCCGATGCCGGGGCAGTTGGCAAGCTGGAAAAGGAAGATTTGAAATTTGGATTTATCAAACTCACCGACATGGCGCCGCTGGCTGTGGCCGCCGAAAAAGGCTTCTTCGAGGACGAAGGTCTGTTCGTGCAACTGGAAGCGCAGGCCAACTGGAAGGTGGTGATGGATAGGGTCGTGAATGGCGAACTGGACGGCTCGCACATGCTGGCGCCGGCGCCATTGGCGGCCAGCGTTGGCTTCGGCACCAAGGCCGATATCGAGGTGCCGTTCAGCATGGGCTTCAACGGCAACGCGATTACGCTGTCCAATGAAATCTGGCATCAGATGAAGCCGAACATACCGCTGGAAGGCGGTAAACCGGTGCATCCGATCAAGGCAGATTATCTAAAACCGGTCGTCGAAAAATACAAAGCCGAAGGCAAGCCGTTCAACATGGCGATGACCTTCCCGGCCGGTTCTCACAACATCAAACTGCGTTACTGGCTGTCGGCTGGCGGCATCAATCCCGGCTACTATTCGCCGCCGCAGGACATTTCCGGCCAAATCGGCGCAGACGCCTTGTTGTCGGTGACGCCGCCACCGCAAATGCCGTCCACGCTGGAAGCCGGCACCATTTTCGGTTATTGCGTCGGCGAGCCGTGGAACCAGCAGGCCGTGTTCAAGGGCATAGGCGTGCCGGTGATCACCGATGAAGAACTCTGGAAGGACACGCCGGAAAAAGTCTTCGGCGTGACCAAACAATGGGCGGAGAAATACCCCAACACCTATCTGGCGGTGACCAAGGCGCTGATTCGGGCCGCGATCTGGCTGGACGCCGACAACAACAAGAACCGCAAGGAAGCCATCGAAATGCTGGCGCAAAAACAATACGTCGGCGCGGACGTCGAGGTATTGGCGGCCAGCATGAACGGCACCTTCGAATACGAAAAAGGCGATAAACGCGCGCTACCGGACTTCAACACCTTCTTCCGCCACGGCGCCAGCTATCCGTCCTACGCCAGCGCGGTCTGGTATCTGACCCAGCTAAGGCGCTGGGGCATGATCAATGAATTCAAACCGGACAACTGGTATCTGGAGACCGCCAAGAACGTCTACCGCCCGGACATCTATCTCGCCGCAGCCAAGGAACTGGTCGCAGAAGGCAAGGCCAAGGCCGAAGACTTCCCTGCCGATACCTCGATCAAGCCGTCGCAGAATTTCTTCATCGACAAAGTGCCGTTCGATGCCAACAAGCCCAACGATTACCTGGCGAAATTTGCCATCGGATTGAAAGGCAAGCAAACCGTGGCCGGCGGCAAGGTCGTGGATTAAACGAACTCTGGTGGGTGCTCTTACAGGATGTGGTTTGGTGCAGGGACGCATCTTTTTTAAAAAATGAATGCGCGTTGCGAGCTTAGATATATCCCCTATGCCGCGCCGAGCACCGGAGGGTTTGAACGGTTTAGCCCGTTAGGGGCGATGCAAGGATGCATCGCGTTTTACGCAGGGGCTGGGAAGCCCCTTCGGAAAACCCCGTTCAAAGCCTTCGGAGCGCAGGGGAGAAGCGGCATCGGGGTGTCGTTTCTTTTGGGTACTTTTCTTTGGACAAGCAAAGAAAAGTATCGCGGTCGCCGGTCCGCGAACCGGCATTTGAATTGACGTCGCGATAGCGACACTACCAAAGACAGTAAGTAGTACGCATCGCCTACCCTACGACTCGAGAGGAATACGTTATGAGCAGTAAATTGATCAAATTCTTCACCATCACAGGTTTAACCTGGTTCGTGCCGCTGGTCAGAATCGCCGCCGGCGAGAACCCGACGCAACAAATGCGGCAGCTGTTTCTGGTCATGGGTGTGCCTATCATTGCCTTTGTATTGTTTTTGGGGTTGTGGAGTGTATCGGCATCCGGCGTCAGCACTAGCCTGGGCGCTATTCCGGGGCCGGTGGCGGTCTGGGACGAAGTCGGCGGTTTGATAGCCGAGCATGCCGCCGAACAAACCAAGAAAGCCGAGTTCTACCAACGCCAGGCGCAACGCAACAAGGAGAAATTGGCCGAAGACCCCAAGGCCGAGATCAAAATCCGCCCCTATACCGGCAAACCGACCTATCTGGACAAAATCCTGACCAGTTTGCGCACCGTGTTTGCCGGCTTCGTCATTGCCACGCTGATCGCTGTGCCTGTCGGCATTCTCTGCGGCATGAGCCCCGTGATCAACACCGCCTGCAACCCGCTGATCCAGATCTTCAAACCCGTATCGCCGCTGGCCTGGCTGCCGATCGTGACCTTGGTGGTCAGTGCGGTTTACGTGACCAGCGAGGATTCCTGGTTCGAGAAATCCTTCATCACCTCGGCGATCACGGTCACCTTGTGCTCGCTGTGGCCGACCCTGATCAATACCGCCGTCGGCGTGTCGTCGATAGACCGTGATTTGGTCAACGTGGGCAAGGTGTTGCGATTGGATTGGGCGACGCAGATCAAACGCATCATTCTGCCGTCGGCGCTGCCGTTCATTTTCACCGGCATGCGGCTGTCGCTGGGCGTGGGCTGGATGGTGCTGATTGCCGCCGAGATGCTGGCGCAGAATCCGGGTTTGGGCAAGTTCGTCTGGGACGAGTTTCAAAACGGTAGCTCCAATTCGTTGAGCCGGATCATGGTGGCGGTGTTCACGATCGGCCTGATCGGCTTCGTGCTGGACCGCATCATGCAATCCCTGCAAACCCTGTTCTCGTTTCAAAAAGTTTAAGGACACCGCCATGAACGCCGCCGCCAAGATCGTTGAATTATCCCTGCAAAAATCATCGACCCCGTTACCCGCCAACGATGCTGCAAAACCGCTGCTGGAACTGAAAAACGTTTGTAAATCCTACGGCGAGGGCAATAGTTTTACCTCGATCCTGAAGGACATCAACCTGGACATCGAGGCAGGTGAATTCATCGCCATCGTCGGCTTTTCCGGTAGCGGCAAAACCACGCTGGTATCTTTGATCGCCGGCTTGATCGATGCCGACAGCGGCGAACTGTTGAAAAACGGCCAATCGATCACAGAACCCGGTCCAGACCGAGGGGTGGTGTTCCAGAATTATTCCCTGATGCCCTGGTTGACCGTTTACGAAAATGTCGCGTTGGCGGTGGATGCGATCTTCAAGGACTGGACGCCGCAACAGCGCCGCGCTCACACCGAGAAATACGTCAACATGGTGAATCTGGGCCGGGCCATGGACAAAAAGCCGGCCGAATTGTCCGGCGGCATGCGTCAGCGCGTCAACGTCGCCAGGGCGCTGGCCGCCAATCCCGACATCCTGCTGCTGGACGAACCGCTCAGTGCGCTGGATGCGTTGACGCGCGGCAACTTGCAGGACGAAATCCTGCAAATCTGGGAGCAGGACAAGAAGACGGTGATTCTGATCACCAACGACGTCGACGAAGCGATCTACATGGCAGACCGCGTGATTCCGCTAAAGCCGGGTCCGGACGCGACTTTCGGTCCGGATTTCGTCATCGATTTGCAGCGGCCACGGGATCGCACTGCATTGAACCACGATCCCAAATTCAAGCGCCTGCGCGCAGACATCACCCGTTATCTGATGGACATCGGCATGCAAAAGTCTCAGGCCGAAGCCGGTGACAAGGTCAAACTGCCCGATGTGCGGCCCAACACCAGCAACGACTGGAAGCTGGATACCTCGGCGTTGAAACCGCGCCAAAGCGACTTGGGAAAGGCGCGTTACCTGGAATTCGCCAAACTGTCGAAAATCTACCCGACCCCGGACGGCAACGGCGCCGTCAAGGTGGTGGACGGCTTTGATTTAAAAATGAAGAAGGGCGAATTCATTTCCATCATCGGCCATTCCGGCTGCGGCAAATCCACGGTATTGTCGATGACCGCCGGGCTGAATGACATCTCCGAGGGCGGCATCATCCTGGATAACCGTGAAATCGACGGCGCCGGCCCGGATAGGGGCGTGGTGTTTCAGGCGCCCAGCTTGTTTCCGTGGTTGACCGCGTTCGACAACGTCATGCTCGGCGTCGATAAGGTCTATCCGCACGCCAGCCAGGACGAGCGCGACGACATCGTCGAATACTACCTAACCCGCGTCGGCCTGGTCGACTCCATGTTCAAGAAAGCCGCCGACCTGTCCAACGGCATGCGCCAGCGGGTCGGCATCGCCCGCGCCTTTGCCTTGTCGCCGAAACTGCTGCTGCTGGACGAACCCTTCGGCATGCTCGATTCCCTGACCCGTTGGGAATTGCAGGAAGTGTTGATGGAAGTCTGGGAACGCACCCATGTCACCGCGATCGTCGTCACCCATGACGTCGATGAAGCGATTCTGTTGGCCGATCGCGTGGTGATGATGACCAACGGACCGCACGCCAAAATCGGCAAGATTCAGGACATCGATCTGCCTCGGCCACGCAGCAGAAAAGCTTTATTGGAGCACCCGGATTATTACCGCTATCGGGAAAGCCTGCTGACATTTTTGTCCGAGTGCGAGCACACGCATTAGCAAGGTAGGGCATGCGGCGCATGCCTTAAAAATTCAAGCGGGTACGCGATGCGTACCCTACACAAATATTGGGGGCATTATGTCGAAAACGAACCGAATCCTTCCCGCCGGCTTTCTGGCAATGACGACAGCCGGCTGTCCCGTCCAGGCCGACATGACCAAGGACATCGAGGACGCGCTGAACTTTTACCACTACGGTAACAACGGCGCGGTGAAAATGGATTTGAACTATCGCTGGGAAAACGTCGATCAGGATCAAGGTGCTGGTCAGCCGCACACCGCCAATGCCAATACTGCGCGGCTAAGGCTGGGCTTGTTGTCGCCGACGTTTTACGACTTGCAGGCTTATGCCGAATACGAAGGCAACTATGCCATGCAGGAAGATTACAACAGCACCCGCAATGGCCGCACCGCGTATTCCATCGTCGCCGATCCGGATCTTAGTGAGTTGAACCAAGCCTGGCTCAGTTACAAAGGCATACAGGACACCTTGATCAAGGTCGGCCGGCAACGGATCAAATTCGACGACGACCGCTTCATCGGCAATGTCGGCTGGCGGCAAATGGAATCGACCTACGATTCGATTCTGATAACCCACAACAACCAGACCTTGTTTGGTTTGACCGTCAACGCGGGTTATCTCGACAGTACGCGGACGATGTTTTCGACCAAGGAAAAGCTGAATGCGCCTATCTTGAACGTTAATTACAAGGCTGGGGACTGGGGCAACCTGGTCGGTTACGGTTATTGGCTGGACTACCGCGAGCCGGAAAATTTTTATAAGTCCTCGCAAACTTACGGCCTGCGTTTCGACGGCAAATCGCCGCAGTTTTTCGACACCGTCAGCGCCGTTTACACCGCCGAATGGGGCAAGCAATCGGATTACGCCGATAACCCCAACCATTACCAGGCCGACCGCATCAACCTGATGGCGGGGCTGAGCGCCTATAACCTGACCGTGTCCGGCGCGGTGGAACAGCTCAACGGTTATGGCCGCAACAAGACCTTCAACACGCCGCTCGGCACCAACCATGCCTTCCAGGGCTGGGCCGATTTGTTCATCAATCCGTTGAACAACAATACCTTGGGCCACGGCATCCGCGACGTGTTCGCCACCACCAGTTACAAGCTGATGAACGACAGCTTGATCGTCACCGGCGTCTATCACGACTTTTCCGACGATACCGGTTCCATGCAATACGGCAAGGAATGGGATTTTTCGCTGTTGAAGAAGTTTGGCAAGCATTACTCGCTGCTGGCGAAATACGCCAATTACAACGCCGATGGTTTTGGCACCGATACGCAAAAGATTTGGCTACAGGCGAATGTGAGTTTTTAGCCATATCGAAATATTTTTAATCAAAGCCTAGACCCGCAGAGGTAACAGACGATGAAACAGAAACTCGTGGTCATCGGCAATGGCATGGCCGGCATGCGTACCGTTGACGAATTGCTTCAATGTGCGCCGGAAAAATATCACATCACCGTGTTCGGCGCCGAGCCGCACGGCAATTACAACCGCATCATGCTGACGCCGGTATTGTTCGGCGCCAAAAGTGTGTCAGACATCATGATCCATGATTTCGACTGGTATCGGCGTAATCGCATCACCTTGCATTGCGGCGCCGCTAAAGCCGTCGTCGCTGTGGACAGGGCCAAACGCTTGGTCATCGCCAGGGACGGCACCACGGCAGAATACGACCGTCTGTTGATTGCCACCGGCTCGTTACCGCTGATGCTGGATATTCCGGGACGTGATTTGGCCGGGGTGATGGGTTTTCGCGACATTGCCGACGTGGAGACCATGATAGAAACCGCCAAGACCAAGCAGCATGCCGTGATCCTGGGCGGTGGTTTGTTGGGCCTGGAAGCCGCTAACGGTTTGAGCCATCGCGGTATGGAGGTCACCGTGGTCAATCGCGCCGGGCATTTGTTGAACCGTCAACTGGACCAACAAGCAGCCAGTTTCTTGCAACGGCAATTGGAAAACAAGGGCATCAGCTTTCGGCTCGGCGCGACGATTGCCGAAATCATCGGCCGTGACCAGCACATCCAGAAAGTCAGACTCAGCGACAACAGTCTGTTGCCAGCCGATATGCTGGTGATGGCCACCGGCATTCAACCGAACATCGCGCTGGCTCAGACGATGGGCCTGACCTGCGAACGCGGCATCGTGGTGAATGATGTGCTGCAAACCAGCGATCCACACATTTATGCGGTTGGCGAATGTGTGCAGCATCGCGGCGAAGTCTTTGGCCTGGTGGCGCCGGTCTACGAACAGGCCAAGGTCTGCGCCCGGCATCTGGCCGGCGAATCGAATGTTGCCTACCAAGCCTTGCTGGCGGCGACCATGCTGAAAGTCACCGGCATCGATCTGTTTTCGGTCGGTGATTTCGACGGCGACGCCGAATGCCAGCAGCAAGTGCTGATCGATCATGCTTTAGGGATATATCGCAAAATCGTCTTAAAAAACGATGTCATCGTCGGCATGATTCTTTATGGTGATACCAGCGACAGCGCCTGGTATCTGAACTTGATCAAGAATCGAACCAATATCGCCGCGTTCCGCGACAGCCTGATTTTCAATCAGCCGGCGCTGGCGGCCTGAGGGGCGCGTATGTCTAAAACTGCCATCAAGACGACTTGCCCTTATTGCGGCGTCGGCTGCGGTATCGAAGCCAGGGTACTCGATGCCGAAAACCATGTCGTCAATATTGCCGGCGATCCACAGCATCCGTCCAATTTCGGCCGACTGTGCTCCAAGGGCGCGGCGCTGGGTGATACCGTCGGTCTGGAAGGCCGCCTTTTATACCCGGAAATCGATGGCCGGCGCGTGGATTGGCCCACGGCGCTGGACCGGATCGCGGCTAAATTCAATGCGATCATTGCCGAGCACGGCCCGGACGCGGTGGCGTTTTATGTGTCCGGACAGTTGTTGACCGAGGATTATTATGTCGCCAACAAATTAATGAAGGGCTTCATCGGGTCGGCGAATATCGATACCAATTCCAGGCTGTGCATGTCGTCGGCGGTAGTCGGTTACAAGCGTGCGTTCGGCGCCGATGCGGTGCCCTGTAATTTCGAGGATCTGGAACGGGCAGACTTGATCGTGCTGGTCGGTTCCAACGCGGCCTGGTGCCATCCGATTGCGTTTCAGCGCATGCGTCAGGCCAAGATAGACAATCCGGCGCTGAAAATCGTACTAATAGACCCGCGTCAAACCAGCAGCTGCGATATCGCCGATCGGCATCTGGCCATCAAGCCCGGCATGGACGGCTTGTTGTTCAATGGCTTGCTGGTTTATCTGGCCGACACCGGCGCGTTGGATCAGGATTACATCGAACGACACTGTGAAGGTTTTGCCGAGGCCTTGGCGACGGCGCGAGCGAGCGCCGCCGATTTTACCGTTCTGGCCAACCGTTGCGGCGTGGCGGCGCACGATCTGGCGCAACTGTTTGCCTGGTTTGCCGGTTTGGACAAGGTCGTGACCGTTTATTCGCAAGGCATCAACCAATCCAGTTCCGGCTCGGATAAATGCAACGCCATCATCAATTGCCATCTGGCCAGCGGCAAAATCGGCAAACCGGGCTGCGGGCCGTTCTCGTTTACCGGCCAGCCCAACGCGATGGGCGGGCGCGAGGTCGGTGGGCTGGCGAACATGCTGGCCGCGCACATGGATTTGGAAAATCCAGCGCATGTCGATAGAGTCGCGCGGTTTTGGCAAACCGACAGCGTCGCCCGCAAACCAGGCCTGAAAGCGGTAGAAATTTTCGACGCCATCGCTGACGGCCGCATCAAGGCCTTATGGATCATGGCGACCAACCCCGTGGTATCGATGCCGGATGCCGCCAAGGTAATCGAAGCACTTAAGCAATGCGAATTTTTGCTGGTATCGGATTGCATCGCCAACACCGACACCGTGGAGCTGGCGCATGTCAAACTGCCGGCCACCGGCTGGAGCGAAAAGGACGGCACCGTCACCAATCTGGAACGTCGCATCTCGCGGCAGCGGCCATTATTCCAGCCTTCGGGCGAGGCGAAACCGGATTGGTGGATCGTCAGCCAGGTTGCTAAGCGCATGGGGTTTGCCGGCTTCGATTATCGAAACAGCGCCGAAATCTTCAAGGAACACGCGGCCTTGTCCGGTTTTGAAAATGATGCAGCGCAGGGGGGCAGGGATTTTGATATTTCAGGCCTGGCAACGCTGGATCAGGCCCAGTTTGACGCCTTAGTGCCGATACAATGGCCTGTCACAAGCAAGACTCAAGGCGGAACGGCGCGCCTGTTCGAAGACGGTCGTTTTTTTACCGACACCGGCAAGGCCAGATTCATTGCACTCGAGCCGCGCGCGCCAATGCACGCCCCCACACCGGATTATCCGCTGGTCTTGAATACCGGCCGCATCCGCGATCAATGGCACACGATGACCCGCACCGCGCTGTCCGCGAAGCTCAATCAACACAAGCCGGAACCGTTCGTGGAGATTCATCCGCAGGATGCGTTGCGTTGGGGGCTCAAAGCAAACGCCCTGGCCCGGATCGAAAGCCGTTGGGGCGGCATGTTGGCGCGGGTCGACGTCAGCGAGGCTCAGCAACCCGGCAGCGTGTTCGTGCCCATGCACTGGACCGCCCAGCTCAGCAGTCATGGCCGAGTCGGCGCCGTGGTCAACCCTGTCGTGGACCCTTTGTCCGGGCAACCGGAAAGCAAGCAAACCCCGGTGCGCATCGCGGCTTGGGCACCTTGCTGGCAAGCGATGGTATTGACGAAAATGCCATTGGACATCGACGATTGCGAATACCACGTCAAAATAAGGGGCCATGGCTTTTGGCGCTATCATTTGGCGGATCAATCCCAGCGGCCAGACTTGCCGGCGTGGGGCCGCGGCATTGTCGGCAGGGGGTCGGTCAAACCCAACGATTGCGTGGAATATCTCGACCTGGCCGCCGGCGATTACCGCTTTGCCGAGATGCGGGATCAAACCCTTCATGCCTGCATGTTCATTACTCATAATGGGGAGTTGCCGGACCCTGGCTGGCTGGCCAGCCTATTCGGCAAACCGAGATTGACCCGCAAGGAACGCTTCAACCTGCTCAGCGGCGTGCCGCCTCAAGGGGAAATCGATAGCGGCAAAACGATCTGCTCCTGCTTCAACGTCGGCGAAAAAACCATCGTGCAAGCCATTCAAACCCGACATTTGAACTGTGTAACAGATATAGGCAACTGCCTGCATGCGGGAACGGGTTGTGGTTCGTGTTTACCGGAATTAAAAAGCATTTTGGCCCACGCCAAAACGATCGATCCTGCCTCGCTGCCCATTCAGCCAACTCAAATCCCGCCGGCATCGGAGGGGAAGGAGGAAGCCTTTTTTTCAGGTCAATAAACAGCCGCATGGGCTGACGCGTTGGCATCCAACGCAAAACAACGCCTTCGCCTTGAGGCCATTGTAAAAGTCAATCTACGCTTCGCTCTCCCGCCGGGAGAAAGTTAGGATGAGGAATATAAATCGGTCGTTTACATTATTAATCTCCCCTCTCCCGCGAGGAGAGGGGAATTTTACGACCTCGTTTGGGAACGGAAAGGGCGGCTATGCGTGGTCCAATCCTCAGCGAATCTTTAACTTCAACAGATGCACGCGGCGATTGTCCGCGCGCAGCACTTCGAAACAGAAATCATCCAGTTCGACTTTCTCGCCTTTTTTCGGGAAATGCTCCAGACGCTGCAAGATCAGGCCGCCTACCGTATCGCAGTCGGTGTCTTCCAGATCGGCGGAGAAATAGTCGTTGAATTCGCTGATGGGCGTCAACGCATTGACGATGAACTCGCGTTCGCTGCGCTGGGAAATGTATTCCTTGTTTTCGTCATCGTCGTGCTCGTCTTCTATTTTACCGACGATTTGCTCTAACACGTCTTCAATGGTGACCAATCCCGCAGCATTGCCGTATTCGTCCACGACGATGGCCATGTGATTGCGCTCGGTGCGAAATTCCTTCAACAGCACGTTCAAGCGTTTGCTTTCCGGCACCACGCTGGCGGGGCGCATGACGGCTTCCACTTTGATGGTTTTATCGCGCAGGGCGTGAGCCAGCAAGTCCTTGGCCAGCAGAATGCCGACAACCTTGCTTTTGTCTTCTTCGATGACGGGAAAGCGGGAATGGGCGAATTCGATCACCAGCGGAAAAATGGTTTCCAGCTCGGCGTCCCTGGGCACGACCACCATTTGCGAACGGGGTATCATGATGTCTCTGACGCGCAGCTCCGAGACTTGCATGACGCCTTCTATCATCCTTAACGAATCGGCATCCAGCAAATGCTTTTCTTCCGATTCTCTGAGAATCTCCAGTAAATCTTCCTGGTCTTGCGGCTCCCCGGTCAGAAAATGGCTGATGCGTTCCAGCAAACTTCTCTGATGGGGCTGACTACTCGGGGGGTTACCGTCGCTCATTGCGTACTCTCTTCCTGGTATGGGTTGGTTATATTTAACATATTCAGCAGCTTGATTTCCAGTGCTTCCATTTCCTCGGCCTCGCTTTCTTCGATATGGTCGTAACCGAGTAAATGCAGGACACCATGTATCGTGATATGCGCCCAATGATGTTCGGGCAATTTGCGTTGTTGCTCGGCTTCTTTATCAATCAGCGGCACACAAATCACCAAATCGCCGAGCAAATCCATTTCGATGCCCTCGGGCGCTTCGAACGGAAAACTCAAGATATTGGTCGGGCCTGACTTATGCCGGTATTGCTGATTCAGGGCAGCGCTTTCTTCGTCATCGACCAGGCGGATCACGATTTCGCTGTCTTGCGCCGGATCGCGCAACACCGTGTCCACCCAGCACTGAAACTGCTGCTCGGTGGGGTAATCGCTACTTTGGGTGGCGATTTGAATATCCAGATAATTCATACGCGGCTAGGATTGCGCCTGTTCATAGCGGTCATAGGCGGCGACGATGCGCTGCACCAAGGGATGCCTGACCACATCACGCACGCCAAAAAAGGTAAAACTGATGCCTTCGACGTCTTTCAGCACTTTCAAGACATGGATCAAGCCGGACATTTTTTCGTTGGGCAAGTCAATCTGGGTGACGTCGCCGGTGATTACCGCCGTCGAACCAAAGCCGACCCGGGTCAGAAACATCTTGATTTGTTCGGTGGTGGTGTTTTGCGCTTCGTCGAGGATAATGAAGGAATCGTTCAGGGTGCGGCCACGCATGAACGCCAACGGCGCCACTTCGATGACGTTTTTTTCCAGGAATTTCTCGACCCGCTCGAAGCCCAGCATGTCGTAAAGGGCATCGTATAAGGGCCGCAAGTAAGGATCGACCTTCTGCGCCATGTCACCCGGCAGGAAGCCCAGCTTCTCGCCCGCTTCCACCGCCGGCCGCACCAGAATGATGCGTCTGACGCGTTCGGTTTGCAGCGCTTCCACCGCGCAGGCCACCGCCAGATAAGTCTTGCCGGTGCCGGCGGGGCCGACGCCGAAATTGATGTCGTGCGTCAGAATCTTGCGCAGATAGTCCTGCTGATTCGGTCCCCTGCCCTTGATCACGCCGCGCTTGGTCTTGATCGCCACCGGCTCCAGTCTGACCGTCGCCTCCGGCTGCAGCAACTGATCGACGCTGGCGTCCTGCAAGCTCAAATGTACCTGCTCCGGGGTGATTTCTTCCTGTCCCGCCATTTCGAACAGTTTCTGCATCACCGCACACGCGGCTTTGACTGCGGCATCGACCCCAGTGACCTTGAAATGATTGCTACGGTTGGCGATATCGACCTGCAGGCGCTGCTCGATTTGGCGCAAATGCGCATCGAGCTGACCACAAAAATTCGACAAACGCTGATTATCAGCAGGTAACAGGGTGATTTCTTGGGAAAACTCGGCGACTGTCAACTGGCGGCCTTTTGCAAAATTTTATCGATGGACGATTCCACCACGCGGCCGCGCAGCGAGTTCGGCAGCGCCTCGGTGATCAACACGTCGACGAATTGCCCGATCAGGCGCGGATGCGCGGCGAAATTGACCACACGGTTGTTTTCGGTGCGCCCGGTCAGATGTAATGGGTTTTTCTTGGATTTGCCTTCGACCAACACGCTTTGCACCGAACCGACCATGGACTCCGAAATGGCCATGAACATCTCATTCAAACGCTGCTTCAAACGCTGCAGACGCTGTTCCTTGACGTCCATGCTGACATCGTCCGGAAAATTGGCCGCCGGCGTGCCGGGACGCGGACTGAAAATAAAGCTGTAGGAAAAGTCGTAACCCACTTCCTCGATCAAGGCCATGGTATCCTCGAAATCCTGCTCGGTTTCGCCCGGAAAGCCGATGATGAAATCGGACGACAAGGAAATACCGGGACGCACGGCCTTGATCTTGCGCATGATTTCCAGATAATCCTCGCGCTGGTGGCCGCGTTTCATTTCGGCCAGGATGCGGTTGCTGCCGCTTTGTACCGGCAAGTGCAGATGATTGACCAACTGCGGGATTTCGGCGAAAGCCTCGATGATGTCGTCGGTGAATTCCAGGGGATGCGAAGTCGTGAAACGTATCCTGTCTATGCCGTCGACGGCCGCGACATAATGCAACAACAAGGCAAAACTGGCGATGTCGCCGTCTTCCATTTCACCGCGATAGGCATTGACGTTCTGACCCAATAAATTGATCTCGCGCACGCCTTGCGCCGCCAGGGTTTCGATTTCGGCGATCACGTCTTTCAGCGGCCGGCTGACTTCCTCGCCGCGGGTATAAGGCACGACGCAATAGGTGCAGTATTTGCTGCAACCTTCCATCACCGAGACGAAGGCTTTCGGGCCTACGGCGCGCGGCTCCGGCAGGTTGTCGAATTTCTCGATTTCCGGGAACGAGATGTCGACGACATGCTTGTCGCCGCTACGGGCCTTGTTCAGCAATTCCGGCAAGCGGTGCAGGGTTTGCGGACCGAATACGATGTCGACATAAGGCGCACGTTTTTGTATCGCATCACCTTCCTGGCTGGCGACGCAGCCGCCAACACCGATGATCACATCGGGGCGCTTGTCCTTGATTTTTTTCCAGCGTCCGACCGCCGAAAAGACTTTTTCCTGGGCCTTTTCCCGGATCGAGCAGGTATTCAGCAGCAACACATCCGCTTGTTCCGGGATGTCGGTCAATTCCATGCCATGCGAGGCCATCAGCACGTCCCGCATCTTGTCGGAATCGTACTCGTTCATCTGACAGCCGTTAGTCTGTATGTAAAGTTTTTGCGCCATGCTTGATGAGATACTCCAAAACTACAATCTCCGGAAAAACGCGGGCTAGCGCCTCTCCAACGAAAAACCCCCGTCACAACGGGGGCTCAAAACGGCGGGATTATAAACCCAATTCACGGCAAATGTTTGTTTTATACGGCAATCCCGACCTGCAAGGCCTCGAACCAATCCAGGAAACGCTTGACGTCATCGCCTTTGAACATGCGCCCGTGCTGGGGTGCGAGGATGTCGATGTCCAGACTCCTGACCCGCTCTATCCAGGCCCGTTTGGCCTGATTGGATGGCATCCAGCGTTGGTGAAAGAAGCGCATTTTCTCGACATGCGCATCGAAGTTATCAACGAATACCGGCGTATTGGGCGTTTCCAGCGCGGCGCCGATGTCCCCGGAAAACAAAATCTTGGCTTGCGGATCGTAAAGATTGAAGTTGGCTGACGAATGCAGATAATGCGCCGGGATGATTTGCAACTCGACAGCCCCCAGATTGATCACGCCGCCGTTATCCGGAATCGCGACATATTGAATGCTTTCGCAACCAAAATGGCGTAAAAAGCCTTCCCACAACCCTGCCGCATGCAGTCTGGCATGCGGCAGGGCCTGATCCCACAAGCCCAACGAGGAGATGATATCCGGGTCTTGATGCGAGGCGAACAAATCGGTGATTTCGTCGACCGGCGCATGGTGCAGCACGGCCGCCAGCATCGGCGCGAACAATTCGATGCCGCCGGGATCGATCAACAGGCACCGGTTCGGGGTACGCACCACATACTGATTGGTGTCTATGATTTTTTCCGGCTTATACGGGTCGCGGCCATACATGATCCACTGGTAAGCGCCTTCGTAAATTTTGGTCATTTTCATGGATGGCAACACCTCTTGGCCAGGATTCGAGTTGAGCGGATTTTAGTCATCGGTATTGATGATACTCAATGCGCTGCGGCATTTATGCACTTTGTCGTGGATGATCTGCGCGGCATGATCGACGCTTTCCGCCACCGCTTGCAGGCTTTGCAGGTATTCGCCCGCCTGCGAGGCTTCGATGCGGGAATTGGCGGCGATCACCCTCGCCGCCCGTGCCGGATGCATCACATCGGCCAATTGCGCCAATAATTCGGACACGTGCCGACCAAACTGCCGCCGGCAATCCTCTCGCCGTTGCCGAGCCTGCTGCAGGGAATGTCTTAGGGATTCGGCATACGGCGCGCCGGCGGCGTTAACGGCCACTTTTTCAAATCGCAGACAGGCTTCCGACATACGATGCTCTTTGACCGTCAACCGGTAGAGTTTCAATGCATGTTCATTGATGTCATTGACCAATTCTATGGTCTCTTTGGCCAATTCATTGATGAAGTCCGTGATCGGCTGAAAGCCCTTGGCCTTTTCGCCGGCCCTGAACGCAATGGCCTTCGCATTGGCGGCAGCCAGCGATATTTCCTTGGCCACTTCCATCACGGCGCTCAATTCGGCCGCGATCGACGCCACCGCGACGAACTGCGATTTATGCTGATTGACAGGCGTATTCATGGTTTTTCACTCAACAAAGGCAGCGGCAAGCGCATTAGCATAATCCACATTACAAGCGTCCGCACCCATTAGCTGTCTGCTTGATAGCGGGTAGGGTCGGCCACGCCCAACGCATCGAATCCGGCCTTGCGTAAGCGGCAGGCATCGCAACGCCCACAGGCTCGCCCTTCCCTATCCGCGGCATAACAGGATACCGTGCCGGCATAATCCACGCCGAGCCGCAAACCTTGCTCGATGATTTGCGCCTTGCTCAAATCGATCAATGGCGTATGAATCGTGATGGTCTGCCCTTCGACGCCGGCCTTGGTGGCCAGATTGGCCATATCTTGAAAGGCCTTGATGAACTCTGGACGACAATCCGGATAGCCGGAAAAATCGACCGAATTGACCCCGATGAATACGTCATGCGCGTTCAACACCTCGGCCCAACCCAGCGCAAACGACAAAAAAATCGTGTTACGGGCCGGCACATAAGTCACCGGTATGCCCTGCTGCGGCGACATGGGCACGTCGATATGCGCATCGGTCAATGCCGAACCGCCTATGCTATCCAAGCCTAAGTGTATGATCTTGTGGTCCAGCACCTGGTAATGCCGCGCGATCTGCTTGGCTGCTGCCAATTCGGCGTTATGGCGCTGGCCATAATCGAAACTCAAGGCGTAACAAGCATAACCTTGCTGTTTTGCATAAGCCAGCACCGTAATGGAATCCAGGCCGCCCGACAGCAAAATGATGGCATTCTTACCCATGCCACTATGCATGACCTCGCGGTCATTTTCCTCGCGCATCATCCCAAAGATATTTATGTAATTGAATTTGAAAACGAACGGGCAATTGATCCCGCAGGATACTGTCAGCCAATTCGGTGGGCGACATCACCCCCATCACCGGCGAAAACAACACTTGGCAACGTTGCGCCAATCCATGTTCCAGCAACTGCTGTTTGGACCAGGCATAATCAGCTTCGGTAGCAATCACGAATTTGACCTGGTCTTGCCCGGTCAAATATTGAATGTTGCCATATAGATTACGCTGCATCTCGCCAGAACTGGGTGTTTTTAGATCGAGCACTTTGACGACGCGGGGATCGACAGCCGAAACATCCAACGCGCCACTGGTTTCCAGCGAGACGGTATAACCTTTATCCAGCAATTCAACCAGCAATGGCAGACAAGCCGGCTGCGCCAGCGGTTCGCCACCGGTTACCGTCACATAAGCGGTATCGTAGCGTTGTACCTCTTGAATGATGTCCGCCAGCGTCCACTTTTCGCCACCACTAAAAGCGTACTCAGTGTCGCAATAGTTGCAACGCAGAGGGCACCCAGTCAAGCGAATGAACACGGTCGGCAATCCGACCGTGCTGGTTTCACCTTGCAGGGAATAAAAAATTTCGCTGATACGCAGCGACACAACTGTAGTCACGTCTATTGCGGCATTTGCGCCAATTTTTTCGCCGCCAGATGCGCGGCCGTACTGCTTGGATAGCTGGTGGTAACGCGGGTCAGGTAATCGCGCGCCTTGGCCATGTTCTGCTGATCGAACTCGATGTAACCCAATTTCAACAAGGCATCTGGCACTTTGGTGCTATTGGGGTACTGGCTGACCACCTTGCCGAAAGCCGTGCGCGCCTTGTCGAAGTCGCGGTTGATTTTGTAAGCCTCTCCCAGCCAATATAGCGAGTTATCGCCGTATTCCCCGTTCGGAAAATCCGTTTGCAAGGCCTCGAACAATTTGATTGCTTGCGCATTGTGGCCGTTACGCAAGGTATCGTAGGCTTCTTGATAGCGCTCCTTCTCGCCGGCTTTGTTTGCGGTTGATGCCGGCGCGTCAACCGGTTTGGCCTCGGCGGCCGCTTGCGCTGCCGTGGCGGCCGGTACAGCTGTTGCTGTTGCTGGAGTTGCCGTCGCAGCCTGCGGCGCGGGCGTTGCCGGTGTCGCCGGCGCTGCGGCTTGACCGGCTTCCGCCCCCGCGGCAGGTGTCGGGGCCGCTTGCGCGGATGCTGCCGGATTGCTGGTCAGCATCTGTATTCTTTCATCCAGGTCGGAGTACATGTTGCCCTGCTTGCGCTCCAAATCGGCTATGGTTTGCGCCTGTTCTTCGACCATCCCTCTCAACTGCTGCACTTCCGTCTGCAACTGCTCCAGTCTGCCGAGTATCTCGTAAATCGCGCTATCGGAAGCACCCGCTGCG
The DNA here is from genome assembly GCF_024360925.2 of Methylomonas rapida. Lineage (NCBI taxonomy): Bacteria > Pseudomonadati > Pseudomonadota > Gammaproteobacteria > Methylococcales > Methylococcaceae > Methylomonas > Methylomonas rapida. Next base: position 1,568,818 of record NZ_CP113517.1, on the reverse strand, counting down.
GGCGCGCCGTAAGCCGCATTTCCTTGATAGCCGGAATCATTGACCGGCAGCGCTCGGGCCTGGGTACCGACACCCAGGCCCGCGCATAGCATCAAGAGCGCGGTTTTTCTCATTGATAGCCCACTTCCACGCGGCGGTTCATTTGCCAGGCCGATTCACCACTGCCTGAAACCGCGGGCTTTTCTTCACCATAGCTGACGATTTCCAATTGGCTGGCGCTGACACCTTGAGCGCGCATCATTCTTTCGACGGATTTTGCCCGTTGCTCGCCCAACGCAATGTTGTATTCGCTAGAGCCGCGTTCGTCGGCATGACCCGCCAAGATCACGCGTTGTTGCGGATGCGAGGACAGATATTGGGCATGAGCCGCGATGACAGGCACGAACTCCTGTCTGACCTGACTGCTATCCAATTCGAAGTAAATGACTTGTTTGGACAACGGATTGCTCGGATCGCTGAATTCTGGCCCCAAATGCGCGCCGGAACCGGAACCATAGCCGGCGCCGGCATTGTAGCCGCTACCGGAACCGAACTGGCTGCCTGACATGGAACCGTCGTTATAGCCGCTGGTTGAAGCGTCGGTGCCTTGCGCCGATTCGGTCAAGCTATCTTCCTCTTCGGTGGAGCTACAACCCGTTGCCAATATCGCCATCATTGCCAAGGCCAAAAAGGTTTTATTCAATTTCATACATCATCTCCAAAATTTAAAATCAAAACGAAAAAATAGGTTCAATCGGTTTATGGCGCCCAAGCCGGCTCTCTGACGCTGCCACTTTGAAAATCCAATTTCTGCTGCATCGCGCCATCGGTGGACACCACGGACAGCACCGAGTGTCCGCCTTTGTTCGCCGCAAACAAAATCATGCTGCCATTCGGCGCAAAGCTCGGTGACTCATCCAGTCCACCTTCACTCAGTACATTCACGGTGCGGGAGGCTACATCCATCACGGCGATGCGATAGCTACCGCCGCTGCCATTGACCATCGCCAAGCTTCTGCCGTCGGGTGAAAAACGCCCCCTGGCGTTGTAATCGCCCTGGAACGTCAAGCGCGTCGCCCGGCCACCCGAACTCGGAATCGTGTACAGCTGTGGTTTGCCGCCTTGGTCCGAGGTAAATACGATGGTGCTGCCATCGGGCGACCAGGTCGGCTCGGTATCGATGGACAAGCCCGAGGTCAAACGGGTCAAGCCTTTGTTGGCCAGATTCAGCACATAAACATCCGGGCTGCCGTCCTTGGACAAGGTAATCGCCAGGCGGCTGCCATCGGGTGAAAACGCCGGAGCACCGTTGATGCCTGGATACGCTGCCACGCTTTCGCGCTGACCGGTCGCCAGGGTTTGCACCCAAATTTCCGAGCGTTTGGTATGGAAGGACACGTAGGCGATTTTCGAGCCATCGGGCGACCAGGCCGGCGCCATGATGGGTTCGGGCGACTCGGCTATCGTGCGCGGGTTGTAACCGTCGGCATCGGCGACCTGCAGCATGTATTGCTTGCCGTTGCCACGCGCAGCGCTGGTCACATAGGCGATGCGGGTATTGAAAGCGCCCTTGCGTCCGGTGAGTTTTTCATAGATCAAGTCGCTGATATGATGAGCCGCGCGGCGCAATTCGTTGGCGCCCGCCGTCAAACGGTAGCCCATCAGCAACTGGCCGTTATGTACGTTGAACAAATGAAACTGAATATTGAAGCTACCGCCATTGCCAAGCACCTGACCGATGACCATGTAGTCCTGACCCAATGCCTGAAAATCGCGAAAATTGACCTGCGCGGGATCGCTCGGCTTGGTCAGCATGTCCTCTTCCGGCAAGGTCTTGAAAAAACCGCTACCCGCCAAATCTGAATCGATCACATCGGACAGTTTTACATTACCTACCGAACCTTTCTGCGCAAACGGCACGACCGCAATCGGCACCGCCGTTTGCGCGCCCTTGGTGATTTCGATGGTCAAGCCTTCTGCCCGCGCCGTGCCTACCAAAGACATCAGCAAACCGATGATGAAAATTTTGCTTGTTAACTTCATTCTATTTTTTCCGCTTGGGTTATTCCGGTTTAAACACGAACGTAAACACTCTAAAGCTCTGATTGAACAAAGCCCTATCCTGAGGCACGGGCAACGGCGCGGCCTTTCTGACTGCATTTTCCGCCGAACGATCGAAAATCGGGTCGCCGCTGCTGCTGACGACCACGGCATCCATCACTTCACCACTGGGCAGCAATTTTACCTGAATTGTACATTTCAAACCCTGCGTGGCTGACATCGGTCTGGTCCAGGCACCATTGACCTTGTTTTTGATCAATTCAGCAACACGCGCTTTTTCGGACTCTGCTGCTGCCGCAGCCGCCGCTTGTCGTTCTTGTTCAGCCTTCGCCGCTGCGGCGGCTTCGGCTTCTGCTCTGGCTTTCGCCTCCGCTTCGGCCTTGGCTTTAGCCTCGGCAGCTGCCTTCGCCTTGGCATCTGCTTCCGCTTTGGCTTTTGCCTCCGCTTCTGCCCTGGCCTTGGCTTCAGCTTCCGCTTTAGCCTTGGCGGCTGCTTCGGCTTTTGCTTTCGCATCGGCATCAGCCTTAGCTTTGGCGGCGGCCTCCGCCTTGGCTTTTGCTTCGGCCTCTGCTTTTGCCTTTGCCGCCTCGGCTTTCGCTTTGGCCTCTGCGTCGGCCTTGGCTTTCGCGGCCACTTCAGCCGCTTGCCTTTCTTTTTCTGCTTTCTCGGCTTTAGCCTTGGCTTCGGCTTCGGCCTTGGCAGCTGACTCAGCCTTGGCTTTTGCATCGGCTTCAGCTTTAGCCTTGGACGCCGCTTCGGATTTTGCCTTGGCGTCGGCGTCGGCCTTGGCTTTTTCAGCGGCCTGCTTTTGTTGCTCGGCTTTGGCTTGCGCTTCGGCCGCTTGACGTTGCTTTTCGGCTTTTTCGGCCGCCAATTTGGCCACCCGTATTTTTTCAGCTCTTTCTGCCTCGGCTTCGGCTTCCGCCGCTATCCTGGCTTTTTCTTCAGCCGCCTTTTTCTCGGCCTCGGCTTTTACCTTTTGCTCGGCGGCCTTTTTTTCTGCTTCAGCCCTGGTTTTCTGTTCGGAGGCTTTCGCTTCGGCTTCCGCCTTAGTTTTGGCGGCCGCTTCGGCCTTGGCTTTTTCGACGGCTAGCTGTTTTTCTTTTTCGGCCTTGGCTTCAGCCGCTTTTTGCTCCTGCAGTTTTTGTTCCTGTGCCTGCTTTTCCGCTTCCAGCTTTTTTTGCTTTTCCGCCGCCTCCCTGGCTTGCTTCTCTTCCTGCAGGCGTTTCTCCTTGGTTTCCTGCAGCTTGCGCTCTTCTTCCAGACGTTTGGCTTCGAGTTGCTTTTGTTTCTTTTGCTCCTCCTGTGCCTCTTGTTTGCGTTTTTCCGCGATTTCCAACGCCTTTTTTTCTTCCAGTTGCCGTTGCTCCCTGGCTTGCTTCAGGGCTTGTTCTTCGGCCTTTCTGGCAGCTTCCAACTGCTGCTGATGATCCACCTCGGCTTGGTGCTTGCGCTCTTCGACTTGTTTCAGCCGCTCGGCCTCGGCATCGATTTCCGCACCATCCAATACGGTGGCTTCGATAATGTCGGCCTGTGGGCTAGGTTTCGTCTGCTCCGGGGAACTGCTGAAACTGAAGCCAAACAATAAAACGATAGCGAGATGAAGCGCTAACGCCAAAAAAAATGAAGGTCCAAATTTCCTCATGTCAAATAGGAACCTATTTCTCCGGTGGCGGGGCTGTCATCAAACCGATCTTGGGCGCACCGGTTTTTTTCAGTTCGACCATCACTTTGACGATACTGCCGTAATCGACTTCGTGATCCCCCCTGACATACAACTGCGCTTTAGGATTATTTCTAAATACCGCCGCCACGCGGGTTTTTACCGTTTCTGCGTCAACGGGCGTTTCGGCTTCTTCATCGCCATTACCCACATCAACATATAAGCTGCCGTCTTTCTTGATCGATACGATCACCGGCGTTTGGTCTTGCAAATCGACAGACTCGGCCTCGGCCTGCGGCAAATCAACATCGACGCCGGTTTGCACCAAGGGCGCCGTGATCATGAAGATCATCAACAATACGAATGTGACGTCGATGTAAGGTACGACGTTGATTTCCGCCATCGGCCCGCGCTTTTTACGCGACCTGCGATTGCTTCCGCCACTGACATTCATTTGCTGTGCGCCTGTCTTTGTAACAACACGACGAATTCGTCGATGAACAACTCGTAACGGCCGGCCAGCCTATCCAGGCGGGTGGAAAAGCGGTTGTAGGCGATAACCGCCGGGATCGCCGCGAACAAGCCGATCGCGGTAGCGATCAAGGCCTCGGAAATGCCGGGCGCCACGTTGGCCAGCGTGGCGTTTTTGATTTCCCCTAACGCCCTGAAAGAATTCATGATACCCCACACGGTACCAAACAGACCGATATAGGGGCTGGTGGAGCCCACGGTTGCCAAAAACGGCAAGGTTTCATCCAATCTATCCAATTCCCGTTGCAGCTCGATGCGCATGGCCCGTTGCGCGCTTTCGACTTGCACCACGGGCTCGACCTCGCCTTTTTGCCGCATCCGGGCAAACTCGCGGTAGCCGGCCAGGAAAATTTTTTCTATGCCTTCCGGATCGAAGCGATCGCTGGACATTTTTTTATACAGCTCGGCCAAGCCAAGCCCAGACCAAAACTCGTCTTCAAAATCGTCGGTAATCGAAATGGCCTGATTGAGTTCCTTACGTTTGCTGAAGATGAACGTCCATGAGGCGAGGGATGCCGCAAGCAAGATAAACATCACAAACTGAACGACAAAACTGGCTTCTTTAACCAGATGCAGGATGGACAAATCGGTATTCATTTAGGTTAATTGCTCCAACATGGCAATGGGAATGGGTTTGGGTTTCATGCTTTGCGCATCGAGACAGGCTATACGTATCGTTCCGTTACATAACACATCTTGCTCGCGAGTGATGGACTGCTCAAAAACCAGACTGGCTTTTTTGCTTTCAATGATTTTAGCGCTAACCTCTATCTGCTCGTTGAAACGAGCCGGTTTCAAATAATCGACGCTGATCGAACGCACGACGAAAATGACGCTTTCCTCGCTGAGCAAGCGGTCTTGTTCGAAGCCCGCGCTGCGCAGCATTTCGGTGCGCGCACGTTCGAAAAACTTCAAATAATTGGCGTAAAACACCACACCGCCGGCATCGGTATCTTCGTAATAGACCCGAACCGGCCAGCTAAATTCTTTCATCCGCAACGGCAAATCATTCAAAGTTCAAAAATATCGTCGGTACTGGCTTGTTGCCGGGGCGGCTGCAAGCCAAAATGGCTGTAGGCTTTGTGCGTTACTACCCGCCCGCGCGGCGTGCGCATGATAAAACCTTGTTGCAGCAAATAGGGTTCCAGCACATCCTCGACCGTTCCGCGTTCCTCGCTGATTGCAGCCGCCAAGGTATCCAGTCCAACCGGGCCGCCCTGGAAATGTTCCATCATCGCCAGCAATAATTTTCTATCCAGCATGTCGAAACCTTGCTGATCGATTTTCAACATTTCCAGCGCCTGCTGGGCAATCTCGCGGGTTACGGTGCCATTGCCCTTCACTTCGGCGAAATCTCGCACACGGCGCAGCAAACGATTGGCGATACGCGGCGTGCCTCTGGATCGATGCGCGATCTCATCGGCCCCGCCGCCATCCATGCCTATACCCAGCATCAGCGCGGAACGCCTGACGATGCTGGACAATTCTTCGATGCTGTAAAACTCCAGACGCTGGACGATGCCGAAGCGGTCGCGCAACGGCGATGTCAATAAGCCGGCCCGCGTCGTGGCGCCTATCAAGGTAAAAGGCGGCAAATCCAGCTTGATCGAACGGGCGGCGGGACCTTCGCCTATTATAATATCAATCTGGTAGTCTTCCATAGCCGGATATAGTACTTCTTCGACCGCCGGACTGAGTCTATGGATTTCGTCGATGAACAAGACGTCATGCGCCTGCAAATTGGTCAGCAAAGCCGCCAAATCCCCAGCCTTATCCAGCACCGGACCGGAAGTCTGGCGAATATTGACATTCATCTCCGCGGCGACGATGTTGGCCAGCGTGGTTTTGCCAAGGCCAGGTGGGCCGAAAATCAATACATGATCCAACGCCTCGGCACGACTGACCGCCGCCTGGATGAAGATTTCCATCTGCTGGCGCAATTCCTTTTGTCCGACATAATCCTTCAGCCGCTTGGGCCGAATCGCCCGATCCAGACGCTCCTCGTCGTTACTGCCCTGCGCGGTGATCAACCTGTCGCTTTCTATCATTTAACCGCGCCCCGCAGCGCCAAGCGAATGATGTCTTCGCAGCTTTTGTCGTCCGCTGCCACGGCCTGCACCATTCTCGATGCGTCTTGCGGCTTGTAACCCAACGCACACAAGGCGGCAATGGCTTCCTGCCTGGGGCTATTCCCCAGCGGCGCCGGCACGTGCGAACGCTCCGAAGACGCGCCCGCGGTATTCAATTCCGGCAAACGCCCGCGCATTTCCACGATCAAGCGCTCCGCGGTTTTTTGCCCGACGCCGGGCAAACGCACCAGAGCCTTGGTATCGTTGTCGTTGACGCAGCGATAAAACTCTTCCACGCTCTGACCGGACAGAATCGTCAGCGCCAGCTTGGGTCCGACGCCGTTGACCTTGATCAAGGTCCGAAACAACATGCGTTCGGTCTCGCTGGCAAACCCGAACAGGATATGCGCGTCTTCCCGCACCACCAAATGCGTGTACAACTTGACCTCTTCGCCCAGCGCCGGCAGATCGTAAAACGTCGTCATCGGCGCTTCTATTTCATAGCCCACGCCATGGACGTCCAACAACAATTGGGGTGGCGACTTTTGCATCAATGTGCCGCGCAAGAATCCGATCATGCCAAAGCCTTTTGCAAGCGCAACGCGGTTTGCTGGTAATGATGGTGGCACAAGCCAATCGCCAGCGCATCGCTGGCGTCGATCTGCATCTCGCCTTGGATGCTCAACAGAATTTTGACCATGTGCTGAACTTGAGCCTTATCGGCGTTACCCTTGCCGACCAGGGCTTGCTTGACCTGGCGCGCCGCGTATTCGAACACCGGCAAATCCTGGTTCAAGGTCGCGCAAATGGCCGCGCCGCGCGCCTGGCCCAATTTCAAGGCCGAATCCGCGTTTTTATGCATGAATACCTGTTCTATGGCCATCTGGCCGGGTTGATACAAGGCGATGATTTCGGTGACACCGTCGAAGATTTGCTTCAGGCGCGCCGGAAAGTCCTCCGCTCGCACCCGGATGCAGCCGCTGGCGACATAACGTACACCGCGTGGCGTGATTTCCAACACGCCGTAGCCGGTGATGCGCGAACCGGGATCGATTCCGAGTATCCTAGTCAATGTGTTTGCGATAATTAAACGGTTTAGCCGGCGCCAACGGCATCCATGATGTCGTCGCTGATGTCGGCGTTGGTATAGACATCCTGCACGTCGTCCAGATCTTCCAATCTATCGATCAGTTTCAGCATCTTTTCCGCCGCCTCGGCATCGAGCTCGGTCTTGACGTCGGCATGCATCGTCACTTCGGCGTTTTCGGGCTGCAAGCCCGCGGCAACCATGGCTTCCTTGACGTTCAGGTAATCTTCCGGACTCGTGAACACATCGATCGAACCGTCGTCATTGGTGACGACGTCCTCGGCACCGGCTTCCATCGCCGCTTCCATCACCACATCTTCATCGGCCTCATTGGAAAAGCTGATGATGCCGACTTTGCGAAACAGATAGGCCACCGAACCGTCGGTACCCAGATTGCCGCCGTGCTTGGAGAAGGCGTGACGCACATCGGCCACGGTACGGTTGCGATTGTCGGTCAAGCAATTGACCATCACCGCCGTGCCGCCGGGTCCATAACCTTCGTAGCGCACTTCTTCATAAACCACGCCATCAATCGCGCCGGTGGCTTTCTTGATGGTATTGTCGATGGTATCGCGCTTCATGTTGGCGCCCAGCGCCTTGTCGATCGCCGAACGCAAACTGGGATTGTTCGCCGGGTCACCGCCGCCCGAGCCTTTTGCCGCCACGGTAATCTCGCGAATCAGTTTGGTGAATATCTTGCCGCGTTTGGCGTCCTGCGCGCCTTTACGGTGCTTGATATTGGCCCACTTACTATGCCCTGCCATTTTCTCTCTCTAACGCGTTAAAAAACATGGCATTTTATCATCGTCATGGCGACTTATCGACCCCGGTTACAACACATGCGGCAAAATGGCCGTCAACGAGCTATCGGCCACGAATACATCGGCCTGTTCCTGCACCAGGGCGCGCGCGACCACGCCGCCAAAACCGATCATATAAGCCCCTGCCTGCTTGGCTTCGAGATCGGTCTTGCCATCACCTATCATCACCAAAGAAGCATGATGCATTCTGAGGCGGCGGCAGACCCGGGCCTTGCCACCACTGACCGCCAATGGCGACTGCCGGGCAAAATCGACATAATGCCCTGCATCATCGAACAGCACATCCACCGCATGCACATGATCTTCGGCAATGCCCAGCAACGCCGCCAGCGGCAAAATCGCCTGTCGCAAACCGCCGCTGATGATGTGAATCTGTTTGCCGTTATCCAGCAGCGTCTTGACGGTTTCGGCAACGCCTTCGACCATTTCAGCGATGTACAGATCGGCCAGCCAATCGATCGCGGCCTTGTCGGGCTTGATCAAATCCAGGCGATGACCGTAAACCGCTTCCAGCGCCAGCTCGCCGTTCATCGCCGCATTGGTCAAGGCCGCAACCTCTTCGAACAAACCGCCACGTCGGGCCAGTTCATCGATACCTTCGACGCGACTCAAGGTGCTGTCGCAATCGAAACAAACGACCTCGAAACTCATAGCACGATCTGCCTCGCCGTCTGAACGGCCGGCACGTCACAAACCGCCTTCAAAACCTCATCACTCAAAGGATCGGACACGCTGATCACCATCATCGCCAATTGATTTTCGTCCGCGATGCTGACCTGCATGCGCGTGATGTTGATATTGGCCTGCCCCAACTTGGAACTGATTGCCGCGATCACACCCGGCTTGTCCTCATGCCGTGTAATCAGCAAGGTTCCTTCGGGCACCACTTCGATTTCGAAATGATTGATGCTGACCAAGCGGGGATGATGATCTCCCAACAAGGTTCCGGTCAGCGAAATGGTCTGATCGATACAATGCCCGGTAATTTCGATCAAGGATTGATAACCTTCCGCCTCTTCGGTTTGCGATTCGACCAAGGCAATGCCTTGACGCTTGGCGATATTCTCGACATTGACCCGATTCACCGGCGTCGAAAACTGCCCGGCCAGCAAGCCGACCAGAGCCTCGCTGGAAATGGGTCGAATATTGCCCAGCGCCGCTTTTCCGTAAGCCGCAACTTCCAGCCTTTGGATAGGTTGATCGAGCAAACCGAACATGACCTTGCCCAAGATATGTGCCAGATTCATGAAGGGTTGCGCCTGTTTCAATTCTTCCGCGGACAAGCGCGGCAAATTCAACGCATTGACGGCTTCGCCGGTTTGCAGGTATTTGACCACCTGGCGGGCGATTTCCACGCTGACCGCGACCTGAGCCTCTTTCGTGGAAGCCCCCAGATGCGGGGTAAACACGACATTATCCAAAGCCAATAAAGGCGAATCCTTGGGAGGCTCCTGCGCATATACGTCCAGCGCCGCACCGGCGATGCGGCCGTCCTTCAGGGCTTGATACAACGCCGCCTCATCGACCAAGCCGCCACGCGCGCAGTTGATCAACCGCGCGGATTTTTTCATCATCGCCAATTGTTCGGCACCAATGATATTGCGGGTTTTTTCCAGCAACGGGCAATGCAGCGTCAGATAATCGGCCTGCTTGACCAAGGTGTCCAGATCGACCATTTCGGCGCCGTATTTTTCAAAGATTTCCGGTGCCACGAAAGGATCATGCGCAATCACGCGCATGCCCAGGCCGACGCCGCGCTGGGCCACGATGCGACCGATAGTGCCGAAGCCCAGGATCGCCAGCGTCTTATGTGCGATTTCGGCACCCATCAATTTGGCACGTTCCCATTTGCCTTCGCGCACGGACTGATTCGCCAGCGGCAGATTCCGGCTCAACGAAAACATATGCGCGATCGCCAATTCCGCGGTCGTAGTGGCATTGGCATCGGGGGTGTTCATCACGATGACGCCCTGCTCCATCGCCGCCGCCAGATCGACATTGTCGACCCCGATGCCGGCCCGGCCGACTACTTTCAACTTCTTCGCAGCTTGCAAGACCTTGGTGCTTACCTGAGTGTCGCTACGAATCAGTAGCGCGTCGTACTCGGGAATGATTTCACACAGAGCCTCTTCGGCCAGTCCGGTCTGGATATGTATTTGAATGCCTTCCTGCTCATTCAGAAAATTGATGCCGTCGTCTGCCAGCTTGTCGGAGATCAGTATCTTTTTCATCGTCATGACTTGGGATAATTGGATAAGATGCCCATCTTAACAGTTTTACCATTTCCGCCGTAATCCAGATCAGCAACAATCTGCCATCGTACGACTATCCCATGAACATCAAACAAGCAACCGGCATTTTCCTGTTTATCGGCCTGTTAGCCGCGGCCGTTTGGTATTGGCAAACCCAAACGGTACGCGTCGCGCCAGCCGTGAGCTTTACCACCATCAAAGGCGAAAATCTGTCTCTGCCGACCTTAAAAGGTAAACCGGTCATCGTAACCTTTTGGGCCACCGATTGCCCCGGCTGCATCGAAGAAATTCCGCAGCTGGTAAGCCTATATCAGCAATATAGCCAACAAGGCCTTAACATCATCGCGGTTGCGATGCATTACGACCCGCCCAATCATGTGCGGGAAATGGCCGAATCCAAAAAACTGCCTTACGCCATAGCCCTGGACCCCAGCGGCGAATTGGCGCAAGCCTTCGGCAACGTGCAACTGACGCCGACCACGTTTCTGATCGACAAAGCCGGCAACATCATCATGGAAAAAGTCGGAGTGTTTAACCTGGCAGACATGAAACGACGCCTCGAATCCTTGTCTTGACGCCAACCAAAAAACTTGCTCGCAAGTTGAAACAAGTTTCGAATCGATCACCCCTGGTTTGCGTTCAATCGCTGCCCACCGGCAAAGGCGAAGGAAAAACAACTTGATTAGCCCCGACCCACGTGCGAGGGAACTTCACGACGACCGCCGAAGCCTGAGGTATATTGCTCGCCCATTATTAATCAGCGTTGAATTCATGCTCCACAAGGCTCTTCGTAACAAATGAGCGTGTAAAAAATATTTGCTTGCAAAGCCAATGTGTAACACAATATGGCCTCGTTGGTGCTATTGACTGAGGTCCATAGCAATAGAGACGACCGATTCAAGGAAAGTAAATACTGATTGATTTCAGTTTTTTACGAGTGACCGAAGACAGCCACTTCCAAGAAAAAATGCGCCAAAAGCGCATCCAGGGCTTGAATCCCTCTCTTGCTGCCACCAACAGTTAGGAAAAAATTAGTTGACAAGGAAGTAAATAGCATTTAGAATGCTCAAATCAATTAGGCGCCCGTAGCTCAGCTGGATAGAGTACACGGCTACGAACCGTGCGGTCGGGAGTTCGAATCTCTCCGGGCGCGCCATTGATAATCTTACCGAATTAATCCCCTGTAGCTCAGTCGGTAGAGCGGGTGACTGTTAATCACTAGGTCGGCGGTTCGAGCCCGTCCGGGGGAGCCAAATAAATCAAGGGCTTAGGCAGAAATGTCTAAGCCCTTTTTTATTGCGTGGTCACTTTTATGGTCACTTTGTTTTTCACTCAAATCCGAAAAAAATTTCGTACTTGATCGAAAAAGATAAGGCACCAAACGAAAAATAAGGTTTGAATGCAGTTGTAAGTCATCAAAGTGTTCCGACATCTTCTTTTTTTACCCTCCTTTCATAAAATTCTTTGATCTGGCTTGCAAGCCACATTTGTGGATTTCGAATTACCGGTGGAGGAACCTCGCCTGCCTTCCTCATTCGCCAAAACTGAGTCCGAGTCACGCCCAATTTTTCAACCATGTCGTTAATTTTCAGAAATTCCTTTTCTTTTGCCGTTGTATTTTGCTCGGATTCAATGTTCACTGGATAACCTGATTACAATGAGTTGTTGCAAACGCCGCAGCGTTCCACCTGGTCTTCTCTTGCGTTCAACAGCACCCAGGCACGACAATGCGGGCATGTTGAAACCTGCACTTTTTTATCCTTGAGGTCTTCAGAGATAACCCATGCCGCTGAAAAATCAAGGTTTCCGAATGGGTAGGAATGCTTATAGGCATCAAAGGCGGTTATCACTGCTTGGATTTGATCATCGGCCGACTTACTCGCTGCCACCCGATAGCACACCGCAAACAGCGTAACGTCCTTGTATTTCCGCCGACTTCCAGTCAACCCGAGTGTTGAAAACTTGATTGAGCCTGGACTGGGCGAACGACCATGCAATTGTCGATAAGTCTGTCTTAACGGCTTGATGGGAATGCCAGTCACTTGATGCACGATTTTTACCCTGGCATGGCGTTTGAGCAATTCAATGGCGAGTGTTTGCTGTTGATACTTTTTCAGCATTGCCCCCCCCTCAGCAGATCGAGCCGGTTAAACCGAGCATGGCTTCCACTATCGGCGGCTGTTCTTTATTGATGTTCATCAGGAACTGACTGGAAAACCGTGGAGTGAAGCAAAGCCAATTGGAGCGAGCGATGAACTGAATGTCTTCCAAGGACAAATGACCGAGTGCTGTTCGCATGGTGTCATCCGTAATTCCCAGCACTAATTCCGTCAATACTGGATTTTCCCGCGCGATCTCTCTGGCCTTGATCAACCAAGTTTGATTCATGGTGTATATCTCTTCGTCGCACCCTTGGTGATTGATCGCTGTCAGTTTGTCGAAATAGTCGTCCAAGCTTTTGAATGCAGATTGCAGCCGAATTTCATTGGCGTCACTCAAGTTAATGACTATAAGTTTCGATTTCAAATAATCGGCGCCAAACTCAGCAATCAAAGGAAAAAATAATTCCTGAAAAAATCCTTGGGTAATGGTGCTGACGTCCTTAAAATCAATGGTCAATATTTGCTGATTGGCAAAGCACTCGCGTGCGAGCCTAGCTAGGTTTTTGCCATGTAAGGGCTGCGGTATTTGGGAATCAGTGGCTGTAATGACAGCAATATGCATGCGACTTCTCCTTAGTAGCGGATGGATGATCTCCAGGCTGAGTGATGTAATTAATTTGGTTTTTTGGATTTTGCAGAGGCCCAGCGTCGTCGTCCCGAGCGATCGGTCCAAACATCGCAGATTGGGCATCGGCTAAAGGTTGCATTCGGGTGAATCACGCTGAGAAAACGTGCTTTGCAACGTGCGCAAACAGTGAAGATCAAATCACCGGCTAAGAGCATGCTGCTTAAAGACCACGCCCTATTGATGTCTAACGTGAACTGTCTTGTTACAGGGGGTATTGCTTTAGGCCCGATGAATATTTGTGATGCGATGTTTTTATAAAGGCTAAAGGCATCAACTAATACCTGAGCTGTAGCATGTTGAATAGATAATCGCCGCCGAATATCATCGAGAATGCCCAAAAATATCGACGCGTGAATATTGCGGCCCGCGGACTGAATGACCCATTGGTGATCATGAGGTAGCATGCCTTGTTTGGGTGAGCATCCTTTTACTGATTTGTACAAGTCGATACTTTGTTGCCGTGACAATCGACAAAGTTGACTGACGATAGGTGGACGAGCGCCAAGCTGGATCAATTGCTCAGCTAAAACCCAGTGGTTGGCAAAATTTGAGGCTCTTTTAAATGGCACTGTTTTCATCGGTCCGTTCCGAAACCAAGGGTTGAAGTAAATCCACGTAGGTGCCCATGGAAACGCCACTTGGAACGAAGATCGGCAATAGCCGAATAACCGCTCTGCTACTTTCAGCTTGATCCCGAAGTTGCTCCAGCGTCATGTCTGCAAGTTTTTCTATATGGTTTTTGTCCAAGCCAAATCGCCATGCTGTTTCTGCTGGGTTGCTGCGAGCACATTCCCTGGCTAGCATGAGATATTCGAAATTCAAACGGCTAAGATCTTCATCCAGTGTTGACATAGACGCCTCATAGTTGATTAATGGCTGTTGTCGGTATGCTAGGAGGTCAAAGCAGAAAAGTCCCGTTCGCAAGGTGACCTGTTTTGGGTCACAAACCTCTGGAAGCCTTGATAGCTCTGCATTGGAGCTGCTATTGATTAATGGTCGTAACGTTCTTCTCTTGGACTTTGACCGCTGGATGAATGCGGAAACGCGAAACGCGTACATGAATCCATTGCATGATTTCGATATTTCTCTGCTCTCGCTTCTGCTTCCAGCGTTACTTGCTGTTGCAGAACAAGCTTTTTCTGGTGCGCCAACTAAATTCACATAGTTAAAAATCATTTCGGTATTACCCAAACCTTGAATTGTTATGGAGGACATTGTTATGAATCGACAAAGCGCAAACCAGACTGCAACGACCGATTACCTGGTTTGGGGTGGTTTATGCGTGAGGTAATCCAATGCCTGATTGATTGGTTGGACAGCGAAACAAGCGATGAAAAAGGTCACCGCATATTGCGCGCGTTAGCTCAGGAATCGTTAAAGAAAGCGGATTTCGATGAGTCGAAGCGACGGTTCACAGCCGAAGAAATCGTCGCTGCCGTTGGAGACTCGATAGGAAGTGCGGATCCGAAAAAGTGGATCGATTGGCCGGGGTTCTTGAAAAAATATTGCGAAACTCGCGAGGGGCAAATTATAGAGTTTGCTCGTAAACACGGCCTACCTGATTACCCGAAACCGGAACGAAAAAGTACAAAGGGCGGTCCGGGAAAACTCACCACGTTTTATATCAAAGCCGAGCGGGTACCAGAGATCATCGAGGATGAACAAGCCATTGATGAGCCTCAAGTGGCCATACGCAACACAGCTGAACTGAAAGCCAATTACCAAATGACTGAATTGGGTGAGGTTAAACCGAGTTGGATCGCGAGTTGGTTATTTAGAGATGGACAAATCAAATTGCGCCAATGGCATGTCTGGTGCCTACTGGGCTGGCTAGCGACAATCGGCGGACTTGCAGTGTTAATTGCCTATGCCGGATGGCTATCCTTATCCGAACCAAGGCCCGTTACGACGCGCGATCTGACATTGCTTGTAAGTATTTTTGTGATTCCTTATGGTGCCTGGGTCACTATCATCAAGCCATGGATATTATTGTTGGACGATCGAATCGTCGTAGCCCATGAATTATTCACAAATTTTTATGAACAATCTGCACAGTTCGAATTACTCAGGGATGGCGATTTACGAGTGGTGCGGTTAGTTCGGTATTCAGCGGCATGCCCAATTTGTGGCGCCACCGTTTATCTTGAAAAAGGCGAACCAGATTATCGGCGAAGGTTGGTAGGTCGATGCTATGAAAGTCCTCGAGAGCATGTGTTTAGTTTCGATAGAATCACGCGTTGTGGGCGGCTGCTGGTTGATCGTTAAGTTTTATGAAAGTGCAACAACGACCCAAAGGCGACAGTTGGTTGAACATCCAATTGACCGCTTATGGATAATAAGCTAAATGTTCGTTTGTGGAAGTAGGTTGGGGTTTAATGATTATAAAACCCAGCTTAGAAGCTCATATGTTTTGTCATCCAGAAATCATTTATTGAATACAACGCCCACTTTATTTCAAGGTATTTTCTGGGTTTCGCGTTGCGCTATCCAGTCTACGGCACTAAATACGTTTAACAGATTTAGGGTTAGGGAACCTCTGATTAATTCGTTATCCCAAACTTCAGCATCAATTAAATCAATAGGTTGCGCATCGATTTTTCTTGAAAAACTGCATTAATCAGAGGTTCCTTAGGGGGTGTTTGGTTTTTATTGAGTTTTTATGCAACAAAGCCCTCTTGAATACTAGTCCTCAGACTCCATATTTCGGGTTTGCGGCAATCAAAAATAAAAAAGGGATAGATTTGCCTTGATGTTCAACATTGTCATAAAAAATGGATACGAAGAAAGTAATAGGGACAGAAGACGCTAACTTTTATCGACTAACTAAGCAAGGGAAACATGGCAACTACTGTAACAGCAGCATTTAATGAGTTTTTGAAAGACAAAGTAAATCTAGATAGCAATAAAGTTTCAACAGCACGGAGTAGTAGGAATAGCCTTATAGATGAAATACATAAACTTCCGTCAAAAGATTCCTCATTTCCAGACTTGTATTCTGACAAGGATATAAACTTTGGCTCTTTCGAAAGGAAAACAAAAAAAAGGCCTCTTGATGATATTGATATGATGATTTGCTTGAATGCAAAAGGATCAACTTATTATGAATACTCAGATAGAATAGAAATCACGGTAAATCCTGATGCTAAGAACCTAAAGGCATTGTGTAATCTGTCAACAGATACACTCAATTCAGTAAAAGTAGTAAATAAGTTTGTAAGTGGATTGAGCAATGTTCCAATGTACAAAAAAGCCGAAATAAATAGAAGGCAAGAAGCCGCCGTTTTAAACTTAACAAGTTATGACTGGAATTATGATATTGTTCCTTGCTTTTTTACAACTGAAAATATTTTAGGAAAATCATATTACTTGATCCCTGATGGTAGTGGTAACTGGAAAAAAACAGATCCAAGAATAGATAGAAAAAGAACATCAGATATTAATCAAAAAAACAATGGAAATGTTCTTAATGTTATAAGGATTATGAAGTATTGGAATAAAAGGCCAACAATGCCTTCTATGTCATCTTATCTTATTGAAAACATGATATTGAACCATTACGAATACAAAACAGACGCAAGTCAATATGTTGATGTGAACCTGCCTGAAGTGTTTCTTTATATAAGTAATAATATTCATTATTCTGTTAATGACCCAAAAGGCATACAAGGGAATATAAATACATTAAGCTATGAAGATAGGATAAAAATACAAAATAGGGCAAATTTAGACTACCAAAGGTCTTATGAAGCGAGAAGACTTGAAGATGAAAATAAACACAAAGAATCGATAAATAAATGGAGAGAAATTTTCGGCCCTGAGTTCCCAACTTACGGATAAAAAAATTTATGGATAATGAAATAATACTTAAGCAGAATAGAGCGGAAAACTTAGATTGTCTGGCGGCAATGCGTTACTTATACAGCAATGCTAAGTTTTATATGAAATGGCAGGTGTTTTTTAATGTAATTTTTATAGCCGTATTCTCCATAGTCGCTTATCTAACAAACAGCGATTTATTGTGGTTTAAATATGATATGTCTGCTCATCTGGCCTTTTTTAGTATTGTTGTAACCCTTACGAACACATTGATATTTGTTCCGGTAATAAAAAGCAAAAAAGAGTTAGCAGCAAAAATACAAGAAAAATTTGATACAAATGTTTTATCTTTTGATTGGAATGATGTAAATGTTGGGAATCCTCCTGACAACGAAGTTATAAAACTTTTTTCCGAAAGGTTTAAAGAGAAAAGGAATTATTCAGAGTTGAAGGATTGGTATGCCAAATCTGTGGCAAATGTTCCCTTTTATGTTGCAAGATTTCTTTGTCAAAGGTCTAATCTTGTGTGGAATGTTGGCTTAAGAAATGAGTACATAAAATACATTTTTAAATTTTCCGTTATTTTTGGTCTTGTCATAGCTGTATTTGGCTTTTTGTCAGATATTACATTTAGTAATTTTGTGCTCAATGTTGCGACCCCGTTATTGCCAATTCTTACTTTTTGCATAGAACAATACAGAGAAAACAAGGATTCAATTGAAAATCTTGAAAAACTTAAACAGGATATGGACTCATACTGGCAGGAATTGATTGAAAATAAAGACTCAATCGAAAATAATGTTTTTGCTAGGAGAATTCAAGATGAAATTTACAAAAACAGAAAAGACAATCAGCTATTTTTTGATGAAATTTATGATAAATTAAAAAATAAGTATGAAGATGCAATGTACTATAATGTTAATCAAATGATCGAAAAATATAATAGAAGTTAATGCCCTTAGGCAGATGGGTAGATATAGCTGTTCGATTCAGCACCCTGTTGTGTCGTCGGTAGATGTTGCCGCCAATTTCCGAGCAAATATCCAAAGTCAATTTTCATCTAAATTTAGTACAAAGGAGATAGCTATGAAGAAAGTAACGAAACAAATACCTCGCAAAGACACCCAAAAAAGACTTGACCAAAACCGCATGAAAACCAACAAGAAGAAATTCTTGAAATCGGTAATTGTTGCGGCGGCATCTTTGGCGATGCACGGGGCGGTTGGCAACCAATCTGCCTAAGGGCACTAGAAAAAAGCTGTTCCTTTTATTAATTTGTCGTCGTCGATTATGGGGGCAGAAGAACGATCGAGAGACATTGATACGCCAATAGTGACAACAAACTGCCAAAAGTAACTAAGCATATGCCGATGCCAACTAATGCCATCAATGCGGACGAGAAAATGCACCGCCTCGCTCTGTTTTTGACGCCGGCTGTGGTAAACGTTAAGCGAGCATTTATGTCATTAACCGGCCATTCAAAAGAACCCTCGACCGACTGCAATTGGCCGTTATGCAAAGCTTTGCATAACGGCCATTATGTGAAGTTTCCTTTTATGCACAGTATTTTGTTTTCGACTAGTCGACATCAGGAATTAACCGGGTCGAACAAGGCAGCCAGATAAAAAGCTGATCATAATTTTTGCAAAGTTCAGAGGCGGATTTTCTGCTATTCAATTCTGAAAACAATCCTCAGCACAACAGATGGCTTTTCTTGCTTAAAATAGTTTCCAACAGTCAAACAATCGTGCAGAATTTATCCGTCATGTCGATAAATACTAAGAATTCGATAGGCCTGATGACATCGGCTGAAATAAACGCTGATACTGTTCCCTTTTGGCGTGCTTGAAAGCTTGTTTCAAAACATGGAAATTATGCAAAGCTCATGAGCGAAATAGATGCCTCAAAGCTAGGCCGCACCTAGTTTGCGGCAACAACGCTATACATAAAAGGAAACTTCACATAATGGCCGATAGTGTTGAAAAAGTCGGTTTTTCACGAATTTTGGCTAGTCTGATGGCCTTGATGACTTGTAAGGTGTTGTTTTTATTGGAAATGGATTTTATGGTTTAACCCAGTTTTCCAAGAAAGGCACTTTTCCAACACAATCGGCCGTATCCTGACTCGCCAAGAGTTAGCCTCCCCAGAAACCAGAGCATGCTTAGCTACTAATTCTGGAGAGACGTGGGTTTTATTTCATTATACGAAGTCGCATCAATGCCGCCTCATGGTTACCAATGGCGAATCCATTGCTCAACTTCGTTGATACATATGCTTGCCTTGGATACCGAGGAATAGTTTCGGCGCTAATACCTTTTCACAACAAGCCATGCTCCGCAAAGGAATACACGGTTTCGCCGACGATGAAGTGATCAAGTACGCGAACGTCAATCAAGGCCAAGGCTTCTTTAAGTTTTGCTGTAATCACGCGATCGGCCTGACTGGGGTCACTAATGCCGGACGGGTGGTTATGCGCAATAATTAGCGCCGCCGCATTATAGTGCAGCGAGGCTTTGACCACTTCGCGCGGATACACGCTTGCACCATCAATCGTACCCCGGAATAATTCATCGCAAGCGATGACCCGGTGTTGATTGTCCAGAAACAGACACACAAATACTTCGTGCTCATACGGCGCCAATTTCAATTTGATACAGTCCTTCGCCTTGTCCGGACTGGTCAAGGCTTCGCCTCGACTGAAGTTGCGGTTGTAGATCTGAATGGCCTCGAAGATGACATCCTGTTCATCGGCCATACGGTAACGATTATTGGTTCCTCGAATGTATAACATGGGCTTTCTCCCGGAATATTAAAATTTGGAGAAAGCCGTCCCCTTCCGGGATGGACTTTCTCCGGAAGGGTTGTCAAAAATATGCAAAGCCTCGTCTGCGATGTCTACCGACGTTGACCGTCGGCAGAACACATTTCGCTAAAGAGGCTTAAGCTGACGCCATGACTGCGTCAGGTGTTTTGGAATGCGTGCTTGTTAAGTGGTCGTTCGCCAGAAAACCAGCCAAAAGCCACGCGCTAACTCAGACGCGGCCATCGCCCCGAGATAGAGTTTCGACTACATTTCCGCAACGGTGACGACATCGCCATCATTGCCGAGCACGATTTGAAAGGTCCTGGAAAACAGCGCCGGACAACTGCCAAATGTCGGCAGCAGTCGTTGCAATGCGTCCGCCGGTTTATCCGCCGTATTGGCCACCACGAAGTTATCAAAATCCCATTCATCGGCTTCCTTGGCGGATTCCATGAACGTATCCCATTCGTCGTAGTAGGACGATGCCTGGCAAACTACCAACCCGGATGACTCCCGACTGGGTACGATGAAGCAGTCCTGATCCTCGTCATACACGGCATCGTGATCGATATCGACAGACTCGCCATTCAGGGTTAACCGGTATTTTTCACAAAATACCGCCTGACCACTCACCCATTGCCCTTCAAAAAACGCGCGGTGCGTTTCGTTGACGATGTCTAGGGTGATGACCGGCGCGTTCAAATCGACCAGGTACGAAAACAGCCAATGCCTGGCATCCAACCCCGGCCGAAACACCCAATAATCCCTGTGCCAAGCGAACATCCAGCGTAGCGCACCGACTTCATCGAGGTCACCCAAATCGGCAACTTTGACAAGGCCATTTTCCACATCGCTTCGACTGACCGGTTGCGAAACCGATGTCAAATTGACGCTGCTGCAACCTTCCTTGATCGGATAATCTTGAATGATCGCCAATACCTGTTTGGGCAATAACGGCACGTCATTCAGTAAATCCAGGCAGCGGTATGTTTTCAGGGTGTCATAGCCCTGTACAAAGTCCTCCGCCGATAGCTGGTTCTTGATCGCTTCCAGGCGTTGCCTGGCTTCCCGTTGCAGAACGTGTTTAACCTCAGCAATCACCTGTGCTTCATCGATCAATTTATCCCGGTCCGGCAGACGCGCGAAAAAGTGGCTGGAATCCAAGTGGATGACATGGCCGGGATCTCGTTCGTGATGACTGTGATAGACCGGCAAGCCTTGCAGATACAGATGAAAATACTCCGATTGCCGTAACCAGTCTTCGTCCTGGGACAAACCATACACATACAGCTCACCCAGTTCGGTTTCGATGAACGGTAATGTTGAATTGATCGCACGCGGCCGATCCAGGCTGACACCATTAAAGCGCACCTCAATCGGAAATCCCCTCGCCAACCGACGCAACTGGGATTCGACCTGATCCGCTTCCGGTTTGAACTGGGTCAGCGTCAAACTCGTGATGCCTTGCCAGTCCGCGGGTTCGATTACAATCGGTTGGAAGGCCAAAAGCGCAGCCGTATCCACCGAAAATCGACCACACTTGCTGTCGACGCTGATGGCTTCGCACGAAAATAGTGCTGATAAAAAGCCAATCCCAAAAGCATGCTCGCGTTCGATGACGTCAACATCCCAGCCGGACTCGGCCACGGTCAGTAACGTTTTCAAACAGGCGATGCCGCAGCCATCGTCACACACCTTCAAGGTTCGAGTGTCTTGCGAATACTCGAAGCTGACGAACGTGGCGTCGGCGCGGCGGGCATTTTGCATCAGTTCGCCAAGTACCGTGGTGGACTGGGTAAAGCTGAAGCGCAAGTTTTTGATTAATTTTTCCGGGTTTACCGATAATTGTGTGGTGTTCATGTGAGTTCCTCAAATAATAAAGCCCCGAGGACACGACACAGTCCAACCCCGACAGGGAGAACGGATCATCTCCCCGAGGCGGGTAGTACTGGCTAGGCCAGTGGTTAAGTTAAAGACCTGTATAACACCGGATTACGATGCCAGAGCCAGGTCTGTAGAAGATGGTAATGAGCCCGTCCATTCCAGCAAGCTGGATGGTTTGTTTTCCAATACCGCATCGGGATCGATGCCTCGGCTGGCAAGTACTGTGCTCATCGCCTGGGTTAACAAACGATGACCTTTTTCCCGTTCCGACTCGCCGCCGTGCTTGATCGCCCAAAAGGGATCGAAATGGACATGCCGGCTAGTGCGTGGACACTGCTTGTTCACTTCAGTGTGAAACGCCCGATCTAAGGTCTCTGCCTGTTCGAACTGCTGCCAGAAACCTTTTCCAGCTTGCGTGTCCACCGGCGGCAACCAGCGGCGCTGGCGACCGACCCAACGGTTCATGCAGTCGATCAAGGTTTTGCTTTTCGGAAAAAAGTGGATGGTGCCAACGCCCGGATAATAGCGAACGTCAAAATAACTGCCGCCTATCCGTTTTCCAACCCGAGGCGCGTGAAAATGCTGCCGAAACACCGACACCAAACTCACTTCAGCTTCGGTCTTGCCATCGAGCAAGGCAAACACCTTATCGAAATCCTCTAATAGCCGTTCCGACTCCCAATTCAGGCCGTTCTGGTAAGAACTCGAGCCATGACCCGGCAGAATGAAGCGCGTGGTTTTGATCCGCATGCCCAACGAGCGATGTTTATCGTTGGATTTCCAACCCATGTAAAACACCGCGTTATCGCTGTAATAGCGAGTGATCAGATCGAACACATCGCACACCATGCTCAGTTGAATTTCACCTTGCTGATCGATGATGCCTTGCAGAAAGCCATAGATATTCGGCACGGTAAATTCCAAGGACTTGACCGTTTCGAAATCCGACTACAAGCGTTTCTGCGCCGCCGATGACAAGCGCGAAGTGACCTGAGTCGAGCGTAAAATGCTGGCCCAAGCCCGATTCTTCAGATCGTGATAGCGTTTAAACAGCGTCCGCTTCACCCCATCCGACGACGACTCGTTTTCACTGCTGATACCGCCACCGCTCAGTTCGCCGAGCGTTTTGCCCAGCATGGTCCGATAACGGCTGGCACGGGCTTCACTGACCACGGCCTGTCGCGCTGCTTCGACAGCGGCATTGAACATCAACACCGCGTTATCGATGAAGGCATTAGGCAAGGCCAACTCATGGGGCAGTTGAAACTCGCCCGCTAAATCGTCGGCCTCCCGATGATCCTGGCGCAAATCGTCCAGAATATTGCCGAGGATGTCCTGTTCGAACGTCGAAGTTTTTTTCAACCAGACCAGAGCCACGTCGACCGGCGTTTTGCGTTCGGCATCCTCGCCGACGAACATTTCTTGTAGAAACTCGACCTCGCCGTGCTGCTCAATCAAACGTAATAACAGCAGGCGTTCTTTCGAAAAAGGATTGCGCACGGTTTCGGCATTGAGAATGGCGACGATTTCACCGTCAAACAATATCTCCCAAGCCTTCAACACGTGTTTGGCGCCTTCGGAAAACGGCGGATTCATGATGATGTGGGAGTAGACACTGCCGCTTTAAAACTGCAGAAAATCCATCCCCACCACCGCATAACCTTCATCGCGAAGAACCGCGTGTTTGCGGATATCGATTTCAATGCAATCGATCGGCAAACGTTTACCGTACTGGTATGGCCCTGGACGCAACAAATGTCCTTCGCCTGCTGAAGGCTCTAATACCCGAGCGAATTGCTGGTTCTTGAACATCGCCCAAGCTTTACGACTCAGTGCTTCTGGCGTGGGGTAGTATTGATAAGGGTCTGTCATGGTATTCTCCAAAAAAGCCCCTGACGACCGATTTATCCCCGGCGGGATAGAATCATCCCGCAGGGGTACAGTGAAAAACTCGGCTTAACCGAGTGTCAAAAATGAAAACGGCGTATCAGATCAACGCGAACCGCTTACCTTGAATGAAGTCCTGATACTGCCGGGCTTCAGTTTTTGCTTTGAATCGGGCATGCACGCTGCCGTCGATCCAGATTTCCCACGGCAAGCGTTTGAGCTCACCTCTCACCAGATCTACCTGACCAACCTTAAAATCATCGTGTTGGTAAAGCACCTGGCGAGGGCTATCTATGCGAACGATGCACTGATCCAGCAATGCCGGACCACCGATATCGCCGGGTTCGATTAGCAATGGGACTTTGATGGATCCCATTGAGCGACCGATCCAGCCGATGACATCGTGTTCATCGAGCCAGGATTGACCCGTGGTGGGATCGCCGTAATAGAGCCGGATTTTGCGCCGACTATGGCGAAGTTGTTCCAACAACTCGACCACCGGTTCCGGTGTGTCGGCGTGATAACAGGTGCCGGAGGGCAACCGTTGATATTGGATGCAATGACCGTTGCCAAACGTGTGTTCAAAAATTTGTTTCATGATGTTGTCCTCAAAAAAACGGAAACATCACGATTCCCCAGCGGGAATAGGACATTCCCGTGTGGGTGGATAAAAATGAGCGCCGAATCAAATGACTTGGCTAGCTCAGGTTTTTCCAAATAGCGCTTCTCAACGCGCGCATTTTTTGGATTGGATTTCCAGTGCAGGTTTTCCCAAGGCTTGTAATGCCAGAGGGATTAACTGATCCAAATCCTCCCAATCGATACTGCCGCCGTTGATTTCGCCTTGTTGATAAGCTTCAACCAATCCCCGGCAAATCCGCATGGCCGCTTGCTCGTTCTTCAACTGCCGTACCGAATGATCCGGTTCCGGCAACCGGGCAACGGCCACGCATTCCCAGACCAGGCTTTCATCGCCCGACTCAAGGTACTCATCGGATAATAACGGCATGGCGGCGGTGTCATCCCAAATCGTGGCGTCATTGAATGCCTGTTCGGCAATCTGTTGTGCCGCATCGGGACTATCCGCAGCGATACCAACCGACACGCGGTGCAGGTAGTCGATTTCGTAAGAGACGACGAAGAGCCGATTCACCCCCGCCACCGTGACATGGGTTGAGGCGGGTTCGTCGACTGGCGATTCGGTTTCCGCCGATTCACTCTCGAGCAATGCGCTTTCATAAGGCTCGATTTCCTTGTTGCAATCCGGGCAGCGATCGTTACAGCCGCAATCCCAACCATCCTCCCATTCAGTCTGGCAGTAAGGGCAGCGGTACTGATTCAGATAGCGAACCGAGCTGTTTTCGGCAGGGGTTACGCCAACGCTGGGTTGGTTGATTGTTTTCATGGTCATGTCCTCCAAAAAACGCAGGAACTACCACCCGGCAGGATGGTGTTCCTGCAGGTAAAAAACGCTGATTAAAGCCTAAAATCGGCTCATGCAGCGGGGTTGAATTCGCGTAAAAATCGGTATATGGTGACTAAAACTCATTAAAAAGCAGAGAAATTGCCATGTTCGACGATATTTTGCGCATTTTTGATTTCCTCAGTACTAAGCGGACAGAGGAGCCATATCCAAGGCGAAAACCGATGGCGATTCCGGTCGACGAACCATTGAAAGTCGTTCGACATTGCCAACAAATTTTCCAAAAATTGGATGTTTTAGAAGCCGACGTGCTCAAGCGGGTTGATAATCCAGAGCAAGCCTGGCCGTTTCTAAACAAGATTCGACAAATTCGCCGGGAAACCCAGAACGATTTGTTGTCGCTATTGCCCGAAGGCAGCTGGGTGTTTGCTGATGAATCGAATCAACACGAGATTCCAGTTCGCCGTATCAATACGGCAACCGGAACCACGTTGCGGGTATTCAATGGCGGGCTTGCTGATTAATCGTTAACGCGTTGGCGTTACCTTTCAGCGCTTCCCGCAATTGAAATACTTGTTGGGCAGTTTTAGCGGACTTGTCGTCCACCATGGTTGGCCCGGTCGCTTTTTTTGTACGCCGACGCGGTTTAGGCTCGATTTCGACCGCAACAGTCATCGGTTTGATTTTCAATAGCTCCCGCTCCAGTTTGGCGATTTCAATATCCGCCTCGTAGAGTTTGATTGTTTTCTGTTTGGCTTGATATTGAAGTTCCAATCGCTCCAACTCGCGATTTGTTTCACGATTACGACTCTGAATTTCCTGGCGCACCGAATCCGATATTGCCAACCAATCCATCTCCTCGCGGCTACGTGGCATAATCACCGGTAGCCGGTTCCGCGCCAATCGCTGTGCACGATAGCGGTGCAACACTTGAGCCGATTGTTTCAATGAGCTCAGCAGTTGCAATACTGTTGCCCAAATCACACGCAAGGCGAGGATAAACATAGCCAGTAAGATGACACCAAAAATAAAGTTCATTGAAGTTCTCCTAGCAAAAATTAACGAAAACACTTCGAATGAACAGCACCCGGCCGGGCGATGGTCGCCCGAAGCGGGTTTTAGATTTGCAGCAGAGAATTCCACTGCGCTTTACATCGGGCTTAACGCACCCGACACGATCACGGTTTAACGTGCTCGCCGCCTAAAGGCGGAACGCCGACCGAAGTCGGATTCAGCATTCTGGAAAGAACGCATGAAATGTCTGTTTGTCGAATGGACTCCAGGATTTGAGTGCATTCGACAAACTGCGGTTGCAATCAGCTACCCGTAGCCATAATCCAAGGCATTAAGCCAAGGATTGGGCTACGGATAACGGACTGAGGATTACGCCGCCAACAACAACGATTTCGAGAGCTCGAACAATTGCGCTCTCAGCTCCGATAGATCGTTGATGGTGATGGCAACCGGGAAGAGATGACTGACATCCAGTCCCAACCCCACACCGACGGTTTCAATACCGCTATCGCGGCAGCGCTGCAACAACTCCAGTGTGCTCAGTGACTCGTTGGGCTGACCATCGGTCATCACCATCAACACTTTGCGCGGTTCCCGGCATCGCAGCAGTGACGCCACACCAAACCAAATCGCTTCAGTCATTGGTGTACTGCCGGCGGCGGCTACCGAAAAGGCACCGGTTCGAGCATTCACACGTTGACCATGTTCCAGCAAGCTATAGACCGAATCGTCCTGACGCCCTGGAAACGCGGTGACGCCAGGATTGACTCCGGGTATACCTTCAAAGGCCAACGCCAGTGCCAAGGTGGCTTCCAATGCAATCGGCATCCGCGATCCCATCGGGTTGCCTTGGCTATCGGTGACCTGATACCCCATGCTTTCGGATTTATCGAGTAACAGATGAATGGCCGTATTGGGGGCCGATTTGGCCTGCTTGCGCTGAAACAGCTTGGTTTCACCCAAGGGCAGCCGATGCAAACGCTTGCCATCCAGCCGCCGGCCACGACAGGCATGTTTCGTGCGGCTCATGGTTTGCGATTGCACGATGCCTTGCAAAGCGGCGCGGATTTTTCCCGATTCGCCTTGCACCTTGCGCAGTAAAATCACACCGGCTCGTTCGTCCATGGGCGGTTCGAGGCCACTGGGCATCAGCAGTTCCGATAAGTTTTCTGCCGCTAACGACAACGCCGATTTCAGCGACTCAAACAGATCCTGCTCGATGTCAGTGTCTTCGGCGGACAACAGGGTTTGCAAGACGCCCATCGGGTCGGCAATCTCAGCATTTTCCTCATCTTCACCTTGCGGGTCGGATGTCGAACTGTCGGATGGCGTTGCCAGTTCATCGTCAGGATTTTTGGGATTCGAATCATCGTCACCATCGGATGCTGAAGACGGATCGTCTGCAGTGTCGTTGGGCAATCGTTCATCGGGCTCCATGTCATCCTGGGAAATCTGGCCATTCGAATCGTCCGAATCGGTTGATTCAGCATCCTGATCCGCATCATCCGGCTCAGGCGAGTTTTCCTCATCTTCCGATGGCTGTGCCTGATGACGCTGCCGTTGTTGCTCGAATTCCTGCTCAATCATGGTCAGGATGCGATCAGTCAACTGCAGGCAATCACTCTCCGATTGCAAGCACTTCGGGACTTCCGACAGCAAGCCTTTCAACCGCGTTACGGTTCCTTTCGGAAACGCTGACTTCAATGCCGCTTCGGTTTGTTCGACCAACGGTAATAGGGCCGTTTGACCCAGTACCCGTGCACGCAAGCTTTTCAACACGAATCCATACAAAATGTTGGCCGGATGATCGCTTTCACTGGCGGCCACAAAGTCGCCTTTGGCAATCATCTTTTCAATTACGGTGCGGATAGTCAGCCGGGTACCCGGAAAGTCCTTGGCCAGTTCGTGCTCAATGCGAACATCTTCGATGGCATTGCATAAACGCCGACGTAAGACCGAACTGCCATAGCGCAGCGTAAAATCCGAATAGCGAATATGCGCCGCTTCGTGGGCCAACAGGCCCCAGGCGTAATCCTGATAATCCGCATCGTCGCCCTCATAGGCCGGCAGCCAAATGGTTTGGCCATCGGTTTCGGCTTTATCACCGCCGACACTGACTTTGACGCCAAAGCGATTGCCAATGGCCGCCGCAACGATGGGAAATGCGTTGTGTAAGGTTCTATTTTTCATGGTGTGCTCCAAAAGTTGGGGCAAACCACGGCCCCAGCGGGACATGAATTTGCCCCAGTGGGTGAAGTGTTAAATGGCGTAGGATCAGAACCAGTAATCCTGGTCGGAATCGTCCGCCTCCTCATCGTCTCCTGCCGTCACCGGTTCCGGTTTCGCTGCGTTTTCCAAATCATTGGCTCGATCGGCATCGTTACCGGTTTCCAGATTGGTCTGGCTTTTGTCCAGCAAGACTTCAAGCGCCCAGTCATCCGATGCCGATTCCGCGTCCAATTCATCATCAAAGATCCCGTCAAACAGATCGGTAAAATCGGAATTGTCTGAAACGCATTCAGCGATGACGGGTTTTGCTTCGGTTGAGACTGTTGTTTCTGTTGGTACCGTTGATAGCTCTAAATCCGCGTATTCGAAGGTTTCATCAACGTCTGTCTCTTCAAACACGGGTGTTTGATTAACCAACAAGCCTTCACTGATCTTGCCCAAATTTCACAGACACCCAGTTAAGAGAGTAATCTCTATGCCTGAGGAGTCTTATGAAAAACAACGATCAACCAGCGACTATCGCTACAAAGTCTAAACGCAACAAATATACGTCTCAGTTTAAAGAGCAAGCCTTGGAGCGAGCAAAGCAAGACGGTGTCTCAAAAGCAGCCAAAGATTTGGGAATTGCGCAAGCCATGCTGTATAGCTGGCAAGCCAAAAGCCGCCAAACCGGTCAGCCCTTTGAAGAGCAAAAACTGCAACAAGCTGAAATCGCACGGCTTAAACGGGAAAATGCACGCCTGGAAGAGGAAGTCGCCTTTTTAAAAAAGGCGGCAGCGTACTTTGCCAAGCAGCCCCGGTGAAGTACGCCATGATGCAATCCCTTGAATCTGAATTTTCCGTCAAGCTGATGTGTCGCTGTTTTAAAGTTTCGCGCAGCGGCTATTATCAGTGGAAAAAGCGTCCGCCCTCGCCAAGAGCGCAATCGCAAGAAGCCATGGCCGATGAGATCAAACGGGTATTCGATGATGAAAAAGCGCGTGCCGGTTCGCCCCGAATAACCAAGCGACTCAACGATGAAGGCCATCGCGTCAGCCGTCATACCGTGGCCAAGATCATGAAGTCCAAGGGTTGGCGGGCCAAGGCCGCACGGAAATACAAGGCTACAACCAACAGCAATCACAACTTGCCCGTAGCCCCCAACCACTTGGCTCAAGATTTTGGAGCGACGGCGCCCGATCAGAAATGGGTCTCAGACATTACCTATATCTGGACGGACGAGGGTTGGCTTTATCTAGCCGTCGTCTTGGAGTTGTATTCACGCAAGGTCATTGGTTGGGCCATGGCTGAACGCATGACTGCCAGCCTGGTTTGCGATGCTTTGACCATGGCGCTGTGGCGGCGAAAATTACCCAAAGACGTTATCGTCCATTCGGATCGAGGCAGCCAGTATTGTTCAGCAGCCTATCAAGCCTTGCTCAAACAACACCAATTGATTTGTAGCATGAGCAAGAAAGGCGATTGCTACGATAACGCCGCCATGGAAAGCTGGAACCACAGCTTCAAGGTCGAAGCCATTCATGGTGAGCGGCTATCAACACGAGCCGACGCCAAGCAACATGTCTTCGAATACATCGAAGTGTATTACAATCGCAAACGGCTTCATTCCAAATTGGGCTATCTATCCCCTGAAGCCTTTGAACTTAAACATGTCTCTTAGCTATCTGTCTGTGAAACACGAGCAAGATCAGTCACCGATAACATGCCACCGCCATCCGCACCGCCGATAAAGACTTTACGAATCTGATTGGCGACTTTGATCATACTTTCGCGTACCGTTTCCGGCATGGTCGGCACCACATCGGCCAATAGCTTCATTTCGTCTTCGGGTTCGGGGTAGCCGACTTCCATCAGCCTAAAACGATCCAAAAACGCCAGGTTTTGACGTAACACCCCTTGGTACAAGCCCGACTGATCACCCGATCCGGCACTATTGCCGGTGGCGACCAAACGAAACTTAGGATGCGGCGTAATCACATCGCCGGTTTGCGGAATCGTTAAAGGTTTCCCTTCGACGATTTCATTCAAGCCAATCAGCTCGGCAGGATCAATGGCATCGATTTCGTTGATCAACAGCACATGTCCCAGGCGAACAGCCAAGGTCAACGGACCATCAATCCACTTCATCGCGCCGCCGTCGACCAGCATGTACTGGCCGAGCAGATCGTTGAGTTCCAATCGACCGTGACCGGTGACGGAATGCACGCCCCAATGGAGACGCGCCGCGACTTGCTCCAACAATGAGGTTTTACCGGAACCGGTAGGACCGGACAGGTATAAGCCGTCGCCATTGGCTGCGCCTAAAAACGCCAACACATCGCGCAAGTGATCCTTGCGAAACACGTACGGCTTTTGTGCCGGTACATAGGTGTTTTGTCCGGCGGGTACAAAACCTTCCACTTTCATGGACGACGGGGCCTGAATGCCGAAGGTGTCGGCAATGGAATATTGTTGGTACATGGTGAGCTCCTCGAGGACTAGCCTCAAATGACAAGGGGCGCACCAGCCCCGAGGGGTAATGAGCCCCAACGGGTGATTAAAACCCTGGCAAACCAGGGTAAATAGAAAATGGCTAGCGCAACTGCATGACGCAGTACATCGCCCATTCGGCACGGGCCAACAACTCCCGATCCATCAAGCGCAGGATACGCTGAATGTCGCTTCTCAAACCGGGGTCCGAGATTTGACGATGCATCTCCAGCAGCACACGCTTTTTGGCCTGAATGTCGTCGCTATGGGCAACGTTCAACCAGCCATGCAAGGTTTTCCAAAAGTCGTGATTCATGATGACCTCCTTCAATGAATAAAAGGGGTCATCGAGTCCCGTAAAGGTGATG
Organism: Methylomonas rapida; assembly: GCF_024360925.2. Lineage (NCBI taxonomy): Bacteria > Pseudomonadati > Pseudomonadota > Gammaproteobacteria > Methylococcales > Methylococcaceae > Methylomonas > Methylomonas rapida. Next base: position 1,537,672 of record NZ_CP113517.1, on the reverse strand, counting down.
AACCCCAACGGGACAAACTAAACACACCAGGCTTGACGCACCTGGCACACGAGGCAAACGCTCATGCCGCTTAACAACGGAACGCCGGTCGAAACCGGATTCGGGATTCCACGAAGGGAATGCCTGAACGATGCGGGTTTTGGGTTGGGTTTTGCGGGAAAGCCCAGCCTAAAACCGACATGCCCTAACCGAATCAATCATGCCGTCAATGAATGAACATCCCGTAACCACTAGGATTACAGGATGTCTTGAAACGAACCATCAAAACCAAAAGTCCACACCCGCCAAGTCTTTCAAGGCTTGGGCATCGAACGGCACTTCGGCATGTTTACCGTCGTCGTCCCGGCAGGTCACCCGGACCCGCATGGCCGACGGTTTTCGATAGACGTCCAGCGCCCCAGCCTGAACATCCGGTTGCAAGGCTTGCAGTGCCGCCTTGTAATCGATAGCACCCTGGCTTTGAAACCGGCTGATCCGTAACCCGGAATGCTCCGCAGCTACGTAATCGCCCATCAATGTCACTAAGGTGTCTTCAATGCGCGACTGCTCGTCCTCCAACTGGTTGAGTTGGCTTTTGATGTCCAAGATGGTCAACGCCCGTTGCCGATACGTCGCCGCCAGTTGTTGCCATTGCCGTTCCGACTCACCTTGCGGCAAATACAAATCGCGTTCGGGATCCTTTTGTGGTTCCTTTTTCGATTTGACCGCCGACCAGAAATCCATCGCTTTATCGACCAGCTGGGTGAGAAAAATCTCATCGCGCTGAATTTCAAACTCGATGTCCTGGCCTTGGTGATAGAAAAACAAAAAGCCGCGTTGCGCTTCGGATACCAGCAGTTGCTGTTGCACCTGGCACCAATACAACTGATAGGCAGCCGAGGCTTCCCGGTTTAACAGCACATCCAAAAACGTGGTTTCGTGCGGACATTTGATTTCCACTGGCTCATTCGCGTCGGATAAGCCGTCGAAAGAAGCCCGCATCAACGGATACTGTTCCGACTCGCCGCACAGCGGCAACAACATCAGATCGTGTTTATCCTCGAAGCGTTGCAAAGCTTCAGGCTCCTGCTGGATACCAGCGCGGATCAACGGGTTGTTGTCCAGACTGGCTTCCAGTACCAAGCCAATTTTCTCGGCCCAGAGCCGCCAATGGCTTTTGTAGGGCGAGCGATTCATGACGATGGCCGCTTCACTGGCACTGACGCCTTGTAATCGCCAATGCCGCCATACGTCGGAACGTTGCGAAACGTCGATGACCTTCATCGCGAAAATCCGGTCAACTGCACCTGGCAGCCGAAGCGTACCGTCTCGATGCCGAGCTTGTGCAACTGGTTCTGGCAACGCCGGGCCCAATGGCCATCGCCAAACAGCAACAGCAGTTCGTCTTGCGCCGGCAAACACACCCCGCCAAAACTCTCGGCCAGTGTTGTTAGTTCTGGCTGGCTTAAGGGCTGCGGATTGGGTTCGTTGCACTGGGGTCGCCACAGGCGTTCCAGAAAACCTCGGCCGTGACGGCGTAACACCGTGGGTGAATCGTAACGTTGCCAGTCGGTATGACAGGGCACGCGGTTTAATGATTGATCGTTTGTGTTCATGACCTCTCCTGATAAAAACCAAGAGCGTCATGTCCTACCCCGTGGGCGAAACAGGACGCCCTTGTGGGTGGTTAAAGAATTTGGGATTGCAGCGCTTCTAAGCTGCGTGCCCCAAGGTTTGACGGGCCTGATTCATGGCCATGTCTTTCGCGGACAATGGCGGCATGCCGGTACTGTCCGTTTTAACTAAGGCTGATGATGCCATGGGATCAACCTCCGATACCTTGTCTAGCTCGGCCAATGCAAAGGTCAGGTCGATGCCTTTGAACTTTTGGTTGGCATAGTCGTAGGCTGCTTTCCAGGCACCGGCTGCCGCTGTACGACGTACCAGCTCGGCGACGGCTTTTTGCACCTTGGGATGGATTTGCGACACGTCGATCACGTGCGGCGTTTGCTCGGATGATCCGGAAAACCAATCACCCGCTTGGCCAACATCGGTTTCCCAATGTGTCGCCTCGCCATCGATCACCGAACCGTCGACAACATCATCGAGCGTTTTGCCATCCATTTCCTCGGCGGCATAACCGCATTCCTCAGGAAAGGCTGCGCGCAAGGACGCCGCTTTACCGCATTTGGCCAATTGCCCCTTGGGGCGTTTGATCCACATCGCGGTCGGCACTTGCGAGTTTTTACCGCCTGCCGTGCTATAAGCCTCTAGCCAGTAGACTTCCTCGGTAAAGGCGCAGCGTTTGCCGCCGACGATCCGGTACACAGTAACCGCCACCCATTCGGGAAAGGTCACAGTGACGCTGGATTCCTGCCATTGCTCGTTGTCGTCCTTGTAGCGACCGGTAAAGGTTTTGGTGACATCCGGGCCCCAGACGGGTCTATCCATGCCGGCCCAAACACCGGTCCGTGATGCGGTGGTCTGGATTTCCATAATGGACGGCCAGACGGTTTCGACATTACGGCCTAAAGCCGCGCTCCACATCGGCACGATATGCACCGGCTTTTTGAAGATGTCGAGCTTGCGGGCCTTGCAATAATCCAGCGCCATCAGGATCGCTTCCGGGGTTTTGGCAGTCGGAAAGGTGACTTCGGTTAATACTTTCCAGGACTGTTCCGACAGGCCGTAGCTTTGCTGAACAACAGCTGGCATCGGTAAGTCACGGGTTTTGGGTAAGGTGTTGCGGTTGTTTTGGCTCATGGTGGGTCTCCTTCAATAAAAAAGGGAACGCCATCGCCCGCCGGGGAATGGAGTTCCCCAGGGGGTTGAAATACCGAAACCGGAAACGGGTCGGCGGTGTAACCGTTTATCCAATGAACGCCAATAATCGGCGATCCAGGTTTTAATGGATGGGCATATCGCTGTAGTCGTCATCCCAATCGGCGTCCTCGGGCGTCGCTGGCGATGATGACGAACCGTTGGCGGCTGCCGATGCATTTGGGCGATCCAGCAACTGCAATTCAAAGGCGGCGATTTCGGTACGGTAACGCTTGTCATTTGCTTGGCCCCATTGCTGGGTACGCAAACGGCCTTCGATGTAGATCTGGCTGCCTTTATGCAAATACTGTTCGGCGGTATCGGCGAGTTTTTTGAAAAACACCACTCGATGCCATTCGGTCCGCTCCTGTTTGCCGTTTTTGGGATCGTTCCAGACTTCACTGGTTGCCAAACGGACGGCGACTACTTTGCCGCCGTTATCGGGCATAAAGCGAACATCCGGATCGGCGCCGAGCCGGCCCAGCAAGATGACTTTGTTCACACCGCGATTGGCCATGATGACATTCCTCCTGTCGGCCGCGCCCGACTCAACGATAACAATACCCAGCGGCGCGGCGATGGACATGCCGGCACGCTGAATCCCCACGGGAATCGAGAAGCCCGGCAGGGTAAACACAATCAATAGTCACATCAGGCTTGACGCACCTGACACGCCGATGGAAATCCACCGTCGCCGCTTAAAAACGGAACGCCGACCGAAGTCGGATCAAGGTGATCATGAAAGACCAGCCAAGAAAGTCTGGGAAGAAAAGGCTGGCTGACGGCCAACCGATTCCATTGGCGGCTATTGAAGCAGAGATTTTTTGAAGTGTGCTTGCAGCTGATGACGAATTCGCCGTCGTCTGCGGAAAGGCTTTAAAGAATTTGGCATACGATCATGAACCATTCGTCCACATCAGGAAATGCTCATGTCCGAAATAGCTCCACAACCCAAACCAGCCTCGCGTCGCGCCATAAGTCGGCCGATATTTGAGCGCACGTTTAGCATCAACAGCGAACAAGCTATTAGGGTGATTCGCAACAGCTATCACCGGCTGATGGTGTCCTTGTATGCGATCGACGTAATCCTGCGCATCATTGGTCGGGAGGACACCGTTGACGAAATCGAAAGCCTCGTCAGTCAGATGATTGCCGAATGCGCGGAGCAGCTGCAGCAGGAAAAAAGTCGGCTGGAAAAACTCAAGGCTGACAACGGCATCAATGAAACGCCGACCTACACTCACCCCAGGGAGTTTGTGGCGAAGATCGCCTCGCCGCAGATTGCACAATTCGTCGAGTTGATTCGTTTGCTGGATCAGTTGATGATCGTGATGGACACCTTGTGGCTGTGCCAGGTCATCTCCAACAAACACTGCATTGCCGCGCGCCTGGAGTGGCAGCAGCGATTGCAGCGACTAGCCAATAAAATTGTGACGATGGAAAGACATGCGCATCAAGCAGCGTATGAACAAGGGCATGGGGAGGAAGTACGATTGGCCCGGCAGGAGTCAGGACTGTTGGATGAGCCAGCGAGGCTTTCGGAAGATGAGGATTCAGTGGTGGATGACAATGAATCATCCCTAAGTTCGAATAAGACCGGTGCGCTATGACCGCTAATCCGAATGAAATAGGTTTGATGGTTCCGCTTGCTAATGTGTCGGATTGGTAGCACAACGCTTCGCGTACGTTGAGTCGCAGGATCAATGATCGGCCGGTTTATGGTGTCTTATTCTCCAATCAATTTTTTGATGCTGTCTTTACTGATCGTTGACAGCGTGATTTTCTTGATTTCCTTGGCTTTCAAGTCCAAGGCCTGAGTTTTGCCAAGTTCCAGCAGTTTGGCGATGACCAACTTGTCGGATTTCAATAAAAAATCCTTGAGTGTGATTTTTTTCACACGCACGGTATCGACGCCACCTTTAGCCTTTTCGGTATGAACCAGGCCCATGACAATAAAATAGGAAAATGCCTTGTTCACGGTCGTTTTAGTAATGCTCGCATCAACCTTATGACACAGATCGAATAAGGCCGCTCTGAATTGTGCTGGATCGGGGCAGATGTCTTTCAAGGCAACGGCGTGTTTGTAAATTTTTTTCAGCGTGTCGGCATTGTCTGGCAGTGAATTGTGCTTTTTCAGCAGGGCTTTGTAGGCTTCCGCAGTTGCAACGACTTTAACTGTTTTGGTTGGCTGGGCAGGCTTAGCCAAACGGGCGAAATTAATCGTGCCGCTTTTGCTGATTTCAATGGCCTTGTTAGCAATTAGGTAATCGGTAAATGTTTTAAATCCGTAATGCTTTTCGTCAAAGTCTGCCGCATTCTGCTTGAGAAAATTTTTGATTTGAGAGGTATTGATCGGCGCAGGTGATGCTTTCAAGTGGGCAATGACTAACGCATCGGCCTGTGCAAGCGTAAGCGTCGGTGGGGAACTCGGTAATGGCTGCGGAGGTAGGGGCGCTAGTGGCGTGACCTTTTTACCGGCTAACGTGTTAATGACATCGTCCGTATAAATGAATCGAGTGCAAGACGTCTTTACACATTCGCTCAAGGTTGAATGCTGGCCAACGCCAATCACATCGTAAGCGCCCAGCCGTCCCACCTGTGAAAAACATTCGTCCTACGGCATCCTGTGATTTTTTGAACAGGAGCAGGTATGGCCATCACATCGAAATGGCGTCAGCATATTGAAGCGTGGCAACGCAGTGGACTGTCGCAAGCCGAGTATTGCGCAGCGCAGCAGATCAATGTTCGCACGTTCGCGGCACGACTGAGCGACTATCGCAAATTATCCCAATCCGATTCGGTAGTCTTGATACCCGTGCAGGTTTCACCCTCTGAGCCCGTCGATGCGGGCATTCTCTTTACCCATGTCCAAGGCCATCGCTTGGCGCTGCCTGCTTCGGTATCAGCGCGCTGGGTGGCGGAGTTGCTGCGATGCCTGGCCTGATCGGTTATCCAGCGCAGATTTGGATTGCCGTGGCGCCGGTGGACATGCGGCGCGGCCTGGATGGTTTGTCGGCCCTCGTGCAGCACAGCTTGGGGCATGCACCTTGCGCCGGCTCGGCTTTCATCTTCCGCAATCGAGCGGGTAATCGCTTGCGCTTGTTGCTGTGGGATGGCAATGGCGTCTGGTTGTGTCAACGCCGATTGCATCAGGGCAGCTTTGTCTGGCCCAAGACCCATGATGCGGTATTTGCGCTCAGCCAGACTCAATGGCACTGGTTAGTGGCCGGTGTCGACTGGCAGCGGTTATCAGCCGTCCCCAAAGCCGAATGGCAGGTTTAAAATGAGGCTGAAAAAGAGGCTCTAAAATCCGGCAAAACCCAATAATATCAAGGCATTCAGGGGATTCATAGGGTATAATAAACCCCATGAATCCCTTGGCCGAACTCGATCAATTAAACCTGGAACCCGCCGCGAAAATCCACGTCACGGCAATGATTCAGACGCTGGTCGAGCAAGCCGCGCAGGATGCGCAAACCATCGCCAAGAAAGACGCCAAAATCGCCGCGCTGACGCACGAATTGGCGTATTACAAGCGCATCCGCTTCAGCCACAAGAGTGAAGCCCTGGCGCCGTTGCAACGCGATGTGTTCGAGGAAACCTGGAACACCGACATGTCGGCGATTGAAGCCGAGGTCGAGCAACTACAGGACAACAGCCCATCCGATACGGTCACTCGGCCCAAACGCCCCCGTGCCGGTCGTCAACCTTTGCCTGAACATCTGCCACGCATCGAACACCGTCACGAACCCGAATCCTGTACCTGCGGAAAATGCGGAAAAGACTTGGTCAAGATCGGCGAAGACGTGACCGAGCAACTGGACGTAGAGCCGGCCAAGTTTTTCGTGCATCGCCACATCCGTCCACAATACGCCTGCCGAGCTTGCGAAACCATCACGGCAGCGCCGATTCCGCCGGCCGTGATCGATGGCGGCATGGCGGCGATCGGTTTGCTGACCTGGGTCATGATCAGTAAATTCCTGGATCATTTGCCCTTGTACCGACTGGAACAAATCGCCGCCAGGAATGGCGTGATCTTGTCCCGCTCCACCCTGGCCGATTGGGTCGGACGCATCGGCGTGGCCTTGCTGCCCTTGGCCGACCGCCTGACTTGGCATCTATTGCAACGCGATAGCTTGCACGCCGATGAAACCCCGGTGCCGCAGCTCGATCCCGGCAACGGCAAAACCAAGAAAGCCTATCTGTGGGCCTACCGCAGCAACGACTTGCAACCGGGCCCCAAGATCATCGTCTTCGACTATCAAGCCGGTCGCAGCGGCCGGCATGCGCAGCAGTTTCTACAAGATTGGCACGGTCACCTGATGGTCGACGACTATGGCGGCTATAAGGCCTTGTTTGCCACTGCCCGCGCGCACCCGGAAACCCGACTTCTGCTTGAACCGTGTATCGAACTGGCGTGTTGGACACATGCGCGCAGAAAGTTCTTCGACCTGTTCCAAGCCAGCCAAAGCCCCGTGGCGCAAGCAGCCTTGCAGCGTATCGGCGCCCTGTATGCCATTGAAGCCGAGGGGCGAGACATGAGCAGCGACGAGCGCCAACGCCTGCGGGCGGAAAAAAGCCAGCCTGCCTTAACCGAGCTGCACGATTGGCTGCAGAAAACCCGACTGCTGATGGCGCCCAGCAGCGCAACCGCCAAAGCCATCGATTACAGTCTGAAGCGCTGGCCCGCGCTGACGCGTTACGCCGAAACCGGCGATCTGCCCATCGACAACAATCCCGTCGAGAACAGCATTCGACCCATTGCCCTGGGCAAAAAAAATTGGTTGTTCGCAGGCTCGGAACGCGCCGGCCAGCGGGCGGCCGTCATTCAAACCCTGCTCGGTACCGCCAAACTCAACGGCCTCGATCCGGCCGCTTGGCTAAGCGACACCCTGGAAAAACTCCCCACCTGGCCCAACAGCCGCATCGACGAACTGCTGCCGTTTGCTAACGCCGATTAAGTCCTGCCAGCGAGCTGGGGTCGTGGTACCGCTACGCGCTTACATCACATCCTTGTCCATTTCTCGAAGTCGGCGAAAGACTGGCGTAAAGTCTGAGTCGCCGGTAACCAGCACAAAGCAGCTAATGTTTGGTAGTTGCCAAGCGCATTCAATGACATCCACCGTCATCTGAATATCCGCCGTATTCTTGCCGGTCACGGGATGGTAGCAATGGATGAGTTCAAATCCGGATTGGTTGATGGCTGCTTGGTGCATGGCCAAATTCGGCTTGCTCCAAACACCGTAGGCGCGACGGATAATGATCTGGCCATACTGATTCAGCTCTTCCATTAGTAATCTGACGCCGTCGTGCTTGATCCAGTTTGTAACATTTTCGGCGTCTACGAATACCGCAATGCGATTGGCTTTTTGCTGTGTCATGAGGGATGCGGTGTATTCAAATCCGGTTTCACTTTATTCCCAGGCTACCTTGCTGCGTTAGGGAATGAAGCGACAAAATTATCCATCAACATGGAATGGCTTCATTAAAAATAGTCTATCGCCGTCAACGTTGGTTGGCATTATAAATCCGCAACGCTTCTTCGTATTCCGCCTGGAGATCAAACCCAATATCCTGCCCAGGTGCGACCTGTTCCAGAGCAACGTACATGAAGCAAACCACCTGCAGGCCGGTGTAGTTGCCGGGGATAGATCGAAGCTGATAGGTTTTATTGGGATTATTCACATCCAATCCGCTTTGTCCCAGTGCGGCGGTTTCCATGGCGACACCCGCCACTTCTTGATGCGACATGCCTTGAAGCGCCTTTAGAGCATGCAGGCAGTAGTCGATGGCTTGCGGATTGAGTGATCCGGTTTGGCGAAATTTATCGTAAGCGATGCCACGCAAGATTTCTTCCGCACGCTCTGCCGCTTTCGAACCCGGCGCTACATCGATGACTTGCGTCAGTAAGGCTGACACTCGCTTTTTGATGGCTTCGTCTTTATGCGTAGTCAGTAAGTTTTCTGCTAATGCCAATAACGCGATGGGATCCTCGGGGCCCGCTCTGACCGCATTTTCCAGTAAGGCGGCCGCATCCGGTTCGTTGAGCTTTGACGCAATATAACCGGCAGTGCGTAGAGCATATTGATCGTTTGGCGCTAACTGAACCGCCTTTTGCGCGGCTTGATCGGCTTCGATGATTTGGTTGTTCCGCATGTAAGCCACCGCTAAGGCGACCCAACCATGGGCGTAATCCGGTTTGAGGCAAATCAATGTCGATAACAACTCGATGGCCTTGCCCAGATTGCCTTCGTCGCTGTAGACCATGCCTAAGTTGTAAAGCACAATCGCGTTGTTCGGATGCTCGGATAGCAAGGCTTCGAAAATAGCCTTGCCTGTTGCATAAACGCCGCGTTGTAACGCATCCAAGCCTTCATCAGACTTGGCCTTCGCTTCCAAATCTTCAGCGATAATCAAGGTATCCTGTTCGATGCTGACTTTGGCAAACATCCCATCAGTCGCATACTCGTCTGAAACATGTCGAATCAAAGTATCCGCGAAACCGGGTGCATTCGGATCACGGCAGATTTCCGGTAAGGCCGACAAATCGTAATCGGCGATTTTGATAAAAACGGTACTGGGTGTTTGCATATCAGGGTGTCATCCATTCAAAACGGTCGTTCAAATCCAATCGATTCAGCCAGGCATTAACCAATTCACTATCGGATACATCCGCTTGGCTACCGGTGACATCACCCACTAATCCGGTACAAATCGCCTCAAAACCGGCTTGCTTAAACGGCGCAAAGAAATCGGTACGATCAAACAAATAGTCGGCGGCCAATGCGTTAGCGCCGTTGATGGCTTGGTGACTGCGTAAAATCCAGTCCGGAAATTTCGTTGTATCAATGCCTAACGACCGTTCACCGTCTTCTTTTTCCAAGAGAAAATGCGTCAACTGGCTGTCCCGCAATTCTGGATAGTCTCTGTAAATCTGCGCAGAAAGCTTAATCAAAGGTCCGGCGCTGCGAATTTGGCTGCCCAGCTGTGCCAACAAATTTTCGGCCAGCGATTTAGCCATTTCGGGCGCATAACCCAGTTCGCGAAATTCACTGACAGCTTTGTCGCGACTGGCTTGCGAAGCGGTTAAATGCCGTTGTTCGCGTTTTGTGTAAAAACGAATCGCCAGCGCACATTGCACGCCTACGAGATAAGGGATGTCCGGTCGGGTGGGTTTTACCGAAATTCGCAACTGTTTTGACCATTGAGCTTCGCTCAAATGCAGCACGGCGCCAACTTGAAGCGTATCGTCCCAGGTCACGCGCACCGGAATAGCACTGATTTTTTCGGCTTCACGGATCAATCCGGCGGCTTGTTTGTAGGTGGTGTCTGGCATGTTCCCTAATATGAAATAAAAGTAGCCTTACAGTTTAACTTTTTTGAATTTGTACAGCCCGGTTTTTACACTGTTTCAGTAAACAAACGATGCCAACCGAAATGTATGTTAAGCGCTTAGCTTACAATTTGGCCGTATGGCGTGAATTCGCGACTGTGCCCTGTATATGCTAAAGATACTGGGCATGCGCTCTGGCCAGCATACCTTGTATATCCTGTCGAAGTTCTATCGGTAGCAGAACCTCAACCCGATCGACTTCTCCCATAATCCACCAGCGCAATTGCCAAGTATCCAGTACTTCAGCGGTTAACATCCTAAATCCCGATCCGTCGGCGTCGGAAACGGTTTGGCTTTCATTTAGATGCGACTCTTGCAGAATTAAGGCCAAATGATCACAAATCTTTGCTTCAAATTGAATGGGCGATGCTAAACCAAAATGGCCCTGGCTTGCCGCAGATTGCGCAATTCGTCGAATTGATTCGCTTGCTGGATCAGTTGATGATAGTGATGGACACCTTGTGGCTGTGCCAGGTCATCTCCAACAAGCATTGTAAGCGCGTAGCGGTACCACGACCCCAGCTCGCTGGCAGGACTTAATCGGCGTTAGCAAACGGCAGCAGTTCGTCGATGCGGCTGTTGGGCCAGGTGGGGAGTTTTTCCAGGGTGTCGCTTAGCCAAGCGGCCGGATCGAGGCCGTTGAGTTTGGCGGTACCGAGCAGGGTTTGAATGACGGCCGCCCGCTGGCCGGCGCGTTCCGAGCCTGCGAACAACCAATTCTTTTTGCCCAGGGCAATGGGTCGAATGCTGTTCTCGACGGGATTGTTGTCGATGGGCAGATCGCCGGTTTCGGCGTAACGCGTCAGCGCGGGCCAGCGCTTCAGACTGTAATCGATGGCTTTGGCGGTTGCGCTGTTGGGCGCCATCAGCAGTCGGGTTTTCTGCAGCCAATCGTGCAGCTCGGTTAAGGCAGGCTGGCTTTTTTCCGCCCGCAGGCGTTGGCGCTCGTCGCTGCTCATGTCTCGCCCCTCGGCTTCAATGGCATACAGGGCGCCGATCCGCTGCAAGGCGGCTTGCGCCACGGGGCTTTGGCTGGCTTGGAACAGGTCGAAGAACTTTCTGCGCGCATGTGTCCAACACGCCAGTTCGATACACGGTTCAAGCAGAAGTCGGGTTTCCGGGTGCGCGCGGGCAGTGGCAAACAAGGCCTTATAGCCGCCATAGTCGTCGACCATCAGGTGACCGTGCCAATCTTGTAGAAACTGTTGCGCATGCCGGCCGCTGCGACCGGCTTGATAGTCGAAGACGATGATCTTGGGGCCCGGTTGCAAGTCGTTGCTGCGGTAGGCCCACAGATAGGCTTTCTTGGTTTTGCCGTTGCCCGGATCGAGTTGTGGCACCGGGGTTTCATCGGCGTGCAAGCTATCGCGTTGCAATAGATGCCAAGTCAGGCGATCGGCCAAGGGCAGCAAGGCCACGCCGATGCGTCCGACCCAATCGGCCAGGGTGGAGCGGGACAGGATCACGCCATTCCTGGCGGCGATTTGTTCCAGTCGGTACAAGGGCAAATGATCCAGGAATTTACTGATCATGACCCAAGTCTGTTGACGCCGGTTGAAAATTGACCAAGTAAGAGGCCGAATTCCGGCCGAAAATTGACCAGGGTTATTAACCTGTCCTGTCCAAAAATTAGACAGGAGCTTAGAAGGTGATAACCATGATTTTATTTTCAAAAATTCGGCGGATGTATTTCCGTGACAAACTCTCCATCAACGAGATTGCCAAACGGACGAGTCTGTCTCGCAATACCGTTAAAAAGTGGTTGCGTATGCCCAATGGGACCGACCCGAAATATAAACGCCAGCCCGGCTCAACCAAGCTTTCCCCGTTTGAGGATCAACTCAAACAAGCGCTGATCGCTGACAGCTATCGCCCCAAGCGGGAGCGACGAACCGCCTTGAAGTTATTGGAAGAGTTACAGAAAGCCGGCTATGACGGCGGCTACACGCAGCTTACCGATTACATCCGTGCCTGGCGTCAGGGTGCCGGTAGCCAGGCTGGCAAACACGCCTTTGTCCCATTGAAATTCCGTTGGGGGGAAGCCTTTCAATTCGACTGGTGCGAAGAGTCTCTGGTGGTCGGTGGCGTTTATAGGCGTTTGCAGATTGCCCATACCAAGCTGTGTGCCAGCCGTGCCTTTTTGCTTTCCGCTTATCCAAGCCAAAGCCATGAGATGCTGTTCGACGCCCATCGCCGCGCATTTCAGGCTTTTGGCGGCGTGCCCTTGCGGGGGATATACGACAACATGAAGACGGCGGTCGACAAGGTACAGAAAGGCAAAGAACGCATCGTCAATACGCGTTTTGCGGCAATGACGGCGTATTACTTGTTCGATCCTGACTTCTGCAATGTCGCATCCGGCTGGGAAAAAGGCATCGTTGAGAAGAATGTGCAGGATAGCCGGCGGCGCATTTGGCTGGATGCCAGTCAACAATGTTTTGCCAGCTTTGCCGAGTTGAATGAGTGGCTGGAAGCCCGTTGCCGAGCCTTATGGACGGAACTATCTTGGCCGGAACGCCAAGGGTTAACGCTACAAGAGGCGCTGGAACTGGAACAACCGGAGTTGATGCCCATGCCTGGCGTGTTCGATGGTTACATTGAGTTTGTGGCTCGTGTATCCAGCACCTGCTTGGTGACGGTGAAACGAAACCGCTATTCGGTGCCTTGCCGTTTTGCTAATCGACGGATCAGTGTGCGCTTGTATCCGGAACAGCTTGAACTCTATGCCGACGATGCCTGGATTGCCAGCCATGTGCGACTGTTGGATCGCGATCAGGTCAGCTACGATTGGCAACACTATCTGCCGTTATTGGCGCGTAAACCCGGCGCGTTACGCAATGGTGCGCCCTTTGTTGAGATGCCGAAACCGTTGTCTTCTTTGCGGCTCGTGTTAAACAAGCGCCCTGGCGGTGATCGAGCGATGGCTGATCTTTTAGCCTGCGTACCCCGGCAAGGGCTGGATGCGGTGTTGGCGGCGGTTGAGTCTTTGCTGGCCGCCGGGGTGATCAGTATCGAGCAGGTCAAACATCTCGTGTCTACGCTCGCCGTGGACGGTCAACCGCCTGCCGAACCGCAGACGGTAATCACGCCTGACGTCTTACAGATCAAGGATGCGCCCATCGCCGATACCGCGCGATATGAGCAATTGCGCGAAGCGTTCGACTTAGCTCTGGTGGATCAGGAGAACGGCGATGCGTGATCTGGAAGCGGAATTGAAATCTCTTAAACTCTTCGGCATGGCCTCAGCTTACGCCGAAGTCGCCAGCCAAGGCGGTGCCAAATTGCAATCCTCGGAATGGTTGCTGTGGCAACTACTGCACGCGGAAATCGAGGACCAACACATTCGCTCGATTCGGTACCAACTTCAAAGCGCACGATTCCCCGTGCATCGTAAGCGCCCAGCCGTCCCACCTGTGAAAAACATTCGTCCTACGGCATCCTGTGATTTTTTGAACAGGAGCAGGTATGGCCATCACATCGAAATGGCGTCAGCATATTGAAGCGTGGCAACGCAGTGGACTGTCGCAAGCCGAGTATTGCGCAGCGCAGCAGATCAATGTTCGCACGTTCACGGCGCGACTGAGCGACTATCGCAAATTGCCCAAAGCCGATTCGGTTGCATTGATACCCGTCCAGGTTGCGCCTTCTGAGCCCGTCGATGCGGGCATTCTCTTTACCCATGTCCAAGGCCATCGCTTGGCGCTGCCTGCTTCGGTATCAGCGCGCTGGGTGGCGGAGTTGCTGCGATGCCTGGCCTGATCGGTTATCCAGCGCAGATTTGGATTGCCGTGGCGCCGGTGGACATGCGGCGCGGCCTGGATGGCTTGTCGGCCCTCGTGCAGCACAGTTTGGGGCATGCACCTTGCGCCGGCTCGGCTTTCATCTTCCGCAATCGAGCGGGTAATCGCTTGCGCTTGCTGCTGTGGGATGGCAATGGCGTCTGGTTGTGTCAACGCCGATTGCATCAGGGCAGCTTTGTCTGGCCCAAGGCCCCTGACGCGGTGTTTGCGCTCAGCCAGGCGCAATGGCACTGGTTAGTGGCCGGTGTCGACTGGCAGCGGTTATCAGCCGTCCCCAAAGCCGAATGGCAGGTTTAAAATGAGGCTGAAAAAGAGGCTCTAAAATCCGGCAAAACCCAATAAAATCAAGGCATTCAGGGGGTTCATGGGGTATAATAAACCCCATGAATCCCTTGGCCGAACTCGATCAATTGAACCTGGAACCTGCCGCGAAAATCCACGTCACGGCAATGATTCAGACGCTGGTCGATCAAGCCGCGCAGGATGCGCAAACCATCGCCAAGAAAGACGCCAAAATCGCCGCGCTGACGCACGAATTGGCGTATTACAAGCGCATCCGCTTCAGCCACAAGAGTGAAGCCCTGGCGCCGTTGCAACGCGATGTGTTCGAGGAAACCTGGAACACCGACATGTCGGCGATTGAAGCCGAGGTCGAGCAACTACAGGACAACAGCCCATCCGATACGGTCACTCGGCCCAAACGCCCCCGTGCCGGTCGTCAACCTTTGCCTGAACATCTGCCACGCATCGAACACCGTCACGAACCCGAATCCTGCACCTGCGGTCAATGCGGTAAAGACTTGGTCAAGATCGGCGAAGACGTGACCGAGCAACTGGACGTCGAACCCGCCAAGTTTTTCGTGCATCGCCACATCCGTCCACAATACGCCTGCCGAGCCTGCGAAACCATCACGGCGGCACCGATTCCACCGGCCGTGATCGATGGCGGCATGGCGGCGATCGGTTTGCTGACTTGGGTCATGATCAGTAAATTCCTGGATCATTTGCCCTTGTACCGACTGGAACAAATCGCCGCCAGGAATGGCGTGATCCTGTCCCGCTCCACCCTGGCCGATTGGGTCGGACGCATCGGCGTGGCCTTGCTGCCCTTGGCCGATCGCCTGACTTGGCATCTATTGCAACGCGATAGCTTGCACGCCGATGAAACCCCGGTGCCACAACTCGATCCGGGCAACGGCAAAACCAAGAAAGCCTATCTGTGGGCCTACCGCAGCAACGACTTGCAACCGGGCCCCAAGATCATCGTCTTCGACTATCAAGCCGGTCGCAGCGGCCGGCATGCGCAACAGTTTCTACAAGATTGGCACGGTCACCTGATGGTCGACGACTATGGCGGCTATAAGGCCTTGTTTGCCACTGCCCGCGCGCACCCGGAAACCCGACTTCTGCTTGAACCGTGTATCGAACTGGCGTGTTGGACACATGCGCGCAGAAAGTTCTTCGACCTGTTCCAAGCCAGCCAAAGCCCCGTGGCGCAAGCCGCCTTGCAGCGGATCGGCGCCCTGTATGCCATTGAAGCCGAGGGGCGAGACATGAGCAGCGACGAGCGCCAACGCCTGCGGGCGGAAAAAAGCCAGCCTGCCTTAACCGAGCTGCACGATTGGCTGCAGAAAACCCGACTGCTGATGGCGCCCAACAGCGCAACCGCCAAAGCCATCGATTACAGTCTGAAGCGCTGGCCCGCGCTGACGCGTTACGCCGAAACCGGCGATCTGCCCATCGACAACAATCCCGTCGAGAACAGCATTCGACCCATTGCCCTGGGCAAAAAGAATTGGTTGTTCGCAGGCTCGGAACGCGCCGGCCAGCGGGCGGCCGTCATTCAAACCCTGCTCGGTACCGCCAAACTCAACGGCCTCGATCCGGCCGCTTGGCTAAGCGACACCCTGGAAAAACTCCCCACCTGGCCCAACAGCCGCATCGACGAACTGCTGCCGTTTGCTAACGCCGATTAAGTCCTGCCAGCGAGCTGGGGTCGTGGTACCGCTACGCGCTTACCGTGCATCGCAACTTGGCCGGTTTTGACTTTGAGCAAGCCAAGGTGGATCGCGTCTTGGTGGAACAACTGGCGAGCGGCGCCTTTATCGACGCCGCCCATAACGTGGTGCTGGTGGGCGGCACCGGTACCGGCAAGACGCATCTGGCCACCGCGTTCGGCGTCAAAGCCGTTACTGACCACAGCAAGCGCGTCCGTTTTTATTCCACCATCGATCTGGTCACACAACTCGAACGGGAAAAGGCCGCTGGCAACCAAGGCAAATTAGCCTATCGCTTGATGCAGGTCGATTTGGTCATCTTGGATGAACTGGGCTACTTGCCGTTTTCCAAGGATGGTGGCGCGTTGTTGTTTCACTTGTTATCGAAGCTGTACGAGCGAACCAGCGTGGTCATCACCACCAACTTGACCTTTGCCGAATGGCCCAGCGTGTTCAGTGATGCCAAAATGACCACCGCCTTATTGGATCGACTGACGCACCACTGCTATATCCTTGAAACTGGCAACGAATCCTATCGCTTCCGGCAAAGTTCTGAAGAAGCCAAGGCTCGGATACAAGCGAGAGAGCAAGCTAAACGCAGTGGAAAAACACCGGAAGATATCGCCTACGAGGAAAATCCGTTTTAAAAATCCAGCTTGGAAACGGGTAGCAAGACTACCGATTGTTATCCGTTTCCTTTACACTTATCCACAGCCGGTGACTTCAAAAACCGGCTCCGCCCCCTGGTCAAATTTCAACCGGTACGGTTGGTCAATTTTATACCGGTGTCAACAGACATGCGCATCAAGCAGCGTATGAGCATGGGCATGGGGAGGAAGTGCGACTGGCCCGGCAGGAGTCAGGACTGTTGAATGAGCCAGCGAAGCTTTCCGAGGATGAGGAATCATTGGTTGATGAGACCGACTCGGATAAGGCTGGTGACCAATGAGCGTTCATCTGGATGAAATATCAGTGGACCCCAATTATCGAAGTGACTTTCCGACCATCCCTATACTCTAGATTGGCATACGGTTAGGCGCGTCGGGAAGCACCAACCAGAGATTTTGCAATCTGCACACATTGAGATAGGGGGCTCTGTGCTTGCCATATTGATCGATTCTTTTTGTCAGACATCAATTGGAGTCGTTTTCCAAACATCCTGAGCCAAAGCGATGAGCATGCCGTGCCGCTTTTCAATCGCTGCCGCATTCCATGCAGGGAAAGCCTCAAGCTTTGAGTTGATTCGAGAAATGGACGTGTTTTGCCCAACGTCGGTCAGCACCACCAAACTGCGGGTCAGGTAGTTTCCACTCTTGCTGTACTCGACCTGCTTGGCCGTGTAGAAATCATTACTCGCGACGATGTTAATGGGCTTCTCCAGCAAGGTCAGATTGCCCAGCCGGTTCTTGAAATCGTCGTAAACCATCCCCGGATTTTCGGTGGCCCACTTGGCACGAAGATCGTCCTCTGGCTTGTTGGGCAGGATATGCTCGATTTCTAAATTGGTGAAAGGTTCCAGGCTACCAGGCACCTTAAGCCCGCTGAAGGCCATCTCGACGTGCTGCGTCAGCCGTGCCAGCAGGTAACGTGTCCGGTACTGCTGCATCGAATACAAGGTAAAGCGTTTGAGGGCATCGGCCAGCTCTTGTGCCTTGCCCGCCATGTTTTTCTCGAAACGGTCAGCGACGAATGCGTTGAGCTGAACCTTCTGCTTCACCGGATCTGTGGTTTCCGCAATCGGGCGTAGCTCGTCGGCCCATTGCGAGAAGCTGCGCTCCAGATCCTTGGTCGGGGTCTTGGTGAAGATGTAGTAGAAGAGGAAGCTCTCCAGCTGCGCTACGAAATGGTCGAACAACGGCTTGGGAAAATTGGCCGCCGCCAGCAGTAGAACGTAATGCAAGCTGAACGCGCCACCGGCCAGCCGCTTGAGACTGTCCATTACCAGGCTAGGCTTGCCGTCATTACCGAGCCCATTGGCAAAGGCAAGGTAGTGCTCAACATTACGGATCACCTTGCGGACGAACTCGAAGGGCTTGTTCGCATAATCGCACAAAGCCGCGTTGTCTTTGGCCACGAACCAATCGTAAATTTCGTCCTCGCGCACCACCGAGTCACTGCGATCGTTTTTGATGACGTAGTTGGCCATCAGGAAGTAGCGCAGGAAACGCAGCGGCTTTTCCTTCTCCTTCTCCAGCGGCTTGGTGATCTTCTTCCACTCGTCCTTGAGCTGAGTGAACTGGGCTTGTTTGACCTGCGTGAACAGCAGGTTCTTGAGCAGGTCCATCGGGTTCAAACCGACACCACGCTCGTTGATGGTCTCAAAGATCTTCAGCGCGCTACTAACGTCAGTGGAGATCTGAATGAACACCACGTTGTTGGCCAGGTAGCCCCAATACTTTTTGAGCTTAGCGATGTCGTCGTAGTTGTCCTTCAGATAGCGATACAGCGTGCCGTAGGCGTTGACCAGATTTTCGAGCGAGCCAAAGCTGGCGATGCCCGCTGACTGGATGCCCGTGCGCACGGTCTGAGGATCGGCATCCAATTCCACCAACTTGGCCATCACTTCGCCCGCATTCTCGTAGCGAGGCTCTAACTTTAGGTTGGTGCGCACCTCACCGTCGCTATCCACATAGCTGGTCGAGATCAACCCAGAAATCATCTGCCGTTGCGGCTCGCCCTGGAACAGATGCTTCAATGCACAAAGCAGCAAGAAGAATGTGGTAAGGCGCTGCTGACCATCGATGACATCGTAATGATTCTTCTGGTCGGTTGGTGACACCAGCACAGTGCCAATGAAATATTCTCGTGTCGTGCCCGCATCGATCTGCTCACCGATGTCCTCCAGCAGCTGATGCACTTCCTTGTCTGTCCAGACGTACTCGCGCTGGTAGTCCGGAACGATATAGAAGCATTCCCTGAACGCTTCCTCAATGCTGTATTTGTGGTTTTCGATGCGAGCCATGCTTGTCTTGTTCCTGTCTCGTTCTTTGTCGTGATACGGCTTCAGCCGAGGTTACGATTGAATACTTGGTATTCGGTTAAATCTGCTGCCGGGTTTATCTCCAGCACACGGGCGCGAAGATCTCGGTGGTCTATATAGGCTCCGCGTCGCTCCCACGTCTGACCGTTTTGTTCGATGCAGCGAATCAGCTCGATGCATTCGTCCAGATCAAATACCGGAAGCAAAGGCCGGATTGCCTCATTGAAGCGTCTGTCCGCGGTGTTGTAGCTGGCGCTTGCCGTGTAGTACGCGCTTGCAAGTCGCACTACGGTTTTCTCCCATTCCAGAGAGTCCGATATTTCCAGCAAAGCATCCCAGGTTTCGCGACCGACCTCCGGATATGTATCGCCAACAATCCAAGCTTGTAGCTGCTGGGCATGCTCCGGTAAGGACGCTGCCGTAAACCAAGCCAAGCATCGGGACGACACGTCGTTATCGACGACGTGCTGAATCGCGGTTTTGGCGTGATCAGCCAACAACTCGTAGATCGCGCCTGACCGCGATAGAAAGTGGATCAGGCAGACCAGCGCTGTGCCGCCAGTCGCTATTGTGCTGAAGTAATCCTTGTCGGCTTCGATCTGCGCCCGAAATTGGCCGGGGTTGCGGCTATGGAGTAGGGTCAGCGCACTGTAGTTGATGGGACGATTCTTCTCGCATTTTTCGTCCGTCAGCCGGAACACGAATTTCCAGAGGGCTCTGAATACGGCTTTTTCAACCTCCGGATTGAAGCGCGAGAAATACTTGCTCTGCAAGTAGGCCTTCAGCTTCTTATCATCGATCAGAATGCCGGATACCAGTTCAAGGTCTTCGACCAGATCACCCACAATCTGCTTCGACAGGATCGGGGCCTTCGTGAGGAGACCGTCAAGTGCGTTGCGGATCAGGGCACGGGCAGTGTCACGATTCGGGCGATGCAACTGAAAGTTCGCGTTGACTACCGGGTGTGCTGCAAGATGACGCTGCCGTTGCAGGTGGAGCAGATTCTCACGTTCGGCAATATCCAGTAACTGAGTCTGCTCAGCTACCGATTCCACCAGTTTCGTTTCCCACACCGGCGACCGTTCGTTATCTTGCTGCATCTGCCCAATCTCGGCCAGAATACCTTTGGCCTTGTCATCCCCGTAGAGATCAACCAAGTGCTGGAGCTTAAACAGCAGATCGCAAACCACGACGGACCAGAGCATCACGACCGCTGACCGATGGTTGCCTGCCGAATAGCAGCTCAACACCTCGGAAAAATATTCTTTGGTTCGTGCATCGAAAATTTGCGTTGCGCGCTGCTCAATTGAGTACTCGTCCAGCATCAATCCACCTGATTAATAATCTCTACATAGCCGATCAGCTCCGCCGAATAGCTGCCATCCCCATTCGCTGCGCCCTTGTGCTTCAGTTCCCGCTGCAGTGTCGGCTCAACCACATGCGAGAACAGTTCCTGCCGTTGTTCTGGCGCAAACCTCGGAGACGTTGCTGGTGCCTGTAGGTATTGCTCAGCCTGACGCTCGACTACCGGAACCCGTGTACCATCCTGCTTGACGGCAATGGGTTGAACGACGACACGGCGTTCGCCGTTGCCTGCGGACGCCTCAACAATCCAGAGAGAAAGCAGAACTGGCGCGTCTACGTCCCCTGAAACCGCAATTCCAATATCCTCAGGCGGAACGCTGCGCCAGCGTCCTAGCTCTTCCTGTATCAGTGGATGATCCAGGCCCATCAGTTCCACGTTATCACTGCTTGTAGCCGTATTGCGGCTCAAGGTAAATCGTGCCCGACGTGCGCCATCAACAGTCACGAGGTCGTAGGTTTCGTTGTCGATCTTGACCAAGCGCTGCTGACGATCCACTACCGCTGCCGACAGGAAACGTACTAGCCGATCCAAACTGGATGACACGTCGGAAAAAGGCTTATAGTCATCGAGACTGAAGCCTTCGAGGTCTTGGAACAGATCGAACACCACCTGCCGCGCTTCGCGTGAATTCGAGAGCGCCGCTTCCAACTCCACCTGTGTGCGTTTCAATTCAGGGTCGGACAACGCCTCCTGGTACAAGCGATCATAATTGAGCCGCTCAGATAGCTGACCAAGAATCTGTGCACGCAGGTCTTCAGCGACGTTGCCTTGGTCATCGACCTTGCCGACCGTCTTGGCAATTTCCGTCAGCTTCTCATCCAGCATCAGGAAAATTCGCCCTTCGATGGTGTCAGACAATACGAGGTTGTACACCTGGGCAGTGTGATTCTGTCCATAGCGGTGGATACGCCCGATGCGTTGTTCCACATCCATCGGATTCCACGGTAAATCGAAATTGAACAGGATTCGTGCAAATTGCAGGTTTAAGCCTTCGCGGCCAGCTGCTGTACACACCAGAACACGAGGCCCGTCTTTTAGGCGGAATTTGCGTTCAGCCGCCAGCTTGGCACCGTGATCACCGCCACGCAGAACCACTACACCCTGGCCGGGATATGCCCGCTCAATCTCTCCAGCAATAAGGTCGACCGTGCCGAGGTAGGTGGCGAAGATGACGATCTTCTCGCTTGAATTTTGTCGCCACAGATAACCCAAGCCATCTAGCAACTTCTGCGCCTTGGTTTCCCGTTGCTGTGGAAATACCTTTAATAGGTCACCAATCCGTAAGCGCTCTTCTGGCAAATGGATTTCCACGACTGCAGAAGCAGCCTCTTCTGCATGGCTTGCAGAATATTCGCTGCCATATGGATCTGATGCCAATTCCAATGCTTCCTCGTCTAATCGTTTGACCAAACGGTACTTAAGGTCTGCGAGCACACGATCAACTTCGCTACGTCCAATACTGTCATAAGTTAATCTGTATTGTTCATGGATTAGCTCTCGAGCTTCCTCAGTTAGGCGCTCCCTGCCTTCGATATCAAGTTCCTTATCACGCAGAAAGGCCTCATGCAGTGTTAGCATCAACAAACGGCGCTTCAATGTCCGCCGAACAGCAGCAAAGCTTGATGCAGCGATCTTCTGAAAAATCGCCATAAGGAAACCAAGTGCACGCCCTTTATTACCTTGTCGGCGAGCGAGATCGAAGCCGTCTTCTAAATATTCGCGCAGCTTTTCATAAAACAGTCTCTCTTCTGGATTCATCAGAAAGGACTCTGTATGTACCCAGCGACGTGCAAATAGCGGTGAACCATCAGGCTGACAAGCGTCGGCTTTAGTGCGCCGAAACATCACCGTGTTCAGGCGATGACGGTTGTCCAGCATTTCTTCGGGACTATCAAACAATGTGGAGTTCAGCAATTGAGCCAGCATCCAAAACTGGAAATGATTGCCTTGGTGAGGAGTGGCAGACAGTAGCAGCAGGTCACGCGAATGATCCTTTAGAGCTTCAGCTAGCTTATAGTTCTCTGTCTTCCTGACCTTGCCACCAGTTCGATGGGCGGTCAGGTGGTGTGCCTCGTCGAAGACCACCAAATCCCAGCGTGGTGCATCCAGCATACGCTTAATCCGCGCTGGTCTTTTAAGCGTGTCGATGCTTGCGATCAGCCGGTCGTGCTTAGCAAAAGCATTGGTCTTGCGGTCGGTGATGTCGCCCTCAGAGCCGAACACCTCGAAATCGAGGTTAAACACTTCGTTCAGTTCGCGGTGCCAGTTATTCACCAGACCGGCAGGCACCACCATCAGTGCGCGGTTCAACTCGCCACGGCTAGCCAGCTCGCGCAAGATCAGCGCAGTTTCGATGGTCTTGCCCAAACCCACCTCGTCGGCAATCAGATAGCGCCGAGGAGATGCGGTGGCAATGCGATGGGTTAGCACCACCTGATGCGGCAGCAAGTCGATTTTGGCGGAGGTCAGCGACGATGCGCTTTCCATCACAGGCAGCGCATGAGCCTCGTAAGATAGCCATGCCTTGCGTGCTCGTTCAATTCCTCCATCCACTGCTCGCAGAATGCTCTCGGTGCGCGATAGCTGGCGACGTACCGCGCCAACTGGCACACGGCGCTCACCCACGCCGAAGAAGGCGCGCAAGTAGCCATCTCGCGCCGGGTCAAGAACGACGCCTTGGCCGAATTCGTAGTGGGTGATTCGGTCGCCTGGAGCGAAGCCGATGCCGATATCTGCCAGCATCAAATCTCCTGAGCTAGTGCTTCGAGCAGATCTAGCCAACCAGCAAAATGTGGACAGGCTGCACGAATGGCAGGGATACCGATTTTGTCCATCAAAGTGGGGCCGTCTGAGGTTTCCTTGTAACCTCCCACCATCGAATTCAAACGCGCTTTGGGATGAGTGGTTTCCCCGTGATTTATAAGTTCTGGTTCGCCGGCTTGGGCTATTGCCTGCTGTACTTTTTGCGCCAGGATTGCCCGGTTAAAATGCGTGGCTACGACGTCTGGGGCACAAAAAATCCATGCTTCAAATTCATGCAGGGCCAGAAAGGGAATAAACCTTGGGTGGTTGATCTCAGCGCTCAACCGTTCTTGAACTGCAACTACATTGTCGCGAGGATTCCCCGAGCCGCGCGCTTCCTGATAGCCGGGTACATCCTCCGGCAAACCGTAGAAATCGAGCAGCGTTGTAACCCAAGCGTTGCCATCCCGGGTCAGTGGTAGCAGACTGTCTTGAATCTTTTTCCAGCTAGTTACGCCGCCGCGATAACCGCCGCCACTCGGCAGACGCTTAGTCCACAACACAATCGGCCCTTCGATAAAGACACCCCGCTCCGCAAGGTAAGGCTTCAAGGTTCGATTAACAAAAATCTCCTCCGACTGGCCTTCTACCAGCATCAGAAGCCGAGTCATGGGCGGCCTCCCAACACATTCTTCTCCCACAGTTCGCCGATGCTGAATTCATCCAGCCAGTGCTTGAGCTTCTCCTCGTCCAGCCGATTAAACGTGGTCTTGAGGCCATCGTTTTCGGCCACAATCACGCTTTTGGGCTCGAAGTTGTTCAGCAACGTGACTGATTGCGTTGCCAGAATTACCTGTACGCGCTTTGACGCGGCCTCGATCATTTCGGCCAGGATGCGAATGGCAAACGGATGCAGACCAAGCTCGGGCTCATCCATCAAAATCAGTGCAGGCGGGCTGGGTTGTAACAACAAGGTTGCCAGACAAATAAAGCGGATGGTCCCGTCCGACAGCGAATAGGCGTCGAAATAGGCATCCGAGCCTTTTTGTCGCCATTCAAGCTTGATTTTCTGTTCGTTCAGGCGCGAAGGCGCTAGCTCGAAACGATCAAAGAACGGGGCCACTAACCGAATATGCTCTTCGATGTGGCGGAACTGCACTGGGTGTTTCTCCTGCAACCAGTACAGGTAGGCGGGTAAATTCGCCGCATCAGGGCGGAACGCACGATTGTCCGACACGTCACAGGTTTGTTTGGCCGGAGAGGTGTCCGACGTGTCATGGAAGTGATACACGACCAGATTGCGCACCTTGGGGAATACATATTGGGGAATCTTGTTGTGGTACGTCTTTGCCGCTTCCTCGAGTTTGCTTTCCTTGTGCCCTCTAGCAATTGGCTCGCCATAGTTCCAAAAACCGCTGTATTCCACGCGCTCGGACTCAAAGATTAGCGAGTCCTGTGCGGCCTTGAGCCTGAAGCCATAGGAGTTCTGGTCAAGGGCAAAATCGAGTGCCAGCGCGGGCGTGATTTTGCGCCCGTGGTGTAAAAACCGATCCGGCTCGCTCGCCACATACACTTGCAGGTTGTGCGACAGCACGCGCTCAAGGAGGCGGAACACGCCGATCAGATTCGATTTCCCTGAGCCATTCGCACCGATGACCACATTGAGATCACCCAACTTCAGCTCCGCGCTGGCGATGGATTTGAAGCCCTCGATTTTGACCTTGCGTAAGGTTTTCATCGCAGCATCCTAGGTAATCCGCAAATGGAAGAGGCCCACCGCTTTTGCGCTATTGCGCAGCATAATCTCCTGCGGGTATTCGTTGGCCTCGCCCCATAACAGGCGACCAAAGTCGAGCAGGCTGCCACGATGCGGAGCTTCGCACAACCACGACACCGCATCAGTCGAGGTCTGCACCTTGAGACGACTATCTCCCTGTGGCAACCAGAAGATCAGCGCAGCCTCGCCAGCATAGGCATCCTGAAACGAGAGGATGGCGCGTTTGATCGTGTCTCCCAACCAGATTTCGCCCTGATCGGGAGAAAGAAGATCTAAGCTGCCTTCCAGGCCGGCCACCACCAGCGTCTGGTTGTCGTTACTGGGTAGGTCTTCTGGCCACCCATTTCCATTTGGCGCGGCGGCCAGTAAGAACTGCCGCAGACTCCACACCTCGCTAGCCTCACACACCGTATTACGTGCTTCCTCATCCCACAGCCAACTGGTTCCGTGCCTTTGCCACACCGTATCAAGCAGTTGCCTCATTACGCATACTCTCCATCGTCATCGAACAGCGAAGCCTGCAAAGGCTGGGGTCCCTGGCTAGCTTTCCATGAGTTGAAGATCGACACTGCACGCGATGCTGCGTTGCGAGTAGTTTGATCCGACCCATTTTTCTGTAACCACTCCAGCAGCGGCTTGAGCGCCACGTGCGGCTTAAAGTTTTCGTTCTTCAATGTATCCAAGGCATTGATACCACTGCCATCGACGCATGCACCAATTAGCACCAGTGCCTGATCGAGATCGGATGTGAGTTTGCGTTTGTGCTTGCCGGACCAATCGCGGGCAAAGTCGAGCGGATTGGTGCGCGTGAACACCTTCTTCACCTCAGAGCACCAGCCACGCTGCACGAATTCGTCCGGCGTGGTGATGGTGCCACGCAGGAACTTCTGCAACTGATCGCGCTTCATTTCGGTAGCCGTACCGAAGGTGCGCAAAAACTGGCGCGTCATCGGCTCGGCATTCACCGGTGGTGGCTCCTTGCCCTTGTCGGCGTCTTCGTCGATGAGCTGGTTGATGCCGACCAGCGCATCCTTCACCGAAATGGCTCGTCCCTCGTCGACGTAGACCTTGCCGTAATGGCGAGAGAAATATTCCAGCGCCTTGCCGCGCCGGATCACCTGAATGTCCGCCGCTGGCAGACCTTCCTTGGCGTGGTTCTCCAGCATCCCCTGCAATTGGCGCACGTCGGCCATCACCTCGCGGCGCATCCTTCCCCAGCTCACTGGTTTGGGCTCTTCCGTGCGCTTACGGCAGACGTGGATGATGTCGTATTCGATAGTCTTGGAGCCGAACTCGCCTTCGCCCTTGGTTTCATCTGAGCGGATCGGATACGTCGCTTCGAGGTAGTAGCCAGCGTCGAACAATGACTCCAGCACGGCCACCCACGGCTCGTCCTCGCTGTGGTGGAAGGTGAAGGCCAGGATGCCGCTGGGCTTCAAGAGGCGATGCGCCTCGCGCCAGCACTGGGTGAGTAGGCGCCGGTAGAAACCATCCGGATCTTCCGGCTCGCGAGCGCGGTTGGCCACTGCCTCCAGTGATTTGGGCGTGTATTCCGTCCCGAAAATCTGCGGGTACTGACCCTTGAGCGCCAGACGCAGCCAGACATAGAAGAAGTCAGACAGTTCCGAGTAGTGCAGCAAACCGCCGAACGGAGGATCGGTGATCACCAGATCGAGGCTGCTGCTTTCAAGCTGTGCCAGATCAGTGGATGAGCCCTGATGCACGGCCACATCCAGCACAGGATCGCCAGGGAAAACCTTTTCGCTCTTGCCACTCAGTTGGTCGGCCAATGCGGGATCACGACGCTTCAACGCTTCGATGCTGACCGAATCCCACGGTTGAGCTGCCCATTCGCGGCCTTCATTGATCCCATCCGTGCAAGAAGCCCAATTGCCACGTCCCAACACCGAAAAAACGCAGTTTTCAACGACATTGTTCTTCGGGTGATAGTTGTTGTTGCTCATGTGAGGCACGAGCTTGTCGTAACCACTGTCCCAGAAACAGAACAGGTTTTGATTGCGCAAATACTGCTGAAAGGCCCCGACTACAAACTCACGCACTTTCCAGTCGTAGTTCCCGACTTCGACTATAGCCTTGAGCAGTTGCGCGTGCACCAGCAACTGGCGTGGATTGAACATCGTCCACCAATGCGTGAAGCCGTGGTTCGGGACGCCACCTTGCAGGTGGTGGGTCATGAAGCCGTAGGGAAGTTCAGAACGCGGCCAGTAGTCCTTGAGGTCGTCATCCTTGCGCGCTTCCCATTCGGCGAACGCGGTGTCGTACTGCCGCGTGTGCGCTGTGCCATAGGCCGCGAAGAAGCGACCGCTGTACGGTTTGCCCGCCGCATCGCGCTTGGGCGCGTAGCCTTGCACCGCGTAGGCAGCCATCGGCCCGGTTTTGCCGGTGGCCTTGATAGTGGTCAACACATCCTGCACCGTGCCGCAGGCTGCGCAGGCGTAGTGCGATTTTTTCGGCACCGTTCCGTTTTCCGGTGCGAAGGTGATTTTCGTTTCTGGGCACGTCACCTCTTCCGGCAGTGCTCCACGCACCTCCAGCAGCCGAATCTTGGATGCGCGCTCACTGTCCCAACGCGTGGTCGCGGCCACATTGTCCTGCGCGGAGCCGCCGTAGGGCTGGCCTTCCGCATCCTGCTTGGGCGAACCCGCCAGCCATTGCGGATGCACTAGCAGACTCAATTCGACCTTCTTGTTCTTGCCCTTGCCGAGGTTGACCATCGCCGAATGACCACAATGCGGACAAATAACACCCTTCCTTTGGTCGAGCACGGAGAATGGGAGTTCGGAAGGTCCTACATACAACGGCGCATCCGGGGCCATTCGGGCGGCGTTCTCCTCAACATGGAATTCGCCGCCGCATTTGCCGCAGGTGTGTTCCCAGTGCTTGACGCTGATTGTCTTCACTGCCATCACCGGACTGGTCATGATTGGTGTGCGATGGCCGCAACCTGTAACCTGACAAGGGCCGTGTTTGGCCCAGAAGGTGTAAATGATCTCCGGACCTTCGTAACGGTAGTCCTTGCGCTCGTCGCGCGGGATGGTCAGCGGATCAAAATCGGCGGGCATCACCTTCTTGGTTGGCAGGTGCGTCCACGTGCCTTTTTCACCATCCGGGCCGTCGCAGTAGTAGTACGGCATGATCTGCGGCTTGACTTCCGCCTCAATGTCAGCGAGCAGACTCTTCACTTCCTCAAGATCAACGTTGGCCAATTCCTGTTTTACAACAAACCACGCGACCGGGTTGAGGTCGTTGCCGACCATCTGCATGCCGAGGCGCGAGCCTTCGACTAGTGTGGTGCCGCCGCCCATGAAGATGTCGGCCACCTTCAGGTGCTTGAACGCGCCTTTCTTCTGGTGGTTGGCGTAGTAGTTGTCCCACACCAGCTTGGCCGCGTGCGATTTGTCCTCCGGAGCCTTGGTGGCCGCCGCGATCAACATCGAGCGGAACACGCTGGAGCGCCGGCGCGCCCACCATTTCGACATCTGATAAATCGGCTTGCCCGCATTGCCTTCGATAATCGCCACCTGATTGACCGGCAGGATCGGGAAATCCACCTCCAGGCAAGTCTTGGGGCGATCTGGGTCGTTGAAGTCAACGGTTTCAAGCGCAACTGTCTTGCCAGCGCCGACGGCCTTGGCAACTTCCTGAGCGAGTATTTGCTTTTTGGTGGCCATTAAAATCCTCTCCAATATTCTGTATCTAAACGATCATCTACCAAAGCAATAACCTGCCTTATTCCATAAACCTTCTTAATCTGTTGGCCGTAGGCTTGCAGCCAAGCTACCTCATTACCTGGCTCAGGTTCGCCGAGTTGAGTGTCTGGTAAATTTTCTCGCGTAGCTGCGGAAATTATCTTAACCAACTCCGCCAGCTGAGGTACGGAATCTATATTGGAGTAGATACGATCTACTTGCTTTGACAAGAAGTCTGACAAACGAAGAGGGTCACCATCATCGACGACAATAGGCGAATGGAATGCGTAGTCCGTGGCGTGTTTTGAAAAGGAGTAGTAGTGATCGGCAGATGCCACCAATGCATGGGGAACAATTGTGGCGTGGGCTCTTAGAAACGGAGCACTGCTGAGTTCATGACACAACATGCCAACGGCTAATTGCCTTGCTTCATGGCGATAGAACGGGCGAGCGAACGGCCTGCGCCACCACGGCAGTTGCATTTGCCGAACGTACTCCTCGTCATGTAATACGGTTGGGCAAATGTACATAGCGCGACTAAATGGCGGGCGTTCATGCGCAAAAAGGACATTATGCTGTAGTTGATTTAGAGCTGACGGCTTGTTGTCATGAAGGTTAAAGCAAATGCTGTAGGGCGAATCCAATAGTCCTTGCGTATGCCTGAAGCGGCGAATGCCCATTAGCTTTGATTCATTCTTTCTCGGTGCTACTGGTAGTTTTTGAGCTGCAACAGACTTCAATCCAATCGGTGCTTTGAATTGAAAGTAGAAGGCGATGCCCTTTGTTTTGTGCAGTTTGTCGGCCCCAGTAAGCTGCTCGTTAATATCCAATAGCCGGAGGCTCTGGCCAAAAAATGGACTGAGCCTACCAAAATAAGCTGATACATCAGCTTCAATCTGTTTCTCGGTAAGATCCGACGCAATCTGGTAACTAGTCGCCATGTTCACCCCCTTGAGACTTCAACAAACGGCGACAGCACCTCCAGCAACGAGAGACCACCGTGTGTCAGCGTCGGGTACCCGCCCTGGCTTCGCCACTTTCTTCGACCCAGAGCCAACAGGTGTGGCCCATGCGGGCTGTCGATTTGCAATGCGACCGGTGGAGCGAAGGGGCCTGCATCACCATTGCCTGCCTTGCTGCGCCCGCTGGAAAAAGTCTGCTTGAGGTGAGTGGCAACCTCACCATCGGCATCGGGAAAGTACCCTGTGGCAGCGTAACCGTGATCCGAGGTGATAACTAGGCGTCGCCCGGTGGCGAGACGCTCAATAAAAGCCCAGAAATCGTCACTGGAAAGATTCTGCGCAGCATCTTTGGTCAGCAGCTCCAAACCCTGGCCTGCACTGTAGTCATGAAGCTTAGCGTCCGGCCAGTGGTGCCAAAATACCCAGTTCTTCGCTCCCGAGGCACTGCCCACCAGGCTTTCACAATCCTTCAACGGCAGATCGATGGTTTCGGTCTGCGCTGGTTGCAGTTTGTGAACCAAACCGCCGCTGTTGGCCTGCAACTGGCTACGGCTGGCCCAGCCCAGTGCTCGGGCGAATTCGTTGGTTTCACCGGGCAATTCGGAGGCTGTGGCAGTGACGCTGTTCAAGGTAAAGCCACGTTGCTTGGCTCCCTGCAATATCCAGGGCAATTCGCGTAGGCTCAATGCATCTAGAATCAGCACGGCGCGAGCAGCGCTATTGCCATAACTTGGTTCGTTCCACCAGCGCGCAAGACGGTCGGAGGTACGTTCCACACCGCTGATGTCTGGCTGGCCGAAGCTTTGCCACAAATCCCAGCCGCTCGAGGCAAGAAACAGATCGAGTTCGCCGATTTCGCGCTCGCGCTTGACTACCTCTCCAGGGGCATTGCCCTCCGCTAATGGTCTTGCTGCAATTTCGAATGTGCGTTCGATGATGAAACGCCACGCATCTACAGTGGAGCACTGAGTCAGGTGCTGTAATATTCCTGCATCGAGTGCCATCAGTTTTCTTCCTTCTCAAGGCTCAGCTCGAAAGTCATACCGTCGGGCAGTTTCTTGAGCAGTTCCTTTAGCTGCGCGCCGGTAGCAGCAGACACCTTGATCGTGATCTCACTGTTGGCTTCGCCAACGAATTTCAAGGCGTCCACCAGGCGACTATTCGTACTCCCAATGGAGGCGAGTCGAATCTCGTGTACAGGGGAAGCAGGGCCTATACCCCAGCCTTCAAGCTTACCGATCAGGTTGAGCGGTGAAGTTGGCGGGTTAGAAAATGGGATGCGTGGTTTTGTGGTAGCGCTTGCACCCCCGAAAATACCGCCCGGCGAGGGCGTAGTGCCAGGCTCTGGCTCGTTTACGCCGGGGATAGGAACTGTACCACCGCCAATTATGACTCCGCCGTTTCCACTCACTGGCGGCTGTGGCGTAGCTGGGGTGGTGCCACCGGTTGCAGGCACCGCCGATGGTTCCATCAGAAACACTTCATCAAGCTGACGCCCAGTGTAGGAGAGTTTGGGTCGCAAGCGTCGCCACGCGGATTCTTCGTCTTCGCCTGCGTGGGTTTGCAGGTGTTCCAGATTTCGCAGGTTGATGGCAATCTTGCCGCGTGCGCACAAACGCAAGATACGTTCTTTCATCGCGGTTTCACCTAGCCAGGGGATACAATCCTGACCTGCCGGGCGTGGCTCCTGCAGTTCGCGCAACAACTTGCCGAGGGGTGCGTTCTCCGAAGCAGCTTCAAGCACGAGGTCTTCGAAGTCTTCGGGAACGAAGAGATCGTTGGTCAGGGTTTCCTCAATGCCTTCAGGGATTTGAGCCCCTTGCTTTTTGATGTGTTCAACACTGAAAAGGGACTGCTGTGGATTCTGGTGGTCGTAACGGTGCAGGACGGCGAACCGGTCAAATCGTTTCTTCAGGTTATCACGCAGGGTGCCTTCGAATTCTTTGTGCAGCTTTTTGTATTCCGGGTTCTGGCCACTCCATTCATGCGCCTTCATTTCAGCGCGGGCGAGGATGAGCAGGTCGCGATCCAGGAATGCATTGGTGGAACCAGATCGAGGCAGTAAGAAGCGAATGGTATTACGGCGCTTTTGCAGGTGATCTTTGAGCCAACGACCCAACGTCTGGTCGATTTTTTCTGGCTCCTCCGGCAGTACCAGTACCGGCAAACGCTCATCCCAGCGCTCTGGCTGCTCTGTTTCGTCGAGCGATTTCCATGGATCTGTTTGCCACGTTTTAGGCAATGGAATGACGCGGAATTTACCAGCGGCATCTTCGCTGCCGCCAATGATGTAGCGAACCTGCTTGGCAAGCTGGGCCTGATCAGACCCGTCGGTGAACAGCTTGTCATTGCGGGCACATGCCATCAATTTGGCACGTGGGTTTTCTTCCTCTCGGAAGACTAGGCGGAGGCCCTCTTGATGGATGTTGAAGCTGTTCTCAACAATAGTTGCCAGCTCGACCTGAAAGGCGTTGCTGTCCACTGGTTTGTTGCGGGTGATGTCCACCTGCAAAGTAGCGGGATCGGCCCCTGCGAGGTTGCCGACGGCAATCGACCGCAGCCACAGTGCGCCAACGATCTCTTGCAAGTGTGGCGCAAGGTTGGCATGGTCGTATACCGCTTCGGTCACCGAAATAATGTTGTGCTGTGCCTTTTCACGCAGGGTGCGATGATGCTCGTTGGATACCGAATCCAGTAGCGCGCCAATGCCCGAGGTATCGTCATCCAGCCGGAAATCGGCTGCGGTAAGTACGGGCACAGCTTCGCCTTGACTCTTGTAAAGATTGGCCAAGATGCGAATCATGTCCCGCGTTTCCTGAGCGTCTGTAGCGATCAGCACCTGTTCCTCAAGCAGACGCAGCAGGTGTGGTGCGTAAGGCCAGGATTCGGTGAACTCGCGGCGCTTGCGATCTTGCTCTGCTGGCGGCACATCAAGCAGGCGGAAGTACTCTGAGACGTGCTGGGCGACCAGTGATTCAATGGTGCTGTCTGCAATATGTAGACGGTTGTCGAACAGACGGTGCAACAGCATTCGCCTCCGATCCTGCTGGATACGCTCGGCATTGCCACCCGCTTTGAAATCAATCGCCACGGGATTGACGCGGTGCACCTGCTGATAGGCGTCGCTGCCGCCATTGCGAACGGAGATAACCAGAACCAATAGATCAGGCCGCTCTTTGGCAATCTCCGAAAGGATCTGGATAAAATTAAATGCCCAATTCTTCCAGGGGTACTGCTTGGTGTTGGTTAAACCGTCGAACCAGGTCTGGAATTCATCTAGCAGCAGCATCGTTGGTGTGTGCTCAAGGAGCTCGACGATGAGCTTGTCGGAGGGGATGTCAGTCTTGGCTGCTCCCATACCTTCCCACTTACCCTTGATGAATTCACCGCGAGGATGACGTTCAAAAAGCAAGTCCCATAGGAATTTGTAGCGCTGGCGGTGCAGGCTCTCACCAATGACCAGCATTTCATTGCGCAAGGCAATCTTGCCGATATTAGCGTCACCCAACGTGGTAGCCCAAGAACTCAGCCATGCGCCAGTCGATTTGGCATCGCTGACGGCGTGATACAGAGCAGCCATCAAGTGCGACTTACCCAGGCCACGCTCACCGATCACAACCACCGGACGCCCCTGATTGGGGCCGACGGCCTCAATGCCCTTCAAAAGGTCATGGGTCGGATACGTGATCTCCAAGAACTGCTGCGCGGCAATCTGTGTCGCACCGGTGTTGGAATCGTTGGAGAGCTCAATAGCGGTCCCTTTGAGGCGTTTGCCTCGAAATTCTTCTCGTAGAGTCAGTCCAAGCATTAACTTTCGATCTCCATTGTTCTGTTGGCCCTAGGTATCACTATCATGTTCACGGCTTGTTTAAAGTCTATCCATCGACTGCTGCTTGATCCAGCTATCGATTTCGGCTCGCGAGAACCGCCAGCTCCCACCAACTTTGAAAGCGGGGATTTGCTTAGCAGCCGCCAGTCTGTAGATCGTTCGCTCCGTGACCTTCAGGTAGTCGGCGACCTGCTTGATAGTGAGGATTTCGCCCTCGCTGGTACTTGATGACATATTGATGGCCAATTTAGGACAAACTTTGACAGGATAGTGCAAAATTTTCAATGCAGCAATTATATGCGCCTGAATTCTGTACAAACTTTTGTGTGAGAGATACTAGAAATGGTGTATTGGATTTGATTTATGTGTATGTGCTTGGAGAATGATCCAGTCAGAACAATACATCTTCATTTGCCGATGAAACTGTCTCATTGACTATTATGGTTAAAAGTAAGACTCCTAGCATTCATTTAGGACGGCTAGCATGCCCTAATTGTTCAGCCCTTAATGCTATCTCTGTAACCTCGTGTCAGTAGTCTGCATCGTCTAAATTACCTTCTTCCAAAGTCGACAAAGGCTTGAAAGACGCGGTTCAGTAAGTTTTAGATCGCTCATTGCGGCCCCATACCCCAGCCTTCCAGTTCCGACTGCCGTTTGACCGTGGGTACATCCAAATCGGTCATCCGGCCTTGAGTACGGGTTAAGGTGTCTTGGCGGCCGCTGGAGGCTGCGCCGTATTTCTGCGGATTGAGTCGGCTGCCTGTGCCGGTGAGTTGATCCAGATTCAGCATGGACGCCGCATTGGCTGCGGTCGGTAAATGCCCGGTCTGAGCCAGAATCGCCAACCATTCGTCCAAA
The DNA here is from genome assembly GCF_024360925.2 of Methylomonas rapida. NCBI lineage: Bacteria > Pseudomonadati > Pseudomonadota > Gammaproteobacteria > Methylococcales > Methylococcaceae > Methylomonas > Methylomonas rapida. The sequence continues at coordinate 1,503,459 of NZ_CP113517.1, read as the reverse complement.
TTGACTCGTGTCCAATCCACGCGGTCCAGGTCAGCGACTTTGATGCCGGTACAACTGGGACTTTCCGGTGTACCGAAATCCATCCCCAATTGCGGTTTGATTTGTTCGTTGAGGATGCGTGCTAGCGGTGAGTTGTAGCAACAGTAACTTTCCTTGCGGACCCAACACACGCCAGCCACCTTGCTTTCGCAATAGGTGCCGAGGTCCGTGCAGACTTTGAGCTGTTTCTTGGCGGCGAGTTCATACTCCGGTTCCTCGCAGGAATAGACGATCTGGATGATCATGATGATGATCATCACCACAGTATAGGCTGTCATCAATGTGCCGAGCAGTTCGCCGGCGACCGCGGCACCGCCTCCTAACTCGACGCCACCCGATTCCGCTGCCGGGGTCAGATTACCCGCCGAGTCGAAGGCAGCCTGACCACCGGCGCTGAACAAGGCATTGCCGGCGGCTTCGCCAAAGGTCTGGCCGATCCATTCCGCTACCGACTTCATTAATTCACCTTTCAGCGAGTCGAGTAAACCTTGCGAGGCAATATCGCTGGTACTGAGCATATCGGTGCCGACCAAGTCATTTACGCCCGAGGCAAAATCCGCCTGAAAACTGTTCCAGGCATCGCCGGCCAAAGTGAACGGTGTACGCATGGTTTCCCAGGCGCCTCTAATAGCCGAGGTGCTGTCCATGGCCATCACTGCGCTGTCCATTTGACTGGTGGCGATCAGCAAATCAATGTAGCGGCCTAACCCCATCGCGCCCGAGGGCGTTTCGCAACAATCCACCAGACTGAGTGCACCGCCGACCATTTTGCAACTGGCCGGTTTGCCCTGGAATACCTGGCAGGTGGTCGGATCCTTTTGTTGTAAATTGGCATTGGCGTAGTCGCAATGTAAATCCATCGCCATTTGCTGGGAGCTATTGAGCAAGGCCACCGCCTTGCTAAAATCCTGGCTCTGGGTGCGATTCACGGTAATGCAATCTTCGCCCATGCAGCGGATCGGCCCGGCGCATTGTTGTTGGGTACTGCTTTGAATGCCGGGAATGCCCACCGTTTGCCCGCAGTCGTAGGTATCGACACTGTCCCAGCAGGTTCCTGAGGCCAATACACTGGTACATTGGCTTTTGATGAACGAGCAGCCTTGGGTTTCTAATGACGCACAGGTCTTGTTGGGTATCCCGTTGGCCGGCGGCTCCAAACAGTGGGTGCCGGCGGTATCGGTCCAGCATTGGCCATACTGATTAAGATCGCAGTTCCCGGCGGCCTGGATACTCATACAGGTATTACGGATCCCCGTCGAACTGGCTACTGGTGCTTGCGCCAAATCCGAGCCGCAGACCATGACTTGCGATGTCGGATCGACGTAACAACCCGAGGCATTGGCAGGATCGCTAGTACAACTCAATTGGCTGCCGGCCTGACAAATGCCGTCAGTAATCGCATTGGCTAAGTTTTGGCAATTCGGGCCACTCCAACTCCATTGATCCTGGGTGATCAATTTCGACAAATCATAACGGAGCCGAATCCTGGAATAACCTTCACCATTACCACCAACCATGGTTTCCTGTTTGAAGACTTTGTTGCCCGTACTGTTGAAGGCATAGGTGACGTCGCGATTGGGATGGTCGACCCAGCTATTGCTGAGCTCACATGAGCCTCCCCAGCCGGTGGAACCGGTATAGATCAGATTCCCGCCGTAATAGACGCGGGCATGGTCATCGAATTCGACGTCTTCCAGCGTGGCACTGATGATGGCTTCCGGGTGAAGGACGTTGTATGTAACTTCCCAGTTGAATATGCCGCAGCCGGCTGACCAATAGTTATCGCCAACGCGGCCCACGTACAAATCCATGCAGCCAGATCCACAGCTGGACATGCCTCCGTTACCGGATACAAAGCTGAGTAGCGTCTCTACATTGACTTGATGGGTGGCTGTACAGCTATGCGGTACTGTCGGTTGGCGCAGACACAACTGATAGTCGGGGATACGGACCGAATGGCTGGTCTCGGTTTGCGTGGTCACGGTGGTACAGTCCGAAAACGACTGCGCCCAGGGCGTGAAATTGGCAAACACCTGATCACCGGCAGTCCAGACTGCATCGTTGTGAAAATCCGGATGCGACTGGTGGGCGTTGTCAATCAGGGTGCGATAGGCTTCGCCGGTGAAGCTGGTTTCGCCGTTCAAGGCGGTCTGCGCGTTTAACCCCGCCGCCAGTGTGCCGGGGTTGTTGCCATAGAGATCGGCAAAGTCCTGGGCCGTGGTCGTAGCGCTGTTAGTATCCGGAAACAAGGTGCCAATCGATATGGCACTTTCCTGAGCAGTCCCCGGATTCAAGGTTAGCGTGCCGTTACCGGTATCGAGCGGAAACGCAAAACCGCCCAGAACTTGCTGGCCCAATTGTTGGCCATCACGCCCGGCCGCCTGAATGGCATCCGCCCAGGAAACGCCAAACGGAGTCCAAGCGAGTGTGACGCACAGTACCGCAGATAGGCTTTGCGTGACGAATGCTTGAGGTTCAAAGAACTTTCTCATCGCCTTATAACCCAACACAACAGTCCTGCCACCTAAACAGGATGTATAGATGGTCCTCGCCCGGTCCCGGATAAGTGCGGCCCGCACCCCATTTGAAGGTGGTTTCTCCAATGGCATGATTGGACTCGGTTTCCGCGACCGGATAAAACATCGATAGCCGGTATTGCGACTTGGGAATGAAGGGATAGATATAGCCGCCGCATAAAGCATCGTTGCCCGAGGTTTTCCAGGCCAACCCGCGGCGATGCAAGGATGCCGTGGCGCGGGTGGCTAATAAACTGGTGATGCGTGGGTCGGTGCCGTAACTGGTGGGTGAAATGCCGGACAAGGGATACATATGCCCCCAAGCACCGGCACACCAGAACAAGGCATCGAGAGGATTGCCGGTGGCCGCCGCCGCAGCATCCGCGACGCACGCGGAGATGGCCACCGGATTGGCGAACAACGCCGTTTCCGGACTGGTAAAAAACGCCAATAAATCGTTGTTCCAGGTCGGGTCCAGTTCCGAGACATATAGCAAATCGAAATCCCGGTAGCCATCACTGTTGCAGCGGCCATCCCAGAACAAATCCAGCAGGATGGTCAACGGAAAGGCGAAATAGTGGTAATTGAAAAACGACATTTCACTGGCATCGAAGTCGGCCTTGCCGGTGGTGGCGATCAATCGCACATTTGAAGCACTGAACTTATGGCCGCCCAGTGCCGGCGAGCACCAAGGATTTCTGACGATCTCGATCAGCCGAGCAGGATTCCATAAGCCCATGGTCATGCCGAGTTCCGGAATGTTCCTGCTGTTGGTACAAAAGCAAAACTTCTCATCGGTGGCGATACTGGGCACATTGCCGCCACCCAGCGATGCTCCGGCCGCTCGAATCGGAAACAAGCAGCTCCAACAAATATCGGTAATCAGCTTGCCGGACCACAGTTCGGCGTCCGAGCACAACGGGTCGACGCTATTCGTAGTGGTTTCGGCCGCTGTTACACCCGAGATCAACAGCCATAAAAATCCCAAGGCCATGATAGCCGTCCGCTGTAATCGCTTCATGATTTAGCTCCCGCCGTTGAAACAGGCAGCTTGCGTTCGCGAACCAGTAGACGGTTACCGGATTGTTCGACTATAGCCGGCACATTTTGTAATTGAAATCGGCGGCGCACATCCGGCGTCAGTAAATACACCGGTGCCTGCAGCGCAGTTTCCAAACGCTGCAAGCTATCCCACCCAGACTGGCGCGGTAGTGACGTGGCCAGATACATCACGCGTGCCTGTTTGTCCTGGCAGGACTGATGCTCTATCAGCTCGACTTGAGCCGGCACCGTGGCATCGAACACCTTTAGACATAAGCTAAACGGCATTTTGTCCAACGGATTGACGGTTTGTCCGGCACGGATGATTAGCTGACCGTTCGGCGCTGCCAGATCGCGCGGAGCGGTGATGGTCAGATCCACGGTCCGGTCAAGATTCACCTGAGCTGTGGGTAAGTCTTCAAATTTCTGTTGTTCCCAAAATCGAGCAATCGCCTGTTGCTGCTTTTGTTTCCAGTCAATGGTAGTCATCCTACGTTTGATCTCTTCGAGCAAGTCGATTTCGGCAATCTGGCCGACATCACCCAAGGTTCCCAAATCACCCTGCTTGCCGGCTTTGAGTTGCTCGTCCAGCCAGGACAGGCTGCTGACACCTCGAACGTGTAGCCGGGCTTTACCGTCCTGTTCGACAACGATGTCTGGTACCGCCGTCACCGACCAGCGCTGAAAACGGGTGGGATCTATGACAATGTTTGGCAATGGCTCAATGCCTTTCAAAAAGCGCTTGAGGTCGGCCATCAAGGCCGGTAACTTTTGGCCGGGCTTGGGACCGCGAAAAACCAGCAGAACATCGTTTCGGCCTGCGGCCTCTTCGAAGATGCCTTTCAGTGCGGACTCACCCAGTGAGAAGGACACAAACAACAGCCTGAGTGGTTTATTCGAAGTTGTTGTCGGCAGACCACTTGCCACCGTTGGCAATCGTGTCGATAGTGCCTCTGTTTGGATCGCTTGCGACGCTTCCAACACATGTTGCGCCTGGCGTTTCATGTCCAACTGTTCAGATTGGCCATTCAACCAATCGGGCCTAGCCTGGCCTTCCAATGCCTGCAAAATGGCTTTAGAACGTTGCAGCCAGGCTTCTTCAGCGTGAACCGTCAGCACACCGCCGAAACAACTGAGCAAACAGACCGCCACTTGCCGCCAAGGAAATTGAGGTGGATCAAAACAACGCATAGGCCCGTCCAATCACTTGGTGGTCGTAGACATAGCCCCAGTAACGCGAATCGAAGCTTTTGTCGGTTTGTCCGGTTACCCAGTAGGCAGCCGGTGGAATGGTTTCATGACGTTTGAATTGGGTCGCGGGCCTTTTGAGTTTCTCCGTTAAAGGCAACCCGTCGATGATTCGTTCACCGTTAATCGTGGTGTGCTGCGGATCGACGTGTATGGTGTCGCCGGTGACGCCGGCGGCGATTTTGACGATGATTTGGCCATCCTTGAAAAATGGAGCCATGCGTTCTGCTCGAAAGGCAATCAAATCGCCGCGCCAGATATCCTTGTTGTGGGTGTCGATCAGGTAAACCCATTTGTCCGGTAGGCAGCGATCGACCTGATCGTCGCCGCCGATTAGAAAGCGTTGGCCGATATAGCGTTCAACGGCTAGAGCCAACAACAAAATCGGTACCGCCTTGAGCAGAAACTGGTCTAAACGCGGTCGCTTATGGGCCTGTGGTTTGTTCATATCTTTAGCGTCCGGCTTGTCGAACATAGACATCCTCCGGTGCAGCCACCACCGCCGTCGAATCAATCACCAGATAACCTGCATCACTGAGCTTTTTGGCCTGAGCCTGCCAGTCATCGACGATCTTGGCCATGTGTTCCTGGCTCGCATTGGGTGGAATGCTTTGAATCAGCTTGGCCCGGTCAAGTACAAACACCGGTGTGACCATATTTAATCGAGCGATGGGCTGTTGTAATTGCTGTTGCGCCGCCAGCCAACCGCCGATGCCGCCCAGACAGGCTGCGATGAAAACGGTGCTGAGCCATTGCGATTTAGGATCCATAGGTAGTCTCCCTGGGTTTTCTGCTGCGGTTGTCGATGAGTTGTTGAATGGCATCACCCAGGCTCAAGCCTTGCCGGCGCAATTGCTTCAAAGCGTTGACGTCTTCGGGCTTGGTGGAGAACAGAATGCGTTTGTAAGGATCGACGATCAGCCGGCCAATACCGGAGCCCATCTCGGTAATGAAGAAAATCTCGGAATAGGCGCCCGGCAAGGTATGCACGGTTTTCAGTAACTCGTAGCCGCCATCGGACAACGGCAGACGGCGATCTTGCTTCATGCCTTCGATGACTTCGGCTTTTTGGCCCAATAAATACATATTGGCCGAGTTCTCGACGATGGCCCGACCGGCGGCGTTTCGGTATAAATCGTTCACCGACTGAGTGATGGTCACCGCCGCGCCGCCATATTTGCGAAACCGCCGGTAGCCGTGTTCCATAAACTTGGCGACATCGCCTTCGGTGAGTAGATCCCAGGCTTCGTCGATAATCACGATCTTGGGTCGGTTACGTTCGCCCAGATACATCTCCTGCTGGATTTGGTAGATCAGTTGAAGCAACACGACTTGCTGCAGATGCTTGCGGCCCTTGAGTTCTTCGAGTTCCAGCACGGTAAAGTCGTTGGCGAATTTGGCATTGTTCTTGCCGTTGAAGTAGCGGCCGTATTCGCCTTTAGTGGTGAATGGAAAAAGCTGCTCGCCGACATCCTTCAAGCGTTGATCGGTTTCGGCACACAGGCATTTTGCAATTTCGTCGACGGACATGGCCTGAGCCTTTTCGGTCCACAGTTGCTTCAATATCCGCTTCAGACCAGCCGTCTGGAAATCGGTCAATTTCTCGGTCGGCGCCGCCATTTGGCTGACCAAGCCGGCCAGCATGTCGGCTTCCTCCTCGAAGTTCTGCACGATCTCGAACGGGTTCATACAGATGTTCGAACCGTGAGTGAATTTAACGAAATCGCCTTCCAGTACCTCGCAAAGGTTTTCATAGGAGCGGCCGACATCGATCGCCCAGATTTGCGCGCCTTCTGTCAGGTAGCTGACGATGATTTCGTTGGTCAGAAAGGATTTACCTTTGCCGGACTCGGCGGCGATACACAAGTTGTAATTGCCAGTAGTGTCGAATAAGGACACGGCCATTTGTTCGCCATTACGCGAAACAAAGTTCAATGTCGGCGTGCCGGTGCCTGCCCAGTCACCGAATAACGGTAACAACGGAATCGCATGCCGGGTGGCCAAGGTACGATACCGTTTCAAATCGGCAATCGCCGAACGCTCGGGACCAAAGGGCAAACAGTTCAGGAAAAACGGCAGGCAGAAATACTTGTCTTCCAACAGCTGAAAACCCAGCTCTCGAAAATAGACGCGGGCATTGGAGACCGCCGCCGCTTCTTCTTGTTCGTCGCAAAACAGCAGTACACCGAAATACGCTCTAATCGGACGGTCGCCATCGCGGTAGGCGTCGAACAACACATCGAAATGGTGTTTACGCTGCACCAACACCGGCAAAAACCGGGCAATCGGTGTATTGACCTGATTGGTGATGAATTGCCGCACGCCTTCCTGACGGGCGCGGGTCGATTCGGCATCGGGGTAATGCAAGGTCAGACTGAGCAAAGCATTCTGGCGGATGCCGCGGGTACCGGACAAAATGTCGCCCAGATAGCTTTTGGCGCTGCCGAAGTAAAAATGGTCGGGTGTGCGTTTGGCGGACAAGGTCTTGACGCGCTTATGTCCCAGCCATAGACCTTTTTCATCGAGCTCGAGCGCGTTGTCGTAATCCAGCAATTGGTCGCGGATCAGTTGGGTCGGATCGCACTCGGGAACCACTCGGTCTTTCCAGCCGGCATCGGGCTGCCAGTTGAGCAGCGTGTTGAGGATGCGGACATATTGATCGGCACCCAAAACCTCCGGATACAAGCCGATGGTCGACAGCGATTGCTGGGTGGCCATTTGCAATTCACTGGCACGACGGATGTCGGTTTCGCTCGGTCGGGGGGATGCCATCGGCAATTTGACCGTGACCAGAATATGGCTGCGCCGCAGGCGTGCCCCCGAAATCGCTTCGGGCGGTTTGGTGGTGCCTTGCCGCAAGAACTCGATACTGGCCTGGGTCATGGTCTTATAAGTCGACTTTTGCTGTTTCAGACGCCGGGTTTGCATGATCGCCAGCGATTCCTCAATGTCCGGTGAGGTCCACAGTGATACTTGTAATAGCGTGTCGGGCGGCCAGTCCTGATTCAACAACACATTAACCCGAGCGGAAACGCTGGCATCCGCGCCGGTCATCGGTCGGCACAAAAAGCCAAAGCCAAGGCTGTTATCGGCCATCAAAAACAGATGATGGTCGTACTCATAAGCCAGTACCGTGAATAACTGATCGGCACGGGGGCGTTGGGCGGTGGTCATAACAGGAAATCCTCTTCGGAAAACAGCAGCACTTCGACTGGACATTCCGGATCGAGACGAATCGTAAAGGGATGCCGGCACACCAGCGACACCCGGTGGTTACGTTTCAGCTGCCGGGCTCTGGCCGGATGGCAGGGGTTTATGGGCTGGCCATTGGCGTCTTGAACCCTAACGGTCCGCTTATCCTTAGCCAACGAGCCAGGGCGGCGGTTGCCCGCCGCAGTCTCGGTATCAATAATTGAACCGGTCATCGTGGTAAGGCCTAAATCGTGGCAGTCACGATGTTGGTGATAATGGTCGGTGCCGCAAATAAGCCGACACCACTGGCAATGCCAAGCACAAAGCCCATGATGCTGCCGCGCACGACACCGGCGACCAAGCCGACGATGACGAACACGATGGCGATGATGCGGCCGAGCAAACCCTCCACCCAGCCAGTCAGCAAGGTCCAGACAGTGTTGAACTCGGTACCGCCGGTACCGGCCATGGCGTCATTGGCCATCAGCATAAAAAATAACGATCCCAGAGTGACCAAGACCCCGGTTCGAAAGGATGTTTTCATCAAAGATGTCCTCGTTATGGTTAAAAGACGGTTGCCCGTCGAATCTCGGACGGTTAGTCCGGCAGGGTTTAAGCGGTTGCCCGCTCACTCTCGCAAGGGGTGTGGGACCTGCGGTTAAATGGGGTGTGACCCATCAAGGCAATGGCTTGCCCAGTCGGGATGACGGGCTGTCGTTATCATTTGCGTCAACAGTCGGTGGTTTCTCGGGCGGACGTTGCTCGACTTGCAGCGGGATCAACGAAGAACTGGCTGTCGGTGCCGCCTTGCCGATCATCCAGCGCCGGGGTTCCAGTTCGGTGTAGATGTAATTGGAGACCATCAAATCGCCGTCGGCATCTTCCCAAGGCGCAATCCAGATGCGCATGACCTGTGAGGGCGTGCGTATCGGCGTGGGATCTTCGATCTTGGGTACGGGTTGTTGTAACGGCGGTGCGATTGTCGGAGATGAGGTCGACTCTAATCCCTGGCTATTTTCCGGGGGCGCTTCCGTTATTGCCGTATTGGTGACCTGGTAAGCCTGCGTCGTCGATAGACAGCTGGGTTCGTCCGGCATGCCTTTACAGCCGTATTCGGTGGTGGCGCAACCGCTGGTTAACACCATCAGCAACAGGCCGATGAAAGTCAGGGAATGTGGGTGCATGGGTTTCAAGGCTGTTTCTCCGGTGCATTAGCGTTTTGGGCGTTTGTAGCGGGCGTCGTTGCCAAACTGGGCGATGGTTTCGGTTTGTCGGCCAACCAATCGGCTAACACCTCGGGTGCGCCACTGTGGGTGCGGCCGTCAGGAGCAATCAGAAATGGCACACCCTTCAAATCGAATAACTTGGCGGTGACCACGGCTTTTTGCAGTGGCTCTTTGTTGCACTGAGTGGGTGGTTCGGTCGGCAAGCCGGCGTAATCCTGTTTCAACAGTCGGTTGCGTACGGTGTCTTTAGCTTTTGTCTCGTTGGTTTCCAACTGACACGCAAGTTGCACGACGATGTTTTGCGATTCGGGGCCGAGGATGGGGACCATCACCAGTTTGAAGGTGTACTGGTCTTGCAAGGCTTGCAGGTCTTTCATGACCTTGCCGCAATATGGGCAGCGCGGATCGATGAACACCAGCACTTGGGCTTTTCCGTGACCGACAGTCACGGCGCCAAGGTCGTCGGCCTTGAGTTTCATCCGCGACAGATCGATGCGGTTGGCGATTTTGTCGATATCCGCCAATTCCTTAATCTCCTGCTGAGTCCAGATGTCTATCAATTTGCCGCCGTAGAAAGCAAAGCGGCCGTTACTGGATATAAACACGGTTTGCTCGCCGGACTTGACCATCTTGAGGCCCGAGATCGGCAAGTCCTGCATGCCGTCGATTTTGATCGAGAGCAAACCGGCGGCAATATCCGAGCCCGCAGGCTTTTGCGGATTGGCGGCCAGGGCGATGGATGTACCGAGTAGCGTGGCTATCAATAAAGAAATTTGGCGTAGCGTCATAACGACCTTTGGGTTTTAGTTAATGAATCAGCTCAGTGACTTCAGCTTCAATGCCGTGCCTTTTTGCACGATGAAGTTAACCTGGCGGGTGGCATCGACTTCGATGACCGGGTAAATCTCCTCGGCCATGTCCATGTAAAAATGCGACAGTCGCTCCATCGCGTAGCCCGCGCCTTTCAATGCGCCGCCTTCCATCGACTGCGAGGAAAAGGCGCTTTGGAATGGCGTGGTGCCGGATAACGCACCGATGCCGCCGGTCATCAACACTGGGATCTGGTTCCGACCGAAGGCATCGGAAAAGCCGCGTAAAAAACCGGCCATCATCGATTGGGCCAGTAGCGCGCCTTGTTTGGAAACGACGCGACCGCGCACCCCGTTTTTGCCGTCTTCGCCGGTGGCATAGGCATTCATCGGTACTTCGATCACGCCACCATCTTGGCGAACACAGGAAAAGGTCTCGCCGCGAAAGTAGGCCCGCTCGGCACTTAAGTCACCAAAGCCGGCGGCCAGCAAAAAGCACTCCCTCACATCGGCATGGAAACGGTTAGGCAGAATGGCTTCCTTCTTGATGCGAAACAGCACCGGCATGGGTTCTTTCTTGGCTTTGCGGCCAGTCGGGGCATCCAGACCATTCAACAATACGCCGGTTAAAATGCTGCCGGCCGGGATGAAGATGTCGCTGTTTGCGTGGCCTGGCTGAGACTGGCCGTGAGCATTGGTCGCCGCCGTGTCTTTATCTTTACCGTTGGAGTACTCAGCGCCTTCCTGGATGACCCGAATCTGCATCGCCGCCGGCGCTTGGCTATTGGCTCGTCCTCCCGAGACGCCGGCATTACTGGATATCGGTCCAGGAATAGCCGCTTGCTCGAAGACGCGGTTGAGATCGTCTTGTCCGTTGTCGAACGGTGGGCTGCTTGGGCGGAGATTAACCCGCCCTGCCCTCGCCGAGTTATCCAGCTCGCTTGAATTGGCGTTGTCTTGACTGGCTATCACTGCTGAAGTAGGTACTTTGTTTTTCAGCGACTCGACTTCACCGGTGACGGCTTGCAGTTTGGCTTCATAGGCTTCCCGTTCGGCGATAGTCCATTGTCTGAAACGCAATTCGTCGGATTGCTGCTCGCGCCTTTGTTGTTCTTCGATGGCAGCCAATCGGCGGGCTTGTTCGTCGTTCTTCTGCAGCAGATCGCGCAACTGCGCGGAAATGCCGTCGATGCCCAACGAGCGTGGATCGCTATCGGTCAGGATGTGTTGGATGGTGGCCTGTTTACTCAGCGGTTTGCTGACTTCCGGGGTGACGGTGGCCAATGCGATGATGACGGCTAACACTACGGTACCAATGCCGCCGACGGCCAGATTGCGTTTGGCGGTTGGGCTCAAGCGTGTCCACCAGGTATCGACGACCGCCATTACCGTTGCCCCCCATTCAACAATGAAGGCCGCAAACTGACTGACGCCTCAGGCACTTGTCGGACCACGACATACAATTCGGTAGCTTCCTGGGGTTTCAACACCACGTTGGGCCAAACCGAAACGGCGAGCACGTCCTGTTGGGTGGTCGCGCAACTGCGTTCGTCGAATTCGAGCATCTCACTGCCGGTATTCTTGGCAAGTCCCACCAGAATCAGCCTATCCTGACCTTCCAGGACTTGACCGGTTTTGATCTGCACGCGGTCCTGCAGGCACCGAATTTGTTCCTGCGGCTTCGGTTCGCGGAGTGAATAACCGGCTGGATTCTTTTGCAAACCCAAATCCCGGAACAAGGTTTTCAGCTGGCTGATGTAGGCTTGTTCCTGTTGGCTCGAAGATCGACTCGCGCCATCGGTGCGCTGCCATTGGTTCAGCAACTGGTAACTTTCCTTATCCAAATCGAGGTGGATTTCCCGCGCTGGAATGCGCTTGGGGATCAACGTCAGTGATAGCGCAATGTCCTGGTTGTCGCCGGGCGTGATGTATAGCGTGACCGGCGTTTCGTCGGCGGTGGCGACATAAACGATTTTGCCTTTAGTACTAGTGGTGGCTTGACTGGTGGTCGTGACTACCGGATGTTCGAATGGCGTGACCAGACGATTCAAGTGGCCGACGGCAATTGGCATCAGTTCGTTGATGCCGGGTTTAACCGCGATGTGCTGTGGGCCGATGGAAGTGGCTGACACTTCATTTGACGCTGCCGCTTGCTGTTTTGCCGCTTTCAAGACGCTGGCATCGACTGGTGGTAACTCGATGCCTAAATCCGGCTGAGACGAGGTAACCGGCTGCGATGGTGAAGATCCTTCGGCTACGGTGGTCACAGGCGGCAAGACCGTTATCGGTAAATCATCCCCGGCCCAACAGTTATGAATGAAGGTCAGTGCTAGCCAAGGGTATAGCGAATGTTTCATGGTTGAGCCTCATGCGGTTGGCCTTGGGTAGCTTTCAAACGGGCTAGGGTTCTGGGGGAATCCGGATACACGTCGATGTATTCCAGTCTTGGCCGATAGTTTTTGATGGCGATGATGAATTCGTAGGTACGGAGTTTCACGTCCGGTTTGGAACTGGGGCCTTGGCTTTTCAGTTCGCCGCTGACAAAAACCTTGTTGGTCTCGGCTTCGTAATCGACATGACGCGGCGTAAAACTGATCGCGACCCGGTCCATCTTGATGGCCTTGATTTGATCGCTCATGGCATCCAGGACACTTCGGTAAATATCCGGTGCCAATAGCGGCTCAACCGCGGTTTTTAGGAAGTCGGCATTGGCCGGCGTGGTGTTGCCGAGCAATTCGGCCAGGAACAAGCCCCAGGACTCTTTGAACTCGCTGGACGCTTGGCTGCGGGTGACTTCGACCTCCTGCGTCAAGCTCGGTGGCACCAGAATGATGCTGCGTTCGGTGCGCCAGGCGGCCAGCGAGGTAATGACGCACACCACCAGCAGACCAATGATGACGACGCGGCTAAACCGGTTCTCGGTTTCGTGCCCGTCCCAGGTTTGCAGAAAATCCGACCATCTCATGGCAAAAACCGGCGGATGTAGGGATTGGGAATGGTCTGGGCGCGACTCGGCAACAAACCCAGCCAATACATCGCGTGCAAGGTGTAGCCATCAGGCCGGTTATCGCGGAAACGCCGGTAAAACTTGACCGCAATCAACCCAAGCGCCAAGCCAGGAATGAACTGATCGATCAACATGCCGGTCAGCATGCTGACCATGAAGGGTACAATCTCGTCCGCGCTCCACAGCAAAATGTGGATTGGATCGTCGATCGATTGGGGGATGGCAACGGGTTCCATAATGACCTCCGGTTGGGATGGCCATTATTGTGAAGGGACATTTGAAGAGTGCTTTTGCAGCTGACGACGAATTTGACGTCAGCTGCGGAAGGTGTAGGAATTTTAATTTAATGTTTGATGCCAGGCGCTTTTTATTACCTGTGATTGTGAAAATCATTCGTGATGATTGAACAGCTTCCAATAGTTCTTGAGCAAGAGTTGTCTAAATGGAGAACCGTTAAGAATTCCAGTTCGAGAGAGATTGTGCGCCCATCTTTCCTAGAATATAGGATTCAACGGTCGGGAACGACCCCCTGCGTCAGAATAGTTGTCGCCTCAAATTTTCAGACTGTATGAAATTTGAGATTTAAACATGAAGTATTCAAAAACCCGTTATTCTGATGAATTCAAAGAACAAGCCTTGGCCAAAGTCTATAGCCGAGGCAATCGCAGCATACAAGCCATCGCTGATGAATTGAATCTCAGCGTGCACACCTTAAAAACCTGGATGAGCCACACAGCACTCAACGATAAGAACCGGGCAAAAAGCCCAGCAAAACGCCCTCAAGATTGGTCACCGGAACAGCGCTTGCAGGCACTTCAGGAAACCCACACATTGTCGGGCGAGGCCTTGAATGCCTGGTGTCGCGAACGTGGGTTATTTGCCCATCAATTGCAACAATGGAAGACCGATTTCTGCACAGCCGGTAGCAGCGATAACGACCGCAAAGACAGCCAGACGCTACGCAGCCTAAAAGCCGAAAACCAACGCCTGGAACGCGAGTTGGCTCGCAAGGAAAAAGCCCTGGCCGAAGCCGCCGCTTTGTTGATCCTGCAAAAAAAGGTCCGGGCGCTGTTGGGGGGCGAGGTCGAATGACGTCTCTTCAGCAGCGCCAAAACCTGATCGAATCCGTTGCCGAGGCGATGGCCGCCGGTGCCCGCCAAGACCAAGCCTGTGCTGTACTGGGTCTGAGCCCGCGCACCTTGCAGCGCTGGCAAGCCGGTGACGATGAACCGGTGAAAGCCGATCGTCGACCGCAACGCCAATACACGCCGCCGCATGCGCTCACCGAGGCCGAGCGCGCCCACATCCTGAGTGTGGCCAATTCCGATGAATTTGCGGATTGTCCGCCCAGCCAGATCGTGCCTCGCCTGGCCGATCAAGGCATTTATCTGGCGTCCGAATCGACGATCTATCGCATTCTGAAAGCCGCCCAGCAGCTGAAACACCGCCGTAGCGAACGCCCCCGTCAGCCGCGCAGCAAACCCCGCGCGCTGACTGCTACCGCGCCGAACCAGATTTATAGTTGGGATATTACCTATCTGCCGACGGCGATCAAAGGCCAGTTTTACTATCTCTACTTGTTCCTCGACATCTTTAGCCGTCAAATTGTGGGTTGGCAGGTATTTGAGGAAGAAAGCAGCCAATGGGCCAGCGAACTGATGCAGGATATTGTTCAACGCGAAGGCCTGCGGCCTGGGCAGATCATCCTGCATTCCGACAACGGCAGTCCTATGAAGGGGGCTACCATGCTCGCGACCTTGCAGCGGCTCGGCGTCGTCCCTTCGTTTAGCCGCCCGGCCGTGAGCAACGACAACCCTTATTCGGAATCGCTGTTCAAAACCTTGAAATATCGCCCGCAATACCCGTTGAAACCGTTTGCCGACCTGACGGTTGCCCGGCAATGGGTGGCCGATCTGGTGCAGTGGTACAACCACGAACACCGCCATAGCGCCATTGGATTTGTGACCCCGGCGCAACGCCATGCCGGCTTGGACTTAGCCCTATTGGCGAAACGCACCGCGCTCTATGAAAACGCCCGCCGCCAAAATCCGCAGCGCTGGAGTAAAAATACTCGTAACTGGAACAGAATCCATACCGTTCATCTCAATCCCGATCATGCCGAAGCCCAAAACAACTCGAACCAGGAGCCCTCTAACCAAAACAAAATAACCGCATAAGTTTTTACATTGAGGCGACAACTAGCTTGAAATTTTCCGACGACGGGACGGATTGATGCCTCTACTAATATCGCTATCTCGTTGAGTAGGTATTTTCGAGACAGAAACATTTCTGACACTGAGCACATCGCGAGGCGATGTGAAAATTGATATGGAATTATGAAATCGCTATGCTTTGTTCTGCGCTTTTTTGCTACCCATGTACAAGGCAACAGGCCCTAGTCCCTAATCAAAGGAAAACGGTCATTTGAAAGAGTTACCCTCTCGCGTAAATCCAACCCAGCTTTGAAGTGGGTTGTATGCCGAATAGGCAAACTCACTTGTTCGCCCGTTTTGGGGTTACGCCCTATGCGAGCGGCTCGCTGGATAACATAGAATCCACCAAATCCACGAATTTCAATTCGTTCGCCTCGTGCCAGATGATGGATCATCGCATCAATTATTACATTAATTGCTAATTCGACATCGCGTTGCATCAAATGCGGCAATTTAAGACTGGTGCGTTCGATAAGTTCAGACTTTGTCATTCTAAGGTGTATGTCCAATCGGTGATTTGTAACAGTGGGTGTTGGTGATTAGATCATTACAGCGCTGGCAATGTCTTGCCACCCTGTTCGACGATCACGGCCTGTTTGAGCAAATCACTGGCAGAGGGATATTGATCGTAAAGGCTGCCAATGGCTTGATAATAGGCCATTGTATCGAATGGCTCTGCGGCTTGTTTTCGGATCAACTCAGCTAGCCTTGACCTGAAATCCGGTGAAACGGTCACCATGCGAAGGCCTTTAACAATTTTGGTGACTGGATCCACCAAGACCAGATTAAAAGGCAAGTAACTATCACCCTCTTCAATCGACTCATCACCCGCTAGATGAATGGTAAACGCCAAATCTGACCAATCCAGAAAACCCTCGATTTTGAATAAAAACAAAATGAGCCCGGCTTTTGCGTAAGCGCCCAGCCGTCCCACCTGTGAAAAACATTCGTCCTACGGCATCCTGTGATTTTTTGAACAGGAGCAGGTATGGCCATCACATCGAAATGGCGTCAGCATATTGAAGCGTGGCAACGCAGTGGACTGTCGCAAGCCGAGTATTGCGCAGCGCAGCAGATCAATGTTCGCACGTTCACGGCGCGACTGAGCGACTATCGCAAATTGCCCAAAGCCGATTCGGTTGCATTGATACCCGTCCAGGTTGCGCCTTCTGAGCCCGTCGATGCGGGCATTCTCTTTACCCATGTCCAAGGCCATCGCTTGGCGCTGCCTGCTTCGGTATCAGCGCGCTGGGTGGCGGAGTTGCTGCGATGCCTGGCCTGATCGGTTATCCAGCGCAGATTTGGATTGCCGTGGCGCCGGTGGACATGCGGCGCGGCCTGGATGGCTTGTCGGCCCTCGTGCAGCACAGTTTGGGGCATGCACCTTGCGCCGGCTCGGCTTTCATCTTCCGCAATCGAGCGGGTAATCGCTTGCGCTTGCTGCTGTGGGATGGCAATGGCGTCTGGTTGTGTCAACGCCGATTGCATCAGGGCAGCTTTGTCTGGCCCAAGGCCCCTGACGCGGTGTTTGCGCTCAGCCAGGCGCAATGGCACTGGTTAGTGGCCGGTGTCGACTGGCAGCGGTTATCAGCCGTCCCCAAAGCCGAATGGCAGGTTTAAAATGAGGCTGAAAAAGAGGCTCTAAAATCCGGCAAAACCCAATAAAATCAAGGCATTCAGGGGGTTCATGGGGTATAATAAACCCCATGAATCCCTTGGCCGAACTCGATCAATTGAACCTGGAACCTGCCGCGAAAATCCACGTCACGGCAATGATTCAGACGCTGGTCGATCAAGCCGCGCAGGATGCGCAAACCATCGCCAAGAAAGACGCCAAAATCGCCGCGCTGACGCACGAATTGGCGTATTACAAGCGCATCCGCTTCAGCCACAAGAGTGAAGCCCTGGCGCCGTTGCAACGCGATGTGTTCGAGGAAACCTGGAACACCGACATGTCGGCGATTGAAGCCGAGGTCGAGCAACTACAGGACAACAGCCCATCCGATACGGTCACTCGGCCCAAACGCCCCCGTGCCGGTCGTCAACCTTTGCCTGAACATCTGCCACGCATCGAACACCGTCACGAACCCGAATCCTGCACCTGCGGTCAATGCGGTAAAGACTTGGTCAAGATCGGCGAAGACGTGACCGAGCAACTGGACGTCGAACCCGCCAAGTTTTTCGTGCATCGCCACATCCGTCCACAATACGCCTGCCGAGCCTGCGAAACCATCACGGCGGCACCGATTCCACCGGCCGTGATCGATGGCGGCATGGCGGCGATCGGTTTGCTGACTTGGGTCATGATCAGTAAATTCCTGGATCATTTGCCCTTGTACCGACTGGAACAAATCGCCGCCAGGAATGGCGTGATCCTGTCCCGCTCCACCCTGGCCGATTGGGTCGGACGCATCGGCGTGGCCTTGCTGCCCTTGGCCGATCGCCTGACTTGGCATCTATTGCAACGCGATAGCTTGCACGCCGATGAAACCCCGGTGCCACAACTCGATCCGGGCAACGGCAAAACCAAGAAAGCCTATCTGTGGGCCTACCGCAGCAACGACTTGCAACCGGGCCCCAAGATCATCGTCTTCGACTATCAAGCCGGTCGCAGCGGCCGGCATGCGCAACAGTTTCTACAAGATTGGCACGGTCACCTGATGGTCGACGACTATGGCGGCTATAAGGCCTTGTTTGCCACTGCCCGCGCGCACCCGGAAACCCGACTTCTGCTTGAACCGTGTATCGAACTGGCGTGTTGGACACATGCGCGCAGAAAGTTCTTCGACCTGTTCCAAGCCAGCCAAAGCCCCGTGGCGCAAGCCGCCTTGCAGCGGATCGGCGCCCTGTATGCCATTGAAGCCGAGGGGCGAGACATGAGCAGCGACGAGCGCCAACGCCTGCGGGCGGAAAAAAGCCAGCCTGCCTTAACCGAGCTGCACGATTGGCTGCAGAAAACCCGACTGCTGATGGCGCCCAACAGCGCAACCGCCAAAGCCATCGATTACAGTCTGAAGCGCTGGCCCGCGCTGACGCGTTACGCCGAAACCGGCGATCTGCCCATCGACAACAATCCCGTCGAGAACAGCATTCGACCCATTGCCCTGGGCAAAAAGAATTGGTTGTTCGCAGGCTCGGAACGCGCCGGCCAGCGGGCGGCCGTCATTCAAACCCTGCTCGGTACCGCCAAACTCAACGGCCTCGATCCGGCCGCTTGGCTAAGCGACACCCTGGAAAAACTCCCCACCTGGCCCAACAGCCGCATCGACGAACTGCTGCCGTTTGCTAACGCCGATTAAGTCCTGCCAGCGAGCTGGGGTCGTGGTACCGCTACGCGCTTACGCTTTTGCGAATAACGCAAACGAAGTATTCCCATTCAGAAAGGCTTGGATTTCTCGAGGGGACGCCGAAAAATTAAACGTCAGCAAAGGCGTGCCATTGGCCAGGACGATACTCATACCTTCCGCAGGGATGTCATGATCAAAGCGTTCACCCACGCATAATTTCAAATAATCCATTTCGGTTGTACTCATGAGACAGAGAGGTATGAGCCTAGGAATAAGGGAGAGGCAATGGCTCACCTAAAAGTCGCACGTTTTCTTCAATATCAACAGCAACACAACGATTCGCTTGGATCGCCTCAGCTAAAGCGTATTCGTCCTGGCACAAGTAAACATACTGTTCACAGGCAGAACAGTAGCGAACGTCCTGATTATCCGTTTGAGCCAACTCGTCCCATTTTTTATCGCATTGTTTGCCAAAAATGCAGTTTCTGATCACGGTAAGCGCTCTTTCAACAGCGTCTATAGTTCCTGATTGAAATCACAGAAGATAGTGTCCACGTATAACAAGGTGGACACCTATGATGGAGAACAAGAGTCGATTATCGCGACCACTGGTGGTGGGACATCGGAGCAATGGCCGTTGTCGTTATGATCCGGAAGCCAAACGGGAGCTCGTTGAAGCCTGTCTACAACCGGGTGTTTCGGTAGCCCGGATGGCACTGGCACACGGCATCAATGCCAATCTGCTGCGTAAATGGATTAACCAGTACCGTGAAAATTCCAGCTCAGTGCCGCCAAGTATCCCGGCCACGTTATCGGCCTTCGCACCGGTTCTGTCAATGGCGGTGACAAAGCCGGTAAAAGCAGGGCAATCGCGCTATGTTGCAGATGTTCCGAAGAGTAATTTAAAGCGATAGTTATCGTTCAAACATGCTCGCAACTTGCGGCGCTTCAAGCTGTCTTTAGTAGGTCCGTTATTTCGTAGTAAATTGAGTGCCATCCGTCGCATCAACGCCAAGTTTTCGGCGGAATGATCTGTTCTGGCGCGATTCGCATCTTCGCCAAACTGCACATCCAGCACCCAGTGCTGGGAATTTTCTATCGCCCAATGCTGCCGTACCCCTTCGGCAAAGCGCTGCAAATCCGTAAACGAACACAAATAGTAGCGACACTCAACCGAGGTCTTGTCACCGAGGGTGCGAATCGATTCAACCCGACCAATGGCTTGTAGCCCGGCCCAGTCAGGTTTTTGCGTCAACCAAGCAATCTCGCTACTCAAGCTGTAACGGCGTATTTCCAGGCGACCGTGATCTTTGTCGATGGTTTCGTAGACCGGTAAGCGGTCGTTGGCATTTTCAGTATCCAGCCACAACCTGACATCCTCGCAAAGGTTCGGATGATTATCCTTCAGTGCCAACACGTAATCCGCTTGCGCCGTAACGATGGTTTTCGCAATGGCTTTTTGACAACCCATGGCATCGATCGAGATCAGAGCTCCTTTGATGTCCAACATCGACAATAAATCGGGGATCGCCTTGATTTCGTTAGTCTTCTCATCCACCGCCTGTTGCGCCAACACCCAACGCGCTTCAGCCGCAAAGGCGCTCATCAAATGCACGGCCTTATCCCCTTCGCGGCTGCCGCGCAAGGTCTTGCCGTCCAAACAGACTTGCTGTCCTGAAAGGCTTGGCAATGCCGCCTGCACCCAACGTTGAAAGGTCTCGGCAAACGCTTGGGGATTCAGGCGGCCCAAGACATTACTCAGGGTATCGTGCGAGGGAATTCCATTCGGTAATTCCAAAAAGGTCCGCAGCCAATCTTCTTTTTCTTCGGCAAACTCTTCCATGCCGACCCAATCCTCGATGCCGCTCAATACTGCGCATAAGACGATCATCACGATATCCGTGAGTTTGTGGAGTTTGTTTTTGCCCTCTCGCCGCGGGTCTGTGAGGTCAGCAAAATAGGGGGTTGGATCTGGGAGCATCTGGGATATTAGGCAAAATCGCTATACTAAACCCCTTGCCCGTGCAAGTGCTACAAAGCGCGATTGCCCTGCCGGTAAAAGCCACTCTCCATGTGGCGTTACCCAATGGGGTTAAACTGGAACTGCAGGGTGTTGGTTTGACCGATCTTTCCCCTTTATTGAATGATCTGGCCGCTTTGACATGTTCCGTTTCGAGCCCGGGTTAAAGGTCTACTTGCACCGAGAACCGGTCGATGGCCGCAAAGCCATCAATGGTTTGGCGCTGCTGGTTGAGCATGCGTTGGGGTTGAATCCGTTTGAGCCGGCCATCTACGTGTTCAGCAATCGTCGGCGGGATCGGATCAAGCTGCTGTTGTGGGATCGTACCGGATTCTGGTTGATGATCAAGCGGCTGGAGGCCGATCGATTTCGCTGGCCGAAAGAAGCCGCTGTGGTGACCTTGACGGTCGAGCAACTCCACTGGCTGTTAGCAGGAATTGATCTGGCAGCGATGCGGCCGCATCCGACTCGAAACTATACCCACGTAGGCTGAAGTGATGGTGTAAAGCCTGTAAAATAGCGGCATGACGACCGCCATCACGCTGTCCACCGAAGAGTATCAGGCCTTGCTGGGCGAACAGCAACGGCTGGCCCATCAACTGCGGTTGATGACGGTCGAGCGTGATCTGTTGAAAGAACGCCTGGATGCCTTTTTGCATCGTCTGTTTGCCGCCAAGTCCGAGGCCAGGGCCAATCCGGCTCAACGCGATCTGTTTCTGAACGAAGCCGAAGCGCTGGCCCCCCAAGGTGTGCCGATTGCCGAGGAAGTCACGCCCGAAGCGGTTGAAGTCGCCGGTCATAGCCGTCAAAAGCGCGGCCGCAAACCCCTTGATCCCCACCTGCCGCGCGAGATCGTGCGCCACGAACTACCGGAAGCCGAACGCGTGTGTACTCATGATGGTGCGTATCTGGTAGAAATCGGCACTGAAATCAGCGAGCAGCTCGACATCGTTCCGCAACAAGTGCGAGTCATTCAACATCACCGCGTCAAATATGCCTGCCCTTGCTGCGATGACAGCATTCGGGTCACGCCGGCACCGGCGCGTATTATCCCCAAGGGCTTACTCACCGAAGCGGCATTGGCCTGGGTGGTCACCGCCAAATATCAGGATAGTCTGCCGCTGTATCGGCAAGCCGCACTATTAGGCCGATTCGGTGGCGATCTGTCGCGTACCACCCTGGCGGCCAGCATGGTGCGGGTCGGTCAGGCGGTGCAGCCAGTGATCAATTTGCTTCGCGACCATCTGCTGGACGCCGACCTGATCCTGGGCGACGAAACCGTCATTCAGGTGCTCAAAGAATCCGGGAGAGCCGCGCAAAGCAAGAGCTACCTGTGGGCACAGATGACCGGTTCCGGCCCGCCGATCCGGCTGTTCAGCTACACGCCGGGGCGCGGCGGAACTCATGCGCACCCCCTGTATGAAGGCATTAGGTCAGGTGTAGCACTGATGAGCGATGGCTATGAAGTGTATAACGCCATTGCCGCCGCGCGCGGTGCGGTTCATCTCGGCTGCTGGGCGCATGCACGCCGTTATTTCGTCGAAGCGGAAGCGGCCATCCCCAAAGCCGCACGTAACGCACAGCAACCCGCGACGCAGTTTATCACCGCGATGAGCGAGTTGTATGCCATCGAAGCCAAGGCCAAAGACCTCAGCGCCGAACAGCGCAGACAACGGCGCCAGGAACAAAGCCGACCGGTTTTAGCCAAGATCGAAGGCTTGCTGCTACAGCATCTGCACTCGGTGACGCCCGGCAGTTTGCTGGGCAAGGCCCTGCATTATCTGTCGTCGCAATGGCCCAAATTGACGCGTTTCGTCGACAATGGTGCCTGGCCCATAGACAACAATCTCTGCGAAAACGCCATACGTCCCTTCGTGGTGGGGCGCCGCAACTGGTTATTTTGCGACACGGTGGCCGGTGCCCAAGCCAGCGCCAATCTCTACTCGCTGATCGAAACCTGCAAAGCCAACGGCATCGAGCCTTACGCCTATCTGGTTGAGTTATTCCGTCAGTTGCCCCGGGCAAAAGCCGTCGAAGACTTCGAAGCATTGCTGCCTTGGCGTCTCGCCAATCCAACGGCCTAATCAAACTCGTACGGCTTTGTACTGAAATTCAATAGCGTCGTTTAAAGGGCGCTTACTGATCACGCCCACTTCGAATTCCTTGAAGAAAAAAGTTTGATAACTCGGCCCTTTCAGCCGGTACAGGTTTTTAGCTTGACTGAAAAATCCGCAATCCCCAGTTTGAATAACTGTTTAGCGGCTGCGTCCAAGGTTTTAAATTCCTTGGTTTCACGTTTCGTCGTTTCCAGTGGTTGCCCGTTGATGACCACCATGTAACCTTGGGCCATCACGGCGTAATGAACTTGGACTTGCTTTACCGCATTGGCATCAAGCAAAACCTTCACCTCGCGCTCAATCATACGCCTCCCTTGATTTTCGGTTCGCTGGGCTGCATGGGTTGTTCCCACGATTCAAATAGATCTTGTTGGTCGACTAATACCAGTAGATCCCCCGGCTTTACCTGCAAATAGCGACACAACTTGGCAAGCACCTCGCGATCAAAGCTTTTTACCTGATCGTAGTAATAGCGATCTACCGTCGCCCGCGCAATGCCTGTTGCGTGACAAACGTCGGCGACTTTAAGGCGTTTGGATCCAAGGATCGTGGACAGTCGACAGGTAATCATTGTTTTAGAATTTTTAATCGATCTCGATGAATTATTATAATGATAGAGTTAAGTGCAATCCGTGGCAAGGTTTCTAATTCAGGGCAATGCAACAGAATTTGGGGATAACGATTCAGCGGCAGTAAGATTAAGGCTATTGCGTTGCAGTGTTTTATTCTGCTTTGAACAACCCTAGGATTTCCTGAGCCCATGTCATCATCGATTAGTTCGAATTTTTATGCCTACCTTTCGCGCTTGCGATGGATTAAACGCTGGGGGCTAAAACGCAACGCCCATGAAGAAAATGTCATGGAGCACAGCTGGGAAGTGGCTGTCATTGCCCATACCTTGGCGCTCATCAAAAACCGCTATTTTGAAGGTCAAGTCGATGCCAATGCCGTGGCAACCGCAGCCCTTTACCATGACATCACGGAAGTCATTACCGGTGATATGCCCACACCCATCAAATACCATTCACCCGCTATTCTCGGTGCCTACAAACAAATCGAGCAGCAAGCGGAACAAGAGTTATTGAATCTTCTGCCTGAAGCATTACAACTCGATTTCCGGGCTTTGATCGATCACCAACAAATGTCTGAAGCCCATCAGAAAATCATCAAAGCGGCCGACAAGATATCCGCTTACCTGAAATGCCAGGCCGAATTAAAAGCCGGCAATGCTGAATTTGAAATGGCTGCCGAACAGCTCGAACGGGATATTGAAGCAATGGATCAGCCTGAGGTCAGATTTTTTATGTTGTCCTTCGCGCCTAACTGCGGACTGACGCTCGATGACTTGATGAAAAAACGCTAGGGATCGCAATCAGCATGGATTTCCAACCTAGCCCATCACATTCTGCCGACAATCCCGTTGAAAAACTGCACGGCTCCATCGAGCGCGTGACGTTCCATAGCGAGGCCTCGGGGTTTTGCGTGTTGCGGGTCAAGGTCAAAGGTTATCGTGAACTGATTACCGTGATCGGTTCGGCCGCCAGTGTCACAGCGGGCGAATATATCGAATGCCTGGGTTGCTGGATCAATGATCGCCAACACGGCCAGCAATTCAAGACCATCTCGTTAAAAATCGTGCCGCCGACCACGTTGGACGGTATCGAAAAATACCTGGGCTCCGGCATGGTCAAAGGTATCGGTCCCCATTTTGCCAAAAAGCTGGTCAAGGCCTTTGGTGAGCAGGTGTTCGATGTGATCGAGCAAACACCCGAGCGTCTGTTGGAATTACCGGGGATTGGTAAGAAACGCCAAGAGCGTGTGACCAGCGCCTGGGCAGAACAGAAAGTGATTCGGGAGATCATGGTTTTTCTGCAATCGCATGGCGTCGGCACCTCGCGTTCGGTGCGAATTTATAAAACCTACGGCGAGCAGGCCATCGAGAAAGTGCGCGAAAATCCCTATCGTCTGGCGCTAGACATCCACGGCGTCGGCTTTAAGACCGCCGATACCCTGGCACAGAGGCTGGGTATCGGTCCACAGTCCTTGATGCGTGCTCAAGCGGGTGTCCGCCATGTCTTGCAGGAATGGTCTGGCGAAGGTCACTGCGCCGCTATTCGCAGCAAGCTTTGTGAAATGGCAGCGAAACAACTGGAAATTCCGTTGCCGATCATCGATCAGGCCATTGCGGCGGAATTAACCGAAGGCAATTTGATCGCGGAAATCGATGGCAGCGACGAATTCATTTTTCTGACGCCTTTGCACCGTGCTGAAATCGGTTGTGCCGCCAACTTGAATCGATTAAATCAAGGCGATGCACCCTGGGGTGTAATCGACGCCGATAAAGCCATTCCCTGGGTGGAAGAGCAAACTGGCATGACCTTGTCGCAGTCGCAAGCGGCTGCTGTTCGCTTGGTACTTCAGCATAAAATCTCAGTCATCACCGGTGGCCCCGGTGTTGGTAAAACCACCCTGGTCAACAGTCTACTCAAGATTCTCAAAGCCAAACGCGTTCGGATTGGTTTGTGCGCGCCAACGGGGCGAGCGGCAAAACGTTTAACTGAATCGACGGGCATGGAAGCGAAAACCGTTCATCGTCTGCTGGAGTTTGATCCGACGCAGTTCGCGTTCAAGCATAATGACGAAATCCCGTTGGACCTCGATTGCTTAGTGATCGATGAGTCGTCGATGATGGACGTGGTGCTGATGAATCAGCTGTTAAAGGCCATACCGACGGAAGCTGCGGTATTGATCGTCGGTGATGTTGATCAATTACCGTCGGTCGGTCCTGGATCCGTGCTGGCAGATATCATCGATTCCGGGCAAATTGCCACCGTGCGTCTGACGGAGATTTTCCGCCAGGCCAGTACTTCCGAAATCATCACTAATGCGCACCGGATTAATCACGGGCAAATGCCGGTGGTGGACAAGACCGAAGCTCTCAGCGATTTTTATTGCCTCTATGCCGAAACACCCGAAGATATTTTCGCTAAATTGATGCAAGTCGTCCTTGAACGGATTCCGCAGCGCTTCCACTTTCATCCGGTCAACGACGTGCAAATTCTGACGCCCATGAATCGTGGCGGCCTGGGCGCACGGTCGTTGAACATCGAATTGCAAGCGCGTTTAAATGGTCACAGTGAACCAAAGATTACCCGATTTGGGAATACCTATGCGCCGGGTGATAAGGTCATTCAGCGGATCAACAACTACGACAAGGAAGTCTTCAACGGCGACATTGGTGTGATCAAATCCATTGATCTTGAGGACAGCCAGGTCAAAATATTGTTCGACGATCGAGTGGTCGACTACGAATTCAGTGATCTGGACGAAATTACACTAGCTTACGCCACCAGTGTGCACAAATCGCAAGGCTCAGAATACCCCGTGGTGGTCATTCCGTTGGCCATGCAGCACTTTATGCTGTTGGAACGTAATCTACTGTATACCGGCGTCACGCGTGGCAAACAACTGGTCGTAGTGATTGCCCAACCCAAAGCGCTGGGTATGGCGGTGAAAAACCAGCAATCGCAGCGTAGGATCACGCATTTGGTGGCTAGGCTGAACAAAATTGCGTGACTATTGTTAAGGCTGAATTTGTCGAGAACGGCCAAAAGCCGACCGTCAGGGTCTCTATCCAAATTCAATCGTTAAGGCTACCTGTGGCCCAGTCGAATGTCTGGTATTCGGCGAGCAAATTTACATTATCACTGCGTCACTATGATCCATCCGAGATATTTAAAGCGTTCCACTCATTTTTGGCTACGACGCAAGCAAGCTGCCACCTGCTGGTGAGTCGTTTGATACTTCCCCACGCCAACCAGCCAAACAGTAGCGCCTCAATGATGCGCTGCACCGCTCCGCGCACACCAAACAGCCCTGGAATGGTCATTAACAGCAAACCCATCCACACCAATAGTCCGGACAGTTGGAGTGCCATGGCCAATCGGTCGTTTTCGCGTCTGGCTTTCCCCAGTAGCAATAACCCCAAGCCGCCACCGGCATATTCTAGTCCACCAAAAGCATTGTGAACCAATTGACGCCATGAACCCCATAGCGGCGCTCCCTGATCGCACGGAAAAAAGCTGCAAGCCACGTAAGCGATTCCGACGCAACCGAATGCTGCCAACCCGTTGCGAACCTCTGCCGTAATATGTTGCTGTCGGTATTTCGTCAATACAGCCCCGCATTGCAATATGCCCAACGGTAACGACCAGCCAAAATTGATTCGGTTTGCGAGCGGTGTCGAAATGGCGCTCAATTCGCTAATGGTCTGGCTAATGGCATTATAATTTGCCAACAGCGTCGGCAAATATATCACTCCGCAAAGCCAATAAAGCGATGCAGTCAAGCCGAGCCAAGCGCCTAAAATGTCTGAAACGTTCTTCATATGTTCTAAACGGTCTATTCGTGTGTTGGTTGCCGGTGTTTGAATATGCCAAGTAAGTCATTGTGGCCAATGGGGGTGTCCAATAATAGATATCCATTGTTTTCGGCATCCATCAGCGATGACCAGGCAAGTTCGTATCAGTTGAGTACAGGCAATTTTGCTAAATGTCACAACTCGCCGTGAGCTGCGTCAGTGTCGCTCCGACGCATCGCCAATTGCCGCAACGACCGAGTCGGGCATATCCAGCGGAATGCCGTGGCCGCTATCGACCCAGATTTGTTTGGCACCAGGATACAGTCTGACTAGATCGCGGCGTTTTGCATTGGAATCGTCTGCCAATGGTGATGTTTGTTCGAGAGGTTGTAATGCGCCGAGAACAAGCACCGGTTTTCCGGCAAAGGTCGGGCTTGCCAATACCGCGTTCCTGAGTTCCTGCTTGGTCACGTCCGAGGTCACCATCGCCAACTGGAATAGCATGCGTACCCAAAGCGGCCGGTTTTCATAGGCTCCGTTGCCTTTGAGTTGCTCCGGATGGGTGGAATCAACCAGAATCAATGCGCTCACCTCGTCGGGATGAAGCCGTGCAAAGAGTTGCATGTATAAACCGCCCAAAGAATGCCCTACCAGAATATAAGGCGGCGGCAAATGTTTGGCTCTCAGTAACAGGCGCAGTTCTTCGGCAATGTGCTGACCGTCGCGGGGGGTGGATGCGGGTTCGCTGTTACCATATCCGGGGCGGTTGTAAGCGAATGCGGTAACGTTTCCGCCGAGCTCGGGCAACACTTTTGCCCACCAATCCATCGTGCCGCCGAGGCCGTTTTCGAACACGACGGTCTTGCCTCCGTTGCCGGATAAGGCGTATTCGACGCGTCGATTGTCGATTTGAGCCGTGGCCTTGTTCGGTAGCGACTCACAACCGGACATCAGCATTGCCAGCAATAAAATATATGCAAGTCTACTCATGGCTGGCTGTTTCTCCTTGTTCCCTACTGAGTTTTCGCTTGTATTCATCGTAGGACGCTTCTGCATTACCTAAACACCGATCGCGGTCGCCATAGTCAGCGAGGTGGAGGCATTGATTACGTTGATAGGACTGTCCGGTCGCATAAAGTTGTGGCGACGTGCAACTGGGACACAAGCTGATGATAAGTAAAATACCAACGAGTCTTAAGACAATCTCCTTAAAGTAAATGTCCATGCCAGCCACCTATTGAATGACTTGATCTGCTATCTGGTTTGAATCAAAGACCTCGATCAGCTTGCATTGCTTACCATCGGGACAGAGTTTGTCCACATTGCGTTCTAGCCAAACCCTATCCCAAGCATCCACCCAATAATCATAGCCGTCATTGGCCTGTAGCCGACCCAGCATGCCACCGCCGGAATGTCGGCCAACGACGCATGTTGTTCCGGATTCTTTGCGGCACCGGCTGAGAGCGGCCTCCACATTCTCCGAGACTGGGCGTCCGCTCGCCAGCCAGGTCTTTTTGTTTTCGGAGGGCTTTATTTTCGAACCCAGAGCCGGCCAGGCAACCGTTACGGCGAGATATTCCTTTACGGGAATAGATGGAAAACGGTCGGTTTGCGCCAGCGTGTTGTAAAGCATGGCGCCCTCCTGGCAAGAATCGGATTCCTTTTTACAGGCTCGCATGGCCGCAGCGGTTGCATTTTCAATCGAATTGTCGCTGGATACATAGGGAACGCCCCGGCCATTCCTCACGGTGCCGATATATTGGCTGTTGTGCGCTCGCACCAGAAGCGTGCAACTGTTCGGTAAATCCATCGCACTCTTGCAGGCATCCATAGCGGTTCGTTCGGCATCCTGAATGTTGAGATAGCCGGAAGATACCCAAAGCTGCGGCGTATCGGCATGCCCGACCACAGCCATAAAAAGATCCGATACAGACGGTCCATAGGCACTCTCTTCGCCATTGCCGTTATCCTGATCTTTTGGAACACAGGTTATCCAGCCGGAATTAGCGTCGACAACGGCGTTATATCTTGCTGGGCAGCCACCCGCATCGGCATGGGACTGAGCACTGAAAGCCATGCCGATAAAAAAATTAAGGACATTTTCATTTTTTGAACCGCTTCATCTGAAATGGGAGAGCGCCCAATATTCTTCATAACCAGCGCACCGTTTTTATACGTCTGCGTTGATGGCGTTATCAGGAATTACTGAAATGAACTTTGAATAATAAAGCCAAAATGGGGTGTCGGATTGGTGATGATGATCTGTTCCCCGGTCGGCTTCCTGATAACATATCCATTAAATACATTTTCCTGACCGCCTTGCAGATTGCCGTATACTTTGACTTTCTCACTCAGCGAAACATTTAGTTTCCTGTTGTCCGGCAACCGGGCTTTAACAGGAATAGAACCGGAACCATCCGTTAGAACAAAGCCGTTTTCCTCAAGTTGCGTGACTGTGCCTTCGATCGTACTTACCGGCGGTAATGCCAAATTCTTGATCGATGTAGTGCCGGCGCATCCGCTAACTGATAAATCAATTACAAACAATAGCGGCAGAAAGCTGGTTTTCATTGTGATCTCTCCTTTTTCATTGATAGGTATCATATTCAAGCTAATGAGGGCCACGCCAATTGCGCATCAATATCCACTCAACCACAGCGATATTGATGCTCCACCCGGCGGCCATGCATATTGCCCTTGATGTTTCGCTCCAAAGGCTTGGGAAGACAAACAACGGAATATGGGTGAAAACCTGCGTGCCCGCACCCAGGCCAAGTGCGTAGGCGCGCATCATCCAGGCGCGATGATGCGTGATTTTTTGCCTGCGGACTGCCAACAGCCCGAGCAATAAAGACAGGCTCATTCCCAGCCCGACCAATATACGTACAACATGGAGCACAGGCCCATCATAATTTAGCGTTGCACGCGGGTAATACAGCGTCATCCATAGGCCGGAAATCGAAACCGCAAGCCCGATAGGGATCAGCAAGCGCCCGAACAGCCGGTGCAAATTGAGCTGCTCTCGGCGAAAAACGCAAGAAAATTGCACGGCGCCCAAGGTGCAAAATAGGCACGAGCCAACAATGTGCAGTACCACAGGCAGTGGCGCGGCAAAGAAGCGCGCATTCTCCTCGGTAATGGCGGCTCCAAAACCGAGTTGAACCAGACGAAAAATGCCCGCTGATATAGGAATAAAGCTGAGTGTTAGCAAGCCGACAGGTATGAGCCAATCGGCTTTTGTTTGAGTTAGCATCAGCAATTTGCTTGACTTGGCGTTGTTTGCATCATGGCTCAAACGATTTGTAAAGCGACAACAAATGCCGCTCGAAGTCGATAAAGCGCTGCTCCGACCCCGTTGCGATCATGAAGGCGAGATTCATTTCATGACGTCCGATGTAGTCCATAGGGGCGTCCCAGTTCGGATTGCGCGAGCCGTCAATCGAGGAAAATTCAGGCGATGGTCCGATAAAATCCAGATAATCCTTATCCGCAAGTTGCCCAGCGTCTCTTAGCTTGTCAGCGATGGAAACAAGTTCAGTGTATCGAATGTTACGCAGGCTTTTTCCGGCCATGATTTGCGTGATCGATTGGCTGTCAACGGAATGATCTTTGCCCTCACTCAATGATTTGCCTAACGGCGAGATTGTAGCCATATCCGACACAACGCGCGTGGCGTTGCGCTGAACACTCGGTTTAGCCTCTGCAATTGAGCGAAATTGAGGCAGCAGCCCAGGATTACCGGTAATTTTCATTTTCGCGATCTTGAAATGCTGGAACGATACGACGCCGCGCGAATCCCAGCAAGGCGGCTCCGCCGGCGAACAGTGCCCAACTTGCCGGTAACGGCACGGAACTGACGGTATTATAGATCAGGTCGTCGATCGAAAAACCTGTTAAGCCGCCTCTGAAGTAAACGTGGTCGACGAGCCCTGCATAGCCCGATCCCAGCCACGCCATGCTCTGGAGCGGCGCACCCGAATATTGGAAGCTACTCACCCTATTGCCCTGGTACCATAGTTCAATGGCCGTCAAAGGAGACTGATAATCCTGTTGCAGGGGAAACGCCTTGTAATACGTGCCTTGAAACACAACCGGTGCATGATCGAAGCTGAGCATGCCTTCGTTGCCCCAAAATGTGTAATGGCCGTTGCCGCCGAAGGCTTTATCACCGATCCCGGTGCCTCCCAGGGCGCTCCATCCCGATATGCCGCCGTAGCCATCCGCCAGATCATTCGGGGAAATATCCTCGAATGTCACCACGGTCGATGCCTGTGCCGACATCGACAATCCCAGGGTCAGCATCGTGGCTAGAAATCGTTGTTTATGCTTCATTAGTTTCACTCCTATCAATTTCCGGGATTTGCTGCAAAGTAGGTCCTCTTATAGGCGACCTCAGTGCAACATGGTATTCGGGTTTACTCCATTTCTCAGGACGAATGCCTGCGGTTTTGCAGCAATAAGCCAAGCAGCCCGGAGGCAAATACCCATGCGGCTCCGGGTAACGGCACGGGCGCCGTGGAATAGGTCAGATTGTCGACAATAAAACCGTCGGAGGATTGGCCATGAAACTGAATTCTGTCGACCAGTCCGGAGTAGCCTGATGCCAGCCAATAAATATCGAATGGCTGATTGGCGGCGTCGAGCGTGGAGCTATAGACTTCTTGTCCCTGATAGAACAGCGAAAAACTGATGTCGGTGTCAAAGCCCCAATAGTTGTAATACATACCTTGAAAAATCACCGGACCTTGATCGAAAGTCAGCTCGCCAGCACGAGTATGCAGTCGGTTCTCGCCCGTTGCCGGGTCGTGCATCTCGAAGTCCGAATAACTCGACACTTGGCCACTCATTGACTCCCAGCCCGACAAACCGCCGTATCCGTCGACCAGATCCCAATCGTGGATATTTTCGAAATCGACTACAGTTGTTGTCGCATTCGCCGCGCCTGCGGCGCCTAGTGCCGCCGCTAGCAGAGCGGCCATCGTTATTTTATTCATGCGTTTTACTCCACTAATTTCCGATAACTCGAAGGATTAAATCGGCTGCAATTTGCCGGACTTGGATCGTCCAGAATATAGAAATCCCATCAACACGCTGCCGAACAGCCAAACCGCTGACGGCAAAGGTACCGGCGGCATCGCCACTACGTCGCCGTCGCGTACCGCTAGCACGTAATATTGAGTGCCTTTACTGATCGTGTTTTGCATGCCGGTTGAAAATTGCAGATACCATGCGGCGGTATCCGGCGTACTTGCACCGGGGATCGTGTACGAGGTCGCCATCCAATAAGAATACGATTGCAGGTTGTTGAATAAGCTTTCGTCGTTCGGATCGGCCGGGTCGTCTACCAGACCGTATCCATCCTGCTGTAAACCGCGCGAATCGACAAACCCTTTATTGGCGAAATCACTGTAATACAAATGCGCCAGTTCGGAGCTTGAGGTCGAGACGTTAAAACCGCAATCGGTGCCGCTATAGCCGTAATCGCAGCCCGACTCGCCCAAATCGGTGAAACTTGGCAACCGCCAGTCGTTGTATGTCGTATTACGCACGCTGTCGAAATAACTAAGTCCGCTTACCCAGGCCATGGCGTTTTGCCAGCTCATCTTGCCATCGGCGTCGAATCCGCTGGTTTTGGCGTAATTGGCGTCGGCCAGCCAGGTGACGTTGAGACCGCTGTCATAAATTAGGCCGCCGCCGCGATCGAATAACTGCGCCTGCGCGCTTTCGATCATTAATGAACAACACGCCGCTAGTGCGCAGCAAAGAGTTCGAGGTTTCATCGCGTTTCTCCATGGAAGTCGTCTTTAAATTTAAAAAAATCATCACAATCTCTACACCGTGACCGCATTGTAAAAACCCATGTCTACCGCTTCCATTTGAATTCTTTCAATGGTCGCCGTGCGACCGCGAAGGCAAAAAAATTCTGCGGGTAGCGATTAATCGACGACGAAATGCAGTCGACCAAGTGTCGGAGATAGAATGTTTGCGGTCAGTAAGCATCTAGCCTTCTCGAAGGGGCCTCAGCATTTGCCCGCGGCTCTTAATAACGCATTGCAGCTCGCGTTGTTGGTTTTTCCGATGTCTTTCGAGCCTTTGGTAAAATCGGTGCACATGGCGTCTGCCCCGCTTGCCATACCCCAGGTCGCGAATTTGCCAAACCCGGACGGCTCTAAAATTTCACACTTAAAGGTGGCTCCATCATCCGTTTTAACGGTGTACTGCATGCCGTTATAGCCGGCCGGAGCTTCTGTAGCCTGAGAATTGGTGATTTTAAAGTTGCCAATTTCGCGGCCAATAGCCATCGATATTTTCTTCTCGGCCTGGTTGCTTCCTTGAGCGGAAGTATTATTGGTGGTTGTTGCGCAGCCGGAAAACATCAATAAGAGAGCGACCGCCAGAACTTTTTGTGCCATTTTGATTTTCCACCGCTCCAAATAAAGGAAACGTTGGGCATAGGAGCGTGAAGATATGCCTAACGTCTTGAACTAGCCGGCAAGGCTTTGGTGCCGTGCGAGGGGACCGAAGGGACTTAGGTTAGGCTGCGTTCAGTGCTGTATTTCGCAAAAGCAGTGAAATGCTACGTTTTTCCGGTTTCCCAATTCAGTGCCTGCCCGAACCGGAAAGCGGCAGGCAATTAATCAGACTCGACCGGATACCGTAATTCATCCCGGCTTGCAGGCTGTCACTTGGACTGCTTGCATTGTAAAAACGCCGGTTTGCGAATTCCCGTCAATTTCTTCCAAGCGCCATTAGCCTTCTACGAAGGCGAAAAATTCCTGCGAATGGCGAATAATCGACGACCAAATGCATTCGAAAACCAACCGGATCAGGCGATAATGCATACATGAATTCGCCTTCCATGACGACCGATGACACATCAGAATCCTGCGGAGTGCTGCAGGCTGCGCTACGTCTAAATATTCTGTACTGGCTCTGCATGTTTGTCGCAGACAGCATCTTGGGTTACTTCATCAACATCGACCCGATAGAGTCCGCCCCGCTCAAACTAGTGCTATTCGGAATCAGCGCGGTGATGACCTATCTGATGGCGAGGCTGTTGATTCGGCTGCGCCATCGGCTGAACTTCTTGCAAAAAGCCCTGCTGTGTTTTCTGATGGCGGCCGTCACCGCGCCTATCTATACGGCAATCGACTTCATCAACTACACCATTTGCCAGTATCCCAAACCTGTTGACTTCGATCCGCTTTACTCCGGCTACACATTGATTGAAGGGGCTTCCATGCTGTTCGGCTGGAGTTGTTTATTTGTCGCCGCACTAGATAATTTCGAAGTGCTCGAACGCGAACGACTCCTGGAAATTGCCCGTAAGGAAGCGCTAGCAGCCCAAATGCAGGCACTCCGCTACCAGATCAATCCGCATTTTCTGTTCAATACCCTCAACTCCATTGCCGGTCTGATAGAGGAAGGCGCCGCCACGCGCGCCGAACGCATGGTGCTTTCGCTATCGACCTTCATGCGCACCACGCTTGCCCTCGATCCCATGCACGATGTACTGCTCGCCGACGAAATCGCCCTGCAGGAAGAGTATCTGGAGATCGAACGCGAGCGATTCGCCGACCGCATGACGTTCAAAATCTCCGTGCCGGACGACGTGAAGTCCGCCCTTGTGCCCAGCCTGATTCTTCAGCCGCTGATTGAAAACGCGATCAAGCATGGCGTCGGTGCGACGGTTGGTTCCGTGGAAGTTACGCTCAGTGCCTATCGCGAAGATAACCGGCTTCATGTTATTGTCGAAAACGATATGCCGCGCGACGATGCGTCCGCCGATTCCCGTCCAGGCATAGGCGTGGGTCTGCGCAACGTGGAAGAGCGTCTGCGCGTGCGCTTTCAGGATGCCGCCGGTTTTCTCGCGGGCCGAATATCCCCCAGCCGTTACAGGGCAGCCATTAGTTTGCCTTGGAGAAGCGCATGAGCCGGATTTCCATATCCGCAAGGTTATGCCCCCGGTTGGCCGAACACCGCATCCTTGGTAAGCGTTGGGGTGCCTGCTTGACCTTGAATTTCATTGCTAGAGTGTCGTCCTGAGGCAGTCACCATGCAAAACACCAAAGAAAGATTATCGACTCTGCGGCTAGATGAATCTCCTGCTGTACGCAAGAGCGGCCAGTTTTTACAACTTCGGCTCGAGGATGGAATGCCGCCTCGTGAATCCCTCTTTAGAGAGGCATTTAGGCTGGGAATAAGCTACCTGCTCCTGGCCGCTTTATTCTACGGCCTGTCTGCATATATTCCTGCCCCGGAATCATACCTACACGTTCCGGCGGCCTTCCTCGATCATTCTGCGCTGGTCGAAATTGCGTCCGGTCTCACCTCATTTTTCATCATGTCGATTGCAGTCTGGCGCCTGCGAACCAACAGGATGATTCACAACATCGTTATATGCTTCCTTATCTCCGCCATCGTTTCCATTGTGGATTTCATCCTCACACAAGAGTTTTACAAAATGCTCTACGCCGCCACGAACCTAAATTTTTCAGTGATTGATAACATCATAGTATTATTTATGTGCTGGGCTATGTTCTTTGGCTGGTCCTGCGCGTTTCTTACACTTTTGTACAGCTTCGATGTCAGAGACCGGGAGCGCCAATTGGCGGCCGTTCGGGAAGAAGCCTTTTCCGCGCAAATGAAAGCGTTGCGTTACCAGATCAACCCTCATTTTCTGTTCAACACCCTCAACTCCATTGCCGGCCTGATCGAGGAAGGCGCCGCCACGCGCGCCGAACGCATGGTGCTTTCGCTTTCCACCTTCATGCGCACCACACTCTCGCTCGATCCCATGCACGATGTATCGCTCGCCGACGAAATCGCTCTGCAGGAAGAATATCTGGAGATCGAACGCGAGAGATTCTCCGACCGCATGACGTTCAAGGTCGACATGCCGGAAAACGCGCGCGATGCACTCGTGCCCAGCCTTATCCTGCAACCATTGATCGAAAATGCCATCAAACACGGCGTCGGCGCCACCAGCGGCCCAGTCGAAATCGTGCTCAGTGCCTACCGCACCGACGACCGGCTGCATATTGCCGTAGAAAACGACATGCCGCGCGACAACGCAAAAGAAAATCGTCGCCCGGGCATGGGCGTTGGATTGCGCAACGTCGAAGAACGCTTACGCGCCAGGTTTCAAGAAGATGCGCACTTTTCATCAGGAGGTATTTCACCCGGCCGCTACCGCGTCGCCATGGAGCTACCCTGGAGGCAATCATGACCGGCGTCAACGTTCTGGTTGCGGACGACGAACCGCTCGCCCGTCGCCGACTAGTTCGTCTACTGGGCAAGCTCGATTGGGTCGGCCAGATCGAACAAGCCGCTGATGTGGCGGAGGCTCGTTACAAAATATTAGAATTTCAGCCGGAGATCCTGCTTCTGGATATTCTGATGCCCGGTGGTAGCGGTTTCGACGTGCTGGAACAATTAGGCCCGGAACCGCCCGTCGTCGTCTTCGTCACCGCCTTCGATCACCACGCGTTGCGCGCGTTCGAAGCCAACGCCGTCGATTACCTTACCAAACCCGTCGAACCGGGCCGTTTCGAGCAGGCTATGGAACGCGCTAAATCCGCCGTCGCCGCGCGTAACCAAACCGACCGTATCGCAGAATTGCAAGAAACCATCGCTGCCCTGAAACGCGCCTTACGCGAACAACCCAAGCAAAACCACGAATTCTGGGTCAAGGTCCGCGGAGAACACATCCGCGTCACCCAAGACCGAATCACTCGCATACAGGCCGAGCGCGACTATGTGCGCATTCATGTCGACGGGGCGGAGTACCTCTACCATGAAACGCTGACCGCCCTGGAACAACACTTAGGTTCGGAAGACTTCATTCGTATTCACCGCAGCACCATCGTGCGGCGTAACGCCATTGCCCGCATCAAACAAGCGCCGTTCGCCGCCATGGTGGCCGTCATGAAGGACGGCTCTGAGGTTAGGATAGGCAGAACTTACGCCTCCGTCGTACGTAACCAACTCACCAAAAATCGGGAAATCAATCCAGCAAACGAAACATGTTTATAGAACGTGGTGCGTTTGTTTGATGCGCCCAATAGAAACACAGCCTATGGTTCTTTCCGAGAAGGCGCTAAAAGCTTGCTGAATTTTTAAGACAAA
This sequence comes from Methylomonas rapida, assembly GCF_024360925.2. Classification (NCBI taxonomy): domain Bacteria; kingdom Pseudomonadati; phylum Pseudomonadota; class Gammaproteobacteria; order Methylococcales; family Methylococcaceae; genus Methylomonas; species Methylomonas rapida. The sequence continues at coordinate 1,466,256 of NZ_CP113517.1, read as the reverse complement.
CAAAGTCGTTGACGGCAATAAGCCAGTTAGCAATCAGTGGTCAATGAGTATTATACGGCTGCTCTAGGCGGATAGGTTGAGGCCACCAACGTCTGCTTTGTAGTCCAGCAGTTCGCAGAATCTGAATGTCACTGAATGACCGGTTTGGAGAAACTCGATAGACGGGTTTGGGTCGTTAACTACCAAAACATACCCTCCCGAACAATCAATTTAAAATTTACTTTTATCTTGCTGATACTCTGGATGGTAGGGTCCTGCTGGCAAACCTTTTGGAGGTTGAAAGGCCAAGAAATTGGCCTGTCGAGCTAATGGTAAGTAGTCCGTCAGTAAAGCGTTAAGCGCCGCAGAAACTGCCATAGCTATGGGATCGCCACCACCAGAACTTTGAACATAATTTTGGTGGTTTTGCCAAAGCACCGTTCCTGTCCGGGTGTCTTTGAGAACATATTCCATATCAACCACGACCGAAGACGCCAGCACCAAATATTTTGTGCTCCAGTCCTTAATGGTGATAAACAAAACTGCGTCCGCGCCGAATAACTCGTTAAACCGCTCGGGTGGCAACAATTGGATGTGCCCCGCCTCCACTAAACCAAAATCTCGCAGGATCATGTCGGTCAAGTACACCGGGAATACGTAATAGCCGCGTTCAGCCAACGGTTGCGTGATAGTGGTAATAAATACCGAATTGGCCGTAACTTCGGGCGATTCGTTGACCACTGGCACTACCACTATCGAGCGCGGAGGGTGCGCATAAAAGGCATCTAGGTTGATATGTTGCGGACCTACACAGCCTTGCAACACCCAGGTGATTAACAAAACCAACATTAATCTCATGGCGCCGCCTCCTGCAGTACGGGTGTTGCCGTCGTTTCGCTTTTAGGTTCCGGCGGCATTTCCTTCTGCTGTATCTTTTCGATGAGTTTATTCATCAGCGCAGTGGACTCAGGGTACAGCGAGCGTTCTTTCTGAAAATAGGCAATCGCGCCGGCTTTATCCCCGCGGGTGTATAACAGGAAACCGTAATCGGCGAAGACACCCGGCGGCACGCGCTGCTGACGTTGCTCAGCTTCGGTGATCGTGTTCCGCAAGTAGGCATCGGTATGTTGGCTGTTATTATCAACATAGCGCTCGTACAAGCTGCTTTCATAATCGCCCCAGTAGAATAATCCCTGGGGAGCACAACCGGAAAGCGCCGACAACATGGCAAGCCCACTGCAACAAAGCTTGAGATACCCTCTTCTTATGTTGAACATTATGCGATTCCTTTCATAAGACGGGATATTACGGCTGTGATTTACCGCGTGCTTCCAATGTGCTGACGACGTTATTGATCATATTCACAATCGCAGCATCGATGGCTTTGCCTTCCAACGTCGAGTCAAATCCAGCAGTTCCCCCGAAACCAAGCGTCGCAGTGGATGATATAGACGCTTCACCTGTGCCTTCTTGGCTATAAAACACTTGGCCAGTTTTGGGATCGACCAAACGTAAGACCACGCGCGCACGGGCCCGCTGAGTTTTTTCCTTACCAATCAGCCAAACACCCCCGGTTGTATCGCGACCTAATTCCACTACCGAACCCATGATCAACGCATCGACCCCGAGCAGATTCTGTTTGAATTCGGATTCGGTTTTGCCCATCAACTCCGCTTCGGATTTGAGCTTGCTGATGTCCTGGCGTTCCACCACATTGAAATGCTGGGTCGCCATCAAATGTCTAGACAACAAATCTGCCGCTTGCTTGCCAATTCGATCGCCGGATTGATCCGTAAACAAACCACTGCCGTAAACCGATTCGTTAGTGAAGCGAGAAACAGCAACCGTCAAGCGGCTGGCTTGCGGCAGCGGAGCGAAAGCCACTTGCGGCCCACGGTCCTCGACCGCTTCGTGAATATCCCTGCTAACGCAACCCGTCAAGCTAATCAACGAGATCATCAGTAATGAAGCGCATAAAAAATTCATGACAGTTTCCTTTGGAGTCAATGTTTGGCAATCGGCTGACAAGCACATTTGGCTGGATTCGCGAATATCAGCGTTGGATAAAGTTGGGCGATTTTCCTTCTAAAGTCATTCCAGTGCAGGACGTTGTTCCTAGTCTTGTTGTTGATATAACGTAATATCAAAGAAGAATATCACCTTTATTGGTTTGACCTTCCTGCAAGCGCTTTTGCATTTCGTTTTCCTTTTCAGCGTCGAAGATATCGATGGCAGTATTCAGCGGAACGATGTTTTTCAATACCAGATTACAAAGTCCGGAACGCAAGGCGACAAGTTTTACGAGTCGCTCATCGCCGGGATGCTCCTTGGCTAAATTTTCATTGTTGGTGGCTAATGTGGGGTCTAGGCAGAAGTTTTTTGGCTTGTCGTCAGGCCAAAGCTTTTCGTCGCCCTCAGCAAAAACTGCACTAGAGAAAATCCAGAGCGCCAATAGTAATCGTTCCATGTCTATCCCTCCAATTTAAGACTTACCTGGGCAGAAGTGTAGTGCCAACCCTGATTGACGCCAAGTTTGTGCGTTAGCCTAAATTGGGTTTATGCAACGCATATCATCATGCCTGGGATTATTCACCCAATCACTTATGGGTGTTGCCATCATATTGGTATAAGCCAAATTATCCAGCCGCATGAAGGCTTGATCCACACTGCTAGATTTATCCAACCAATCGCCGTAGTGATCATACGGCAAGATCACCGGCATTCTGTCATGTATGGGTTGCATCAAACCCGTCGCTTCAGTGGTAATGACACTGCAGGAATACAAGGCTTGTTGTTCTTGTTGCCACTGTTCCCAGACCCCGGCAAAAGCAAATAACTGATGGTCCTGTCGATGAATATGAAAGGCCTGTTTGCCAGATTCCTGCTTTTGCCACTCGTAAAAACCTTGTGCGACGATCAGGCAGCGACGTTTATGAAAGGCCGCTCGAAACGATGGCTTTTCTCGAATCGTTTCGGCACGTGCATTGATCAGATGATGGCTGTTTTTGGTGTCTTTGGACCAGGACGGCACCAAGCCCCAGAACAGATTCACCGCCTTTAGCGATTTGTCCTCCAATTCGACAATACAGAGAATTTTCTGCGCCGGCGTGATGTTGTAGCTGGGCTGATATTTGGGCAGGCGCGAGAGTTGGAAATGCTCGGCAATTTCTTCAGGTGACGCAGTTAGCTGAAATCGTCCGCACATGATTTTCTATTCCGATCTGCCTTACTGCCAACCTTGTAACCATTGCTCGGTATCCGTCAGATCTCGCCACGGAAGGATAAAACTGCGGCGCGAATAGATCGCTTCCAGCTCGATGTGTTCGATAGGCGCATCCGGCCATTCGGGCTTGATCAGTTGGGTGACCAGAAAATGCTTTTCCTTGTTTTTGGGCAGTGCGGCAGTCCATTTGCTCAACAGCAATTTGTTCGGATTCAAGCGGCGTACAGTTGAATCAGGCATCGGAATGTCTCCTGCGGATGGATTCATGGGGTGGCTTCGAGCGTAAATGCACGACCTGCGTTTTCTTTAACGCTTTAACCAAGGTCATATAAGTATCCCGGTCAAACGCTGGTCTGCCTTGCTCCAGCAATGCGTGGATTTCGTCATCACTGCGCGCCGTGCCGAGATAACACCAGTGATCGATGACGTGCAAATCCTCTGTCTCGCGAATACCAATGGCGCCAGGATAAGGCCAACTGCTCAGTTTGAGTTTGCTCATGGCGGTCAATAAGCGCGTGGCATGTTCCAAGCCGGATTCCTTGCCGACACAGGCACCACGACAGCGTTTGAGTTGGTGTGCAAAGCACGGTTTGCCATTACCGACTTTTTCAAGGCCCAGCACACCTAGACAAAGCTGATGTTGTTCAGCCAAACTGCGAAGTGCTTTTTCGGCATCCCGTTTATTACCGTACAAGCCATACAAATTATCCTGCGAACCGAAATCCAGATCGTTGGCCCAGGTCAGACGCGGCAATAGCTGATCCTGCTTCTGCTCCAGTTGCCAGGCACACAAGGCATTTTTGCGCCGTAACCGTTGGTTATGCACCGGTGTCATTTGTTTAATCAGCTTGGCTTCGGTCAATAACGCACCCAGTTCACCACCGGTTTCGATCCACTCGATACGCTTGGTTTGCTGCGACAAGCTCATCTCCTTGGTGTGGCGATGGTCTGCGGCAAAGTGCGATAGGACGCGCTGGCGGATATTGACGCTTTTGCCAATATACAGCGGTAAGTCGTTTTCGCCATAGAACAGATAAACACCGGGACCTTCCGGCAATTCATGAATCAAATTCGGATCCAGTTGCGATGGCAGACTGGAACGCTGTACCAGATTCTTAACTGTGGTTTCGATGGCGTCAGCCAAAAACTGTTGATGGGCATGCTGCCAGAACTGATGAATCAATTGAGCATCTGCTAGCGCACGATGGCGTTCCTTGGCGGTGAGTTGATGGCGTTCGATCAGGCTATCGAGATTGTGCCGGTGATACTGCGGATACAGTGCCCGCGACAACTTCACGGTGCACAGTACTTGCGGTTTAAACATTAGGCCAACCCGTTTGAATTCATTTTTTAGGAACCCATAATCGAACCTGGCGTTATGGGCGATGAACAACCGGCCTTGCAATAAGGCATCGACTTCTTTGGCCACCTGTTCAAAGGTGGGTGCGTTTTCGACCATGGCGTTGCTGATACCGGTCATCTGTTCGATGAACAACGGAATGCGCATTTGCGGATGAACCAGTTGGCTCCATTCCCGCACGCCATCGTCATCCACCAAGACAATGCCGATCTCGGTAATACGGTCTTTGGTGGCCGAACCGCCGGTGGTTTCCAGGTCGACAAAGGCTAAGGGTTGCATGTATATATCCTAACGGTAGCTGCGCATCTGGCCGACCAGTACGCCTTGAATGCTGACTTGCGATGGATGGAAACGCATGGCTTCCATGCTGGAATTGGCGGGAATCAAAAACACCTCATCCCCTGTTTGCTCGATATATTTCAAGGTAGCCTCCTGATTGTCGATCAGCGCGACGACAATGTCACCGTTGTCGGCGTAACTGCGTTGTTCGATGATCACCCAATCGCCATCCAGTATGCCTGCTTCAATCATGGAATCCCCCTTAACTTTGAGCACATAGCACGACTGTGCGGTACGAATTTGATCGGGGACATTGACCCATTCGGTATGCTCAATCGCCTCGATCGGTTTGCCGGCGGCAATGCTGCCCACCAAAGGCAACGCGTGGGACCGATGTTGACCAGATTCACGCAAGGCCAAAGCCTTTTCCGTCAACCGAACCCCACGATGTTTGAGCCCCATGGCTTCGACAAAACCGGCGTCGATCAATCCGCTTAGGGTCAAATGTAACGAGCCCCGCGACTTCAAGCCGAGTGCCTGACACAGTTCATTCAACGACGGTGGCCGTGGAAACTGCGCCTGGTTGTCCAGCAAGAAATCCAAAATGGCCTGTTGTTTTCGGGTTAAGGCGCTCATGTGGCAAAAAAATACGGCTCAACTAAATTGAGAACAATAATAGAACGTTTGTGTTTTCGATGGTAGTCTTATGTCGTTAATATTTTGTAGCTTACCGTGATACCCATGACCGAATCATTGCCTTTTTCGATCCTCAATCCCGCACAACCGTTACCGGCAATCCGTGACGGATTGGCTTGGTTTCATCTTGCCAAGCCGGACAAAAACCGACGATTGCCGCTGTTCATCAGCAAAGTAGCCGCGGGCTTTCCATCGCCGGCCGATGATTATGTGGAAAAGACCCTGGATTTGGAGGAATTGCTGATTCAAAAACCGGCGGCGACATTTTTTGTCAGGGCACAAGGCGACTCCATGTTGGGTGCCGGCATCCATCCCAACGACATCTTGGTGGTCGACCGCTCCAAGGAGCCAATGCCCGATAAGATCGTGATCTGCGCGATCAATGGGGAATTGACGGTGAAGCGTCTGATGGTTACTGACGGCCAATGGCGTTTGAAAGCCGAAAACCCGGCATATCCCGATATTCCCTTGACCGAGGATCTGGAAACCGTGTTCTGGGGAACGGTCACCAATGTGATACATCCAGTCTAAACATGTCCGAACAAGCACGTATCGGCCTTGTCGACTGTAACAATTTTTACGTGAGTTGCGAACGGGTGTTCCGGCCGGACCTCAATGACAAACCGGTCATGGTGCTCAGCAATAACGACGGTTGTGTAGTGGCGCGTAGCCAGCAGGTTAAAGATTTAGGCATCAAAATGGGTGTGCCTTTATTTCAGGTGCAGCATTTGGTCAATCAGCATCAAATCCAACTGTTTTCGTCGAACTATACCTTGTACGCGGACATGTCAGCACGGGTGATGAGTTTGCTGGAAGAATTTACGCCGCGCATGGAAGTGTACTCCATTGACGAAGCGTTTTTGGATTTAACCGGCGTGTATCCTTGTTATCAAGATCCGATTGCCTATGGCCAACGCATCCGCAAGGCGATTGCTCGGCAAACCGGCATTCCGGTCTGTGTCGGAATGGGACCGACCAAGACCCTGGCCAAGCTGGCTAACTTTGCCGCCAAGAAATGGAAACAAACCGGCGGTGTCCTTGACCTTACCGACCCCGTCCGTCGGCAAAAGCTGATGAAAATCGTTCCCGTCGATGAAGTCTGGGGGATTGGCCGGCAAACCACAAAACGTCTTAATCAGTTGGGCATTCAAACCGTCTGGGACTTGGCCATCCAGTCGCCTAAAACCATCCAGGCGCAATTCAACGTCGTGGTCGCCCGTACAGTCATGGAGTTGAACGGTACCGCCTGTCTTGATCTGGAAGACGTCGCAGCGGACAAACAACAGATTGTCTGCTCACGATCCTTCAGTCGCAAACTGACAGAGCTGGAGGAGTTAAGTCGAGCCCTGTCGGCATACTGTACCCGAGCGGCGGAAAAACTACGCCGGCAACAGTCAGTGACCGGTTGCGTGAGTGTGTTTATTCGCACTAATCCGTTTGCCGTTCAAGATCCTCAGTACCAACGATCGGCAACCGTTAAGTTGGATGCGGCCACCCAGGATACCCGCACGATTATTCGCGTCGCACTGTCGAGCTTAAAAGCCATCTACAAACCCGGCTTTAGCTATCAAAAATGCGGTGTCCAACTGAGCGCGATTCGACCTGCCGCATCACCCTCGCAGTTCGATCTCTTCGACTTGAGCTGCGAAGGTACGCCACCCGATAACGTCATTCTCATGCAAACCTTGGACACCATCAACCGACGATTCCCCAAAGCGGTTACGATCGCGTCATCGGGCTTTGATAACAGTTGGAAACCCAAAGCCGAACGCATTTCACAACGCTACACCACTGATTGGCGAGAATTGGTCATCGTTCGCTAACTGCATGACTCAGCATATAAAGAACGTTTGCGGCTCCTCTGGTTCCAATTGCCTGGACATCGATTCACAATAGTGATCGAAATTCCCCGTGAATTCGATGGCAGGAAGAAGATTGTTGTCAATCACGTGCGGAATATTGACAGGGCAATCGCGCTTTGTAGCACTTGCACGGGCAAGGGGTTTAGTATAGCGATTTTGCCTAATATCCCAGATGCTCCCAGATCCAACCCCCTATTTTGCTGACCTCACAGACCCGCGGCGAGAGGGCAAAAACAAACTCCACAAACTCACGGATATCGTGATGATCGTCTTATGCGCAGTATTGAGCGGCATCGAGGATTGGGTCGGCATGGAAGAGTTTGCCGAAGAAAAAGAAGATTGGCTGCGGACCTTTTTGGAATTACCGAATGGAATTCCCTCGCACGATACCCTGAGTAATGTCTTGGGCCGCCTGAATCCCCAAGCGTTTGCCGAGACCTTTCAACGTTGGGTGCAGGCGGCATTGCCAAGCCTTTCAGGACAGCAAGTCTGTTTGGACGGCAAGACCTTGCGCGGCAGCCGCGAAGGGGATAAGGCCGTGCATTTGATGAGCGCCTTTGCGGCTGAAGCGCGTTGGGTGTTGGCGCAACAGGCGGTGGATGAGAAGACTAACGAAATCAAGGCGATCCCCGATTTATTGTCGATGTTGGACATCAAAGGAGCTCTGATCTCGATCGATGCCATGGGTTGTCAAAAAGCCATTGCGAAAACCATCGTTACGGCGCAAGCGGATTACGTGTTGGCACTGAAGGATAATCATCCGAACCTTTGCGAGGATGTCAGGTTGTGGCTGGATACTGAAAATGCCAACGACCGCTTACCGGTCTACGAAACCATCGACAAAGATCACGGTCGCCTGGAAATACGCCGTTACAGCTTGAGTAGCGAGATTGCTTGGTTGACGCAAAAACCTGACTGGGCCGGGCTACAAGCCATTGGTCGGGTTGAATCGATTCGCACCCTCGGTGACAAGACCTCGGTTGAGTGTCGCTACTATTTGTGTTCGTTTACGGATTTGCAGCGCTTTGCCGAAGGGGTACGGCAGCATTGGGCGATAGAAAATTCCCAGCACTGGGTGCTGGATGTGCAGTTTGGCGAAGATGCGAATCGCGCCAGAACAGATCATTCCGCCGAAAACTTGGCGTTGATGCGACGGATGGCACTCAATTTACTACGAAATAACGGACCTACTAAAGACAGCTTGAAGCGCCGCAAGTTGCGAGCATGTTTGAACGATAACTATCGCTTTAAATTACTCTTCGGAACATCTGCAACATAGCGCGATTGCCCTGGGAATATTGAGGTTGGTCAGTAGCCCGTTGATGTCTTCGAATACTGACTTAGCGTCATCGGTTGTCAAGAGCGGCCAAACGTAAACGGTTGACAGTTCTTTTTCACGATCAAAAAAGGCTGCCCGTATTTCCGTGGGTATGTCATCGATACCGTGTTTACTGAGCAGGACTTTTGACACGGGATAATCTTGGGCTTTCATATTTAGCTTATAGAAGATTTCAAGCTCATTGAGTAAATGAATCCCGCGCGAGGCGGCAATACTGAGCGGATTGGGTTTTTCAATTTCCCAGACGTTGTGACCGGTTTGTTCATCCATCTCCTCTTTAAAGGCCTCTGACCATTCTTCGGCAAATCCGCCAACGTCATCCGATTGGGGCTGTTCACAAAAAAGAGGCGTTAATGCCTGATCGCTAATCACCACACCCACCAGGAAGCGCAAAATGAGGTCCCCCTCCGGACTCTCCGAGGGCTTCATAACAAAAGAACGGCGTGATTCCGATGTTGAAATTTCGCCTTCGGCTTGCTCGATCAACTGCTGGTTGAGCTGGCGAATTTGGCTAGGTAACCAGTTGATGTCTTCAAGGCTGAATAATTCGTCGTGAATGGCGAGGGCTTGTCTATCGTTGATCAGACTATGGCTTTGAAGCAATTGTCTAATGCGTTCAGGGTCTTCAATACGCTTAGGTAAAGCCTTTCCAGGATGGGGCTCGATGACAATCGGGATGGCGAATACGATCGACTCTGCATTCGGCATAGACGGCAATCTCACCCGAATGCGTTCGGCGAGCGAAACAATACGCTCATTTAATATCGAAAATACGTGCAAACCTTCCGATTGTCGTAAAGCGCTTACCAAAATATCGTCCTGGCCATTTGCAATACAGGACTCAATAAACGCTCGAAAAAGTGAATCGAGCTCCGACGACGCTGGGTTCAGGGCGATTTTCTTAGCGGTTAAAGTAATGAATTCAACGAAAGAATCCGACGTAGCGGTGTCGTTAATAGAATGGTTTAACATGATAATGCTCCTGGGTTGAGGTTGAGGGGTAAAACAAGTTTGGGGTTTTGCCTGAGCCTGGGGTTAAGCTCCGGATATTTGTGGATCATGCTGTGCAGAAAACCAATGAAATTCATGGAACAGCTACACCCGCTTTTGCGTATTGGCCAACAGTACGTTGACCGCGTAAGCGACGACAAAGACACCTACCGGGACGGCTTGTGGTGGAATCGGAAACGGCAGTGTCAAACTGACCAGCAGCAGATACAGCGCACCCAGAATCAGGTAAAGGCTGTAGCGATGCGCCATGGGACTGGGGTAATCGAAATTGGTCTGGCTGATCTTGCGCCGCACCAGTCCGTCGACGACAAACGGCAACAAGGCGGCGGCCAGGTACGGTAACCAGATGCAGGCCGTGGTCAGGCGCTTGAACATTTGAAAGATCGTGTCCCACAGCACGTTGAGTCGGCTTTCGATAAAGGGAAACAAATCGTGGCGCCCCACATCCTCGAAGCCTTTGGACATCTGCCGTTCTCGCTCGGTCGGGATGAAGTAGCGGAATACGTTTTCTCGGATGCCGGTGGTGACAAACAAGCGATCAAACCAGCGCTGCGCGGTGTGACTGATCTGCGATTCTTTATTGGCGCCAAAATAGCCGATCATCATCCGGTCTTCGGCGAGCTGCAGTTCGCGCGTCCAGCGGTCGGACACGAAACTGGCCACCAGGATCACTTCCAGAAGCCACAGCATCAGGCTGAACAACAGATTACGCGTCATGAGCCGGCACCTTGGCGATCCCGCTGGCGATCCAGTTCCGACCGTAGGATCGGCAAGCGGCCTTTGACGATGCGACCGCCGGATAACTTGGCGATGTAATGCAAGTCCGGCAGTTGTCCCAGCAATTGGGGTGCAAACAAATCGCCTTCTTCTTCCATCAAGCGTTCACCAACATTGCCGGAAAACACGGTGGGATTGGTCGCACTGGTGGCCACGCCTTGGGTGCGCATGATGTATTTCAACCGTGTCTTCGGCAGATTGTCGGTGATGTACTGCTGGGTCTCGCTGTCCATGATTCGCAGCGCGATCAGGTTGTTGACGTTACCCAGCACTTGTCGGGCTTTGTCCTGGGAGCCGGTGCGGGCGGCAAAATCGGCAAAGGTCTGCGTGGCGATGAACAGGCGAATCTTGGCGCCGCGGCCTTTGTTCAACACCTGTATGAAGGGGTCGTTGATGACTTCCGCTGCCTCGTCGACGAACACATTTACCGGCCGCTCCGAGACACCGTAGTTGTAACGGTCGCCAGCGACAGCAGCCAAATCGGCCAACAGAATCGAACCAATGGCGCTGCCCACCATGCCATCCGATAACGAGTCCAAGCCAATGTAAGCGACCTGGGCTTTTTCAATGATGTGGCCGGTATTGGTGATGGGACGCAAGTCATCCACGTCATGCGGATTCGGTGACAGCAAAGGCCCCAAAGAACCCGAGGTCAGCATGTTCATGATCGGAATCAAGGACGCCACCATCTTGCTGAAATGTGCCCGGTCGTGTTCGAACAAAGACAACAAGCCTTCCAAATCTAAATTCGGCATTTGATGCTGCACGACCTCTCGATAAAACCGCACCAGGCAGACCGCTTTGGAATCGATGTCCTTGGCATTCTTCAGGTAAGCCCGCGCCTCTTGCCGCCAATGGCCCAGGTTGTTGTCGAAATAGCGTTCCAGGGCTTGAATGACCAATGTCGAAGGACCGCCTTCCAAATAACGACGCAGCTTGACCAAAGTTGGCCTTTCCTCGATGACCATCAAGCCTTGAATCACGTTATCCAGTGATTTTTGACCGAACGCCTTGAACGGATCGTTACTGCTTTCGCTGGGCGAAATGGCGCTGATACGGCTGGCAATCTCCGAAGGCCGGTTGAAATTGTGCAAGGGATCGAGTCGGACGCTGTCTTCCGGAAATGCCGGATGGAAATACACGAATCGATCTGGACGCTTGGCCAAGGCGCAGGCACGTTTGGCGCAGGCCATCAAATCTTTGTCGCCTTTAGGATCAATGATGATCACCGCTTCGCCGCGCAACACAGCTTGCGTCACCAATACATCAAAGGCACGGGTTTTACCGGCACCGGTGGTGCCGACCAGCAGCGTATGGCCGGCGGTATGCTGTAAAGGCTGGCGAATGTCATTTTCGGACACTTCCAGGCCGTGTATCCAAGCCGAACCCATGCGTTGATGATCGCTGGGAATCAAGGTCGAGACATCGCGTTTTAAAATCTCGTAGGCCAATTGCGCATGCTTTTGTACCCAATCAAATCCCCAACCGAACCACAAGGCCTCGGGGTTGCGATTCACCAGGGTCACAAGCTTTTCGGCATCCAGGTATTGGAATCGAAACTGACGCAACCGGCGTTTGCGGTACCACAGACTCAACGCCGGCGACAGCCGCCAGCACGCCATCACTCCGCATGCCGTCATCAACCAGTCGAACGGCTCATGCGGCAAGCCTGACCAGCGACTGGTAAAATGCGCCAATCCAGCACCGCCCAACCAACCCGAGATGGCATACACCTCAAAGATGGGTCGCCAAGGAAATTGGTAGTCGTAATCGGATTTCATGGGCATAACCGAACCTGAATGCCTTCCGCGGCACTGACCGAACGGCAATCAGGATGGTTGGCGATATCGAGCATCAGTCGAGTGCGTTTGATTGTCGGATGTTGCGTCAGAAATTGCTCCAGCGCGGCATTGGACACTGTGTGCCAGTGACCGTCTGTCGATGATTCATCGGGCGGAATGTTTTGTTGCCGCACATGCGTGATCAGCAAATCGATCGTTCCGGCTTTTGCCGGTGGGGTTGTTACGGGATCACTTGCCTTATCAGGCTCGGAATTGGCCAAACTGTCTGACACGTTGCCGCCGATTGATTTTTGCATGCCGGTTGCGTTTGATTTGGGCTGGACAGGCTTAGGCTTCAGATGCGTCTCGTCCTGAGGCTGAGCAGACTTAACTTGATCTCTGGTCTTATCGGTATTGTTGCTTGGGGCTTGTTTGGATGATGCTGTCAGCGTGGCTTTGCCTTGGGATTTCAGTAATGCCTTCAAAGCCAAACTCGGTTCCAATGCCAGCAGGACGCCGCGGACCGATTGGATGGTTTGTACCTTTCGCATCGGCGACAGAACGTCGGTCACCAGCCAACCTCTGTCCTCCAGGGTTTTGATGAACTGGGGCGGATCGACGGCGAGTTTTTCAGCCGTCGCTGGAAACGGGAGCAAGTATTTGTCTTGGACTTCCAATATATCGTTGCCTAACTGCCATTGGCCTTGATTGAGCATAGCGGCGATGTCCAATAGCCATTGGCCGGCATCGCCATGGTTTTCCAACCAGCACTTGACGCTGTCGACCGGATTGGAGACGCTTTTCGAATCCCTCGTGGAGAAATCAGGTTTTGCGGCTGATGCAGTTTTTTCTGCGTTGGTCGGTTCGGCGCGAGTTGCGTTGTTAGGTTGTTCGGCCTGACACAACGAAGGGAGGCCATCGGTTGATGTGGATTCAGACAGACCTTGATCGGGATCTGAGGGCAAGGAATTCAAAATGCCTGGTGCCGATTCAATGGCCGGTAGCTCGAGTTCAGCGCTCGTGTCATGAGCAGGTTCTATCTGCGGTTCTTTGGGCTCAACTGGCTTCGGCTTATCAGCGCGTTGGGGTTGCTTCATAACCGCGACGCTCTTGGGTTTTGCCGGTTTGCTGAGTTTCGGTGCCGGATTGGTAACTGGCTCGGCTTTTACGATGGTCGCATCGGATTCGTTGATTTCGCGCGCTTCAACCACGAGCGGCAGCTCACCACTGAAGATCAGTTCCGCGGATTTCAGGCGCAACAGATACAGCGGATTGTCCAAGCCTTCAGGCTGCATTTGCCAATAGCGGTATTGCCGACCATCTGGCCAGGATTTGGGAATGGCCAAGCCGCGTTCGATCAGAATGTCCGCCAAGGTGTCTTCGTCGCGAGGAATGCCGGGCACTTTGTCCTTGGCAAGCAATGTGACGATGTCTTGCGCACCGGCCCGCCACACGATATGCAGGCCATCCTCAAAACGCCATAGCCGAGCACCTTTTTCGTTGACGGCCCACTGTCCGGACTTGACCAAGCGGCGCATAGCGTCGAACAGGTACTTTTCCACCGGCATGCCCAAGGCCGAATCGATGTTTTGGTAGTGCGCTTTTAAATCCCGTTCTACGCTTTTGCAGTCGGCGGTGATCACCAGTGCGTAGACTTTGGAGCCGCGGTCCAAACCGTTAATGGTTTCCAGCATGGCCTGCATGATGTCGGGGCCGGACTCCAGAATGAATGTGCGGGCTTCGCGTGTCAGGACGCGCTCGATCACCAAGGCCGAAAACTGTTCATGGCGTTTATGGCGGTTGTCTCGCCAGCGCAGAAAGTACCGGTCGATCTCATGTCGCACAGCCCAGTCAGTGATATTTTCATCGCAAGGGTTCCAGGTATGTTGCCCCTGTGCGTCGACCACGGCGATATCGGCGACCGGTTTGCCGATGTCATGCAACAGCCCGGCAAAACAGACCGCCAGACGCCAGCGTAATTCTTGGGCTTTTCGTTCCTTGGGTGATGCTGACGTGGCAAACAAACTGCCTTGGGAAGCCAAAGTGGCCCAATGTGCAACTTCCAATCCGTGTCGAAATAACCCACCGGCGCCGCGATGGTGATGCGATTCCGAAGCCGGCAACAAGTGGCTGTAGGCGGCATAGCGACGGATGACCGGCGCGACTATGGTTTGATAAAGATTATCCGGCATGGCCAGCGCCTGTTCGATGGCGGAAATCAACTCCGTTTGACCTGACAGTATGCGTTCCACAGGCGCAGCTGGCAGACCCTTCATAAACGGCGGATAACGCGGCACATCCTCATCAATCGTTGTCGCAACCTGATCGACAGGCGCGGACTCGACGCCAAACAGACGTTGGCGGATGCGGGTAATGAGAGTCGAAGGCGTATTTTCCATAACGCCGCATCTTGCCGGGAATTTTTCAATCGTCGCTTGCAGCTGACGACGAATTCGACGTCAGCTGCAAGCAGGCCTCGCAAAAGAGTGTTTAGTGTAACGAGCTCCTAAAAATTAGCCCTGGAGCTCCCATGAAATCCAAATCGCTCGCAATCCACTGTCTTGTGTCCGCAATATGTGGCACGGCCTGTACTTCGCTAAATCGGCCCGATGCTGCCATAAGTGAGACCGTCATCGAATCGATTGTGCCGGTTCAACCCGAACAACCCTGGCGCCTGGATAATGCTTGGCAGACAGGTGGATTGGGCGGTTCGGTATTACGGTCTTCATCGATTGAACACGTCGTCAGGCAAGCCGATCAGCCGCTTGGCGGTTACGTGGCAAGTGACGACGCAGCGGGGCATGTCCTTAATGTCAGCACCTCCCACATATCAGATAGCCCGAATGACGATACATTGGCCATCGAACGCGCCTGGCGAAAATATTGCCATCACCAGCTCGATATGACGCCGGTGGAGCAGGCGTTAGTCAGAACAATGACTAACCCGCACAACGTTCTGAGTCATGGCTGCAATCCCGGCAGCTTGAAGAAGTGAGGCGGCCGTCATGGATAGAAATAGCACAAACCATTCGCTGGACAATCTCACCGAACGTTTTCAGTCTCTGACGGAACGGAAAAAAGCCAAATTGCGGGTTGTCGAACCCTTGACGTCTTTGCCCAACTGGCCGACGGCAATCCGCGGTACGCCTAATGCCTGTTTGCGGAGCGCATTGTTCGCCGGCATCCAAGGCAAGGAGCGCATTGCCTACAAAAAACGAACATTGTTGGCTGCGGTCGATGGCATTGAGGTTCGTTACCTCGGTATACAGCTCAATCAATCGGACCTCGATGTCTGGATGCAGATCGTGCATTTGTCCCGGCAACAATTACCGGGATTTAGCGTGACCTTCAGCGCCCATGCCCTGTTGTCGGCATTGGGGCGCGGTAGCGGCAAAAGCCAACACGAATGGCTGAAAGAAGCGATGGCCCGCTTGGGCGGCGCCTTTGTCGAAATCACCTTTCACGGCCGGGATGCCTTCGGTGAAAAAGGCTTCTTGCGCTATTACCGTGATGAACGGACGCAGCGTTACGTAGTGGAATTGACCGAATCCATGCTGCGTCTGTTCGAGGAGGGCTATACCTACATCGAATTCGAGCAGCGGCAGAAATTACGCAAACAACCCTTGGCCTTATGGTTGCATGGTTTTCTGTCGTCCCATGCTGCTCCGTTCCCGATGAAAATTACCACCATTCACCGGCTGAGCGGTAGTGGCGCGAAAACCCTGCGTGATTTCAAGTATCGGCTGGGTAAAGCGTTGGAGGCCTTGGTGAGTATTGGCACTTTGGCTAGCTTTGAGTTCGCTGATGATATGGTGAAAATCAAACGCCAACCGACGCCCAGTCAACAACGTTTTCTGGGCGACCAGCAGCTCTAAAAAAGCACGGCATTAGACCGACGCTATTTTGGGTTGGCCGAAGCCACTCGATACGGCATTAGGCCGACGCGGATACGGCATTAGACCGACGGAGGCACGGCATTCGGCCGACAAGGTAACGGCATTAGACCGACGGGCACGGCATTAGACCGACAAAAAGCACGGCATTAGGCCGACGTTTGACACGGCATTAGACCGACGCTTCGGGTAAATTGTGAAATCGCTGCAGGCCATGCTATTCGTGGGATTCAGCGATTTTATTGTGCTGAAATTTGAGGGTGCTAATCTATATATAATCTATTTTTAATCTATATATAGCCTGGTGATGGCAAGGATTTAGTTTTTGAAACGAATGCTAGTGAGGTGGTTGTCACTGGGCTTGTTCGGAACGCGCTTGGTCGTCTTGTGACGACCCATTTCTGCCCCATTTAGCCACATTTCGAGTGTCTGGTTAATGGCGGATGGCTGACGGAATTTGTTGGAGCGTCCACTAAATGTTTGCTTTGCTCAGTATATCCAATGTCCGCTTGACTTAGATTTGGATTTACTTTCTTGTTGTGGTTTCTTTTTAGGCTCAAACTTGTCATCCGGAACAAGGCTTAGCTTGGTAGTGTTTAGTTGATTTCTGCCACCATCGTCTGCGTTATCAATGCAATGCTTGATCATTTCACTGAGTGCTTTTTGTGCGATAACTTTGCTGCCGTAAGGGCCAAACACTCCTTCTCTGGCAACAAAAAACCATTCATTTGAACCCGTTTTGAAATTGCATTGGCAATAAATCCTTTCAACTTTAAACACTATAAACCTCGTTTTTTGGCATTTCTTTTAAGATATTGCGGCCTGATTCAAAAAAAGCATAGTCCTTAGGTATCCAGAAAAATGAGATGTTATTAACGGAAGCAGCGGATCATTTACTGTACACGCTTTGCCTTTATCAGCTGAATTGTGAATTGGCCATTTCTTGATCCAATGCAAAAAGACCTATGAGGGACTTGCAAAATACCACTATTAGTAATCGACATATTTAAAAAACCACTAGATATAGTGATTTTTGCGGGAAATTTTATAATTTTGCAAGTCCCTCATATGTATATTTATCAAGTTATCTTTTACATGCTACCCGCATGACAAGCTCGGCATCACAACGTGACATCTTTGGCAGATTGCATGCTTGTTATGGTGCTGGGCTGTTCACATCATGTGTTTTTGTGATGCATGTCAAAATAAATCATAAGCAAAATCATGATTTTATGCGATTCGCCTAAAACCGCGCATGCATCGATCAAGTTGTGGCGCGGTTAATGCTGGTATGAGGATGTCAATTATGCATGGATACAATATGAAGCAGAGATACTTTTTACCGCTCGTTGCATTAATAGGTGTTGCAAGCACATCATCAATGGCGGCAACTATTGACGTAACCTATGCCAAATCGGCCGATTTTGGTAGTGGTCAAGTTGGTTACATCACAGGTGCTATCGCCCCCAATCCCAATTCACATAACAGTTTCGTTGGTGTATCGATAGGTGGAAACAGTTTCACCACGAACAATATAGACTATGACTTTTCGTCAAGTGGCCAATTCAATGCATGGTGCGTGGATATTTATCATTGGATGAGCAATGGTAGCACTATCTATGACGTTGCGACTGCCAGCGACCTCGCTACCGAATTATCTAAATTACGTCCCGAAACACCCGGACAGATACGGGTCGATAAAATGATTCAATTAGCCAATCAAGTCTACAGTTTCATTGACACAACAATCGAGTCGGCAGCTTTTCAACTAGCGATTTGGGAAATTGCCTATGGTACGCCCAGTGCTGTTGGAAGTTTTATAATCGATAGTACCGACAAGAATTTCAGGGTTAAAGATTCATCATTAGCTTTTGTCAGTCTAGCCAATAATTGGTTAAGTCAATTAGCTACTGCTAATAATACCGGGAACTATACTCTCACATATTTAAACGACGGTGCGCGGAATAAGAGCCAAGATGTCATCGTTTTTACTGAAACACCCCTTGCTCCATCATCTTTCTCGGTACCCGAACCAAACTCATTTGCGCTTATTGGTCTTGGTCTAGCTGGATTTTCATTCGTTAGGCGCAAGAAAGTCGTACGGGTATAACGGCAAACAGCCCTGGTCAATCCGGGGCTTTTCGTTGCAAGGTTGAACTTCAATATCCAAGGTTTAAGTCCCCGCCTTTAGGCGGGCAGATTTCATCTGCAGCCATTGCTGAGTGGGTATCATGGTGATTTTGCAGAGGGCGGCAAGATGGACTATCCGTATGGCAGTATGCAATAACCCATTAATGCGTCATTGCACAGGTTGAAAATAATGGCATTGCCATCTAACCTAGATTAGCGTTTTATCCTCTTTCCCCTTTATTCATGTTTCACGAAGAAATGTCATACCAAGGATATACTCTGATCGAGTTGATGGTAACGGTCACCGTCGCTGCAATTGTTATGGGCTTGGCCGTTCCAAGCTTCATCGGAACTGTGCGGAGTAATCGCTTGACAACCTACGCCAATGAACTGGTTTCTAGCCTGAATTATGCACGTAGCGAAGCCATAAAACGGAGTGCCCCCATATCAATCCGGCGCAAAGGAACTACAAGCCAACACTGGGAAACGGGTTGGGATGTATTTGTCGATCTCAATGGTAATGGTGCATTTGATGATAATGCCAACAGCACGCTATGCGAGGCTACGGAAGATTGCCTATTAAAAACCTATGATGCTTTGTCGACGGGCTATACCCTTAGGACAGGCAATAGCAGTTACAAGGATTATGCGACTTATCTGGCCGAAGGCTTGAGTAAAAATCAGGTTAGCGAAGTTTTTCGGCTTTGCGATAACACTCAAAATACCACGAACTCGCGAACAATCAGTGTCAATGCGATAGGCAGACCTAGTACTACAGTAGGAAACGCAGCATCTTGTCCCTAATCCTCATGAGAAAAAACAACGGCTTTACTCTAATAGAGGTGTTGGTAGCCACCTTGGTGTTGTCTATTGGCTTGCTAGGGTTGGCGGCACTTCAAGCTAACAATCTCAAAAATAACCAGAGCGCCTATTTTCGCAGCCAGGCCACTCAACTTGCGTATGACATCGCCGATCGTATGCGAGCCAATGTTACTGCAAGCAATAGTTACCTGAGCACCTCTACCGCGGTTGCGTCCGCAACGCAGCAGGCGGATTGCACCGAGGTCAGCACGACCTGCTCCCCAGAAAAAATGGCGCAAAACGACCTGTATGAGTTGAAAAGCGCCCTGGCGACCGCTTTACCTGGGGGCGCTGCCACGATTACTAGCGCTGGCGGGGTTTTTACCGTTACCGTTAATTGGGACGATAACCATGATGGCTTGACCGATAATGCTGACCCGAATTTTCAGATGAGTTTTCAACTATGAGGGGACTGCTTGTGGCAGGTCAGAGTCAGTCATTGCATCGGCAATCCGGTCTGACGCTGGTGGAAATCATGATTGCCCTGTTGATTGGCGCGTTCCTGCTCGGCGGCGTTTTGGAGATTTTTATAAATAGTCGGCAAACTTATCGAATGCAGGAAAATCTTTCCAGGCTGCAGGAGAATGGCAGATTTGCGATGGAGTTTATCAGCAGGGATCTTCGCATGGCGGGCTATCTGGGGTGTGCATCGCTCGGTTCGGTAACTCCGGCAATCGATGCTTCCCCGCAATCCCCTAATCCGAATCCGGCGGTAAATCCCTTTACCAATTTGAATGCCATCGTCGGCAATAACAACATTTCGACTAGCTGGAATGCCAATGCCTGTTCCGGGGCAAATCAATGCGTTGCCAACACCGATGCAGTCACTGTTCAATACGCCGATAGCTGTGGTGGATACCTAACCGGAAATATGGCATCCGACAATGCCAATATTCAAATCCCCGCCGCCAATACTTGCAATATTAATCAATATGACACGCTGCTAATTTCGGATTGTAATGCTGCGGATGTTTTTGTTGCCACCAGCGCTTCCTCTGGTGCCGGAAAGCAAACCATCGCTCACGCCAATAATCAGAATACCAGCCCGAAGCTCAGTAAAGTATATGGTGCCGATGCAGAAATTTTCGTGTTTCGTTCCTATAGCTACTTTATTCGTACCGGCGCTTCAGGGAGGCCCGCCCTGTGGCGACTTGACAACGCCAAGGCAGTCGTCAACGGCTCAAATCCGGTTGAGTTACTGGAAGACATCGAAGATTTTCAAATTCTTTACGGGGAAGATACCGATGCCGATGGAACAGCCAACTACTACGTCCCAGCTAATAGCGTGGTTAACATTGAAAATGTGATCAGCGCACGGGTTAGCGTGCTGGTTGCCTCGCGAGATGACAATCTGGCTTCGCGGCCACTCGCCTATACCTTCAATGGCACAACGACCACTCCAGTTGATCGCCGCCTCAGAAGAATTTTTACCTCGACCTTAGCCGTCCGTAATCGGCTGAATTCATAGGGAGGATAACGCGTGTTTAATCGATGCATGAGCGATTGGAAGGGCTCGTTCTCGAGGCATAAGTACCAAGCCGGCGTAGTTCTGGCTATCAGTCTTATCATGCTGCTGCTGCTGACGCTGATTGGCACTACGGCGGTTAGAGTCACCGGGCTAGACGAAAAAATGGCTGGTAACATGAGGGATCGGAATCTGGCTTTTCAGGCGGCAGAATCGGCATTAAATGCTGGCGAGGCGGCTGCAGAAACCACAACCATTTCAGCTTGCCCAGCCACAGCCCCTAATCCTACTGGTTTTTACCAATCACGTGATGTCAATTGTGATGGTGTACAGGAAACTACCCCTATCTGGAACAGCATCGATTGGAATACGCAAGCGGTACATTATAGTGGGGCCTTAGCCGATATAAGTACCAACCCACGATATATCATCGAAGATATGGGCCTCACCTGTGCATCCCCCGCGACACCATGTCCAGCGGTCGATCAGCGCCGTAATTTTCGCATCACTGCACGGGCTAGCGGCGGTACCGCCGATTCGCTGGTGATGCTGCAATCCATTTATCAAGTAGATGCACCCTGATGTATTCCAAGGTATAGCATTCTCGTTTCTTTTCAGGGAGGCCTCATGGCATTCTATTTTTACAAGCGCCCGATATCTCGCCGACTTGAATTCACGCTGTTAGTTTTTTTCTTGTTCAGTGCCATGGCACATGCTGATGTCGCCCAATCACCATTGTTTTTGACCAGTTCTGTCAAGCCCAATGTGATGCTGATGCTGGATAACTCGATGTCCATGGCGGAAGCCCTGACGATCAATGCCTCGGGCTCTGATTACAACCCGGTGACGACTTATCCTACGGGTGCCAACTGCGATGCCAATTCGCTGCCCAATTCAACCACCGGCACACAAGTTGATACCTCTTTGAATACCAGAACTAAATGCCAGAATGCGGGCGGGTCTTGGAATAACAGTAGAGGCCGTTGCACGGTGACGGTGACTAACCCGGTAACCTATGGCACCACCATACCCAGCAACTTTTTCGGCTATAAGTCAGGCAATACCATCGGAACCAAATGTTTTGCGTCTAATATTGCCTATACCACCAATCTTACTTTGCCTTCTAATGTTACCACCACTGCCCAGCGCGCGAATTATCTGAATTGGTATTACGGCAACGAAATCGCCAAAGCCGGCACTACATCCACCCGCTTACAAGTTGCCAAAAACGCCGCGAATTTCCTGGTGGATTCATTAACCAGTGATACGCGTATCGGATTCACGACTTTCAATGTCGATAACGGCGGAACGCTGTGGGAAGCGGTTGATGATTTGGGTACCACAAAGAAGGCCAATATCAAAAACCGTATCAATGCAACCAGTGCAAATGCGCACACGCCGCTGGCTGAAACCATGGCGGATATTGGCAACTACTTTGCCACCGGTAGTAATAATGTAGTTTTGAGGGCCGGTACCAGTAATGCGTCCACGGTAAGCAAGAATAGTGTTCTGCCGAGTGCTTTAGGCAACAGTACCGGTTGGTCGGGACGCACCGCAATTGCTAGCGAAGCCACATATTCCAGTAGTCCAATTCAGTATAGCTGCCAGCGGAATTTCGCTGTGCTGATTACTGACGGTTTGCCTTCATCGGATCGTGATATTGCAACCAATAGTTATCTCAAGGACTATGACGGGGACTGTTCAGGCAATTTTAGCAACAGTTGTACGACCTACGACATGAAAAAAGCATACCCTTACCCTGGTGGTAATGGTGCGACACCTAACTTGTCAGTTAACAATGCCGGCAATAATTCCAGTGATTATCTCGACGATGTGACCCAAGCCTTGTTCGACATGGATTTACGGCCAGATTTGCGCAATGAGAATGAATCGAATAAGGCCAAGAATAATTTGACCACATTTATCGTCGGCTTTGCAGACGATGCTATCAATCCTAACATACCCGGAGTAAACCCGCTGCCTAGGGATGCTGCATTGCACGGCGGTGGCAAATTTTATTTTGCCGGCAACGAAGCCGAATTGAGCGCTAGCTTGGTCAGCGCTTTTAACTTTATTACCGAACAGGCCAGCGCTTCATCTTCGGTTGCCACCAATTCCACTCAATTTCAGACCGATACTTTGATTTACCAAGCAGTATTTGACAGCGGCGATTGGAGCGGTAACTTACAGGCATTCAGGCTTCTCAGTGAGGACATTAATGGCGATAAAGTGCTTGATCCGGGGGAAGATACCAATGGCAATGGAAAACTTGATGCCGGAGCGATTGGGCAAAAAACATGGAGTGCGAACGCGCTGATACCAAGCCCAGCCGATCGAGACATTTTTTCTTATAACCCTTCAGCCACCACAAGCAAGGGCATTCCCTTTGTTTGGAGCAGCCTTAATGCCAGTCAGCAGAATATTCTGGGCAGCCAAGATGTAGTCGACTATTTGAGAGGCGTTCAAACCCTAGAGCAGAGCAATGGAGGTAGCTTCAGAAACCGCAGCAGTATCTTAGGGGATATCGTCAATTCCGATCCTCTTTTTGTGGGTCGGGACGATGCCGGATATGCCTCTCTGCCGGGTAGCGAAGGTTCAAGCTATGGTGGCTTCGCAAGTACCATTCGCCGCCAAATGATCTATGTCGGTGCTAATGATGGCATGTTGCACGGCTTTGATGCCAGCACTGGCGTCGATGGTGGTAAAGAGATCTTTGCTTATGTTCCCAATGCCGTGATAAGCAGCAAATTGGTGACGCTAAGTGATCCCTCCTATAGCCATCATTATTTCGTTGACGGCTCAGCCCAAAGCGGCGATGTGTTCTATGAGGGCGCATGGCATACCGTATTAGTGGGTAGTTTGGGGGGCGGCGGCAAATGAGTGTTTGCACTCGACGTAACCGATCCTGACGCATTCGGTGCCGATAAAGTACTTTGGGAGTTTGCCAGCAGCAACGATGCCGATATGGGGTACACGCTACCCCAGGTCAACGTGGTGCGTATGGCTAACGGTCAATGGGCTGCGGTTGTTGCTAACGGTTATAACAGCTTAGCCGGCAAGGCCGTGCTATTTATCATCAATATTGAAACGGGAGCCTTGATTAAGAAAATAGAAGCGGAAACCGCAAGTGGGATTAATGGATTATCTAGTCCGATTGCTGTCGATAGCGATAACGACAAAATAGTGGATTATATTTATGCCGGTGATTTGAACGGTAATTTGTGGAAATTCGATGTCAGCAGTAGTGACACCGCCAACTGGGGAGTCGCATACTCGGGTTCTCCTCTGTTCGTCGCAACGGATAGTCTTGCCGCGACGCAGCCAATTACCGCCAAGCCAGCAGCGGGCAAGGCAACCGCCACAGGGCAGACCAGTGGTGTGATGCTTTATTTCGGTACGGGAAAATATTTCGAGACGGATGATAATCTGGTTCCGACCGTGCCGCAGGTACAAAGCTTTTATGCCATATGGGATCAGTGCGATAAAACCAGTGCAGCCGGCTGTAACGGTGTGGTATCAGGTCGATCATCGCTCCAACAACAAAGCATTATTGCCGAAACCAGTGGCGGCAACACCTTACTAGCCGACGGCTCCAGCGCTAACGGCGATGTACGCATCAGCTCAGATTGCGAAGTTGCTTATGGCTCTACGTTGCCAACGACAACCACCACACCCTGCACCAATAACATTAATAGGCGCGGTTGGTTTGTCGATTTGATTTCCCCGGTTTATGGATTGCAAGGCGAAAAGGTCGTAAGCATGCCCATATTGCGGCATGGTGTTGTGATATTTCCAACTTTGATTCCAAATACCAATGTTTGCACCGCTGGCGGTACGAGTTGGCTGATGGAATTGGATCAGTTTTCCGGAGCACGCCTATCAGGCACACCTATCGATTTAAATAATGACGGCAAAGTCGATGACAACGACATGGTGATGATAAATGGCGTCGCCGTTGCCGCTTCCGGAGTCAAATCCCAGGTTGGTATTATCGACACGCCGGCCGTGATCAACTGTGAAAATGGTATAGATTGCAAATACACCAGCGGCAGTAGCGCCAATCTATGGCTGGTCAAGGAAAAAGCGCCTGAAAGCGTAGCCCCAACACTGCTTCCAGCCAGACGACAATCCTGGCGTCAACTTTTATGATACTGCTATCTTTAATAAGAACAGGTTACACCCATAATGAATAAACAACAGGCATTCACCTTAGTTGAATTGATGGTTACCGTGGCGATTGTCGGTATTCTTGTCTCTATCGCCCTTCCAAGCTACCAAGAACATGTCAGGAAATCACGCCGAGCCGATGCAGAAGGGGCATTAATGGGCTTGGCAAATGCGATGGAAAGGCACTTTACGGAGTCCAATAGTTACTGCGATGCCGGAGGAACGGATGGTGCTAATAGTTGTGGAGCAGCAGGCACCAATGATACAGGCTCTCCGTCTATCTATCATTCACAGAGCCCCACATCAGGGAACGCTGTTTATAGTTTGACCATCAGCGCGGTCACTGCAAATACCTACGCACTGTCGGCCACGCCAACCGGCGCGCAGGCTAATGACAAATGCGGAACGTTGACGCTTACTAATACTGGGGTAAAAGGTGTGTCCGCAGCAACCGTAGCGGAATGCTGGTAACCCAGATGGTAAACATTCAGCTTTAAAAGTGCCTTTAAATCAGAGGTACTTGCAAAATTATGAAATTTTACGCAAAAACCACTAGATATAGTGGTTTTTAAAATTAATTGGCCACTAATAGTGGTATTTTGCAAGTTCCTCATCAGTTTGTTATTTCTACTTTGTCAGATTAGGTATTTATCTCTATCGTAAGAGAACAACGCTGGTTTTTAATCAACTTGCCAGCGATCCTTCGTTGCGGGGTGGTATGCGTCTTGATGACTAGGCCAAATAAGAAAATGACAATCAAGGCAACATGCGGCGGTTCTGGTATTGCGGACGACGATTCCGTCATGCCCATAAAAGGATAGTAATTGACTTGGCCCGTGTATTCGCCTGGCTTGCTGCTCAACGAGTTAACGATCAAATTGCCATCTATGTGGCCATTGTAAAAAATCATGTCGGCCAGCGGCGCCAAGATACTGCCTTTAATGCCTATGGCATAGGCTTCCAAAACTTCCGCCTCGATGAAGTTAAACAGAATGTTCTGCGTCAGCAAACCATCGTGACGCTTGGGCGGCGCATTGTCTGGAATGCGTCCGTCATCGTCATTCACAGGAACGCCATCCTCTTGTCGGTAAAAGCCGAATCCTTGCATCGTGACGTTTTTGCCGGTGACATTGATTAAGGCTCGCGCAGAGTCGGGTATGTCTAATAGAAATTTTGTCGTGCTTCCCAATTGTTCGGCGGAAATCGAAAAAATATTCAGGGTTGGATCGTCGCCGGCCAAGGTTAAACCACCCCAACTTTCAAAATCGACCAAACCATTAACGCTCAAATTACCCCATAGCCTGGATTTATCGGCGAGTTCCCCTCCAATTTGGCTAAAATCGATGGGATTTCCTGCAATATAGTTTCCGTTGAGTCTGTTAATCTGGTCTTCACTATAAAAGCCCACGCGTTCAATGGTGGCAGTCCCCCCGCTTCGGGCATTACCGTTATAGACACGCCCGTCGCTGAAATTCAACGCACCGCCAACAATTAGGTCATCCCGATAACCTTGAGAGTTGCCGAGTTCCATGCCGATCGCATAATGCTGCAGGTTGAGGTTGCCGCCAACCGCAAGACGGCCTTCCACATCGGAATGGCTTGCTGTCATATCATTAAGTACGAAGGCGTTAAATTGGCCCGCTAACCCCAGGTCTAATGACATCGCGCTTGTTGGCAAGGTAAACAGAAAAATCCATGTCAGAAAAGTAAATCGAGCAATTTTTTTGTCCAGTAGTCGCATCGAGAGCCTAATTTTTTAGAAGTCAAATTAACAGCTATAAGTCGTCCGCGTATACAAGCAATCATCAGGCCAAATATTTCACATTCCTTATCATGTTGAATTTCAAGCCAATAAACACCTAGTATTGGGAAAAGAGTTGCTGAAAACGTGACATAAACGGCAGCTGATGGCATGAAATGACAGTCTAAAGCAGTAATAGCTTTCCAAGCATATATTCGACTGATTTCTGAATCTTCAATGACGGCTTAAGATATCAACACTGCCGGTGATTTTGTTGATGCAGCTGTCGGCTTATGGCCGATTCCGAGCATTCGATTCCTAAAAAATCCATTGGTGCCAAAGGCAGTTTTTGTTTGGAGCGTCAGACTGGTTTCAATTCGGAATCGGCTGGGATTCGTTGAAATACCCACATATTTGTCTAACTCCAAATTCAAACAATCAATTGCCCTTGAGTCGCCGCCAAATTGATCGTCACCACCGTACCGGAATTGAATGCCAAGTAGTCGGTTTCGATACCGTCCGAGAAGATCACACCGTTTTCAGGCATCTGCGATTCCAGCTTGAGCGGCGTGTCGGGTGTGATAGAGCCGAAAACCAAGCTGGTGCCGGTAGTCCGACTCGGAAACGGTTCGCGAACGGTAAATTGCAGACGTTGTTCATGCCAAGCAAAACCATCTTTCAGCGGATGGGACTCGCTGCCGGAAACTCCTAATGCCCCAGCCAAGATCGACTGAAACCAGCCAGTTGAGCCAAAACCCGTAGAAATGATAATACCGGATGATGATTGAGTTTCCTGGCGGCCATTCCACGACAGCAGATACCGGGCGGATGTATGGCTTTGCGGTCCAACAAACAGATCATTGACTGCCAGCATGCGTTGACCATCATTGGTTTTTGCCTCGGCAAAGGCTATGGTTTTGCAAGCCGACTTGCCGGCTATGGTACGTGTCACCACTGACAGCAAATCCCCGATTTCGAAAGGCAGCAGCTTGCCGTCCCAGCGGCCAGGATCGGGGTTGATCGCAATGACCGGCTGACCTTCGAGATATTTCAGGGTATTGGCCACCAGCCCATCCTGGCCGATGGTGACCACGATATCGGCGGGTCCAAACTGGTAATTGGGCAGTAGCCGCCGCTCCAGCAGCTGAAATCGGCCCAGCGCTTTCAGCGTCCGTTCGGCCTCTTGCAAACGCCGCTGATAGAGATCGTGCTCATCCAGATAATCCTGGACATCGACCTGGTTGTGTTCCAGGTAAAACCGAGCTTGCGGCCAGGTGTTGAAACGCTCTATTAACTCCTGCAGCCGCGTCTTGCGTACCACCAGAATAAAGCGGTATTGATAATTCTCACTCATGACCGCGCCGATTTTTTCATGATTTGACCGAACAAATCCGGCGTGATGGTCAATTCACCGATCTTGCCGGCATTCTGAGCTAGGGATTCAAAGGCCATGGCCATGAGTTGCTCAGGTTCCATTTTGGCGAGCGCCATCGCCCTGAGATTTTCCACCGGCAGCTCCCTGAATGCCTTCATGCGTTCCGTAATGGCATAGGCTTCCGCATCCGCTTGCTGGCGGCTGTTTTCGCTGTTCAGAGCGACCAATTCTTTGCGTTGTGTTTCGGCGGCAATCTCGGCCTGCAAACGCTCGCGTTCAGTTTCGACTTTTCCGCGTTGAATGGTTCGCTCGTTGAGGATCCGTGATTCTGCAATTTCCTGTTCTTTTTGTTGCACCGATAACTCGGTTTGCAGTTCAGCCTCTTTGATCGTGCGTTCCTGTTCGACTGCGGATTTACGGCGATCATAGATGGCGTCATCCGCCTCCTTCAGAATCGCTTCCCTGGCCTCCGCCTCCAGGGCGCGAGCCGTCTCTGGCGTCGGCTGCACGGCGCTGATCGAAACATCCAGCAAATCGATGCCCAATGCCGCCAACGGGGAATCCCCGGCAAGCTGTTCTCGGAGCAAGGCAACTAACGTCTGACCCAGTTTCAATGCATCTCGTAGTCCGGTGACTTGTACTTTGTTCTGCACAATCGATTGCACGATACGAATGACCCTATCCGACAATTTCAGTGGATCTTCCGAGACATACGTCAGACCGTCGTTTTTCAGACTGTAATTCAGCATCTCGGCCATTCTTTCCGGTTCAGTCACCCGATATGTCACCTGGCCTTGCACGGTCACCGACTGAAAGTCTGCCGTCAAAAGCTTAAAAATGAATGGAGCTTCCTGAGCACTGACCGGTACTGCGGCGATCGAGGCCGTGGCAGCATTGTAGAAAAAGCTCAAGCCTTTGCCTTTTTTTCGGGCTTTACCGTTAACGGTTTTGATAACAAACGTTGATGAGTCCGCTTTGAAATATTGAATGCCTAACATGGTATTTCTCCTGTTTGTGTCGAAAAGTCACTTAATAAAAATAGTGACTAAAAGACATTAAATTGTCAAGCACGAAAGTGACAAAAAGACACCAATTTTGTGATAATGCTTACTGCCTCAAAATTTGCCATCAAATGGTCAGAGAGACCTACCGCTACCATGGATGAAAAACAGTTTTTAGCTGAATACGATAAACGCCAATATGCAAGCCCACTGCTGACTGTCGATGCTGTGCTGTTTACCTATCATGAAGAAAACCTGAAAGTATTATTGGTCCAGCGCTCGAACCACCCCGACCGGGGCAAATGGGGTTTGCCGGGCGGTTTCGTCGACTTGGAGCGGGACAAGACCCTGGAAGAGACGGTGTTACGCAAACTCAAGGAGAAGACCGGTATCGATCCGCCCTATCTGGAGCAGTTGCAAAGCATTGGCAATGCCGGGCGGGACAAGCGAGGCTGGTCGGTAACGGCTGTCTATACTGCATTGATGGCGTATCAGGACTGCGAAGCCCACATCGACACGGTGGCCGATGCGCAATGGCTTTCTCTGGATGTGGTCAACAATATGGAGTTAGCCTTCGATCATCTGGCCATCATTAAACTGGCACGGGAACGTATGCGGCAAAAGGCACTGTATTCGATCGTACCGGCCTATGCATTACCGGAAACATTCACACTACCGGAACTCCAACACCTGCACGAAATTTTGATAGGAAAACCGTTGCAGAAAAAATCTTTCCGTCGCCGTATCGAACAGGCGGAACTATTGATCGATACCGGCGAAAAACGCTCGGAGGGCGGCCGGCCGGCCGTTCTGTATCGGATGAAACAGGGCTCAGGTGCTTATACCTTCGTGCGCAATTTGGAGGATTGAATGCATGCATGTCGTTCCTGAAAAAATTGCTCATTGCTATAGGCCTAACAAGCCCGCGTAGCTCCGATTAGCGAAGCGTAATCGGAGGAACGAAAGCCTTACATCCGTGCGATTAGCAACGCGTAATCGTATTAAAATGGCTACACCCTATGCCTGCTTTTGGCTGGACATTTGCCATTGGGACTTTTGTTTCGTCTGACGGGTATTGGCCGATACTGTGAGTTCGTCTTACTCGATAGCTGACGTTTAATCAAGGTGCAAACCGAAGGAGCAAATCTGTTTAGGGTTGTCCGAAGCCTGCCCACCATGGTTTGTGGTCCCAAGGTTATAATCAAATGATGAGCAGGCATCCGATAAACCTTAACAATTGGGGACTATGATGCTCTCTGGTTTATCGGTGAAAAGATTGTCATTTAGTCATCTCAACCGATGAATTTGTTATTGGCATCAATCACCTTGCAATATCGCTGCACCGCATCCCGAATTTTTCCCAACCGATCGAGCTGTTGCCGGATATGAGCAAACTCGGTTTCCAGTTCTTCGACTAATTCCGTCTCCCAGGCGGGTTCGTTCTTCAGCAGGTTACCGAGCGGATAACGATAGCCTCGGCCTTTCTTAACGTACTGCGCAATGGGCCTGGTTTGACCGTTTTGCCGTAACGTGGCCATGCGGTACCACTCAATGCTGAAAGCGCGTTGACTTTCCCGGCAGCGGATGCGGACGCCAATTCGGCCTGATTCGCTTTTGCTGTGTTTCTGGCGTTGACTTTTCATTTGGCGCCAATAATCGTCGACCAATACTTTGGCTTGGGCCTGGAGATGGTCACACCGGGTTTCGATCCAATGCATCAGGTCTTGTTCAGTAAGATTGAGCTGACTGTTGACAGGTTGTTCGCTGGACATGAATTTTCCTATTACTTAACTGTAGGGATAGACATGGACAATGCCTAACGGGATTTTCTGTTCATTGCGAGCCTTGGAAAGCGCCTTAGCGCATAGGTTTTGCACATTGAGTGCCTACCGAAGTAGGCATGCCACTGTCATTTTCTGGATGGTTTATTTAGGCATTGCATTGGCAAAACCGCGTCATTCATGCCTATCTAGGAAATAACTTCGGCTTTGAGGCCGATTACCGTTGCCACGTTTGCCTACCAGCGTAGGTAAAGCGAAAGTCCATTTCCTATTGGGATTTGCGGGCCATCGTTCGTTCGCAATAACGCCGGCATTTTAGGCAACCGATATGGGATGCCGATTGCAGTTGACGCCGAATTTGCGATCGTCTGCCGTTACGGTCGTATTCTGCGATAGTTTTTCGAACCATCTTGCAGCTGATGGCGTTTTCGTCGTCAGCTGCAAAAGTCGCTGGGAAGATCTGACGGACAATGGCGCGATGAATCGAAACGCCATTTCTTTACCGATCATCATGAGTTTGTGTCTCAGAGCCTCTCTGGCGATGGGTAAGGACGACGCGCCCGAGGTTTCCTATTTCGCCGACAAACAGCGAGGCTGGTTTTGGTATGAGGTGTTGCCGGAGCCGGTTAAAAATTCCCAAACCGAAATTCAAGCCGATCAAGACAAACCCAAGTCTGACATCAAACCGTCCAGTGATGTTGAGGCTGAAATCGAACCCAAAACACAAGCCAAGCCCTCTGCAGAACATCAACCGCTGTCCTCCGCCTGGTTGAAGCAAAACCTGGAGCATTACCTGAACCAGGCCATCGACGATCCCAGTCCCGAGAATGTGGCAGCGTTTTATTACCTGCAGCGGGTGATGATGGACAAAGCCGAACGCTTTACCAACGCCGCTCGTTACGTGGTGATGTCCGATCCACAATTGGATGAAACCGTGCGCCGTCCGGTAGCGACTTATGCGGCCAATGAAGCCAATCATCAGGCCAACGTGGTGGCCGAACGCGCCCTGAAAGCGATTGCATCCCAAGCAGGTATTTTGTTTTTCTTCCGGTCCGATTGCCCTTATTGCCATGTGCAGGCGCCGATTTTAGCGATGCTGGAAAACGCTTATGGATTCAAGATTTAGGCTCTTCCGTATTTTGCGGAGAAACCACTACATGTAGTGCTATAGTCTTTGCCTGCCACAGTGAGTTTTGCTAAGGTCGACAATTTAACGCTGGAGTATCGTGATGACACAGTCGCTACTTCAAATACCGCTGGATATACCTGATGTTTGTATCGAAAAAGTTGAAACCACCGCCAAAGGCGAGTTCATCATCACGGTCAGTAGTACGTTAACCAGTGCAACCTGCCATCAATGCGGCCAGAGGATCGATAAGTTTTATGGCTATGGCAGAGAAATCACCTTGCGTCATTTGTCGATTTTCGATCGGCCGGTTTGGATCAAGCTAACCCCCAAGCGCTATCGATGCCCTGACTGCCCCAAAGGTCCGACGACCACGCAACAATGTGGCTGGTATAACTGGAAAAGCCCCCATACCAAAGCGTATGAGCAGTGGATATTGCGTGAATTGATCAACAGCAGCGTGACCGACATGGACGTGAAGCACGGCATCAGCGCCGAAGCGGCGGAAGGGATTATCAATCGGCACGTGGCCCAACAAGTTGATTGGTCTGCCATCCAAGGCATTCGCTTGCTGGGACTGGATGAAATCGCTTTGAAAAAAGGGCATCAAGATTTTGTGGTCATCGTGTCGGCTATCGATACCGAGGACCATAAGCGGATTCTGGCGGTGCTGCCCGACCGCAAAAAAGAAACGGTTAAAGCCTTTTTGCAGAATATTCCCGAGGCACAGCAACACGCGTTACAACGCGTCTGCGTGGACATGTATGAAGGGTATCGCAACGCCGTCTATGAGACATTGCCCGGCGTCGAGGTGGTGGTTGATCGCTTCCATGTCGCCAAGCATTATCGAGACGGCGCCGACCAGGTCCGCAAGGCGGAAATGAAAAAACTCAAGAATACCCTGTCTGCCGAGGATTATGCCAAGCTGAAAGGCGCGATGTGGGCTTTTCGGAAGCGCTGGATGGAACTCTCTGCCGATCAGCAAACCGTTTTGCTTTTTCTATTCCAGCAAGCCCCCATTTTGCGAGAAGTCTATATCCAACGGGAGCTTTTGACGGGTATTTTTGAGCGCCGACTCAATAAGGCTGAGGCCGAAAAAGCCTTGGATCGCTGGATGGAGCATATCAAAGTCTTGAAGTTGAAGGGCTTTGATGCGTTTGTCAAAACCTATCAAAACTGGCGAAATGAAATCACCAACTATTTCATTCGCCGGGAAACCAGTGGCTTTGTTGAAGGGCTTAACAACAAAATCAAAAGCATCAAACGACGCTGCTTTGGCATTTACAATACCGTCCGCCTGTTTCAGCATATCTGGCTTGATATCGAAGGGAGACGGTTGTTCGGTTATGCATAACCCTATATGTCGGGGCTACTCCGCGAAATACGGAAGAGCCAAGATTTATCCCGTGTCGCTGGATGGTTTACCGATGCCGAACGGCTTTTTCAGTCAGTTCAAACGTGATAACGGTCAGGCTGCAATGTTGGGGGTTGAACAGACACCGGCACTGTTTCTGATGAAACCGCCCAAGCAAATCGTACCGTTGGCGCAAGGCGCCTTGTCGTTAGAGGAAGTTACCGGACGGATTCTGCTGGCCGCCAAGGAAGTGGGATGGATCGATGCCACGCAATATCAAACCACTCAGGGCATTCGTAATACGCCGATGGTGTTGCCGGCCGCCGGTAGCATCAGTCCTGCGGTTACTCAAGATCCACTGTCACTGATCCAGGCACTGCAACGCAGTGCGCAAATGGGGAGTACACCATGATTTCGTTTTCATTTCGATTTCGCTACCAATATCGCCAGGTATTAGTTTTGATTCTGTTGGTTGAGAGTGTCGTTCCAGCCTATGCCGACCTGCAACAGGAAATGGACAGCATGTTCGGCACCATGACCAATTTCACGACCCCAACAGCGCATTTGGGCCAACGCCGCGGCGTGATTACCGGCGGCAGCCTGGTGGCGCGCAATGGTATCACCAACACCAATCTAGTCTCGTTCGTGCCGCCTTCATTCAGCGCCGGCTGCGGTGGGATCGATTTGTTCGCCGGCAGCTTCAGTTTCATCAACTTCAACCAGTTCGTGCAATTGATGCGCAACGTGGCCGGCAATGCGGCGGGTTATGCATTCCAACTCGCCGTTGGCGCCATGTGTCCCTGGTGTGCGTCAGTGATGACCGATCTGCAAAAGAAAATCCAGGAGATGAACCAGATGTTCAGCAACTCCTGCCG
The DNA here is from genome assembly GCF_024360925.2 of Methylomonas rapida. Lineage (NCBI taxonomy): Bacteria > Pseudomonadati > Pseudomonadota > Gammaproteobacteria > Methylococcales > Methylococcaceae > Methylomonas > Methylomonas rapida. Next base: position 1,432,180 of record NZ_CP113517.1, on the reverse strand, counting down.
ATTGGCGCAAGGCTTGGTCAACGACACGGTCAAAGCCTTCGATCTGCAAAGCAAAACCAATCTGTCCAATGCCTCGTTTACCCAAGGCATTTCCGATGTGTTTTCCAGCTGGACCAATACCAGTACCTTAGGCGATCCGGTACAGCAAATCAAACAAAACGATCCCGCCGACATGACCAAGATCATCCAAGGCAATCTGGTCTGGCGGGCCTTGGTCAATCAAAACGCCGGCGGCTGGTTTCGCTTTGGCGGCAACAGTTTGCTGGAAGCGGCGATGAGTATTTCCGGCACGGTGATCGTCGATGCCCCGCAAGCCGCGCCCGACGGCAAAGGCGAGAACAATGCCATCAGCGCGCCGCCGCCAGTGTTGCGGATCAAGGATCTGATGTACGGCAACGATGCTGGCAACAGCTATCAAACTGTCAAGATGTACACCTGCAGTGATGGTCACGATGCCGATCAGTGTCTCAAACCCATTGTCCAGAACGTCAATCTGGTCGGCTTGAAGCAACGGGTGATGGACATCCTGTTGGGTTCGGCGAATACCGGCAACGGCTTGATCTACAAATTCTCGACCAACAGCGGCCAAATCACTGACAGTGAAAAAGCCTTCATGCAAACCGTGCCGGATGCCATCGGAGCAATGATTCATAACCTGGCGCGGGAAGACGCCGGCATTGCCAAGCTGTGGGCCGAAGAAGCGGCGCCGGTGATTGCCTTGGAATTGGCACAACTGATCGTCAACGATTTGCTGAATGCCGTGCATACCGCAGCGCACATGAACGATCATGCCTACGCCAAGTTGCTGATGGACGCCTTGAAGGATGCAAGGGAGCAAATCCAGGACGAATACGTCACCATCGCCGGTCGTTATGGTAATCCTCAAACCCTGATGGCGTTTTACCAGCAATTGATGACCGCCGTGAAGCCCAAACAATACGGCACCGTGGCGCAGTTGCCAGCTACCGGGGCGGCTTGGCCAAGTCCTTAAACGCCTATTCTCCCGTCACCCACTATGGTTTTCTCCCTCGTTGTTTAAAAGGCAGGTTGCCCATGTTTGAAATCTTCTCCGTGGGCGATTCCGCCTATTTGCAAGCCGTCCTCAATGCCATTGCGATGATTTCCGGGACGGGTGACTACCGCACCGCCGCAGCTGTTGGTGGCTTGATCGGTGTCATCATCGTCATGCTCAGAGCTTTGTTGCAATGGGATGGTCGTGGCATTCGTTATCAGGATTTATTGCTGGCTTATGTGTTGTGGCTGATGCTGTATGCGCCATCGGTGCGGGTGTCGATCGAGGATGCTTATACTGGCAGCGTGGTGGTGGTCGACAACGTACCGTTGGGTCCGGCAGTAGTCGGCAGCGTGATGTCGAATATGGGTTATCGGACTACACGGCTGTTCGAACAAGGCTTTGGCACACCGTCGATGACCGGCAATGGCTTTGCCGACAGCTTGCAGACCTTGACGGCAGTGAGGAAGAATCTGTTATCGAGGATCAACTTGGGCGCGGCCAACGTGCCGAATGCCGGCAGCGACATGGAAACCTCGTTTGCCAATTACGTGCGCGAATGTACCTTGACCGGTGTCGATCTGAATCAGAAATCAGTAGATGCCATTTTGCGCGATTCCGATCCGTTGAATGCGATCAGGTTTGATTCCGACATCTACATGACGCAAATCTATGTCGGCGGCCAACCGCAAACCAAAACCTGTACCGATGCCTGGGCGGATTTGAGTGTGGTAGCCAACGGTAAATTCGCGACGGCGCTGGAAGGGTTGTTGCAACCGAGCCTGGGCGTACCGGCGGTAGGCGATACGGTGCCGAAAGTCCAGGATGCCTTCGATGCGCTGGCAGGTCCGGGTGTGGTCGATGCCGCCGATTACATGCTGATGTCAGCCATCATGCCGATGTTCGAGAAAGGCGTGATCGGCCGGCATGAAGACGGTTTGCATTGGAATAAGGCGGCGATGGTGGAACAAGCCATTCAACAACGTAATACTCAATGGGCAGCAGAACAAACCCTGTTTGCCAAGATCGTTCGTCCGATGATGGCGTTTATCGAAGGTTTGAGTTATGCCATCGCTCCCATTATGGCCTTCGTGGTGATGCTGGGCAATGTCGGCATCCGGATGAATATCGGCTACTTCTCTATGCTGCTGTGGATCCAATTGTGGATGCCGATTCTGGCGGTGATCAATCTGTTCATCCAGATGTCGGCCATCGGCAAAATGGCGGCACTGACCACGGCCACCTACAACCTGCCGTCGATGATGGGGATTTACCAGTTGGACATGGAGTTACAGCAATGGTTGTCGATTGGCGGCATGCTGGCGGCATCGACGCCGGCCATTACCTTGATGCTGATTTATCGCGGTGCGGTGACGGCCACGCATTTCCTGGGACGGATGGACGGCGGCGATTACGTGAACGAGAAAATCGCCACGCCCGATGTGATCAGCCCGGCACCGGTCTTGAATGCTCAGGCGCAACATCAATACAGTCCACTTTCAGCAGTTACCCAAACCGGAGTCGATAAGGTGCTACCCACATTTACCGCCGGCAAGGATATGAGCGTCGCCGTTTCGTCGGCCTATTCCGCATCTGAGCAAGCCACCAGCAGCTTTATGCACAGCGTGTCGTCCACGGCCTCGAAGTCAGCCAGCATCACCAACGATGCCTTTGACAGCCGGTCGCTGGGCAATCAAATCGCCAGCAGTTCCAGTTATACCGATGCCTACAATCGCCAGTTCGGTGAAGCCTTTGCCAAGAAACATGCCGATACCGGCATATCCGCCGATCAGTTCTCGGCGTTGGTGGCCGGCAGTGCCAATGCCGGGGCCAAGCTGGGTAGCGACCAATTGAGCGGCGCGATCTCCGGCCGCTTGCAGAACGACTTCAAAGTCAGTCTAGACAAATCCGATGCCATTGCCGCCGACATCAGCCAAACGGTCAACGACAGCCAAGGCTATCAAGCCGGCTTAGCCAAAAGCCTGGCGATGGATGCACAAACCGGTACCCGAAACGTCGCGTCCATGGGGTTACAAAATCAATCGTTGTCCTCGTTGCAACACAGCGCAACCGAAGCGGTATCCGCCAACGAGTTCTATCAACAAACCCTATCGGCCCAACAACGCTTCGGAACACAAGCCAGTTTCGGCGCGGCGGAAACGGGATATAAAATCGCTCATGATCCCGGCTTGATGGAGCGTCTGGATCGCACGCTGGATCAATACGGCTTGCGAGGCGATACTCAACGGTTGGCTTCGCAATGGAAAGCGTCGGGTTGGATCAGCGATGCCGATCAAGCCTATGCCGCTGCCGGTATGTCATTATTGACCGGGTTTTCGTCTCCCAGTTACCGCACGCTGGATAATCAACAAGCTCACCAGGCGCAGATCTCGGGTTACCAACTGCTCGGTGATGCGTTCAATGCACCGCAAGCGGACCAAACCTGGAATGCCAACCGAAACGAATCCCTGAAAGCCAATGCACCGGAAACTGGCAAGGTTCAGACGACCGTCGAACACGCACAGCTGAAAGACCCAAGTGCAGAAACTGAATCTCTGGGTCAACGTGCCCAGGCCCAGATTCATTCAGCGACGGGGAAAGTTGCCAGCGGCGAAGCCCGTGTTGAAGCACAACATGATCGAAATCTGGCAGAGCGTGAACAAAATTCAAGCGAAGGCTTTGGTCAATTGGCGAATGTCAAGGCTGAGCACTTTAGGCAATCCATTACGGCAGCGGCCACTGACACGCCTTCGGCTGCAGAGTTGTCTTACAATTACATAGGCGGCGGGGTCTACAGTACTGCTAAAAACCTTGAGGCTATGGGTGCTGCAGGGCACGAGTACTTGAAGCAATTCAATAATAGTTACGATGAAGCGCTGTCAAAAGGCGCTGAAAAATGGGACGCCTTTAAACACGCGGCATCCCAGTCCTATCCTGGATTTGCTGAAGCGACGCAAGCCTGGGCTGATCAAAGAGTCAGTGAAGTTGCTGATAAACTGACATCGAGTCAACAAGCTTATTATCGTGCTGCTATGTTTGAAGCCTTTGATGGGATCGCTGTGAGTAGTGAGAGCATAGGTGGCTTGGGGGATGCGAGGCAGCGGATGATAAATGAAGAAGGCGAAAAGGATGGCAACAATATCGCGAAATTATTAAGAAGTGCTGCAGGGCAAAACAGACGGGATCTGATTGACCAGATAGGACAATATAATCGAGCCCGCGGGCTGATCAATTATTGAAACGTGGATTTCATTGGTTTTTTCGGGGTTAGGATAAAGGCAGCAACAAAACCACGAGCAATAATCATAAAGAAAAATAGAGCAACATAGCCAGCTACCGACGGATACTCATGGGCAATAAACATCGAAACTAGTACCATTGTCGCCCAATAATAGTTACTTTGATGAAAAAACTTGGCTGCCAGACGCTCAACTCCCTGAAATACCAATTCAGCCAATGTCATCGCAAGAAAAAACGCTGTTCCGAATCCGGCAAACAAACTGACGTTATCTGAGAGGTTTCCCCAGTCAGCAACGAACCATAGCGCTACGAGACATATCGTTATCGTTGCCAGTTTTTTAAGAACTGAGAAGGAAGGAATATCTGAGTATCTGGAATGGATAAATCGTTTAAAACCCGATGGGAACGATGCAAAAGTGTTTCCGCAAAAAGGACAAATCGATTTTGTTGGTTGCCCGTAATAGGTAATGACGCGCGGTACCATGATTCGATGGCATTCGGGACAATCGATAGTTGCATGATGGCCATTAAACATTGCGTGATTTGATCGAGTTTGAATCGATTGGCTGGGCCGTTTGAACCGATCTGACAGTGATGACTGTGAAGACATTGTATTCTCCATGCTTAAGCGGTTGGGCAATCCTATCGCGAATGAACTAACGTTCCAAGTCGGTTTTTAACTCAAAGCCATTTTTTAGGGCAAAGAAAAATGGCTTGCATAACGACTGGATCACTCGCCGACACTCGCCAGGATTTTGTTGATTACCGTAGCCGAAATCCGAAAATCCGATCGGTGGAAGACTTCAAAAGCCGCTCGAGCAGACGCAATCAAACCTTGTTTCTTGGCTAGGCCAATGACGGCGGCCGTACCGACGACCTGCAGTTGATATTCTTTGGCCACAGCCCGGCCGGCACGTTCGTCCATCATCAGCAAATAGTTTTCGGGTGACGATAGCGCGATGTTGATGCAATCCGTTTCACCAGCGTCCAGGTCGATATCCAAACGTGGTGTGATGGATTCATGCCATACCGTTAACCAACCTGAATCGAATGCATGGAACAGCGCTTGTTCACCCGGCGCCGATTTGCCGGGTAACACTTCCTGTTTCACCGATTCAGGTACGAAAACCTCGCCAAATAACTGGGGCAGCCAGATTAAACCCTCCACCAACGCCAGTCCGATCAATGGACTGGCATCGACAATGACGTTTTTGGTCATCCGCGATCAGGCTTGGTTGAGCCACTGGTCCAGAGTGTCCAAATCATCCTCGACTTCATCGGCCGTTTGATCGATGACGGAAATACCGAGGCGCGAGACGTGCGCAATAAAGTTTGCCAACGGCATATCGGCCAGTTTGGCGGAGCGAGCGAGGGATAAATTTCCGTCCTTGAACAAGGCTGTCGCCAAGGCTTTACGCACACCCGGCATTCCAATGATTTTGGCGGATTTGAGGCCGACCATTACAGCGTCCGGTTCATTTCGATTCATGACCAGAACCATATCCTCGTGAGCCATGCGTAGCGCTTCGCTAGGATTGTTCTTTAAACCGCTGACATTCACTGTTTTCATAGACTGATTACATAGGAAGATTGAATGGGTGGATTATAGTCCTCTGAACTGAAATGGGAGCATAAAGTTATCCCTGGATTATGAGCTAGCTGGGCAATGAATTGACTCCTACGCGACCGACAACGTTCTTTTTAGGATCAATTCTTAGGTGATCGTTCTGGTCTTAGGGATTTGGTTTAACACGCATATTTGGCAGACCTGCTGGTATTTACAGCCATGAATGATCAGATAGGGCGTATGACAGGTCGTACAGTAAGGTAATTCTGCGAGTCCGTCTCTCAGTGCTTCGGTGATAATCCAGGCTTCATCGAAATTTGCTGGCCGTATGCGGCCAAACGGTCGGCGTTCTTGGATATGGCTTGGATAGAAGGCACAAAATGTATCCCAGGCAAACACTAGGGCGTTTAGGTCCATTTCGGCCGAGATAGCACTTGAGCAAGCGCTTCGATAGATTGATGCAAATAGCGCCATGTAAAGAAACGACTCACGTGACTGTGGCATGGCTAGGATGCTAGGGACTAGGCCAGCGACCGGACTTTCTCCGTGTAGGGAAAAGTAGAGATTACATAAGTCCTTCTGTCGAAGGGTTTTGATGACCCGGCCGGCAAATTTTGTGCGTAATCTTCGTTTCAGCAATTGATAAGCCCAATACTGATCTTTAAGCCGAGTAGCAAATGGGCAATGGTTGCTCATGACTCAGGTGGGTGGGCAGACAAGAGCATCAGAAGATCGATGGTTCGTGCGTCGAGTGCATTGGGATCTTCGTTTTTTTCGACGGTTAGAAATTGGCTCCATTTATGGGGATTGAAACGGGGGACAAAGGTCAGGCAATCACTTCTAGCCAAGCTTTTTAATTGTGCGAGTGGCATCTTTCGGAGTAACGAAACCGCTTCGGTCGTTAAGCCTAAGCAGAACATGGCTTTCTGTTCGCTGCCGGAAAAAATTAAGGATTGAGCGACAATGAGGTAGTCGAGATTGAGTTTGTAGAGATTCTCATCCATTCTGCAATCCTTGATTGGCTAAAGAATTGCGCGAATTTGATTTGCCAGGGCAATAACTTTCCGTCCGTACTGGATGGCGGCCGGCTCATTTTTCCAACTGTAATATCGGCCTATGCCATGTGCAAGATTGCCAGGCACCGATTGGATGGCCTCGGAGAGTACACTTGCACCGATTTCGAGATTGGTGCTTGGTATCAAGAGTTGCTCTGGTTTCGCAACACGGTGGCCATGCCACCTAAGATTGACTTGCATCATGCCAACGTCGATATTGCGTTTACCTTGCTCCAACATTTGATTGAGTAAGGCTTCGGCTTCCTGCTGGCTGCCAGGAATATAGGCGTTGCCAGCGTTGTTGATGGCCCATGGCGAGGGTATGACTTTATTCTGGTCATCGTTTTTTCGCGATTCGGTGAGCGCAACGGCATAGAGAATGTAGGGGTCAATGCCATGTCTCCGAGCCACTTGGCCCCATAGCGTGTTCCGTAATGTGGTTTTTGAACCAGGAGACTGTTGGTTGCTACTGTTTATTTGAATGGCTCCATCAGCCATCGACTCCATAGGTTGGCTGATGAGGCAAAAGCCGCCCATCATGCCAATCCGAAAATGCTTAACAACGTTTTGAAATGGAAACTGAAGATTAAGATTTTTTGAAGGAATATTGCACATCGCAAGTTCGCCGTAATGGTCTTGATGCGAGTTTACGACGTTGCCAAAAATTCTATACGCTCGAAAAACCGCTCTTTTCACGGTTTTTCGCTGGCCCTCTGAATTTGGCCTTGCTTGATCTTGCGGTCGGTACGGAGCGTGATGACTGGAGCGGGCTGAAGTTGGATTAAGTTTAAACGTGCAACCAAGAAGTTTTTATGGCGCGATTTTTGGTTTAATGACATATTAAGTGGCGCATTAAAACTAATCGCGACACCAAAAATCAAATCATGCCAAAAATAGTCCCATCAGAAGAGCTGGAGAGAATCGAAAAGCTGATTGCTCAATATCCCGAAGGTATTGGCGCGAAAGACATTGCGCAATGGCTAGATTTCGAAATTAAGGGCCGCACTTTACAACGTCGATTGGCCACATTGGTGGCAGAGCGTCGCATTGTTAGCGAAGGCGATGGACGAGCACTGAAGTATAAAGTCGTAAAGCTTGGCACGGGTATCGCCGTAGCTAATGGTGTGGATGACTCAAACTGGCATGGCGTTGACGAAGTTTACATTCCCATTTCGCCAGAAGGCGAAGAGATCAAGTTCTTTATTCGTCAACCACGAACTCAACGGTCTCCCGTCAGCTATCAGCCGGATTTCCTGGGGAAGTATTATCCAAACCACACCTATTACTTATCAGCTGGTTTACGCGAACAATTACATACCCTGGGCAGGTCGCCGTCTGAGCAAACCCCGGCAGGAACGTTTGCCCGTGACATTCTGAATCGCCTGCTCATCGACCTTTCTTGGGCTTCTTCCCGTTTGGAAGGCAATACCTACAGTCGACTGGATACCGAACGCTTGATTGAGTTCGGTCAGGCGGCTGAAGGCAAGGATGTCATGGAAACCCAGATGATCCTCAATCACAAATCGGCCATTGAATATTTGGTACGCGATACCGAGCATGCCGGCGTTACGGCCGAAACCATCGTTGCCTTACATGCTTTTTTATCGGATGGTTTGTTGGCAGATCCGATGAGTTGTGGTCGCCTGCGCAATCGGGCGGTCGATATCGGCGGCAGTGTCTATTTGCCAATTGCGATGCCGCAACGGATTGAGGAGTTGTTTGGGATTGTCATGACCATGGCTGCTGAAATCAACGATCCGTTTGAACAATCGTTTTTCCTGATGGTGCATTTGCCTTACTTGCAACCCTTCGAAGACATTAACAAACGGGTTTCGCGGTTGGCGGCCAATATTCCGCTGATTCAACACAATCTTTGCCCACTGTCGTTTATCGACGTGCCGCAACAGGCTTATGTGGACGCGGTCCTCGGCGTCTACGAGCTGAATCGAATTGAATTGTTGAGAGATGTCTACATCTGGGCTTACGAGCGTTCATGTCAGCAATACGTTGCCGTGCAACAGCAGCTCGTACCACCGGACATCGTTCGATTACGTTACCGAAATGAGTTGGCCGAAGTCATACGAGCTATTGTCAGGGATGGACTGGCAACAGATGGAGCGGCGATTTTGGCTGGCACTCCGGATTCCGTGTCTCAGGAAGACAAGCAGAAATTTATTAATTTGGTACAAAACGAACTCAAAACGTTACATGCGGGAAATGCTATCCGTTTTGGCTTGCGTCCTCTAGAGTTTTCGGTATGGCAGGAAAAAGGAACAAAATTCTGTGATTGAATTGAACCAACAAATAACTAGGGGCTAATTTTTTATTGATCTAATAAAAATCAACACTATGTGTTTTTATCTCCGCTCAACTCGATTAAGTAGTTTTCCCATTTTAGTAAGGCGCTTCGTTTTTCCTGTAAATAATCATATCTATCATAATGTTTTGAGCTTACATCATTTAGAGCATGATTTTGTATCCTATCTCTGATGCTTTTTTCAATGCCAATTTCTCCCATACGAGTCTTTACTGTTCTTCTTAAATCTCTCGGGGTAAAAGTATCGATACTGCTTATTCGCGTGATTGCGTGAGCCAAAGACGTTTTGTGTATTGGTTTTTCTTCGTTATATCTACTTGGAAAAAGATAATCAGAGTTTCCGGAATACGGCCATAATTTATCAAGTAACTTTTTAGCTAACGGAGTAATAGGCAATATCAGCCAGCGTTCGTTTTTCACTCGCTCTGGCGGGGCGCTCCAAATCATGGTGTCAAAATCAAACTCATGTTTCATTGCGCCGCAGAGTTCCCAAGATCGACAGCCATATAGCAGTAATAGTTTTGTAGCCAGATGGAATTGCTCAAGAAGGCATGTTTCGTTCCAAAGTACTTTTATTTCAGAAAATGATAATGCTCTTTCTCCTGCAACTTCCGCACTGGTATCTTTTGGAATTGCATCGACAGGGTTGGCTTGTATTTGAAAGGTGAAATCATTTGATAGGTTTTTGGGGTCGTTATCATGATAAACCCCTAATTCAAATGCTCTTCTTAAGTATGATCGAATCCGATTAGCTTGAACATTCGAGCCACGCGAGATAATGGTGTGAAGTATTTTTCTTATATGGGCTGGCGTTACGTCTTTGGCTTGGAAGTCCAAAATGTCTTTACAGTTGTAATGAAGATCTGCCTCAACTTTTTCAAAAGTTCGCTTTCCTGAATCAACCATGTGCTTGATGTAGTAGTCAAACAAATCGGCTACGCTGCCAAGTCTCAGCTCAATGCGGGATTGTGGGTCAATTCCGCGATCGATCTCCCGTCTCAGTTCACGACACTTATCCCTTGCCTCAGATAGGCTAATCGATGGGTACCGTCCTAGGCTTGCGAATTTTTGTTTACCATCTGGACCTGCATATTGAATAAAAAAGGTTACGCTTCCGGCTGGCGTCACTTTGACACCAAAGCCTTTATCGGGCCCTTTTTCATAGAGTCTATATGCCGACGGTTTTGCCTTGAGCCCTTTGATTGATTTGTCAGTAAGCATAATTTCGTGGTCACTTTGTGGTCACTTGAATTCCGCAACATAAGGTCACAGAATGAAACAACCATGAACGGATGATGTTATAAAGTTCAATATAATCGGGCATTTAGGAATGTTCTGCAACATACAGAAGTACGTGGTAACATAGTCTTTAGCGACTGTTAATCACTAGGTCGGCGGTTCGAGCCCGTCCGGGGGAGCCAGATAAATCAAGGCTTTAGATGAAAATCTAAGGCCTTTTTTATTGCTTATTAATTTTATGTAGGCATTTTGCCAATAAAAATAATTGCATAAGCCTTTGTTTCGTACATTACAAGTCCACCTCCATCAGCACTTCACATCTTGAAATCGCATAGCGCAGAATCTCTAAATGAATCCTGTTGTCGAATTGTGACACAACAAAAATTAAGGCTATCTGTTGGGGGATTTTTTATCACCAATAAATTTTAAATTTACCTAACGTCAGCCAAACGGCAACAGACGACCAACTCCAATCCCCTAATTGCCAATTGAGTTCTCAATGCAGCCGTATCGGATTTTGACTGGGTTCTCCCCCCAAGAGGCAAAATAATTCATTGGCCAATTGTTCCGGACTCGAAATCGTGATCAGTACCAAGCGGCTACGCCTATCCTGGTTTATTCGCTTCGGCAACTGAATTGGTGAGTATAAATGGCCGGCGACGGCATGTACTGCTAACGGCTCAGCACACTCAGGGAAATAAACAACCCCTTTGATTCGGATCAAGTCATCGGCATGGTTTGACAACAAGGTTTGCAAAGTAGCTTGTAACTGCGGCCAACTTGGCGTGTGTTCCAGATAAAGCGACACGCTACGAAAACCATGTTCCGGCAAGGCTCGGCCGGTAGTAATACGCCGGAAAGACGGTGGTGTTTTGCATAGCAACATGGAGGCATCAAACAGATCACGCATAGCCGTCAGCGTTGGCGTAGCGGGTGCCTGAAGCTTTAAGTAGTCAATCAGTTCAGCGTGTTGCTTGTCATCGGCCAGATCAGCGTGAGTCAATAACAACAGGTCGGCCCAAGCCATTTGTGCACGAGCTTCGGCGTGATGCTCCAGTTGGGCAAGGGCTGACGGAATCGCCAGGGTGGCGACGATTTGTTGCAACCGGTAGCGTTTGGACAACCAGGGCTCGCGCAGTAGTGTGTCCAATATGGGTTCCGGACTGGCGACACCGCTGGTTTCGATAATGACGCGTTCAAAAGGTTTGGTTTCAGAATTATTCCAGGCCATCCACAAGTTCTTCAAGGTGGGTGCCAATGCGCCTTTGATCTGGCAACACAAGCAACCGCCGGACAGTACGGTCAGTGGAATGTCCTGATTTAGCAGCAAATCCTGATCGATCGGTGTAGCGCCAAACTCGTTGATGACCACCGCCGTTTTCACGCCGTCCGTCAACAAGCGGTTTAACAGCGTGGTCTTGCCGCTACCCAGAAAGCCGGTCAGAACGATGACCGGGATTTTGTTTGCAATCATCAAGCGCTCAATAATGTTGCCGTGAAACACGCCAAGGTGCTGGTAAAGTATAACCTGTAGACTTCAGCCCCATATCTAAACGTCGGCATCGATATGGCAGGCCAGCAACGCTTTTAGTATCTGCTGCTTACCAGCGCCGAGAAAGCCGGTCAAAATGGTAACTGGTACCGGGTAATTGGGTTTTGGGCTTGTGTTCATCTTGACCTGAATCCGTGACTTAAAAGGCCATCCACGGCCGCAACGCAATGATTTAAAACGCTTATTCTGGGATAATACCGCTATTCTTCCATTCACCCGGCGAGTGATTCATGAAGCGGTTTATCCTGGAGCAATCTGAAACTGAATTTTATACCAGCCATTCTGGATTAGCCTTGGTCGGTTTATGTTTGAATCAATATGGCCAGCTCAATCAGGCGCTGGAAAAAGGTATTCCGCTACGGCACGGTATTGCTCACGCCGATATTATCAAAAGCTATATAGGCACCCTTAGCCTGGGCAAAAGCGACTTCGAAGCCATCGAAAACCATCGCGACGACGACTATTTCAAAGCCGCGCTCGCCATTCATCAAGTACCCTCCAGCGCCCGCCTCAGACAGCGACTGGATGAACACGCCGACGCCTTATTACCGATCATTTATCAAAGCAACCTCGATTTTCTGGCTCACGCCCAGGTGCCGGTAACGCCGTTAGCCACAGGCCATGTCGCGTTGGATATCGATGTTTACCCCATGAACAACGAAAAAACCTGCAAAGAAGGCGTCTCCCGAACCTACAAAGGTTTTGACGGCTACGCCCCGATTGCCCTCTATCTGGGTAAAGAGGGCTGGTGTATTGGTAATGAACTGCGCGAAGGCAAGCAGCATTGCCAATACGAATTCCGCTATGCGCTGGAGCGCGGACTCGCCGCCGCGAAACGTTTGACGACTTTGCCTTTGTTGGTCCGGCTGGATGGCGGTCACGACGCGCTCGACAATCGCATCGACTTACACGAAGCCGATCAGGTCGATTTCATCATCAAATGGAACCCGCGTAAACAAGATGCCGACGCCTGGCTGGCCTACGCCGAACAACACGGCCAGTGGACCACACCGCGCGAAGGCAAACGCGTGGCCTTGTTCAGTGTCATGGAGCAACACACTCGCAACGGTAAAACCTATACCTGTCGCCGGGTCATGCAAATCACCGAGCGCACCATCACGGCTCAAGGCCAAGCCCTCGTGCTACCGGATATCGAAATCGAAGGCTGGTGGACCAGTCTGCCGGTGGCCGATTACGACGATGCCATGGTTATTGCCCTCTATCGCGACCATGCCACCGCTGAACAATTCCACAGCGAATTCAAGACCGATCTGGATATCGAGCGCCTGCCATCCGGCAAGTTTGCCACCAACGACCTGATCATGAGCCTCAGCGCCTATAGCTACAACATCCTGCGCTGGATAGGCCTGATCGGCTTGCTGGGCGAACAAAGCCCGATCAGGCATCCTGCCAAGCGGCGGCGTATCAAAACCGTGATCCAGGAACTGATGTATCTGGCCGCGCGACTCATCCGTAGCGGGCACCGGCTGAAGCTGCGCTTTTCACAGAGCTGTCCCGGTTTCATCGCTTTTGAATCCACCTACGCCAAACTCGCCGCCGGCTAGCGACTGATCGCTCTGCCATCGATAGCACAACGCCGCAAATTCACAGTGGCCTGGGAATCCTGCGCCTAAAGTCCATCAAATTGAATCATGTAGGGAAAATATTCCAGATAATACGCTGCATTTCTAGCCGTTAAACTCGATTGCCCGGACCACACTTTTAAATTCAGCGAATTTTGGAAGAGTATGACGAATAAAAGGTCTGGCAATATGTGGAGTCACGGATTCAGGCTTGAATCTCCAGAAGCAATAGAAGTTAGGGTTGACTCAACAGCGATTCACTATTCGGCTGTGGCTCGCTAATCACCACGACTCGCTCGACGCACACGGCGTGATAAAAACAACTGGAACGCAGGGTATGACAGGCTGGCCCCTGTTGATGGACCATTAGCAGCAGCGTATCGCCATCGCAATCGAGGCGCAGTTCTTTAAGCGTTTGATGGTGGCCCGAGGTTTCGCCCTTGCGCCATAGCCTCTGCCGCGAGCGCGACCAGTAACAAACCCGACCGGTACTCAGTGTTTCCAGGATAGCCTCGCGGTTCATCCAAGCCAGCATCAATACCTCACCGCTATCGTATTGCTGCGCAATGGCCGGCAATAGGCCGTCGGCGTTAAAGGGTAGTTCGGCTAATACGGCGTCCCACGGCAGACTGTCGCCAACGGCCAGGATTTCCGCGCGCTTAAACAGGTTCATTTCACCCGCTCGATCAGCGCATAAGCCGAATGGTTATGAATCGACTCGAAATTCTCTGATTCCACCGTGTAGGCTCCGATGCGCGGCTCTGCGTCCAAACGAGCGGCAACGTCGCGCACCATGTCCTCGACGAATTTCGGATGGTCGTAAGCCTGTTCGGTGACATATTTTTCGTCCGGTCGCTTCAGCAAGCCATAGATTGGCGACGAGGCTTCGGCCTCGACCAGCGCAATCAAATCTTCCAACCAGATGAATTCTCGGGTCGCCGCCGTGATGGTGACATGCGAGCGCTGGTTGTGAGCGCCGCGCTCCGAGATTTCCTTGGAGCATGGGCACAAGCTGGTCACCGGTACCATCACTTTGACCTTGGTGCGACAGCCCTGGGCGTCGATTTCGCCGATGAAGCTAACTTGATAATCCAGCAGACTGCGCACGCCGCTGACCGGCGCGGCCTTTTCGATGAAATACGGAAAGCGCATGTCGATATAGCCGGATTCGGCTTCCAATCGCTGCAGCATTTCCTGCAACATGACCGGGAACGAGGCAATGCTGATCTCCCGGTCATGGCCATTCAATATTTCCACGAAGCGCGACATGTGGGTGCCCTTGAAGTCGTGCGGCAGATTTACGTACATGTCAAAGCGGGCCACGGTATGTTGTTCGCTGCAGCTCTTGTCCTTAACCCGTACCGGATGCAGGATGTCCTTGATGCCGACCTTGTCGATGGCGATTCGACGGCTGTCGGCGCGGCCCTGGATGTCTTCGATAGCACAGGCGTTCATGCGGCGACCTCGCTGTAGCGGACGCTGGCATTGTCGGTTTCGACTTTCCAGTTATGCCCATGCAGGCGGCGGCAATCGCCGGGATAATCGCGCAAGGTATGCGCCGAGCAAAACTGGGGGTGAACTTTCAGGCTATAGAGGCCGCAGGTTGGCTGCGTTTGTGTAGAGAGAGTCATGGGTTTTCAAGTCGTCCTGGTTGTTTACCGGATAGGTTGGAAGGGTATTGGTTTTGCTGGGCTAGTTCGGCCAAGGCTTGCGCCAGCGGCAAGGTTTGTTGATGTCCGCCGTGCAGCCAGCGCAGGGTAACTTGACCGTCTTGCATTTCCCGCTGGCCGACCACGATCGGCAGCGGCACTTTGGCCACACTGTGTTCACGGATCTTGTAGCCGATTTTTTCATTGCGTAAGTCGGTTTCCACATGCAAACCGGCACCGTTTAATTGCCCGGCAACCTCCAGCGCATAGGCTTCGGTTTGTGCGCTGATGGGCCCAACCACAACTTGCATCGGTGCCAGCCAGAACGGCAGCCAACCGGCGTAATGCTCCAGCAAAATGCCGGTAAGGCGCTCCAGCGAACCGAACAAGGCCCGATGCAGCATCACCGGGGATTGCTTGTTGCCGTCGGCGTCGATGAGTTGGCTCCCAAGCGGCCCGGCAGATTCAAATCGATCTGCAAGGTGCTACATTGCCAATCGTGCCCCACCGCATCTTGCATAGCGAAAATCAAAGCGCTGCGATGTTACGAAAACGCGGCTGTTTGGAGTTGTCAAAATCGGCGTCGTTGACCCCGTACTGGCTGAGATTCAAACTGTAAAAACGGTCGAAATACTGTTTGATGGTGCGGGTGATGCCGGCGTCGTAAACCGGGGTGACGGCTTGCGCCAAGCCGGCAGGTCTGTCGATCACGACGCCGTTCTGCACCACCAGCCGGCCGTTTTTGAACAGCAGTGCCGCATCGGCGAACATGGCCCGGTAATCGGGACGAGGTCCAACGGTTTGGCTGGATCGCTTGTGGGGATCGTAAACGGCGATGTCGGCCACCGAGCCGGGGGCAAGATGGCCACGGTCGTTGAGACCCAGCAGTTTGGCGGCAGAGGAACGCGTCATCGTGGCAATTTCATCTAAAGTCAATTCGCGCTTCAGGCCCGGCAACAGCGTTAGGGCTAGGGCTTCCTGATTTAGCTGCGTCATGTATTCCTGCCGGTAGTCGGCGTCCATCAGCAGCCGCAACAGTTCCGGGTAGGCCGTGAACGGTGCGCCATTGGGGTGATCGGTGGTGAAAAACAGTCGTTCCGGTGCGTCGGCCAGCAAAAACAGTTCCAAACCAATTGCCCATTGCAGAGTGTTGACGAAGCTAGCCTCGCGGTAACGGTACGGCACCACGCCGCCCGAGCCTTCGGTTTCGGCGTCCCACATCACGTATTTAGCGGGGCTGGCATCGCTGTGGCGGCTGTATTGGGCGATGACGTCGCCGGAGATGGTGACGGTCTGGCCGAACAGCACTTGGCCGACGTCCATGGTGATGTTGGGATGGCGGTTGAAGGCTTCCAGCAGCTTGGCCGCCGCCGAGGAAAAGCCTTTGGCGCCTTCGCTGCCATAGGCGTAAAACTGCACATGGGCCAGGTGCATCGGCAGGCCTTGCGCGGCTTCCATCGTTGCGACGATGGTGTCGACATTGCCCGGAATCCCGAGATTGTTGCAATGTACGTGCACCGGATGGGGCACGCCGAGCTGACAAACGGCGGTTTGCAGGGTTTGCAAAATCTGCCGTGAGCTGACGCCGTAATCCGGCACGATATCGTCGAGGCCGAATTGGCGGGCATTCGACTTAAAAGCATTGGCACCGCCGGCGTTGATGACTTTCAAACCCAGAGCACGCGTGGCGTTTAGGGTCCAGGCCACGTAATCGTTGATTTGGTTTTGGCTGGCCTTGGCCCGCATCAGCCGGAGAAGCAAGTCGTCGTTGCCCAGAATCGCCAGCGCGGCGGTGTCGATGATCGGGATGTCGGCCATTTGCAGATGCACGTCCAGCGCGTTGACCGGCAGCATGGCGGGCTCGACCACGGTGGTGTAACCCATCCGGGCGTAGCGGTAGCCGGTGTCGGTACTGGACCATTTGGCGCTGGAAAAGGGGTGATTGAACCGCCGCGCCATGTGGTTGCGGTGTTGCTCCGGCAACAATAGACGAGCGGTGTTGACGTTGCCGCCGGCGATGTGACTGTGGATGTCCACTGCGCCGGCCATCACCACTTTGCCGGTCAAGTCGAACACGGCATCGAAACGTGCGTCCGGGCCAGGGTCGGCGACAATGGCGCCGTCCCGTACGAACAGGTCACGGATTGCGCCGTGTAGGTTTTGCGCAGGGTCGTAAATCGCGCCATTTTGCAGTTTGATGAGCATGGGGTGGTTTGATGGTTGATGAACGTAATCCGGATGCAGCACAATGCAATCCGGGGCGTTACAACATATCCAGGGTCAACAACAACCTGCGCGGTTGTACCGCAGTCGGTATCGGTGAGCGGTGCACCAACCCGTAGCCTTCATTGCCTTCCCAGTTTTCGCCTTTCATCAGGCCCACCGCGTAAGCCGGCATTTGCCGAATCCGGTCTGATCCGTGATCAGACCGGATTCGGCATCGGATTGGCCACAGTTGCTCATGCCTAGTTTGCGGCGATTGAGGGCATATTCCGGCAGCCATTCGGTACCGATGCCGCCGTAACTGCAGATCATCCGTACCGGCACCCGGTCGACATGAAATCGAGGGCACATGGCTTTATCCAATGTCCTGAGGCGCAAACCGGCTTCGCGGCGACCGAACAGTTCGCAGAAAGCCGAAACCAGCATCTCGATATCCGCCAGCCAGTCTTGATAGCCGGGTAATGGCGCCGCGTTTGGCCAGAGCCTATTGAAGTCGAAATGCAAAGGATCGACTGGCTGGCTAATCTCAATACTGCCGGCATCGTGTAATGCCTTGTAGACGAACTGCTCGATGATGGCGGGTAACGGCCGTTTGATCAGGCACAAATTGACGCCGTCTTCATAGATGCGCGACAAATCGGCGAAGTTATTGGAGATGACCGTCTTGGTAGCCGATGGCTTGAATAGCGGTCGAAATTCATCGGCAATGATGGACGATGCACTGTCTGGTTGACGAAATGGAACATGAGTGAACATAACTAAACTCCTTAGGCAGCCAGTAAGGCTTGTTCAAAAAAAACGATGCATTGCATGAAGCCTATGCCTGAGGCAAAAGCCGCGCTTTGGCTGCCGAGATGGGCCAGGCTGGAACGTTCGTGCAATACGGGGATCAGGTCGGAGGCGGCAATGTAGATGAAGCCGCCGGCGGCAATCGGCAGCAGCACAATCAATGAAGATTCGGCGACCTGACTGAGCAGCAAGGTAAAAATCGCCCCCGGCAATACCGTCAATGAACAGTAAAAGTTGTAGAGCACGGCTTGGCGGGATGTAAATCCACCACGCAACAGCGCACCAACGTCGCCGAGCTCTTGTGGAATCTCGTGCGCAATGATGGCCAGTGTGGTGGTAAGCCCCAAGACCGGATCGGCCAGAAAGCTGCCGGCAATCAGAATGCCGTCGACGAAGTTGTGCATGGCATCGCCAATCAGATTCATTTTTGCCAAAGGCAAAATGTGATCGGCTGTTGGGCGGGTGTCGACATTGTGGTCGTGCCGCCAGTGCACGCCTTTTTCCAGCACGAAAAAACCAAATAGGCCGATCAACACCGTCAGGCATACATCACTGACAGCGCCATGGCGCTGGATGGCATCGGGAATCAAATGAATGAAGGCATCGCCCAGCAGCACCCCGACAGCCAGGGCGACCAGATTGGGTACCAGCCATTTTAAAGTCTCGGGTTTTAGCCAGAGCGCAATCGCACTCGACAGCGAGCACAAACTGACGGCAAGACAGCCGGCAATAGTGCCGACTACGGTCGTTAAGGCAATCGTCATGTTCGATCCAGGCCAGAGGTTTTTATGGAACGGTATTGGTGGTGCGAACTGTAGATGAACGCGGCGATTTTGCCGGGCACTAAGTGCGTGGCGAAGTGAGCCAACATGAAGCCCAGTACCACCAAAAATACCGTGGACAAGGCGCGTTTGTAGGCCTTGTCGTCTAACAGTCGCAGGACAATGGACAGAATCGCCAGCAACTCGATGCCGATGATGTGTAAGTAGGTGTCGATGCTAGCCATCGGCAAACCACTGTGGAAAATCATCCCGGTAGTTGAGCCAGGTGTCCGGGCCGGCCGCCAATTCGGCTTCGGTTAGCAGGCAGGCGTCGAGTTCCATGCACACTTTTTTGGCATCGACGTTTTGACCGATGAATACCAGTTCCTGGCGGCGGTCGCCGAAAGGTTCCTTCCATTGTGATTCGATGTCGTCCAGATATTCCACGGGCCATTGTTCCTTGGGGACCGAGGCCCACCAGCGCCCGGCCAAACCGTGATGCATGACGCCGCCGGCCTGCGACCAGCTACCCGCGTGTTCCGGGCGGGAGGCCAGCCAGAAAAAGCCTTTGGAACGCAGCAGGGTACCGTTGTCCCATTCCCCTTCGTGCAGGTGTTGATAAAATCGTTGTGGATGAAACGGCCGGCGGGCACTGTAAACAAAGCTGCTGATGCCGTATTCCTCGGTCTCTGGAATGTGCTCACCGCGGAGCTCCTTCAGCCAACCCGGCGCTTGTTCGGCTTTTTCGAAATCGAATAGACCGGTATCCAGCACTTTGGCCAAATTGACTTGGCCCATCAGCATCGGCACGATCTCGGCATCGGGATTCAGGCTGTGCAGGATGGCTTTCAGATTGGCGATTTCGTCGCTAGCAATCAGGTCTATCTTGGAAATCAGGATGACGTTGGCGAATTCGATTTGATCGACCAGCAAGTCGGCAACATTGCGTTGGTCGTCTTCGCCCAGCGCTTCTACCGCTTCCTTCAGGCTCAAGGCCTCCTGGTAGTTGCGCATGAAGTTGACTGCGTCGACCACGGTGACCAGGGTATCCAGCCTTGCCACATCGGACAGGCTGACGCCGTTTTCGTCGCGGAATGTAAAGGTTTCGGCAATCGGCAAGGGTTCGGCGATGCCGGTGGACTCTATCACCAGATAATCGAAACGGCCTTCCTTGGCCAGGTTGCCTACCTCAGTCAGCAAGTCTTCCCGTAGGGTGCAGCAAATACAGCCGTTACTCATTTCGACCAGTTTTTCCTGGCCGCGATTCAGTTGTACTTCGTTTTTGACCAATGCGGCATCGATGTTGACTTCGCTCATATCGTTAACGATCACCGCCACCCGTCGGTTTTGGCGGTTGTTCAGGATGTGGTTGAGCAGAGTCGTTTTGCCGGCGCCTAGGAAACCGGATAGCACAGTGACAGGTAGTTTGTTAGTCTTCGCCGAATTTAAATCGCTCATAGAGATGTTATATTGTAGCAATCAAGTATCTAAAAAAAGGCGCGCTAACTGCGCGCCAAGGTTGAGGGGCGGTTAATAACTCAATCTAAAGCCGACTTCCGCGCCGCGGCCGGGTTCCGGCGCGAAGTTGCGCTGATAAGACACCGCGTTGCGGATGTTTTGATCCAATAGGTTGTTGCCTTTGGCAAACACCATCAGTTTGGCGTCCTGATAAGCCTTGAGCTGATAATTGACACCGGCATTCAACAGGAAATAGCCGGCCGTCGAGGTTTCGAAGTCGCCAACATAGGTCTGGTCGTCGGCACGGGTAAAGCGCAAATAACTGGATAATTGCTCTTTGGTGTAATCCAGTTGCAGGCCGTAACGCAGCGGCGGCATGCGTGGCACATCGCCGCCGGACTTGAATTCGCCCCTTGTGTAGTCGCTGAATAGCGTTAATTCCAACAGGCCGTGGCGATTTTCCATGACCGGGAAAATCAGCTTGGCTTCGTAGCCTTTGAAAATGGCGTTGGCCTGGCTGCTTTGCAGCACAGGCACGCAGTAACTGTCGTCGCAGTGTTCGCTGTGACCTTCTTCATCGAGGAATTCGCCGGTGCGGCGCTGGTAGATATAGTCGCTGGCCCAATTGTGGAATAGGTCCAGCTCGGCGCGCATCCAGTCGCTTCTGAAGCGGTAACCCAAATCGAGGTTGTAAGAGGTTTCTTCCTTTAACGAGGTGTCACCGCGTTCCCAGCTGCGGGTGGCGTGGTGAAAACCGTCGGACAGCAATTCCTGTACCTGCGGTGCGCGCGACGAGCGGGTCACGGCCACATTCAAACTGTTGCTGCCGTCGAGTTTCCATAAGGCCGACACCGAGGCGCTAACCGGCGTATAGCTGAAGCTTTGCATGCCGTCCGGGCGGATGTCGGTCTGTTCGACGCGGGTGCCGAATTGGTAGGTCACAGGGCCGGCGTCAAAAGATTCCACGGCAAACACGCCGTAACTCTGCACGTCCGAGCGTGGCACGATGTTTTCCACCAATGGGCCTTCATGTTCGTCATGTTCATCATGATCTTCTTCCTCGTGCGCGTGATCATCCTCATGCTCAGCGTGATGGTGCGTGTGGTAATGCAGACCATGAAAATCGCTGGATTGCGCCTGAAAACCGACCACGCCACGGAACGGCCCGATGTCTTGATGTTCCAGCTCGACGCGGCCTTCGTAGGTTTTATTGGTAAACAGAGCGCCCATTTCGCCGTTGGCGATTTCGGTGTGCTGGTAATCGGTATAGCCCAGTCGGGTGCGTAGGGCTTTGGCGAATTTAAACGGATTATCCAGCTCGCTCTTGAAATCGTATTTATTCTGCCGCATCGCGATTTGCACGATTTCTTCGCCGGTACCATCCGGGGCAATGCCATAGTTGTTGTTGATGTTGTTGATGGACGCGCCGGCAAAGCCGAAATCGTCTATCCAGGATAAACCGGCCGAGCCGCTGATGGCTTCGGCACCGGTGTTCTCCAGATAGCCATAGGGATTGTCGACGATTTCCAGCGACGGATCGGTAATGGCCACTTTGGCGGCATCGATCGCCCGACCGCCGATATCCAGATTGTCGCGATGGCGGTAAAAACCGTCCAGGTGGTAGGCCAGGTTGCCTTGGCCGCCGTCGATTCTCAGCGCAGTGCTGGTTTCGTCACTGGTGGAGTCGAAACGCTGTTCCAACGCGCCGCCCAAGGCTTTATCGGGCATCTGGCCTGGAATGCGGCTATCGATGACATTCACCACGCCACCGATGGCGCCGCTTCCGTACAATAGCGTCGCCGGGCCGCGTAGCACCTCGATACGGTCGGCCAATAGGGGCTCGACGCTGGTGGCATGATCCGGGCTGATCGCGGACATGTCGTTGGCGCCGATGCCATTGTTCAGTACCCGTACGCGAGGCCCGGCCTGTCCACGAATCACCGGCGTACCGACACCGGGGCCGAACGACTGGCTGCTGATGCCCAGTTCGTTTTTAAGTGTCTCGCCGATGCTGTGGCCGGTTTTCATGCGCAACTCGTCGCCGCTCAAAACCGTTACCGGTGCGGCGCTTTCCGAGAGTTTCACTGCTAAAGGAGCCGTAATGATCACCGGTTGGAGCTCAATATTGGCTTGTTCTTCAGCTTGAACAGTTATTGCAACGGAGCCTGAGGCGGCCAGAAAAAAGAGTTTTTTGTACATCGTATTTCCAAATCGAATTGAAAGACAACGTTATATCGTCACATTTTTATATTACAAACAGTGGTAGCAATATAGGTTTACGCTCAATTAGCTAATCGCTTTGGCCTGAGCGCATCGGCGGCAAATACCATGAATTTCAATCGCATTGCGCTGCATGGTAAATGACGCCTGTTCAAGTTCCTTGGCAATGGATTCCATCATTCGCTCACCGGGTCTTTCCTCGACTTCATGGCATCGGACGCAAGTCAGCAATAACTGCTCGTGCCGATGATCCGAAAAACTGCAACCAATGAAGGCATTCAGACTTTCCACCTTGTGGATCAATCCTTGTTCCAATAAAAAATCCAATGCTCGGTAGACCGTGGTGGGTTTGGCTGTCCCGGTCTTTGGTTTGATCCGATCAAGCAGATCATAAGCCTTGACAGCTCGATGGCTCTCCCAAATCAGTTCCAGCACTTCTCGACGTATCGGTGTAAATCGAACGCCGCGTTGACTACACAATTGCTCTGCCGTCTGAATCGCTTTTTCACGGCAACCACTATGGTCATGTGTCGTCGAAGTATGCTCCAACTCGGTCATTTCAGCTTGTTACCTCATTGCAGGGTGTGCCATTCAAATATTGAATGTTACTTTATAACATCGCTTTCGTATAGTGCCAATATTTTTCATATGCAATCGCCATCTGATTAGAAGCGAATTTTTGACGCAAAATCCGCCATACTCCATGAAATCCGCTCTAGGCCTCTTGGTAGGCCAATACGCAGCACAATAAATCGGAGTAGTATGATTTCGATTTTGAGCCTCAAAAAACCTGTCAAGCTTTTTTTGATTTTTTGAGGGGCGAGTAGTTACCCAATATTTTTCATATTCAATCGCCGTCTGGTTACTGCTCATAACCAGCCACTGGTGAATAATGTTTTTCTCTTGCCTGAATGTCGCATAATGGCCGTTGACGGACTCCATTTTTTCAGGTGTTTGTCAAATTTAACCAAACTCAAAATTAGGTCTGATCAGGTTAGGCTTAGATCGGATTTAATTAGCGTGGGTACACTTGTGTGCATTCGATAAGGTGCCGGTTTACGCCTCAGCTGAAGGCGGCTATCGAGGCTTGCAGGAAGCATAAGGCCACGTTAGTTATTGCTAAGCTGGACCGGCTAGCGCGTAACGTGCACTTCATACCTGGACTACTTGAAACGGGGATGGGCTTCGTAGTCGTTGATATGCCCCAAGCCAACAGGGTAATGCATTCAGATGCATGCAATTTGGCGCACAGCGATATTTCCAAACCGTGAAACATTAGCTAACCAGCGTTGATACAATAGCGCATCCGTTTCATATCTTTCAGGGAGTATTCCATGATCCGTTTTCCAGCCGAATGGGAACCGCAATCCGCCGTCGTCATCGCCTGGCCGCATTCTAGCGGCGACTTTACCAATCTGTCCGCGGTCGAAGACAGCTATCATTTTATCGCCACCACGATCAGCCGTTTTCAACCCTTGATCATCGTCTGCAAAAACGGCGAACATCAGGCGCATATTCAATCCTTGTTGAATCATGGCGAGCGCATCCACTTCGTTCAGGCCAATTACAACGACATCTGGGTACGCGACACGGTGTTTCTGAGCCTGGAATGGCAGCATCCCAAGGCCAAGCTGCAACTGGTCAACTTCCGCTTCAACGGTTGGGGCAACAAATATCCGCATGATGCCGACAACGCGCTGAACCTGGCGCTGTTCGCCCATCCGATCTTCAAGGGCCATCCAACGGCGACGGTGGATCTGGTGCTGGAAGGCGGCAGCGTGGAATCCGACGGCCAAGGCACCGTCATGACCACGAAGAACTGCCTGTTCAATCCCAATCGCAATCCTGGCTTATCGGAACAGGCCATAACCGGCCAGTTAACACGCTATCTGGGCGCAAAACGCATTTTATGGGTCGAGCAAAGCAATCTTGCGGGCGACGACACCGATGCGCATATCGACACACTGGCCCGCTTCTGCGACGCCAACACGATTGCCTACACCAGCTGCGACGACAGAGAAGATGCGCATTATCAAAGCCTGAAGAACATGGAAGCACAACTGAAGTCTTTAAGAACCGCGGCTGGCGAACCTTACAAACTGGTAGCCTTGCCAATGCCTAAGCCTATCATGGATGAAAATGGCCAACGCCTGCCGGCCAATTATGCAAATTTCCTGATCATCAACGAGGCGGTCATGGTGCCGGTCTATGACGATCCAATGGATAAAGTGGCTATCGAACGCTTGACGGCGTGTTTTCCTGATCGTCAGATCATTCCAACACCGTGCCGGCCCTTGGTGCATCAATACGGCAGCCTGCATTGCGCCAGCATGCAAGTACCGGCATTCGTAACGCTCAACCTTTAATATTTTCGTTGGTAGGGTACGCATTGCGTACCTACATGACTCTGAACACCTGAACGCCTATGAAAAAACCTATCATCGCCTGTGCAGTCCAGCAACCCTGTAACCGCGGCCGGGCAACCAATCTGGCCTATTCCATCGCCCAAATCGAGCAAGCCGCAAAACAACATGCCGATTTGGTGGTGCTGCCCGAGTTGCATCTGGATCATTATTTCTGTCAAAGCGAAGACACTAACTGCTTTGACCTGGCACAATCCATTCCGGGCCCGACCTGCGAAACCCTGAGCCAGGCCGCCAAAGCCAACAAGGTCGTCATCGTCTCGACCATTTTCGAAAAACGCGCGCCAGGGCTGTATCACAACACCGCCGTGGTATTCGACAAGGACGGCTGCATTGCCGGCACCTTCCGCAAGATGCATATTCCGGACGATCCGGGCTTTTACGAGAAATTTTATTTCACGCCGGGCGACCTGGGCTTCAGGCCCATCCAAACCTCGATCGGCAAGCTCGGCGTGCTGATCTGCTGGGACCAATGGTACCCCGAAGCCGCCCGACTGATGGCATTGGCCGGCGCCGACCTATTGATCTACCCGACCGCGATCGGCTGGAACCCGGACGATGAACAGGACGAAAAACTGCGCCAGCTGGAGGCCTGGATCACCGTGCAGCGCGGCCATGCGGTCGCCAATGGCCTGCCGTTGATTGCCTGCAACCGCATCGGCTTCGAGGCCGCGCCGGACAATGCTCCCGGCATTCAATTCTGGGGCAATAGTTTTATCACCGGCCCGCAAGGCGAGTTCTTGAGCCATGCCGACGACCAGCAAGACAGCCTGCTGTTCGCCACGCTGGACCCCAAACGAAGCGAAGACGTCAGGCGCATCTGGCCGTTTTTGCGCGACCGCCGCATCGATGAATATGGCCATCTGGTCAAACGCTATATCGATTGATGTCTGAACTGTAATAAAAAACATGGATAATCACTGTCATGGTTGAATTAGTCTGGATCGGCAGCGCCTATTTGATGGGCTTGATTGCCTCAAGTTTAATGTTCCCACCGCTGGTAGGCTATCTGGTCGCCGGCTATGCGCTACATGCCTCCGGCTTTGGGCCCTTGACCGCTTTGCCGCACATCGCCGACATCGGCATCGAACTGTTGTTGTTCACGGTCGGCCTCAAAATCAAACCGAGCTCGTTGATCCGCGGCGAAGTATTGAGCGTGGGCGGCTGGCATTTGATCATCGTCACGGTCGTTTCCACCTTGATGTTTTTCTGGCTGGGCCAGCAAATCACCGGCGGCTTGGTCCTGGGCGTGAGCCTCGGCTTCTCCAGCACCGTGCTGGCCATCAAGGTACTGGAAGACAACGGCGAACTGTCCTCCTTCCATGGCCGGGACGTATTGAGCATCCTGATTCTGCAGGATTTGATCGCGATCGCGCTGTTGGCTTATGCCGAGGACAGCCAACCCACTCCATGGGCATTGGAGCTGTTGGTGATTCCATTTCTGCGCCCCATCGCCTATCGGCTGCTGGAAGCCAGTCGTAGCGAAGAGCTGCGCCTGTTGCTCGGAGTGACGATGGCCTTGGCCGGTGGCGTGTTTGCCG
Source organism: Methylomonas rapida (assembly GCF_024360925.2). NCBI lineage: Bacteria > Pseudomonadati > Pseudomonadota > Gammaproteobacteria > Methylococcales > Methylococcaceae > Methylomonas > Methylomonas rapida. The sequence continues at coordinate 1,405,551 of NZ_CP113517.1, read as the reverse complement.
ACTACCTGGGCATTTCCGCCGACATCGGCGCGCTACTGACCGGCATCATGCTGGGCGGCCACGATAAAACCGAGGATATCGCGCATAAGTTATGGGGCCTGAAGGAACTGTTCCTGGTGGCATTTTTTCTACAAATCGGCCTCAATGGTTTGCCCAATCAGGATCAAGCGATATCCGCACTGGCCCTGCTGGCCTGGCTGCCGCTGCAGGGCGGCTTGTTTTTTTTCCTGTTCATCATGGCCGGCTTGCGGGCCCGCACCGCCTTCGTTTCATCGCTGGCGCTGACGACATATAGCGAGTTCGCCCTGATCACGACCGAAGCGGTGGTCAACTCCGGCTTGCTGGCAAACGAATGGCAAGCCATCATCGGCTTGGCGGTAGCCGGCTCGCTGGCCATCGCCGCGCCGTTGAATCGCTATTCGCACATCCTGTTTGCCTGGCTGGAACCGGTATTGGTGCGTTTCGAACGCAAAAAACGCCAATTGCATCTGGACCGCATCCCTGACACGCTGGGCGTGGCGGAATGGCTGGTCGTCGGCATGGGCCGCACCGGCGTGTCCGCATATGCGGCCCTGCACGCCCGCGACAAGCGCGTGGTCGGTTTCGATGCCGACCCGACCGTGGTCGAAGCGCATCTGGCGCAAAATCGGCGGGTGGTTTACGGCGATTCGGAAGACACGGAGATGTGGAGTAGCGTACCGCTGGACCGGATCAAAGGCATTATTTTGACCTTGCCGGATTTCGACCTGCGCTGCGCTGCGATCACCCAACTCAGGAATCGCGGCTTTCGCGGACAAATCGGCACGATTTGCTATTACCAAGACGAGCAAGAAGAATTGTTACGACTGGGCGCCAGCTTTGTGATACATCCCTTGATCGAAGCCGGCAATCAAATGGCTGAACACATGCTGCAAAGCGATTAGGATATGATCAAAAATAACTTACCTGTTTAAATCCTATTCCATCCCACTCCCGGATGAGGTCGTCGCAAAAGCCCCCTCCTCGCGGGAGAGGGATCTGTTTTGACTTTTACGACACCCTCCAAAGGGCGAGGGCGCAAAATGCAACCGTTATTTTTGACGGAATCCTTAGCAGCAGCGCTTGACGCCGTTCCATTTGCGTCGGGTTTCGGCTGCGAAAAAAGCCTTGCGGCTGAGTGGTTCGGCTTGCTGTTCCGCATGATGAGCGCGCCAATGCACCAAATAACGCTGATAAGCGGCATCACCATTCAAACCGCGCCAAACGCTGCCTAATTTATTCAGAAACGAGCGCTTCATCCGCAATGACGGGCTGATAATCTTCCTCGGGATTCGGCGCATATTTGACGCATTCGAACATCAAATCGTCGATGTCGTCTTCGGTATGTTTCTCCGCATACTGCAAGCCGCATTCATGCCTATCCTGCACATGCTTGATCATGCCATGGATCGAAACCGGCACTTGCGATTCGGGCAAAACGATCGAAATTCTCAGCTCGGCTTGTTCGACATCATGCGTGAGTGGCTGTTTCAGCTTGATCTTGATGCCACTGTAACTCATGTCGACCACTTGCCCATCGATGACGATTTCCTCATCGGGTGGCGGCGGGTCGATAATGATGTGCGCGGTCAAACCTTCGGGGTTAAACCGCCTGTGATTGCGTTTATCCTCTTCCACCTTGCGCTCCATAGACAAATTTATCGGCAGTATAGGCAGAAACCCTCAGGCGGTAAAATTTATCTGCTGCACGGTACCGACCTTACCGTCTTCGGACAGATAAACCCCGCTACTGGCCACTTCGCCCAGAGAGCGGTTTTCCTCTCCCTTCAGTTGAAACGGCGTGCTGACATGCCCCAGATAAATAGCGCCAATGTTTTTATCACCCAGCGCGACTAACTGCTCGGTGCCATCTTCATGGCGCTGCCAGATACGCAATTGCTGATAAATGGCATCCGCTTCGTCGATAAACTGATTGCCATCCTCGTCATAGGCAGCCAACTCTTGAAAACCATTGCCGGTTTTCGGCCCGAACAACTCCGAACCGTCGTTGATTTTGCCGTCTTGATTTTTATCCAGCGCCAGCATGCCGCTATTGGATTTGAACGCGGCGATCTGGTCCAAAGCACCGTCGGCATCGATGTCGAACTGAAACAAGGTATCGCCCAATTCGGCGGCATCGCCATCGAAATTGATCACCAGGGGATCGATTTTTGCCGCATCTCCGATTCGGATGGCCTCGCTGAATTCGGTATAAAAGCTTCGACTCATGGCCAGCGACACGGAAAAGTCTATGGTCTTGCCATCCCTGGTGGTAACCGTGCCTGCGGCATTGAACGTGGTCGATTCGCTTTCTTGATAGGAAACCGAACGTTCGTATACCAAGCCAAAACCGCTATTCTGTTGCCGGGCAGGCGGTTGCTGCGGCGCCTGATAGCTGATTTCGGCGTATTCGCCTTGCAATTCCTCCGGCTCGAACAATTTCAATTCTTTTCCGGTCATTTCCTTGACCAGGCGCCGAATGATCTGGATTGCCAAGGCATCCTTGGGGCCGACCTTTTGCTCCAGATCCAGTTCTTGTTCCTGTGTGCCGGCTGCCTTGGCCACATCGCTCAATTTGACTTGATCGCTGGCCATGCGCGGCGGACGATTCTCGGCGGGATTTTGCGGCGGGTTGCGCCAGACCTGCAAGGATTCTGTGCGCTTGGTTTGCTGTTGCTGCCGATGCTGGCCATGCATAGTGATTTTGGCGCTATCGATAATCATGATGAAACCCTCGATTTGGTTATGGCACGAACGGGTTATCGGCCTGCGCCAACAAAGTTTAAATATTTAACTTTTCCTCGATTTTTTGTTTGTAATTGAGGTAGTGCAGGCTTTGCGCCTGATCAGAATGCTTGATACCCAATAACTCAAGGGCAACGTCAATTTCGGTGATATGAAAGGGATAGTCCGCCCGATTTTTCCTGAAGCTCAAGATATGATCTTTCACGGCCTGATAAGATTCGATATTGCCAACCGGGAATTTGCGTTCATTACAGTAAATCGCCTGGCCGCCTGAACGGTCGGCCACAATCCTTACCTGCAAATCCAGCACGGTATGCCCCTCCTTTACCTGAGTCTCATGACAAGAGACCACGCCGGCCGAGTTTTTCTGGATTTCATAACATTTGATCTCCACTGTATCGGCCAGCTTGGCCTGCAACTGCAGGGTTTTGATGAAAACGCTGTAATGGACCAGGAGATGTTGCGGGCTGGCCCCGCTATGCGGGCGCACGAATAAGGAACCTTTTTCGTCGATGATGTAGACGGCTACATGCTTGCTACCGACGTGATAAAAAATCTGCAACATGCCGGCCTGATTCTGGCGATACAAAAACGGAATAAAGGTCTGCTCCAACACATAATCATCGAATACCGCCTGAGAAAACAGATTTTGCGGACTGGACAATTCCTGCAACAGTTGAGTGCTGTTTTCCAGCAAGAAATAACTCAAGGCATTATTTTGGTACCGAAAACAGCAGTAGCCCGTCCCGGCGGCCAGTAAATAACGCGTGGCGTTTGGCTCCGAGCGCGGCGGGAAACATTCCAACAAGCGGCTGAAAATTGCCGCCAGCCGCAACGCGATGCTACGCCCGCGGCCTCGGGTATAACACAAAACTTTCAACCTGGCATTGGACAACGGCCTGCTGCTTTGGTTGAAAATCTCGCTCAGAGTATCGAAAACACCCTCGAGCCCCGAGCATTGTTGAATCGTCACATCACCCCAACTGGAAATCGACAGTTTCTGCATACCTTGTACGAAACAATGCCGGACATCGCCGTAGCTCAAGGGATCGGCTCGTTCGCTCATCATGAATTGTTCCGGATTGACGTCGATGGCCAGCTGCTCGCCCCAGTTCACCAGCAGCAACGACGACACTAGCCGATTCGGCCGCGCATATACCTCCAACCCGGTTTCCTTGCCCGGCAAAGAGCCCGCTAAAAAGCCCTGCAATTCCTCGAGCAATTGTCTCAGCTCAACGGCCGGCAGCGCCGGTTTTTGAGAGAGCAATTGCAGATTGACGTCCCGTCTATACAAGCCATTGACCGCGGCCCAGCACAATAACTCAAACAAACTGTCGCATTGCTTGATCGCCGCTTCGGCATTGCTCGGCATGTTCGACATTCGACCACTGAACAAACACCAAACGCTAGCCGCGTTTTCTTGCGGGATTTCAGCAATGGACCAGACATCCGGTCTTGCAAACACCATTGCGCGCGTGGTCAGGACTTCCACTTTGCCCGGCCGTAAATCCAGAAAAGCGCTCAACTTCCGCGTCAGCAGCTTTACATCCTCATTCCGCTCCGGCTGCTCGAGCGGGTTGCCGGTTATCCTCAAAATCACCCGCCAGCATTGCCGCAACTGCTCCCGAATCACCGCATGCTCGGTCGTGGCTTTTTTGATGTCCCAAAATTTTGGCGTCGCCAGATTTTCCAGCAAATCCTCGGGCCAATGCCAACGCATGGCAATCGACGCCAGGAAACTATCGCGCAAGAACCGGGTTCTGGCGTCCAGCGCCGCCGAAGAAGTCCCCATGATCTTGATTTGCAGGCACTCACGCGCCAAGTTCAGACGTTGCCTGGAACCATGCCCGGACAAATATTCATCGACCTTGTTGTAAATCAGCAAATAAGGATCCAGCATATCGACGGTGAAATCACCGGCATAGATCGCCTGCTTCATGGTCGAACATAGCCATTTCGGCTCTGGAAATTCGGCCGCGTAGCTTTCCATTAAAAACAACTTCAACAAGGCTTTATGCGGCGAACTCAAGGACTTATAAATATGCCAAAGCGTGGCGCTGACGAATTCGGACATCGGCATATCTTGCAAACTGCCAAAATCGAGCACTTCGCTTTCCGAAATGAAGCGGTTTTCCAGCAAATGCGCCACGTAGTTTGAGTAGTTATGTTCCTGATCTGGCGGCACCAGCCACCATACCGGAATCCGTCCGGCGATATAGACCGAGGTGCGATAAAACTCCTCCAGCAACAAATAATGCTGGGTTTCGCCACTGCTCTCGGCGGACAACGGCGTATTTTCGCCCTTCCGGAATTGTTCGCTATCGACCAGAAAAAAGTGCACTTCCAGCTTCAATGAAGCCGCCCATTGTTCGACCAGCAGTGCCTTTTGCCTGAGCTCTTCCATGTCCGTGGCCGACAACGTGGGTTGATGGCATAACCAAATATCGATGTCGCTATCCTTGGAAAAGGCCATGCTGCCGACACTGCCCATCAAATAAATGCCCTGTATCGGATAGTTTCTCAGCGCCTTGCGCTTATAAACAAACCCTTTGGAAAACTGCTTTGCCACTTCGACGGCCTGTTTGCCAGGCATGTAATCGGGAATGCCGGCCGGCGTTTCCAGCGAAACAAACCCCGGCAACAACGGGTGATTTTGATGAAACAGCAGCGGCAATACATGCAGAAAGTCTTGTTGCCTGACTTGCAAAAACTCCCTGACCCGCTGCAAGCGACCATGATTGAAATGTTTGAAGCGCTGGGCAACCGCCAGCAGATCTTTTTTACTGATCTCTTCGCCCGGTGCGCCCAAATGAATCGGTGGAAAACGCGAAGCCAAACGTTATCCTTGTAAAGAAAAAGTCAACGGAAAGGAAATCTAAACGGGTTTATGAAAATTAAACTGCACGTAACGCCCCGCGGCATCTTCAAAACAACTGAATCGCGTCAGACACGCATGCGGCAGTTCGATTTGAAAACTTTGCCGGACCGGGATGGCCAACAGGTGAGAAAACAAGCCTCTTATCACGCCGGCATGCGTCACGACCAGTACCTTTTGCCCGGAATGACGGGTCAGCAGAGTCTCCCAGGCCCGCCGAATGCGTGTCGCAAAACTGGCGTAACTTTCCGCCTTGGGCGGGGTGAACGCGTTTGGGTCGGCATAAAAACGCCGTAAGGCTTCAGGGTCGATTTGCGCTGCCTGCAAGCCTTCCCATTCGCCGAAATCGATTTCCCGCCAATCGGGATCGAGCGTGACTTTCAGCTGATGCTTTTCCGCCCAGGCCGATGCAAACGAGGCGCAGCGGCCTAGCGGCGAACTGACGACAGCCTGCCATTGCCCGCCTTCGCATTGCCGAAGCATCTGGTGCCAGCCCTCATCAGTCAAGGGATCATCGGTCGCACCGCGAAAACAATTCCCCCCCTCGGCCTCGCCGTGGCGCAGCAGATCAATCGTGGTACGGCTAAAACCTGCGGTTGAGCTCATGTCCCGATCACGTGTTCAGGGTATCCATCAAATCGATCATGAATTCCATTTCCTCGTCATCGACTTTTTGCCAGGAATTGAAACCCAGGCTCTGCAATACGCCGGGACCTTTCTCGTCGGCTGACATATTGACCAGTAATTGCTGAATCTCATCGCGCCGCTCTTGTAACCTGGGCCCTATCATCAAGGCATGATGTATCACGCTGATCTGGCTTCTGACCAGCACTTTGAGCTGTTTTTTGATCATCGCGGATAAATCGTCGTAGGCTTCCGCCAGAAAAATGCCGACGTCGGCCTCGCCCTTCAACAAATGCTTGGCGACCACGACATAATTATCGGCCGGAACGGTTACGATATTGCCGGCGTCCAGATCGCCTGGCTCCAGCATGATCATGCCCATCAGGCGCACATCGGGGTCGTCGGTAAACGCCACCCGCGTACCAGGGTTCAAATCGGCCACGTCATCGACATGGCTTTGGGCAATCACCGCGATCAGGGCCTCGTCGGCCGCCCCTTCGGCCTTGACCAAGGGCAAAAAGCCTTTTTCCCTGACCAGCATCGCCGCATCGAAGGGGTTGGCATAAATCAGGTCGATCTTGTCCGCCGCGATGGCCGCGCGCTGACTATGAAAATCATTGTACATTTCCAAATGAATGGCCGCGCCGGTGTGTTTTTGCAGCCAGGTATTGAAGATATACCAACCGGATAGGTGGTCGGGCGTAAAGTCCGGACTGACGGTAAACATAAAAGACATGATGCCCTCCTTGTCAAAACAGCGTGGGATAAAGTTTGATGCATTCTTCCACCTTGGTGCGCGAGGGCTTGCGCCGCACCGAGGTATAAGCCACCAATTTACCGCCCCTGATATTGGGAATCACGGTGGCTTTGACCCAATAAAAACCGCCGTCCTTGCGCAGATTCTTGACGTAACCTTGCCATTTTTCGCCCCGCTGTATCGTGTCCCATAAGTCCTTGAAGGCGGCCGCCGGCATGTCCGGATGCCTAAGGATCGAATGTGGCGCGCCGATCAACTCTTCTTCCAGATAGCCCGACATTTCGACGAACGATCGGTTGGCGTGGGTGATAATGCCTTCCGGATTGGTCGTCGATACGATGAGTTTGCCATCCGGATAAGGCGTTTCGATTTGCGTATAAAAAACCTTGCGCTTGATCGAGCCGTAAAGTTGCAAGTTCGCTTCCTGGTATTCGCCGACGATATCCTCGACTTTCATATCAGCAATCATGGTGCTCTCCCGATGCGGTGATGATTACAGCATTTCGGCAATGCTTTCCGCCGCCCGTTTGACATCCAGGAATATCAAACCCAACTTGGCATTCGGCTTGGCTAAAACCGTCAACACAGCCTCTTCGCCGGCATAGGTCATCAGCACGTAGCCATGATGACCCTTGATCAAGACTTGCTCCAGTCCGCCCCGATTCAATTCCTGTGCCGTTCTATCGCCCAGCGACAGCATCGCCGCGCTCATCGCCCCCACCCTGTCTTCATCCATGCCCGCCGGCAATACCGACGCCATCATCAAGCCATCGGTCGAAATCACGCCCGATGCTTCAATATCCGCCGATGTTCCGTTCAGCTCGGTCAATACCGATGTCAGCAAATCAGCTCGCATAAATCATTTCCTCTTAACTTTATAGTGTTCCAAAACCATCAACCCGCCTTGGGTCGTCCTTTTTTGCGTACCGAATACTCAACGCCCAAATCAATGTGACGAACTCGGGCTGGTTGAAATGCGGAATGCCGGCAATCGCAATCACGAAACATTGCTGGCCGATGAAAACCGGCCAAAATCCTATCTGGCTATTGCCGAAGGCATCGACGATTGCCCAAGCCTGGCTGGCAATACCCATGTTGTTGATCAACAATCCGGACCGGCGCTTGTGCAGCATCGCCAAATCGGCGCTCAGGGCCGACAATTCCTCGGCCACTTCATGAGGAAAGCCACTACAGGCCAGATAAAAACCCTGGTCGTCGGCAAGCAGCACCTTTCCATTGTCGGTGATCTTGTCCAGTAGTTCCGGTAATATGTCTTCCAGTGCCCCAATGGGAGCTTCGATCACCGTATCGACACCCTGCACCCACCCCAACTTCTGACAGTGGTGCAGCAATTCCAGCACTTTGCTTTCTTCGTCGCCATCCGCCAACATCAATAACTGTTCGATAGTCAGCGGCGGCGTTTGCGCCAGCTGCAGCAAACGCCGCAAAAACCGCCTTGGCTTGTCGGCTTCCATAGAGGAAATGGCCTGATAAGCCCCCGCCGGCGTAGGGTATAAAAACAAGCCTTCGCTTAATTTGAATTCGTTCATGTCACTCGCCCTGCAATCCTGGATCCAGGGAATACAACAAGCTCTGCACCAACAACGAAACATCGTTGTATTCCCGGGCGTCGACCGCAAACACCGGAGGCTTCAGGTGATAGCCCATCGCCTGCAATTGCTCATGGTAATCGGCTATCGAGGGTTTGCTACTGAGGTCCATCTGGGTAACACCTATCGCTACCGAGGTGGACTTGATGAACTTGTCAAACGCATCCAGAAAGAAGCGCATATCCTGAAAAGGATCGGTTCGCGTGTTATCCAGCAGCAGAATCAAGCCGATGCCGCCCGTGGTCAGAATATCCCACATGAAATCGAACCGCTCTTGTCCGGGGGTGCCGTAAAGATGGACCTTTTCGCCGCCATCCAGATTCATGACGCCATAGTCCATCGCCACCGTGGTGGAGGATTTGCGATTTTTGGTCATGTCGCTGGCGGCGGCATCGGTCTTGACCGGCGGCATATCGCTGATACTGCTGATAGCCGTGGTTTTGCCGGCGCCAACCGGGCCGGTAAAAATGATTTTATATTGACTCATGGGACTTCTTAACCCTTAATCGCTGCGTAATTTATTCAGAATCTTGGCCAGCAAGCCTTGTCGCTTAGCATGCTTGGGCGGTTCGGCAACAATGATCTCGTCGGCCCTGCGCTCGCTTTTGCCCAACATGCCTAGACCGAGGCTAGCGCTGATGAAGGCAAATACATACTGCGGACTGACGTTTAAAACCTTGATTATGTCCAACGGAGTTCTGGGGCCTTGAACCAACAAGGCCGCGATGCGCAAGGCATCCGGAGTCAGCAACAAGCGCGTGAAATTCGGCCAGTGCTTCAAATACACCGGATGATTCAAATCCAGCCCGAACGGGAAGCGCCCCTTGGAAGTCCAGATCGTCAATTTCCACAGAAAAGCATCCATGTCCTGAAACTTGTCAAGCTCTTTGGTGGCCTTGACCGTCTCTGCCTCGATGGGGATCACGCCAATGTTGCCGGCAAAAATCTTATTCTGCTCGACGCCGGCAAAAGCCCTCAATTGCTTGTCATCCGCGTCCAGCCAGACTTGATGGCTATCTGGAAAGATCAGCACCGGCTTCCAGACAGAATTGAGCTGCAACGCCCGCTTTTCATGGCAAGCGACCCTATAGGCCGATTGCACATAACTGAGAAAATAAAGCCTGGGATCGAAACTGGCGGTGCGTAGTTGCTCTGGATCGTCGAAATCAATGCCGGACAGCGTCCCCAGGAAAGTCGCATATCCGCCTTCGTTGTCTTCGAATAAAGCGCGCTTTTGGGTCCTTGGTTGATCCAGCCGAGGCGATGTCATTACTTCGCCGGCGGGTTCGGTTTTACTCTCGGCGACGGTCGTTGCGGCTGGCTTTGCAAGCATTACCGGTTTGTTTTTGGCTTCAAGGTCGGCCGATTTGATGCGAGTGAAGACCGCCAGCAGTTGCTCGGCCTTCACGGGCTTTTGCACGAAATAGGTGTTTTCCAGGTTCAACGTTTGCAAGGACAGCAATATAATCGGCCGCCCTGGCGCTTGCTGACGCCTTTTTTGCAGAATTTCGCCCGCCGTTGCAAAGTCGGCATCGATGATATCGATGTCGGCATCAGCCGGGTCGACAACGATCGCCATACCACGACAAGGGCCTTTCAAATAGAGCTCCATGGTTTTATAACTGCGTGGGTCCATGCCATACAGCGCTACGTTGAAGGGTGCCTTACCCGCTGGTTTTTTCATGATGTCATCCCAGCAAAAAAATCGGCCACTGCCCGCCAATCCTCGATGAGCGGCAAACCAGAGGATTGCATGGCTTCGTACCTTGTCCTGAACCGCTCGCTACTCAGGGTCGATCGATACAATTCGAGCAGCGCGGCCTGGAAATCTTGGCGTCCAGGCTGCTCATCGAGCCCCCGCTCCAAAACCGCCATGGCTTCTTCCAGCTGACTGTATTCGATGTAATCGTTAGCCAAAGCCAGATAATCATGTCGTTCCTGCTGTTTCCGCCGGATTTCGACGAGATGCAGCGTACCTATGGTTCCGGTCGTGAATAGGGAATGACGATTACCAGCCACATTGGCCGGAGAATCCAGCGCCTGTTTGCATAGCGACCACTGCACCGCATCGAGCCGTGACCGACTGCCCTGAAGCAAGCGCTGGCTGAACTGGCGCCCCTTGCCGTCGAGTATGATCAGCAAATCCAGTAACGCCGCGTAAAGTGGTTCCGACAAGGCCTGTTGATAGCAAAAATAAATCCGCCGCACATGAGCGAATAAATCCCTGGGTTTTTTGCCGACTTTATGGGTCAAGACGGCAAGGATGGCAGGCTCATCCATTGTCGTGCCGGCAAACAGTAACGGCTCGCCATCCCCGAACGGATGGGGCCGCGGCTCGGCCGCGTCTACTAGAAACAAGTTTTTAGTAAATCGGGGCATCAAATCCCTCCACGAAGAAAATTCTGTGAAAGAATAGCAGTTAACCTAAAAACTTTTCCCCAACAAACCGACAAGACATGACGAAACTCACATAAACAATACTAATCTTATGGATTCATTGCCGGAGCGACGCCTTCGCCGCGACGAGGACGTCGCTCAGAAAACCTTCATTTGCTGGGGTTCATGAGCGTTTGGTTGAAAATAACTTCCCGCACTCCGGGCTCATCGTTCCCATACTCCGCGAGGGAATGCAGCCAGAACCGCTCGGCGGCTCGGAAAGCTAGAGCGTCTCCCACGCGGAGCATGGAACCCTAAGCGGAAGTTATTTCTGCCAAAATCCTAATCTTATGGATTTAAACCCTTTTGCCACATTCCATACACGATCTGTCAACTGACAACTAACGAGAGAGGCCTTTATGCTTTGGTTAAAAGCACTTCATTTGATCTTCATGGTGACCTGGTTTGCCGGACTGTTTTATCTGCCGCGCTTGTTCGTCTATCACGCCATGAGCGACGATGCCATCAGCAACGAACGCTTTAAAGTCATGGAACGCAAGCTGTACTACGGCATCATGACGCCCGGCATGCTTTGCACGTTTATCTTTGGCATTTGGATGCTGCAAGACTATGCCTGGACACTTTACTCCGGCGCGGGTTGGTTGCATGCCAAATTTGCACTGCTGGCTGTTTTGGCGGTGTATCACGTTTTCTGCGGCAAATGGCTGTTGGATTTCAAACACGACCGCAACCAGCACAGCCACGTCTATTTCCGTTGGGTCAACGAAATTCCGGTGCTATTCTTGTTTGCGATCGTTTGGCTGGCGGTCTTGAAACCCTTTTGAGTGGCGCCGGAAAAACTGCCTGTCAACGGCCTTTGCCGACAAACCACAGTTCCAGCATCATCAAAATCCAGATCAATTCACCGTAATAAGCGGCATGTATGCTTTGATGCATGTCGATGGCATGATCCAGGAAAGCCGGCTTGAAGTATTCGCGCTTTTTCAGGCCATGAATCGCGTCATACGCCAGTTCCTTCAGCGGCTGATGATCTTTCAGCCAGACACCGAACGGCAAGCCAAAACCGTGTTTGGATTTGTTGATAATCGGCTCAGGCAGAAAATCCGCCATCGCCTGTTTATAAAACCAACGCAGTTTCTGCCCTTGCAATTTGCTCGCCGATGGGATTTTGCAGGACAAATCGACGATACGCTGATCGAGCAATGGATAACCAACCTCCACGCCGGCTAGTTCGCACATCCGGTTGACCTTGACCAAATCGTTGTCATGCAAAGTGGTTTTCCAATCCATATACAGCATGCGATTCAGGGTGCTCGCCTGTTCCGGCCGCCAGTAGCTCTCTTTCAGCAAACGTAACGGCTCGGCGGTATCGATTCTGGTTAAAAAATCGTCCTGAAAAATATCCGCTACATCATGGCGGTGCAGGAAATTGTAATCCTGCAAGCGGTCCGGCATGAGGGTATTGGCCTGCTCGATATAACGCCTGGCCTTGAATGGGATTTTTTGTTTGGCCAATACCGCGGGTAAATGATTCAAACCGGATTCCAATGCAACCTTGGCAAAACCCGGCAAGCGATGATAATGCTCGAACAGCATTTGTTTGGCGTAACGCTCGTTACCGGCGAAGATTTCATCACCGCCGTCACCTCCCAACAAACGCTTGATGCCATTGTCTTTGGCCAGCTTGGCGCAATAATAGGCCGCCAGGGCCGAGGAATTGCCGAATGGTTCGTCGTAATACGCGGCTATCAAAGACACCGCATTGACGGTATCTTCCGGCGTCACATAATATTCGTGCTGACGGGTATTGAAATGTTTGACGGCGATATTGGCATATTCGATTTCGTTATAGCCCTCGACCGGAAAGCCTATCGAAAAGGTTTTCGCCTGACCTGGATAAACCTTGGCTAACGCCCCGGCAACAGTGGAACTATCCAGACCACCGCTCAGAAAAGCGCCCGTTTGCTCCGCCGATTCGGCCATCACGTTGACGGCATCTATGATGAGCGCTTGTAATTCCGCTCCAGCCTGTTTCAGGTTGATCGATGCGGACTCTTGAAAAGTGGGCTGCCAATAATACTTCAGCGATAGTTGCCCATTTTGCCAGATCAGACATTGCCCACCTTCCAGTTTTTTAACCGCCTGGTAAATGGTATTGGGACTGGGGCAATGGTGGTAATAAACGTAGTCGTAAACGCTCTGCGGCGAAATTTCATCGTCGACATCCGCGTGGCGCACCACGAAATCCGCGCTGGAGCCGAACACCAAACCATCGGCGGTCCGGGCGTAATACAGATTGCAAAGACCAATCGGATCGGTCGCCATCATGACGGATTGCCGTTCGCTGTCGATCAGAATCAGCGCTTCAGGCTGCTTTTCCCGTTCCAGGAATTCCAAGCCATGCCTGTCATACGCTGCCAGCAACTGCCGCTGACGCTCATTTGTCAGGCCGGTTTTCAATGCTACCAGCAACAAACGTCGGCCTTCCGACGCGGAAAAATGCTTTGCGGCCAAACCAAATTGCGCGCCGACAGCTACCTGACAACCCGTTTGCCCCGCCATCATGTCGGTCAACATGGACGCTATCTGTCGTTGCGGGCGTTGGCTGCCCATCCATCCTGCAAAATTCGTCATGATTACTATGTGGTTAGTGATTACTAGGATTGGCAAGCGGCCGGCACTGCTTCCAGTGAATGTCGCTTTTCTTTGGGAGTACCGCTAAAAATTTCCTATTTATGTAAAACAGTCTGCCGAAAAAAACCAGCAATATTCGGCAATAGCTAAAGCCATTGCACGCCCAAGTTGCGATTGGCGTGAAAAAGCTTTAGCTTTTTCCACTTAGGATTTGGTTGAGAATAATTTCCCGCACTCCGGGATCATCGTTCCCATGCTCCGCGTCACTGCTATTAAGTTAAGGGCTTTTCCGTTTGCCCTGAGCTTGTCGAAGTGTGAAACGCCTCGTTCCCACGCTCTCGCGTGGGAATGCAGACCGGCATGCCCACGTCAGCAACAGCTCCGTACTTGCGCTCGGGCTCCGCATGGGTTCCCACGGAGGACCGTGGGAACCAGAGTAAAAGCCAGCAATATTCGGCAATAGCTAAAGCCATTGCACGCCCAAGTTGCGATTGGCGTGAAAAAGCTTTAGCTTTTTCCACTTAAGAAGTTGGTTCCGAGAGAACTCCTTCGGGAACCTCAGCTTAACCGCAACAAGCCTGCGCGACATTCATCAGCTTTTCACGAGCCAAGCGGTTATCACCATGAGGCGTTTCGGTGTACAACAATATCATAAGCTCCGGCGAGGCATCACCCGTCAAACGTTTGAACAATTGCAGCCATTTGATGTAATAGTGATTGGTCGCCTCGGCATCCCCCACTCGGTACCATCGCCAAACCAAAATATCGCGCTGATCGCTGTTCAAAACCGATTCTTCGACATCTTTCGACCAATCCGGGCCATGAACGGTCGTATTTGCGTTATGGATCATGCGCCAGACCTTATGTTTCTGCGGCACCAGATAATTTTGCGAATTGATCAATTCGCCTCCCTGCGACTCATCGCCAAAATTAGCGATATAGATAGCAACGCTGGAATCAGCTGTTGGAACCGTATAGCCGGCCTTCGCTCTCACGCCTTTGAAGTTGGGCTCCCAGCCCCAATCGGGAACACTAGGCGTAACATCTTCCAGCCGCGCGGACACATCGATGGGAATTTCCGCTTGAACGGCTTGCCGGGCATGTAATTCCTCGGCCAGCACTGGCCAAACCGCGATCGCCATGAAAAGGGCAAGCAAAGCCCCCCACCTCTTGCCAGCTCCCGAGATGGCCATGGTCGTTTCAGTTTCAGCTTCAGGTCCCTGCATGGCTTGCGGCGCGGAATCCTGCCAAAACGACCCCAAGTAAAACAGTAACAACATGACCAAGCCGAAAAATACCCAGCCATAAATAATGTGATCGACGCCGGTGGCCAATTTCATGTCGCTTAAATGCCCAATCATCACAATCATGTAGGCGCGCAAACCATTGGCCAAAATCGGCACCAGGAAGGATGCCAGCATGAAAACAGCGCGCTTTTTGTAACTGCTGTAATTTAGATAGGCATAGACGGTTCCCAAGGTAAAAGAGGCAATCAAATACCGCAGGCCGCTACACCCTTCCACGACCGACCAATGACCCGAGGTCAACGTGAAAAATGTGCCTTCGCGATAAACGCTGATACCGGTCAACCGCAACAGCGTCACCACGAAAGTCGCCGTGTAGTCCATCAAAAACGGAATGAATTCCTCGCCAAACGGCACCATCAAAAATAAAAACAGCAACGGAAATAACATCTGCGCTGCCGCACGGTTCCCCAAAACCGCCCAGAAACCGCAGACCAAAACACCCACCGCCGCCCATTGCTGGATGATCAACACCGATACTAGATCCGCCACCAGCCAGAGAAAGCCGCAGCCAAGCAAACACACTAGCGCCAAGCCACTAAAAGACGCATGCAAATGCCGATAATCTTCCCGGCGCAACCAAATCAGCCATAAGCTGATTGGCATCACCAGATATCCATGGGTAAAGGTTTCGGACCGCTCCCAAATCGAGACTATCGAGACCCAAGTATGATAAAAGGCCACAATACAAACCAATGCAACCAAAACCAAAGTCAACAAGGGCTTTTGCCAATGCTCGGGGATTTTCATGATGTTCGGCATCTTCACTCCTCTAATCCATGCGAACATTGTAAACTTGAATCGTGATAATCACACCATAGCCTTAACAAACATCTTCTGGATACGTCATGAAAATTAGCGCCGTCATCCCCGCGTATAACAGCGCAAAATTTATCTCGGCCGCAGTCGACAGCATTCACGCACAAACCACGCCGATTGATGAAATCATCATCATCGACGATGGTTCCACCGATAATACCGAGCAAATAGTTGCCACCTTGCCCGGCAACATCATCTACCACAAACAAGTCAATCAAGGGCCTTCCGCTGCAAGGAACAAAGGGATTGAATTGGCGACCGGCGATTGGATTGCACTTTTAGATGCCGATGATCAATGGACACCGGAAAAAACATCGAAACAACTTAAAGCACTGGAAACAACGCCCGCCTTGCATTTCATTTTTGGCGACGAAGCGGAGATTGATACGAATGGCAGCACCCTTACCCCTTCCAGCCTGGATAAACATAATCTTTTAAAAGATTTACAAAAAATATCGGGCCAGCCCTTACCCAATGCCCTGGCAGCCCTAGTACACAAGAACTTCGTGCCGACTAGCTCGGCTTTTTTCAGACGTAGCACAGCCCTAGAAGCCGGATTGTTTAATTCAGATATTCGTTTTGGTGAAGATTTGGAATTGTGGGCCAAATTCGCCGCAAATCATCCTATTGCTTGCGTGACGGATGCCTTGATACTTCGCAGAAAGCATAGCGAAAGCGCGACCACCGCAACAGAACGCATGCTTGCAGAGCTGCCTAAAGTCATGGCATCGATACGTAAGCATACAAAAACACAACTATTAGAGCAAAACATCGACCCGGATAAAATTGTTGCCGAAAGTTACTGGACATTGGGTTACTGGTACTTTGCAAACGGTGACCAAAACAAAGCGCGCCATGCCTTCCGGCAAAGCTTGAAAGAGCAACTGAACCCTAAATCCTTGGCTTACTTGGTTGCTTGTTTTTTACCCCTGCATCTAATAAAAAAGATTCGAGAGATAAAACAAAAATTCACAAATCACTAAACTTATGAGAGCATCCTGAACGAGCCTCTAGAACTCTAACTATGTCAATGGAATCAAAAAACCATCCCAAGCGCATAATCTTTGTCGAAAACGGCATAGGCTATGGAGGAGCAATAATCTGTCTTCGGCATTTAGTTCGCAACCTAGACAGAAGCAAATACTTGCCGATGGTTGTCACCGGCCGCACCAGCCCGCAATATGAAGAAATAGCCGGCGAAGCGATTTGGAAACATATTCCCGATAGACTTATCGACATTGTCGGTTTGCAAACTTGGCTAGCAAGCCAGACTTGGCCAGACAAATTGCCGTTATTACGCATCGCCTCCCAACAAATCCTTGCCCGGCTGGATGATGCGTGCAATTTTCTACCCTTTTTCCTTCGCTTGCTATGGACAGCCTGGCGTTTCAAAGCAGACTTGATTCATGCCAATAATGAGCCGCTTTGCAACCGCGCCGCGTTGTTGGTTGCCAAATGCCTTCGCATCCCAAGCGTATGCCATGTCAGAGGCGACCAAAAAGGTTCCCGCTTGATGCGTTGGGCTTATTCCCTACCCGATCATTTCATCTCGGTTTCCAACTGGGTAGCCGAAAGCATGCAACAAAAATTGAATATCCCACCTGAAAAAATTAGCGTTGTTTATGACGGTATTGCGTTAGACAAACTAGATACACAGGCGGATGGACAAAAATTCCGGAAACACTTCAATATTCCTGATGGCGGATTTGCCGTAGGTTTAGTAGGTCTTTTGATTCCATGGAAAGGTCAGAATCTATTTATTGATGCCGCTAAAATATTAAAAGATAAAATAATCAATTTAGAAATGATTATTATCGGGGGGACCCCGGAAGAATGCGGAGAATATGAGCGGCAATTGAAATTACGGGTTGCCAGAGAAGGGCTATCGGACAAAATAAAATTCACTGGTCATATAGACGAAATGCAACAGGTCTATAATGGCTTGAATATCGTAGTATCTGCTTCAATTAGTCCGGAACCACTGGGCACAGTCGTCATTGAATCAATGACCATGGGCCGGCCATTGATTGCGCCAAATCACGGTGGCGCCAGTGAAATGATAACCGACCATGAAACAGGCCTATTATTCACCCCTGGTGACGCAGACTCGCTTGCACAATCAATCCTCGCCTTTCATGAATCCCATGCATTAAGGCAACAATTAGGTCAGAATGCCAGAAAAAAAGCCTTACAAACCTTCTCAGTCGAGACACATACCAAAGCCATAGAAGCAATCTACCGCAATTTATTAGCAAAAACAGCATGTTCTATCAATTAAGAGACAAGTTAAACAGACTTAACTTTTCATTCGCTTGTAAAAAGATATATGGCACCCCGCCTGTTTTGGCAAAAACCGACGAACCCATCGCGGTTTTAACCTTATTACAACATAAGGATGTATTACTTTTTTTAATTGCCATTAAATCATTCACCAAGCAAGTCGCCATTAGAAAAGTCATCATCATAAACGATGGAACTCTAACCCAAAACGACCTTGAAACATTAAAAAAACATATCCCCATAGTTGAAATAAGGGATGCGAATGAATTCTCAAATAACGCCTGTCCTAAAGGCGGTTGCTGGGAACGCTTACTGGCGATTGCCCATTATGTAAAAGAGTATTATGTCATTCAATTGGACAGCGACACATTGACTTTGTCTGAAATACCTGAGGTTAAACAACAAATCGCCACTCAAACGGCCTTTGTCATCGGCACATGGGACAACCAAACCATAGAGCCAATGAATATTTGTTCGGAACGAGTGAGAAAGAATGTAACATTAACCCCGGAATCTCATGTTCAAATGCTGGCCGAAGCAAACTTTAATAAAATCGATAATGTCGATAGTTTAAATTATGTGCGCGGCTGCGCCGGATTTACAGGCTTTCCTAAAGACTCATTTGCAGACTCGTTTGTAGTAGAAATTTCACAAAAGATAGAAAACATCCTCGGCAAAAAATGGCACGACTGGGGTAGCGAGCAAGTGATGTCGAATATAGTCGTCGCTAATATCAATAAAAGCTCCGTGTTACCCCATCCCAAGTATTGTGACTGCACTAAAATCAAGACTGGTACAACAAGATTCATCCACTTTATAGGTGAATGCAGGTTTAAATCTGGTATTTATCAAAATTTAGTAAGAGAGGTCATCATTGATCTATGAAAACTAACTTCATCGGAATATTGATAACTTTGTTATTATTCTTTGGCCTGAACAAATCCGCTTTTCCAAAAGAACCTTGGGCAGAATACGTGGTTCAAGGTAGTTTTGATCCAATAGCCGCTGCGTTATTGGTACCCCCATTCTGCGAAGGAAACTCTGGAATTGGAATTATTCATAAACCAAAAGACTGGAAAAAAATATATGGACAAGACTTTACATCTATAAATCATTACTGTAGTGGGAAACATAAAATCCCAAAATGCTATGAATACCCAGAAAAAGAAAAGAAAGCTTGCTTGAGTTATTTTCTCGAAGGAACCACATACGCAATCAAGCACTCGCAGAATCCAAATTACGCATTATTACCTTTTTTGCACACCGAAAGAGGTAACCTTCTAAAGGATATTGGAAACTACGAAGAAGCAATATTAGATTTCAAGACCGCAATTTCTAAAAACAACAAATTTCACCCAGCATATCTTGGAATTGCCGATACATACATCAAACTAAAAGACTTAGATGAGGCGGAAAAGTATATTCAAATGGGGCTAGAGCATAACCCTGACAAAAAATCACTTAACAAAAAGCTTGAAAGAATTAGAAAACTAAAAAAATAACTTTGACCACAGGACATGTTTAAGATAGCAATCAATTTGTACAAATACCGGGAACTCATTGCCGCATTAACCTGGAAAAACATCGTCGTCCGCTACAAACAAGCTTATCTGGGTATTCTTTGGGCTGTTTTGAAACCGGTATTACTGACATTGGTATTCACGCTGGTTAAGAGTTTTGTAGGCATTGAAACTGATAACTTTCCTTACCCCCTGATTACTTTTGCGGCATTAATGCCTTGGGTTTTTTTTCAGGAATCCGTTTCCGAAGGCGTCAACAGCGTCACCTCCAACGCTTCATTGATTAAAAAAATTTACTTTCCCAGGGAAGTATTTCCACTGACAGCGATGGTAACGAAACTTGTCGAATTATTTATTAGCTTCGGCATTCTGGCCGCAATGATGTTTTATTACAAAGTCATGCCCAGTATCTATGCACTATGGCTGCCGGCCTTTATTTTATATGCCATGGTTGTTGCGCTCACTATCAGCTTTTTTGGCGCGGCAATGAATGTTTATTATCGGGATATTGGCCAAGCCATTCCAATCGCAATGTCCTTGCTGATGTATGCCACCCCCGTAATTTACCCGTTAAGCTTGGTACAAAAGAAGTTATTAGTCGAGCAAGCAGCCGGCATTTGGTCCGAGAAACTCTATACTTTATATACTCTAAATCCATTAGTTGGCATCATCGATGGATTTCAAAGAACATTGATAAAAGGAATAATGCCCGATTTTCATGCGCTTTATCCTGGCTTAATTCTGACCTTATGCATCTTGCCTTTCAGTTATTGGTTTTTTAAACGCGCTGAAAGTTGGTTTGCGGATGTAATCTAACTCATTCAATGCTAGAAATTAAAGATCAACTACCATAGTTATCATGCCAATTATAGAAGTTAACCATCTGACCAAGGAATACCAGCTTGGTAATATAAAAAGCTTTAAAGAGACCGCCTTTAATGCCGTCAAACGCCTTACATTTCAACCCACCCAAAAACGCGAACGTTTTAAAGCTCTGGATAATGTCAGCTTTTCCATTGAACAGGGAGAAGTCGTTGGCGTAATAGGACATAACGGGGCTGGAAAAAGCACATTGCTAAAGCATCTCGCCAATATCAGCAAACCGACTAGCGGTAAAGTAATCGTCAGAGGCAGTGTCGCTCCGCTAATTGAAGTCGGGGCTGGTGTAAATCCGGAATTAACCGGACGGGAAAATATTTTTTTAAATGCTGCAATTTTAGGTATTCCTAAAAAAATCATTAGGCAAAAGCTTGATGAGATCATTGAGTTTTCAGAACTGGAACAATTCATTGACACCCCCGTAAAGCGGTACAGCTCAGGCATGACCGTTAAACTTGGTTTTTCCATTGCAACCAGCATGGAAGCCGACATCCTGATCGTGGACGAGGTGTTGGCGGTAGGTGATTTGGCATTTCAACGCAAGTGCTTTGACCGAATGGAAGAACTCATTCGAAGACAAGGAAGAACTGTTTTATTGGTAAGTCACAATATTCGTCAAGTTGAGCGAATGTGTTCACGCGTTATATTGCTTAGCCATGGCTCGATACTCCAGGACGGCGACTCGCATTCGACCTGCGATCGCTTTTACCAAATAAGCAATCAAACCATTTTCGATCAAAAGATTAAAAACAAATCCGCTAGAATAATCTCATCGGGTGAAATACAGGATATTCAAGTCTCCATTCTTGACAGCCACGGAACATCAACCGAATCAATAATCGAGGGTGATTCCTTACATATCAAGGTAAGCTTCACTCTGAACAAACCCCTCGAAAATCCAGAGTTCCATATTGGCACCCATACTACGGATTTCGTTTATCTAACCGGCGAGTCTAGCGCCGTGTTAGGACATACTCAGACTTATAACGAAGGCAAGAATGAAATTCACCAAATAATACCTAATTACCCTCTTGTGCCGGGTACCTATGGGATCAGATTTGCCCTAATAGACCACCGTGGACGAGTAGTATTTCATGGTGAAAGCCTGAAGTATTTTAATGTGTTAGCAAAAACCGATGACACCCCATTGCAAGATGAATTGCGATTAATTAGTATTGCACCCAAGTGGATTCTTTAAAATAGAACTAATACATTTTAATCATTCAAACACTTTTCTTAATAAGAAATTTATACTTTACATCATGAAAAAAGAAAAAGCAGTTGTTTGCATGACAACCTTTAACAGAATAGACTGCGCACGAATCAATCAAGAAATAATAAAACTGAATTATAAAAAACCATTGCCTATAATACACGCTTGCTCTAGCACAAACTATCAAGAATACTTGGAAAATGCATATCTATATAGAAAACCACTTTCTTTGCAGCACGGAGCCTTAGATTTATTAAAAGAATCGATTAAATTAGCTATGGAGAAATTTTCGCCAGAATATATTATACACTTAGAAGGCGACACATGGATTATGGATGAGAATGTGATTTACAATCTAATTTCAGAAATGGACAAAGACCCAAACTTAATGATTTGCTCATCATCATGGGACGAAGACTTACTGGAATTTGAGTATTTAAAGAAAAAGACATTAAAATTAAAACTGGAACGCCTATTTGCAAACATAATGAGAAAAACCGGTTATCCTTACAAACTAGCGTGCAGGGATAGCTTGGCAACCCAGTTTTTTATAATAAAATCAACCCCAGAAATAATTAATTGCTTCATATCATTGGAACCTATTCCAGGGCTTGATTTAGAGCAAGCTCTTTATAGAATTTTTTTGAAAACTTTTTCAGAAAAAAACATATTACGCCTTAAGGTAAGAGAACCAATACACCCATACAATAGGTATGTGACTAAAGAGCTAACATTATACTCTCAGCATTGGCCAGCCCAAGGCACTGCCAATGATCACCGGGACCCTACACATCCTCGATATATTTCTCCTTGCATTGACGGCAAAATGGAAACACTACAAAAGTTTACTCTAGTTAGAAACGGTAAGTACATAAAAAAGCTACTAAACGCTAAGTCTTTTGATTATTATAATCCAGAAGCATCTAGAACTTAATAAGTCATATTACAAATTTACAGATCACATCCTATTAACTTTCTGTAAAATGAAATTCAATTTTTATCGGAATTTAATTACAGTTCACTACTCTAATACGCATTCTGTAACAATATGACATCGATAGAAATCAAAGATATTTTTAGTTTCACAAACTTTGATAAAAACTTCCAGATAAACTATTCTTCTCGATCATTTTTAGATAACGATATTTTAAAGTTTATTGTCGAAAAAACTCAGGACTTTGACGCTATTTTTATCCGAGCAAAAACAACAAAAAAAGTTGAAATAAAATTAGACAAAGATTATACCATTGAAAAAATCGACCTAGGTGGCTATCTAGCAAAGCCAAAAAACTCAGAGGGTAAGGTATTATGGATACCAATTACACCAAAGCAACTTAAACTTAACTCTCAACAGCAAATTCTTGACGAAAAACCCGCCGAACTCATTTCAATCAGCTGGCAAAAAGAAAATGGTTCTATAACCTTTTCAGCACAACCTGACACGGAACTTGATTTTGTCATCTGGAGATTCCCCTCTTCGATTATTGACCCCGGATTTTTAACGCTTAATTCAATCGAATCGCAACACTACTTTCTTTGGGGATCACATGCCAATGTCAGCAAGCCATCTGATTTATACCGGCACCTATTTTTTGGCTCAGTTTACGATTTACGATATTCCTGGCCGCAAAACAAACGATGCTTCTCCGAGAACGAAGCTCACGCCTTGTACACGATTTATTCGGGATTGGAAAAATCTACCGGAAAATCGATTTACCGTTGCTTCCAGCTACAATTGATCTTATCCGTCATACACCGACAATCGGATGATGGAGGCTGGTATCACGGCATGTGGACGGATGACGCTGAATGTCACTATCGCCTGCATACTAGCGGGATACATATGTTGCTGGACGAATATGCACGCAGCAAATGCCCCACAGTAAAAATAGCTTTAGAGAAAGCCGTAAATTTTCTCTCAAAAACAATCGATCAATTAGATTGTGGGGCTTGGTTTTTACACGATTCCCTGGAGCTCACCGAAGCAGCCATGAATAAGGGGCCTTTTCGCTGGATAGCCAATAAGACGCTCGGCAAAAGGGTTTCCAATATGCTGGTACTCAATACTCACCTTGACTCCACGATTGCCATTAATCGCTATGCAAAACTGACCGGTGATAGTCAATATGATGAATTGATTGCCTCCGCCTTGCATAGCACACGCACCGTTCTGTCATTGAAACCAGCCGAATGGCTTTACAAACCTCTATTTTGGGCTATCGGTTTGACCATGCTCCCGACCGAAACTGCCAAACGCTTGCCATTACCTATCCGCGCCATCAAGCGGATTGCATCGGAATATCTGATCAAAATGTTGCCGGATATCAAGGCCAGATTTCCGCGCTTGGTCATGCCCAACGGTTACATCGACAGGGAATTATCTTTACGCACTTGGGCAATTGATTATCAAACGATCAACCTGATGGATTTATGCCGATACGCCCGTGCCTTTCCCGGTCAACTGGATGATTCCATTCTCGGAAAAGCCCTTGAGTTTACTCAAACAAGTGGCTTGATCAAACGCTATCAGGAATTGCCCAGCGGCAAGCAATACGCTCCTGGATTTTGGGTAGAAGCCCTGTACCATCGTTGCCTTGCTAAACCGGATATGAAATACCGCCATTGGTTGGCGGAAGGAATAATACAAAATAAGGCTTCCGGTTTAGGATTTTCTCCTTCACTATTTGGTGCTAATGGTGAAGCCGTACCATTCGAAAATCAAATACCATTACCAGAACTCAACAACTCGGAAATTTTCGCAGTCAATTTATCGTATGATAAAACCATCGAATACCTTTTAATAAATCTGTCAGAGCAAGATATCGCCATCCCCGAAAAAAACACAATAATAAACGAATTAAACTGGTCTGATTTAAAGGGAAAACACATTGATTCCAATAAATTACACATCAAAGGAAGCAGCTGGATAATTGGAAAAAAATAATTCATAAGTCATGACAAAACCACTTCTATAATAACCACCACAGCATAAAACAATACAACTTATTTTTATTATAAATATTTATATTTTTACTTTTTCACTCAATACATTGCGAAATAGATTTTGCTCAAATGACTAAATAGACATACCATATGCCATTGATTTTTATAAGCATCAAACTCGCTAACCACCACTAAAAGCATTATAATTCCATAAATAATTTAAAAAACACATAT
The DNA here is from genome assembly GCF_024360925.2 of Methylomonas rapida. NCBI lineage: Bacteria > Pseudomonadati > Pseudomonadota > Gammaproteobacteria > Methylococcales > Methylococcaceae > Methylomonas > Methylomonas rapida. The sequence goes on along the minus strand of NZ_CP113517.1, from coordinate 1,380,699 downwards.
TATACTACAAAATATGGAAAATATTGAACTATATTTATCTCATCATATTAATGATGAGATATTCTATTTCCCAAACCCAGGTAATGCCGGCGACTCTCTAATAGCTGCGGCTACTTATCAAGTATTCGATAAAATAGGACTAACCTACCACACACCAAACATTAAGTATTTTGACCCATCTGGAAAGATAGTTATATATGGTGGCGGGGGCAACTTGACCACCCCTCATTCTTTTTCAGCGAAAGTAATTAAAAAATGCCATAAATTAGCAAAAAAACTAATCATTCTTCCACAAACAATTCGAAGAAATGACGAATTACTCAAAGAGCTTGGCAATAACACAGAAATTTTTTGCAGGGAATTAATATCATACGAATACGTTAAATCATTCTCAAATAAATCAAACGTATATTTAACGAATGACATGGCATTTAATTTAGACTTAGATGAATTCAACAAAGCCAATGTAAATTATAATCCCAATAAGCAATTACTAAAATACATGGCACAAAAAATACTAAGAAAAAAAAATGCGCAAAGTCTAAACTCAATTATACGATCTTTTGGGGTTAGATCAACTTTTGACCAGGCCATAAGAAAACTTAATTGCACTCAACTAAATTGTTACAGAATTGATGGCGAAAAAACAGACATCCCCATTCCTAATGACAACATTGATTTGTCAGAATTGTTTTCTTATGGGCTAGAGGATAAATTGACCGCATACATGACAGTTAAAACATTATTCGAATTTATTCAACACTTTGATAGTGTTAATACAAATAGACTACATATAGCAATATCTTGTGCCCTACTTAACAAAAACAGCAATTTCTATTCAAATAATTATTACAAGAACAAGGCAGTATATGATTTCTCTATTCGTGGCAGATATGATAACATCAACTGGATTGAAAACAGTTAAAATCCAGGTACTTATTTAATCCTCTACATTTAAAAAAGTCGATGATGGGGATTACCCTTTGAAAAGAAGAATAGAATACTTACAAAGCCAGCTATGAACTTCCCATACTCCTCGCACTTACTAATTATCACGACGAATAATCATGCATATTGGAATTATAACCTCTGAGTTTCCACCTGATATTGGAGGTGTAGAGACATATGCCGCGGAATTTGCCCAAGCATTAGTTCAACTTGGCTACCGAGTGAGTGTATTTGTACATACTAGACATCATCCCATTGATTTGCCAAACATCACCATTTACCCTGTATTGAAATACTCAAGACATCTTGATAGGTCAATATTGCGAGAATATGACGTAGATGCCTGGCACGTGATGAATGCCGCTCATAGCTGGATAGCGTTAGAGACCGACAAACCGGTAGTCGTTTCGATTCACGGAAACGATTTTTTAAATCCTTATCCATTAACTGGTAGGCCGGGCTTCTCGGAAAATCCAAAACTCTGGAGATTCGCTTCACTCTTACATCCCCTGGATCATTGGTTAGGCAAAATATTGACTACCTGCCAAATGCGCCAAGCCCTACCAAAAGCGCGCGCCCTACTAGCTAATAGTCGTTATACAGAACAAGTATTCTTAGCCCGATACCCGGCATGTCAAGGTAAAACAGTTGTAGCGCAAGTAGGCGTTAGCGAACTATTTTTAAATTCTCGAATTTGCAAAACTCGTAATCCAGTTCCACATTTTTTAACGGTAACGCGATTATCCGAGAAGCGCAAAAATGTCGACAAAATATTGCTTGCCCTGGGTGAGCTAAAAAAAGAATATGCTTTTTCCTATCAGATAATCGGAGATGGTATCTATAAAGCAGAATTGGAATCACTTGCCGAAGAGCTTGGTTTAAAAGAGAAAGTGGATTTTTCTGGTCGTCTACCTCTGGAAAGGGTGATCGAAGCCATGACTAACGCTGATCTTTTTATCTTGCCTTCGTCCATACTACTCGATAGTCACGAGGGCTTTGGCATTGTGTACCTAGAGGCGGCAGCATGCGGCACGCCTTCATTGGGAGCGCGCCAAGCAGGAGCCGTTGAAGCAATCGCAGAGGGCGTAAGCGGTTTTTTTGTCGAAGAGCCAACAACTGAAAATATTTACTCGGCACTAAAAAATTACCTGCAAGACCAAATTACATTCACCCCCGAAAACTGTCGAGCCTTCGCAGAAAATTTTACCTGGGATAAGGTCGTACAGAAGGCATTACCTTTCTACTCATAGGTATCCGGCTCATGAAGCAATCGCTGATTTCCGTCATCATGCCCTGCTTTAATGCAGAACCTTTCGTCGAACAGGCGATAGAGTCCGTATTTGGCCAATCCCACCCCTCGGTCGAATTGATTGTTATTGATGATGGCTCTACTGACGGAAGTTTCCAAAAACTTGAAGAGGCGTGCAAACGTTTTCCTGGATTAAAAGTAATCAGGCAAAACAATCAAGGCCCCTACCCGGCTAGAAACTTAGGGATTGCCTCTGCACAAGGGGATTTCGTTGCCTTTCTCGATGCTGACGACTACTGGTCTCCCGATTGTTTAGAAAAACTATATAACGCAATGACCTCGTCGGATGCGGACATCAGTTATTGTGGTTGGCAAAATATCTCTGAAGTTGATCAAAACGGCCCTCCCTATATCCCCCCTGCTTACGAAGACGAAGACATCATTTCATCGTTTCTGACCAACTGCCCCTGGCCCATACACGCAGCACTAGTACGCAGGGCATTGATTGACAGGGTGAATGGCTTTTCGACTCGCTATTTTAGCTCGATGGATTACGATTTTTGGTTGCGCCTGAGTGCAGTCAGTAAAAAAATAATACGCGTGCCGGAGGTTTTAGCTTTTTATCGCTGGCATCAGTACGGTCAAATATCATCGATTAAATGGAAGCAAGTCATCGATGCCTGGAAAGTTAAAAAAGATTTCTGCAAAAATCATCCTGATAGCATTGCGCACATACCTTATGAAGTACGACGAGAAGTCATTGATAATTTCTTGATCACGCATGCCTATACCGCGTTTTGGAAACGAGATTTGGTTTCCGCTCAACAGCTTTTTCGTGTAATGTTTACATCGAATACATGGCGCATGAAAGACTTGCCTTATATTGCTACGAGTTTTTTAACTTATCGTTTATTTTCAAGCCTAGTCGACTACATCAGCAATGACACAAAAAAATGAATAGATTTATTATTTTAATGTATCACATGATTTCCAAACCTGAATCAGAGCTGGAAATCAAGTACGCATGTCCGCCCGATGTATTCGAAAACCATATGTCGAAATTGAGACATGAAAATTTCAATTTGGTCTCGCTAAAAACAATTGACAATCATATTAATTCTGGAGCCGCAATACCAAAAAACGCCATTGCAATCACATTAGACGATGGTTTCGAAGATAATTATACCAATGCCTATCCCATTCTAAAGAAATACAATATTCCCGCTACTGTTTTTCTAACAACTGGCCATCTGGGCGCATCAAACAACTGGATGACAAAAAGGGGTTTCCCTTTGCGTAATTTGTTGAATTGGGACCAAATAAAAGAAATGTCTAAAAACGACATCATATTTGGTGCTCATACAGTTAATCACCCAGCACTGCCGGAGCTGGATATTGAAAGAGCTTACCAGGAAATCAAAGAATCAAAGAAAACCATTGAGCAAGAGCTAGGCAGGGAGTGTAATTATTTTGCATATCCATTTGGCTTATTTTCGGATCAAAACCGGATGCAAGTCAGAGACTGCGGATTTAGTTTGGCCTGTTCTACCCGTTCCGGATTTAATACTGCTGCGAGAGACCCTTTTTTATTACATAGAATCGAAGTTTATGGCAATGACCCTTGGTGGAAATTGAAACAAAAAATGACTTTTGGAATTAATGACGCCAGCTATTCATTTCCAATAAAATACTATGCAAGCCGACTAATGCATAGGTTTTTCCATGAGGACACAAAGCCATGAAACTTAGCGTTATAATCTGCACTTATAATCGCTCGCATAATTTAGGCGAATGTCTAACAAAGCTTGAAAACCAAGACATTCCAAACAATATCGATTGGGAAGTTAACATAGTTGACAACAACTCAACCGATGAAACTCAATCGATCATCAATGATTATGCAAAAGTTTCAAAATTAACCATAAACTATTTTTTCGAAGAACAGCAGGGCCTATCTTTTGCACGTAATACAGGCATTAAACGTTCAAAGGGAGAGTATTTAATATTCATCGACGATGACATCAGAGTCACTCCGAATTGGCTGAACGCCATCTATACAACGTTTGAAAATCAGAACTGCGATGCGGTTGGCGGACGAATTCATATTGAATCTGCTGAACGCTTACCGACTTGGATAACTCCAGAGTTATACGGTTTTTTAGGCCACCAAGATTTTGGTCCATTACCCCATGCAATGGATGGCATCACAGAATGCCCTTTCGGTGGCAATATGGCAATAAAACGACGAGTTATTGATTTAATTGGATATTTTGATGTCAATCTAGGCCGTAAGGGCGAAGGTTTAAAAAAAGAAGAACTATTCAAAGGTGAAGAAACTGATTTTTTTGATCGATTAGCGAAAGCGGGCGGAACGTTTTATTACCATCCTGACGCCTTGGTCTATCATAAGATTCTGCCTCACCAGCTTAAACGGCGTTTTTTTCTACGCTTACATAATAATGCGGGTATATTGCAGGCCAATAATGACCAATCTTCTTATAATCGCCATGTGTTCGGCATCCCTTTATTTGTTATACCACAACTTATTAGAGCTATATGGCGATATATAAGTGTGAGCCTCTCCTCCGGGCTTGATAATTCTTTTCGACAGTTGATGAATGTATATTATTTTTTAGGCATGATCGAAGGGTACTTTCATAAGTTTTGCCAACAGCAACGGACATTAGGGATAAGTAAATGATTAGCACAAATCCGCCTGTTTTTATAGTTGGTGCCCCGCGCTCCGGAACGACACTGCTCCAATATATGCTTAAATCGCATCCTGAAATATCTTTACCTACGGGAGAATCGCATTTTTTTATTCCCTTTTACCAAAGACGTTCGGAGTTTGGCAATCTCAAAAATAAAGACAATTTGAAGGCGCTTTTGGACGAAATATATCAAGCCAAGAAACATTTCTTTGATGATGATTTTCATGGCATCAGATTTGATAGTGAAATACTGGCCGATCGCCTCCATGCCATGGAGGTGTCGACGGTTCAAGACACCATATCTGCATTATTTCAGCTGAATGCACAAGCCGAAGGTAAAAAATATTGGGGTGAAAAAACACCTTATTACATATTGCATTTAAGTACAATAATGGAAATGTTTCCTGACGCTCGTATTGTTCATATAGTCAGAGACGGAAGGGACTGCGCTTTATCCATGCTGGAAAGACGATGGGACTTAAGGATTTTTAATATTTACCATGCAGCTTATATTTGGAATAAGTACGTCACTTCTGGCTTAGAATTTGGCAAAAGAAACCCGAATATTTATTTTGAACTAAAATACGAATCTTTACTAACGACACCGCAAGAGGTTTTTCGAGAGTTATGCCATTTTTTGAATATAGAATATAGTGACTCACTGATAAACTTTAAAAAATCCAGTGAGACGGGCAAAACTCCTTTATTGACTCAGCCTCTACAATCGAATAACACGCATAAATGGAAGAGCAAGTTCAATAAAAAACAGATCAAGCTGTTTGAAGCAATTGCAGGAACGACGCTTTCAGCTTGTGGATACGAAACATCCAATCAGTCTTACAAACTATCAACATCAGAGTGGTTCATCAACGAGTCTCATATAAGACTCTGTAATATTTATAGCAGATTATTTTTAGATTGAACTCATGACAGACATGCAATTGAATGTTGTAATATGCACTCACAATAGAATCAATCTATTATTGAATGCAATAAAATCCATCTATTCAGCCACGATTCCAAACCAAATAAATATAAGGTTACTAGTCATTGCAAATGCATGCACCGATAATACGGTCATTGAGCTGGAAAAGTTCAAACAAGCTTCTCATGTCAATAAGTGCATTTTTCTGAAAGTCGAGTCTGAGCCACGTCCCGGAAAATCTCATGCTTTAAACAAGGCTTTAAATGTAATAAACGATGGCTTTATTTGCTTCATCGACGACGATCAAACAGTCGCGCCTGATTTCTTTGAATCCGTCGTTAATGCAATAGTAAAGCAACCCAATATATCTATTTTTTGCGGCAGGATTTTTCCGGATTGGCAAGGGGACGAGCCTTCATGGATTTTTTCCGAAGATAAATATCGCATTTATCCTCCACCTATCCCTGTATTTGACTTGGGGGACACTCCATTCCTAATACCCGATGAATGCCAATCACTCCCTGGTGGAGGGCATACAATTGTCAAAAAAGAGGTATTCGATAGAATAGGAGGATTTTCGGAATCTCTAGGGCCAATCGGACACAATTTAGTAGGCAGCGAAGATACTGACTTTTTTTATCGCGCGGTAAATGCCGGCGAGAAAATTTATTATTCACCTGATATTAAGCAACTCCATTATGTAGATAAGAATAGACTTAAAACAACATATCTTCTGCTTAAAAGTTTTCAGCGCAACAGATCATTTACCGCCTCACGACAAGATAAAGCCAACCATGCCCCGCTTTATCTTTACAAAAAACTGCTGTTAATTTTATGCAACATTCTTGTATCGTTTGATATGAATAGATTAAGGTTTTACCTCATGCGATTTTTCTCAACCCTGGGAGAAATAGCCGGTTACTTTAAATAAGCAACAACAATGCGTCTTTAAACTTCATAAAAAATGACCCATGCGTGACATAGTAGTTTTGCTTTTTTTAATTTACTTGATATTTGATTCAATAAAAACCCCATGGCATTCTGTATTAGCGCTAGCCATCTTTAGCTATATGAATCCCCATGCCTTCGCATGGGGTTTTGTGCGGTCACTTCCTGTTTATTTCATTCTTTTTTTAATTAGTTTTGGCCTCTATTTAAAAGAAAAGGACAAACAATCCATATTTTTTGACTGGCGGGTAAAATTTTTCATTATTTTATGGTGCTATTTTATATTAACTACGATATTCGCGACGGTACCAGATTACGCTTTAGAAAAACTCAAAAGTGTTAGCAAAATATACCTCCCTTTTCTTTTTACGCTTTCGATGATCAACACCCGATACAAACTATATTGCTTAATTGCAACAATCGGATGTTCTTTCGGCTTTGTAGCGTTTAAAGGCGGTATTTTTGCAATAGCTCACGGATTTTCTTACAGAGTATGGGGGCCTACTGGGACTCAATATGCAGGTAATAATGAATTTGCGTTAGCCACCATTATAGCCATACCTCTGCTTGTACTTCTTTTTACCGAAACAACCCACAGTCTATTCAAGAAATTTCTGCTATTTGCCATCCCGATTTGTATTGCTTCCGCAATTTCATCATGGTCACGGGGCGCTCTACTTGCTTTGGTAGGCTCTGGAGGTTACCTGCTTTGGAATAGCAGATATAAATTGATTTTGATACCTGTAACTTTACTTGGCATATACATTTTAATACCTTATTTACCGCAAGAATGGTTCTCTCGTATGGATACCATTAATACGTACGAAACCGATGAATCCGCAATGTCCAGAATTCAAGTATGGACTGATGGCTGGAATTATGCCAAAAGCCATCCTTTTTTGGGCGCAGGATTCGAAGGATGGATATTTGTTAGTCAACGTGACTGGCATAGTGCTTATGTTGAAATTTTTTCTGAACATGGTTTTATCGCTTTTTTTATTTGGCTATCTATGCTGCTCGGCAGCTACATTAGCCTAATTAAATTACCCGTTGTTACAAAGAGTTATCCAACACTGAGCTGGGTCTCTAATTATTGCAAGGCAATAAAAGCATCTCTACTTGCATACATGATAGGGTCTGCCTTCCTGGGCGTTTCTTATTGGGATTTACTCTATCATTTGATCTTTATTTCTGCATTGATAAAGAAATTCGCATTAGAAGAACTCAAAGTCGTACAAAAAATAAATATTGAAAACAAGAATCCACATTTACGACATCTTTATTAAACATGTTCGATATTTTTTATTTAATTTTTCTTACTCCATTTGCCACTTCTTTATTACTCACTACCATATTAGCCACATTTGCTTTCAATAGTTATAGCCGAACAGGCCCAAAAATAAAAAAGGCCATTGAAAACCACTTTCGCGCATACGCAGTTTTTGCTTTTTTTAGGATTCTAACCTGGTCTTTCATAGTTATTAGTATAGTTTCAGCCCCCGGGCCTTTAATGCTATACGCAGAATCAGTTTTCTTCGATTCCAATTCACTGACATGGACAAACTGTTTCCTCGCCTCATTATTATCTTTTACCATTACATCTTCTTTTGCATTTTCACATAATCTCCTTTACATCCCGGCATCCCTGCAATTATCCAGCCAATTTCGTTTTTCTCGCCTTACACCTCTCTGGCGCAATCTAAATCCCACTAGAATATCAATATTCTGTGCAGTGTTGATTGGCACTTTATCCCCCATATATTTATTTTTAGCATATTGGGCATTCTCACACGACATGATATTAATGGCTTTGTATGTCTGTGCCTCGTTCACCTTTTATCTCGCTTTACTTCCTATTCATAAAGCTAGAACTTCTAAAATCCCTGTTTTGCCTCGAGAACCCATTAAAAACAACATTATCCTTATAGGGGTAGACACTTTACGCGCCGACAAACTTGGAGGACTTGCGTATCACAGGAAATTAACACCCAATATCGATAAACTCTGCGAACAAGGTGTGCTATTTGAAAATTGCATTACACCATTAGCGCGTACAGCTCCTAGCTTAACGTCTTTTTTAACAGGCCTTTGGCCGCATAATCATTTCATCAGAGATAATTATCCAGACCTAGCCGAAAGCAAGCTTTCATGCAATAGCTTCATACAGTCGTTAAATAAAAATAATTATGTAACTTGCGCAATATCTGATTGGGCCGGCGCCGACTTCAAAAAAATAAATTTTGGCTTTCAGAAATTATCAGTTCCTGATGATCAATGGAATTTAAAGCTGTTACTTAGACAAGGCCCTGCCTATTTACGACTTTTTTTGTCTTTATTCACTCATAACAATTTTGGTAACCGATTTCTACCGGAAATATATTATCTAGCCGGCAAACCATTGACTAGTCACTTGGGACGTGAATGCCGTAATACCATTTCTGAACTTGCAAAAAAAAATCAACCTTTTTTTATCAATTTATTCACTTCAACCACTCATGTTCCCTTCGGCTCCGAGTATCCTTATTACAATTTGTTCACGCCTAAAGATTACACCGGTGACTCCCGCTTCATCATGACAGATCTCAATACGCCTGAACAAATCGTGGAAAGCCAGGAATCGACGGTCGAACATCATGATTTAAGTCAAATAATCAATCTATACGATAGTTGCGTCAAAGAATTTGATGACGAGGTGGGTAAGATTATCGACCACATCGATAAATGCGGCTTAAGAGACAATACTTTTATCGTGATCTATAGCGATCACGGCACAGATTTCTTCGAAACCGAGTGCTGGGGTCAGGGAAATACGTTGATTGGCAACGATCCCAGTGCCCGCATACCATTGATCATTAGCGGTCCGGGCGTACCTAAAAACGTCAAATTCAGCCACGTTTGTCGAACAATCGACTTTATGCCCACCATGCTGGATTTATTGGGCATGGAGATACCAAAAGATATCGATGGCGTTAGCTTGGCTCCGTATTTGAAAGATAATTCAAATCCAAATTTATATGCCTACCAGGAAACCGGCGTTTGGATGGGAAAAATACCTGGACAACACCCCGACCAGATTACATATCCTGACATTATCGAATTACTGACCATTCCCGATATAAAATCTGGCACCTTGGTCATTGATGAGAAATACTATCCAACAGTAATTCAAGCCAAAAATCGTTCCATTCAGGATGACCGCTGGAAGCTTGTTTATATTCCAACCTATCATGGCGCGGTTTATCAGCTCTATGATCTGAAAAACGATCCCTATCGTAACGTTATTGATCACTACCCGGAAATCGTAGCCGAACTACAGCCGAAATTGGACGAATGGATATCTCATTCCAACCATTCGATTATATGATCTTCCGGATCATCCACCTGCGATTCCTTGACCGCATAGCTACTAATCGACACGCCCGCATCTTTGACGGATTCGGAAGTGCCGGAAACCAACGGGTGCCAATTCGGTAGAGGCTTGCCGTCGATCAATAAACGATACGCGCAGGTGGAAGGCATCCAGCGGTATTCGGTAAAGTCGTGTTGCTTCAAATCTATGCATTCAGGCACCAGCGTGCAGCGCTCGCTGTAGCGGGTGCAACGACAGGTTTCCAGGTCGATCAGGTCGCAAACCACACTGGTAAAAGCCAGTTCTCCGGTATCTTCGTCTTCCAGTTTGATCAAGCAGCACTTGCCGCAGCCGTCGCAGAGAGACTCCCACTCTTCAGTGGTCATCTGTGCCAGTGTTTTCGTTTCCCAGAATTTGCTCATGTCACTCCGGCTTGATCAGGCGCAGTTGGTAATGCAACACCGCCCAGGAACCCAATACCGCCAAGCCCGAAGACAGCATCAGCATCAGGATGAATTCGGAAAAACTCAAGTACAGCAATTCAAAGGAACTGTTGTAAAGCGAGGACAACTGTTCGACGGGTGATTCCAGGATCAACAGCATGATGGTCACGATCAGCCAGGCGGAAAAGCCGGCAATGAAACCCAGCCAAAAACCGGTGTATAAAAATGGCCGCTGGATGAAGGCATTGGTGGCGCCTACCAGTTTGGAGATAAACACTTCTTCCTTGCGATTATGCAATTCTAAACGAATGGTATTGCCGGTGATGAAGGTTACGGCAAAACCCAGCAACACGGAAACGACGGTGACGCCGCGACTGGCGATACGCATGATGGCTTGCAGACGTTCCACCCATTGCATGTCGACTTGCACGAATTCGACTTCCGGCATGCGTTTGAATTCGGCCATCAGGTTATCCAGCGCTTCGCGGCTATCCAATACGTCTTTAGGCAATACTTGAATCACGTTGGGCAAGGGATTGCTGTCTAGCGCGTTCAAGGCATCACCAAAACCACTGTTGGCCTTGAATTCATCCATCGCCTGCTTTTTGCCGATGAATTTGATGCTGTCGACGTTGGCGTTTTGCGCCAATTGTTCCGCCAGTTTTTGTCCTGCCACATCGTTGATGTGATCTTTCAGAAACAACGACATTTGATTGCTGGTTCGCAAGTTGCCGGTCAACTGTTGAATATTGGCGACGACGATGTAAAAACACCCCGCCAGCGCAATCGCCACGGCCAGGACGATTACGGTCATCGTCGAGGTGAACGGCGTGCGGCTCAAGCGCCCCAGGCTGGAAAACAAGCCATGGGCGTGATTAAGCATGTAGGCGTGAAATTTTTCTTTCAGCTTGTCTTGCGGGCGTTTGCGCACGATTTGCTTATGCCGGTTTCGTCTCATGCTCAACTCGTTACCAAATGGCCTTTATCGAGGTGCAATACCCGGTGCCCCAGGCGGTTGATCAGTTCGATATCGTGCGTGGCGATCAATATCGTCACCCCGACCTGCATGAACTGTTCGAACATGTGCATGACTTCCGCCGACAATTCCGGATCGAGATTACCGGTCGGCTCATCCGCCAAAATCAATTTCGGTTTGTTGACGATGGCGCGAGCAATGCCGACGCGCTGCTGTTCGCCGCCAGACAAGGCTAATGGGTGTTTTCTTTCCTTGCCCAACAAACTGACTTTATCCAGTGCCGCCCTCACCCGTCGGCCGATTTCCTGATGGGAATGCCCGGATACGACCAGCGGCAAGGCGACGTTGTCGAACACGGTTCGGTCATTCAACAGCTTGTAATCCTGGAAGATCAACCCTAGATTACGGCGCAAATACGGGATTTTACTGTCGCCAATGCGCGTGATGTTTTTACCGTCCAGCATCACGACCCCACGGGTACATTGCTCCATCATTGCAATGAGTTTGAGCAAGGTACTTTTACCGGCGCCGGAGCGTCCGGTCAGAAACGCCATTTCGCCGTGCGCCAAATGAAAGTTGACGTCTACCAGGGCGTCGCCGGCATCGGGATAGCGTTTGCTGACGTGCTCGAATCTTAACATCGGATGCTTTCAAGCCTCGTTTTCATGAAAGTAATTTTTCTATTTCGGCCGTTTCCAGTTCGGTAATCTGGGCGATTTGTTCAATGGGCATCTGTAAGGCCAATAAGCGCTTGGCAACCAGGAGGGCTTTGCGTTTTTCGCCCGTTTCGATGCCTTTTTCCAACCCCATTTTAAGGCCTTTCTTTTCGCCCATCACAAAGCTGGGTAATTTTTCGATTTCAACCTGTAACATTGCAAACTCCTGCTGTATATCGATGTCGATGTTTCGGTTGCTGGCCAGAATTTCCAGCATGCTGATATATTCACGCAGACTTCTGGCGTCGTGCCGCGTCAATTGCATCAGCTTGCTCAATAAGTCGTGAACGACGCGCGACGCGGATTCCCCCTTAAAATCACACAGAATCGCCATCACTATGGCATCTGGCGTATCTTGCGCCATAAACAACTTATAGTCTATCGCGTGCATGTCGACTAACCCATAGCGATAGTTCAATTGCCTGGATTCAATCCCTTCCGGGATGGTCAACCGCTCTTCACCGATATACAACAGGTATTGAAAAACCTCTTCGCCTGGATGATTCAAGCGAATATCGGTCAAGTATCGCAGCATCCTATCCGGCATATCGCCACGATTTTGATTTTGAATTTCGATATGCAGTATAAAACGCTGTCCCTGTTTATCCTTGACCTTGGCGGTCAAATCCGCGCGCCGGTCTTCGACCCGCTGTTGTTCGGTTTCAATCAATTCGACCTTATCGAGCTCGAGCGCGAACACATAGGTCGCCACATCGATCAAGATTCGCTTGAAAACCTGCTTGGATATGATGTCCTTATGACCCATGCACGCCCTGGTTGTTTTGATTCACGCCGATCATCCTAGAAAAAGCTTTTGCTCCACGAAAAACACAAAGCCTACCGTGAACTCAACCGAAGGGAGCACGGAAAATTTCAAAGCTTACTTTCGTGTATTTCGTGCTTTTCGTGGACTACCGATGTTTTTAGGATCACTCTTTTGCAAACAACGCATCGACGAAACTTTTGGCGTCGAAATCCTGTAAATCTTCGATCGCTTCGCCGACGCCGATAAAGCGAATCGGTTTCTGCAATTGGTTGGCCAACGCAAAAATAACCCCACCTTTCGCGGTACCATCCAGTTTGGTCAACGCAATACCGGTCAAACCCACGGCCTGATCGAACAGGCGCGCCTGCGACAAGGCATTTTGACCAGTGCCGGCATCCAGTACCAGCAAGACTTCGTGCGGCGCCGTTGCATCCAGCTTGCCCATGATGCGCTTGATTTTACTCAATTCGTCCATCAAATTGGACTTGGTATGCAAACGCCCGGCGGTGTCGGCGATCAGCACGTCTATGCCTTTGGCTTTGGCGGATTGCACGGCGTCGAAAATCACCGAAGCGGAATCCGCGCCGGTATGTTGCGCCACCACATGAATGCCGTTGCGCTCGCCCCAGGTTTGCAATTGCTCGACGGCGGCGGCACGGAAAGTATCCCCGGCGGCCAGCATCACGCTATGGCCTTGCGCCTGCAAGCGATTAGCCAGCTTGCCGATCGTGGTGGTTTTACCGGCGCCATTGACGCCGACCACCAAAATCACGAAGGGGCCTTCTTGCTTGTCGATTTGCAACGGCTGGCTGCAGGGTTGCAGCATGTCGAACAAATTCTGTTTCAGGGCCGTGGTCAGCGCATTGACATCTTTCAACTGATCCTTTTCCAGATTGTCTCGGAGGTGCTTGATGACTTGGGTCGTGGTCTCGATTCCCAGATCGGCCATGATCAAATTGGCCTCGACATCGTCCAGCAATTCCCGGGTAACAGCGCTTTCACCAAAGGTCAAACTGCCGATCGCATCCCCCAGGCTACCGCGGGTTTTTTTCAACTGCGTTTTCAGGCGCTGATACAGCGATTCCGGCTCTGCGGTAATTTCCTTGCTGACGATTTCTTCGACGGGCGCTTCAATCCGCACTTCCACTTCCGCAGCTTCCTCGCCCGGAAACGCATAGCGGCTATAGAAATAAATGCCCAAAATAGGCAACATCAGCAATGCGGCAAAAGCATTGTGCGCCACCGCAAGACTCAGCGGAACGCCGTGCTTGACGGTAAAAATACCCAGCACGATTTGCACCAACAGCAACGCACTCAACAACACGCCGCTACGGCGAACGCCTTTGGGGTGATGCTCCGAGGTCGCCGACAACATCAGCATCGACAACACTACGAAGGTGATGACTGCACCCAGGCGATGCAAGGCATGAATCGCGGCCTTGCCGGCCGAGGATAACGCTGCGCCATCCTCGGCGAAAACATCAAAGGCATCCGCGCTTATCTCGGGCAACCACTGACCTTGGCAACGCGGTAAATCGGTACAAGCCAAGGCAGCATAATTACTGCTGACCCAACCGCCCAACGCGATTTGCAGGCTCAACACCAACATCGCAAATAACGCGAACCATTTAGGACCCGCTGCAACGGTGCGTAAGCTTGCCTCAGGATGACTGCGCAGCCAGGTCCAACTTATGGCCCAAAAAGTCATGAAGCCCAGCAATAAATGCAGCGTTACGATCAAGGGCATGACTTTTAGCTGGACCGTCCACATGCCCAGCGCCGCCTGCAAGCCGATCAATGCCAACAAGCCACTGCTCCAGCCTATCATCGCGGCGCGTTGTTGCTTTAGGCGCCAGGCCAGCGCGAACATCGCCAGCACCAGCACGCCCAGGGCGCCGGCCAGATAGCGATGCGTCATTTCTTTCCAGGCTTTGCCGGTATCGACCGGACTATTTGGAAAACTGGCTTGCGCATCAGCCTTGAATTGCGCACTGTCGCTAACCAATGCCTTGCCGTAACAACCCGGCCAATCCGGGCAGCCCAAACCGGCATCGGATAACCGGACATAAGCCCCCATGACAATGACGATCAGCGCCAGGATCGCGCAAAACAAACTCAATTTTCTAAACATGTGTTTAACCGATTTGTGAAATTCTCAATAACTTGCTCAAGTCGTTTCTGACTTTATAGGGATCGTATCCGGCCGCGTATTGCATCATCAAATTGCCCAAGGGGTCCATGATCAACAAGCCGCCGGGTTCCGATTGATGAATCGAATGATGGAGCGTGTCTTTCAGCGTTTGCGACGGTACAGCTTTCAATAAGCGGGCGTCCTCCTGCCATGGTTTGGGCAAGGGCGGATTGGCAGGCTCAAGCAGCAGCGCCAAACGACGAATGCGGGCAATGTCCTTGCCCATCATCAGGGTAATTTGCTGGGTTTTGTATAGGCCATCCTGGCACGCTTGCTCGCACACCCCTTGCCCTATCACATTGATCAGGATCCAATGTCCCTTGAGCTCTTTGATGTTGTCGGCGGAAAAAGCGTCATAGCCCTTAAAATCACTGGCCTGCGTGGTCACTGGTGGCGTGATCAATTCGCCATTATTGGTCCCCAGTTTGACCTTGTTAGGGTTCTCCGCCAGAAACCAGGCGATCACAAACGGAATGACTGACATCGCGAAAATCACCAAAATAGTGATGCGATTTTTTTTAAGCTGATTGTTCACTGCGATTTCTTGTACTGATCCAAATAAACAGCGCGGTCAAGGTCAACGCCAAAGCAAACCATTGTACTGCATAGGCCACATGTTTTTCAGGCGGGATGGGCACATTGATTTTCCAATCCCGCTTGTAGCCTTCTTCTGCCGCTGGCTCCAGTTCGAATTGATAGCCTGCAAGCGGGTAACCCAACTTTTCCGACAACACCGTGCTGTCGACCAGTTGCACCACTGAAGGCCAGCTATCGCTTGGAATTTCCGCGCCTTTCAATTTGATGCCGACCGAAGGAAACTGATTGATACGCCCGCTGACCTGGCGTGTTACGGCAGCAAAACTCACATCGGGCAGGACATTTCTATCTTTACCCAACGCTACCCAGCCTCGGTTCACCAACACTGCCGTACCCTGTCCTTCCGGCACAAAGGGAGTCAATACGTAATAGCCATTTTTGCCGTCGACGATTTGATTATCCAGCAGGAACTGATGGGCATTGTCATAACGCCCCTTTAGTCTGGCTTTGCGATATCTGACCGCATCTACATCGATGATTTGCTGTTGGTTCAAATCGATCGAACCGGCATCGAGAGCCGCCTGTTGCTGCGCCAACAACAGCCTTTTCTGTTCCGAGCGCGCCAGTTGCCAAAAACCCAAACCACAGAGCAGCGTCATCAGCACCGTGTAAATCATGAGACCAGTCCAGGAAATCCGGAAGGGTCTATCAAACAAAGTCAAGTTCATAGGAGTTTCGCTTGCTGCGTTAAATTGATTGGCAAGACGGCTTGAATCATCCAGAATGAAGGGCTCCATTTCTTTCCACGTATCGCCATGACCATAAAAATTGTTGCCATCGTCATTTTTATCGCCATTGTCGCCAGCCTGGGTTCCGCGTTATTTCATTTGGTCAAACGCGGCGATGAGGAGCAATCGCGCAAAACCGCCAAGGCCTTGACGTACCGGATAGGCTTATCGCTGGTGTTGTTCATTGTCTTATTTCTCGCGCTTGCAACGGGCTTATTCAAGCCCAGCGGTATCGGCACTCGCATGCAACACGCCAAACCGCAGAACAGCGAACAGCCCGCCGCGCCGCAATAACTTTCAGTCAAAAAAAAAGCGCGAACCAGACGGGACGCGCTTTTTTGGGTTTACCAGCAATTACATGATGTAAACGAAGATAAACAAGCCCAGCCAGACCACGTCAACGAAATGCCAGTACCAAGCGGCGGCCTCGAAGGCGAAGTGGTTTTCCGGGGTAAAGTGGCCCTTCCAGCTTCTGAACAATACCACCGACAGAATGATCGCACCGACGCAGACGTGGAAACCGTGAAAACCGGTCAGCATGAAGAAGGTCGAACCATAGATACCGGAACCCAGAGTCAAGCCCATTTCATGGTAGGCTTCGTAATATTCGGTAGCCTGGAAAGCGACGAACAAGAAACCCAAGCCGACAGTGGCCAGCAAACCTTTGATCAATTGATCGCGGTTTTTCGCCAATAAGCCGTGGTGGGCCCAGGTGCAGGTCACGCCACTGGACAACAGCAACAAGGTGTTGAGGAACGGCAAACCGAAGGCCCCCATCGGTTCGAAATCACCGCCGACATTGCCTGGGCCATTGGTTGGCCAGGCTTCCTGAAACGACGACCACAATACCTCGTGGGTAGAACGGCCAGGACCGCTGACGAATCCGGTTTCACTCAACCAGGGAATGGACAGATTCCGTGCGTACCATAATGCGCCGAAGAACACACCGAAGAACATGACTTCTGAGAAAATGAACCACATCATGCCCATGCGATAGGAAATCCCCACGCCGTGATTGTACATGCCGGATTCGCTTTCAGTGGCCTGCAACGCAAACCACATTCCCAGCATCACGATGAAAGTGGCAAAACCGATCATCATCATGCCGGAACCGATGGACGAACCGTTCAAATAATTAGCAAATCCAGCCAGCATAAACATCAGGCCAGCGGTAGCCAATACCGGCCAGACTGCCTTATGCGGGATGTAATAAGCGCCGTGTGTAGACATAACCTTCCCCTTTGTTAGTTTTCAGTATTGTTAGTTTTATCAAAAAATGTATACGACAATGTAATGGTTTTATAGCGTTCCGGCAGTTTCGGATTCACCACGAAGCGGACCGGCATGGTCTTTTCTTCATGCGCTGCGAACGTCTGCAATTCAAAGCAAAAACATTGCACCTTTTTAAAAAATTCTTCCGCAAGTCCCGGCGCGATGCTTGGAATGGCCTGCGCTTTTATTGGCGTTGGCAGGTTGTTCCTGGCATGGAAATTCACCGTGTAATACTGCCCCGGATGAACCTTCATGCTGTGGGTTTCCGCCCGAAAATCCAGGGGTGTCGACTCGTTGACCGCGGTAACGAATTCAACCGTGACTTCCCGATTTTGATCGACGACAAAGGCGGACTCCGCTTCGCTAGCTTCTTTCAATTTGGCGTTTTGCCCGGTGATATCGCACAGCACATTGTAAAGCGGCACCAGTGCGTAACCGAAACCGAACATCAGCAGAGCCACGACCACCAGCTTTTTAACCAGCTTGAGGTTTTTCTGCCTTAGCTCTTCGTTCATTGCGAAATCGCCTTCAGCACTGCAAACACATATATCGTCAATGCTATGGCCACCAGGGCCACGGCGGTCAGAATGTTTTTTTTCTTCGTATCCATTTTCTTTGAGCCCCCACCCCTGCGGGATGAAGGCTCAACCTCGTTAATATCCAACCTTAAATGTGCTCGGTTGGAATGACTTCAGGTGGCGTAGTAAAGGTATGGTATGGCGCAGGCGATGGCACAGTCCATTCCAGGCCGTGTTTCGCGGCGTCTTCCCACACTTCCGCCGTTGCTTTACCGGTACCGCCTTTGATGGTGTCGATGACGATATAGACGAACAGCAATTGGCTAAAACCGTAAATGAAGGCACCGATACTGGAGACCATGTTCCAATCCGCGAATTGAATCGCGTAATCCGGAATCCGGCGCGGCATGCCGGCCAACCCCAGGAAATGCTGCGGGAAGAACAAGATGTTCACGGAAACCGCGGACAACCAGAAATGCAGTCTGCCAATTTTCTCGTTGTACATGTTACCGGTCCATTTTGGCAGCCAGTAATAACCCGCCGCCATCAAAATGAAGACCGATGCCGGTACCAGCGTGTAATGGAAGTGAGCCACGATGAAATAGGTATCGTGGTATTGGAAGTCACTCGGCGCGACGGACATCATCAAGCCGGTGAAACCACCCAACGTAAACAAAACGACGAAGGCAATCGAAAACAGCATCGGGGTTTCGAAAGTCATCGAGCCCTTCCACATGGTTGCAGTCCAGTTGAATACTTTCACGCCGGTCGGAATCGCGATCAGCATCGTCGCATACATGAAGTACAACTCCCCCGCCACCGGCAAACCGACGGTGAACATGTGGTGAGACCAGACGATGAATGACAGGAACGCAATCGCGCCGGTCGCATAAACCATCGAGGAATAGCCGAACAGCGGTTTACGGGCAAACACCGGAATGATGGTCGAAGCCACGCCGAAAGTCGGCAGAATCATCACGTACACTTCAGGGTGACCGAAGAACCAGAAGATGTGTTGGTACAGCACAGGGTCACCACCACCGGCCGCATCGAAGAAACTGGTGCCGAAGAAGCGGTCGGTCAACAGCATGGTGACCGCGCCCGCGAATACCGGCATGATCGCGATCAACAAGAACGCGGTGATCAACCAGGTCCAGACGAACAGCGGCATTTTCATCAAGGTCATGCCAGGCGCGCGCATGTTGAAAATGGTCGCGATCACGTTGATGGCGCCCATGATCGAAGAAATACCCAGCAAATGCACCGCGAAAATGGCAAAAGGCAAGGCTTTACCGGTTTGCAAAACCAGCGGCGGATACAGGGTCCAGCCCGCGGCGGGCGCGCCGCCTTCCATGAACAAGGTGCTGGCGATCAGCAAAACGCCAGCGACCAACATCCAGAAGCTCATGTTGTTCATGCGCGGCAAAGCCATATCGGGCGCGCCGATCATCATCGGAATCATCCAGTTGGCCAGGCCGACGAAAGCCGGCATCACCGCGCCGAATACCATCACCAGCGCATGCATGGTGGTCATGGAGTTGAAGAAGTTGGGATCGACGAATTGCAACCCCGGCTCGAACAATTCGGAACGAATGATCAAGGCCATCGTGCCACCGACAAAGAACATCGCCAGCGAGAACACCAGATACATGGTGCCGATGTCTTTATGGTTGGTGGTGATGATCCACCTTAAAATACCCTTTTGCGGGCCATGGTCGTGGTGATCGTGATGATCATCATGTTCAGCTACAACAGCAGACATAGTTTTTTACCTCAACAAATATTGAAAAATGAGTTAGACGAGAAAGCCTGGGCTTTACTCATCGTCGTCCCATTTAGGAGTGATTTGGTTGGGTTGAATTTCATCACCCACGCTATTGCCGATTTCAGGCGAGTTACGGATATACGTAATCAGTTCCGCCAATTGATCATCCGGCAGTTTGCGGAAAGACGGCATTTTGCTGGTACCAGCCTGGATGAAACCGATCAATTGATCCATGTTGCCGGTGACTTTGGCGCTGCCTCTCAATGCAGGATACCAGCCAGAGATACCGTTACCGTCGATTTGGTGGCAAGCCACGCAGTTTTTCAGATAAACGGATTCGCCTTTCGCCATCAATGATGAGCGGGTTTGATCGCTCAGATCAGGCGCTTGATTTTGTTTGGCCAAGGTTTCCTTCACCCAGGCGTCATACTGCTCTTGCTCCATCGCAATCACGACGACAGGCATGAAGCCATGGTCACGTCCGCACAGTTCGGTACATTGGCCACGATAGGTACCGGGTTTTTCGATGTAGGTCCAGGCTTCGTTGATGAAACCGGGGTTGGCGTCTTTTTTCCAGCCCAGATCAGGCACCCACCAGGAGTGAATCACATCGGCGGCGGTAAACAAGAAGCGGATTTTCTTTTTGGTGGGTACGACCAAGGGTCTGTCCACGTTCAACAAGTAGTTGGGCACGGAACGCGGGTCCATCGTACTGACGCGGTGCACCTTTTCGCTGGCTTCGTCCAGATGGCTTTCGAAATGAACCCCGCTATCCAGGTATTCATAGTCCCAGTACCATTGTTTACCAGTGACTTTGATGCTCATCTCGGCTTCCTCGACCTTGTCCAGATCGATAACGGCTTTGGTGGCAGGAATCGCCATCGCCACCAAAATCAAGGTGGGAATGATGGTCCAGATGATTTCAACGGTGGTGTTCTCGTGAAACTGCTCGGCTTTATGACCTTTCGATTTCCGGTGATGGTAAATCGAATAGAACATGGTGCCAAATACACCAATACCAATGAACACGCAGATCCACAGAATGAGCATATGCAGGTCATATACTTCATTGCTGAGTTGCGTCACCCCTTTCACAAGGTTGAGTGTGTAGTCCGCCTGTGCGGTTCCGAGGCCCAAGGCCATCAAAACCAAACACGCAAGCAGTTGCTTTGTTTTCTTCACGGAGCAGCCTCCTCGATTGTAGTTATAAACTCGTATGCGTATATCTTCTTGTAATTTTGCAGCCTGCAATCGAGCAGACAACGCTTCCATTTACCGATAATTATCACAAATTAACCGGTTAATTTTAACCCATGACTCCCCGCTAAACCAGAAGAGCTTTTCCCGATGTGGCAAATAACATAAAAAAGCCCGCGAACATTGCTATTCGCAGGCTTTTATTTCCCGATGAAAAACTATCTGTTTACTTTAATACCGCGGAATACGCCTTGTCGAAGGTGGGAATGTGACTGTCCAGCCAGTTTTTGACCATCTGCCCCACTTCGTCGGTAACATCGGCTTCGCCGGCGTGAAATTTTTTCTGCAAATCGGCGCAAATCCCGACCAAGGCCTCGTGTTCGGCTTTGTGCTTGTCATAACCACTAAAACCGGCCGCCTGCATTTCCTGCTCTTCGTGGGCAAAATGATCGACCACGTAAGCAATCAACGCATCCAGGGATGCGCCGATGGTAGAGCGCGCCGCGCCACCGGTCGCGTCGTCATATAACTTGTTCAACAAACCAAACAAGGTTTGGTGCTCTTGATCGGCAAAACCGACATGGGTGCCGTATTGTTCCGCAGTCCAAGTAATTAACGCCATGGCTTACCTCCAGTGATTGTTTTAATGGAGGCCGCATTGTCTTGATATGCGCAACGTTACTTATTGATCTGGATCAAGAAATCTCCAGTTTCCATCTTGATGAACTTGGCCAGAACCTCGAAATCAGGGCTGTCGAGATGCGGCAAAACACCCAGCAACGGCGCCTCAATCCTGTCAGCCAGATACTCCAGATTGGCTTGAAATTCGCGCATTACGGGATCGATTTCAACTGCCAGCCAGCCGGCCAATCCAACTCCGGCTTGCAATATGGCCCGATAACTCAACAAGGCATGATTGATACAACCCAGCCGCATGCCTACCACCAAAATCACCGGCAAACCCAGGGCTTGAGCCAAGCCGGCATTATCGAAATCCCGACTCAACGGCGAATGCCATCCGCCCGCGCCCTCGACCAAAACCAGATCGCTGATAGTTTGCAACTCCCGGAAAGCCTTCAAGATGGCTTCCATTTCCACCGCCGTATCCCCGCACGCGATATGCGGCGACACCGGTTTTTCAAAGGCGTAGGGATTGACTATTGGATAGTCCATTGCCAGCGAAGCGTGTTGTTGCAACAGCAATGCATCCTGATTTCGCCAACCGTCCCGCGTCCACTCGCAACCGGCCGCCACGGGTTTCATCCCGACCACCCTCAGGCCTTGAGCTTGCAACGCGCACATCAACGCCACGCTGGACCAGGTTTTACCCACATCGGTATCGGTACCGGTAACAAAAAACCCGCTCTTCATCAACTCAAACCCGCTTGAACAAAAATAATTTCATAACTGGCGACGATGTCCGCCCCAGTCATCAGCCGCCGATACTCCGACATCATTTGCGCCAGCCGACCTTTCGTCGTTGGCTTGGGGTTACGGCCATGATTGACGTTGTGCGCGCCTATGCCCTTCAACTCCCGCATCAAGGCCTGAACACTGGGATAATAAGACCGATACAACGAACTATCGACGTCAATCGACTCGAAACCGGCGCCCCACAAAAAACGCCTGATGTCATCGGCCGCATGAAAATGATTCACATGCACGAAATCATCGACGGCGGCCCAGGCGGCCTTCAATTCATGCAAGGTTGCCGGGCCAAACGTGGCAAAAACCAGTTGCCCATTGCCTTTTAAAACGCGCCCAAAGCCCTTGAGAGTCTTCGGTAAATCCTGCGCCCACTGCAAGGCCAGATTGGAATAAATACTATCGATGGAAGCGCTGGCAAACGGTAGATTTTCCGCATCGGCACAGAGATGGCGCGCGATCAAATTTGGGTAGTTACGCCGACAGGCATGCAGCATCGGCAGGGCGATATCGAGCGCAATCAACGGCTCCCCCATCGTCCTGATCGCCAGTTGATTCGTCAAGAAGCCAGTACCGCAACCGACATCCAGCCACACACCGGATCGATCAGCCAACGGAAACCGTTCCAGCAATTCCAGCCCAACCTTACGCTGCAGCGCGGCCAAACCGTCATAGCTGCCGGCCGCGGCGGCAAACGAACGCTTCACTTTTGCCTTATCGGGACACACTAGCTCGATCACAATAATTTTCTGATGGCCGCGATCAGGGGTTCGGCATGGGATAGAAACGGTGCATGCCCCGCAGAAGCCAATACTTGCACGTCGATCGCCGGATTCAAGCGCTGTAAGGTT
The DNA here is from genome assembly GCF_024360925.2 of Methylomonas rapida. Taxonomy (NCBI): domain Bacteria; kingdom Pseudomonadati; phylum Pseudomonadota; class Gammaproteobacteria; order Methylococcales; family Methylococcaceae; genus Methylomonas; species Methylomonas rapida. The sequence continues at coordinate 1,357,124 of NZ_CP113517.1, read as the reverse complement.
TGCGCGCTCGCCAATGGAATCAAGGCATCCTTGTCACCAACGATCAAATGAACTGGCAGACGATTACGCAACAGAAACTCGCGCAAATCGCTAGTCCTTAAAATATCCAGACCGGATTGCAACACGTCGACGCCGGGTGGGGGACATTCCAGAATCGCCGACTTCAACGTTTGCAACAGCGTCTTGCCATGCGCCAAGCCATTGACTTGCAAAGCCAAAAAACGAATCAGCGTCTGCGAAACATCGACCTTCAGCAGTTCGGCGAAATTATCCAGGGTTTCCGCCTTGACGCCGGGCCAGTCCGGTTTCCGCACGAAATGCGGATTGCCGGCCAAAACGATCAATCTTTGCACGCGCTGCGGAAAACGCTGCGCCATGTCCATCGCCACGGTCGCACCCAACGACCAGCCCAAGACCGTGAATTTTTGCACCGGAATGGCTTTTAGCAAGGCATTGCCAATCTGTTGCAAGGTAAAGGGCTCGATGGCTTCGCTACGCCCGTGTCCCGGCAAATCGACGCAAATGACCTGGCAATGCCGGGCAAGTTGCCGGGCAAAATCGCGCCAGACACCGCTATGCATGGCCCAGCCATGTATCATCACCAATGCGGGGCCTTCGCCGTAAACCTCAGTATGAATTTGACTCATTTCATCACCTTGAGCAACGCCTCCAGCAAGGCATCAACATGATGAGGTTCATGTGCGGCGGATAAGGTTACTCGCAAACGGGCGGTACCCGCCGGCACGGTGGGCGGTCTGATCGCAGACACCCAAAAGCCCTGCTCCAGCAAGGCCGCGCTAGTGTCCAGGGCACGTTGACTGTCTCCAACGATTATCGGCTGTATCGCCGTAAACGAATCCATCAACTGCAGTTCCAATTGCTCGGCGCCGTGTCTAAATCGCGCCACCAAGGCCTGCAGCATTTCGCGTCGCCAGGTTTCGCCTTGCAACAAACGCAGACTGGCCCGCGTTGCCTCGGCGACGGCAGCCGGCAGTGCTGTGGTAAAAACATAACTTCTGGCTTTTTGAATCAAGTACTCGATCAGATCGCTGGAACCCACCACAAAAGCGCCGAAGGTGCCGAACGCCTTGCCCAAGGTTCCCAACAACATCGGCACATCATTCTGAGATAAACCGTAGTGCTCGACGATGCCGCCGCCCGAGTTCCCGAGCACGCCAAAGCCATGGGCATCATCGATCAACAAGCCGGCTTGATGCGATTTCGCCAATGCCGCCAGCGCCGGCACATCAGCCAAATCGCCGTCCATGCTGAATACCCCATCGCTGACGATCAAGGCCTTTTCTGTACATTCGGCCAGGCGCTGCGCCAAATCAACGTTGTCACCATGCCGATAACGTTGAAACCGCGCACGCGACAGCAAGCCGCCATCGAGCAGCGAGGCATGGTTAAGCCGATCTTCCAGTACCGTATCATTCCGCCCAAGCAACGCCGAAATCACGCCGAGATTGGCCATATAACCGGTGGAAAACAGCAAAGCCCGTTCGCGCCCTGTGAATGCCGCCAGCTCTTCTTCCAGGCCATGATGCGCGCTACTATGCCCGCAAATCAGATGCGCCGAACCACTGCCGACACCATAACGGTCGGCGGCCTTGCGAAACGCCGTGACCACGTCGGGATGATTAGCCAAGCCCAGATAATCGTTGCTGCAAAAATTGACCACCGACCTGTCGTCGACCTGCAACAAAATCCCTTGCGGGCCATCGACGATGCGGCGACTTCGATACAGGCCCTGTTGTTTCAGGCTTTCCAGCTGGCCGGAAAAATCGTAAAAACCATTAGCCATCAGGTGTAACTGGAGCCGCCCATGTGCACGCCCAAACGCTCGAACAATTGCTTGTCGTGATTGGTCATTGGATTGTCGGTGGTCAGCAGCTTGTCGCCATAAAAGATCGAATTGGCGCCCGCTAAAAAGCACAAAGCCTGCATTTCATCGCTCATGTCCTTGCGCCCGGCGGATAAGCGCACCCGCGATTGCGGCATCATGATGCGCGCCACGGCGACGGTACGCACGAATTGCAAAGGGTCCAGTTTTTCGGTGCCATGCAACGGCGTGCCCTCCACTTGCACCAACATATTGATAGGCACGCTTTCGGGATGCTTGGCCATGTTCGCCAATTGCATCAGCAACTTGGCCCGATCGATTTCCGACTCGCCCATGCCGACGATGCCGCCGCAACAGACATTGATGCCGGCCTCGCGCACGCGCTCCAGGGTATCCAGCCTGTCTTGATACGTGCGAGTCGTGATGATTTCGGAATAATAATCCTCGGAGGTATCCAGATTATGGTTGTAATAATCCAGCCCGCCTTCCTTCAGGGCTTGGGTTTGCTTGTCGCTCAACATGCCCAAGGTCACGCAGGTCTCCAGCCCCAAGGCCTTGACGCCCTTGACCATCTCGACCACACGCTCGATGTCTCTATCTTTCGGGCTACGCCAGGCGGCGCCCATGCAAAACCGTGATGCGCCCTGCTGTTTGGCTTGTTGCGCGGCCTTCAATACTGCATCGACCGGCATCAAGGCTTCCGGATTGAGATCGGAATCATAACGCGCGCTTTGCGGGCAGTAACCGCAATCCTCGGAACAGGAACCGGTCTTGATGCTCAACAAACTGCTGACCTGAATTTCATTCGGATCGAAATAAAGCCGATGCGCACTTTGCGCTCTAAACAGTAAATCATTGAACGGCATGGCAAACAGGGCTTCGACTTCCGCCAGCTGCCAATCATGGCGCAACGACGCATCGATTTTGATCGATTCCGGGACGACAGACATTCTGATACTCTCCAAACTGTGCAGGCAAAACGGCGAACCGAACCGCTTATCAACCTATTTCAAAAATAAAAGTGAACAACTGGCTGAATATTATACAGAACAAATGGCTGCCGCCGCGCTGTATCTTCTGTGGGCAAGCAGGATTTGATGGATTGGATTTATGCCGGGCTTGCTATGACGATTTAAGCAGAAACCTGCACTGCTGCTATCGCTGCGGCGAACCCTTTGAAACAGCGATATCAACGCCGCAACTTTGCGGGCGCTGCCTGAAAAAATCACCCCACTTCGATGAAACCCACGCGCCCTTTCTCTATGATGATTTGCTGCGATTTCTGATTACCCAGTTGAAATTCAACCAGCGCTATTTACACGCCCGCCTACTGGGCAACCTGCTGGCAACCCATCTTGAGCAAACGGCGGAGTTGCCGGAATGTATCATTCCCGTGCCCTTGCATCGCAGACGCTACCAAGAACGCGGTTTCAATCAATCCCTGGAAATCGCCCGCCATCTGGCCAACCGGCTATCGATCCCGTTGGACTTAAACAGCTGCATACGCAACCGGAATACCGCTCATCAAACCGAATTGCCGGCCAAACAGCGCAGAAAAAACCTGAGAAATGCTTTCAGCGTAATCAGCCCTCTAAACCATCAACACATCGTCATCGTCGATGACGTCATGACCACCGGCGCCACCGCCGACGCGCTGGCGCAAGCACTAAAACACCATGGGGTTAACCGGGTAGACGTCTGGGTATGTGCCAGGGCTTGTTAGCCTCCCTACCAGAACGGACTCAGAGTGAGAGCATGGTTTTAACGACCACCGGTTCGGAACTTTGCTAGAATCCCGAACTTTTATATGACAATTGACTCTCGAGCCATACGCCTGTAGGCATCGGTCGATTGCAAACCACATTTTCCTTAACCCAAGCGGCTCGATTTTCATCGAGGTTTAGTTATCGTGCCGCCAATAAAAATAACGGTCCTATCATGTGTTTTAGTGCAAATATGTCCTTGGGTCTTGGGGTAGTCGGCTTCGTAGCCTCGGGCATCACCTTTATGGACAAAGAGGAAGCCTTTTGGGTGCGCCTGGCCCGTGCCTATGCGATCTTTCACTTCTCGTTGATGGAATTGATTCAGTACTTCGCTTATCCCGTGGCCGATCAATGCGGTTACGGTACGAATCTTTTTCTCAGTCAGTTATCGACCTACCACATCGCCCTGCAGGCCTTTGCAATCATGCCGGCGCTGGCGACTTACTCCAGCGACAAACTGGCGCTGAAAAAAGCCACCCTGCTCGGCACCACGCTGAGCTCGTTCTTTTTGATCTGCACCTTTTTACCGAAGGAATGGCAATTATTCGGTATCGATCCCAACTTCATCGGCAACAAAGTCGCTTGTTTGTTCATGGGGATTTACCACATCGGCTACCTGATTCCGGCTGCGTTCGGATTGCTCGTGACCCATGGCTCGCTATTTGCATTGGCATTGAGCGGCTTCGTTTGGAAAGACAACTGGAAAATCGCCTCTTATCACTGCTTCATGGCCTTGATGACGCTGTTGATGCCGCAATGGTTTCTGGGCGTTTCGACCGGAGAAGCCGCCGCGATCTATTGCTTTTATTCGATTCCGATCACCGCCAGCTTCATGCCTTATTTCAAAAACTTCTTCCTGGCAAAATCACTGCAAACGCAAGCGGCATGAAACTTATGGAAACCATCTATTCCTATAGCGCCAATAGCCTCGCCGGCGAAACGATTCCGCTGGAGTCGTTCAAAGGCCAAGTGCTGCTGATCGTCAACACGGCCAGCCGCTGCGGCTTCACGCCGCAATATCGCGGACTGGAGCAACTTTATCGGGAATTCAAAGATCAGGGCTTTGCAGTTTTGGGCTTCCCGTGCAACCAGTTCGGCAAGCAAGAACCTGGCAACAGCCAGGAAATTGCCGATTTTTGCGAAATGACTTATCAGGTTAGCTTTCCGCTGTTCGAAAAAATCGCCGTCAATGGCAAGCACGCTCACCCGCTCTATACGTTTTTGAAATCGCAAGCCTCGGGAGCCCTTGGCAGCCAAGCCATCAAATGGAATTTCACCAAATTCCTGATCGACAGACAGGGGCGAGTCGTGAAGCGATATTCCCCTTTCAGGGCACCTGCCGCCATTCGGTCCGACATTGAGCATTTACTGCAAAACCAACCGACAAAACCCTGATAGCGTCCCGCCTATGCAAATGCAGACCCTGGCTTTAGGGGGCCTGCTCCCGATTAACTGCCTTTGAAACGAAAGAAGCCAGCAATGATGCTGGCTTCATGGGTTAGCTAAACAACCACCTGCTAAAGCAGGTGGGTTCGAATAACGGACTGAAAGTCCCGATACGCGTCGACTGAACGACGCGTCGCTGGGTTACAAAATACCAAAAAGATTTCTGCCCCCAATTATCTGGCGGGCTGGCTCACACTGGCTCTGTAATACTCAAACAGCCATAACAGGCTTTATACATTTTCAACAGAACCCTTTCAGTCCAAAAGCCTCGAAAATCTTATAGCTAAAGCTGACCGACTGAAGCCGGTGGTTAAAACCCTGTGATGGAAAATTAAGCGCCACCAATTTACAGCAGCTTCAGGCAGTCTGCCAGCATCCATTGCATAATCCCATGCGGCGCCTAGCTCACATCGTAATTTTCCAGCCTGCACGGGCGATATTGCAGCGTACTTTTGAATCAAATCAAAAGCCATTGCTCGCGTAATTGCAGTGGGTGGCAAATCCGCCATATCCCCCAGCATCGTGTTAAACATCCTTGTAATTTCAGCAGAGCCTTTTGGGGCTCTATGACGGCAAACATGTCCGGCTAAATATTCATCGCACAGCACACGTACTGTATAAGCGTTTTCAGAATTTGCCGCCTCTTGTTTTAACGTTAAGGCTTTTGCCTCTAATTTCGCTTGCTTTGCTTCTAATACAGGATACCTGCCAGAATCACGCTGGTTTTTCAAAGCCTCCCAGGCGACAATAGCTGATGGAAATGACATAGACGGCCAATGACCTGCCGAAGGCGTCCATCAACGCTGCTTCTATAACGCTGCTTCTATATCGATAAAACCAAGTTCTCACCCTTGTCATAGTTGACAAACGCAGCCCAGGGTAATCGTCAAAAGCCATATGCTGTCCAGATAGCAAAGCTTTAGCGGTGCGGGCGTCGAATTGCATTTCAGTATAGGTTTTTTGTGGCGAATGATGACGCGAATATACCCTGAAAAAACCTATACTAAAAAGCAAAGTGCAGGAAAGTTTTGATAAGTGTCGACGATGTTAGACTCAACAGAAAACCAAAGAATATTACTTATGTATCAAATTGTTACAAATGAATAACCAGAAAACACAAGGCCCCAAGCAAGACGAGAAAATGCAACACACGCCGATGATGCAGCAGCGTGTGCTTATTGTTTTTCATGGGGTTTATTGGAATAAAATTCAAACCTATACTAAAACCTATACCAAGCAACAATTACCGAAGGCGGACCGAATTCCCTGAAAATCGTATCGGTTTAACCTTTTGAACCAAAGTGATCAGTCCGGTTTGTCTTCAACGAAATACCCCGTCAAACATTCCAATTAATCTAAATCCTCATTTTAGGCTCGTTTTTTGGCTTGACATCCAAATACGATGGCGCACGAACATTTGTTGCGAACCTCCAAAATTGACAAATCAAGATAAAAACGCCAGAAACAAGCGTTTTTCGAACGTATAGAATTTTTAGCAGCGTCGTAAACTCGCCTCAAGACCATTACGGCGAGCTTGCGATGTTCATTATTCCTTCAAAAGATCTTAAGCTTAAGTTTTCATTTCAAAACGTTGTTAAGCATCTTCGGATTGGCATGATGGGCGGCTTTTGCATCATTAGCCAACCCATGGAATCGATGGCTGCTGGATCCATTAAAATGAATAGCAGCAACCAACAGTCCCTGACATCAAATACTAAATTACAAAACACGCTGTGGGGGCAAGTAGCTCGTAGGCATCGCATTGATCCCTATATTCTGTATGCCGTTGCGCTCACGGAGTCGCGAAAAAACGGCGCGCAGAATCGAGTCATACCCTGGCCCTGGGCCATCAATAACGCAGGCAACGCATTTATTCCCGGCAGTCAGCAGGAGGCCGAAGCCTTACTCAATCAAATGTTGGAGCAAGGCAAGCGCAATATCGACGTCGGCATTATGCAAGTGAATCTGCGGTGGCATGGCTACCGCGTTGCGAAAGCAGAACAACTATTAATCCCGAGTACCAATCTCGAAATCGGCGCGAGCGTACTCTCAGAGGCTATCCAATCGGTGCCTGGCAATCTCGCTCATGGCATCGGCCGATATTACAGCTGGAAAAACGAGCCGGCCGCCATCCGTTACGGGCAGAAAGTAATCGCCCTGGCAAATCAAATTCGCGCGATTCTTTAGTCCATCGCGGATTGCAGAATGGATGAGAACCTCTACAAACTCAATCTCGACTACCTCATTGTCGCTCAATCCTTAATTTTTTCCGGCAGCGAACAGAAAGCCATGTTCTGCTTAGGTCTTACGACCGAAGCGGTGTCGTTGCTCAGAAAGATGCCACTCGAGCAATTAAAGATTCTGGCTCGAAGTGATTGCCTGACCTTTGTTCCCCGTTTCAATCCCCACAAATGGAGCCAATTCCTAAACGTCCAAAAAACCGAAGACCCCGATGCAGTCGCCGCACGGACTGTCGAACTCCTGACGCTTTTGTCCTCCCATTCACCAGAGTCATGAGCAACCATTGCGCTTTTGCTGCTCGACTCAAAGATCAGTATTGGGCCTATCAATTACTGAAACGAAAGTTGCGTACCAAATTGGTCAGCCGGGTCATCAAAACCCTGCGCCCCAAAGACTTGTGTAACCTTTACTTTTCGCTGCACCGCGAAAGCCCAGTGGCGGGACTGATCCCCAGCATTACGTCAATGCCGCAGTCACGCGAGTCGTTTCTTTACATGGCCCTATTTGCTTCAATCTATCGAAGCGCTTGCTCAGGCGCTATCAGAGCGGAAATAGACCTGAATGCCATGGTATTTGCCTGGGACACTTTTTGTGCATTCTACCCAAACCATATCCAAGAACGCCGGCCGTTTGGCCGCATACGGCCTGCAAATTTCGATGAAGCCTGGATTATCGTCGAAGCCCTGAGAGACGGACTCGCTGAATTACCTTACTGTACGACCTGCCATACGCCCTATTTGGTCATTCATGGCTGTAAGTACCCGCAAGTCTGCCAAATGTGCATGCTAAGCCAAATCCCTAAAACCAGAATCATCACCGATTAATTGATCCTAGGAGCAACGTTGTCGTGGCCACATAGGAGATCATTGTCCAGGGAGAAAACTTTATGCAGCAATTTTCATTTAGAGGATTATAATCCACCTATCCAATCTTCCTATGTAATCAGACTATGAAAACCGTGAATGTCAGTGGTCTAAAGAACAACCCCAGCGAAGCTCTGCGCATGGCTCACGAGGATATGGTCCTGGTTATGAATCGAAACGAACCAGACGCGGTGATGGTCGGCCTCAAAGCCGCCAAAATCATTGGAATGCCGGGCGTGCGTAAAGCCTTGGCAACGGCACTTTTCAAGGACGGTAACCTGTCCCTTGCCCGCTCCGCTAAACTGGCCGATATGCCGTTGGCAAACTTTATTGCGCACGTCTCGCGCCTGGGTATTTCCGTCATCGAGCAAACGGCTGATGAAGTCGAGGATGATTTGGACACTCTGGACCAGTGGCTCAACCAAGCCTGATCGCGGATGACCAAAAAAGTAATTGTCGATGCCAGTCCATTGATCGGACTGGCGTTGGTGGAGGGTTTAATCTGGCTACCGAAGTTATTTGGCCAGGTTTTCGTACCCGAATCGGTGAAACAAGAAGTGTTACCGGGCAAATCGGCGCCAGGTGAACAAGCGCTGGCTCACGCATTTGATTCAGGTTGGCTAACGGTATGGCATGAATCCATAACACCACATTTGGACATTGATCTGGACACCGGAGAAACGGATTGCATCAACATTGCGCTGTCGTCACCCCAAAACTATTTGCTGATCATGGATGAACGTGCCGGCCGGGCTGTGGCCAAAGAATATCAATTACATGTCGCAGGTACTGCCGCCGTCATCGGACAGGCCAAAAAGCAAGGTTTGATTTCGTCTGCTCGAGCCACTTTTGAAATTTTGCATCGATCGGATTTTCGGATTTCGGCTACCGTGATCAACAAAATTCTGGCAAGTGTCGGCGAGTAAACCGTTCGATACGCAGGTCATTTTTCTTTGCCTTGTTGAAATAGTTTTGATTTAAAAAACCGACTTGGAACGTTAGCTCAATCGCGGTAGGATTGCCCAACCGCTTATGCATGGAGAATACAATGTCTTCACAGTCATCACTCTCAGATCGGTTCAAACGGCCCAGCCAATCGATTCAAACTCGATCAAATCACTCAATGTTTAATGGCCATCATGCAACTGTCGATTGTCCCGAATGCCATCGAATCATGGTGCCGCGCGTCATTACCTATTACGGGCAACCAACAAAATCGATTTGCCCTTTTTGTGGTGCGACGTTTGCACGGTTTCCGGGAGGATTTCAGAAGCTGCTATCGCGCTTTCAAAGCCCTAGATTGACAACGGCAATACTGAATAAACTGTTCATAATTACCCTTGGTTTCTCCTTCCTTTGGCTGATTAGCGACCATATCAGTGTGTCGGGACAGCTAAGTCTTATCGCATTTTTTGGTGTAGCTCTATTCGGCGCAGCCTTGTTGGCAGAGATTCTTTTTCAGGGTATCGAATACTTGGCTGTAAAATTTTCCCATGATAGCAAGCACTATTGGCTCCTGATCGTCATGTTATCCATAACAACCATGTATCTCCGTGACGATATGATTGGATACATCGGGGTATTTTTTTTAATTTTAGTTCTTCGTGGCTTAATCGTTGGAGCACTACAATTGCTGAGCCCATCGCCTTAATACCTAATAATTTATCCGCCCCATTGACCGATTGTAGTTACCAACTTGGTTGACCAAGTCCATTCTATTTTGGCCCGCAGCCTGAATCAGCAATTTGGCGATATCGCTACCAACTTTGTCGCCTTCTTCAATAATCAATTTCTGTTCGAGCTGATCAAGTATTCCACTATTTGAGCCACGAACATCAAAACCAGCAAACGCCTCAAACATTGCCGCTTTATAGTAGGCTTGTTGGCTTGGAGTGAGTTTGTCTGATACGGCATTTACACGCTGATTTGCCCAAATTTCTGTAACTTGTTCAAATCCAGGGTAAGACTGTGACGCTGCGAATTTAAGTGATTCCCACTTATCCTCGCCTTTTGAAAATGCCTCCAGAAAATGATTACTAAATTGGTCTATGTAAGCATTACTTGCCACCCCTGCCGCTTCAATATCCTTAACTGTATTATAAATACTGCCCCCGAGATAGTCATATGTTGCCTCTGCAGCTGAAGGCGTTTCGTTGGCCGCAGCCGCAATGGATTGCCTAAAGTGCTCCGCTTTGACATTCGCCAATTGCCCAAAGCCTTCTCTCGAGTTTTGTTCACGCTCAGCCAGGTTACGATCATGCTGCGCTTCGACACGGGTTTCGCCGCCGGCAATTTTCCCCGCTGCTGAACGAATCTGTGCCTGTGCACGCTGATTTAACGATTCGGTTTCTGCCCGTGGGTCTTTAAGCTGAGCCTGTTCGACTGATGTCTGAACCTTGCCAGTTTCCGGTGCATTGGCCTTCAGCGATTCGTTCTGGCTGGCATTCAAGGTTTGATCGGCTTGCGGTGCATTAAACGCATCGCCCAACAGTTGATAACCCGATATTTGTGCCTGGTGCGATTGTTGATCATCTAGGGTGCGGTAACTGGGTGATGAAAAACCTGTCAGTAACGACATGCCGGCAGCGGCATAGGCTTGATCGGCATCGCTAATCCACCCCGACGCTTTCCATTGCGAGGCCAGCCGCTGCGTATCGCCGCGCAAGCCGTATTGATCGAGTGTACGATCCAGTTTCTCCATCAAGGTTGAGTCTTGAGCTATTTGATAACCCGTTTCCGCCGCGCCGAAACTGGCTTGGGCTCCGAAGCGTTGTTGGGCCGATAGGGTTTGTTGATAAGATTGGCTAGCTGATACCGCATCGGTTGCGCTGTGTTGCAGTGAGGACAACGATTGATTTTGCAGTCCCATTGAGGCGACGTTTCGAGTCCCAGTTTGCGCATCCAGTGCCAGGCTTTTCGCCAAGCCGGCTTGATAACCCTGACTGTCGTTGACGGTCTGGCTGATGTCGGCGGCAATGGCATCGGATTTGTCCTGACTGACTTTGAAGTCGTTCTGCAAGCGGCCGGAGATTGCGCCGCTGAGTTGGTCGTTACCGAGCTTGGCCCCGGCATTGGCACTGCCGGCCACCAAGGCCGAGAACTGATCGGCAGATATGCCGGTATCGGCGTGCTTCTTGGCAAAGGCTTCTCCGAACTGACGGTTATAGGCATCGGTGTAACTCGAACTGCTGGCAATCTGATTGCCCAAGGAACGGCTGTCGAAGGCATCGCTGGTGATGCTGGCCGATTTCATCGCCGAAGACGATACACTGTGCATGAAACTATTGGTCGCCTGTTCCGAAGCGCTGTAAGCCGACGATAGCGCCGCACTCATGTCTTTGCCGGCGGTAAAGGTCGGCAGCACCTTGTCGACGCCGGTTTGGGTGACCGCCGACAACGGACTGTATTGATGTTGCGCCTGGGCATTCAAGACCGGCGCCGGGCTGATCACATCGGGCGTGGCAATTTTCTCGTTCACATAATCGCCGCCGTCCATGCGCCCCAGGAAATGGGTGGCAGTCACTGCCCCGCGGTAGATCAGCATCAAAGTAATGGCGGGTGTCGAAGCGGCCAGCATGCCACCAATCGACAGCCATTGTTGCAACTCCATGTCCAACTGGTAAATGCCCATCATTGACGGCAGATTGTAGGTGGCCGAGGTCAGTGACGCCATCTTGCCGGCGGCCGACATCTGGATGAATAGATTGATCACCGCCAAAATCGGCATCCACAACTGGATCCACAGCAGCATCGAGAAGTAGCCGATATTCATCCGGATACCGACATTGCCCAGCATCACCACAAACGCCATGATCGGTGCGATGGCATAACTCAAACCTTCGATAAACGCCATCATCGGCCGGACGATCTTGGCAAACAGTGTTTGTTCGGCGGCCCATTGGGTATTACGTTGCTGAATGGCTTGTTCGACCATCGCGGCTTTGTTCCAATGCAAGCCGTCTTCATGTCGACCGATCACGCCTTTCTCGAACATGGGCATGATGGCCGACATCAGCATGTAATCGGCGGCATCGACCACACCGGGTCCGGCCAGCGCATCGAAGGCATCCTGGATTTTTGGCACCGTGTCTCCTGCCGCCGGCACGCCCAAGATCGGCTGCAACAAGCCTTCCAGCGCAGTCGCAAAATTGCCATTGGCCACTACGCTCAAATCGGCCCAAGCATCCGTACAGGTTTTGGTTTGCGGTTGGCCGCCGACATAAATTTGGGTCATGTAGATGTCGGAATCAAAGCGGATGGCATTCAGGGGATCGGCATCACGCAAAATGGCGTCCACCGATTTCTGGTTCAGGTCGACCCCGGTCAATGTGCATTCGCGCACGTAATTGGCAAACGAGGTTTCCATGTCACTGCCGGCATTAGGCACGTTGGCCGCCCCCAGATTAACCCGCGACAACAGATTTTTCCGCACTGCGGTCAAGGTCTGCAAACTGTCGGCAAAGCCGTTGCCGGTCATCGACGGTGTGCCAAAGCCTTGTTCGAACAATCGTGTGGTGCGATAGCCTATGTTCGACATCACACTACCCACCACCGCAGGCCCCAAGGGCACATTGTCGACCACCACGACGCTGCCGGTATAAGCATCCTCGATCGATACCCGCACCGACGGCGCATACAGCATCAGCCACAACACGTACGCCAACAGTAAATCCTGATAACGGATACCGCGGCCATCCCATTGCAACAATGCCCGCAGCATGACGATGATGACACCGATCAAGCCACCGACGGCAGCGGCGGTGCGGTAATCGCCGGTGCCAGAGATCATCGCCACGGCATTCAGTACAGCTTGCAGATAGGCAGAATCGCCTACGGAAAAGATTTCAAACATAGGAGATTGCCTTCAAATAAATAAGATGGACTAAGGCGTCGGCCAGGCGGTACCGGAAGCCGGCAATTGCGCCACGGTGCCGTAGTGTTTAGGCTTCACGGTGGTCATCAGCTGCTGGTAAAACGCCATCAAGGTTTGCGGATTGCCATAGCGTCCGGCGATGGTGACGTACTCGTCTTGAATCTGCTCTCGGGCATCTTTCAAGGCATCCACCAGCAACTTGGCGTAGGCGTGGTCGTTCATGTGCGAGGCGGTTTGCACGGCATTGAGCAAATCGTTGACGATCAATTGCGCCAATTCCAAGGCAATCACCGGTGCCGCTTCTTCGGCCCACAGTTTGGCAATGCCGGCGTCTTCCCGCGCCAGGTTATGAATCATGCCGCCGATGGCATCCGGCACGGTTTGCATGAAGGCTTTTTCGCTGTCGGTGATTTGACCGCTGTTGGTCGAGAATTTGTAAATCAGACCGTTGCCGCTATTGGCCGAACCCAACAGGATCTCCATCACCCGTTGCTTCAAGCCGACCAGATTGACGTTCTGGACGATAGGCTTCAGACACTGATCAGCATCATGACCATCAATGCAGGTGTAAATGCGCACGGTTTGATAACTGTTACCGGCGTTGTTGCCGTACATCAAATCCTTGATCCGTAACACCGGTGGCGGCGCACTGATGGCATTGTTCTCGCCTTTGCCGTCGGGCGCGGCTTGCGGGGCATCGACGATCACCGTACCGGAAATACTCATCGCCGCTTCCAGCAAACTGTTGCCGCCGAAGCGGAACCATCCCCCGGCGTTCTGATTGACCAAAGCCCGCCATACCAGATTGCCTTGGATGATCTTGGTCATATCCGTCGGGTCGTTCTGCTTGATTTGCTGCACCGGATCGCCCAAGGTACTGGTGTTGGTCCAGCTGGAAAACACATCCGAAATCCCTTGGGTAAACGAGGCATTGGACAGGTTGGTCTTACTCTGCAAATCGAAGGCTTTGACCGTATCGTTGACCAGGCCTTGCGCCAAGCGACAGGAGTTGCTGAACATCTGGTTCATCTCCTGGATTTTCTTTTGTAAGTCGGTCATCACCGACGCGCACCATGGACACATGGCACCGACCGCCAACTGAAACGCATAGCCCGCCGCATTACCGGCCACGTTGCGCAGCAATTGCACGAACTGGTTGAAGTTGATGAAACTGAAACTGCCGGCGAATAAATCGATGCCACCGCAGCCGGCGCTGAACGACGGTGGCACGAACGACACCAGATTGGTGTTGGTGATGCCATTGCGCGCCACCAAACTGCCGCCGGTAATCACGCCCCGGCGCTGTCCCAAATGGGCCGTTGGGGCCGTGAAGTTGGTCATGGTGCCGAACATGCTGTCCATTTCCTGTTGTAGGTCGGCATAGGCAGGAACGGAACTCTCGACCAACAGGATCACGACCACCACCTGGCGATAGCGTCGTGATAGCGAAAATGACGTCATGGCGTACTCCCGAGATGCGCACTGCGTTGCAATGCCTGGATCAGTGACAGTGGATCTTGAGTGACCGCAGGGCTAATGCTTCCAGCCGTCGGCAATAACATGGGCGTGTTACGAATACCCTGGGTGGTTTGGTATTGCTTCGCATCGATCCAACCGGCTTCCTTGGCCGCCAGCAAAATCCGACCGGTGAGTTCCTCCAACGACAAGGCGCCTTGAGCCAACGGCACAATCTGCTTCGGCGGTTTCATCAGAAACAACGCCGGGGTTTGTTCAACGCCCAACATCGCCGCCTGACCGTTATCACGTTTGAACTGACTGAAAAAGCCGTTCGGCATGGGCAAACCATCCAGCGACACGGGATAAATCTTGAATCCATAAGCGTTTTCCAGCATCGCTAAAATCGGCGCCTGCACATGGCAATACGGGCAATCGGACCGGAAGAAAAACAAAATACCGGCTTGGGCGGCAATCGCTTTCAAGGCCTGTTCGGCCACCACGCTGGCCTGATGATTGGCTTCATTGGCCGCATAGGTAGCCACTGGCCGGCGCACCGTTTCGTCGAGTTGCGGATCGGACATCACCACGTAGCGGGCGGCATTGGTAAAGCGCTCGGCTTTGTCCATCATCACCCGCTGCAGATAGTAAAACGCTGCGACATTCTCCTCAGTGGGATCGTCGATGGCCTGGTTCAGGTAATGCTCCAGGTTTTGCTTCAACCAGGCGGAGGACAGTGGTTGGGGTTCCGGAAAGGGCTTGGCTTGTGTTTTGGGTTCCATGTCAGCCTGAACGGTGCTGAGCGGTTTGATGTCAGGCTTGGGTTTTTCCTGATCGGTTTGAATATCGGGTTTAGCTTTTTTTACCGACTCCGGCAACGCCTCGTACCAAAACCAGCCGCGCTGTTTGTCGGCGAAATAGGAAATCTCGGGCGTGCTGTCGTTACCCATCGCCAGTGAGGCTCTGAGACACAAACTCATGATGATCGGTAAAGAAATGGCGTTTCGGTTCATCGCGCCATTGTCAGCCAGATTTTCCCAGCGACTTTTGCAGCTGACGACGAAAACGCCATCAGCTGCAAGATGGCTCGAATGGCGATCCCAGAACGCGCCCCTAACGGCAGACGATCCCGAATTCAGCGTCAACTGCAATCGGCATCCCATATCGGTTGCATAAAATGCCGGCTTTATTGCGAACGGACCATAGCCCGCAAATCCCAATAGTAAATCGACTTTCGATTTCCCTACGCTAGTAGGGAAACGTGGCTACGGTAATCGGCCCGAAATCCGAAGTTATTTCCTAGGTAGGCATGAATCACGCTGTTTTGCCAAGGCAATGCCTAAATGAACCATCGGGAAAATGACAGTGATATGCCTACTGCGGTAGGCATTTAAGGTACAAAACCTATGCACTAAGACGCTTTCCAAGGCTCGCAATGAACAGAAAATCCCGTTAGGCATTGTCCATGTCTATCCCTACAGTTAAGTATTAGGAAAATTCATGTCCAGCGAACATCCTGTCAACGCACAGTCCACTCTCACCGAACAAGACCTGCTGCATTGGATCGAAACCCGGTGCGATCATCTCCAGGCCCAAGCCAAAGTGTTGGTCGACGATTATTGGCGCCAAATGAAAAGCCAGCGTCAGAAACACAGCAAAAGCGAATCAGGCCGAATTGGTGTCCGCATCCGCTGCCGGGAAAGTCAACGCGCTTTCAGCATTGAGTGGTACCGCATGGCCACGTTGCGACAAAACGGTCAAACCAAGCCCATTGCGCAGTACGTTAAGAAAGGCCGTGGCTATCGTTATCCGCTCGGTAACCTGCTGAAGAACGAACCCGCCTGGGAGACGGAATTAGTCGAAGAACTGGAAACCGAGTTTGCTCATATCCGGCAACAGCTCGATCGGTTGGGAAAAATTCGGGATGCGGTGCAGCGATATTGCAAGGTGATTGATGCCAATAACAAATTCATCGGTTGAGATGACTAAATGACAATCTTTTCACCGATAAACCAGAGAGCATCATAGTCCCCAATTGTTAAGGGTTATCGGATGCCTGCTCATCATTTGATGATAACCTTGGGACCACAAACCATGGTGGGCAGGCGTCGGACAAGCCCCGAGGGAGGAAACCGCGGGCCACGCAGTGGAGAGTTAGATTGGGTAACAGTCTATGGGGATTTGAGGAGGGGCTGGGTCGCTGATGTGGTTAAAAGTCCCAGGAGTCGTAAGCCTGAGTCGAGCAAATGCCGCGATTTTACTCCAAAGAGGGCTCTTCCGTATTTCGCGGAGTAGCCCCGACATATAGGGTTATGCATAACCGAACAACCGTCTCCCTTCGATATCAAGCCAGATATGCTGAAACAGGCGGACGGTATTGTAAATGCCAAAGCAGCGTCGTTTGATGCTTTTGATTTTGTTGTTAAGCCCTTCAACAAAGCCACTGGTTTCCCGGCGAATGAAATAGTTGGTGATTTCATTTCGCCAGTTTTGATAGGTTTTGACAAACGCATCAAAGCCCTTCAACTTCAAGACTTTGATATGCTCCATCCAGCGATCCAAGGCTTTTTCGGCCTCAGCCTTATTGAGTCGGCGCTCAAAAATACCCGTCAAAAGCTCCCGTTGGATATAGACTTCTCGCAAAATGGGGGCTTGCTGGAATAGAAAAAGCAAAACGGTTTGCTGATCGGCAGAGAGTTCCATCCAGCGCTTCCGAAAAGCCCACATCGCGCCTTTCAGCTTGGCATAATCCTCGGCAGACAGGGTATTCTTGAGTTTTTTCATTTCCGCCTTGCGGACCTGGTCGGCGCCGTCTCGATAATGCTTGGCGACATGGAAGCGATCAACCACCACCTCGACGCCGGGCAATGTCTCATAGACGGCGTTGCGATACCCTTCATACATGTCCACGCAGACGCGTTGTAACGCGTGTTGCTGTGCCTCGGGAATATTCTGCAAAAAGGCTTTAACCGTTTCTTTTTTGCGGTCGGGCAGCACCGCCAGAATCCGCTTATGGTCCTCGGTATCGATAGCCGACACGATGACCACAAAATCTTGATGCCCTTTTTTCAAAGCGATTTCATCCAGTCCCAGCAAGCGAATGCCTTGGATGGCAGACCAATCAACTTGTTGGGCCACGTGCCGATTGATAATCCCTTCCGCCGCTTCGGCGCTGATGCCGTGCTTCACGTCCATGTCGGTCACGCTGCTGTTGATCAATTCACGCAATATCCACTGCTCATACGCTTTGGTATGGGGGCTTTTCCAGTTATACCAGCCACATTGTTGCGTGGTCGTCGGACCTTTGGGGCAGTCAGGGCATCGATAGCGCTTGGGGGTTAGCTTGATCCAAACCGGCCGATCGAAAATCGACAAATGACGCAAGGTGATTTCTCTGCCATAGCCATAAAACTTATCGATCCTCTGGCCGCATTGATGGCAGGTTGCACTGGTTAACGTACTACTGACCGTGATGATGAACTCGCCTTTGGCGGTGGTTTCAACTTTTTCGATACAAACATCAGGTATATCCAGCGGTATTTGAAGTAGCGACTGTGTCATCACGATACTCCAGCGTTAAATTGTCGACCTTAGCAAAACTCACTGTGGCAGGCAAAGACTATAGCACTACATGTAGTGGTTTCTCCGCAAAATACGGAAGAGCCCCAAAGAGGGCAATTTTTAGCGTACACGCCGATGGCGAATTTAGGTTTTTCCTCAAGCATGCCAAGCGGTCCCGAGGTTGGCAAAAACCAACGAAGTAAGGATGTCATGTTTCGCATTCGCCAAGTGGGTGTCATCATGGTACGCCTCCCAGTGGAGGCGGTGCCCGAATCAACGGTTTGCGCGCCAAGATTTCAATGATCATCATTGCCGCCCCGCAATCCGGGCAGACGAAGGTTGGCGGAGTTGTGTTTTCGGGCGCCTCAGCCATAGGATTCTTAGAGTCCACTTGAGCAGGCGCCACTTTTAGCCGTTCACGTATCTGCGCCAGATGATCACGACGCCCGCCATTGGCCAGCAAGCCATAATGCCGAATACGGTGAAAACCGCTGGGTAGGACATGCAACAGAAAGCGGCGGATGAACTCGTCCGGGCTGAGTGTCATGGTTTTATGCCGCGTCCTGCCTTTGGCCCGGTAATCTTTCCAGCGGAAGCTGATGCCGCGTTCGTCCATGGCCAGCAGTCGTGAATTGGCAATAGCCACGCGATGGGTATAGCGCGACAGATAGGCTAAGACGGCTTCGGGACCGGCAAACGGGCGTTTGGCGTAAACCACCCATTCGCATTTGCGTAGCGGCTTGAGCCAGTCCGCAAAGGCTGCCACGTCAGTTAGATGGGGGTACTCACCGAAGAACTGCAATTGTCCTGCCGCATGTGCTTTGCTCAATACTTCGAGAAACCGGCGTCGAAACAGCCGTGACAGCACTCTTACCGATAAAAAGAAGCCGCGCTTGCAGTTAATCCAGCGCTCACCGTCCAACGACAAGCCGCCGCCCGGCACGATGCCATGCACATGCGGATGATGGGTCAACGCCGAACCCCAGGTATGCAGCACCAGGGTGGCCCCGATCTGGGCGCCCAGATGTTTCGGATCGGCGGCAATGGTGCGTAAGGTTTCCGCCGCGATCTCGAACAACAAGCCATAGACGATGGTTTTATTGTAATAAGCGATGGCACTGATCGGCGCCGGCAAGGTAAACACCACGTGATAATACTCGACCGGTAATAGATCGGCCTGCCGGGCTTCGAGCCAGCGTTTGGCCGCGCTGGCCTGGCACTTCGGGCAATGCCGGTTTCGGCAGGAATTGTAGGCGATGTCTTGATGCTGGCAGGCCGGACAACACAGCACATGACCACCCAATGTCGCGGTACGACACTGTTCGATGGCGGACATGACTTTCAGCTGGCCCAGACTCATGTGAGCCTGCTGAGCTTGTCGCCAAGCGGAACCATGGGCGCGGAAAATGTCCGCGACCTCAAGCGCAAGCCGCCCCATGGGCTTACTCGACTACATTAACGGCAAAGTCTCGATCGGACTGACGACCTCCCGCAGAATATCGGTGGCCACCTGCGCATACAATGCCGTGGTCTCCAGCTTCTTGTGGCCGAGCAATACCTGGATGACGCGGATGTCGACCTTCTGCTCCAGCAAGTGGGTCGCAAAGCTATGCCTCAGCGTATGCATCGATACCCGCTTGTCTATCCCTGCGGCCTCAGCGGCGGCATGGACGGCGCGGGTGAGTTGACGGGTGCTGAGCGGGTCGACAGGGTCCAACCCCGGAAACAGCCAACCGCCTGGCAGCATTTTGCCTTGGGCATGCGCAAACTTCCACCAGGCGCGCAAGCGTTCCAGCAGTACCGGCGACAACATCGCGTAGCGATCCTTAGCTCCTTTACCCTGTTCGACGCGTAAGGTCATGCGCTGGCTATCGATGTCGCTGACCTTCAGCGCCACCACCTCGCTAGCCCGCAAGCCGGCGCCGTACGCGACCGATAAAGCCGTCTGGTGTTTGAGATTATCGGCGGCGGCGAGCAAACGAGCCACCTCTTCGCGACTCAAGACCACCGGCAGTTTGCGAGGCTCATGCACCGTATGCATCTTGGCCATTAACGCCGGATGATCTAACGTAGTTTCGAACAGAAACTTCAGACCGGTAAGATTGGCATTTAGGGAAATCGCCGAAATACCGGAGTCGACCAAATGCAGCTGATAACGGCGCAAATCTTCAGCGTTGGCGGTATCCGGTGACCGACCCAGGAACTTAGCGAATCGCTTCACGACGCGAATATAACTGGCTTGGGTTTGGGATGACAGTTTGCGCATCCGCATGTCGTCGATCATGCGTTGGCGTAATGGGCTGATGGGTTTGTCTGTGGAGGTCATGACACGACTCCTATCTTGAACGAGGCGGATTACCCCGTCTCTTGGATAGGAAAAACACTCGATATGCTGCCAATTGCCCTCAGGCTTGGCTACACAGACTCCATACCGCGTAGCGGTTTCGTCCATCGGCCATAACCTGCCGGTCAGGGTATCTATCCGATTTGAACAGTTAAGATATCCTGTACTCCTGTCTGCTGTCCGGTTTTCGGCGAGCAAATTGATATTATCACTGCCTCACTCCAACCAAAAATGGCTACGTCTCCTTGAGAAATCTGAAATGCGGACAGTTCCATTGAGATTGCTTGTATTTGAGTATGCGCCGTGATGTTATATGCGACTGCTGACGAACGAAATAATCATTTAACGAACTATGTCCCTTTCCGGCATCCTTAGCTCAACCTCCCAACGAAGAAATTTTTTATTTGTATCTGGCGCAGTACTTCTCATTGCTATTATTGCCATTCTTGCGATTTCTTATTTAGCACCAAATACGCCGCTATGGAACGCGCTTAACAATTTGACCATTTCGATTGTAGCGAGTGGCGTATTCGCCCTAGTATCTGGTTTATATATCTATTATTTTTTCATCGATCCAAACGACATTACTGCGAAATCAATATTACTCCCAGAAGATATCGCCGAGACTTTGGAGTTCATCGCTAAAAATGCTGCAGATTACAAAATTTTCGTTCGTACAGGACGACATTTTCGTGCCGAAATTCTTCCAATACTTGTTAAGCGGGCTCGCGAAGCCCGTAATCCGATTCGAGTTGAAGTAATCTTAATTGACTTTCGCGATAAAACCGTCTGTCAAAAATACGCCAATTACCGCAAAGTAGCGTCGTTCGACCGGAAGCTCTGGGATGAATCTTACGTAAGACAGGAGGTTTTAGCGACCATACTCGAACTTATTCGAGTATCTCGCGAAAATCCTGGTTTGGTTGATATCCAGTTGTTTCTGAGCAAGCGACTGTCAACTTTCCGTATTGAGGGATCCTCCAATGAAATTCTCATCACCCGTGAGGATCCAAAAGATACAGCTGCACGCTATTTTAGAGATCATCGTGACTTCTCTGCCTTTGTTACTGAATTTGGTTGGATTCGTGATGAAGCGTACCGAGTGGAAAATGATGTGAACCGGGTTTTACCAGCAACGCTTGAAGCGATGTTTGGAGAGAGTGCTGGAATTACGAATCAAGAGAAGCAATCAGCCGGTGAGGCTACAAAATCACCATCGCCTTATGTCCGTTGATGTCGGCTTTCCTTTGACGCGAGATTACGTTCGCACTGCACCTCAATCCTCTATTCTGGACGCAGTGAAGAATTGGCTGAAACGGGAAGATCCGATCTGTCTTATGCACCCACACGGATTTTACGTTGTACTTCTATGTTGCACTGAAACAGAAGAATGGCGATTCCATTTTTGGCCTAAAGGCTCACGAACTATCACCGGAATGCCTGCTTTTATTCATACGCATGATCGGCATATAGAAAGTCGTATATTACAAGGGAGCCTCACCAATATTCTTTATTATGTAGAGCCAGTTCAAATTGGTGGCCAGCCGGTCTACCAAGTTGGTTATAACGGCGATAGATATGCGTCAGCCACGTCAAACATTCTTTACAAAACGACTACACGAGTCCATCCGATTATCGCAAATCGTAACACCATAGAGCTTGGCTCTACTTATAACGTAGAACGCCATACCTACCACCAAGCCTTAGTACCCGACGAATTCGCCGTATCAACGTTAGTCTGCATGCACGGACATGAACCCGGTACAGTGAGGGTGTTAGGGCTAGAAGGGTATCCTGAGACAATCTCTTTCAGGAGAGAAGTATATTCAGCGCTTACCATTGCAGATCAGCTGATGACTTAGCGAAATTTTAAATCTAATGAAATATTGGCAACCCAAATTTCTATCAAAAAGCCATCTTGAGTGGTGGCAAAGGTTCGACTAGACTCCTCGACGACAGGCCGCTTTCAGGAGTCGGAATTTCATTGACCGTTTCGCGGCTATGAATCCGAGGAGAAGACGGTCACTTCAGGGCAATCGCGCTATGTTGCAGATGTTCCGAAGAGTAATTTAAAGCGATAGTTATCGTTCAAACATGCTCGCAACTTGCGGCGCTTCAAGCTGTCTTTAGTAGGTCCGTTATTTCGTAGTAAATTGAGTGCCATCCGTCGCATCAACGCCAAGTTTTCGGCGGAATGATCTGTTCTGGCGCGATTCGCATCTTCGCCAAACTGCACATCCAGCACCCAGTGCTGGGAATTTTCTATCGCCCAATGCTGCCGTACCCCTTCGGCAAAGCGCTGCAAATCCGTAAACGAACACAAATAGTAGCGACACTCAACCGAGGTCTTGTCACCGAGGGTGCGAATCGATTCAACCCGACCAATGGCTTGTAGCCCGGCCCAGTCAGGTTTTTGCGTCAACCAAGCAATCTCGCTACTCAAGCTGTAACGGCGTATTTCCAGGCGACCGTGATCTTTGTCGATGGTTTCGTAGACCGGTAAGCGGTCGTTGGCATTTTCAGTATCCAGCCACAACCTGACATCCTCGCAAAGGTTCGGATGATTATCCTTCAGTGCCAACACGTAATCCGCTTGCGCCGTAACGATGGTTTTCGCAATGGCTTTTTGACAACCCATGGCATCGATCGAGATCAGAGCTCCTTTGATGTCCAACATCGACAATAAATCGGGGATCGCCTTGATTTCGTTAGTCTTCTCATCCACCGCCTGTTGCGCCAACACCCAACGCGCTTCAGCCGCAAAGGCGCTCATCAAATGCACGGCCTTATCCCCTTCGCGGCTGCCGCGCAAGGTCTTGCCGTCCAAACAGACTTGCTGTCCTGAAAGGCTTGGCAATGCCGCCTGCACCCAACGTTGAAAGGTCTCGGCAAACGCTTGGGGATTCAGGCGGCCCAAGACATTACTCAGGGTATCGTGCGAGGGAATTCCATTCGGTAATTCCAAAAAGGTCCGCAGCCAATCTTCTTTTTCTTCGGCAAACTCTTCCATGCCGACCCAATCCTCGATGCCGCTCAATACTGCGCATAAGACGATCATCACGATATCCGTGAGTTTGTGGAGTTTGTTTTTGCCCTCTCGCCGCGGGTCTGTGAGGTCAGCAAAATAGGGGGTTGGATCTGGGAGCATCTGGGATATTAGGCAAAATCGCTATACTAAACCCCTTGCCCGTGCAAGTGCTACAAAGCGCGATTGCCCTGACGGTCACTTGGCGACCCGTTGCGGTCTATTGCTCTATCTGGTTCAATGGCCGAACTTGAATCATTACCAGTCGTCAGTTCAAGCATTGAGCAAGATAATGGAAATAAGATTTGTAACAAAAAACCCTTATAAGGCTAAAGAAGTCGAGGCAATACTCGGTGACATAGGAGTGTCGATAGTTGATGTCCCTCTGAAAATTCATGAAATTCAGACAGAAGACATTCAAGATATCGTAAGGGATAAAGTTCTTAAGGCATTTGACAAAATAGGACGCCAAGTTTTTATAGAGCATACTGGTCTTTATATTAATTCATTGCAAGGTTTTCCTGGTGGTTTGACTCAAGTGTTTTGGGACAAATTAGAAGCTGATAACTTTTCAAAGTTACTCGGAAACCTTGAAGACACTTCTTTAACAGCTAAAACGGTAATTGCTTATTGTGATGCGAAGAAGATTCATATTTTCGAGGGTTCGATTGATGGAAATATTTCTCCCGAACCAAGAGGAAGTCGAGATTTTCAATGGGACTGTATTTTTATACCAAAGGGTTATGACAAAACCTTTGCAGAGCTAGGTAATAAAAAGAATGAAATTTCTATGCGAAAGATAGCATTCGATAAATTTCGAGAATTCTTACTTAAGGAAATTTTGTAATGGATGAATTAATCGCCTCCTACAAGGATAGAAACTTAATTCTTTTCATAGGGGCTGGACTCTCTAACAACCTTGGGTTGCCAACTTGGTCGGAACTGATCGATCACGTGGCTAGAGAGCTTGGATATGATCCCGAAATATATAAAACATTTGGAAATAGTCTTGCATTAGCGGAGTATTACAGAGTAAAGAAAGGGAATATTGGGCCTTTACGAAGCTGGATGGATACAAACTGGCACTCTGACAAAGTAGATCTGACTGGTTCTGATATTCATAGATTAATTGCGAATTCTAAATTCCATATTATTTATACTACAAATTATGATCGATTGATTGAAAAGTCATTTGAATATTATGATAAACGATATATAAAAATCTCCAGTGTATCTGATATACCACAAATTAAAGATGGTGTGACGCAGATAATAAAGTTCCATGGAGATTTTGACAACGACGACACAATCGTTCTTGATGAGTCGAGCTATTATGAACGACTAGAGTTTGAGACGCCTTTGGATATCAAATTGAGATCAGATGTTCTTGGAAAATCTGTCCTTTTCATTGGTTATAGCCTAACCGACGTCAATCTTCGTTTTTTATTTTACAAGCTTGCCAAATTGTGGAAGACAAATAACGGTGGAGGTGTCCAACCAAGATCGTATGTATTTACTCATCGACCGAATCCAATTCAGGAAGCAATACTCGATCAATGGGGTATTAAAATGATTACATCTTCGGAGGATGATCCGCAAAAGGCGCTCCAAGATTTTTTGGAGCAGTTCCGTTGAGTTTGAGTATACAACATATGTCAATTCGTTCGTAAGCTCTCCCCAATTATCATGATCTTTAAATTTCCTTTATAGCATATCCTATAGAAAGAAAATTTGTCATCAGTGTTGCATCTAGTGCACTGTTCGACCTTTCTGAATCACACGAAATTTATATTACTAAAGGTGTCGACGCATATCGCTTGCATCAAGAAGAACACATTAACACCCCTTTTCCCAAAGGGGTAGCTTTCCCATTTATCCGACGGTTTCTTAGCATTAACAAGGCATTCCCAAAGCAGTCCCCGGTAGAGGTTGTGCTTTTATCAAGAAACTCGCCAGAAACTGGATTGAGGGTTTTCCGTTCAATTCGACACTATGGCCTTGATATAACCCGTGCTGGATTTATGACGGGGAGATCGCCTCACGAGTACGTGCCTGCCTTTAATGCATCACTGTTCCTGAGCGCGAATGAAGAGGATGTTCAAATGGCCATTGACGCAAACTATCCAGCTGGAACAGTGCTTCCTTCAAAGGTCTATGATGACGAAATTGATGGAGAATTAAGGGTGGCGTTCGACTTTGACGGAGTAGTTGCCGACGATGAAGCAGAAACTGTTTATAAACGGAATAATGACCTCAATGAATTTCAGGCTTACGAAACAGAAAAACAATCAATTCCCCACCAACCAGGCCCACTCGCTGACCTATTCAAAAAACTTTCATTTATGCAAAAATTAGAGGAAAAACGTCGAAAAGAAGAGCCTGAATACAAAAAAATTCTAAGAATAGCTATTGTTACTGCTCGAAATGCCCCTGCTCATGAAAGGGTTGTAACTACACTAAAAGAATGGGGTGTATCCCCTGACGAATCTTTCTTTCTGGGGGGGATGCAG
The DNA here is from genome assembly GCF_024360925.2 of Methylomonas rapida. Taxonomy (NCBI): domain Bacteria; kingdom Pseudomonadati; phylum Pseudomonadota; class Gammaproteobacteria; order Methylococcales; family Methylococcaceae; genus Methylomonas; species Methylomonas rapida. The sequence continues at coordinate 1,331,200 of NZ_CP113517.1, read as the reverse complement.
AAATCGAGAATACTGACGGTTATGAAACCTCATATGTTTTTTGATGACCAGCGCAGTCACTTGGAGTCTCCTGCTGGAGATATTCCAATGGTTCATGTGCCATTTGGAATTGCGAACAAAATCTAAACGAACATTCAACCGGACCAGAGAAAAAAGCAGCGCAGGCCAGTTAATTATAAGTTAAACGAGCTTTCGCTTGTAGTTATATGGAAACTATCTAATTACTAGTTATGCACAATAAAAACTTATTGCATTTCACGGGGCGCGGTCGAACTGATCAGGAAGCTTATGACATCCTAAAGATAATTCTGGATACTTCAGAGCTTCTCATGAGCTACTGCCCAACGTTCGCCAAAGAGACTTTTGAAAAGCATTTTATGATGGCTTGTCTTACAGACCCAGAAAAGGTTGATATTACTAAGCATCAACAGTTATTCGGTAAATTTGCAGTGGCATTCAATAGGGATTCAATGGTGAAATATGGAGCGAACCCTGTTCTTTACGTTACCTCGGAAAATTTAGTTCATATCGAATCACAAATGGGGTTGCTTCGAAAATTTGAAGATTTAAATAAAGATAGAGAGTGGAAAGAAGAGGTAGAGCCATATCAATTTACTGAAAACGAGTTGCTGAGCTTTTATTTTACTGCCGGGTTATCTCAAGAACTCGAATACAAAGGAGAGAAAGACAATTATTTTCAGTCGGAGTGGAGAATTCTATATCAGCCAGATCTCTTTTTAGGTCATGATAAAGCAGATAAGCCAGGAATGATTAGGCCTTCAAACTTGAACGGAAGAATCGTAGGTTATCTAAAATTTGATAAACAAGATATTTCATACATTTTAGTGCCAAAAGAATTCGTAGATCAGGCAAAAAATGATTATCCCCATATTGTAGTTAAAGCTGCATAACAAGGCGCTCGTTCAGACGCAAACTACGCTTCGTTAGCGTTGAACAGCTTGATCATTAGAAATAAGGAGTTTGAGCCGAAAGTCATGATTGACGACCCATATCCAGAAAGCTGGCAAGACTTACAAACAGGTGTGCGAAGACTATTCCGCAACGTTGGTCTGTATGCAGACGTTGAGGTGGATCTCCAGACGCCTCGCGGCTCCGTCAATGTAGATGTTTTAGCTGTAGACCACCGTAGCTTAGATAAAATTAAATATATTGTGGAGTGCAAAAATTGGAATGCGGCAGTGCCTCAATCTGTTGTGCACTCATTTACCACTGTTATGCATGAAACTGGGGCTAACATTGGGTTTATCGTCTCAAAATATGGCCTTCAATCAGGAGCAAAGCAGTACACGCGAAATACAAATATTGTCGGATTAACTTATTTAGAGCTTCAACAGCGATATTTTGAGGCTTGGTGGATAAGATACTTCTGCCCTAGGATAGGTGACGCAGCTGATCGCGTTCTACAGTACACTGAAGAATTTAATGTTCATCGCGATAAAGCATACGACAATCTATCTCAGGAAAAAAAGGAAATATTTGATCAGTTGCGGTCACAGTACACTGTTCATTCTTGGATGTTTTCGATGTTTAACCTTAAGTCAGTAAGTCCGCGCATGGACTTTGGCACCTTGCTGAATGTTCCGTCCGATTTAGAAAGTTTTAAAAAAGAAGTTTTATATTATATTTCACCGGGTGTGGAATGGCACTGTATGACCTTTCGTGATCAATTAAATTTGATCTTGCAGTTCCTCAAAGATGTAGAAGAAGAGTTTAATTCATTGTTTGGCGGTTATATTTTTGATATTAGACCGATGAGCGGCGTAGTGCTTGACGGGCCGCCAATAGATCGAGCCTTCCTATGAAGCTTTTACATCTGTGTCTACCGCCAAGTGGATGCTTATTCCTAGCAAGTGCGTCAACGCGGATTGCTTTTTTCTGCTGACGCTCCAAGAGCAACGGTTACGCAAGAGTTAAGGATATCGCTAAAAACAACTTCCCTGAATTGCTAAGGGCGAATCGACGATAATAAGCGTTTTTCGCAGCGTAAGATAAAAAGCCAGTGATCGGTTACGACCAAGCCATCGAAATCAAAATGCAGCGACTGTTTAGAACCTTATCCGAAAAGGATAAGCGTCGTTATGCGGGCATAGAAGCGACGAAATTGGGCCATGGCGGTATTGACTATATTTCGAAGCTATTCGATATCGATCCCAAAACCGTCCGCCGTGGACTGCAGGAATTAGACTTGGCCGATGACCCAGCATCGGAGCGGGTCCGAAAAAAAAGGTGGGGGCCGGAAACCCGCGATTGAACAGCAACCCCAGCTATTGGTTAACTTTCTGGCACTGCTGGCGGAATTCACCGCCGGTGATCCGATGCGGGAAGGTGTGTTATGGACCAATCTATCGCGTTGCGAAATTAGTCGCCGGTTACGGGAGATGGGAACGCCGGCTAGCCGTCATACAGTGCGCAAGCTGTTGCGAAAACACGGCCTGGGCCAACGCAAGGCGCGCAAGAAAAAATCCATGGGCGCCCATCCCGACCGCAATGCCCAATTCGAAAACATTGCTCGTCTCAAAGCGGAATACTTGGCTGCTGGAGAGCCCGTGATCAGCATCGACACCAAGAAGAAAGAACTCATCGGTGACTTCGCCCGCGAAGGGCATACCCATACACAAGCCCCTGTCGAAACGCTGGATCATGATTTTCCAAGTGCTGGCCAAGGTAAGCTCATTCCGCATGGTATTTATGACGTGGCTCGGAATGAAGGCACGATTCACCTCAATACCAGCCACGATACCAGCGAATTGTGTTGCGATAGCATCGCCCTGTGGTGGCAACGGCAGGGCCGCGAGCACTACCCCCATGCCAAGCGGTTATTAATCCTGTGTGATGGGGGTGGCAGTAATGCCGCTAATCGTCATGTTTTCAAAGAAGCCGTGCAGGCTTTGGCAGAATGTTTGGGCTTGGAAATTCGCATCGCACACTATCCGCCCTATTGCTCAAAGCACAATCCGATTGAGCATCGCTTGTTTCCGCACATCACCCGCGCCTGCCAAGGTGTCGTGTTTCATACGCTCGACATTGCCAAGCAATTTATGGAAAAAGCTAAGACCACAACCGGATTAAAAGTCACGGTCGACATTTTGACCGGTATCTATGAAACCGGAAAGAAATGTGCCGCCGATTTCATCCAAAACATGCGAATCGTATTTGATGATTTTCTACCCCGATGGAATTACCGAGCTCTGCCTCAAAGCAGGTAATTTCGGGAAGTTATTTTTGACGGAATCCTAAACGAGCAATTTTCGATTTTAACCGGACATTCAAAATTCCACTCCGATAGACAACTTTTTGGCCGATAGGTTGAGACCACTAACGTCTGCTTTATAGTCCAGTAGTTCGAAGAATCTATATTTCACTGAATGACCGGTTTGGAGAAACTCGATAGACGGGTTTGGGTCGCCACAAGACGACCAAGCGCGTTCCGAATAAGCCTAGTGACAATCACCTCACTAGCATTCGTTTCAAAATCGAAATCCTGGCCATCACCAGTCCCTATATATAGATTAAATAAAGATTATATATAGATTAGCACCCTCGATTTTCAGCTTGAAAGAATCGCTGCAGACCACGAATAGCAAGGCCTGCGGCGATTTCACAAATTGCCCGAAGCGTCGGTCTAATGCCGTGTCAAACGTCGGCCTAATGCCGTGCTTTTTGTCGGTCTAATGCCGTGCCCGTCGGTCTAATGCCGTTACCTTGTCGGCCGAATGCCGTGCCTCCGTCGGTCTAATGCCGTATCCGCGTCGGCCTAATGCCGTATCGAGAGGCTTCGACCGACCCAAAATAGCGTCGGTCTAATGCCGTGCTTTTTAGTGTTGCTGGTCGTCGAGAAAACGCTGTTGACTGGGCGTCGGTTGGCGTTTGATTTTCACGATATCATCAGCGAATTCAAAGTTTGCCAAAGTGCCGATGCACACCAAGGCATCCAATGCTTTACCCAGCCGATATTTGAAGTCGCGCAGGGTTTTCGAGCCACTGCCGCTCAGTCGGTGAATGGTGGCAATTTTCATCGGGAACGGCGCGGCATGGGACGACAGAAAACCGTGTAACCATAATGCCAAGGGTTGTTTGCGCAATTTTTGCCGCTGCTCGAATTCGATGTAGGTATAGCCCTCCTCGAACAGGCGTAGCATGGATTCAGTCAATTCCACTACGTAACGCTGCGTCAGTTCGTCACGGTAATAGCGCAAGAAGCCTTTTTCACCGAAAGCATCCCGGCCGTGAAAGGTGATTTCGACAAAGGCGCCGCCCAAGCGCGCCATCGATTCTTTCAACCATTCATGCTGACTTTTACCGCTGCCGCGCCCCAACGCCGTCAGCAGGGCATAGGCGCTGAAGGTCACGCCAAATCCCGGTAATTGTTGCCGGGACAAGTGCACGATCTGCATCCAGACATCGAGATCCGATTGATTGAGCTGTATGCCGAGGTAGCGAACCTCAATGCCATCGACCGCAGCCAGCAGGGTGCGTTTCTTATAAGCAATGCGCTCCTTACCTTGAATGCCGGCGAACAATGCGCTCCGTAAGCAAGCATTGGGCGTCCCGCGTATCGCCGACGGCCAATTGGGTAGTGAAGTCATGGGTTCGACGACCCGCAATTTGGCTTTTTTCCGCTCCGTCAGAGACTGAAAACGTTCGGTGAGATTATCGAGCGAATGGTTTGTGGTATTTCTGTCCATGACGGCCGCCTCACTTCTTCAAGCTGCCGGGATTGCAGCCATGACTCAGAACGTTGTGCGGGATAGTCATTGTTCTGACTAACGCCTGCTCCACCGGCGTCATATCGAGCTGGTGATGGCAATATTTTCGCCAGGCGCGTTCGATGGCCAATGCATCGTCATCCGGGCTATCTGATATGTGGGAGGTGCTGACATTAAGGACATGCCCCGCTTCGTCGTCACTTGCCACGTAACCGCCAAGCGGCGGATTGGCTTGCCTGACGACGTGTTCCATTGCTGCAGCTCGCAGCACTGAACCGGCCAATCCTCCTGTCTGCCAAGCATTATCCAGGCGCCAGGGTTGCTCGGGTTGAACCGGCACAATCGATTCGATGACAAACTCGCTGATGGAGACATCAGGCCGATTCAGCGAAGTACAGGCCGTACCGCACACTGCGGACACAAGACAATGGATTGCGAGCGATTTGGATTTCATGAGAGCTCCAGGGGAAATTAAAGGGAGCTCGTTACACTAAACACTCTTTTGCCAGGCCTGCTTGCAGCTGACGTCAAATTCGTCGTCAGCTGCAAGCGACGATTGAAAATTTCCCGGCAAGATGCGGCGTTATGGAAAATACGCCTCCGACTCTCATTACCCGCATCCGTCAACGTTTATTTGGCGTCGAGTCCGCGCCTGTCGCTCAGGTTGCTACAACGATGGATGAGGACGTGCCGCGTTACCCGCCGTTCATGAAGGGTCTGCCAGCTGCGCCTGTGGAACGCATCCTGTCCAGTCAAACGGAATCGATTGCGTCCATCGAACAGGCGCTGGCCCTGCCAGATAGTCTGTATCAAACCATAGCCGCGCCGGTCATCCGTCGCTATGCCGCCTACAGCCACTTGTTGCCGGCTTCGGAATCGCATCATCATCGCGGCGCCGGCGGTTTGTTTCGGCATGGTCTGGAAGTCGCCCATTGGGCGACCTTGGCATCCCAAGGCAGTTTGTTTGCCACGTCAGCATCACCCAAGGAACGAAAAGCACAAGAATTACGCTGGCGTCTGGCGGTCTGTTTTGCCGGTCTATTGCATGACATTGGCAAACCGGTCGCCGATATCGCCGTGATCGACGCACAGGGGCAACATACCTGGAACCCTTGCGATGAAAACATCACCGACTGGGCTGTGCGAAATGAGATCGAACGATACTTTCTGCGCTGGCGGGACAACCGCCATAAACGCCATGAACAGTTTTCGGCGTTGGTGATCGAGCGCGTCCTGACCCGCGAAGCCCGCACATTCATTCTGGAGTCCGGTCCCGACATCATGCAGGCCATGCTGGAAACCATTAACGGTTTGGACCGCGGTTCCAAAGTTTACGCACTGGTGATAACCGCCGACTGTAAAAGCGTTGAACGTGATTTGAAAGCGCACTACCAAAACATCGACTCGGCCTTGGGCATGCCGGTTGAAAAGTACCTGTTCGACGCGATGCGCCGCTTGGTCAAGTCCGGACAATGGACAGTCAACGAAAAAGGCGCTCGGCTATGGCGTTTTGAGGATGGCCTGCATATCGTCTGGCGGGCCGGTGCTCAAGACATCGTCACATTGCTGGCCAAGGACAAAGTACCCGGCATTCCGCGCGACGAAGACACCTTGGCGGACATTCTGATCGAACGCGGCTTGGCAATCCCTAAGTCCTGGCCGGATGGTCGGCAATACCGTTATTGGCAGATGCAGCCCGAGGGTTTGGACAATCCGCTGTACCTGTTGCGCCTGAAATCCGCGGAACTGATTTTCAGCGGGGAGCCGCCGCTTGTGGTTGCAGCGCGCGAAATTAGCGAACAGGATGCAGCTGCGGTGCCCCTCGAACCCGTTACCAATCCGGCACCGAAAATCAGCAAACCGGCAAAAGCCAAGAACCTCGTGGTTATGAAGCAACCCCAACGCACCGATAGTCCTGCTTCAGTTTTGCCAGACGCTATCCAATCAGAACCCGCGCATGACCTAAGCGCCCTGCCCGACCTGCTACAAATAGAATCGACACCAAGCAGTTCGAATTCACAAGGTGCGAAGGACACGAATAACTTGCCATCAGCTCCCGATCAAGGTCTGTCGCAATCCAAATCAACCGATGACGCCCCTGCGTTGTGTCAGACAAAACAACCGAAAAACGAAACACCAGCCAAACCGACCAACACAGAAAAAGCAGATTCAGCCGCAAAACCCGATCTCTCCACGACGGATACAAAAAGCATCGCTAATCCGGTCGACAGCGCCAAGTGCTGGTTGGAAAGGTACGGCGATGTCGGCCAATGCTTAATGGATATCGCCGCAATGCTCAATCAAGGCCAATGGCAGTTAGGCAGCGATCTATTGGAAGTCCAAGACAAATACCTGCTGCCGTTTCCGGCGGCGGCTGAAAAACTCGCCGTCGATCCGCCCCAGTTCATCAAAATTCTGGAAGACAAAGGTTGGCTAGTGACCGATGTCCTGTCGCCGATGCGCAAGGTACAAACCATTCAATCCGTTCGCGGCGTCCTGCTGGCCTTGGAACCGAGTTTGGCTTTGAAGGCTTTATTGAAATCAGAAGGCAAAGCCACGCTGACAGCATCACCAGCGCAATCTCCAACCAGCAACACTGACAACAAGACCAGAGATCAAGTTAAGTCTGCTCAGCCTCAAGACGAGGCCATTCGGGAACCCAAGCCTGTTCGGTCCAAATCAAACACAACAGGTAAACACAAATCAATTGTCGGCAACGCGTCAGACAGTTCGGTCAATTCCGAGCCAGACAAAGCAAGTACTCCCACAACAACCCCACCGGCAAAACCCGGAACGATCGATTTGCTGATCACGCATGTGCGGCAACAAAACCTTCCGCCCGATGAAGCATCGACAGACGGTCACTGGCACACACTGTCCAATACCGATCTGGAACAATTTCTGAGGCAGCATCCGACGATCAAACGCACTCGCCTGATGCTCGATATCGCCAACCATCCGGATTGTCGCTCGGTCAGTGCCACGGAAGGTATTCAGGTGAGATTACGCCCATGAAATCCGATTACGACTATCAGTTTCCCTGGCGGCCGATCTTCGAGGTGTATGCCATCTCGGGTTGGTTGGGCGGTGCCGGATTGGCGCATTTCATCAGCCGCTGGTCGGGCTTGCCGCGTGAACCCTTCGACTGGTTGATGACGGCGTGCGGAGTGATGGCGTGTTGGCGGCTGTCGCCGGCCTTGAGTCTTTGGTACCGAAAACGCCGATTGCGGCAGTTTCGGTTCCAATATCTGGATGCCGAAAAGCTGGTAGCGATGGTGAAACAGCATCCCGAAGCCTTGTGGTTCGGTTGGGGGTTCGATTGGGTGCAAAAGCATGCGCAATTGGCCTACGAGATTTTGAAACGCGATGTCTCGACGCTGATTCCCAGCGATCATCAGCGGATGGGCTCGGCCTGGATACACGGCCTGGAAGTGTCCGAAAGCGACATTCGCCAGCCCTTGCAGCATACCGCCGGCCATACGCTTCTGGTCGGTACCACCGGCGCAGGCAAAACCCGCGCCTTTGACGTGTTGGTCACTCAAGCCGTCTTGCGCGGCGAAGCGGTAATCATCATCGACCCCAAAGGCGATAAGGACTTGATGGCCTGCGCCAAACGTGCCTGCGCCTTAGTCCAGCGCCCGGATCGCTTCGTGTATTTCCATCCGGCCTTTCCGGAAGACAGCGTGCGACTCGACCCCTTGCACAACTTCAACCGGCCTTCGGAAATCGCCAGCCGCATTAGCGCCATTTCGCCCAGCGAAAGCAGTAACGATCCGTTCAAAGCCTTTGGGCAAAAATCACTGGATAACGTAATTCAAGGCTTGATGGTCATCGAGGAGCGACCAACTTTGGTCAAGCTGCGTCGTTATTTGGAAGGCGGACCCTCCACGCTGGTGATTCAAGCCTTAGAACGCTATTTCGACAACAACCTCGGTCATTGGCGGCAAGAGGCGCGGTCTTACCTGAAGAATGCCAAGGACATTGACTCCAAAGCGGTGGGTCTGGTGCGGTTTTACCGGGAGGTCGTGCAGTATCAACTGCCCAATTTGGATTTGGAAGGCTTGTTGTCCTTGTTCGAACATGACCGAACACATTTCAGCAAGATGGTGGCGTCCTTGATTCCGATCATGAACATGCTGACCTCGGGGTCCTTGGGCCCTTTGCTGTCACCGAATCCTCACGACGTAGATGACTTGCGGCCCATCACCAATACCGGCCACATCATCGAAAAAGCTCAGGTCGCCTACATCGGCCTGGACTCGTTATCGGATGGCATGGTAGGCAGTGCGATTGGCTCGATTCTGTTGGCCGACTTGGCGGCGGTTGCCGGCGACCGTTACAACTACGGTGTCTCGGACCGACCGGTGAATGTGTTTGTCGACGAGGCGGCGGAAGTCATCAACGATCCCTTCATTCAGGTCTTGAACAAAGGCCGCGGCGCCAAAATTCGCCTGTTCATCGCCACGCAAACCTTTGCCGATTTTGCTGCCCGCACGGGTTCCCAGGACAAAGCCCGGCAAGTGCTGGGCAACGTCAACAACCTGATCGCGCTCAGGATCATGGACAGCGAAACCCAGCAGTACATCACCGACAATCTGCCGAAGACGCGATTGAAATACATCATGCGCACCCAGGGCGTGGCCACCAGTGCGACCAATCCTACAGTGTTTTCCGGCAATGTCGGCGAACGCCTAATGGAAGAAGAAGGTGACTTGTTTGCGCCGCAGTTGTTGGGTCAACTGCCCGACTTGCATTACATCGCCAAGTTATCCGGCGGCCGGATAGTCAAAGGCCGTTTGCCGATTCTGCGGTCGGAACTGGATCGACAACGGGATCGCCAAGGTGTCGGCTCATGACGCGCAATCTGTTGTTCAGCCTGATGCTTTGGCTACTGGAAGTGATCCTGGTGGCCAGTTTCGTGTCGGACCGCTGGACGCGTGAATTGCAGCGCGCCGAAGATCAGATGATGATCGGCTATTTTGGTACCAAAAAAGAAGCGCAGATCAGCCAAACCGCACAACGCTGGTTTGATCGCCTGTTCGTCAGCACCGGCATCCGAGAAAGCGTGTTCCGCTACTTCATCCCGACCGAGCGTGAACGGCAGATGTCCAAAGGCTTTGAGGATGTGGGGCGCAACGATTTGTTTCCGTTTATCGAAAGCCGACTCAACGTGCTGTGGGACACGATCATTCAAATGATCAAACGCCTGACCACGGCGTGTATTTGGGTGCCATACCTGGCGGCCGCTTTGTTGCCGTTTGTCGTCGACGGACTAGTACGGCGCAAGATCAGCCAGACCAACTTCGATTACCCCAGCCCGATGGCGCATCGCTACAGCCTTTATCTGATTCTGGGTGCGCTGTATCTTTTGCTGGTCAGTTTGACCTTGCCGTTTCCAATTCCACCGCAAGCCGTGCCGGTAGGTGTTTTTGTCTTGGCCTACGCCGTCAACGTGCTGCTCGCCAATACACAAAAACGAATTTAAGGACAAAGCATCGGCCGATCTTGGTAAGATATTTCACGATCTTGGGCGCGCATTTTAAAAAGAATATTCTCACTTTTGCAGTTCGAACAGAAAAATCTAACAATGTGCTTATCTTTCTCTTAAACTTTAAAGATTTAGATTGTAGATTCGGCGCGAGTTCTTTTGACTAATTTACCTATCGTGCGTTTGACGCGCGCATTGGTTAAATACAATATATAAAGAATAGCCAAAAACGCGACTATGTATATACCGATTTTACTTTTGCTGGCTGGTTGCCCTACACCTGCCTTAAAGTTCATGTGCGCATCCAGTCTCTCGCCGTTATCTTGCAGCAAGGTAATATGAATCAGATATTTGCCTGGTTCAGCTACTCCATACGGCATGTCTAATACAACAGTTCCGGATTTGTGTTTCTCGGCTTCCGAAAAGAAAACCCGTTTTCCTTCAGGCTCCTTTGTAACTTCAAATTCAATCGCCATGTTGCGATAGCGCTGATCTTGGTAGTCGAAGACCAACTGAGTCAACGTGTTGATATCGGGAAGACTGCCGCAAAAATCTTTAGCGGGATAAGCTTTCGGTTGATACGCTGTGTAGTGTAGCCAATGATCTTTTTCCAGTTCGAACTTACATTGGTCGGTATCTGTGCCAGCCGCACCGCCGTGCGCCCAAAGAACTGTTGAAAAAATCATGGCTCTTCCGTATTTTGCGGAGAAACCACTACATGTAGTGCTATAGTCTTTGCCTGCCACAGTGAGTTTTGCTAAGGTCGACAATTTAACGCTGGAGTATCGTGATGACACAGTCGCTACTTCAAATACCGCTGGATATACCTGATGTTTGTATCGAAAAAGTTGAAACCACCGCCAAAGGCGAGTTCATCATCACGGTCAGTAGTACGTTAACCAGTGCAACCTGCCATCAATGCGGCCAGAGGATCGATAAGTTTTATGGCTATGGCAGAGAAATCACCTTGCGTCATTTGTCGATTTTCGATCGGCCGGTTTGGATCAAGCTAACCCCCAAGCGCTATCGATGCCCTGACTGCCCCAAAGGTCCGACGACCACGCAACAATGTGGCTGGTATAACTGGAAAAGCCCCCATACCAAAGCGTATGAGCAGTGGATATTGCGTGAATTGATCAACAGCAGCGTGACCGACATGGACGTGAAGCACGGCATCAGCGCCGAAGCGGCGGAAGGGATTATCAATCGGCACGTGGCCCAACAAGTTGATTGGTCTGCCATCCAAGGCATTCGCTTGCTGGGACTGGATGAAATCGCTTTGAAAAAAGGGCATCAAGATTTTGTGGTCATCGTGTCGGCTATCGATACCGAGGACCATAAGCGGATTCTGGCGGTGCTGCCCGACCGCAAAAAAGAAACGGTTAAAGCCTTTTTGCAGAATATTCCCGAGGCACAGCAACACGCGTTACAACGCGTCTGCGTGGACATGTATGAAGGGTATCGCAACGCCGTCTATGAGACATTGCCCGGCGTCGAGGTGGTGGTTGATCGCTTCCATGTCGCCAAGCATTATCGAGACGGCGCCGACCAGGTCCGCAAGGCGGAAATGAAAAAACTCAAGAATACCCTGTCTGCCGAGGATTATGCCAAGCTGAAAGGCGCGATGTGGGCTTTTCGGAAGCGCTGGATGGAACTCTCTGCCGATCAGCAAACCGTTTTGCTTTTTCTATTCCAGCAAGCCCCCATTTTGCGAGAAGTCTATATCCAACGGGAGCTTTTGACGGGTATTTTTGAGCGCCGACTCAATAAGGCTGAGGCCGAAAAAGCCTTGGATCGCTGGATGGAGCATATCAAAGTCTTGAAGTTGAAGGGCTTTGATGCGTTTGTCAAAACCTATCAAAACTGGCGAAATGAAATCACCAACTATTTCATTCGCCGGGAAACCAGTGGCTTTGTTGAAGGGCTTAACAACAAAATCAAAAGCATCAAACGACGCTGCTTTGGCATTTACAATACCGTCCGCCTGTTTCAGCATATCTGGCTTGATATCGAAGGGAGACGGTTGTTCGGTTATGCATAACCCTATATGTCGGGGCTACTCCGCGAAATACGGAAGAGCCAAAATCATCCCCAGAAATCCAAGGAAACTATTTCTAAATATTTGTGTTTTTTTCATAGACCTTCTCCTAATAGTTAGTCACTGTTATTTATGGAGCCGAATAACTCATACCCCATATGGGATAATCAATAGCAAAGAAATAAACCAGGGTAAACTTTCATCAATATAAATAACTACCAAGGATATGTAGGGGATGAAGTTTATAAAATTGGTTTTTGCCAAAAATTATCTAATTAAAATTAGACTCAAGATAACGCAAATATATTTTGATCTAATTTGTCGTTTTCAATTTCTTCTCGATTCTGTTTTATTTTGTTTTCATCAATGCTCGATTCACGAATTTCAGATGTTGGGGGGGCAAGGATTTTTCCCTGCATCAATTCATCAATTTGAAATTTGTCGATGGTTTCCCAATCCAGAAGCGCATGCGCCATGTTGTGAAGGATCTCGATATGCTCTTTGAGGATGGTTTCGGCGCGGAGGTAGTTGCTGTCCACCATCAGCCGGATTTCATCGTCGATGATCTGTGCCATCTGCTCGGACATCGGCTTGGCTTGTGCTCCCACGTAACCACCTTCGCTGTCGCCGTAATCCATAGGCCCAAGACGGTCTGACAACCCCCATTTGGTGACCATATTCCGGGCCAGTTGCGTGGCTCTTTGGATGTCGTTGGAGGCGCCGGTGGTCACTTTGTTCTTGCCGTAAATCAAGGCTTCCGCGACCCGGCCGCCGAACAGGCTGGAGATCTGGCCTTCCAGCTTGTCCTTGCTGGAACTGTACTGGTCGCGTTCCGGCAGGAACATGGTGATGCCTAGGGCACCGCCGCGCGGCATGATGCTGACTTTGTAGACCGGGTCATGCTCGGGAACGATGCGGCCGACGATGGCGTGGCCTGCTTCATGATAGGCGGTCATTAACAGCTCTTCGCGGCCCATCACCATAGTGCGCTTCTCGACGCCCATGATCATCTTGTCGCGGGCCTTGTCGAGGTCGTTCATGGTCACCGCCCGCTGGTTGTTGCGAGCGGCGAACAGCGCGCCTTCATTGATCAGGTTGGCCAGCTCGGCGCCGGTGAAGCCGGGGGTGCCGCGGGCCAGATCGTTGATGTTGACGTCGTCGGCCAGGGGAACCTTGTCAGCATGGACCTTAAGGATTTGCTCTCTACCATTTATGTCGGGCAGGCCTACCTGCACTTGGCGGTCGAAACGTCCCGGCCTCAGCAACGCCTTGTCGAGGACATCGGCGCGGTTGGTGGCGGCGATGACGATGATGCCTTCATTGCCGCTGAAGCCATCCATCTCCACCAGCAATTGATTGAGGGTTTGTTCGCGTTCGTCGTTGCCCCCCATGTTGCCGGCGCCACGCTGGCGGCCGACGGCGTCAATTTCGTCGATGAAGATGATGCAGGGTGCACGTTTCTTGGCCTGCTCAAACATATCCCTCACTCTGGAGGCGCCGACGCCGACGAACATTTCTACGAAGTCGGAACCTGAGATGGAGAAGAATGGTACTCCGGCTTCCCCGGCGATGGCCCTGGCCAGCAAGGTTTTGCCAGTGCCAGGAGGACCGACCATCAGTACGCCGCGCGGAATCTTCCCCCCAAGTACTTCGTATTTGCTGGGGTCTTTCAAAAAATCGACCATCTCCACGACATCCTCCTTGGCTTCCTCGACGCCGGCCACATCCTTGAAACGGACTTTTACCTGGTCTTCTGCCATCAGTTTTGCGCGGCTTTTGCCGAAACTGTTGGCGCCGCCGGCGCTACCCATTTGCTGTTTACGCATGAAGTAAATGGTCACGGCAATTAACAGCAACATAGGTGCCCAGGAGATTAAGATACTCATGAAGGTGGACTGCACGGGCGGCTTTTCTACTTTGATTTTGACGCCGTACTCCAGCAACTCATCGATCATCCGCATGTCGTTTGGGTTGTAGGTAGTAAAACGAGTGCCGTTCTGACGGTGGCCGTCGACATAATTGCCATTAATGGTCACTTCCGTAACTGCTTTACCTCGCACATCCTCTATAAAATCCGAATAGGAGATATCATAATGCGGATCGTAATCCGGCAGATTGCGGCTAAAAATCGAATAAACGATCAGACCGATGGCGATGATGATCGTCGAAAAAATTAAGAGTTTTTTCATGTGGATGCTCCGCATTAGGTTCAAGATCCAAAGGTCAAGGTTCAAAAAGTCGAGCTAACGCTATGGGCGTTTGAACCTTGTACCTTTCGCCTTGCCCCTATTTTTCATTATTGAAATATCTGAAAAAGTCAGAATCGGGCTTCAACACCAAGGTGTCGTCGGTTTTCTCGAACGCTGTCTGATAAGCCTGCAGGCTACGGTAAAAGGCATAAAACTCGGGATTTTTACCGAAGCTTTTGGCGTAAATATCCGCCGATTGAGCGTCACCACGGCCTCGGATATTCTCTGCATCGCGCTGGGCGTTCGCCAACAGCACTTGCCGCTGCTTGTCAGCTTCGGCGCTGATCGATTCGGCGCTTTCCGAGCCTTGCGAGCGGAATTCCCGCGCGACCCGTTCGCGCTCGGCGCGCATTCGTTGGTAAACCGAACTGCTGACTTCCGGCGGCAGATCAATGCGTTTGATACGGATATCGATCAGCTCGATGCCGAATTTACCGGCTACCGGCGTCAGCTTAGTGAGCAGGGTTTGCCGCAGTTCGGTGCGGTCTTCGGAGATCAGCTGCTTGATGGTACGGAGGCCGAACTCGCCGCGCATGGCATCTTTAAGGACTTGTTCGAGACGCAGATTGGCTTGATATTCATCGCCTCCAACCGTGGTATAAAAAAGACCCACATCACCGATCCGCCATTTGGCGAACGAATCTACTATAACGTTCTTCTTTTCGGAGGTAAGAAAACGCTCGGACTTGGTGTCCAAGGTCAGTACACGCGCATCAAATGTACTGACGTTATTGATGATGGGGGTCTTAAAGTGGAGTCCTGGTTTAAAGTCAAAGTCGACCATTTCACCGAGACGAAACAGGATGGCTTTTTCATGTTGGCTGACATGAAAAACCGACAGGTAAGCCAGCATCAGAAGGGTTAAACCGGCCGGCAATAGCGTTATGGTTTTGCTGTTCATGGTCTACTCCGGCTGGGGCGTAATTCAGTGCTAGCAGCAGCTTTATGAGACGTGCCTTTGTCGTTAGCGATGCTGTCGTTGTTGATCTCGGAAGCTTGGACCGTTTTCGCTGTGGCACGATGGATTGGGGCCGATTGCAACGGCATATAAAACTGTGGCGCGTTGCGTTCCGCTTCGATCATGATTTTGTTGCTGCCGCTGTAGAGCTTTTCCTTGGCTTCCAGGTACAAGCGTTTGCGGGTGATGGCCGGGCTTTTCTCGTATTCCACCAGCAGCTGGTCGAAACGCTCGGTTTCGCCCTTGGCCTTGGCGACTTTTTCCGCCTCATAGGCTTCGGCTTCCTGCAACAGCCGGGCGGAGGCGCCGCGGGCCTTGGGGATGATTTCGTTGGCGTAAGCCTGAGCTTCGTTGATCAGACGCTGCTTGTCCTCGCGGGCGCGGATCGCATCCTCGAAGGCGCCTTGCACTTCTTCGGGCGGCTGGGCATCCTGCAGATTGACGCTGGCGAGGGTAATACCGGCTTGATAGTCATCCATCGCCACCTGAATCTCGCGCTTGATCTCGGCGACGATTTCGCTACGGCCTTCGGTGAGGATAAAGTCCATGTCGTTGCGGCCGATCACCGCCCGTTCCACGCTTTCGGTCAGTTGTTTCAAGGTGGCTTCATGGTCCTTGACGTTGAACAGATAGTCCTTGGCGTTGTTGATCTGGTACTGTACCGCCAGGCGCACATTTATAATGTTTTCGTCGCGGGTCAGCATCAAGGATTCCTGGGCGATGCTGGCCGATTTGGCGAAGCGGCCGGAATCGCGGTAGCCGACTTCGATGAAGCGCTGTTGCTCGACGTTGACGATCTTGACGGCCTCGATCGGCAACGGCAGATGCCAGTGCGGACCGGGTTGGGTGGTCTCGCTGTAGGCGCCGAAACGGCTGACCACGCCACGGTTGCCTTGGTCGACGATATACACGCCGCTAGCCAGCCAGGCCAGCACCAGCGTACCGCCCAGTACTGCGCCGATTTTCGGCAGCGATAACATGTGTTTGTGGTCGCGATAAAAATCGGCGCCGCGTTGACTGACTTGTTGCCAGACTTTGTCTGCCTCGACTTTCCAGTTGGGCGGTGGTGTCGGTTTACTGGTATTGTGTTTTTCTGACGACATGGTCGCTCCTCTTGTTATCGTTGGTTTACCTGTTTTTTCAGCCATCGTTAGGCTCTAGAAACGGCATCAGGTCATAACCGAAGTTTTGTTTTAGTTTTTTTAAGGCTTTATTCTGTATTTGCCGAACCCGCTCGCGGGTGACGTGCAATTGTTCGGCGACGGCTTGTAGTGTCATCTCGGTGTGATTTTTTAGACCAAAGCGCATAGTCAAAATCGCTGCTTCCTTCTCGGGAAGGCTGGCAATGATTTTGCCAAGGTAGAGGCTAAGATGTTGGTCGACGAGTTCGTCCAATGGCTGGGGAAACTGATGCTGTATAAGGCCGGACAGCAGTGTTTGATCGTCTTTATCACCGGATAGCGATTCATCCAGGGAATGGGTAGCCTGATAGTAGCTACTGATGGTTTTAATCTCTTCCAGCGATAGTTCGCAGCGGGCTTGGAGTTCGACTAGACTCGGCCAACGCTGGTGTTCGAGATAGCAATTTCTCATTGCCTCGAACACCACTGAGGCTTTTTCGGCCATCGCAATCGGAAGGCAAACCACTTTTTCCTGTTTGACTATCAAGCGGGAAATGGCTTGTTTGATCCAGAACACCGCATAGGTGGAAAAGCGTATCCCGCGATTTGGGTCGAATCTATCCACGGCCCTGATCAAACCGATGATGCCCTCCTGCATTAAATCGTCAAAACTTAAGGCGCTGGTTTTGTATTTATGCGCAAGAAAAGCCACAAGACCGGTATTGGCGGCTATCATTCTTTGCCGGATGTCTTGTAAATGACGGCGAGAAGCTGCCAACTCAACTTTATGGGTAAAGTCGTTGGGAACTGTATGTAAAGTTCGGTCGGCAATCCGAATCAAAAATGCAGGAAAAAAATGTACATCTTCCGGACGAACTGATTTCGAACCGCTACCAACAAAAATCTGATTTTTGCTTTTTAAGGGGAAATTCGATGTGGATTGGGATTTTACAAAATCGTTATGTTGAACAATCTCCTCGTCAACGGTTTTATCGCTGATGTCGAATGAATAACAGGCACCTTCACCTTTGCTGTCCGAAAGTTGATCAATCAAATATCCATAGGCAATAGGATTTTCTATAAGTAAGCATAGAAGTTCTATTCTTGCCCTCTCCATTTCCAAAGCCAAGTCTTGTGTAGCTAAGGTTGGTTTCTGGCCAGATATCTTAGATCCAACTTGTGCGTCAAGAGGCTGATTAGATAAATCAACGAATGACTTTTTAGGGGTTGGATCAGAGCGTTTTGTGACAACACTTATTGGATGAAAATAGCGTAATACCATGGCTGACTCACTAAACTCGGATTAGAATGGATTGTGTGTTATCGTTGATCGCCGTTCACGTAACTTCACCACACTTTGGAAAAACCTTACTGAATTTGAGAACGTTTATTAAATGCATAAACTTCATGTGGTCATTATTAATATTCATTGCAATCAATTATTGGTTATTATCAGTCACCTAGTAGGGTAATTCCCCCTGATTAAAGCTTTGTTAACCAGAGAACACCCGAGTAACCATTTAACTTACTAACAGTTTTTTTATTCAAACCTCAGAACCAATTGTCAAAAGGTTGCACTATTACCGTTGAACCAGCTTCGACTCGCGTTTGATTGGCGTTCAAGACTATGAAGCAGTTTGCTTGCGACATGGAAAGTAAAATTCCAGACCCTTGTTCACCGGTCGAGCAAACTGTCAACTCACCATCAGCTGCCTGACTCAAGATGCCGCGTTGATACTCTGTTCTCCCCGCCTTCTTATTTAAATGCGAACTGGTCACTGCTCGTAACATTAAATGTGGACGAAAGATTTCACCACCAAAACGCTGTAGGGCCGGTTGCACAAACTGGCAAAAACTTACCATCACCGCTACTGGATTTCCTGGCAAACCAAAAAATAAGGTTTGTTGCAGACTACCAAAAATTAATGGTCGTCCTGGCTTAATCGCTACTTTCCAAAAGACAATGTCACCTAATTCATTCAACACTTGATGTACATAATCAGCTTCTCCGACCGATACTCCTCCGCTGCTGATAATGACATCGTGATTCATCGCGGCTAATTGCAATATATTGCGCACATGCATGGGATCGTCACCAACCACACCAAGATCAGTTATTTCGCAATGAAGACCGCTCAACATTCCAAACAGCGTGTATCGATTGCTGTCATAAATTTGTCCTGGCTGAAGGATTTCTCCAGCTACCTGCAATTCATCACCAGTGGAAAAGAAAGCTACTCGCAAGCGCCGTATTACTGCGACATTATTGATGCCTAAGGAAGCTAACAATCCTAAATCTGCCGCCGTTAACCGTCGGCCTCGCTTCAACACGATTTGCCCCAAACGAATATCTTCTCCGGCAAATCGGATATTTTCTTTTGGCCCCGCACTACTATCGACTTTAATGCTCGTTGCATCGAGAAATTCGACATGTTCTTTCGGTATCACGGTGTTGCAACCCGCAGGAATCACTGCGCCAGTCATTACGCAAATACACTCCTGCCTTGAACAAACCTCCAAAAATGGATGGCCGGCAAAACTATATCCGACTATCTTTAATACGGCCGCCCCATTAAGTGGTATATCATCAGCGTGTAAGGCAAACCCATCCATCGCAGAATTATCATATGGTGGAACATTCATTTTAGAGATAATATCTTCAGCCAACACGCGATCAATGGATTGTTGCAAAGGCAAGTACTCTTGCTCCGTACTAGCTAATGGATCGATATAATCCACAATTAATTTCCGAGCAACATCAACAGTTAATACTGTCGAGTCATGTTTATCGCAGCAATTTGATTTATTTTGATTTAGACCTTTACAATCTTTCATGTGATACATAACGCTATCATTATCATCTACGACCGCCGACACACAGTTAATTTTTTCCGGATTAATGGCACGATTTATCATTATTTTTTAAACTTGCAGCTCAACAGCATCGTTCAGAAACTGATTATCTTTCCGAATATTTATGCTTGATAGATGTATGAAAATTAAGTACGTGCCGCCTATCATAAAATCAATAACCGAATTTCTGATTAAAAAAGGCCTTTACCACCAATTCGCCACTTGACGAAAGAATAAGTTGTAACGTTTTCCCTTGGAGGTAAGAAAGTGCTTGGATTGCAAGTTCCCAAAACCAGTACACACGCATCAAATGTACTGATATTAGCGATGATAAAGGCTTATAGTTTTCTTCTAATCCTTAATTAATTATGTGTATTTTATATAAAAATACAATATCACTATATTTCTATCAATATATGAATATCTATGACCTCACTGACTTGAATAAATATTTAGAAATAGGACGTATGACTAGCTCCATCAGATACCACAAGTAGTAATTACTCTCAACTATTACCCTTGGGGAGTTTATATAGCTGATAGATATTGCCGGCAGCATTTTGTTTCTGATGGAGCTAGTCATACCTCTTTCTTAAAATATATAAAATAGCAACACCTCAGTAGATAAAAATAAAATAACGAAACATCTAGAAAAACTAACTTTTATTTTAAAATGATCCAGCCACAACATGAAAATCGCTACCAAAACAGGTAATCCGAATATTACCTTCCGCCATTTATTTCCTTTTAGTAGAAAAGACTTTAATTGAATGATATTCATAGTCCTGACCATCTTATTTGGCGGATATAATTAAATAGTTTTAACGAATTAAGTTTCGTGGGTGTGATTGTACGTAACATTTTGTGCCACCCTAAATAAACCATAGACCAATAAACACAGGCCACTGATAACTAGAATTTGTTGCATATAGCTTTTTTCATTCAGTGACTCCAATCCTACGGAAAACGGAATATGTGAATATAAATGCTTATCTTTGTCTACGATAGCGATATGCGCCAGATAATTTCCCGCCCCATATTGGCTAAAATCCACTAAACCATTCATCGTGCCGGTTTTAATTTTTTGAGGTTCTTGATAAAAAACCCTTGTACCTTCGGGCTCTTTAGTGATCTCAAACTCAACGCTAAAATTTCGCATACTTTTACCTTAATAATTGAACACTAATTTGGTAGGGCCGACTCCTGGTATGATATTGCAATATTCCTTATTACCTGACAGTGTTGGTGTATAGGCTGTTAAATGCACGCGCTCAAAGCCGAGCCGAGTTTTACAGGCGTCTACCTCTTCTGGTGCGCCACGATGGGCATAGGTATTTGTTGACGTTAGTCCCGTCAAAACAAGGATAGCCGCTAATTTAAACCAGAAATTTTTAATGCCGTATGCCGACAAGTATTCTTTAAGACTAGTTTTCATTGGCTTATCCTCTCCATCTTCATCTCACTTCGAAAAATTCTGTTATAAGGCATGATGTTATGCTCCTGTAATCAAAAAAATAGGGTGCCATTGTTGAACGTGTCGACTATGTTTCCAACCATTCATTGACATCTATATGAATTTCGACATACCCCAAGCTTTGCGATAGAAGAGAAATTCGCATCAGCGATATGAGGGAATTGCTTGATGATTCTATTTACCTTTGAATAGAACAAGATAACCACGAAAGATGTTATCTCTGTATGTTTTTTACGGCCATAATTACAATAAAATTTGCTAATCATAATTTATAAGTTCTCATTTCTATTGCCACACGATAAATTATAATTATTTTTGTTGCTTCATAGATTTTTCGCATAGCTATTTAACTTTTGAGACATATAAAACAACATATTTTATGTCTAGTAAAATATCCATTTTCTATGATCGAATAGGTTATTCCTATGCAACATGGTAATGTTAAAATAATGTAAATTCGTTTTACTTTGTGGAGTGACACAAAAAGTGAAAAATGTGCCAAATTAGTGAAAAACTACTGACACAAATAATGAAAAAATCCGACGATTGTTTACCAGATCCAAAACGATAGTGATTACCGAATCACTAATTAAACTTTTTGACTTTGCTGGTCGGCTCGGTAATCCCATGCTTGATTTAGGGCTCTTCCGTATTTCGCGGAGTAGCCCCGACATATAGGGTTATGCATAACCGAACAACCGTCTCCCTTCGATATCAAGCCAGATATGCTGAAACAGGCGGACGGTATTGTAAATGCCAAAGCAGCGTCGTTTGATGCTTTTGATTTTGTTGTTAAGCCCTTCAACAAAGCCACTGGTTTCCCGGCGAATGAAATAGTTGGTGATTTCATTTCGCCAGTTTTGATAGGTTTTGACAAACGCATCAAAGCCCTTCAACTTCAAGACTTTGATATGCTCCATCCAGCGATCCAAGGCTTTTTCGGCCTCAGCCTTATTGAGTCGGCGCTCAAAAATACCCGTCAAAAGCTCCCGTTGGATATAGACTTCTCGCAAAATGGGGGCTTGCTGGAATAGAAAAAGCAAAACGGTTTGCTGATCGGCAGAGAGTTCCATCCAGCGCTTCCGAAAAGCCCACATCGCGCCTTTCAGCTTGGCATAATCCTCGGCAGACAGGGTATTCTTGAGTTTTTTCATTTCCGCCTTGCGGACCTGGTCGGCGCCGTCTCGATAATGCTTGGCGACATGGAAGCGATCAACCACCACCTCGACGCCGGGCAATGTCTCATAGACGGCGTTGCGATACCCTTCATACATGTCCACGCAGACGCGTTGTAACGCGTGTTGCTGTGCCTCGGGAATATTCTGCAAAAAGGCTTTAACCGTTTCTTTTTTGCGGTCGGGCAGCACCGCCAGAATCCGCTTATGGTCCTCGGTATCGATAGCCGACACGATGACCACAAAATCTTGATGCCCTTTTTTCAAAGCGATTTCATCCAGTCCCAGCAAGCGAATGCCTTGGATGGCAGACCAATCAACTTGTTGGGCCACGTGCCGATTGATAATCCCTTCCGCCGCTTCGGCGCTGATGCCGTGCTTCACGTCCATGTCGGTCACGCTGCTGTTGATCAATTCACGCAATATCCACTGCTCATACGCTTTGGTATGGGGGCTTTTCCAGTTATACCAGCCACATTGTTGCGTGGTCGTCGGACCTTTGGGGCAGTCAGGGCATCGATAGCGCTTGGGGGTTAGCTTGATCCAAACCGGCCGATCGAAAATCGACAAATGACGCAAGGTGATTTCTCTGCCATAGCCATAAAACTTATCGATCCTCTGGCCGCATTGATGGCAGGTTGCACTGGTTAACGTACTACTGACCGTGATGATGAACTCGCCTTTGGCGGTGGTTTCAACTTTTTCGATACAAACATCAGGTATATCCAGCGGTATTTGAAGTAGCGACTGTGTCATCACGATACTCCAGCGTTAAATTGTCGACCTTAGCAAAACTCACTGTGGCAGGCAAAGACTATAGCACTACATGTAGTGGTTTCTCCGCAAAATACGGAAGAGCCTGATTTAGGATCGCGTTTATGGACGCTCGCTTCTACAAGGATTGGTCGCCGATCTAAATTCCCAGGTGGCGAGCAAGGCCAAAGAAGATGACCATTTGTATTTTGTGTTAAAACGATTCTTTGAATGGCCGCAGATCGATCTCATGCGTCCAGGCCGTCGGGTGTTGCAGATGCAATTGCCAATACGTTTCGGCGATGGCATCGATGTTGAGAAGTCCGTCCAGACCCCGTTGATCGAGTATCCCAGGTAGGATAGATTTCAACTTGGTGCCGTTGATACCGCCATCGATTACGACATGGGCAACGTGCAAACCTTGCGGCCCGAACTCCCTGGCCATGCTCTGACTGAGCATGCGCAGGCCAGCCTTCGCGGCCGAGAAGTGCGCAAAACCGGGACGGCCTCTCAGACTCGCCGAGGCTCCCGTAAAGATAATCGTTCCCGTCCCTTGTGGGAGTAGGAGATTTACGGCTTCGCGACCAACAAGGAAACCGGCGAGACACCCTACACGCCAGAAATCCTCGAACTTCTCTCCCGACAGCTCACGAAACGGGATGTACTGGTTGTTACCTGCGTTGAAGATCACAACGCTCGCCGGCGATTTCCCTTCGCCCGGTGCCGATGCTGTCTGGAACAGGCGTAATACATCTTCTTCTTTGGTGGCATCCACCTGAACCGCCGTGCTATTGCCATCGCCGAGACTTTTCACTACTCGCTCAATCTTCTCGGCGGTTCGTCCCCCGACGATTACGTGAAAGCCCTCCTTCGCGAAGCGGCGGGCCAAGGCAGCACCAAGCCCTTCTTCGGATCCCACACCCACGACAACTGCTGTTGGTTTCATCTTCACTTTCTTAATTTCTGTATTAGCGGTGCCTGAAACGCGGTGATTCCAGTATCCTGTAAAGCCCAACTTCAAAGCTGGAATTTGTGTTGGTTGATGCCAAGTTGCTCCAACCGATCCCTGACCGGCAGAGGCAGGGTTTCGAACCATTGCTGTTCCTTGCCAGATCCTGGAAGGACACGGCCATACTCCACCATGTCTGTCGGTTCGAGCATACACAGATTGATCCAGACGTTTTCGACAGGTACACCTGAAATGCGGCTCACATCGTCAACGATATGCAGCATGAGTTCTTCTGAACGTCCCGCGCGCATATCGACGCGAACCCAAATGTATTCGGTCGTCACTAGCCCGCCAATATAACGCTTTGACGCACCCTCTTCCTCGATAACGACTTGGACGAAGAAAGGCGGTGCCCCGGTGGCGTGGCAGTGACGATTGGTGATGGAAGTTGCGATCTCCTGCTTCTGAGCGTCGCTCAACTTTCCATTCGGAACAGAACATACATACGATGGCATGGATACCTCCCGAGTTAGTGGTTAGAGCCCTCAAGATGACGGCATGCCGTCATCTTGAGGGCTCGGTATGTTTTTAGGACTTGTCGTTAGGTATTGATCAGCTCGTTCGTTGTTGGGTTGATAGTTTGGTATGTCATAAGAAACCCCTATTTAATTTAAAGAAATCCCTCGGTGTGCAATATGTGCTGGACTCCAAGAGGGTTTACTGTGAGTCCGCTTCTTGTTGCGCGATGCTTGACTAACACTCTGAATTGCCGGCCTAAATAGACACTGCGTAGCGTGGCGCAGGTTTTGGATTGGCAAATTTTGGTGTCAACTCGCGGCGAGCAGCTTCCCAGCGCAGCCAGTCGTTTTCGTCCTGCATCGAAGGAATAGTCACTAGTTCGCCTTGTTCGAGACCAACAAGAGCCGCATCAACCAGATCCCCAGCAGTCATCATAATGGGAGATTCATTTTGTTTGGCGTAACCGGCCACATCCCAGAACTCCGTTATAGTCCCACCGGGGAGTACCGTCTGAACTCGCACGCCTTTATCGGCTAGATCACGTTGAAGTGCATGGCCAAAACTCAATACATAAGATTTCGACGCACTGTAGACGCCATTCAGCAATTCAACAGCAATGCCGACTACCGAGCTGATATTGATGATAGTGCCTGAACCTTTACTGACAAACACGGGGGCCACAGCATAAGTAAGACGCGTCAGCGCAGTGATGTTAAGGTTGATCATCGCTTCCATATCGTCTACACCGTCGTCAAGTATCGAAGCGACCGAGCCGACCCCTGCGTTGTTCACTAGAATCGAAATGCTTTTGTCTTCGCGAAGAATCTCCTCGATCTTGGAAAGATCGGCTTTGACGTTCAAATCGGCCACAACGGCTTTCACTGCACGCCCCGTCTCCGTATGCAATTGGTTTGTTAGCGCTTTCAGGCGTTCCTCATTCCGAGCCACAAGGATGAGGTCATAGCCGCGCTTGGCGAGGCGATCAGCGTATACAGCTCCAATACCAGTAGATGCGCCGGTAATCAGCGCCGTTCCTTTAGAGGAATTTGTTGTAACTGTCATATCACTTCTCCTTTATAGAAAAAAATAGAAAGATCACTCGACGTTCTGTCAGAGTGTGACTATATTTTGATCGAGGCAGAAAATATCTTCAATGACATATATGCAATTAAATAGGACATTAAGACTTCTAGTGATCCCGCAATAATTCGCATGCATAATGACCATATATGTGGCAATATGGTTAAAAAAGTCATGACATTTCCGGACATTAGACTTATGCATACTATCGGACTCGTTGTTTTTCCAAATTTCCAATCATTAGGATTAGCCGTGGCAAGCGTATTTGAATACGCTAATATTTTGAATGGCAGTAAGATGTATCAGTTCCGCCTTGTCTCTGAAGAAGGAGGACCCGTGATGACATCGCAGACTTTTTCGGTAAATACAGAGCGACTTTGTGACTCAACCTACGATACGCTTATCGTCGCTGGTGATAACGAATGTAAGCTCCCCTCCGCCAGCCTATTGGACTATATTCGTAATGCGCCGACTCAGACTAGACGTATCGCTTCAATTTGTACTGGTGCTTTCATCCTTGCCGAAGCGGGACTTCTCGAAGGGAAACACGCGACGACACACTGGGCTCATGCCAACAATTTTAGGAAATGCTACCCCAACGTATTGCTCGATGAGGACCGTATCTTCGTCGTGGACGGCCAAATATGGACTTCGGCTGGTTTGACCGCAGGTGTGGACCTTGCTTTGGCTATCGTGGAAAAGGATTTGGGGTCGGAAGTCGCTCGTATGGTTGCTCGTAAGCTTGTCGTTTATCAGCGACGGGGCGGTGGGCAATCACAGTTTTCTGCTCTTCTTGAGTTGGACCCAAAGTCTGACCGTGTGCAAAAAGCTCTCATCTATGCAAAAGAGAATCTACGCAGTGACTTGTCTGTAGAGTCACTTGCCGAAATCGCTCGGCTGAGTCCACGCCAATTTAGCCGAGTGTTTCGGGAGGAAACTGGACAAACACCTGCTAAAGCTATTGAACATCTTCGCGTAGAAGCAGCCAGACTTATGATAGAGACAAGTCAACATCCGATCGAAATCATTGCACGAGAAACAGGGTTCGGCGACCGAGAACGTATGAGACAAGCATTCCTTCGCGCTTTTGGACAGCCGCCACAGCATATTCAACGAGCATTTACTAGTGGGCACCTCTAAAAATTGCGCCCATCGAGTAAAATGACTCGGAATTAAAGCATAGGAGAACTGGAGATGATGAGTGCACAAGACGACCTTTTCGGTTCCCTGTTCGAACATCGCGATCGTCGGCTTGATCGGTTGGGCAATCCGTTGCTGGAGTTGGACGCACAAGTGGATTGGGAAGCGTTCCGGCCGTTGCTGGATCCAGTACGTAACAAAGTCCGCAAATCGTCAGCCGGACGGAAGCCTTGGGATGGGGTTTTGATGTTCAAGGCCTTAGTGCTGGGCAGTCTCTATAACCTGAGTAACGAGCAATTGGAATTTCAGATCGAAGATAGGCGCAGTTTCCAGCGTTTTATCGGTTTGTCGGATGCCAAGCATGCGCCGGACCGCAATAGTTACTGGCTGTTTCGCGAGTCACTCAAAGAACTGAAACTCACCGAGACGCTGTTCAATGAATTCAACCGGCAATTGGATCGAGCCGGCATGATCGCCCGTAAGGGCCAACTGATCGACGCCAGCTTCGTCAAGGCGCCGGTGCAGCGTAATACGCCGGAAGAAGATGCATAAATCAAAGCCGGCGAAACGGTCGAGGACTGGTCAGCCTCCAAGCGCCATCAAAAAGATACCGATGCGCGCTGGACCAATAAAGGCGACAAAAGCTATTACGGGTATAGATGTCATTTTTTAATCCAGCGATTTTCTTCATCATGCCCGCCGCCCCACAACATGGGGAAAGCGTGTAGGAGACCGGGAAAGAGAGCATCCATACTTTCCTGTGCGCCTTTGGAACTTCCGGGTAAATTAATAATTACCGTTTTTCTACGAATGCCGGCCAGTTCACGCGATAACATGGCATAAGGTGTGCGATCTTTACCATGGCGACGTATAGTCTCAACCAATCCGGGCGCTTCTTTTTCGATGACTTTAGCAGTAGCTTCTGGAGTTATATCTTTAGGACCAAAACCCGTTCCACCGGTTGTAATAACTAGATCAATGTCTTCATCTGCCAGTTGCCGCAAGCGATCCGTTACCTGATCTAAACTGTCAGGTAAGATTTCATAGATTGGAACCGAGAGTCCTTTATCTTCCAAAAATAATTTAATGTTTTTACCCGATGTATCTGTGCGAGTACCCGCATATGTAGAATCTGAAATAACAAGAACAGCTGACTTTAATGGTTCAGCAAAATACTCATTAAAGCTGCTTTTCCCACCATGCTTTGCAATCAGCTTTACATCGGAAAAAGAGATGTTGTTATCTAACGGCTTAAGCATGTCATATATATTTAGTAGCGCACCCGTAACGGCAGCCATGGCTTCCATTTCAACACCGGTTTTCCAGATCGCTTTTACTTCCGCTGAAACTTTTATTGTATTTTCGCCGACATCGAAACTTATACCAACCCAATCCAAAGGTAGAGTATGACAAAAGATGATCCAAGAGGCAGCATTTTTCGCAGCAGATATACCCGCTGCCCGTGCAACCTGTAAAACATCTCCTTTAGCAGGCTGTTGAAATTTGCCAGCATACCTTCGGTTTCGATGCCCTTTTTTGAGGCTTTGGCGGTTCTGGAAGCCTGATTAGGCCTCAAAATTCGGTTTTAGCCGATTATATTCGCTCCGAAGGGCGTTAAATTCCGCCTTTTGGCGGATTTCAGGCGCACGAGCACCTAGGCGGTGCTGTAACGCCAACCGAAAATGGTACCCATGCGCGTCAGGTTATAGGCGGCAAAGGT
The DNA here is from genome assembly GCF_024360925.2 of Methylomonas rapida. NCBI lineage: Bacteria > Pseudomonadati > Pseudomonadota > Gammaproteobacteria > Methylococcales > Methylococcaceae > Methylomonas > Methylomonas rapida. Next base: position 1,302,956 of record NZ_CP113517.1, on the reverse strand, counting down.
AAAAATCGTTTGTGCGGCAACCTTCTTCAAGCCACGGAACTTGGTTTGCCGTAGCGGGCCGACGGTCTTGGCCCAACCGAAGACTTCTTCGATCCGCTTGCGGACTTTGAGGCTTTTTCGGTAACCATCGTGTCGGGTGGTGCGGCCGTCAATAGCTGAGCCTTTTTCCTTGCTGGCGACATGCGGCGTGACTTTGCGCTGGCGTAACTTAGCGACAAAATCCTGCGTATCGTAATTCTTATCCGCACCCAAGGTCGCGCCGGGTTTGTGGATGGTGCGTTTGACCATGGCGTGAGCCGCCTCGCGTTCCGCGGTGCCGGTGGCCTGGGTGATTTCGACGTCGACGACCAAGCCGCTGCGGTTCTCCATCAGGGCATGACCGAGGAAAGCCAGTTGAGACTTGTCGCCCTCGCTCTTTTTGTACAGCCGGGCATCGGGATCGGTGCGTGATTCGTGAGTGTCGTTGCTGCGTTTCTCGCCCTTGAAGTTGACCGTAGGATTGCGGCCGCCATCTTCCGGCGGCGGGGTTGAGCCGTCTTTCTTCACGAAACGCTTGTGCGAGGCCCAGGCTTGAATCAATGTTCCGTCCACCGAGAAATGCTCGTCGGAGATCAGCTTCTTCCAGTCAGCCAAGGCCAGCACCCGTTCGAAGAACAAACGGCTGATGTGCTCGTTCAGCAAGCGGTCGCGATTGGCGCTAAAGGTGGAGTGATCCCATACGGCGTCGTCCATCGTCAAGCCGACGAACCAGCGGTACAGCAGGTTAAAGTCGATATGTTCCACCAGTTGCCGCTCCGAGCGGATAGAGAACAGGACTTGCAACAAACTGGCGCGTAGCAGGCGTTCCGGCGGAATGGAGTCCCGGCCGCGGCGGGCGTAGAGTGCGTCGAACTCATCGTTGAGGGTGCCGAGTAACAGGTCGACCACTTGACGCAACTTGCGTAGCGGATGCTTTTTGGGAATCCGGCTTTCCAGGGTTCGGTAACTGAACAGTTGTTCTTGAATGTTGTCGGCGCCACGCATGAGAACAATGCAATATATTTGGAATAAAACAATTTTACCATTAAAAACAATATCTTATTAGATAATCTCGTTTCCAGCTCAACGAATCAATGGGGCTTGCAGGGGAGATAAAATCAACAGCCTGTTAGGGACAGTTTTTTCAAGAACCCTATTTATTGTTTCCAAGTTAGATATCAAGATACCTTCGGCTTTTGCATACCTTAATGTGTTGAATTTTTGACTAATATCGATCATGTTATTCCTTTCGAATTGTTAAATTGCCTATTTTCGCATTTAGTTGAAGTTAAAAACTATCAAAAACAGCAATTTAACTGTCTTTGCATTTTTCGATAAAATATAACTAGACACTATTTATAAACCCAGCAAGCAGATTGATCTGTCATAACTTCCTTTTTCCAGATTGGAATTTTATGCTTAATATCCTCAACAACTTTCTCCATTGCTTTAATGCTTTCTCTCCGATGTCCGGAAGAGCAGAAAACAAAAAGTGATAGCTCTCCAGTATTTACTAATCCGATGCTATGAAATATGTACAAACAACTTAAAGACCATTTTTCAAAGGCTTCTTCACGAATTTTTGAAAATGCTTCGTTGGCCATATCTTCATAAGTGGAGTACTCAATCCCAGAAACTTGTTTTTTTACTTTTACATCGGCACGTACTTGACCGAGAAAAATTGAATGGGCTCCGATATCATGCTTGGAACCATACATTGCTATCTGCTCTCCAATGAAAATCGGATCAATCCCACCTTGAACAAAATAATTATTATTTTTCATGATTATTATTTTCGATTTTCAGCCAAGCTGCCAAACCGCCTTTTAGATTAAATAAATTTTTAGATTTACTGCCATGATGTAGCATTCTAACCATCTTTGCGCTGTTGACGCCATGATCACAATAAAAAACAACCATACCGCCATCTCTCGATATTTTATTAATGTTAGCATGCAAATCATTTAGCGGAATGTGGATAGAATTCGGCAACTCCACTTGAAATTCAGGTGTCGAACGAACATCAATCAATTGTATTTTTTCTTTATTTTGTATTTTCTTGTGCAAATCAATAGCAGTGATTTCATTTATTTTTTTCTGTGTAGAATTACAAAAACTTTCATAATCAAATGATTTGAAATTTGATGCATTTTTTAGAGCTTGTTGTACAGCTTTTTCGTTTCGTTGAATGGATAACTGGACTATTTGATTGCTCAATGCGTCAAATATTATAACTTTCCCATATAACACCTCACCTATTCCGCATATAACTTTAATAACTTCGTTTGCCTGTAAATTACCAATAACTCCTGGCAAAACTCCAATCACACCATTTTGTGAACAATCTGGCGCTGTTTCAGGAGCTGATGGCTTGGGGAATATACAACGATAAGTTGGCCATTTATTTCCTTGATCATCTCTGAAGTTTAATACACTCACTTGGCCCTGGAATCTATCTATTGATCCTAAAACAAAAGGTTTATCCAAATAAACACAAACATCATTGATCAAATAACGTGTTGGGAAATTGTCTGTCGCATCAACAATAACATCATACTGTGAAATCAATTCGATAGCATTTTCCGAAGCCAATCTTTCACTGTATGCGTTTAAAACAATATTAGGATTAAGATCTTTTAAACGATTTATTGCGGCTTCAGCTTTGAACTCTCCAATTTGTGAAAAACCATATAACATTTGACGATGCAAATTAGAAACCGTTACTTTGTCCGGGTCTATAATACCAATTCTGCCTACACCAACACCGCACAACGACATTAAAACAGGACATCCCAAGCCACCGGCACCGATGACAAGTACGTTTGCTTTTTTTAAAGCTTGTTGTCCTGCTTTGCCAATCTGAGGTAAAATTAGTTGGCGATGATAATACTGATTTTCCTGCTTATTTAAATCCATAGATGCCTTAGAAAATCAGCCCCCGGCAAACGGGGGCATCATTGCGATAGTGTCGTTATCAAAAAGACGTTTGTTGTTTTCAATCATTTGTTGGTTTACAGCCATTCTATACGTGTAGCCTTCCAAGCCTGGATACCTTGTTACCAATTTCATTTTTAAATCATCAATATTATCTGCGTCTTGGATTGTCAACATACTTTGCCCAACCAAGTCGACCAGAACGCCAAAAAAAATTACATTAACCTTCATAGTTTATCCTTCCGCTGTAACGAGAATCATTGATTTTTTTCAAAAAAATTATTATAGCGTCAACTTAATTGTCATATTCCATTTCACTGCTCAAATAATATCCGCAACAAATATTAAAGGTTTAAGGTTAATTTTTGCAAATATAATTATGTGATAATTCACAAATACCAATATCTAAAAAAATTAAAAATGCGTAGTAGCAGAGTTGGAACAATATCAGAACTACTGTGGCGACATCTGTAACGTCATTTTTATCTATAAAAAAATCAGTCAAAACAATTGACATTACCTATCAAACTGGTTTTATATATAAATTAAATTCACCATATCTAATACATTAAACGTTGCCGGCATAAATCCAAGCAAAAAAATTAAATTTATTATCCACCTATCTGCGCCATTGAAAGTTTTTTTTTTGAAAAATGGACTTTTTGTAATGCTCGCTGTTCCGATTCAAATCCATCTTTTGCTCTTTGGGACACAGCATCTTTAACTGCCGACTTTATTTCCTGGTCACTTCGACCTGAACGTAGCATGTCTTTTAAATTTACCGAACCATGGTCGTAGAGACAGGTTTTTAATATGCCTTCAGGAGTGAGTCTTAAACGGCTACATGTGGAACAAAAAGTTCTGGAATGACCAGCGATGACACCAAGCTTTCCTTTAAATCCCGGGATTTCAAAAATCCTTGCGGTTGAACTTGATTTAAAATATTCCATCATTCTTGGGTATGCATTCTGTAAAATGGCAATGATTTCCTCTGCAGAAAGTATATCGCTTGAAAAGCACCCACCATTAAAGGGCATTTGTTCAATAAAACGGATTTCGACTTTATTATTTTTAGCCAATTCAGAAAATTCAACAATCTCACTATCATTGACACCTTTGATAACTACCATGTTTATCTTTATTGCCAAATCTGTTAGCAACAATTTTTCAATGTTACCCCACACTTTCTCAAAATCATCTCGCCGGGTGATTTTATAAAATATTTCTCTATCCAAAGAGTCAAGACTGATATTAATATTGTCTATTTTTATTTTTTGAAACAATGAAATTGCATCTTCCATAAAATACGCATTCGTTGTTAAATTGATTGATTTCAGTTTGTCAAATTGATTTATTCTTATTAAGAATTCAGACAAGCCTTTGCGAACAAAAGGTTCACCACCGGTAATACGCACTTTGGTTATACCTAATTCCAGAAACAATCCAAGAAGATGCTCCATTTCCTGAAACCGCATAATGTCATCACGTGCTTTAAGGTCAATACCGTCTTCTGGCATACAGTAAGTACAGCGGAAATTACAACGGTCAGTAACAGCAAGCCTTAAATAATTTATATGACGCCCTTGCGGGTCAACCAACTGGGAATCTGTTGGATTTTTCGAGTACATTGTGTGCAAATAGGTCACGCTCATTTCCTTCTTTTCAAGTGCGAGAGGCTTTGTTATTTCTGACATAATCCCATCTGCCATGAATCTTATATAGTCATATTTAGGTCAACAGGCTCTAAGTTAATTTACGTGACTCGCTAAAACACATAAAAACGTTTCAATAATTTTTACGTAAAGCCCTCAAAATATTAGCGGCATAATTTATCTTCATCTGAAACCTGATTATTCACATTTTTCATGCAACTTTAATATCCCTTTTTCTTAAGCTTCGGCTTCCGGCGGGAAAGATTGCTAGCCATCCCTGGCTAGCAATCGCGCCTACACCGCCACGTGTTTGCCTGCGGCGGCCCTGGCCGTCCGCGTCACCTCGGCTTTGACCCAACAAGGGGATCAAAGCCTTGGCTCTCGCATGACTCGACGCCGTTTCGCGATGCCTTGCAGTTTTTCTACTCGAAAAACCGCCCGGCGCTACGGCTTCCAGGGACTACTCAACCTTCACTCGCTAGCGCATCGTTTCCAAGGTTTCGCAGCGCTCGCATCCGTTGTTATCAGTTTATTTACTCAACTCATCATCAGTAAAATCAAAACATATTATCGCTTAGAAACACATCATAATTTCAGTTAATATATGCTTTATCGGCGAGTTTAAATGCAAGAAATTAATAATAAAAATGAGGCTGTCATAAAAATAAAAATGATAGCCTCAACCTATTTTATCTTAGCTGTTTTTGAGCTTAATTGTTCCTTGCATGCAATAGTAGTCTTATGCTGAATAGCTTGTTCCTTCTGTTCCATCCTCTACTTTATATACCTTGCACGCCAATCCTCTGAGTTGGAAGTTGCCTTGTTCTTTATCACAGTATTCGTCAGAATCATGAAGGATGACGGCATCTGCCGATTTCCAAAGGCTGGATAGCGCGGCCCCTGGCTCTTCGCTGCCAGTTGTTTCCGGGTACCACCAACCGTGAGGTACTCTGACTACATTAGGGGGTGTATCGTTACTTAGCCACGATCTGAGTTTTATTCTCTTTCCGCTAGTTGATTCCACCCATGCCCAGTCTCCGTCTGATAGATCTAAATCGTATGCCGTATCTGGGTGAATTTGCATTCGCGGGTCAGGTTCACGGCTACGCAGTTCCTTTGTGGATCGACCGAGCCCAAAACTGTGAAACCAATAGTTTTCGCGCATACCGGTGAAAAAGGTCAACGGATGCGTCTTCGCTAGCTCCGGTTTCCTTACATGACTTTCCGGTGGTTCAATCCAACTGGGCAACGGATCGTAGCCTAGCTCTTCAAAAATACTTGAATAAAGCTCGACTTTTCCACTAGGTGTCCCAAAGCCGGTTTGCTCGTACTTCTTGAAAGTTATTTCAGGTGCAGAAGCCCGATCTTGGGTTGATAATTTTTCCCATGTTAAACCCGCTGGCTTTAACCGTTCATCGTAGGCATCTTCCATACTAGCTGGCCAATCTTTCTCCTGTCCCAAACGAACACCAAGCTCACGCCACAACATCCAATCGTGCAAACATTCTTCCGGAGCTTGAACCGATTGTTGTCCGCCCTGATATACTGGAATCCAATCCCAGTAATTAAACAGGTTCGGCCTTTCAAGCCAATGAGTAGCCGGCAGAATATAATCGGCGATTTGAGCTGTTGGTGACTTTATAAGATCCATGACCACTAATAGATCCAAATTCATCAATCCTTCGTATATATGAGTGGTATTGGGATAACTGTTTAAGGTGTTGTTGCATTGCGATATAAGAGCTCTCAAGCGATAGGGTTTGCCCGTTTTCATTGCTTCCCACATGCTTGCAGGATGCGCCATCGCGCCGCCAGATACCTGATTTGAGTATTTCTTCCCCCAAACCTTTTCCATTGCTGGGCCGGTTTTTTCAAGTGTTTCCCAACTCAAGAGCTTAAAACGATTCATACCGAGCTGTTTTTTGCGTTGTTCAGGCGATAGTCTCTCATTGAGTTCAAATTCATCATCCGACGAAATTTCTGGATGGTATCCCATCAACAACTCCCCTCCTGGAACATCAAGATTACCAGTGATAGATCTCAAGATGGTTAAGGCTCGTAAAGTCTGAGTGCTGTTGGCATGGTGATCGGGCACGGCTCCCCAGGGGATCACAGCCGGACCAGTGGTAGCATACATGCGGGCAGAATCACGAATCTTATCTGCTGGCGCTCCAGTGATTTCTGATGCCCATTCCGGTGTATAATCCTTCACTCTTTCAGCAAGTTGTTCAAAACCTATGGTCCACTTTTCTACAAATTCTTTGTCATAGAGCTGTTCTTTGATGATCACATTGATCCAGGCCAGTAAATAGGCGCTATCCGTAGCCGGCTTAATCTGTAAAAAAATGTCCGCTTGATCACTGTAGCTATTACGGCGAGGATCTGTGACGATTAATTTTGCGCCTCTATCCAAGGCATCTTTAATCCATAAATATTCAGCCGTCCATCTTTGAGGTCCCGGTGCATGACCTAAAAGTACGATGCATTTGGTATTATGAAAGTCTGGAAACTGCCAAAAGCCGTAAGTCGCTTTACTGGGCACTGTGGAATTGGCCAAGCAGATGAATCCTGTCCAAGTCCAGTTCGGACTCCCCAGGAGATTCATAAATCTTCGTGATGCTGCGCCGGCGTTAGAGCTCCATCCATAAGTGCTACCAACTGTTTCCGGACCGTCTTCTGCTATCAATTGCTTCATCTTATCGGCAATCTCATCTAAAGCTTGCTTTGTGCCAATTTGTTCCCATTGGCCAGATCCGCGCTCACCGACTCTCCTCAGAGCATGCGTTAATCGATCGGGGTGAGTGATGTATTTATTTGCATTTGCCCCCTTTACGCAGATTGAATTCGGCGTAAGTGGATGATCTGGATTTTTTTTTATTGATTTCACCTTCCCATCTTCAACGGTGACAAGAAGTCCGCAATTGATATCGCAGGTGCTACAGATGGCCCATTTCGTTTCTTTGCTCATTTTTAGCCTCACAAAATTATTTTACTGATTAACAATCGCTTCTATCAGACATAGTTAACGCTTCTAATAAGGAGTCGAAATGCAACAGTTGGCTAAAATTTACTCTAACTCCACAAGTTTGTTAAATACCGATTTCCTATCAATCAATAGGTATAATCTATAGAAAAAGAGATGGCGCAAAAAGACCCAATTAACATTAAGCGACATGACCTGCTACTTTTCAAAGTATTTGAGCATCTAAAACTACAATCGCACTTCCTGATATCAACTTTCACGCCTTCAGGCTCATCTCTATGAGGGAGCGCGCAATATTGTTCAGGCTTGTATTAGCAAAATTCGATTTTCCATGAAATAATAGTTTTTTCCTATCCAATAGAGGCGTGTATGGAAATACAACAAATACGTTACTTTCTGGCAGTCTGCGATAAGAGCTCATTTACCCGGGCAGCGCAATCGACCTATGTGGCACAGCCTTCCCTGACGCAAGCAATAAAGAAATTGGAAGATGAGCTAGGAGGCGAATTGTTTACTCGAGATCGCAGCGGTTGCCGGCTTACCCCCCTTGGACGTTTTGTCGAGCCAACCCTGCGGCAAATATTTCGTGAGACTCAAAGTGTCAAAGCCGATGCCATCCGCTTTAATCGTTTAAACACGGTGCCGTTGCGTATCGGCGTAATGAACACCATTGCAGCACAATATTTGAGTCCTTTATTTACAGACTTTCAGCAGGAGCAGCCACATGTAGAACTGGAATTGATTGTGGATTGCGAAAGCAATTTATTGAAATTACTCGATGATGGTACTCTGGACGTGGTAATCAGCGCACCAACTTCGCCACCGGCTGGGCATTATCATTCATTAAGGCTTTATGAAGAACGCTATGTGGTAGTCTTCAACGATAAGCACCGTTTCAATCAATTTGAGCAAATCGATTTGGTGACAATTCAACAAGAACCCTACCTTGATCGTCTCAATTGCGAATTACGCGAAGAACTACGTAATGTCTGTCACGATAGACAAATCGATCTTTATGCTGCATACAGGAGTAATAGCGAGGAGTGGATACGGAAAATTTCAAGCTAGTTGTCGCCTCAATGTAAAAACTTATGCGGTTATTTTGTTTTGGTTAGAGGGCTCCTGGTTCGAGTTGTTTTGGGCTTCGGCATGATCGGGATTGAGATGAACGGTATGGATTCTGTTCCAGTTACGAGTATTTTTACTCCAGCGCTGCGGATTTTGGCGGCGGGCGTTTTCATAGAGCGCGGTGCGTTTCGCCAATAGGGCTAAGTCCAAGCCGGCATGGCGTTGCGCCGGGGTCACAAATCCAATGGCGCTATGGCGGTGTTCGTGGTTGTACCACTGCACCAGATCGGCCACCCATTGCCGGGCAACCGTCAGGTCGGCAAACGGTTTCAACGGGTATTGCGGGCGATATTTCAAGGTTTTGAACAGCGATTCCGAATAAGGGTTGTCGTTGCTCACGGCCGGGCGGCTAAACGAAGGGACGACGCCGAGCCGCTGCAAGGTCGCGAGCATGGTAGCCCCCTTCATAGGACTGCCGTTGTCGGAATGCAGGATGATCTGCCCAGGCCGCAGGCCTTCGCGTTGAACAATATCCTGCATCAGTTCGCTGGCCCATTGGCTGCTTTCTTCCTCAAATACCTGCCAACCCACAATTTGACGGCTAAAGATGTCGAGGAACAAGTAGAGATAGTAAAACTGGCCTTTGATCGCCGTCGGCAGATAGGTAATATCCCAACTATAAATCTGGTTCGGCGCGGTAGCAGTCAGCGCGCGGGGTTTGCTGCGCGGCTGACGGGGGCGTTCGCTACGGCGGTGTTTCAGCTGCTGGGCGGCTTTCAGAATGCGATAGATCGTCGATTCGGACGCCAGATAAATGCCTTGATCGGCCAGGCGAGGCACGATCTGGCTGGGCGGACAATCCGCAAATTCATCGGAATTGGCCACACTCAGGATGTGGGCGCGCTCGGCCTCGGTGAGCGCATGCGGCGGCGTGTATTGGCGTTGCGGTCGACGATCGGCTTTCACCGGTTCATCGTCACCGGCTTGCCAGCGCTGCAAGGTGCGCGGGCTCAGACCCAGTACAGCACAGGCTTGGTCTTGGCGGGCACCGGCGGCCATCGCCTCGGCAACGGATTCGATCAGGTTTTGGCGCTGCTGAAGAGACGTCATTCGACCTCGCCCCCCAACAGCGCCCGGACCTTTTTTTGCAGGATCAACAAAGCGGCGGCTTCGGCCAGGGCTTTTTCCTTGCGAGCCAACTCGCGTTCCAGGCGTTGGTTTTCGGCTTTTAGGCTGCGTAGCGTCTGGCTGTCTTTGCGGTCGTTATCGCTGCTACCGGCTGTGCAGAAATCGGTCTTCCATTGCTGCAATTGATGGGCAAATAACCCACGTTCGCGACACCAGGCATTCAAGGCCTCGCCCGACAATGTGTGGGTTTCCTGAAGTGCCTGCAAGCGCTGTTCCGGCGCCCAATCTTGAGGGCGTTTTGCTGGGCTTTTTGCCCGGTTCTTATCGTTGAGTGCTGTGTGGCTCATCCAGGTTTTTAAGGTGTGCACGCTGAGATTCAATTCATCAGCGATGGCTTGTATGCTGCGATTGCCTCGGCTATAGACTTTGGCCAAGGCTTGTTCTTTGAATTCATCAGAATAACGGGTTTTTGAATACTTCATGTTTAAATCTCAAATTTCATACAGTCTGAAAATTTGAGGCGACAACTATTCTGACGCAGGGGGGATATTGACAATGGTGCGGGCCGGCATTGGTATAGCATTGATGCCAGAATTCACCATTCCCAAAACAACGGACAATCTTAATTTTCGTTATTTGTCCGATCCTGAAATACTTCGCACAGTGCAAGTTTTTTTTCAACCAGCATCGGTAGCAAACCCTGAAGTTAATCAGCTTTTGGAAAAAATGCGCGTGAATTTTTGACCTTGCGCCCTATTTGAAGAATAGTTTTACACGCCGATTTGCACCTAAAATCCCCTTCACAATAATGATCATCCCAAGGAGGTCATTATGGAACCCGTTGCCCTCCCTCGATCGATCGGCGATCCGCTCCACATTTTGCTGTGGAGCGCGGACGAGATCGCGCCCTTCATAGTCAGCATGCTCGCCGGCATATTGATCGATCAGTTCATTCCATGCCTGGCGCTTGGATTCATCGCAGTCAAGTTTTACCGGCGTTTCCGCGATAACTGGCCTGACGGCTACACCTTGCATGCTCTGTATTGGCTAGGGTTTTGCTCAGTCGCGCTCAGACAATCCCCAATCCCTATATCCGCCGGTTCCTGATGAGATGGTCGGATTTTTTGCAAACCTGGGACGGACACCAGACCGAGAACAGGTTTATCCGTTGTCTCATCCGAGCGATTAATCAGTCATTGTGGATACGATCAAAGAATATCGATAGCTTTATCGATCAAAAAATGGACTTTCCGCAGCTGACGTCTAATTCGTCATCAGCTGCACAAGCTCTCTTCAAATATCCCTTCAGAATAATGGCCATCCCAACCGGAGGTCATTATGGAACCTGTTGCCATCCCCCAATCGATCGACGATCCGATCCACATTTTGCTGTGGAGTGCAGACGAGATCGTACCCTTCATGGTCAGCATGCTGACCGGCATGTTGGTCGATCAGTTCATCCCCGGCTTGGCGCTCGGGTTCATTGCGGTCAAGTTTTACCGCCGTTTTCGCAGCCAGGATTGCCGCCGGTAGCGAAGAAGGCCTGAGGTCGGCATCGGCAAGCCCCAACAATCTTACGATACCAAGCCACGATAACGGCTTGGCCACTGCAATCTGCAGGGCTTGTTTCCGATAATCCCACGCAGCATAGGGCTGCTGATGCATGGGGCTTTGCTCATGCGTCGAATCGACCAGGACCATGCCCTGCGTCTCTTCGGGAAACTGGTGATAAAAAGCGCGCACGTAGATTCCGCCGCGCGAATGGCCGACCAACACAAACGGCGGCGCAATACCGGCATTGTTCAGTAGCGTATGCAGGTTTTTGGCCACCTCTTCCGGCTGAATGGCTGTGTCTACGGGATCGCTCCAGCCCAGTCCGGGGCGATCATAGGCGCAAACGCGCATGTGTTCTGCAAGCTTGGCGTGAACCGGATGCCAACTCAACACGTTTTCGCCAAGACCTGCTTCGAGAACCAACGTCGGAGAACCCGAACCCATACAGTAAAGATGGAGGTTCACGCCATGCATTGAAATCATGCGCCCCGGCGGCGGGAATGCGGCTAGGTCGGCCTCGGTTCTTTCGGCTTGGTAGACGGCTCCCACCAGCGCGGCAAGACATGCGATTGCCAAGCCGAACAGCAAGTATCGCAAACGCCGCGATAATACGAATGTCATGTCAGCCATCGGAAGGTTGGATTATGCGAGCAAAGCGAACAAAAATCCGAACGGTTGCAGGGTTTCAACTTGCGATCCTCCAACCTACGGAATAAAGCCATTTTTGATATTGCTCGTCTAGATCGGGTGGTGTCGGAATATTCTCGCGCGTGCTTTGCGCCGTTAATTCGGCGGTTCTTTCCTCGATGGTGTTCAAGCCGACCGCAAGCCGTCGATCGTTAACAGTTTCCGGATTTTCGATTGGATAAGGTTCGAGTTCTCCGTTGTTATTCGGCTGGAATTGAGTCCCGTAACATTGAGGTTTTCCCTCATACATGCGAATGCGGTCTTCCAGAAACGCAACTTGCCAAGGCATCACGTCGTTGTTGGCAGCGGCTTGCTTCAGCAAAGATAGGCAATGCCGCATGAATGGGGGATTGCCGATAGCATGTTGCGCGATCAACCAGGCCGCCCAAGCTCCCTCCTCGCCCACCAGACTGTTTCCGGGCCAACCATATTGGTCCATGATGGCCGTCAGGCGAGCGGCATTGCTGATATGTACGGCTTCCATATGCGGGTGATAGAGAGCGTGGCCTAGAGAGCCATCGGCGACCAACGCCTCCCGTACTGAAAGGTCGTTTTTTGCCATCGCCACCAGTTCCTGGCTTAACATTTCGTTTGAATGGTGCATCGGGGCTCTGTTTTGGCAATTAGTAAGAGGCGCTTCAGCTTGTGCCCACCGGTGAACGATCTGCCGCGCGCCACGTACCCGGCTGCCAATCAGCGTCGAACACTAATCTGCTTTAAGCGGACGGACGTTTGATCAAGAGCCGAATCCAAAACCAAGTCTCGAAGCCTGCGCCAACGATAAAGGCGGTGTTACCAAAACCGGAATAGCCGGCCAGATAACACACCACGGCTACCGCTAAAATCATTACCGTGATGATGTGATGCTTCATATACCCGTTCTCCTAAGCATTACACATCTACAGTATTTTCATTTTAGCCGACTCATAACGGCCTTATTGGCAAGCAAGCCGCCGACTATCCCACAGACATAACCCGCCAACACATCAGCCGGAAAGTGGGCTCCCACATTGATTCGCGATAGGCCTACCCATAGCGTCATAACGGCTAACAACAACCGATCGCGAATTGTTAATGACGGCCAAAACATCGTCATGATCAGCATCGCAAACGCAGAATGACCACTGGGGAAACTGTGTCTTGATTCCGGCAGAGCCAAAACGGTAACACGTCCTGAGGGCAGCACGGCACTAGGTCTAGGCATGTCGAATCCGATCTTCAACAGTGCCACAGTTCCCGCAGTCACCATATAACCGAGCATTAAACGCATTAGCAGCTGTTTCAAGCCTGGCAGCGATGGGAGCCGCTCCGCATTAAACGGAAATAGTTGCTGAAAGGCGATCGCAAGGAGTATTACACCAAGTATCCAAGGCATATTTCTGAAGTCACCAACCGCTGTACCAGTCAACATCAACGCATCAATCAAAGGTCCATGCCAGCCATTAACGGCGTAAAAAATTTCTTGGTTCATACCGAACCAATCATACAAAGCATTCATGATTTATTCGCTTAAAAGTTCAATGGCCGGGATCGGCAAATGGTAGACATAAAACTGTTCGTCGCGCGTCCAGCCTGTTGTTCGATAAAGCCCTTGCGCCTCGGTGTTGATTACTGCCGTTGACAAGGTCAGGCGAACAGCGCCCAAGCTGGCCGCATATTCGACTGCCGCAGCTATAAGCCGACCGGCAATGCCTTGCCTACGAAATCCGGCATCGACGAATAGATCGTTGAGAATGAAGGTTCGAGCCAGCGAGACGGACGAAAAGCTGGGGTATAGCTGGACAAAGCCGGTGGTTCTATTGTCCTGCTCGGCCAGGAACAGTACCGATTCGCCGTGTTCGAATCGATCCCGCAAAAATGATTTCGCCGCATTCGGATCGCTGGGTTTACCGTAAAACCGGCGGTAACTGTCGAATAACGGAATGAGTGCTTCCAGGTCGGACAGCGTAGCTTGGCGAACTGCAAATGGCTTCATGACGACTTCTCTCAATGGTCGGACTCAAGGCTTGGCTGCATCGGCGACCAAACTCGCCATGGCCGACTGACCGGATTCTCGCAACGCTTCGATCACGCTATTTTGATTTTCCGGTGGCTGGTTTTGGCTGACTTTCCACTTGCCTTGCAGCCGTGACACGCTGATTTCGATACCAATAATCTGTGTGATCAAGCGTTCGGTAAAATCGGCAGGCGCGTCCGCTACAGACCAAGGCTCGGGTAAACCGGCTTCGAATTCCTGCGTCATAGACTCCAATTGCTGGCGAATCCAAATCGGATCGTCTATTAGCCGTAGCGTGCCGTAAGCATGCACGACGACGTAATTCCAGGTGGGCACCACCTTGCCCGCCTGATGCTTGGTTGCATACCAGGACGGCGAGATATAGGCATTTTCTGCTTGGAACACCGCTAATACTTCGGTTTGCGGGTCGGAGTCCGTCCACAGCGGATTCGAGCGGGCGATATGGCCGCGCAAGCTGCCGTAAGGTGAACCGCCCTCCTCTACCCAATGCAACGGAATGTGGTTTGCGTTCAAACCACTGGCGGATGAGGCGACCAATGTCGCTAGCGGATAATCGCGTATCAATGTCTGCATGACATCGATTCTGGGTTCTTCGAAATGCTTAGGTATATACATGTGTTCTTGCTGGATACTGGCCGCTTAAGTGTTGCTGGCACTAGACATTGATTTGGTAATTCAAGGTCACTTCGTCGCCGTGCATGCCGCGGAATCCCCAATTGCAGGCAGGACTTTCATATATGCAAATTTCGATGTCCTGGTGGGCAATGCCGATCTGTTCCTGAATGCGGTCGAACAGCAAACGGATGAGTTTTTTCTTGGTGGCGGTCTCCCGGCCGGTGATCATGCTGATTTCGATGATCGTGTAGGCGTCGCTCCTGCCGCTCGGTGCGAAAAGATCCTCCTTTTCCATCGAAAAGAATCGATGCGCTCTCTTATCCTGCGGAAACTGCAGCGCTTCCACCACACACTCATGAATCACATCGGACAATGGCCGTTTGATGGGGTTGAGATGGTCTTTGATGCCGTATATTTTGATTTGTGCCATTTTGATGATCTAACCATTGATATGTTGGACTTTACGATTGCGTTACAAACATCCATCCACTAAAACGAGTTTGCTGGTAGTCGTTTGATGGCGTAATGAAAAAAGTGGTTGCGCTTCGGGATCTTGAAGAAAGCCGTTAGCTTGTTTTCTTGATGGAAACTCGATGACAACAACCCTTTCAGGCGTCCAATCACCCTCTATAACGGTAGGCTGTTCGCCCCGGACCACATACCTTCCGGAATGCTTTTCTATGAATGCCGGTATTTTCGAGATGTATTCTCGGAATCGATCAAAATCATGGATCGTTAGATCCAAAATCAGATAACTATTCATAGGTTTGCCACCGCCTTTAAAAAAGCCGAAACCAAAAGATGCGGTCGTTCCGGCGTGGATCGGGCTTGCGGTACGAACAGCGTACCGATGAAAAATGGATGTCCAGGCCACTCGATCACCCGAATCTCGCCTTCGTCATCGGCGCCGGTAATTCGCATGGGGCCTTGTTTCAGGGTATCGACATAGTCCGGGTTGATGCCGAAGTTGCAGTAATACTGTTCGGTTGCCGTCAAGGCACCGTAGATTTCGGCAACGCGCGAATCCGCTTCCAAAGTCAGCGGCAGTGCCCTCCCGGCCAGCGAGCATGCGAGTTGCGAAATGAAAAGCGTCGAGGCGTACGGATCGTACTCGGCATGTTGTGCGTCTTTAAATCCCAACACGTTGCGGGCATATTCGATAATCATATGCTGAAAACCGCCGCAGGTGCCAAAGCATGGGATATTGTTTTCTCGGGCGTGGCGAATCGCCGACAATGTCTTGTCCATGTCTTTGTACGGACTGCCGGGCGCAATCCAGATGCCGGCATAACGTTCGAACAACGTATGATCGATATCGGCGGTCGAAATCCAGTCGGCGCCAATATCCAAACCGGAAGCCGCCTTGGCATGTTCGATGGCGGCGTTGGTCGACAGATGGGGCGGAAATGTCGGCGTGTATTCGCCGAGCAGTGCGATTGATTTGGTCATGGGCGGGTAAATTCCTTGTTTAACTTAACGTTTTGATCGACATACATATCGTTGGCGCGGTTCGATACAAACAGGAATAATGGGAAAGTCCGTCCAGTACCGTGATTTTCGAACAGCCAGGCAGCGCCGATGCCAAATAATCCGCCATGGCAACCGGCGACCAGTTGTCTTCCGCTCCGTGCCAAATATGAGTATCAACGCTGATATCGGCCAGCGTTGCTTTCCAGGGCTGCACGTAGGCGATGATGTCGCGAGCATAGCCTAGCGAATCGCGCTTGAAACAGGTTTTGAGCATTTTGGTCATGGTGGTCCGAAACGTCTTGTCCTCTGCTAAAACCTTGTCTTCGCCGGCCGCGCTGGAAAATAACATTCGCAACAACAGGCCGGGAAACCTACTCGCCAGCCATCCTTGTACACGAGCCAGCCACAGAAATGCCGACGGATGATTTTGAGCCAGCCGGAAAACGGCTTTTCCCGCCGCCGCGTCGATGAAGTTGCCGGCATCCAGCGGCGCAGCGGCAGAAATCAAATGCAGGCTGCGTACCTGGCCGTTCATCGCGCGGCAGACTTGCAAGGCAATGAAAGCGCCGATCGAAAAGCCGATAAAATCGACGGGATTAGCGCCAACCTTGTTGGCAATCTCATCGGCTATGCATTGGTAATAAGCGTCGCCTTGCAACCGAGGGGCTATGGTCGAGCGGTCATAACAAATGATGGTCAGATGATGTTGTTTGCCATGAAGGTCAAAAATTTCGCATTCGTCAGGCGAACCCGGCGTGCCATGGAAATAGATCACCGGCTGGCCGTCGGCGGCGCCGAATTGGCTAAATTTTACTGATGGCATAACGGCGGCATCCTGTGTTTCCAAGGTTCGGTTTGTTCGAGCTGGGCGGCCAGTTGAAACAACAGCCGGTCGTTACCTTCCGCCGCCATGAACTGCGTGCCATGCGGCAAGCCGTCGTCGCTCCAATACAGCGGCATCGACATGGCCGGTTGGCCGGTGATGTTGGCAATCGGGGTGAACGGCGTTTGCTGCACGGCTTTGGTGATGATCGCATCCAGCAAGCTGTTGCAGAATAGCTTGTCGGCCAATCCGGTCGCCAGCAATCCGCGCATCAGCCATTGTTCCAAAACATTGGGATCGAGCGCATCGGACGCCAACGGTGGCGTGGCGACCGTCGGCGTCAGGATCACGTCGTAGCGGCGATGAAAATCCGCCAACCGTCCGGCAATCCGCTGCCAGACAGCCAGCGCCTGCTGCACCTGGTCGTCGCTCACGCCTTTGCCGATGCCCGCCATCAGCCGGGTATTCAACTCGATGGCCAGCTGAGGCTCGGTCAGCTCCAGCCACTGCGCCATGTTGGCGACATCCCGAGCGGTATAGTAAAAAATCACGGTCAGAAAGGCGCGCATCAATTCGCGGCCGTCGAAATTCCAGACCGTTTCCTCCACAACGTGGCCGAGCACCTCGCAGTGTTTGGCGGCTTTGGCTGCGGCAGAGAGACAGTCGCGGTGTATCGGCGTCTCGACAGGCGCCCGGTTGATCAGTGCAATTTTCAGCCGTTTCGGTGGCTGCGTGGTGGCATATAGATAAGACTGGGGCGGCGGATTGGTCGCAGAGTAAGCCTGATCGGTGTTGCCGGCCACCCAATCCAGATAGGCGGCGCTGTCCCGCACGCTAATCGTGCAGACATGGCTGACCACCGCCCCACCCCAAGCCTTCGATAAATCCTCGAAGCGGTTCAAGCCTCGGGACGGTTTGAAGCCGAAGATGCCGCAGTAGGACGCCGGCAATCGGATTGAACCGCCGCCGTCGCTGGCATAGGCCATAGTCACGATGCGTGCGGCCACGGCAGCGGCACTACCACCGCTGGAGCCTCCGGAGTTAAGGCGTAAATCCCAAGGGTTGGAGGTGCTACCGAACACGGCGTTGTTGGTCAACGCCGATGCGCCTAGCTCGGAGGTGTTGGTCTTGCCGAAGGTAATGAAACCGGCGGCATTGAGCCGGGCGGCCATCTCGCTATCGGCGGCGGGACGATAATCCTTCATCGCCACGCTGCCGTTCGACATCGGGACACCTGCGAAACGCAGCATCAGGTCCTTGACCAGAAACGGCACGCCGGTAAACGGTCCGCGGTTGCCTAGGTTTTTCACCAGCGATTCCGCCAGATCGTCCATCGGCGTGACGACGGCATTCAGTAACGGATTGAACTCAGCCAATCGCGCCTGAGCGGTCTTCAGCAATTCCCCTGCCGAAACTTCGCCGGATTGCACCAGCTGCGCCAAGCCCAAAGCGTCGTATTGGGGATATTCGCTGAATGGATTCATCGCTCAGACAACCGTTTGTTAGCGCGGGGCATGCCAGTAAGCAACATCAAGGCGCCAACAACCACGACCACATCGGCTAGGTTGAACACGCCGGTGCTGATTGGCCCAATGCCCATGTTGATAAAATCCACCACGTAGCCGCCGTATATCAATCTATCGATCAGATTGCCCAAGCCACCCGCCAACAACAGCGCATATGCCAGGATCGAGGACGGTGAGGCCGCTTTTGAAAACAGGATGTAACCCAGCAAAACGACTAACATTCCGGCTACGCCAAGCGAGAATAAGCCGTCGCGCAAAACTTCCGGAAACGACGAGCCCAGACCCAAAAATGCACCATGGTTATGGGCCAATTGCAAGCGAACCGTGTCGCCCCAAAACGACCAAACGTCGGTTTCGGACAATAACGATTGGGCAACTGATTTACTGGCCTGGTCGCAGCCGACGCAAGAAATCAGCACGATAACGGTCAAGACAAGGCGTTTGGATAGGTTCATTCAATATCCCATGATTAGCAGTTGAATATGATTTAAAGCTAGCACTATTCACTAGGTGCGGCTTCCACTGACTGAGGCAGATGATCGGCGATTACGAACCACGGCGCTTTTGAGCCGACCATGACATGGCGCATCGGTTTACAGCCTGGGTCACCATTTACCGTACCCAATGCTAACCCGAAAGCATCTGGAAACGCCTGATCTGCAATGTACTGCAAGGTAGAGCCGCACACCTTGCAAAATGTTCGCCGGACATCAGGGGATGAGCGATATTCTCCCAGTAGCTCACTCCCATGAATCCATCGAAAATCTCGATATTCTACGTATGCCCAAGTGGCAAATGCCGCGCCTTTCGCTTTTCGGCACATAGTGCAGTGGCAATTGTGGGCAAACCGTAGCGGGTTCGCTATTTCGTATTGGACGGCACCGCATAGGCAACTGCCTGTTAAATTACTCATGATGATTTACCTAGATACTGCCTTTGTCGCTATTATGTTAGTCATTCGGGTGACGACATGGATTGGTTTGGCGGATAGTTCGTTGAAGCGCTTGCCCATATCTGTCTCGGTGGATTGAATAGCTAACGGTTGGATTGGGTCATATTAGCAAATTGCTTGAGCAGTTGCGGCAGCTGCGACATATCATCAAATACAACATTGCCCGCGGCCTGATACGAAGTGGTCACGCCGGTTTGTACATAGTAAAGCGGCGTCATGCCTGCTGCTATGGCAGCCTCAATCCCCACTTCACTATCTTCAATCACCGCGCACTGACTAGGCACAAAGCCCATCGCATGGGCGGCATATTGGAATAAACCCGGATCGGGTTTCCATGAACCGATCTCATACGAACTGAATAGATTGTCACCAAAATAAGCGGCAAGACCACTGACTTTCAAGGCCTGACGGATTTTCGGAAGTGGTCCGCTGGAGGCAATGCATTTCGGCGAATTCAGGGTTGCGAGCATTTCCAAAACGCCTGGCATGGGTTTCAACTCACGCGCGAAGAGTTCCGCAACACGCTGGCGATAGTGCTGTTCAAACGAATTTTGCAGATTTAGGCCAAGACGGTTTTCAAGGTCAATCAGAATCGAGCTTAGTTTTTGGCCGCGATAGCGCTCGGTCAATGTCACCAGTGGATCATGCAATTGCGGAAGCAGATCGAGAAAGGCTTGATTGCACAGTCCCTCGCTGTCAACCAGCGTGCCGTCCAAATCGAAGATGACACAAATATTGTTCATCTACCGCGTTGCCTAATTGATACGCCATAGCTGGTCGGCTCCTGTCTTTTGGTCTGTATTTGCACTGAACCGTTCTCAGTTATCAAGTCATGCATTGACCAACAACTCGCGCGGAAATTGCTCAAAACTCTCGATCACGGTCGAGACGCCCTGGCAGCCGAGAAGCCTGTTATGCGTCTCAAGCGGACCAATACCGACGATATGGCCGATGTTGGCGGCATGGGCGGATTGGAAACCGGAAATGGCATCTTCGACAACTACGCATTCGTGCGGTAGTAAACCAATATTGCCCGCCGCCTTGGCATACATATCCGGCGCGGGCTTACCGGGAAGAGCGCCGTCATCGTAGACAATCCGTTGCAGATCGAACCACTTATCCAGACCGAGGTGCTGGGTGAAAAAATCCAGATTGGTTTTTTCGGAGGCTGTCGCGATGGTGCGCGGTATATCTTTGCTAGAAACGAAGTCGAGCAGTGCCTCGGCACCGGGAGACAAGACAAACATTTCTGGATTTTTTAAGCATAAATCTCGGTACATAGACTCTTTGATTTGGATCAGCTCAAGCAGCTCTTGCCCTTGAGGAGTTCGGTCGCTGAGATAGCACAAAATGTGACTATTGGTACGGCCATGCACATGGATTGAAAATTCGTTGTCGCTTAATGGTGAGCCTCTTAGTCGTAGCGCTGTCGCTTGCCAGGCCTGAACGTGAAACGGTGCGTCCCAAAGCAAAACGCCATTGAAATCAAAAATAATTCCTTTATATTTCATTATGATAGTGGGTAGTGATATGGATTGAGGTGCTGAGCAACCGGGCTAAATGACTGCCTAAAACTTATCGTACCAAGCCAATTTTTTGGATGAAACATAAGTCTAATAGACGCCATTTTTAGAGCACTCCACCCAGCGATTCTTTGAGCGGAATACCGGCATTAAGCCTGTACCAGTCATTGAACCGCTGACGATAGGATTCAAACGGCTGCTGCAGTTCTATCCGCGGATCGTTACTCAGGGCGTAGGCCATGCCTTCGATCAGCCACTGCTCTCCGGTTAGCAGCACCAGGCTGCCGAAATTATCAGCCTGCCAATGATGAATGAGTTCATGCGCCACGTAGTATTGCTGCCAACCGCGCGGCGCGATGGCGATAGCGAAACTGCCCAAGGTGAATCCAGCCTTGTTCGATAGGCCGAACGCGGACCGGCATTGCTCCGTGCTACAAAAGATGATTTTCGGCTCGCCGATAGACAAGCCCCATTGCGTGGCAAGATAACTTTTCGAGTCGTTGAGTAGAGATTCCGCCGCAGCAAGCCGAGATAAATCCTCTACGCATAGGTTTTGTTTGTTGCAATAGACGCCGAATGCTTCTGGAATCAGCACCCAAACTGGTCTGAAAAAAGCCAACGCGGAAATCGGCAACAGCAGGAGAATCACGACAAACCAACTACTGTATTTCATCAACCTTCCTCCATGGCAGCTAACGCAAAGCACACGATTGCTTAGCCATTTGTAGCTAAATTCTGTCTCATTTTCCGACCGCCAACCGGAATAAGACCATTATGCTGATAAAAACTTAATGTCCGCTCAAATTCCGGAAGCGGCGGCGTACATAACTCGATGCACGACCAAGCCCGCTGTTGCCCATAAATTCTAACCTGCTCAATCAACAGTGTACCGACACCCGAACAGCGAAACTCAGGAATGACGTAAAACTCTTGAATGACGCCGATTTTGCCGCCGGCATATAACGCATAGGTTTCGGTGATGGTCGAAACAGCCACTGGGATATCATCCGACCAGCCGATGATAGCCGCGTAGTGACCTGCGGATAACAAGGCTTCACAGCACTGAACCGTACCTGCCAAATCAATATCGAAATGCTGGGCATGAGTGCGCGCACAGATTTCCTGTGTAAGCTGGACGACCAGCGAGCCTATAATTTCTGCGTGGTCTGGCGTTGCTTGTATAAATTCCAGTTTCATTCGCGTACTCAGAGCGACAGTTGCTTTAATCCAAGTTCGTTATTTAGGCTTGATGACCAGCATTTGATTACCGCCGCGTTGAAATTCGTAATCAACCTTAACGATCTGCACATCAAAACCTCGGCTGGCAAATTCTTCGCTGACAAGAGAAAGATAAGGCGATACCGATCCATCCAGCGCAAGCAGCGGAAATACCCGCACCTCCCTAGCGACGCGTAACATTTCCTGTAACGCTTGAAGATGAAATTCTGCCGACAAGTGTGCGCTGTACAAAAACAGAAAATGCGACGACAAGGCAATATCGAATTTTCCGTTTTCGAAAGGCAGCGAAGGTAACTCTCCAGCTACATATCGGCCTTGTTGCTTGCCCAACTCGAAATCGGAGAGGAAAGTGTCCATGGCCGACATTCGGATTTCTCCGAGCGCTTCTATTGATGGAATGACATCCCATACGTAGTCGGTTTGGTTGTAACGCATTTGAGCCATGACAGTTTCATAGGTCTCCGCTATGCGGCTTTTAATCTGCTCGACATCAAAGATATAGACAGGATCAACAGAAACCACTGCACCGCCGCGTTTGGTCAGTTCAGCGTTGAATCCGGCAGGCCCGTCACCGCAACCCAAAATACGACTGCCAAGATCGGCCTCGGTCAGGCTAAACATGCTGACATATTCGGTGTATGAACGTCCCCAAGGTACGACCTTGTCGAGTGTAAAAGCCAATTCAATCTTCCTAAATGTTCTGGGTTTCTAATCTGGTTATTGCACTTCTGAATGTTTGACAGGAATTCGCCCGATGCGGCCAAGATGGGTAAAGCCGAATCCCTCCGGGTATTTGAGGCCGTAACCCAGAGCCCGATCAAAACCAATATGGGCACACCAGATTAAACCTGCACATTGAAGTGCCGGGGACGGCACCACAAAACCGATTACCAGGCTGGCAACGGCACCGAGGTATGAGTGCGCAGTGTTATAGCTAATGGCGCCCACTTTGGCTCCGGTGAAATAACCCAGCAAAGAAATATCGGGGACCAGGAAGTAGATTGCGAACGTGCTCCAGTCCAGATCGAATTTTGCATAAGCGAGGCAGGCGGCAACCAGAACGCAAAATCCCTCCAGCCGCAATAAAACACGAACGGTGCCTGTTGTTTCACCTAGCATTTGAACTCCAGCAATTTCTGCATAGAAACGGATTGTTTTGGGTTAATTACAACCCGGATGATGTCTTGCAACAACTGTCAGTATTGACAGGGTATGGTGCGAAACTTGTAATTTCCGGCGCGCAGCTCGCTTATTATCCGGCTATCACTGCAACTGCAGTTTAGGAGTTGCTCTGTATCGACAAGCTATCTTGGCATATTGCATATTACTCGGCTCCCATGAACGCCAACATGAGATTCATTTGTGCAGCCAACATAGGAACGCCAGTGTGGACGACCTTCCCCTGATCGGACGCTTCCTGGAGTAGCGGCGTCATTTCCGGCGCGATCACACACTCGGCTATCAGATCGCAGCGCGCGATCAGCGATTTGCTAATCGGCAGATCATCATTTGGTTTCATGCCGAGAGAAGTGCCGTTGATCGCGATATCGTAGTGCGATGTTGCATGAATTTCTGTTGTGCCCTCGACTTGAGGATAAACATGGGTAACTCGCTCCAACAGACCTCTGGCTCTTTCCGGTGCTCGATTCTGTATGCTGAGTGAAGCGCAGCCGTTTTTTGCAAGGGCAAAAGCAATAGCCGATGCCGCACCTCCGGCCCCGACAAGAAGGACGCGTGCACCTTTCACACTGTATCCGGCGCCGGCTAGTCCGGCAATAAAACCCTCGCCGTCCAGCATGGTGCCGATGAGGCGGCCGTCTCGGTTTCGGCGAACCACATTCACGGCGCCGACCAGGCGTGCCTCTGGGGTAAGTTCATCGACTAAACTGGCGGTAAAGATTTTATGAGGCATGGAGACGACTGCGCCTCCGAAGTTTTTCATAGCGCGCAGGCCCGCAATAAATGCGGGAAAGCCTTCTGCCGAGACTTGCATGGGAAGCATTGCAAAGGCCCCCAAGAGTCCCCGTTCATCCA
This sequence comes from Methylomonas rapida, assembly GCF_024360925.2. NCBI lineage: Bacteria > Pseudomonadati > Pseudomonadota > Gammaproteobacteria > Methylococcales > Methylococcaceae > Methylomonas > Methylomonas rapida. The sequence continues at coordinate 1,278,733 of NZ_CP113517.1, read as the reverse complement.
GTAATGTGTTTGCCATGACCGGCGTTCTAGCCTGGCTGACGGGGTCGGCTATTACGCCGAGTATTTTGGTGTTGCCGGTAATGGATGCAAGCATGTTTTTTGGATTCTGCATAAAAGTGAGGCGTTGTCCCTTTGAATGTCATGTTGCACGATAGTGATATACCCCATATTCCCAATAGCCGCCGCCCGGCTTTGAGGGACCAACCCAGTTTCTGGCTAACAACTCCTGGGCTATGAAGTAATTAACGAAACCATGGCCCACCAGCAAGACATTTTTATGCTCATGCGCCACGTCTATTAATGTCGACGCCGCAACTTGCGCCCTCTTTTTTGCCATTAACAACGACTCACCGTTTCGCGAGAAACCAACGGCAGACAGACATCGCAGTAGCACACCACAGGCACCAACCGACATCGTCAACGAACCCTTTTTGAAATGAGGAATAGCAATTTCCCGAAACACTGAGTCGCTCAGCAAAATATCGCCAAATCCCAGTGCCTTGGCCGATTCCAAAGAACGAGTAAAATCGCTACAAACGGCGACATGGCATGCCGATGCGAGCTGCTTTGCGTTTTCCGGCGGTTCGTCCGCTATACCGGATAAATCATAACGGCTGATAATCTGGCCAACGTCCCGCGCCTTGGCCTTGCCTTTTAGCTCGAACGTGGGCTTACCGTGCCTGATTAATGTAATTTCCATTACTTAACTTGCAATATAACCTGGAACTAAGGCGCTGGCGTTACATTTGAGCATCATGTTAAACCTCTACACGGTCACTCAGTGTAGCCGGATGAGAGATCACCAGGAACTGGACGTCAGCACTCGATTCATTCCTGAATTGGTGTGGCGTACCGGGAGCCACCTCAATGCCTTGCCCTTCGGATAGCTGGATGCGTTTGCCGTTTATTTCCATGATGGCATCCCCTCGCAAAATGTAGAAAAACTGGCGAGCGCTTACATGATAGTGACGTACTTCGCATGCGCCCCGCGGCACGCGTTCGGAGATAACCGACATGTCGGTTCGTTTTACAAGATGCCAGCCGTCGCAGGCATCGCCCCAATGGTAGTGCTCGGCGGATGATCGGTCGATTGCTTGCATAAAAGGCCTAAGGTAAATTAGGGGTATCGCGGACAATAAACCACTCGACTATTGCAGACAGGACTACAACGCCGGCTCCATCGACAACCTCTACCGGAATAGGCGCCGATACCCGCCCGCGAGACGCGAACTCGGTCGACCAGCGGACAAGTTCGTCAGAGGCTACTTCGCATCGGGCGGATACCTGACCAGACGCTGGTTTACGAAACTTGGCTTCGAGCTTTCTCACGACCGGAATCACTCCGGTTTCGTTAGCAAAGTGTTGCGAAAGGAATATACCGGAACCCGCCTCGGCAACCGCTAATAAGGCACTGCCATGAACGGTGCCGAGATGATTGGTGTATTGCAGTTTATCGGGCAAGCAAACTAAAAAGCCGCTATCCGGATGGGCGAGCTCCAGTCCGATAAGCCGATTGAAGGGTAATTGCGAGACGTCCATGGAAATTCCTCTCTGATTCTTGCTATTCATTTCAAGCGTGTACTGATTTACTGATTGTCAGGCTGGTGGATTACCTTGCCAGGCAATCTTGCCAATAGATCCACATACGCTTCCTCTATCAGCCATTGATGGCTGATGCCCAGTTTTTCCAGTAATTCATGAGCAATGGACAAGCCGGCTTCGTTAGCTTCGTCTTCGGCAAGCACCACTTCCAATTCCAGAAAATCACCCAGCCCTTCGACTTTATCCAAATGCATTCGGGTTCTGCCGACCATGAACAATGTGCGGTGTTTTCGCACCCTACCGCTTTCACCATAAGCAAGCGTCAAGCTTTGCCGGAGCGTATCCGGCGATGCGGTGGGCGAAATCACATAAAAAGACTGCTTTGGACCTGCGCTGTCGGGACGCTGATAGAAAATCAGCTGTCCATCATGATCGGAGAAGGCACGAAGTTTCAGTCTGCCATTAGCGCAAGGAAAAAAGGTATCGTCTTGGATGATTTCGATGGGCCCTTCATCGGCAATATTGACCACCAGCGGCCATAATGATTGGATGCTGTCGATTCGCGCTTTGATTTCAATATTTCTGGCCATATTCGCTTCTGTTAGACCGTATGATTTTGAAGGTCAACGTCCGGCAAGTTGTTATAAACCTGCTCGATAGTTTGGTGTTCGGTTAGGACTTTGACGACGGCCGGCGGGGGCTCAGCCCGGATGCCTGGTAAATCTTGTTCCAAAGGATTAACGATCGGAAACGCCAATTTCTCCAGCGGCGGGCAAAAGTCCGCTGCCACGCCAGGTTTATTGCCGCGCGCATCGATCCGGTACCAGCCGTATTGTTGCAGGTAAACCGCGTTCAAACCGTGCAGGCAATAAGGCGGTTGGTCACCGTCTATCGTCAACCGCTGGTAACAAAGCCCGGCCGGAATGCCATTGGCGCGCAACAGCGCCGCCAGCAAATGGCTTTTAGCGTAACAGAATCCGTTGCCATGGATTAACACCTCGGAGGCTTTACAGGTCACGGGATTCAGTCGGTAGTCCCAACCATGCTTGATCTCGTCGCGGACGAATTCGAAACAGCGTTTGGCGATTTCTTCCTCGTCGGCGCAGCCGTCCGCCAATTTTGCGGCTTGCGCGACGACGGCGGGATGTTGGTTGTCGATATAAAGGCTACTGTTCAGGTATGGCTTCATCGCCGCGCGTTCGATTTCCACTATTACGCCGGTGAGTAAAGAGACTATTTCTGGCATAGCCAGCAGATCTGCGTCGCCGATATTAGCGCTTGGCAACGGCAAGGTGATCGATGCCGCTTCGATCAGCTTGGCCGACATGGTGATCAAGGTTTCCCGGAGTGCGGCGTCGGCGTGGTGGGCGCGCGGCGTCGCGTTCAATACTGCTACCGGTTTATCAGCAAAGCCCTCGAATGCCACCAACCAATCTAGCGCGTTTTTGATGGTGCCGGTGACGCCGTGGGCATATTCCGGGCTGGCAATCAGCAAGGCATCCGCCGAGGCCACTTCGCGGCGTAATTGCGCCGCGACGGACGGAGGCGAGCTCTCTAAATCCGGATTGTATAAAGGCAAGTCGCCAAGCCCGGTAAACAAATAAACTTCGATCGAGGCCGGCGCCAGAACTCTTAGGGCGCGCAGCACGGCGGAATTGATGGAAGCCGCCCGCAAACTGCCCGATAAAGCCAATATTTTCATTGCAAAGCTAGGCGTTGAATGTCAGGGAAAAGTGATGGCTGCTGAGTTGAAAGCCCTTGTTAAGATACAATCGATGAGCATGATGGCGATGATAGCCGGAATCCAAATGCACGCCCCGGCAACCGTGCGCTTGCGCATGCTCGATCAGCCAATCGAGCAAGGCGCCGGCAAATCCTTGTGAAGTCTCGCCGCTTAGCGTGGCCAAATCGTCGACATACAGTATTTTGCCCCAGGCCAAAAATTCGGCGAAACGAAACCCCGCCACGCTTTTAACGGCGCCTTGCTGTCTAACAGCCAGAATTTGGTAGGACTGCGCTTGCTGGCGGCGAACCTGGGCCAGAAACCTGTCCTGCTCGAGATGCGGGCGCAACTCGCTGAACACCGGAAAACAGGCTTGAATGTCGGCGTCGGTATCGGCAATGAAAATATCGAGAGTCATCGGGTGTGGCTTAACGGTCAAAAAGAGGATAATGGCTTAAAGACAAAATACAGGGTATAGCCGAAACATCTACCAACTTTGTTAGATTAGACGCTATTTGCAATCGCCTAACAACTGTCAATATTGTCAGCTTTTATTGGTGGTAAAGTTTCAAGACAGATAGAGTTTAGGTATTCTCACCCTTTATCATAAGCTTTCGAACAGTTCTAATGACGGTAAACCCATGAAAGCTTGGCAAGAGATTCAACTTCAAGCGCTGCAGACTAGCGATAGTGAGCATCAGCTTTTTCAAACCATTGTTTCGCTGGGTGCGGAGTTGGGTTTTGACTACTGTGCCTACGGACTCAGGTTGGCGCTGCCGCTGAGCAATCCGAAGATCGTGAAAAAGAGTAATTATCCATCGGCTTGGCAAGTGCAGTATCAGGCTAAAAACTATTGTGCGGTCGATCCTACCGTCAAACACGCCCTCCGTTCGCCTCTGCCTATCCTGTGGACAGACGGTTTGTTCACTTCGACGGCGGCGTTTTGGGAGGAAGCACGTTCGTTCGGTTTGCGTTATGGTTGGGCGCAATCCATGCGGGATGTCCATGGCGCAACCGGCATGCTCACGTTAGCGCGATCCGATGAGCCGCTTAGCGAAACCGAGCTTGCGGCCAAGGCTTTCAAAATGGCTTGGTTGGCCCAAAATGCGCATATTGTGTTGTCGCGCCGCTTGTTGCCAAAATTGCTGCCGGAAGCGGATACGAAATTATCGAACCGCGAGATTGCGGTATTACGCTGGACTGCCGATGGCAAGACTTCTGGCGAAATAGCCAGCATCATGAAAATAACCGAGCGGACCGTTAATTTTCATATCAGCAATGCCGCGACGAAATTGAATGCGGCCAACAAAACCTCGGCAGCCGTCAAAGCGGCGATGCTCGGTTTTTTATAAAAACCACGCTGTTGAATCTGATTACCGAATCCTTGTGATCATTGCGGAAACGAACTTCGGACCTGTAAAGCGTCTTTCAGCGATCGGGAACCCCTGATCTAATAGAAGGCGCGGTCCAGCTGGAAAATGACACTGATTTTCGCAAGCAATACAGGAGCACTGGATTAATTTCTAACGGTCATCAATCCGCCCGGATTCCATACACGCTTAGCCAAATCCAACCACCGTCACAAAGCGAAACCAAAGAGTACCTAGAATGATGCAGCTTGACGCCCAAGTCGCGAAGCGATACGGCACCCAGTTTACCGCCATATAAATAAATGCATGGGCATACCTGAGTACAACAAAAGCCCACGCAAGAGCGATTTGAACGTTGTCAGCTTCTTTCACTACCAACATCAATAGACAAATCACATAAAAAAGCGGTGGTACTTGCATCAGATTATTGAAAGTTCGAGCCGGACGCTCTAATCGATCATCAGCCGGGATATCCGACTTGTAATCCGCGAAATACCCGATCGATGCATGTCCTCGAATAACGGCAACATTGCGTGCGACGACCATAATCAGCCATACCAAAGCCGTCAGCGTAAAGAGCGCAGCCATGGGAGAAACAAGCAACTCCGGTCGCACAGAGTGATGTTCACCGGCTAATAGCCAGAATAACCAAGCTACGACCGAGCCGACAATGATGCAAGGAGCTGTGTAAATCCGCAGCAACGAGATATTGGTGGCAGTAGAATTTATTGGCGACATATACGATTTCCTTATGAACGTGGTTTGCGGAATAAGCCCCGGTTGATATACTTGCAATATGCAACTAATTATCCCATTTCAATTGCAAAACGCAAGTAAATAAGCCAGATGTCCGACCTGAAGCTCGAAAATAGATGCCCAATTGATTATGCCCTCGAAGTGTTCGGAGACCGATGGACTCTGATCGTACTCCGCGATCTGATGCTAAGTGGCAAACGGCACTACCGAGAGCTGATGACGTCGAAAGAAGGCATCGCAACTAACATTCTGGCTTCGCGATTGAAGAAAATGGAAGCGGACGGACTCGTTATCCGCAAACATAAGCCCGAAGACAAACGCCAAGTGTTTTATGAGCTAACGGACAAAGCACTTGATCTGGTCCCTGTGCTACTCGAAATTAGCCGCTGGAGCGTGATTTACGACAAACATACGGCAGCCCCACCGGAACTCATGCGCCGCTATCAAGAAGAGCCGCAGCAGCTAATAGCAGATTTGCAGGAAACGGCACGGGTCCGGCAAACCTGATCGTGTTTGCAACAAAAACGAAAATTTGGATGTGGCTTTCTACTCCTTTTGCCAGGTCAAAATTTTGTAAGGCATTTTTACAACGCCCATCCCCCGGAAATTTTGGACTGATCGCAGATACCAGTCATCAACAAGACCGGCAACAGCCGGAACAGCAGGTCAATTCGACTCGTCGTGCCGCTAAAACCTGCCACACACACATCGACCGTTCGATTATGGGCACACAACCTCAGGGTATTTCGTCTTTTGCATTCAGCGCCGAGACTCAAGTGGGTTCACTTGTGTCGAGGTGCATCATTTGCTCGCGCCACGCTCCGCTACCAGCTTGGCCCTGGAAGCTTGAGAGCTGTTCATGAATATGATCGAGCCGATGATGACAGTCGATGCACTCAGAATGCGCGGCGTCAGCGGTTCTTGCGCAAACCAGTTGCCTAAAAACACCGCCACCAGCGGATTAACATAGGCATAGGTCGCAACCAGCGAAATCGGCGCATTCTGCAGCAACCAAGCATAAGATGCGAAACCGATCATCGAGCCAAACACTATCAGATACACCAAGGCCAGCCATGAGTCGGCCGATACCTGGGTAAGACTGAAGATGCTCCATTGTTCGCTTAGAACACTGACAACCAACAACGCAAATCCCCCGGCCAGCATTTCCGCGCCCGTCGTCATCAACGCCGTTTTCGGCAAATCCGCGGTCTTGCTATAGATAGAACCAACGGCCCAAAGCAAACTGGCGAGCAATAGCGCCGCCACACCGGGCATATTTAACGGCATACCGTCCGAAAACGTCGATGGACCGACCAGCAGGTAAATCCCCATGAAACCAGTGACCAGGCCGATCAATACGCGTAGCGTCGGCCTAGCGCCGTTAGGTCTGAGTGCGTCGGCAATCACCAGAAACATAGGCACGGCACCGATGATCAGCGCGGCGACGCCGGACGGGACGGTTTGTTCGGCCCAACAGACCAAACCGTTGCCGCCGAGCAATAACAAAGTGCCGACAATGGCGGCTGAACGCCACTGCCGCAAGGTCGGCACGGCATCGCCGGACAGACGCCGCCAAGCCAGCAAAATGACGCCGGACACGACAAAACGCAATCCGGCCGAGAAAAATGGCGGCAGCGTCTCGACCACAAAGCGGATCATCAAATAAGTCGATCCCC